>DASW01000003.1 GCA_002503985.1 Thermoplasmata archaeon UBA61
CCGACCGCGAGGAGCGCGCGGGCGGCCGCGCCCGCGCAGGCTTCATGCAGGACGCGCGCGGCCGATTGGCGACCGATTCGAACACGTTTGCCCCCCCGTCGAAAGGGAAGCTAACGGTCGAGCGGCGGTCCGACTTTCCGGTCGAACGAGACGGCGTCCTCCTGCATGCGCAGGAAGCGGCGATTGTCCGTCGCTGACTGTGAAACGGCGGCGCGCGAGCTTCAATCTTGACCGAGGGAGCTATCCGTCCGAACCTGCCAGCCTATTTGGATCGAGCCGGGGGAACGAGGTACGCGAAGCCCAAGACGACCAAGGCCACCCCGGCTGACCCAAACAAGACGGCCGAGGCCAGATCCGACCAGGCAACCACGGAAACGTATGCGAGAGCGAACAGGACCACTCCGAAGAAGACGAGCCACCCGCGGAGCGGCCCCCGGTTGTACTCAACGTAGGACGCCGCCACTTTCGACGAAGCATAAGCCGGCGACCTGGGTGACCCCACGGACGTGCTCAGGGAGCACCACGGCTTAGGCATTACTCTTCGACTATAGCGGAAGATCGGATCCTCAGCTGGACCGGCTACGAGGAGCGGAACCGAGGATGGCCCCAGATACTGGACCGCCCGGGCGTGATATGCCCCAGAAGCATGCCCCGCGACGCTATTGTTGCACGCGGACGGGGCCCGTCAATGGACGGGGCTTCCAGACAATGGCCAGGAGTCCGCCGACCCCGGCGAGGATGCCACCGAGGTAGAACCCTCCATAGCCGTAGACGAAGGTCAAGAGAACGAAGAAGAGAATCGTGATCCCGTTGGCCACGTGGTGATGCGGCTCGTGCCGCACGATCAGGGCCCATCCCATCAGGAGGAGTCCGGCGAGGAGGACGACCCACATGTCGAAGGTCGAGCTCTCTACGATCAGCAGCCCCTCGAGGACCACCAGGAATCCCCCGATCGCGACCAGGACCGGTGCCGCGAGGGGCTTCTCCTCGGGAAGAGGCGTCGGAGAAGCGCGGTAGCTCGAGCGTACCGGCAACGTCACTCCGATTTCCCTCCGACCGGGCGGAGCCAACGCGCACGCTTGTAGCTTTGGGAGGGACGGGGGCAGCGCCCCTCACGCGGGTGGCCCGCCGCGTTGGTCGATCGGTCACACCCAACATTTCGCTCAGCGACTCCGATTGGTATCGTGGGACCCTTCCCGGCCTTACCTTTGGAGATTTGAGCGTCGAGCGCGACCGGGTGTTCGTCCCGGGCTCTTCAGGAAGCCTACTTAGGGACCGGTCGCGTGCGTTCAGCGATGACGCGGACGCTGGAGTCCGACCGTGTGATTCGCGCTCCCCGGGGAGCGACCCTCTCGTGCCGTGGCTGGGGTCAGGAAGCGGCCCTGCGGCTTCTCCAGAACAACCTCGACGCCGAGGTCGCGCGCGACCCGAAGAGGCTCATCGTCTACGGCGGTCGAGGAAAGGCGGCCCGCGATTGGGAATCGTTCGACCAGATCGTAGCCACGTTGAAGACGCTCGGGGGTGACGAGACGCTGCTCGTCCAATCGGGGAAGCCGGTGGGGATCTTTCCCACCCATCCCGACGCGCCTCGCGTGCTGATCGCGAACGCCCTGATCGTCCCTCGGTGGGCGACGGACGAGGTGTTCTGGGACCTCGAGAGCCGGGGTCTCACGATGTACGGGCAAATGACCGCGGGCAGCTGGGTCTACATCGGCACCCAGGGGATCCTCCAGGGGACCTACGAAACGCTGGCCTCCCTTGCCCGCATCGAGTTCGGCGCGTCCAGCCTGGCGGGACGATGGACCCTCACCTCCGGTCTTGGCGAGATGGGGGGAGCCCAGCCGCTCGCGATCACGATGCTCGGGGGAGTCGGCCTCATCGTCGACGTCGACCCCCACGCGATCGAACGGCGACTCAAGCACCGATACCTCGACGAAGAGGCACGGGACCTGGACGACGCCCTATCCCGGGTCCAGCGGGCCGTGCACGAGCGACGGCCGCTCTCGATCGGTTTGTGCGCGAACGCCGCGGACGCCTACCCCGAGGTCGCCCGGCGGGGCACCCTTCCGGATGTGATCAGCGACCAGACGGCGGCCCACGACATCCGCGTTGGGTACATCCCCCAGGGGATGACCGTCGAGGAGGCGGCGGTCGCGCGGGCGGCCGACATGCCCGCCTACCTCGCGCGCGTCAAAGCATCGATCGCGACCGAGGCCCGTGCGATCCTCGACATGCGCCAACGGGGGTCGAGGGCGTTCGATTACGGCAACAACTTCCGAACTCAGGCCCGCGAGGCCGGGGTGACGAACGCGTTCGACATCGAAGGGTACGTTCCTCGGTACATCCGCCCGCTGTTCGCGGTCGGGAGCGGTCCGTTCCGGTGGCTCGCGCTCAGCGGAGAACCCGAGGACATCCATCGGATCGACCGGATGATCCTCAGCGAGTTCGCCACGAACGAGCACTTGTGCCGGTGGATCCGCCTGGCGGCTGACAAGGTCAAGTTCCAGGGACTCCCGGCGCGGATCTGCTACATGGGCTACGGGGAGCGGGAGCGGTTCGGCCATCTGGCGAACCAGTTGGTGCACGACGGCGACCTGCGCGCGCCGGTCGCGATCGGCCGGGACCACCACGATTCGGGAAGTGTCGCGAGCCCGTTCCGGGAGACCGAGGCGATGTTGGACGGATCCGACGCGATCGCGGACTGGCCAATCCTGAACGCCCTCCTGAACGTCGCGAGCGGAGCCACATGGGTATCGGTCCATCACGGCGGCGGCGTCGGGATCGGGAACTCCATCCACGCCGGGCTGGTCGTGGTCGCGGACGGGACCCCCGACGCGGACCGACGGATCGGTCGGGTGCTGCACAACGACCCGGGCCTCGGGGTCGCCCGCCATGCGGATGCGGGGTATCCCTCGTCGATCGCGCTCCTACGAGGGGCCGGCTTCCGAGTTCCGGGGTTCCCGAACGAGCCGGAAACGACGAGCAAAGGTGCTTGAACCCCCGCCCTCTACCCCGCCTCCATGGGCGACCCATCACCCCAAGAAGCCGACCGGCTGGCGCGCCAGGTGCTCACGGTCCGACTCCACCTGAAGCCCGGAGAGAACGTCACCATCGAAACGTACCCTTCGGCGTTGCCGTGGGCGCTCGGGTTCGTCCGAGAGGTCCGCCGCCTGGGGGCCCGGCCGCTGCTGCACTACGAGGACGAACGCTCGTACTGGACCGCGGTCGAGGAGGGGCGGTACGACTCCATCGGTCAACCGGGGTCGCACGAGTGGGCGGCGCTCGCGAAGACGGACGTGTACATCTACTTCTGGGGACCCGAGGACGGGGCCCGTCTCGAGGAGCTACCGAGTGCGACCTTTGAGAAGCTGGTCGCCTTCAACTCGAAGTGGTACGAGCTAGCCTCGCGCTCCGGCGTGCGGGGCGCTCGGATGGGGATCGCCCGAGTGACCCCGGCGAACGCCCGACACTGGGGCGTTTCGTTCGACGCTTGGAGGAAGGAGGTGGTGGCCGCCTCGAAGCTGGACCCGAAGCAGCTCGTGGCCGACTCCCGTAAGGTCCAGAAGGCGCTTGAGGGGGGCCACACCGCCCGGATGCGCCATCCCAACGGGACCGACCTAAACCTGGCCTTGGCGGGCCGAAAGGCGCGGGTCGACCTCGGCTGGGTCACGGCGGCGTCCCAGCGGGCGCGCTTCGGCATGATGACCTCTGTCCCGGATGGGTGCGTCTACGTGGCGATCGACGAGTCGACGGCGGACGGAACGTTCGTCTCGAACCGGATGTCGAGCCAGTTCGGCGAACCGGTCCGGGGAGGGAAATGGACGTTCCGGCGGGGTCGTCTGGTCGGCCAAAGCTACGGTGAGGGAGCCGCGAGCGTACGGGAGGCGTACGCCCGAGGAGGAAAGGGCCGCGACCGCCCGGCGCTGCTCGAGGTCGGGCTCAACCCTGCCGTCCACATGGCTCCGGGCCTCGACGAGTCCGAGCGGGGCGCGGTGACCGCCTTCGTGGGAAGCAACATCGGCTACGGAGGCCGAACCCGGTCGAACTTCTTCGGGCATCTGACGGTCGCCGGGGCCGAGCTCTCGATCGACGGGCGGACGATCGTCCGGGACGGCCGCATCCTATAGGTCGCCCTCAAGGACCCCGTGCGACACCGTCGCAAGGGGTCTAACGAGTGCCCACCCTCTCGGGCCGCCGACTTATGTCGGGGGTCCCCGACTTGGGTCCTATGACGGAACAAGCTCCGTCGGAAGGAAACATGGCGAAAATCGGCGGAACGAAACTCTGGGTGGCGGCGACGGGCGTCGTGCTTCTCCTCGCCTTTGTCGCGATCCCGGCCCTCTCGGGCTCGGCGAGCGCGGCACCGGTGATGAGCACAGCTTCGAACGACACCGCAACCCAATGGGCCTATGGAGGGCAGGGCTCCTCGGTCAACTCCCTCACGTTTGGAAATGTGACGATCACATGGAACGCGACTTTCGGATGGACGGTCGTGTTCACCGTGACCCCCATGACCCCGGGCACGTGGATGCTCGAGGAGCAGCGGACGGTCGGGATCACGATCTCGGAGTCCTACACGGGCCCCATCCTGCAGGCGACCTACAACTACCACGGCCAGGAAGTGGACACCGCGTTCGCGAACCTGACGAACCAGTCGGTGGTCTACGTGAACGGCCAAGCGGTCCCGGCCCTCGGCGTTGACAATGCCTCGGCGTCCGTAGCCGCCTCGTTCTCGGAAGCAGTATCGAAGACTATCCACGGCGTGACCGCCGGCGCGTCGCTCGACGTGACGGGCGTCGCCCAGGCCCAGACCTCGTTCAGCCCCTCCCTCGGCCTGATCCCCCTCAACCTGATGGGCGTCAGCGAGTGGAACTCCTCGGCGACCGCGAGCCCTTCGGCCTCGTGGAACGTGAGCTACTCCTGGACCGACACGGGCTTCAACGGGACGACCGGCTCCGGATCCGGCTCGAAGGTCGGCAGCCTCAGTGCGACCGGCCCCGTGAACCTTACCGGGTACAAGCTGACCGTCACTCCGCCGGTCTTCCATGACGGAAAGACCCGGACCGCGATCTTGCTGGTCGTCCAGGGTCCGTTCGACAACTACGACGGGTTCATCTTCGTCCCGCACGCGTTCGACCTGTTCGGAACGGCCGCGCACGTCTACGACTCGACCGCGCTCGGCACGGCGGCGATCTCCGCGGAGACCCTCTACGTGAGCTCGGGTCCCGCCGGCCTCAGCGTGACCGCGGCGGCCTCGAACTTCGGTACGAACACCCAGTCGGTGAACGCGCTCGCGACCCCCGAGAGCCAGGTAAGCCCAGCGACGTCTCCGACCTCCCCCAGCGGGACGGTCGTGGGACAGCCGATGAGCGTCGCCCAGGCGAACGCGGAAGCGAACTGCCTCACCAACGGCTGCGGCGGCGCTGCCGCCGCGGGCCCGTCCGCGGCGCTCCTCGTCGCCCTGGTGGGCGTCGTGGTCGTCGTCGTGGTCGGGACGGTCGGTGTGATCGAGTGGCGCTCCTACGCCCGGCGCCAGTCCCAGAAGGGATTGGTGGGTGGGTACGGCGAGAGCTGGCCGAACGGCGTTCCCCCCGCCGGGGCCGTCTCTCCGCCCACGATGGGACCGACCGACGAGAGGAACGATCTCGCGGACGGTCCGAACCGCCGACCCTGAGGTGACCCCGCGCCCAACGGTGGGCCCCTTGGGGGCCCACCAACCCTTTCCTCCTTTTTTTCCTGCCACCACCGAACTAGTCCGGTGCCGCGCTTGCCGTGTCGCCACTCCGCGCCTCGAGGACACGGTCGATCACTCGACGGTCGGTGGGGTACTTCACCTGGTCCCGAGCGGTCGTGAGGTCGAACCATTCCGCTCGGTCGAAGATCTTCTCCGGACGCGCCGTGCGCTCGCGGGTGAAGGCGACGAAGTAGACGGTCGTCTTGTACACGTTCCGGTTCGTCCGTGGTTGATAGAACCGGTACGAGACCTCGTCCACCTCGCGGCCCAGGCGGATTTCGGAGAGACCCGTCTCCTCCCGGATCTCTCGCAGCGCGGCTTCGGTGAGGGACTCCCCGGGGTCTACGTGCCCTTTCGGGAAGCACCAGCGGTCCTCGTCGCGCTGGTGGAGCAGCAGGGTCTCCTCCCCGGATTCGGAGAGCAGAACGGCCCCCGCGGCGAGCTCGGCGACGATCGGAGCCGTGGGACGGTATGGTTCGCTCCGTGCGGGCACGCAACGGAGGAGCCCGCCCCGCTCTAAGAAAGCTCCCTTCCACGAAGCTTATGGACAGGCGAACCTCGTCGCTTCCCCGTGCTCGAAGCCGGCGAAGAGTACCCGACCCTCGGGGCGCTCGTACGCGGGAAAGCTCGCAAGAACGGGAGCCGGGTCGCGTTCCGATTCGCGTCCCGGGAGATCTCCTATGCCGACCTGGACCGGGAATCGGACCGGGTCGCGAACGGGCTCGCGGTGGCCGGGATCGGAGTCGGGGACCGGGTCGCGAGCCTGCTCTTCAACACCCCCGAGTTCCCGTTCCTCTGGTTCGGGGCGGCGAAGCGGGGAGCGACCCTCGTTCCGCTCAACACCGGCCTCAAAGGAGAGATCCTTCGATACGAGCTGGCCGACAGCGCGCCCACCGGCCTCGTCATCGACCGACGCCTCTGGGACTCCTATGCCCCGTTTCGCGAGTCGCTGCACATTACCCGCGAGTGGATCGCGACCCCGGAGAGGGGAAACGAGCCTCTTCCGGTCGGTGCGATGCCGTACTCCGAGTTGCCGTCCGACCAGGCGATCGACCCGATTCCGACCGTTCGGGCCAGCGACGCGGCCTCGATCATGTACACGAGCGGGACCACCGGTCCCCCGAAGGGGGCGATCATCCCGCACCAGAAGCTGATCACGACCCCGACCGAGATCGGCCGTCGCAGCCGCCTCACGCCGAATGCGGTCCTCTACTCGGGACTGCCGCTGTTCCACTGCAACGCCCAGGAGATGACGGCCCTCTCCGCGCTCCTGAACGACGTCACCGCCGCCTTCGACGAGCGGTTCCACGCGAGCACCTACTGGGAGACGGCGGCGAAGCTCGGCGCGACCCACATCTCGCTGCTGATCGCGATGATCAACGTGCTGTTCAAGCAGCCCGAAAAGCCGACCGACCGTACCCATACGGTGCGGACCGCGCTCACCGCGGGGGCGACCCGCGCGGTATGGCCCGAGTTCGAGCGCCGTTTCGGCGTGACCATCATCGAGCTCTACGGGATGACCGAATGCGGGTGCACGACGACGATGAACCCCCCGGACGCGGTTCGGGTCGGGTCGATCGGCACCCCTCTCGGCTTCGTCGAGGCCGACGTCGTGGACGACGACGACCGGCCGGTGCCGCCGAACACGCGCGGAGAGCTGGTCGTCCGCCCGAAGGCGGCCTTCACGATGTTCTCCGGCTACCTCAACAAGCCGGAGAAGACGGTTGAGTCCTGGCGGAACCTCTGGTTCCACACCGGGGATTACGTGACCCGGGACGAGGATGGGTACTACTATTTCGTTGACCGGAAGAAGGACGTCATCCGGCGACGCGGGGAGAACCTCGCTCCGTACGACGTCGAATCGGTCATGAACCGGCACCCCGCCGTATTCGAGTCGGTCGTCGTCGGAGTGCCGTCCCCCCTCGGGGAGGAGGACGTCAAGGCGTTCGTCCAGCTTCAGCCCGGAGCCCGGGTCACGCCGAAGGAGCTCTTCGAGTTCTGCGCCGCGAACCTCCCGTTCTTCATGGTGCCGAAGTACATCGAGTTCCTTGACGAGATCCCGAGGACCGCGAACCAGAAGGCGCAACGATACGTCCTGAAGGGCCGTCGAGGGGGCGTCGAACACGATCGCGACAAGCTCGGGATCACCCTCTCGCGCCCGTAGCCCCGCTCCCTCGGGGGGTCGCGCCTGGGTGCTCCTGGACGCCAACGCGCTACTGCTCCCGGTGCGGGCGCACTTCCCCCTCGAGTCGGAGGTCGACCGCATCCGCCCCGGGGCGCACCTCGTCGTCCCCTCCTCCGTCGTCGATGAGCTCGCTGGGCTCGTCGCTCGTGGGGTGGCGGGAGCCCGAGCCGCGTTCGCGCTGGCGCAGAGGTTCTCCATGCTCGCCGTCCCCGGCCGAGGAGACATGGCGGTCCTGGAGGCGGCCGTCCGCCACGGGGCCTGGGTCGTCACCGCCGACCGGGCGCTGGCCGAGCGTCTCCGGCGACGCGGCGTGAACGTCCTCGTCCCCCGCGACCGCCACCACCTCGAGCTGCACCGGGGACGGGCCCCGGCCCCCTCCCCCCCGCCATCCCGGCCCCGGGCGGAGCCCGCCCGCCGTCGGCAACGGTTATGAATCGGCCTTAGCTCGTGCGCTCGTTCCCTACCGAGGCGTATGCGCGACGACGACCGGATGCTGAACCTCACCGATGTCGACTTCGGCAGCGGGATCGTCGGGGTCTGCGACATCTGCGGCGCGCGGCAAGCGGTCGTGGTCCTGAAGAAGGAGCGCTTCAAGCTCTGCGTCCTCGACTTCCTCAACAAGACCTGGATCAAGACCGACAAGAAGCCCGGCGTCCCCGCTCCCCTCTACCGGAGCGAGCGGGTCACCTTCGACACGGGAGCCACGAGCTCCGGAAAGGCCCAAGCGATTGTCCTTTCGCCCACGAAAGCTGTCAAGCACCCGGTCGTCCTGCTGACCCCGGACACCTACGGGATCACTACTACGCTCCTCGACGCGGGGATCCGGTTCGCGCGGGAAGGGTACGAAGTGCTCATCCCGGACATCGCCAAGACGGACGGTCGCGGAGCCGCCCTCCATATCGCCCTCCGCTCGAGCGCCCAGCTCCGCGGCGGCGTCGCGGTGGGCTCTCCCCAGGTCGCCAACCTCCTCCGTCTCTACGGGGATGGCCTCGAATACCTGCGCAGCCGCGAGATGGTCGACGCCTCGAAGTCCGCGGTCTTCGGGACGTCGTACGGCGCGAGCCTCGCCCTCGCGCTCGCCGCAGGGGACACCCGCCTCGCCGCGGTGGCCCTTGCCTACCCGATGCCGGTGAAACCCGCCGACCTCGCGAAGCTCATCACCGTGCCCCTCCTCTACCTGCGGGGCTCGTCCGACCGCTCGTCCCCCAAGGCATGGGCCCAGCTGGTCGCCGCCCAATCTGCGAGCAAGAACTCGTTCGAGTTCGTCGAGATCCCCGGGGCCCGCCATGACTTCCTCGCTCGGGACCTCCGCGGGTACAAGGTCGGCCCCGCCGAAGCCGGGTGGACATGGATCCTCGCATTCCTCAAGAGAAACCTAGTCCCCCCGCCCCCCAAACCACCCACGATGCCTCCCAAGCCGGCCGCCCCGGCGGCTGCCGCGGCCCCCGTCGCGAAGCCCCCGGCCCCGGCTCCCTCGCCCGCGGCGAAGGCTTCCCCGGTGGTAGCATCGGCCAGGTGATCTGAGTCGGACCACGGCCCCTGCCCCGGCCTTCCCAGGAATGTGAGCACCCGTGCCCCCAGGAATTGTGGTGCACGGACAGTAAGGCCCTCACGTCCCTGGTGGAACGGTCGTCATGCGACCTGCCGGACGTTTCCTTGATATCGCTCGAGGGAAATAGCCGGGCGTGATTGGCCTCGTCGGTCAGCGGCCGGGGGGCGTCGGCGCGTACACCGGCGCGGACCAGCCCCCCGTCCAGGCGGACGACGGGTGGCTCCCTCCGGTCGAGGACGACCCGGTCCCTCCCGGGACGCTCGCGCCCCCGCCGCCCCGTCTCAGCGGCATATTTCGCGTATTTCAGATCCTCGTCGTCGTTATCGTGGCCGTCGTGATCGCGATGCTTGCGTTCGTGGTACCCGCGCAGTACTCCGAGCACCAGACCCTGACCCTCGACTACGAACTGGGCTGGCACCAATCGGTCTGCGTCCCCGACCAGACCGATTTCGGATCGCTCACGACCAACGTTTCCTTCACGTGGTCCACCCCGGGCTCCCCGATCCTGCTCCAGGCCTCGTACACCGTCTGGCCCGTGGGATGGCTCGAGCCCGGCAATCTGGTCGTCTACAACGGCACCGGAACGTCGGGAAGCGGCTGGTACACTTCAGGACCGTTCCCGGGGAACGATGGGGTCGAGTTCTTTGATGCCTTCGCCGGTTCCAGTCCCCTCGTCTCCCCCGTGACGGTCAGCCTCTCCTATTCGCTTCCCGGGGATTACCTGGGAGGTCCGACCACCGTGCCCTTCTCCTGTGGTCACTAGCCAGGCCCCGTGAGCGAGAAGGAGCAACGGACCGAGGAAGGCCCAGCTCGGTGCTGCCCTCCTCGGGAAGGCAGCGTTCAGGTCGGGTACTCGTAGAAGCCCTTACCGGTCTTTCGCCCGAGGCGGCCGGCGGCGACGAGGCGCCGCAGGAGCGGAGCGGGTCGGTACTTCGAGTCCAGGTGCTCGAGATAGAGCGTTTCGACGACCTCGAGGCACACGTCGAGGCCGATCAGGTCGGCGAGCTCGAACGGTCCCATCGGCATCCGGGCTCCGGCCTTCATCGCGACGTCGATGTCCCGCGACGAGGCGACGTTCTCGTCCAACGCGAACGCGGCCTCGTTCAGGAGCGGGATCAACAGACGGTTGACGACGAACGCGGGGGCTTCCTTCACCCGGATCGGGACGAGCGGGCCACGGTGGTTGCGGAGTCCGCCCAGGAACGCGATCGCGTCGGTGATGACGTCCTCCCGGGTTTCGACCCCCCCCGCGACCTCGACCAACGGCAGGACTGTAGCCGGATTGAAGAAGTGCATCACGAGCGTCGTCGGCGCGTGCTTGAGGCCGCGCGCGAGCCGCGTGATCGGTAGGGAAGAGGTGTTCGTGGCGATGACGGCCTGGTCGGGGACGATCCGGTCGAGGGCCTCGAGGACCGGTCGCTTCACTTCCAACCGCTCGAAGACCGCCTCGATGACGAGGTCGACCTCCGCGAACGGAGCGTACTCGGTCGTGCCGCGCACCCGAGCGATGACTTCGTCGCCCTGGGCGCGGGTGAACTTCGGGGCCAGTTTGGCGCGGACCTTCGCCTTCTGCTCTTCCGAGAGGTCTCCCGCGAGCTCCGAGATCCGGGTCATCTCCTTCTGGGCACGGTTCTCGTGGAACCGAACGAGCTCGTCCACGTACGCGCGGACCCGAGAGAGACCCTTCTCGACGAGCGGCGCATCGACGTCCATCAACACGACATCGACCCCGTTGAGCGCGAGGACCTCCGCGATCGCGGCTCCCATCGTCCCGGCGCCCACGACCCCTGCTTTTGCGACCTGCATACCGCTCTCCGCCGAGGCACCGCGGAACCGCTACATAACCTGCCGGTGAAGAGACCCCCGCGAAGACCCGTAACCTCGGTGGATCGGTGGGATTCCGAGTTGCGTAGTGATCCCGAATTCGGTCGCGAGCGCCCCGAGCCGGGCGGCCGGGGAGAGGCACGTCCGATGCGTTAGAGCGCCCCCACCATCCGAAGGTTTAAGGCGCGGACGCGGCTCGACGGCTTCGCGCGGGGATAGCCCAGCCCGGTAAGGCGCAGGATTGCTAATCCTGTGGTGATTTCACCTCGGGGGTTCAAAAGGGGGGTCGGATGGACCGACCCCTCGGGACGTCCCCCTCCCCGCGTCCCTACTGAGTCGGCTCGGGCCGGGCCCGATGGACGTCCCCGTCCCGCCGGACCTCGACGAGGTCCCCGGGGACGGGAAGCCCACCGTCCATGATCGCGAGGACGCGCACGGCGTCCGTCATCTCGACCAGGGCAAGTCGGTGCGGGGCGTGCCACCCCGACGCAGGGTAGTGGAGCTCGGTCGCGACCAGGACCCTTCCGACCGCCGAAGCGGAGTACGGCGCGCAGTCGGTCGAACCGCACTTCGGGCACGGCCCGTCCGTGGGCAAGAAACGAGCGTGGCAGGAGGTGCACCGCGTGAGCTCGAGGGTTGCGCCAAGGATCATGCGGTCTCCCCTCCGAGAATGGTGACGAAGTTGTGGGTGCCGATCCCGCTCACCGCGTGGGCGAGCCCGACCTTCGGTCGGGTGGCGACGGCATGAGAACCGGCTTCCCCCCGCAGCTGGAGGGCCACCTCACCGATGGCGGCCAGTCCCGACGCCGCGATCGGGTGTCCCCGCCCGACCACGCCGCCGCTAGGGTTCACGGGGAGCCGGCCGTCGAGACCGACCCACCCTTTTTCGAACCAGTTCGGCGCCTCGCCCGGGCCGCAGAACCCGAGGTCCTCGAGGTGCATCAGGAGGAACGGCGAGAAGGCGTCATGGACTTCGACGAGATTGACCTCCTTGCGGGTGAGATGCGCGGCCTCGTAGGCGACCCGCGCCGCCACGCGGGTGGCCGCGAAGCTCGTCAACTCCTCGCGGTCGACGAGCCGCAGGGCGTCGAACCCTTGTCCCAGGCCGAGGACGGTCGCCGGGCCGGTCCCCTTTTCGAGGACCACTGCGGTCGCGCCGTCCGATATGGCCGAGCAATGGAGCAATCGAAGCGGAAGCGCCACGGCGCGGCTAGCGGCGACCTCTTGGGCGGTGACAGCCTTTTGAAAGTGGGCGTTCGGGTTCCTCGCCGCCATCGACCGGGCGTGGACCGCGGTGACGTCACAGATGTCGGTCGATAGCCCGTAGCGCTCTAGGTAGCGCGCCGTCACGATGGCCGCCAATCCGGGCATCGTCGCGCCTGCCGCGACCTCGCTCATATGGAGAGCGGCCGAGAGTTCCTTCGTGATCTCGGCGGTCGAGCGGTCCGTCATCTTCTCGGCCGCGATGACGAGAGCCCGCTCGTAACGGCCGGTTTCGAGGGCGAGGGCGGCGGTGTGGAAGGCCATCCCTCCGGTGCCGCTTGAGGAATCCACTCGGAACCCGGATGCGGACTCTAGCCCGAGCTGGCCCGCGAGCCGCGGCAGGAGCGCCTCGCGACCGTGCGAACCCTGTGCGAACATCGACCCGACGACGAGCAGGTCGACCGGTTTCCGGCCGATCCCCTCGAGGGCCAGGTTCGCGGCCTCCGTCGCGAGGGTGATGAGCCCCTCCGTGCGTTTCCCGAACCGACCCATCCCGACCGAAGCGACGTGGAGCGACATCCCCTCACTCCGCTTGCCGTTCCATAAGGAAGCGGACCTCATAGAGGAAGCGTGAGAGAGGCGATCCCTCCTCCCACCGAAGGATCCCGTTCCCCTCGGGGGTCTCGCTGACTTTAGGAAGTCTTCGGCAGACTAAGCGGAGAATCCCCGATTCCGGCGTCTTGCCCGTAACGAATACTCGCCAGGCCTCGGCCCCCCTAAAACCGACCCGACGGTAAGCGTACAGCACTGTGAGGCCGACACGTTCGACCGCCTTACGATGCAACTCCAGCTGAGCGTTGGCGCGCCCGCTGGCCGCTGAAAATCGGATGACGGGTTCGGACGACGCTTTGACCTCGAGGGGGACCGCGAACTCCCGGCGAAGGGCTACTAGGTCGAACCCCAGGGACCCAGCTGCACGGATGACGAGGAACGGCTGCTCGATGAGCCGCTCGAACTCGGACCGCTCGGTCGGAGGGAGAGAGTGCGCGTAGCGGCGGACCGCGTCGGGCTGTCCCTCGAGGAGGCTGCGGAGCTCCCGTTCGTACGCGGAGGAGCTGTGTCCGACCACGGTGGGAGACTCCGTTGGTGGGATAATATAAGTCGGTCGGAAGACTCGTGTTGGAAAGTGACCGCGTCGGCCGACCTCGAGATCCTGGCATCGGACCTTCCGATAGCTCGGGTCCTCGCGACGATGGTCGCGGACTCCGACCGGCGGCGGACCGTCCGCGGCCTGGCGGCTCAGCCGGCGAGATTTCGACTCTCGGAGCTCCGGACTCGTCTGCTCCGCGAGCGGGTGTTCAAAGACTCATCACGCCTGCTCACTCGCCTCAAGCGACGGGGTCTCCTTCTCGAGCTCCCTGAAGGGAAAGGCGAGAAGGTCTACCAGGTCCCGTACCCCGAGGAGCTGCGCCAGCTGTTGCTCGACGAGCTCGAACGCTCCGAGGCCGTGGAGACCTCCGCGCTTGGCCCCGTACCCGACGAGCGGGCCGAGATACGGGCGATGGATGGGGAGTTCCTGGACCGCCTTCGCGAGGTCCTCCGGGACCGTCTCGAAGCTACGGTGGAGTTCGGGAAGACCTTCAACGTCCAGAAGCTCGCCGGGTACCTGAAGGGACTCTTCGGAGAGGAACTCTACTTCGACTCGCTCATCTCGATCCTCCAGCAGTACGCCCTCGCCGACGCACCGCTCCTCGCGCCCACCGGACGGCCCACCGGAACGACCGGGTTCCACCTCGCCCTCTTCGGCCCGCCGGGGACCGGCAAGACGTTCTCGATCGACGACATCGTTCGGGGGAACCCCCGGAGCGGCGTTCCACCCCACGGCCTTCCGGGCCGGAACCGCTACTGCGGTGGGATCACCCCGGTGCAGTTCCTCCGGGTGGGGGCGGCCTACACCGGCCGGACGTTCAACTTCATCGTTCCCGAGTTCAACGACTGGTTCAAGTACCGTGGAATGGTCGAGCCGTTGAAGCTCGTCATGGAGCAGCGAGAAGTGAAGTGGGAGACGACCTTCGGCACGGTCGGGCCCTACACGTTCCGCTCGTTCTTCTCGGTCAACTACAACGTCCGGACCGCCGGGGCCCAGGACTACTGGACCACGATTGCGGACCCCAACTTCGCCGCGCTCGAGGACCGGATGCTCCTTCGGTTCCACCCCATGACCCGGGCCCGGTTCCGCGCCGTGGAAGCGAGCTCCGAGCGGCTCGAGCTGGGAGAGCTCGATTTCTCGCTTGCGGAGAAGATCCGGGACCACCTCACCCTCGTGTACGCGGTCGAGACCGGGCACCCGCTCGTCGCCGGAAAGTTCCGGACCCGACCGGTCCGGCTCGAGCGGACCCTCTACGAGAAGCTCCGCGAGGTCTCCGAGCGGGCGCTCAAGACCACGGACTTCCCGAAGTTCTCACCCCGGCTCAAGTCGCGCGCCGTCCGGCTCGCCGCGGCCGCGTCCCTGCTCACGTACTTCGCGACCTCTCCGCAGGAGACCGTGAAGATCGGCCCTGAGGAGTCCGAATTCGCCCGTCGCTTCTATGAGGAGGAGATCCGTGCCCGAGAGGGCCGCCACGGACGCGCCGCGGGGTAAGCGCGAACGGACCGTCCGGTTCCGCCGGCCGGCCGCCGAGGTCGTCCAGCGGGCCGCTCGGCGCGTCGTGCGGGGCGGCAAGGCCTCGTTCGCGTCCCAGGCCGAGTTCCAAAGAGCGCTCCTGAAGCTGCTCCGTCGGGACGAGCCCCTCGCGGTCCTCGGGGGAGCGCGCCTGCGCCGACTGCTCATCGACGTCCCCGGCGTCCGAATGACCGTCCGCTTCACCGAACGGGCAACGGCCCGGCCTCTCGTGGCGTGTCCCGTCTGCAGTTCGCCGCTTGCTCCGATCCATAACCGCACGCTCACGGGCGGAACGGTGGTGCTCGGCCAGCGCTGCACTCGCTGCGATTACTGGACCCACGGGGCCCGACGAGTGCCGGTCCGCTATCTCTTCAGCGAAGCGGGGATCGACGGTCGGCCACGACGGATGGAGGACGCGCGCCCGTCGTCCCGTCGTTCGCCTCAAGGCGGAACGTAAGGCGACACCGGTCCCGGCGGGGGAGGACGCGCTCCCCGGCGGGGCGCGGCCAGGAAGAGCACCACGGCCGCGGCGACTCCGCCGAGCACGAGTCCGAGGAACAGCCCCGACCCGAACCCTCCATTCAGTCCCGTCACGCTCCCTCCGGAGCTCGGGCTCGCGGCGACCGTCACGGAGAGGTTGGACTCAACGCCCCCGCCCACCGCATCATCGAGAATGACCGTCACCCTGTATGTTCCCGCGGAGGCGTAGCTATGGTTGACCAAGAGACCGCTAGCGAACGAACCGTCTCCGAACGACCAGCTTTCGCGGTACGGAGGGGTGCCCCCGGAAATGTTAGACGTGAAGTTCACGGGAGATCCCGTCGAAGCCGCATTAGAAGAGGAAGCGCTCCCCGCAGTGAAGGTCGCCGTAAGGGAGGAGTGCACTGTGACGTTGACGGACCGGTTCGCCGCCACGCCCAGCGCGTCGATGTACGCGAAGGTGACGGTGTAGGTCCCCGGACGGTCCCAAGCATGGGAAGTGTTGTTCAAGCCGACCGACTCGGTCCCGTCCCCGAACGTCCATTTCTCTTGGGAAGAACCCGTTCCACCGGTGACGGTCGCGTTCAGGGAAAGAGGGATGGCGACATCGGTCATGTTGCCCGGGCTGAGGAGGACTCTCACGCTCGGGTCAGGGGAAACCATGACGACCGCCGAAGAGACGTTCGTGGCGCCTGTCGCATCCCGTACGGTCGTTGTCAGCAGGAAGACACCCGGCTGCGCGTAGGTGTGCGACGGGTTGGACCCCGACGACGTGGTTCCATCCCCCCATGACCACTGGTACGTGTACGGCGGCACGCCACCAAGGACGGTCGTCGAAACCGCTGAGAGGGGAACGCCAACATCAAGGTCCGGGAATGTCGGGACCGAGAACTCGGGCAGGATCGAGAGAGACTCAGCCACGGTGAGCGTCGCCGTGAGGTTCGCCGAGTTCCCGAACGAGTCCGTGACGTTCGCCGCCAGCGCAAAGACGCCCACTGACGATGGCGTGCAGTTCAGTTCGGTCTTGTCAGCGGAGCTACACCCCGGTGGGAGCCCGTAGTAGGTGACCATGGATGGCCCGGCCCCTCCGAGATACTGGAGGTCGATCGAGACTGGGTATCCGAGGTCGATGGCCGATGGGCTCGCGGTGAATGACGTGATCTCAGGGGGGCTCGAGATGACACTCACTGTCCCGGATAGTTCGTTCGCGACCCAGACCATCCCTGAGCCCAATCCGTCGTAGTTTCCAGACGTGACGACACCGAAGGCGTCCGGAACTTCCCCCACGGGAATCTCGACCGCGGAAGACTCGCTCGCCGATATCGAGGAACCATCGAGCACGGTAACGGTTCCCTGTTTGCCGGGAAGTAGCCCGACGGAAGCGAAGTAGATGTCCTTCCGAGAGGGTTCATAGACCTCGCCGAGCACCTTGTGAGGACCCCCAATCAGCACGGGTCCCCCGTCGACGGCGAGGGTGGCTCCGTTCACCAGCGTCACCTCGTCCCCTGCGGCGTAGACCTGGTTGTCAGCTGCATCGTAAGCGAGGCTGGTAACGTTGGCACCAACATTGATTCCGGAGGACAAGGGCTGGTCCGTTGTGGTGCTCCGAACTTTGACTGTGTTGGGGGGGACTAGGACGAAGGCCTCTGCGTTCGACGAGTCGATCGCGATTCCCTGCGTCGAACCCGGTGGAACGACGAGCCCCGTCTCGAACGCGATGACATGGGTTGTGAGATTCATTGCGACAACCCCAAGCACGCTGTTCGACAGCCAGAGGAGGTTGTCGGGCTGATCAAGCACAAGCTGGCTGCAACTTCCGCTCAGGGCGGTGAATGTCGCATTGAGGCGATCTGAAGATGCGTTGTACGCCTCTAGTCCGTTGCTCATGCCGACGTACAATTTGCCGTTTGCCGGGTCCGAAACGACGGACAGCGGGACCGCGGACGCAGCTATGACCGGCGAGGCCTGATTGAGTCGAGTCGAGTTCAGGCCGTAGACCAGAGAGTCATTGACAGAGGAAACATAGGTCTCAGACTGAGTCGGAAGAGCGCTGATCGAAAGCAACTCGGGAGAAGTCGTGGGCGCTACTGTCTTCGCGGTGTCGGACGAGAGATTTACCGACTCCAAATCCCTTGACCCCGACGTCCAGCAGTAGACCAACCCTGACTGCGGGTCGAGGACCAGCTGGCTCGCGTTCCTGAAGACTGGGATAGTTGAGAGGAAAGTGCCGATAGTCGAGTTCAGAGCCACAACGTTTCCGCCGGTCGAATTCCCGACCAGGAACTCAGTCCCATTTGCAGAGGGCGCCGAGGCGACAATCCCTGTGCCAACCGGGACTACTTGGGTAACTGGCACTTGCTTTTCCCCGCCGATGATTGTGGCGAACCGACTTGAAGGAATGGAAGCGATTACGGTGTCGGATCCGGCCGAGTATGCGAGTGCCGAGGCGGGTCCATAGATGAGGGGGATATGCGTGAGAGTCGTGGGAAGCTTCGAGATGTTGATCATTGACACAAACATGGACTCCGCATTCGCCACGAATACGATGTCATCTTTCGGGTCAACAGCGAGAGAGACCGGGTCCGAGCCGACCGGGATGTTGGGGAAAGACACCGTGTTGTCGGTAATGTCGATGACCGTGACGTTCGACGAACCCGAGTTTGCTACGAACAATTCGTTCGCGTTCGGGTCGACCGCCAAGGCGTCCGGGGCAGTGCCAACAAGAATCGCGGGGTCTACGATAGCTCCCGTCCTGGGATTCACAACAGCCACCGAATTGCTGGCCGGCAGGGCGGCGTAGACGTTTCCGCTTACCGGATCGTAGACGAGCGCGGAAGCGTTCGAGAGATTGGTGACGAGCTCGCTGAACCCGCCCGTGGAGAGGTTGTAGACCGCGGCGGGGGCAATCGTGGGAATCGGGTACCCAGGAAGCGACACGCTGCGCTGCGGGAACCACAAGGTGTCGGTCGATGGGACATAGGTGGGGCTCCCGACCTGCCAGGCGTACACGCTCGACGTGAAACTTCCCGGCAGAGAGGTGTTGAAGCCGGGGAAGACCGTTCGGACGACCGACCCTGCCGATGCGCTGGAGAGCGGAGTATCCGCGGGACTCGCACCTGTCCTCGGAGCGTTAGTGTCCGGAGCCGCGCCCAGAGCCTCGGCCCGGAGGAAGGAGCGCAGAGGGGCGGGAGGAGCAGCAGTGTGAACGGTCCCAGGGGTGGCGGTCGTCGGAAGGGCGAAGACGCTAGTCAGTGCGACAAGCGCGATCAGTACGGTCAACCCCAGGCGCCCGGAGGCGCCGGCGCGTCGGGGTCGACAGGGGACCATGGCGGCCCGAATCAGGATGTCCGCTATTAAACGGAGAAGGACCGGCTCATTGCATCGTCCGGATGACCCGGCCGGCGTGGCCGTCGATGAGCACCGTCACGTTCTCGGTCTTGTGGTCGAAGCGGAAGTACCAGATCGGCGCGTGCAAGAGCTCGCCCTCGGAGACCTGGACCTCGCACTTGATGTTGGAGACCATGTGGTGCTTCTGGTGCGCCGCCTCCGACTGGAGCTGCTTCACGAAGGCCTCGGCGGCGAACCTCGCCGCGTCCTCGCCCATGTCCCCGTTCAGGATGGGGGCGGTCTGCGGGATCGACTTCTTGTCGAAGAAGGTCCGGTCCGTGAGCGAGAACTGGTAGTCCTTCGGCTGGTAGGCGCTCATCGCCTTCACCGCCACGACCGGGTACTCGTACTGGCCCGAGATCGTCTCCGAGCGGTTCGGGTTCACGACGGGGCCTGCCATGATGGGGATCACCGTGAACCCACCCCGTCGGCCCCCGAGCGCGTTGCCGAGCAGAGCTCCGGCCGCGATCGTCCCGGCGGTCGCGCCCACGCTGGTGGCGACCGCCTGGTACTGGTAGGTGGTGCTGGCAGCGGCCGGTATGACCCAGAACGGAACGTAGCTCAGGTGCTCCTCCGTGATCTTCGACTCTTCGAGGAAGTGACGGTGCAGGAACCCCTGGTCGAGGTATCCCCGAACGATCTTCAGCGCCGCGTCCCGGTCCGCGACGGCGAGCGGGAGCATCGTGTGCTTGGAGATCTCTTTCCATCCCTGCCCGCCGAGGGTGACGGAGCCCCCGCAGTAGTCGCAGGAGATCACCATCTCGCCGAACGTCGGCTTGATGGGCGCGCCGCACGCGGGGCACTTGAGCTCCTGCACGCCCGCGGCAGCGATCGGAGCCGCGGAGGCGGCAGCCGCTGGTGGAGGGGGCGGCGGTCGGGCCGCGCCACCGACGGGGGTCCCGCACTTCATGCAGAACTGCGCCTCGTCCGGCACCTGAGCGCCGCATTTCATGCAGAAGGCCATCTTCGCAACCTCTTCCTAGGGAGCGGCGGGGGGATCGGGTGACCTCACGGATTCGATCTAGAGGGTGGCTCCGCAGTTCGGACAGAACTTGCCGGTCCCCGGTGCATCCTGTCCGCACTTCGGGCACTTGCGAGCGGGTGGAGGCGCTAGAGAGGCTCCGCAGTTCGCGCAGAACTTGACGCCGGCCGCGTTCGGCTGCCCGCACTTCGGGCACGGAGGGCCCTGGGCCGCGGCGGGAGGCGCCCCGCCCATCGGGGTACCGCAGTTCGGACAGAACCGGACCCCCGCCTGCACAAGGGTCGCGCACTTCGGACACGGCTGGCCGGGTCCGGGGCCGTACGCGCCCTGCATCTGGCCGGCCATCCCGTAGCCGATCCCGAGACCCGCGCCGAGACCGACGCCCGCTCCGGCCATCGAGCCGGCGGCGCCGGAGGGGTTCGCGGCGGCCGTGGTCATCGCCTGGCCCGCCTGGTACTGCATGTAGTTCACGCCGAGGACGCTCATCTCCGAGCGAGTGTTGACCGCCTTCTGGACATCGTCCGGGAGGTTGATCGAAAGCCCCTGGATCTGCTTGATCTCCACCCCGAGCGGTCCGAAGTGCTGCGGCGCGAAGCCGAGCACCGCCTGCTCGATCGTCGTGAGCTGGGTAGCGAGGTCGGTGACCCGCATGCCCTGGTCCTTGAGCTTCCCGAGGCTGTTGTAGACGAGGAGGACCATCTGGTCTCGAAGCCTCGCCTCGACGTCGGGGGTCGTGACCGCTCCGAACGTCCCGACGAACTGATTGATGAAGTTGTCCGGCGCGGCCACGTCCCAACGGTATTGGCCGAAGACCCGCAGCTGAACGAGTCCGAAGTCGGAGTCGCGGAAGACGTACGGTTCGGCGCTGCCGAACTTCCCGTCGAAGATGCGGCGCTGAAGGTAGTAGACCTCCGCCTCCTGACGGACCCCCGAGAGCTCCTTGACGAGGTTCCCGACGATCGGCGCGTTGATGCTCGTGAGGGCGTACCGGTCCGGCCGTTCGAGGTAGGCAAGGACCTTACCGTCCCGGTAGAAGACGGCGGTCTCGTCCTGGCGGACGACGACGTTGTCGTTCAGGCGGATGTTGCGCGGGACGCGCCACATCACGTTGTTCCCTTTGTAGACGTCCTCCCAGTTGATGGTGGTCGACCCGAAGAGACTGCCGCCTTTCGCCGGGATAGGTGCGTTTGTGACCATCGTTCGATCTCCTTTTCACGTCCTCGTTACGAAATCCGGATCCCCTCGATCACCTGGATACGGGCCTTGAACGCCTGGTCAAGCTGGTTGACCTGGCCCCGGGCGGTCGCGACGAGGGCCGCGACCGCGGTCGGGTTCGCTCCCGTCGCGATCGACGGCAGCGTCGAGATCGTCTGGCTCAGCTGGTCCGCCGCTTGCGCGAACCCGTAGTCGTACTCGTAGAGGCGGTCGAGCCCCATGGGGTTGATGCGCACGGCGGGCGAGATGCCCGTGTAGCCCTGCTCCGCGAACCGGACCTGGCCCTCGAGACGGAGGAGGTCCGCGATGATGGGAGCGAGGTCGTTGAGCGACTGGAACTGGTTCGAGTTCGTCAGGGAGGTGCGCGCGTTCTCGATGGTCGTGCGCGCGTTCTTGATCTTGTCCGCCACCTGGATCCGTAGGAAGCTGTCGGCGGCCCGTATGTCCTCGCCCTGACGGTAGCCGCGGAACCCGGGGATGAGCATCTGCAGCCGCTTGAGGGCCCCACGGTCGCCTTCCACCTTCTCGCGGAGGTCCACGGGTGGAGCGCCGGCGGGAGCCTGGGTTCCGGTCGAGCTGCCGCCTTGGCTGAAAAGCGACGACCCACAGACGTTGCAGTACCGGGAACTGGGGGGAGCGACCGACCCGCACTTGGGACACGTGAGGGGCGCGCTCGACGGCGACAGCGGCGGAGGCGGAGCGTTGGCCGCCATCTTACGGGCTCCGGGGCGGGGTCGACGGAGGGTTGGCTGGTGGAGAGGTGGCGGGCGGAGGGGCCGTCGTCGGGACGCTCGGGGAGTTGGCGGCGGCGTAGGAGAAGGCGGACGGGGCGGCCTCGCTCCGCCATTGGGTGCGCGGGACCTGCAGGTTCTCGGTAGCGCGGACCGCGCGAACGCGCCAGGCGATGAGCGCGACCGTGACGATCATCACGACGATCAGGACGATGAGGCCCTCGAGCGCCAGGATGGTCGAGATGATGTTGTAGTACGGGCCGAGCCCGACCGTGAAGAACAGGACCGCGAACCCCATCCCGAAGAAACCCCAGGCGAGGGAGCGTTGGTAGCTCGGGTCCCGGGAGAGCGACTCCGCGAGATAGCTACCGAGGGCGAAGAAGAGGGAGACGACGCCGATCGCGAGGAGGCCGACGTAGTGCTGGTTCTGGGTAAAGACCAGGTAGAGCAGCGCGAAGATCACCACGGCGAGGATCAGGAACAACGCCGTCAGGAGCGGCCCGCTCCATCGAGTGCGCACCGGCTGCATGGCCGTAGGGGGTCCCGTCATCGTATCGTCCTCCGATGAAAGAGGCGCGTCCGCTATAAGAGTTCAGGTGCCGCTTTTCGGTTCAGAGGCGCGGCTCGTCGTCGGGCTTCTCTCTCCGGGGCCGGGCCGGGGGAGTCACCGGAGCCGGCGGCTCGGGAACGGGCTTGGCCGGAGCGCTCCCGGCGGCGGTTGCCGGGGCCGCCGGAGCGGCCGGCGCCGCCGGCTTCGGAGGGGCTCGTCGCCCAGCGCCCGACGGGGCCTGGGGACGTTCCGTCGCCGGCTTCGCCGTCTTGGCAGGGGGTTCCGGTCGTGGCGGCGCCGCAACCTTCGTTGGGTGCGGCTCGTGATGGGCCGGTGCCGCCTTTGCCGGGGCCGGCTTGCGCTGGAAGACCCCTTTCAGTCCGGTGAGGCTTCCGCCGCGGGACACCGCTCGGCCGGAGGGGGCCTGGACGGTGACCCCGTCGAGCGGTCGGGACGAGAGCGTCGTCACCGGCTGCCCGCACTTGGGACAGCTCGGGAACTGGCCGACGCAGTGCTGACAGAGCGGCGCCCCGCAAGAGTGGGCGACGGAGGCGATGCCACCGCATCCCACGCAGCGGGGCGCAGAAGGCGCGCGGGCGGTCGTAGAACCCACGGCTCCAGGAGTGGCGATGTAGTCAACGCCCGCGCTCCATTCGCTCGCGGGAGAGGGGACAACGACCGTCTCGACGCCCCCAGGAAACTCAGAAGGAGCCGCGGGACCGGAGACCTCCTCCGCGCCCTCCGATTCCGCCTCCATGGCCTCGCGCGTACGGAACTCAGGAGAATACGCGCCGAGGTCGAGGGCGGCGAGCGGCGCGTGGACGGCGGACCCCGCCTGCTCTACGACCTTGATCAGCCGAGCCTTGTAGATGCCCACGCGCAGCGTGCGAACGATCTGGAACAGCGTGCGCTGCTCCGCCGGGAGGACGAGGGCCTTTCGAGCGAGCTCCTCCACATCCGGCGTCAGTTTGAGGTTCTCCGGGCGCAGGTCGGCTTCGAGGACCGCCCGTAGGTAGCCGAACAGGCGCTCGATCTGGTCGAGGGAGTAGGCCGGGGGCGAGAGGACCGCGACGTCGGCGAGGGTGAGTCCCCGCCGCTCGATCCCCGCGGGCCGGTGTTCGACGGCGGAGGTGATGAGATGGTAGGAGGCATTCTCGAGGTCTCGGACCTCGTTCGCTTCGAGACGGTCCAGGTCGACCTTCGCGTTCCGGCCGATCGAGGACAGCACCGGCTCCAGGTACTCGTACGGGATGTGCAGCGTGACGAAGAGGTCGTTCTTCGTGACCGTCCGGTTGAGCCGCGCCTCGAGCAGGAGCGCGTCCCGGGCGAACCGCTGGATCTCGGCGTCCCGGGTCTTCTGGAGGGCGAGCTTCTTGCCGTCCTTCGCCGGCCCGTAGTCGGAGTCGAGCGCGAGAGCGCGGTCGAAGCTGGTCTGGGCCTCGGTGGGGCGACCAGTCGCGAGGAGCGCGAGGCCCCGGCTGGTCCACGCCTGCTTGCTCGACGGGTCGGCCTCGGTAGCGCGTTCGTAGAAGGCGAGCGCTTCGTTCGGGTGCTCCATCCGCTCGGCGACGAACCCGGCCCGAGCCAGGACCTCGCCGTTCGCCGGCCCAAGGGCGAGCGCGTGAGCGAGCGCTGAGGCCGCCTCCGGCCACGCTTGTCGCGCGACCGCGAGCTCCCCGGCGCGGACCCAGAGCGCGACGCTCTTCGGGAGCGCCTCGACGGCCTTCTTCACCGCGTCGCTGGCCTCGCCGGCCTGGCCGAGACCGCTGTGGGCCTCCGCGAGCAGAAGATAGAGCGACTCTTGCGGCGGGACCTGAGGGATCGCCGCCCGTAGGAACTCAACCGCCTCGGCGTGCTTTCCCTCTTCGAGCATCGAACGACCGATGCCGGCGAGGGCGACCGGCGACTTGGGGTCCCGCTGACGGACCTCCTCGTACGCGCCCCGAGCTTCGGCCGGTCGCTCGAGCGCGCCGAGGATCTCGGCGCGGAGGAGGAGCGCGGCGACGCTCGGCGGAGAGCCGGCCGGGACGGCCTTCATCCCTTCGTCGAGGACCTCGAGCGCGAGGTCCGGACGGCCTGCGGTGAGGCGAAGGCGCGCGCGGCGGGTCGCGATCTCGACCTTCATGACGGGGTCGAGCGAGGCGGCCTTCTCGTACGCCTCGTTGGCCTCTTCCGTCTTCCCGAGGGCCGCGGCGAGGTCGCCCCGCTCGAGGTGCAGCGTGGCGTCCTGAGCCTCCGGCGCCGAAGAGGCGAGGAGCCGAACGAGCGTCTCGTACGCCTCCTTGGTCTCCTTCGAGTCGCGATGGAGACGGAACATCTCGAGGAGCGCGGGACCGTTCTCCGGCTCGAGGAGGAGGATCGCCTTGAGCGAGTACAGGACCTCGTTCGAACGCCCCAGCGCGCGGAACGCGTCGGCGCGCGCCTTCCACGCGGCGAGGTCGTTCGGGTCCTCCTTGAGGAGCGGGTCGGCGATCTGCACGGCTTCGGGATACTGGCCCGAGAGGAGCAGCGTCTCGGCGAGCGCCAGGCGACCGTGGCGGCTCTTCGGGTCGACGTCGAGACCGCGTCGATAGTACGCGATCGCGTCCGCGTACGCACCCTGGGCGCGCAACGCCTCGGCGACCTCGAAGAAAGCGTGCGGGTCGCCGTGGGCGGCCTGGACGGCCTGCTGCAGGGCCGCGAGCGCCTCGCTGCGGTTCCCGCTCCGTAACAGGAGCTGGCCCTTCTTCCTCAGGAAGAGGGGGTTGCTCGGGTCCCGGCGGAGCAGCACGTCGAGCAGCTGGAGGGCCCGCGCGTCCTGTCCGACCTCCGCGGAGACCTCGGCGGCGCCCCAGAACAGGTCCGCGTCCTCGAGGCCCCCGCCGATCGCCCGGCCGTACGCCTCGATCGCCTCGGTGTAGCGCCCCGTCTCGCGGAGGGCATGCCCGAGCTCCTTGAGGATGTCGTGACGGAGATGGTTCCCTTCGCGCGCCAGGAACGACTCGTAGGCGCGGATCGCCCGCTCCGGGTCGTTGACGAGCCGGGACGCCCGGGCGATTCCGAGCTCGCTCACGTTCGCGGCGTCGGGGTCGCTCGAGGCCCGCTCGTAGGAGACGAGCGCGGTCCGGGCGGCCTGGTCCCGTTCGGCGGAGCCTTCGGGGCGGTCGTACGCGAGAGAGAGGTACAGGTTGCCGCGCTCGACGGCCACGTCCGTGCGGGTCGGGTCGAGGCGGAACAGCTCGTCCATGACCGGCGCAATCTGCGCCGGGTCGTCGGTCCGAGCGACGATCTCCTTCTTCTCGAGAAGGTAGGGAAGCTCGCCGGGGTGGGCCTCGAGGAGCGCGTCGTACGCGTGGATGGCCCCGGCAACGTCACCGGCGGTCGAGAGGGTCCGCGCGAGCTCGAGCTGCGCTTCGAGGTCGGCCGGCTCCTCCGCGAGCACCGCCTCGGCGAACTCGCGGACCATGTCCGGCTTCTTCTGCTCTCGAGCCAGGTCGAGGGCTTTACGGAGCTCCGTGAGCGCGTGAGGGTGAACCTTCAGGAGCCGACGGTACGCATCGATCGCCTCGTCGGGATGGCCGTTCGCGAGCTCGAGCTCGGCGCTCCCCCGGAGGGCCTCGAGGTTGTCGGGCTGAACGTCGAGAATGGCGTGGCACGCGGAGAGCGCGGTCTCCACACGGTCGAGGCGGAGGGCGAGGTCCCTCAGGTCGAGCAGGTTCTGCAGGTTGCGCGGGTCGATCTGCAGGACCCTCTGCCGGGCGACCAACGCGAGGTCGGGGGACGCCGCTTCCGATAGGTGAGCGAGCTCGGCGAGGGCACTGGCCTCGGGGGCGGTCGTGCCCTCGACGATCGCCTTGGCGATTGGGATCGCTTCCTCGTTGCGTCCGAGTTGGAAGAGGATGTGCGCGCGCAATAGCGCGGTACGCGCGTCGTCCGGGCGAGCGGCCCGAACCGTGTCGAGCGGCCCCAGGGCCTCGGCGAGGTTCCCGACCGCGACCAGGAGCTCGGCGCGGGCGAACTGGAGGTCGAGGTCCTCCGGGTTCGTCTTCAGGAGCTCGTCGCACGCGGCGAGCGCCTGCAGCTCTCCCCCGACCGCGCGGGCGAGCGAGAGCTTCTTGTGGAGCGCTCCCGAGTGGGTCGGGGCCAGCTTGAGCGCCTTATCGACGTACTGGGTGGAGGCCGCATCGAGGTCCTGGGCCCGAAGGTACGAGTCGACCGCCTCCTCGGACCGGCCGAGCAGACGAAGCGCGTCCGCCCGCGTCGCCCAGAGGCCCTTGTCGTGGGGGTTCCCCTCGATGGCGCGGTCGACCAGTTCCACCACTTCGGGAAGGTCCTCGTTCTGCGCGAGGAGGATGAGCGCCTTGTCGTGGAGAAGGGAAGCGTTGCCCGGGGTGAACTCGAGCCCAAGGTCCGCCGCCCGGCGCGCAAGGTCGGGCTGCGACGTCCGGTAGAACGCCATCGCGGCCTCGTGCAGCATAGGGGTGATGTCGGCGGCGTCTCCCGCGAGCTCCGAGCGCTTCTGCTCGACCGTGGCGAGGAACGTCTTGAGGGCGTTCGTGTACCGAGCTCGGTCCGGACGGCCCTCGGCCTCCTGGGCGGTCCGGAATCGGCGTCGGATGTCGTCCATCGACGACTCCGTCTTCACCGACTCGCTCGGGTCGCCTTCTGCCATCCGCGCCGGCGGACGGCCGTGACGTCATAAATACGTTCGTCCTCGATAGGAACCGGACGCGCCCGCGCCGACCGCCTTATCCGCGCCGCGGGCTGGTCTCCCAAGGAGCTATCGACCGATGGCACGCCCAGGGACCCGCAAATCGATCTTCGACCCGGTCCATGGCACGATCCTGCTCGATGGGCCCGCGCTCGCCCTCATCGGTACCGGAGAGTTCCAGCGCCTCTGGGGGATCCGACAGACGGGGTTCGCGCACCTCGTCTTCCCCGGCGCCAACCACACGCGTCTCGAGCACTCCCTGGGGACGTTCTGGGTAGCGGGCCAGATGGCCGACCGGCTCGGGCTCGAGGGACGGGCCCGGCGACGGGTAACGGCCGCGGCTCTGCTCCACGACCTGGGCCACGGCCCCTTCTCCCACACTCTCGACGGCCCGATGGCCGAGGTCCTCGGGATGAGCCACGAAGGCATCTCGCGGGCCCGGATCGAGGGGACCGAGCCGTTCTGGCCCCCGTCGCGGGCGGAGGTCCCCCGCATCCTCGAGCGGTTCGACCTGCGACCGAAGGAGGTCGCGGACCTGGTCGACCCGGCGCGGGGCGCCTCCTCGTCCGGACTCGATAGGGCGATCCTCCATAGCGCCGTGGACGCGGACCGGATCGATTACCTGCAACGCGACGCCCACTACACCGGGGTCGGCCACGGCGCCGTCGACGCGGGGCGGCTCCTCGAGACGATGCGCGGGGACGGGGGTCACGTCGTCTTCGCCGAAAAGGGACGCAGCGCGGTCGAGGGGTTCCTGGTCGGACGCGCCCTGATGTACTCTACCGTCTACTACCACAAGACCGTCCGGGCCGCCGAGATGATGGCGCAAGCGGCCGTCGAGCGCCAGCCCGGCTTCCCCGACGTCGCGCGCGAGCAATTCCGCTGGACCGACGGGGAGCTGATGGCCGGCCTATGCGACCAAACGGGGATCAGCGGCGACCTCGCGAAGGCCCTGCTCGCGCGACGCCTCTACAAGCGGGCCTTCGGCTGGAGAGAGGTCGATAGCTCCGCCCGCGCGGCGTGGCGGCGCCTGCTCCACCGGCCCGACGAGCGTCGGGCGGTTGAGGACGCGATCGCCGCGGGGGTCCACAGCGCGCCCGGCTCCGTCCTCATCGACCTCGCCGGTCTCGAACGGCACGAGGGCGCCGGTGACGGGTGGGGGACCGTGAGGGTCCTTCTCGATGGGCGTCCGACGTTCCCGTTCCGCTCCCCCGGTCCTTGGCGCTCTCTCGCCTCGCGTCCCCCGGCAGACTGGGCGGTGAGCGTGTACGTCGCGCCGCGCGTTCGGGCTTCGGCGGCGCGCTGGCTGTCGCGCGACCGGTCGATCCTTCCGTAACCGCGTCGGAACGGTCCGCCGTTCCGGGTCCGAGGACGGGCCCGCGCGCCCGCCGGCCTCAGCCGAGGACGATCCCCTGGGAGGTGATCGCGAACGGCCGGCGCTCCGGGTCGTGGGCACACCCGCGCATGCGGACGATCTTGATCTGCCGGACCGAGCGGTCCCCGACCCACTTGCGCGTCAGCAGGATCTCCCCGCGCGTGAGGACCTCCTCCGGGTTGAGGAGCCCCGGGTCGCTCGGCGTCGCCGTGATGAGCGCCGTGACCCCGGCCTCCGAGAGGAACCGAAGGAGCGACTGGATCTCGGTCCGCTCCGCCTGAGGGTCGACCGACGCTTTGACCGCGAAGCGGCGGATCGACGTGATCGAATCGACCAGGACCCGTCGGAACGGCACGTCGGACATCTGCTGGCGCAGCTTGAGCTGGATCCCCTGGATGGCGATGTCCTCGGAATCGCTGGCCCTCTTCGACTCCGCGGCGACGTCCCGCATCGTCTTCAGGTCGTTCATCGCGCGGATCTCCTGGACGGCGACGTTGCGCTTGATCCCGCGGAGCCCGGGGTTGGCGTCGAGCGTCTTGATCGCGGAGAGGTCCCATCCCATGGAGCGAACGTTCTCCACGATCTCGCCCGGAGGTTCGTCCACGGCGACCAGCAGGACCTCCTCGCCGCGCCGTATGCCCTCGAGCAGGAACGTGATCCCGA
This sequence comes from Thermoplasmata archaeon UBA61, assembly GCA_002503985.1. GTDB lineage: Archaea > Thermoplasmatota > Thermoplasmata > Lutacidiplasmatales > UBA184 > Lutacidiplasma. The sequence continues at coordinate 29,234 of DASW01000003.1, forward strand.
GCAGCGTCTTGCCGCTCCCGGTACCTCCCGTTACGAGGTACGGTCGACCGGGCATGAGGCCCCCGCCGAGCATACGGTCCAATCCGGGAACCCCGGTAGGGACGCGCGAGGTGAACGGTTCGGGAGCGCTCAATTAGCCCTCCGGCGGGACCGTGGGGTCCGGGTCGTCGCGAGAGGCCGAATTCTCATCGGGAGCCCCGAACACGCCTGGGGGTATGGGTTCCACCTCTGCCGAAACGACGGGCGGAGCCTTCCGCTTGCGAGAGGTCCTTCGGCGGGGCTTCGGGGGGACCGGCGGCTCGACGTGCGTGGGTGGGGGAGCAGCCGGCGAAGGTTCCGCCGGCGTGCTCTCGACGTCCGCGGGGCGGGGCATCGCCGCGGTCGGCGGCTCGTGCGGGACCGGAACTCGGGCGGGCGCTGGGACCTTCTTGCTCGGAGGCGCCCCCACCGGCTTCCGGCGCTTCTTCGCCGGAACTGGGGTGGCCTTGGGCGTGGGGGTCGGGGTTAGGGTCGGGGGAGGAGCGCTCGGGATTGGATGACCGACCAGTGCGGGGCTCGCCGGGGCGCCCGGCGGGGCCGCGGGCGGCGAACGCCACTCAGGCGTGCGAGCCGAGGGAAGCGGTGGGGGCTCCCCTTTCTTGAGACCAGGTTGCGGTGCGGAGGCGGGCCCCGCTCTCGAGACGCGGGGCGCGGCCACCGTCGCGCGAGGCTTGGGGGGTGGAGGCAGTGGCCGTGCGGCGGCGGGTCGAGGGGCTTCCACGGGCTTCTCCGCTCGCGAGGGCTTCTCCACGACCTTTGGGGGGGGTGAGGGCTCCGCCTTCGGCGGCGGGACCGGAGCGACCTCGGGCAGAGATGGAGAGGGTACGCTTGCCGTCGGGGAAGGTCGGGGACCTTCGGGGGCAGCGGGACGCGAGGCTACTCTCGGGGGAGCGACCTCGGCGACGATTGCCCTGGGGACGGGCTTGGCCACCACTACGGGGGCCGGTGCCGACGCCGGTACGGGGGCCGGTGCCGGGCCTCTTTCCGGAGGCAAGGCCACTTCGGGGGCCGGAGCCGGGGCCGGGCTCGGGGCCGGCAAGAGGGACAGCAATGCGCCCAGCTGCACTTGAAGGACCGAGACCGGGGGCAGGCTCGTAGGCGGGACTCCGGTGCGCACCGAGTCGGCACGCGCGAGCACGCGTTGGAGAGCGGAGGTCGCTCCGGGATCCTCCGTCGCGACGGGTCGGGGGCCCTTCAGTCGGTCGACCAGGACCATGACGAGCGACGACACTCGGGAGAGATGGGCCCGAGCTTGGTCCAGCTGCCCCGCGTTGGTGGCGGCGAGGGCGGCCTCGATCTCGCTTCGGGCCGGAGCGACGTCCGCTCCGAGTAGGACCAGGTCGCGCAACTCGTCGACGAGGGGCGTGACGGCCGACACGAACGGAGCGGTCGAGGCGGCCGCTTCCGGAGCCGAGGGCCGCCGGACGATTGGTTCGATGATCTGTCGGGTGTCCCGAGAGACGGTCACCTCTAGGTTGATGTCGAGGCCTTGGGGACCGATACGGTACGGATGCAGGCGCACGTCGTGCGAGCTGCCGCGGAACTTCTCGACTCCGACGGCGCGAACGGTCTGGCCGTCGAGCTCCCAGCGGAAGAGCCGGATCTCTCCGCGCGCGAGCGACCGCTCGGCGCTCTCGACGTCCTCGAGCGGAGCCTCCACCGTGAGGATCGTCGTCACCCGCAGGTCCGAAAGGAACCGCAGGAACGACTGAGCCCCGGCGACGGGGTCGAACCCTTTCATGCAGAAGTATTGGAGCGCGGTGAGCGAGTCGATCACGAGCCGCGTGTACCCCTTGCGGATCACCTCGGTCCGGAGCATCTGCTCGAGCGCGGTGATCGTCACCTCGACGCTGGCAAGCTCGGGGCTCTGGCGGATCCGGAACGGAACCTGGGAGAAGGGAACGGCGTAGCGGACGGACGCGATGTCCTTGAACGGCGTCCGCTCGTAGCGCATGATGTCGGGGATCGCGTCGAAGACCTCGACGCGGCTCAGGTCGGGCTCGAGGCCCCGGTGGTTGACCCGGGCCTCGTTCGGCGGCTCTTCGAGCGTCACGAGGAGGACGCGCTCGTGCCGGCGGACCCCTTCGCACAGGAACTGGATCGAGAGCGTCGTCTTCCCGGTGCCCGAGGGGCCCACGACGAGGTAGGGGCGGCGCGCGACGAGACCGCCCTCGAGCATCGCGTCCAAGGAGGGGTTACCGGTGGAGACGCGGGGTTCCCCCGGACGGACGACGTTGCTCTCCTCCACCATCGGGAGACCCCTCACCGGCCGTTCGAGTGGGAACGGTTCGTTCTCAGCATGGTGGCACGGGCCTCTTCAACTTTCCTTGGAGTGGGAGCCGCGCCGGCCCGCGCCCGCAAGAGATATCTCTCGCTGGTCCCCGTCGCCGCCGATGCGGCTTCCCGCGCCCAACGGTCCGGCTCGCATGCGGACGCTCGCCGCGGCGCTGCCGGAAGCGCTCGAATCCGGCTTCCGTGCCGGACGGAAGCTCGCCCGGCCGCTGGCGGGAGACGGACTGCGGTTCGTCGCCGTCGGGATGGGCGGGTCCGGTATCGCGGCGGACCTCGCGCGCGGCGTCGTAGACGCCGAGAGCCGCGCGTCGCTCTCCATCGTTCGCTCCCCGGAGATCCCGCGCTGGGTGGACGCCCAGGTCGAAGTGCTCCTCGTCAGCTATTCGGGGGACACCTGGGAGACCCTCGTGGCGTACGACGCGGCTCGGCGCGCGGGAGCGCGGCGGACCGTCGTCACTTCGGGCGGGGCCCTCCGCGAGCGCGCCGAGGCCGATGGGGTCCCGGTGCTCGCGGTGCCTCCGGGTCTTCCCCCTCGTTCCGCGGTCGGTCACCTCCTGGGCGGCGTGCTCGGGCTTCTCGCCCCGACGTTCCCGGAATCTCTTGAGTCCCGCGTCGCACGTACGGCGAAGGCGACCCGCGCCCGGATCCGGGAGTACGCTCGGGAGCGCGGGCCCGCGGCCGCGCTCGCGCAGAAGGTAGGCCCCCGTCTTCCGTTCGTGTACGCGGAGAACTCGTTCGTACCCCTCGCCCGGAGATGGAAGACGCAGGTCGAGGAGAACGCCAAGCGCCTGGCGGTGTTCGACGAAGTTCCGGAGCTCTTCCACAACGCGCTCGTAGGGTGGGATGCGGTCGCCCGGGCCGACGCCGCCCGCTCGATCGCCGTGCTGCTCGAGTGGCCGGGCGAGTCCCCGCTCGTTCGGAAGAGTTTCCGCTACCTGGAACGCCTGCTGAGGTCGAAGGGGGTGGCGTCCGCTCGAGCTCTCCTACCGTCCCACGACCGTCTCGAGGCGCTCGTGGGCGGGATTGCGCTCGGCGACCACGTCAGTCTCTTCTTGGCGGACCGTGACGGAGTGGACCCGTACCCCGTGGACGCCATCGTTCGACTGAAGTCGTCGATCGGTGCAACCGCCCCGCCCCGCCGACGCTGACCACAGGACCCGAAGGTTCCGAATCCCCGGGGCGGCAAGAGGCCCGCGTCCATCGAAATCGCCCTCCGGGCGAAGGAGCGATGGCAGCCTCTGCCGGGAAAAGGCCATATTCCGGGCGAACTGCTAACGAGCCGGGTGCTGAGGTAGCCTAGCTTGGCCAAGGCGCCAGATTCGAGATCTGGTGATGCGTTTGCATCGCGGGAGTTCAAAGGCCGTACGGGGAAAACCCCCGGCGACGGAAAGTCTCCCCCTCAGCGCCTCCCCCGCCTCGGTCCGCGTGGAGGTCGAGGTCGCGCGTGCCGGGCGGACCCGACGCGCGCGGCTCGACGTCCCGCCGGGGACGCTCGTGCGCGCCATCGTCCGTTCCGCCGGCGAGTCGCCGGAAGGGTGCCTCGTCCTGGTCGGAGAGACGCCGGTGCCCCTCGACACCCCGGTCGAAGGGCCCCTGCATCTCGTGGTCGTCCCCACGTTCTCGGGAGGGTAGGCCTGCCCGCGCGGCATCGAGCCGAGAGGAGAACGTCTGACGAAAGGAATTAAGGGCGCGCGCACCGTCTGCTGAACCGTAAAGGAACGTACTGTGCCGGCCAGCTGTCCGATCTGCGAGCAACCGATACCGTCCACCGCGGCCCACTGCTCGGTGTGCGGGTTCCCGACGGGGCTCGCGATCGAAGGCCTCCGCTCCAACGATGGCGGGGAGACCACTCCGCCTCCCTCGGACGCTCCTTCCCTTTCGGCCCCGGCCGGGGGCCCGGCGCCTCCGGGCGCTCCTTCCCCCGAGGAGGAGCTGAACGCGGCCATCAGCCGCGACCTCCGCTCGAGGATGGACCTCGTCGGGGAGCTCGGGCGAGGGGCCCCGGACCTTACGAACGAGCTCTGCCAGGCCGCGCTCAGCGAGGCCGACGGCCGGAGTTCGGAGGCGCTCGCGATCCTCCGGTCGGCCCAGACCCGCCTCGAGACCGAGAGCGACGAGCTTGTCCACCGACGGTTCGCGGAGCTCGGAGAACGGCGGGAGTCGCTCGAGCGCACCGGGGCGAAGATCGCGGTCGGGGACGCCCTTCGCGACGCCAAGGCGGCCCTGGACTCCGGAGAGCGCGAGGACGCGATCCGTTTCATCGTCGACACCGACCGTCGGATGACGCAGTTCGAGTCGAACTGGAGAGGCCTCCAGGGCCTTCTGGCCCAGGTCGAAGGGCTGCGCAGCGAGGCGGCCGAGCTGAGCATCCCGCTCGGGGAGATCTCGAGCGAGGTCGAGGCGATCCGGGAAAAGCTGCGGGAGCCGAACCTCACCGAGGAGATCCTGGACAGCGTCGCTCAGGAAGCGGCCCAGACCCTGATGTTGCTCCACGAGGCGGTCCCGAGCGCGCTCAGCGAGGAGCTGGAACGCACCGAGAAGATCCTCGACCGCTACCCGGACGAGCACGCCCCGAGCGCGGTCGCGAAGCGGCTGCACCTCGAGGCGACGCGGCACCTCAAGAAGGGTCGGTTCTCGGACGCGGTCCGCTGCGTTCAGGACCTTCGCAAGGAGCTCGCCGAGCTCGAGGTCGCCGCGGCCGCGTCCCCGGCCTCCGCGCCGCCGGCTCCCGCAGCCCCGAGCGAGACCGAGGACGAGACGCTCGACCGGCTTCTCAAGAAGGCTCGGTCGCTCGCCTCCCGGATCCGCACCCTGCCTCCTGATAGTGACATCGCGCACGACGCCGCGATGCAGATCCGGGAAGCTACGGAGCACCTGCGCTCCCGGAAGCTCAAGGAGGCCGACCTCACCCTCTCTCGGCTCATGCGGATGCTGGCCACTGACGTCTCGGGGGGCTGATCGATGCCCTCGGAGCCCCGCGGCATCGCTTCGCTGCGTCCGCGCCTCAACGCGCTCGCCGAACGGGCCCGCGCCCTCGAGGCCGAAGGGCTCCCGTTCCCGACAGATTCCGTCAACGAGGCCTTCCAAAGGGCGGCGAAGACCGGCGACGTCGAAGCGGCGACGAGCGTCATCAAGCGGGCGGAGGTCCTGCTCGCCCGTGCCGGCGCCGATTGGACGTGGGTACGGGAGCTCCTGCGCCGCGCCGACGAGCTTCGGGCCATCGCCGGCACGATCGGTGTCGACCTCGCGATCCTCGACAACCGGGTCGGGAACCCCCGGATGCGCTTGATGTCCGAACCTCTCAGCTCCGGCTCGCTCGAGAAGGCCGCCGCGAGCGCGTCGCTCGCCCTCGCGGTACTGAACGATGCGGTCCCCAAGTTCTGCGTCCAGGAGGCGCAGCAGCTCGGGGTCTCCATCCGACGCGCGCGCGACCGCGGCGAGGATGTCGTGGAATCGACCCGCTCGTTCGCCCGCCTCTTGGCGGCGCTCCAGGACCAGAACCTGGCTACCGCCGCGCAGCGGCTGGTCGAGACGCGCCGGACCGTCGCGCGGATCCCGCGAGCGGCGGCGCTGCCGCCCCTCTCCGCCCGGGAGGAAGAGGAGATCCTCCTCGAGGCCCGGAACCTCGCCCGCCGGCTCCAGCGGATCAAGGGGAAGGCCCGAGACGCCTCGAGCGCTGCGCGCCTGATGGCCCAGGTACGGGCCGCGATCAGCGAGGACCGGCGCTACGGAACGCCCGAAGAGGAGATCGAGCAGCTCTGGGCGGAGGTCGACCGCCTCACCCAGGAGAAGAAGAAGGTCATCGAGCCCCCGCCGCCGCTCCCCCGTTCCCCGGTCGCCCGCCGGAAGGAGACGGAGCCCGTCCGGCGCAAGCCGGAGGAGCCCCGCGAGGAGGAGGAGCTCGACCTGGACGAACGCACGGTTCGGCCGTCGTTCTACGCGCCCTACGTGCCGCCCGACGAACGACCGACGACGGAAGAAACGGACGACCCGGACGCGCTGTCGGCGACCGGTCGAGGGCGAATCCGCCCCCGTCCCCGGGCGTAATCCTCATATACATATCGCAAGTGGTTTATACCACTTGTCGCGAGCGGACAGTCGACTCAGAAATCGCGACGTCGGGACCGTGCTGGCCATCACGCCGGCGGGTCAACTCACGCTTCGCGCGGCCGGTCCGGAGGTCGTTCCCGAGGGAACGCTCGTGGGCGACCCGGGCGGGGTCGTCCGCGGGCAGGTCGTTCGGGTCTTCGGCCCCGTCTCCCGACCGTACCTGAGCGTTCGGCCGCGCCGGACCCCGAGCGCGTCGGAGGGCGCCGCCCTCCTCGGCAGGACCCTGGTCCGAGAGTAGGAGCAACGATCCCCATGGAGAACGGAGAAGCGACCCCGAACGCGGAGAAGCCCGCGGACCGACCGGAGGACATCGTCGTCCCGACACGATGCACGAGTTGCGGCTCCACCCATCTCACCCGGGACTACGAGCGCGGGGAGCTCGTCTGCGACGAATGCGGCCTCGTCCTCGAGGAGTCGATGATCGACCAGGGGCCCGACTGGCGCGCGTTCGACGCCGAGCAGGGCGAGAAGCGGGCCCGTACCGGGGCTCCCACTACCCTCACGATCCACGACAAGGGACTTTCCACGGAGATTGGTTGGAAGAACCGGGACCCGTACGGAAAATCGATCCCGACCCGGAACCGCGCCCAGCTCTACCGCCTGCGCAAGTGGCAGCGGCGGATCCGCGTCTCGAACGCCACCGAGCGCAACCTGGCGTTCGCCCTCGCCGAGCTCGACCGGATCGCCTCGGGGATGGCGCTCCCGCGGAACGTGCGGGAGACCGCGGCGATGATCTACCGGAAGGCCGTTAACCGCAACCTCATCCGAGGACGGTCGATCGAGGGCGTCGTCGCGGCGTCCCTCTACGGGAGCTGCCGCCAGTGCAACGTCCCCCGGACCCTGGACGAGATCGCCTCCAAGTCCCGGATCGGCCGGAAGGAGATCGGTCGGACGTACCGGTTCATGACCCGCGAGCTGCACCTCAAGCTGATGCCGACCAAGCCGCAGGACTACATCCAGCGGTTCTGTTCCGAGCTCAAGCTGAAGGGCGAGATCCAGACGCGGGCCAACGAGATCTTGAAGGAAGCGACCGAGCGCGAGCTCACGAGCGGTCGGGGCCCGACGGGCGTGGCCGCGGCAGCGATCTACATCGCGAGCGTCCAATGCGGCGAGCGGCGCACCCAACGAGAGGTCGCCGAGGTCGCCGGCGTGACCGAGGTCACGATCCGGAACCGCTACAAAGAGCTCACCGAGAAGCTCAACCTACGCGTGATGCTCTAGACCTTCGGGTCGGGAACATCGACGCAATCTCCCACCCGCGCGCGTAAATCCTAGGCTCTGCTGCCGCCGTCGGCCCAGGGGACCCTTTGGAGGACCTGATCCGAACCGCGCTCGCCGCTGTCGACGACCCCGGGGTCGTCCACGCCGACGTCCGCGTGGTGGCCCCCTACCGGTTCGTCCAGCTCGCCGTGAAGAACGGGGCCGCGAGCGCCCTTACGGACGCTCGGACCGAGGCTCTCGGCGTGCGGGTTCGGACCGCGCGCGCGTGGGGCTTCGCGACCACGACCGACCTGCGCCCGGGGCCGGCCCGCGAGGTGGCCCGCCTCGCCGTGCGCTTGGCCCAGGCGGCGGGGCGTCATTCTCGGGAGTTCTTGCGCGTCACGGACGACCCGGCCGCGAAAGGCGGCCGCTATGCGACCCCGCTCAAGGTCGACCCGTTCACGATGACCTTCGACCCGGTCCTCGAGCTGCTGACCGCGGCCGAGAAGGGGCTTCACGTGTCGCGCGCCGTCAAGAGCGGCATGGCGACGTTCAACGCGTGGGAGGAGAACAAGTGGTACGGCTCGTCCGACGGGGCGTCGTACGTCTCCCGGATCGTCCACGTTGGGGCCGGAGTGGCCGCCACGGCGGTGCGGGGCTCGAACGTCCAGCGTCGTAGCGCGCCGACCTCCTTCGGGGGAGACTTCTCACAGGCCGGCTTCGAGTTCGTGGAAAGCCTCGACCTCGCGGGCCGCGCTCCCGAGGTCGGTCGACAGGCTGCCGCCCTTCTCGAGGCCCCCGTCTGCCCCACCGGACCGACGACCCTCGTCCTCGGCTCGGCCCAGCTCGCGCTCCAGGTCCACGAGAGCGTCGGGCATGCCGTCGAGCTCGACCGCATCTTCGGCTCCGAGGCCGCCTTCGCGGGAACGAGCTGGGTCTCTTCCGAGAAGGTCGGGACCCTACGCTACGGCAGCGACCACATGAACGTCGTCGCCGACGCGACGGTGCCCGGAGGGCTCGGCACGTTCGGCTGGGACGACGAAGGGGTCGTCGCGCAGCGGACGCCGATCGTCCACCGGGGGATCCTCGTGGGCACGCTCTCCTCGCGGGAGTCGGCCGCGGAGCTGGGACTCCAGCGCTCGGGCGGGACGGCCCGGGCCTCGGGCGGCGACCGCGCCCCCCTCGTCCGCATGACGAACATCAATCTGGAGCCGGGGGACTCGAGCTTCGAGGAGCTCCTCGAAGGCGTGAAGGAAGGGGTCTACCTCGACATGAACCGCTCCTGGTCGATCGACGACCGACGCCTCAACTTCCAGTTCGGGACCGAGTTCGGCCGCCGGATCGTACGCGGGGAGCTCGGGGGAATGGTCCGCAACCCGATCTACTCGGGAATGACGCCCGCGTTCTGGGCCTCGATGGACGCCGTCGGCGACCGGAGCACCCGCCACCTGTGGGGGCTTCCGAACTGCGGCAAGGGCCAGCCGATCCAGGAGGCCCGGGTCAGCCACGCCGCTCCTATCGCCCGATTCCGCCGCGTCGCCGTGCGAGGAGGCTGACCGTGCCGAGACGAACTTCGCGGCCGGCCGAGGGGGACCTGCGCACCGTCCTGGCCAAGCTCCCGGCGGGGACCACCGGCGATGTCCGTGTGATCACGTCCTCGTCGACCACGATCCGGTTCGCCAACGGACGGATCCATCAGCCCCACCTCGAGCGGGCGACCCACGTTTCCTTCCGGGCGGCGGAGGGCGGACGGCTCGCCACCGCGACCGGCTCCGACCCCTCCGCGGCGGGCCTGAAGGCCCTCGCGCTGACGGCACGTTCGCTCTCCCGGGTCGCGCCCGTGGAGCAGAAGTTCCCCGGTTTCGCTTCTCCGAAGGGACGAGGCCCCAGTAGGACCGTCTATTCGAAGACGACCGCGGACCTGTCGCCCGAGGAGGCCACGCACCTCGCCGAGGAGCTCTTGGACACAGCGGCCGCCGAGGCCCCGGGGTCCCGGGTCGCCGGGTTCGTGCACGTCGGGCACGATGTGCTGCACGTGGCGAACTCCTCCGGTCTCGACCGAACGACCGAACACTCCCTGGCGTACGCGAACATCCTTGTCCGAAGACCGGAGCATGATCCTCCCGTCTCCGGTTGGTCCGAAGGGGCTCACTGGGACGCGGCCCGGCTCGAACCCGCCCTCCTGGGCCGAGAGGCGGCCGAGCGGATGGCGCGGACCACTCCCCAGCCGGTGGAGCCGGGGGCCTACCCGGTGGTGCTTCGCGGCCCGGCCGTCGCCGACCTCTTGCGGTTCCTGGCCCACCTCGGGTTCGGCGCGAACGGCGAGGTCGAAGGGTGGAGCTGCCTCGGGCGGTTCCGGGGCAAGAAGGTCGCCCCGGCTTCGGTCACGCTCCTCGACGACCCGCGCTCGGCGGAGACGATTCCTCAGGCGATCGACTACGAGGGAACCTGGACCGCGCGGACGCCCTTGATCGAGAAGGGGGTCGCGGGGAACGTCGTGACCGACCTGCTCACCTCCGGTCGGCTCGGCCGGAGGCTGACCGGCCATGCCCTGCCCCCCGAGGCTCCGTGGGGGGAGTACGGGCCGACGCCGTCCCGGATGATCCTCGGAAAAGGGGACGCGGACGAGGACGAGCTCGTTCGCGAGACCCGCCGCGGACTCCTCGTCACCCGGTTCCATTACGTTCGCGTGGTCGACCCTGGGCGAGGGGTGATCACGGGCATGACCCGCGACGGGACGTACGTGATCGAGAACGGGGAACTGGTCCGCCCGGCCCGGAACCTCCGGTTCACCGAGAGCGTCCTCACCGCCCTGAAGGGGATCACCCTGCTCGGCCGGGAGCGGCGGACGTACTTTGACGATGGCAGCGCGGTGACGGCCCCGCCGGTGGCGGTGCGCGCGTTCCGCTTCACCTCCGCTACCCTCTTCTAATCTCGACCGCTCTCCCGCGGCGTGACGCGAACGCTGCCGATCGCGGTCCTGGTCTCGGGCGAGGGGACGACCCTCGAGGGCCTGGCCGAGCTCGCCGTAGGCGGACACCTACCCGTACGCATCGCCCTCGTCGTCTCGGACCGGCCTCAGACCCCGGCGATCGAGCGCGCTCGTCGCCGCGGGATCCCCACGGTCGTCCTCCCGACCCGAGGGGTCGACCCGGACGTGTGGTCGAACCGGCTCACCCGGGAGCTCGCCGAGAAGGACGTCGAGCTCGTCGTGCTGGCCGGGTTCCTCTCCATTCTCCCGGCAAGCTGGGTCGACCGCTGGCGCGGCCGCGCGATCAACATCCACCCGTCGCTCCTTCCCCGCCACGGCGGCGCGGGGATGTACGGACCGAGGGTGCATCGCGCCGTCCTCGCTTCCGGGGACCGAGAGACCGGGGCGACCGTCCACGTCGTGACCTCGGACATCGACGCCGGTCCGACGGTCGCCCAGGAGCGGCTCCCGGTCCTCCCGAACGACACGCCCGAGTCGCTGCGCGTGCGCCTGCACCCCGTGGAGGTCGCGCTCCTTGCCGAGACACTACGACGCTTCGCCGAAGGGCAGCTCCCGCTGCCGTACGTCCGCCCCGACGTGGCCGAGGCCGGCTCTCACGAGCGTTCGGACGTGCGGGAGTGAGCTCGCCGCCCCGCCACCGCCGTCGGAAGTAGCTCGGTGAGCGGGGTCGGGTGCGCCGGTAGGTCGAGCGTCAGCCGGTGGCGGGTCGTCTTCGGAGGGAAGAGGCGGCCCTCCTCCGCCCGCCGGATGACCTCGCTCTTCGCGATCGGGGGCCCGGGTCTCCACCGCTCGAGGTGGATGAACTCGCTATCGTAATCGAAGACCCAGGCCGCTACCCGCTCCGCGCCCATCCGCCGGAGGGCCTCGACGCGGTGATGGCCGTTCAGGATCACCCAGGAGCCGCGCGCGACCCAGATCGGGTCGGAAAGGACCTTCGACCGCTTGAGGTGGTGGATGAGGTCGAGGAGGTTGTCCTCCTCGATCTCTTCGTGCCACTTGAGCTCGGAGATGCGCACGAGGGCGAACTCGGGACGACCCGTCATGGTCGGGGGGCCCTCCTTCGTTCCGCCCGGCGCTCGGTCGGCGGGCCTGGCCGCCGTCCCGGGGGCGTCGGTACACCGACCCGGGGGCGGTCGAGGAGGAACTTACCGGGGTCGAGGGACGACATCGTCGTTCCGGAACACCACCGGTACATCACGCGTTCGAGTACCTAAGGTCGCGGGGTGAAGCTCCTTTACGATCTCGGCGACGATGCTCACCGCGATCTCGGCGGGGGTCTCCGCCCCCAGCGGGATCCCCACCGGCGAGCGCACCCGCGAGAGCGCCTCGCGGGAGACCCCCCGCTCTCGGAGGGTGGCGAACATGTGCTCGCGCTTCGAAGCGCTGGCGATGAGCCCGATCGAGTTCGGGAAGCGGTCGACCGCGCGGGCGAGCACTTCGAGGTCCTTCCGGGCGTCGTATCCCAATAGGTAGAGATGGGTGAACGAGGCGGGGTCGAACACCTCGAACAGCTTCTCGGCTTCCACGACCTCCCGCCGCTCGGCGCTCGGGAAACGCTCGACGCTCACCCAGTCGGGGCGGTCATCCGCGACGCTGTAATCGTACTCGAGCGTCGGCAGGAGCTGCGCGAGCGCCTGCGCCACGTGGCCCCCGCCCCACAGAAGGAGGTTCGGTCGGGCGGCGACGTACTCGACCGCAACCTCGACGGAGCCTCCGCAGAGGCTCTCCAGTCCCCCGGGCTTCCACGCCTGAAGGTCGAAGCGGTGGAGGTCCCCTTCCTTCCGCTCGAACGCCGAACGTGCGAGCGCCTTGACCTCCTCCTCGAGCTGGGCCCCGCCAACGGTCCCGAGCGTCGAACCGTCGGAACGAACGATCATCGCCGCCCCGAGCTTTCCGGGGACCGACCCGACGGTCTTCACGATCGTCGCGCGGACGAACGCTTGGTGCGCCTCGAGCAGGCGCAGGGCCTCGCGCGTGAGCCGGCGGTCCATCAGAGCTCCGCCCGGGCTTCCCATTCCTCGAGCGCGGTCCGGTACTCCTCGGGGGTGTCGACATTGGCCACCACCCCGGGGTCGTCCACCGCGACCCGGCGGACCTGCACCCCGAACTCGGGCAACAGGGAGCGAAGAGGAGCGTCACTACGCAGGTCGAGGATGTCGGCCCGGACCGCTGAGCGCCACAGGACGGGATGGCCTCCCCGACCCCCGTAGGTGGGGATGAACCAGACCGCCAGAGGGTCACTTTCCCGGGTCCGTTCCAGGACGTCGACGGTGGAGGGGGATACGAACGGATGGTCGACGGGCCAGAACAGCACGTCACGGTCCTCGGGTATCGCCTCGAGCCCGGAGCGGACGGACGCGGTCCGTCCCTCGTACCACAGCTCCGAATCGACCAGCGTTACCGGTAGGCCCCGCAGCTCGCGGGCCACCGGGCCCCGATGGGGCCCGACGACGACCGCGACCGGGTCGAAGCCGCGGGCAACGCAAACCTCGGCGAGCCGCCGCACGGCCGTGGTCCGTCCGAGCGGCATCAGCGCCTTGGGCAGGCCGCCGAACCGGCTCGATTCCCCGCCGCTCAGGAGTAGCGCTGCGGTCGCCATCGGATACCCGGGGTGACCCCTCGCGGCGGCTCACGTCGGTCCGGTTAGTTAAGCCCACCCCCGGTTCCGGGACTGCCCTCGGCGAACGCAAGATTCGCTCCCGGGCCCCACCCTGTCGTACCGGGTCCGAGAACGGGGAGACGACCGGGGCCGTTTCCTCTCACTTTAAATACACCGGCACGGTGGCCGCGCCACCTCATGACCCACCCTAACGACGTACCTCCGTCCGTCCTCCTTCCGAAGCTCGCGACGGAGCTCCGCAACCGCAAGGCCGTCGCCCCCCCTCCGTGGGCGACGTTCGCGAAGACCGGAGTGCACAAGCAGCGCGCGCCGACCCAGATGGATTGGTGGTACCTGAGAAGCGCGTCGGTGCTGCGGAAGATCTACCTCCAGGGATACATCGGCATCGAGCGATTGAGCGCGGAGTACGGGGGGAAGCGCGACCGGGGCAGCGCCCCGTACCACGCTCGGACCGGGTCGCGTTCCGTCCTCCGCGAGATCGTTCACCAGCTCGAGAAGGCCGGACTGGTCCAGCCGTACAAGACGAAGGGCCGGCGAGTGAGCCCCGAAGGGCAGAAGCTCCTCGACACCCTTTCGCGCGACGTTCTCAAGGCGATGGTCGTGGAGCGGCCCGAACTCGCCAAGTACCTCTAAGGGGATTTCCGGGGCGAAGGAGTTGGCGTATGGCGTACGGGGAGGATGCCGAGCTGGCCGAACTCAGACGTCGGCGTCTCCAGCAGATCCAGGAGATGCAGGCCTCGGAATCGGCGAACGCCCAGTCCTACGCGGCTCAGGACGCCGAGAGGGCGAGGCACGAGCAGGAGCGGACCGAGATCCTTCGTCGCATCCTCACTCCGGAGGCCCGCGAGCGGCTCGCGCGGATCCGGCTCGCGAAGCCGGACGTCGCGGGCGCCGTCGAGCAGCAGCTCATCGCGCTCGCCGCCAGCGGACGGATCCAGCGGGCGATCGACGACCCGACGCTCCGCGCGTTGCTCGAGCGGATCGCCCCCGAACGACGGGAGATCAAGATCACGAGGCGGTGAACGGAGGGGACCATGGCGAACCGTAGGAAGAGCCTCGCTCGCAAGACCCGTTTGTTCCGCGTCGTGCGCGGCAACCGCCGCGTCCCGGCCTGGGTGATCCAGCGGACGAGCCGACGCTTCACCCGTCACCCCAAACGCCACACCTGGAAGCGTGGCCATCTCCACAAGTAAGTCAGTAAGTGAGTGAGCGAGGAAGGTTCCGATGCCCCCGAAGACCTCCACACGGCACACCGAGGAGCTCGAGCGAGAGTACGTCATCCCGTTGCGCGCGAGCATGCACCAGCCCTCTCGCCGCCGCCGCGCGGGTCACGCCCTCGAGACGGTCCGGCGGTTCGTGGTCCGCCACATGAAGGGCAAACCCGAGGACGTCTGGATCGACCCCCGTCTCAACGAGCACATCTGGGAGCGCGGGATCCAGCACATCCCGAGCCGCGTCCGCGTCAAGGCGATCCGCTTCGAGGACGGCCTCATTGAGGTCGACCTTCTCGAGACCGACTAAGCTCGGTCGCGGGAGGCCCCTCGCGTGCCGGTCGGAAGAACACTAGTGAGTGGAAGCCCCTACCTGGGGGTCTACCTTCGCGTGGGGGACGGGTTCGCCATCGTCCCGGACGACACGCAGCGCTCCGTGGAGCGCGATATCGCACGGCTCCTGGACGTGAACGTCGTTCGTACGACGGTGCTGGATTGTGAGGTCGTGGGCGCCCTCGTCGCGGCCAACTCGAAGGGGATCCTCGTCGGGGGCGAGATCGATGCCGCCGAGCGGAGGACGCTCGAGCAGATCGCTCCGGTCACCGTGCTCGCCTCCCGGCAGAACGCCATGGGCAACAACATCCTCGCCAACGATTCGGGCGCCGTCGTCCACCCCGAGTTCTCGGACGACGCGGTCGCGTCGATCGGCCGCGCGCTCGGCGTTCGGGTCGACCGCGGGACCGTCGCCGGGCTCGGGACGGTCGGCATGGCGGGCGTGGCGACGAACCGGGGGGTTGTCGTCCACCCTCGCGCGACCGAGAAGGAGGCGATGCACGTCGGCGAGATGCTGGGCGTCCCGGTTCACCGCTCGACCGCGAACTTCGGGGTGCCGGTCGTCGGGGCCTGCATCGTCGCGAACTCCAAAGGCATCATCGTCGGCCGGCCGACCACGCCGGTCGAGATCGTTCACATCCAGGAAGGTCTGAGCATCTTCGACTAGGCCGTTCGGGAGGAGACCGTCGGGGAGGCCCGACGGGGTCGCTCGGAGCGAGGGTCTAGGTGCCGCGCTTTCGCTTCACGTAGCGCGTCGCGTATCCCGCGATGCGGTTCGCGAGCTTCTTGTGGGTCGCCTGGAGGTGGCCTTCCACGGTCACCCCGAGGTCGGTGAGCTCGAGGACCTTCTGCTTGTTCTGGGCGTAGTCGCCCGTGAAGTCCTCAGGATAGTGACGGATGAGCTCGATGGCGACCCGCTTGATGTACGTCTGGCGAATGTTGCCCATGCGGGCGGGGCCGACCCGGGTCGCGGTTATAACCCTAACCGCCGGCGGGCGGTCGGACATCCGGCCGCCGATAGCAGCCTGACACACCGGCGATACGCACAAATACCCTAGCCATGGTAATTCATTGCGTGCCTCATCGCGCAGCCGCCCGGGGGGGCTTCTAGGACGGGCTGAGTTCCCTCCTTTCGCCCCGAGGCTCGCATCCCATGCAGAACGAAACAGAGGACCCTTCGGCCCCACCGACGCGGGAGCGGAACGTCCTCCTGCTTGACCTCTCGAAGAGCATGCTCGCCCCCCTCCCGGACCCCCAGGCGGGGGCGACGGAGCGCCAGAAGATCGAGGTCGCGCGGACGGCGGTGTTCCGGATCCTCCAGGACGCCGCGTCGGGCGGGACCCTCTTCGGGCTGGTGACGTTCACGGAGACGGTTCGGGTCCCGGTTCCGCTCGGCGAGATCCACCGGGAGAACCTCCCGTACATCGAGAACCTCATCTCGCTCCTGACCCCGAGCGGCCGGTCGGCGATCTGGGACGCGATCGGCGTCGGGGCGGACCTCTTGCGGATGGGGACGAGCGGCGTCCAGGGGAACCTCGTCCTCGTCACGGACGGTTGGGACAACGCCTCGACGCGGTTCGACGTGCGGACCGACCCGAAGGTGAAAGCCTCCGGGGGAAAGGTCGACCTCGTCCCGTACGTCCTCCCCGCGCACTCCCGGGTCACCCTGCGGATCATCGGGATCGGCAGCGGGGACGAACGCGACAAGGGGGTCGACTCCGCCCGGATGAACCAACTCGTGGGCCAGCTCGCGGCGCGCGCCCAGGAGCTCGGCCTTCCTCCGGCGTTCAGCTATCAACTGGTCACCACGGGCACCCAACTGTTCGCGCAGATGGTCAACGCGTTCCTCGACGTCGGGTACGAGGACGACCGGCCGATCGAGGAGCTGCACCCCGAGGAGCTCGCCCGCCACGCCGCGAACGCCGCGCGGGCCCTCAAAGAGCCCCAGCAGCACGCCACCGTCTCCCGGATCAAGAACGCCCAGGCAGCAGGGAAGCCGACGGCCCCCGTGCCGTACTCCGAGCTGCCCGAGATCGAGGTCGATTTCCTCGCGAACGGCCCCGGAGCGCCTCCCGCCTACCTCAAGGAGCGCTACGGCCCGCTCGGCGAGGTCGTGGAAGCGTACCTCGCCGGCGCGCTCGACCGGGCCCTCGAGCTCATCCAGCGGACGCAAGGGTTCCTACCGGCGGTCACCCGGCTCTACTGGGAGGCCCGCATCCAGTACGCTCGTCGCGCGGTCGTCGAGGCCGCCCGTGCGCTGCTGCAGGCATGGGCCGAGGCCGAGAAGCTCCCCCCGGCGACCCAGGCTCCGATCCTCCGGCGGCTCGCGGTCCTCCAGGCTCGGATGCAGAACGACAAGGAGACCGAAACCCTCGTCCGGTTCATCGACGAGACCGAGCACCACCTTACGAACCGGGACCCGAAGACCCGGGACCGGCTGATGGACCTCTTCTCGAAGCTGATGGAGCTCCGCGGCACCTATCAGCTCACCCGGCTCGCCGGAGCAGGGGACCTTCAGGACGCGGCGATCAAGCACGAGGCCGCCGTCGAAGAGGTCTTCGGATTGCTCCAAGACGCCCGCCTGGACCTCTCTTCGGAGGGGCCGACCGTGGAAGGCGCGTTGGACTTCATTGAAATATGCTTGGCGGAGATGCGGTAAGGGGACACTGAATGCCCGAGGTCAAGGTCACCACCCGTCGCAGGACGACGGGGAAGAGGGAATCGAAGTCCTCCGTCGACGCGACCCGCATCGCGGTCGTCGGCATCCCGGCCTCGGGCAAGACGACCTACTTCCGGTTCCTGTCGGGGCATTTCGGCCTCAACCTCCCGATCCTGTACATCCCCGCCCGGGCGGAGAACGGCAGCCTGCCGCTCTACGGCGACCTCGAGAACGATGTCGCGCTCGAGGAGACGACGTACGAGACGACCGACCCGACCGACCCCGAGGGGAGCCTCGAGACGACGACCCGCTACTACGTGAACCGGCCCATGGAGGACCGGCGCAAGCTCTGGGTGGAGCTGAGCGCGGGCCGGGAGGAACAGGGGATCCTGACGAAGTACCCCCTGCCGACGAAGTTCAACCAGTTCGTCGAGATGAAGATGCGCTTCCGCTACGCCGCCCCCGAGGGCGACACAGGCTCCCGGCCGATGGAGCTCTCTACGGTCGACGAGGCGGGCGGGATCATCGCCGACTACTTCACCTACGACCGGATGTGGCTCGACTCCGTCGACGGTGAGGTCTCGGAGAAAGCCTGCCGGGTCATCCCCCACTTCGATTCGTGGCGTCCCGACCGCCGCGACCTGTGGAAACGTGGGCTCACCCTCCTCGGGAGGTTCGTCTGCGAGGCCGACGCGATCATCCTGCTGCTCTCCCCCGGCCTCCCCTCCCTGCGGGACCAGGCCCAGCAGGTCAACCTTGCGCGCGGCGTCTTCCGCTACACCCACTCTCGGGACCTTCCGCTCGTGATCGCGGTCTCGAAAGCGGACAAGCTCAAGGAGTTCTACAGCGAGGTCGAGCAGTCGGTGCGGGAGCGCTCGTTCCGCAGCACCTTCGACACCGTCGACTTCCTCCTGCGCCGCGACGGCGCGGGGATGGGAACGATCCTGGTCGCCCAGGAGGGCCGGGGGATCTCGATCAAGTCGGACGTCTTCCTGATCTCGAGCGCGGTATCGACCGGCGAAGGCCACCCGCTCTTCATCGGCGAAACCGGCGACGAAGCGCCCAGCTCGGGCGCGGTGACGATGGGGGTGCCGGTCATGGTCAACACGACCCTTCCCCTCGCTCGCGCCTGCGAGCGGGTCCTCGAACGCCGAGCGACGAAGGGGGGTTGATGGCCGCGGCGGACACCGCCTCACCGGGGTCCCTCGTCCCGGTCGCGGTCGTCTGGTGCCGTCAGGTCGACAACGAGGCGGAGAGCCCGGGGTACACGACCATCCCCGAGGAGTTCCCGGGTCGTCGGGAGACCGTCGAGTCGATCCGCGTCGTCGGGAACCTCACGATCAACATCGCCGACACCCACGACTACTGGGACCCCGACCCGGCGCAGCCGCTCTCGTTCTACCCGAACCTCTTCCTCTACCCGGCGGCGAACGGACGGTACACGTGCGTCGGCCGGATGTTCCTCTCCACCGAGGACCGGCCGCGTCTTGGAATGAAGACGCTCGTCTTCGAGACGGCCCCGCTCTTGGCGAGCGGGGAGTTCGGCGCCGCGGTCCTGCGCGCCCACGCGACCATGAGCGGCAAGACCGACGTCGCGAAGCCCCCGGTCGAGCCCGACCCCCTCGTCTACCAGACGGTCGGGGAGGGGTTCCTCTTCCACCGTGGGACCACCGAGCCGGTGGTCGTCGTCGCCTCCGACTCGTGGGAAGCGGCCTGCCAGGCGGTGCTCGAGCTCGTTCGGGTGCTGCCGACCGCCCTCGTTTCGCTCGGGGCGTTCCTCGTCTTCCCCTATTTCCTCCCCGAAGCGAAGGTGAACCTGCACGAGTTCACCGAACAGTTCCCGCTCGCCCTCGCCGTGATGCGCGTCCCGCGCGGCGAGGCGCAGGGCGACCGGCACGCGAAGCGCCTGCAGAGCTGGGAATCCGCCCCCGTCACGCTGCGGGACCTCACCCGTGCGAGTCGGGGCCGTGAGGCGCTCCCGCTCGTCCTCCAATACGCCCGGGAGCACCAGGACACCAAGATCCGCGAGGTGACCCGACGGGTCGACCTCGTCGAAGGTCCTCGCACGGAGACCCTCCTCCACGACGCCGAGCGACAGGGCGGTCGGGACCGTCGCAAGGAGATGTGGCGCATCGGGACCGCGATGGAGACCGCGGCGCTGCTCCTCACCCGCCCCAAGGGTCGCTCCGTGCCGATGACCGGCGAGGCCGCGAAGCGGGCGAACGAGTACCTGCAGGCCCGGCCGGCCGACACGGTCCTGGTGCCTCCGGAACCGGTTATGACGGGTCCTCCCGCGGCTACCATCCCGATCCCCGGGGTGCTCGCGGGCCAGCACCCGCCGTGGCTCCACAAGCCCTCGGACGTCTCCCTGCCGGGTTCGGGCCCGTCCGCGGTGCCGGTCTCCAAGAGCGACGACCCTTCCTCTTTGCCGGTGGGGGCGGTGGCTCCTCCTCCCATCCCGCCGCCGACCTTCCTGCCTCCGCCGAGCGGAGAGCTCGAGACCCTCCTCAAGAACGAGATCGACCGGCGGTTCGCCGAAATGGCGAAGAGCCGGGCGGATTCGCCCGAAGCTCCGGACGTCAACGCCCGCGTCGCGAGCGCGATGCACGACCTCGAGGCGAAGTGGACCGCGCTCTTGGACGCCCGTCTTCGGGATGCCTCGGACGCCTCCTCCCGCGCAGTGGTGGGCGTACAGAGCGACCTCGCCTCGCGCATCGCCGCGGTCGAGGCGCGACCCGTCCTGAGCCCCTCGGACCTCGCCGCCGAGGCGGAGCAGAAGGTCCAGGGCACGACCGAGACGAAGTTCCAGGCGCTCGAGGAGAAGGTCCACGGCACGGCCCAGTCGCGCTACCAGGCGCTCGAGGAGAAGGTCCAGGCCTCGACGCAAGCGCGGTTCCGTGCCCTGGAGGAGACGGTCGAGGCGGGCGCCGAGGCCCGGTTCGAAGCCCTCCGGGCGAAGGTCGAGGATTCCGTTCGCGCTTCCGGGGAGATGTGGGCCTCTCGGCTCCGGGACGAGCTGCGCCAGGCCGTGGACGACCTGAAAGCGCAGGCGACCCACGACGAGGAGGAGATGCGGGCCGCCCTGGTCGCGCAGATCGACCTCGAGCTCCGGGAGGCGTCCGAGCAGGGCACGGTCCTCCGGGAGGAGATCGAGGGCCGCGTCCGCGAGGTCCTGAAGGACCGGATGGCCGAGACCGACCAGCGGCGCATCAAGGAGCTCCGCGACCTCGAGCAGCGGATGGGGCTGCTCGTCGACGGGCGGACGAAGGACGTCGAGACCCGTCTTCTGGCGGCGAACTCCGAGGTGAAGAAGCTCGCGGCCTCTTCGGACGAGCGGCTCACGCAGGCCGAGCGTCGTTGGTCGGTCGCCGGCGAGGCCCGGATCGCCGAGACGGCGGAGGCCCATACGCAGGCGATCGCCGGGCTCCAGGTCCGGATGCAATCCTACTTCGAACAGAAGATGCGCGAGAACCAGGAGCGGGAGCGGGAGAAGTACGTGGAGCTCCTCGCCCGGCTCAAGTCGGAGGTCGACCAGTCGCTCGCGAAGACGATCGACTCCAACAAGTTCGACGCGGTCATCCGCGACCGGGTCGCCCGCGGTCTCGAGGCCGCGCGCGAGGAGCAGGAGAAGGGCATCCAGGCGGCCGTGGGCGAGGCCGAGGCCCGCCTGAGCTCCCAGGCGGAGGGCAGCGTCGTGCGTCTCGAGCGCCTCGAGGCGAAGATCGCGACGCGGGAGACCGACCTCCTCCGGATCGAGCAGACGCTCCGCCACGAGGTCGACGACCTCGACCGCCGCATCCAGGTGGTCGCGGACCGCGCGCTCCCGCTCATCCGACGTACCTGGCTACGCGTGTCGGAGCTCGAGAAGGAAGGGCCCGGCGCCGCCGAGACCGAGGCGCACATCAAGGAGCTGCGCCGCGAGATGGGCCGCGAGCTCCGTCGGGTCGAGGGCCAGCTCCTCGAGCAGACCGGGGACCTACGGGACCGGCTCGAATCCACGCTCGCGAGCCAGGGCCGCATCTGGCTCAACCTCCTGAAGCAGCTCCAGAGCGCGAGCGAGGGCCTGGTCCGGGCCGATGTCGCGAGCTCCGTTCGGCCGAGGGCTCGGATGAGCGAGAACGACGCGACCCTGGACGAGCTCCTCGACGAGAACCTCCGCGACGCGGGGTACCCGTCGTTCGCCTCCGACCCTCCGAACCCGCTCGACCCGCATCCCCCCACGCCTTCGGCCGGGGAGGAAGAGCCCGAACCCGAGGCCCGCCGACGCCCGCGGCGGCCCTGAGCGTGCTCGCGGCGGACCCTACCCGAAGCGGCCGGTCACGTAGTTCTCGGTGAGCTTCTCCACCGGGTGCTGGAAGACCTGGTCGGTCGGACCGAACTCGACCAGCTTGCCGAGGTAGAGGAACGCCGTGTAGTCGGCCACCCGGACCGCCTGGGCGAGATTGTGCGTCACGATCACCACCGAGTACTCCGACCGGAGCTTCGCGAGCAGGCTCTCGATCTTGGCCGTCGCGATCGGGTCGAGCGCCGAGCAGGGCTCGTCCAGCAGGAGGACCTCGGGACGCACGGCGAGCGCTCGGGCGATGCACAACCGCTGCTGCTGGCCGCCCGAGAGGCTCGTCCCGGGGGCGTCCAGGATCTCCTCGACCTCCTCCCAGAGGCCCGCGTGCTGCAGCGCGTCGACGACCCCCTCGTCCAGCTCGTCATGGCGATGGACGCCGAGCAGTCGGAGGCCGGCGGCGACGTTCTCGAAGATCGACATGTTGGGGAACGGGCTCGGCTTCTGGAAGACCATCCCGACGCGGAACCGCACGCTCACGACGTCCTTCGCTCCGAGGTCCTCCCCGTCCAGGAGGATCGTCCCCGAGACCCGGGCGCGAGGTTGTTCCTCGTGCAGGCGATTCAGGCATCGCAGGAACGTCGACTTGCCGCACCCCGATGGGCCGATGATCGCCGTGACGGCCGCCTCGGGGATGTCGAGCGTCAGGTCGTAGAGGACCTGCTTGCGCCCGTACCACGCGTTGAGCCCGATCGTCTGCATCTTGGCGCTCGCCATGGACACCTATCCGACCTCCGCGGCGTCCGAGGTCGCCGGGACCGCGAGGCGCGTACCGAGACTGATCGCGAGCATGATACCGAGCAGCACGAGTGCGGCCCCCCAAGCGTCCGTTTGGAGGTTAATGTACGAGGAGCCAAAGTTGTTGAAAATGAAGACCGTCATCGATGCTGTCGGGGTACTGAGGTTCGAGAACCAGAAGCTGCTGAATCCTGCCGTCAAGAATAATGTTGCCGTGTCGCCGGCGGCCCTCGAAACGGCGAGCAATAACCCCGTGACCAGCCCACCGCGCGCACATCCGAGCACCACGCGCAGCGTGACTCGATGCTTCGGGAAACCCAGGGCAAGGGCCGATTCTCGGACCGCGAGCGGGACGGCGCGGAGGGCTTCCTCGGTGGCGCGAATGGCGATCGGGATCATGAGAACGCCGAGCGCGACGCCCCCGGAAAGCGCGCTGAGCGTGGCATCGTGGTCGAAGTAGAGGAAGAGCGTGAACACGAACACTCCGAGGATGATCGTGGGCACCCCGGTCATGACGTCCGCGAGGAAGCTCACGACCCGACCGAACCGGTTCCGACCGTACTCCGCGAGGTAGATGCCCGCGAAAAGCCCGACCGGTACTGCGATCAGCGCCCCCAGGCCGAGCATGATCAGAGTTCCCTGGATCTCCGGCCCGATCCCACCTAAGGAGCAGCTCACCCCCGGTTTCGGGTTGCAAGCTGGCGGGGGGGCGGAGGTGTAGAACGAGGGGTGGATGACCGCCGAACCCCCGTATTGGGCGGCGGTGTAGATCACGCTCGCGAGGGGAGCGATGGCCAGGATCACGCAGATGGCGGTGAGCCCGATGAGGACCCCTTGGATCACCCTGCGACGCAGAATGCGTCGGGGAGCGCTCGCGAGGACCCGCCGGCGCCATTCGGGAAGCTCCGATGGCGATGAGGGGGAGGAGCCGACCGATGCCCCTACCGTACGACCCGTCCCGGGGGGCTGGGCCCTCACCGCATGGGGATGGACGCGGGCGGGCAGATGGAGTAGTCGTCGGAGAGACCGTCGGCTGCCCCCTTCTTGCGCACCGAATCTCCACATGAGCCCGCGAGCGAGCGCGTTGACGGCGACGGTAATCACGAGGAGGATCAACGCCAGTTCGACGATCGCGCTCCGATTGAGACCGGGTTGGGACTCGTTGAAATTGTTGACGATGACGCTGGCCAGGGTCGAACCGGGGGAGAAGAGCGTTCCCGGAAGGAAGAAGGCATTGCCGATCACCATCGTGACCGCGATCGTCTCTCCCAGCGCGCGCCCCAGCCCGAGAATGACGCCCGCCACGATCCCGCTGCGCGCCGGCCGAAGGACCCCGATTCGGGTCGCTTCCCATCGGGTCGCGCCCAAACTCAACGCCGATTCCCGATGGATACGGGGTACGGCGCGGAGGGACTCTCGGGAGACCGCTGCGATCGTGGGCAGAATCATTACGGCGAGGACGAGCGACGCGGTCAGAATGTCGGCCCCGGGCATTAGCGGAGAGAAGGGGAAACCGCCTCCCGTGAGAGACCCGAGGCCGGGCTCGACCGTCGTCTTCATCAACGGCACGAGGACGATGAACGCCCAGAACCCGTAGACGACCGAGGGGACGGCCGCAGAGAGGTCAATTACGTAGGTCAGCGGTCGACGCAACCAGACCGGGGCAACCTCCGAGAGGAAAATGGCGACCCCCAGGGCCAGCGGGACAGCGATCAGGAGGGCGATGGCACTCGTGAGTAGGGTCCCCGCGATTGGGGGTGCAGCTCCGTAGACATTGTGGACCGCATCCCAGGTCGTGCCGGTCAGGAACCTGGGCCCGAACTGCCCGAGGGAGAGCCAAGCCCCGTGGGTGAGGACCTCCACAAGCGCCGCGACGAACAGCACGAAGCCGAGGGCAACGACCGCTGTGCCCGCGCGGAACGCGCGTCCCAACCAGCTGAGCCGCCGGATGCGCCGCGTGACTTGCCGGGCCCCTTCCTGCTCTACGTCTGCCTTCGCTGGGACGGCCGGCTCCCCCCTACGTCTAGGCGGTGATGGGGGCCCCATTAAAGGTCATCGTCGAGATGCCAGCCTGGTCGACCGAAATGATCGCGGCGGGTAGCGCGGTGTAGTAGAGCTGGCTCGGTGTGGTCTCGCTCACCATCGCCTGGGCTGCCGGAGAGAGAATGTAATCGAGCCATTGGACGATGAGCTGCGACTTGGTCATCGTCGGGGCGAACCCCTTGTCGGTCGCCTGGTAGACGTAGAGGTAGATGAACGTCGCAAGAGGGTAATCCGAGGTTCCCTTGGCGTTCACCATGCTCACATTGAACCAGTCCTTCAAGTCGGTGGACTCCGGGATCGTCGCGAGACTCGCCACCTTGTCCGCGATCGCGGACGCGGTGTCGGCAATCGTGGGCACGATGTAATCCCCGGCCGGATTCTGGATCGCGGAATAGTTGAGCGCGCCCGAACCCGAGTAGCTCAGGACGTCGGTCAGGTCCGAGTAGCCGATCGAATCCGAGGTCTTGGCGACCGTGCTGATCACGAGGGAGTTCCCCTTGACCGCCGTCTCCGCCGCGACCTTGGGGAAGTCGACCGAGATGCCCTTGCCGACGGTCGACGCCCACCATGGGCTCGACTGGGAAAGGAAGTCGGTCAGCACGTACGTGGTCCCCGCGGGGTCCGAACGAACCACCGGGACGATTGTCGAGCTAGGGAGGTTCACGCCGGGATTGAGCGCGACAACCGCAGCGTTGTTCCACGTGGTGATCGTGCCGTTGTAGATGCCGGCGAGCACCGCGCCCGTCAGGTGCAGATGGCCGGTGAGACCGGTGAGGTTGTAGATGATCGTGAGAGCTCCCCCGACGATGGGAAGGATCAACGGTTGCGCGGGCAGGGCCGACTGCGCGGCGGGGCTGAGTGGCTCGTCCGCGATGGCGAAGTCAATGAGCGGAGGGTGCTCCGAAAAGTCCGTGATGCCGGTACCGGACCCGCCATCTACGTAGTTGACGGAATTGCCGGTTTGTTTGTTGTACGAGCTCGTCCAAACGGACAGGAGGGGGTTCGCGATCTGTGCCCCATTGCCCTGGAGGGTCGGAGGTGAGCTCGACTTCTGAAGTCCGTACCAGTTCGTCGAGGCTCCCACGGCCGCCACCACGACCACTACGAGGATCACGCCAATCGCGCTGTAGATCCCCGCCCGGCCTCGGCGACGCCGAACCACCGGTTTGGGCTCCGCGGGGGTCGGAGTTGGGGGCGGTGACAACGCCGCAGGGGGCGTCGAGGAAGGAGGACTGGCTCCGGCGCTCATGCGACCCCCGCGACCGATACGATCCCGTGAACATCACGAATTCGACCGAGGGAGTTCGTCCCCGAGCGGACACGAAGCTCGTCGGTCATGCCTGTCCCTGCGTTGCTATCCATCGCTTGCCACCAGCGGCGGCCGACAAAAATGTCGCATATAAATGATGAGAAGGGTGTAACTTGTGCGTCACTGAACGAAAACGGCACCGAGCCCTCGGTCGGAAGGCGCGGGACGAGACCGTTCGATCGACCCGCGGTGGCAGCAACGGATTTCTACTAAGAGGCGGGTGGTGGACCGAATGCCCGAAACGTCCTCGGCGACCCCGGACGGGTTCGTCGTCTGGTTGGAGGGCATCCCCTGCTCGGGCAAGACCACGGCGGCGCGCTCGGTCGCGGAGCGCCTGCGAAGCACCGGATGGAAGGTGGAGATCCTGGACGGTGACGAGGTCCGCGAGATGTTCTCTGCCGACCTCGGTTTCTCCCGAAAGGACCGCGACCTCCATGCTCGTCGGGTCAGCCACGTCGCTCGGATGCTGGCTCGCAACGGCGTCGCCGTCCTGGTCGCCCTGATCACGCCGTACGAGATGACCCGCCAAACGGCTCGGTCGATCATCGGTGACCGATTCACCGAGGTCTGGCTCCGGTGCCCCGTCGAGGTCTGTCGCCAACGCGACCCCAAAGGCCTCTACAAGGGGTCGAACGCGCTTCGCGGAAGCCAGCTCACCGGGGTCGATGACCCGTTCGAAGAACCCCTGAACCCGGACCTGATCGTAGACACCGCGACCGAATCTGTCCCCGAGGAGACCTGGAAGATTCTCGAACACCTGGCCCAGCGGGGATTCGCCCGGCGGATCCTCGCGACCTGACCGGCTATGGCTGCCCCTCGGCTCGGGGCCCCAGAGGTGCCAGCCGTTCCGCCGAAACCGACCGGCGGAGCGGTCGGTCAACGCTAAGCCATCTCACTGGGTGCTCCCGGACCAGTGCCCGCGGAAGGGGACCACCGTCATTGCAAGGCCTGCGGCCGGGTCTGCGCCGTCGATGAGGAGACGTGCAGCAAGGCCTGTCGGGAGAAGCGGGCCACGGCGCTCGCGTCGCGCCGCAGGTATTCCTACATCCTCTACGCAGCGATATTGCTCTTGGTCATCGCCGCCGCGAGCAGCTATCTCCACTAGGGGGCACAGGACCTTGCGACGGCTCCGTCTCGCGGTCCTCGGCGGGACGTTCGACCACCTGCACGTCGGCCACCAAGCGCTCTTGGCGACGGCGTTCCAAGTCGGGGAAGAGGTCGCGGTCGGGATCACGACGGACCGGTTCGTCGCCGACCACCCGAAACCGCTCCCGGGCCGGATCCAGCCGTTCCGCGTCCGACGCGCGACGCTGGTGCGATGGGTCCGGCGGAACTTCCCCCGCCGAAAGTGGCGGGTCGTCCCCCTCGAGACCGCGTTCGGTCGCTCCGTGGACCTCGAGGTCGATGCTCTCGTGGTCTCCCGCGACACCGTGGCCGGTGGTCGCGCGGTCAACCGGGAGCGGCGACGCCTGGGACGACCGACGATTCCGCTCGTGATCGTCCCGCTGGCACTCGCCGACGACCTCGAACCGGTAAGCTCTCGACGGGTTCGCGCCGGCGCGATCGGGACCGACGGCGGTCGCCATGCGCCCATCCGGGTCGCGGTCGCAACGGCCGACCCTCGCGACCGGTCCGCCGCAGAACGCGCCGTGCACCGGGTCTTTCCCCGAGTACGACTCGTGCGTCTGCCGACCCAGCGACCGCCCTTGCGCAAGACCGCTCGCCGGGCCGGGCGTGTCCTCGCTTCCCGAAGCGACGGGCCTCCGGACCTGGTCCTTCGGGTCGCCCGACGACGTACCTCGGGTTGGACCGCGACCGAACGATCTGCCCGAATCCGCCTCGCGCCGCGAGCCATCCCGGGGTCCCGGTCGGCGGACCTGGAGCGGGGCCTCCTCGCGCTTCTTCGACCGCGACAGTAGCGCAAGCTCTTTGGGACCTTCTGCTCCTCGTCCCCGCGATGGAGACGTACCTGCGCGTCACCTTCGACAGCGAGGGAGCGAAGCCGTCCGCCGTCGCCGACCGCCTCCGCTCCTGTGGGTTCGTGCCGACGCAGGGGAACTACGACTTCGTCTACGACTGGAACGGCCCGGCGAAACGGGACCAGGTCCTCGACCTCTCGGACGAGCTGACGCACCAGCTCCGGGGCCTTCGCGTCCTGTTCGAGATCGAGACGGTGTAGTCCTCCCCCGAACCTCTCAGCGCCCCGGATAGAGCTTTTATCGCGCGCCTGCCTCGGACCGTTCGCCGTGCAGAGCTATCCCGTGCGTGCGAGCCACCGGAAGGGGCTTGCCGCCCCCCTGCTCGAGGAGGTCCTGAAGACGCACTTCGGGACGGCCCAGGTCGAAGGGGAAGCCGTCGTCTCCTCCTACGGGGCGATCTCGCGCATCACGGCTCGCTCGGTGGGCCGCGAGCTCTCGGTCGACCTCACGATGAACCCGAAGGTCCCCGAGGACGTCGCGCGGGAGACCATCCGCCGCTACAACCTGTTCCTCGAAGCCGCTACGGGATACACGTCCAAGGAGCGGGCGAAGCGGATGCGCAAGTCCGCCGGCGAGTCGAGCTCGGGAGCGTGAGCCGTGGCCGCATCGTCGGGGCCCCTTCCCTCCTCAGCGGGGGGCTCGGAACTCGACCGCATCCGAACGACCGTCACGACCTACTTTCCGGTCTATGAGACCCGGATCGGTCCGCAATCATTGATCCTGGCCGTTCACATCGACCCCGCGACCCTGGAGGGGCGCTTCGACGAGCTGAGGCAGGCCCTATGGACGCAGGGATACATCCCGCTCTTGCGCCGGGACTCCGGCGAGGAGTTCATCGAGGTCATCCGTCGGCCGCGGACCGGCCGCTCGCGGCTGTGGATCAACATCCTCTTGCTCGCCGGGACCGTCGGCACGACCTCCTTCGCCGGCGCGCTCATCTGGCTCACCTTCCGCGGCGAGCCCTCGCTCTCGGTCGGGGATTTCCTCTACGGTGAGCTCTACTTCGGCGCGCCCGTGATGGCCATCCTCGGACTTCACGAGCTGGCCCACTACATCGTGGCCCGCCGCCGGCACCTGGACGCTTCGCTCCCGTACTTCATGCCGGTCCCTCCCCCGTTCATCCTGGGGACCCTGGGCGCGTTCATCAGCATCCGAGAGCCGTTCCCGGACAAGAAGGCCCTGTTCGATGTTGGGGCCGCGGGCCCCCTCGCCGGCTTCGCCGCATCCATCCCGATCGCCATCACCGGCCTCTTCCTATCGGCCCACGCCCCGGTCGTCCCGGCGACGTACTGCGGCGTGACCGTGCTCGGGACGAGTTACGGGAACCTCCTCATCGGGACGCCGCTCTTCTGGTGGGTGTTCTCGCTCTTCCTTCCCGCGAACCTCGTGAACCTGCATCCGCTCGCGCTCGCCGGTTGGGTCGGGATCCTCGTCACGGCGATCAACCTCCTGCCCGCCGGTCAGCTCGACGGGGGTCACGTCTTCCGAGCGCTGTTCGGGGACCGCGCCCGGTTCGTCAGCTACGCGGCGGTGGTCCTCCTCTTCGGCCTGGGGCTGTTCTACGCCGGCTGGCTCTTCTTCGCGATCCTCGTCCTGTTCCTCGGGCTTCGCCACCCGCCCCCGCTCAACGACATCACGCCCATCGGGACCAGCCGCCGCATCGTGGGCGGCCTCGTCGCGGCGATCCTCATCACCGGGTTCGTCGTCATCCCGATCTCGACCCCGGCCGGCTCCGCCTCGCTCGGAGCCGCGGGCGCGCCCCTCGGAGCGCCGCTACCTCCGGGCGAGCTCGTCGGGGCGAACCTCACCCTGACGGTCAACAACCAGGACCCGATCCCGCACGGGTTCCTCTTCGACGCGTACGTCTCGAACGTGACCGTCTTAGGTTCGAACAATACGCCCACCAATCTCTCCGAGGCCGATCTCACGAGCTGGCAGGCGAGCGCCACGTGGACGTTCTACCTCCCGGACGGTCGGGTCGTCACGCTCCCGGGGGTCCCGGGGGGCTCGGTCAGCGTTCCCGAATCCGATTACGTCACGGTGAACGCCACGGGGAGCCACACCCTCTCCATCGTCGTTAGCCTGACCAACACCCAGAGCGCGGTCGGCGCCGGCCTCACGTTTACGACCAACATGCTCTGCCCGCCATCGGGCGGGGGTTCCGCGTCCACCAGCCTCAGCGTGGGCTTCGGCTGACGGACGAGCGCTCGTACAGGCAGAACTCCCGCGTGAGGCTACGATGCACCCTCACGGGGATCCGAAACCGGGGCGGGCCTAGGGCCTCGAGGGGGGCCCCGCCGGAGGGTATGATGACGACGAGGCGACCGTCCGGCGTCAGCCGCTCCCACCACCGCTCCATCACCCGGGAAACCAGCGCCGCGGAATCCTCTCCTCCCGTGCTCGAGGAACGGCCGTAGGGCGGGTCCGTCACGATCGCTGAGAAGCGCTGGTCCTTGTGCGCGAACTCGACGTCCCGAGCGTCACCGACCACGAGCTCCTCTGCGGAGACGCCGAGGTACGCGAGGTTCTGGAGCGCCCCGCGGACCATCGCCGAGCTGCGGTCGACCCCGTACAATCGCCCTCCGAGCAGCCCGGCCTCGGCCAGCAGGGCCCCGGTGCCGAGGAACGGGTCGAGTACTCGGTCTGACGGTACTACACGCGCCAGGTTGACCGCCGCACGGGCGAGCTTCGGCGGAAGGCTCACGGGTTGCTGGAAGGGGAGCAACGGCATCTTCCGCAGGGTGGGGCCGGTACGGTCGACCGATGCCACCTCTTCGAGAAGGTGGTCCCGCTCGTCGGCGGCCTTCACGAGCCAGAACCGGCGTGAGGGCTGGTCGAGGTCGATCGTGCCTCCTCCCGCCTTGAACGCGCGACCGCAAGCAAGCACTCCTTCGTCAGCGGCCCCACCCGACGGTCGGCCGATGCGACGGAACGCCGCCGACCCACCGTGAGCCCCTTGCGCGCGCGCGGTCGCACCGATGTCCGGGGAGGTCTCTACTGCGACGAGGCAGCGCCGAGCCAGCGCGAGACGGCCCGCGAGCTGGACCCACGCGGCGGCGTCCGGGACCTCGATACCCACGAGCCCGGGGAGGGCTTCCGCCGTCGGCGCCACGCCGCCTCCCAGCGCTTCCGCGGCCGAGACCGCCTCCGCCTCGGCGAGGGCGAGGCTCTCCTGGGAAAGCTCGACGAACCCGGGGATCATGGGGCGGGACTCCCTGTCCAGCTCGCGAGCCGCGCGCGTATGTCCGCCGTGTGGGTCCCTTCCCAATAGAAGTGACCGCACGCGGCGCAGCGAAAGAGGGGAAGCCCCTGGGCGACCCGGTCCCAGGGAACCCCTTCGATCCGGGGCTCCGGGGGCGGTTCGACCACCTTCTCGAGGTTCCCGTTGCATTCCGTGCAGCGGTCGAACCGAATGTCCGTGGGAACCCCGGGGTACGCGTCATGGACCGCTCGCCACTGGCCCGCGATGTCGGGGCTCTCGAGGAGCAGAGCCCGCTCCGCCCGGCCGGCCAGTCGCCGGTCCCGGGTGAGGATCACCCGGTCCTCGACACGGGCCAGTTCCAGCACCTCATCGTCCGAGAGCCCTCGGACGTAACGCGTGTCGCAGCCGACGAAGCGAAGGTACCGGGCCAGCCGCCCGACCATCTCGTCTGCCAGCCATCGGGGTGAGGACACGGGCCCTCGGAAGACCGCCCCGGAATAACCCTTTCCGT
This sequence comes from Thermoplasmata archaeon UBA61, assembly GCA_002503985.1. Lineage (GTDB taxonomy): Archaea > Thermoplasmatota > Thermoplasmata > Lutacidiplasmatales > UBA184 > Lutacidiplasma. The sequence continues at coordinate 60,811 of DASW01000003.1, forward strand.
CATATACGGAGGCGGGAGTGCGTCGGCGAGGGTCGGCCCGTGAGACTGTTCGGCACCAACGGCATCCGAGAGGTGGTCGGCGAGAAGTTCACCCCCGCGTTCGTGACCCGTGTCGCCGATTCGATCGGCGCCTGCCTTCCGACCGGTTCGCACGTGGTCGTGGGATGGGACGGCCGGACCTCCAGCCCCGAGTTCGCCCGCATCGTCGGCTCGTCGCTCGCGCTGGCCGGGCACAAGGTGACCGAGGTCGGGATCCTTCCCACGCCCGCCATCCAGTACAACGTTCCTCGCCTCCGAGGCGACCTCGGGGTCGTCGTGACCGCGTCCCACAACCCCCCCGAGTTCAACGGCCTGAAGTGCATCGGGAGCGACGGGCTCGAGGTCTCGCGCGACGTTGAGGAGCGCATCGAAGCCGGCGTGGAGCCGGGTACGACGTCCCTGGTCGACTACGCTCATATCGGGGAGGTCGCGCACGACGCAGGAGGCGCTCGTCGGTACGTCGACGGGATCTTGGGACAGGTCGACGTCCCCCGTATCGCCAAGCGTCGCTTCTCGCTCGTTCTCGACTGCGGGAACGGCGCCTCCGTTCCGACGAGCCCATCGCTCCTACGCCGGCTCGGCTGCCGCTTCATGACCTTGAACGCCCACGTGGACGGAACGTTCCCGGGGCACCTGTCCGAGCCGACCAAGGCGAACCTGGCCGACCTCCAGCGGGCCGTTCCCGCCATCGGTGCGGAGCTCGGCGTCGCTCACGACGGGGACGCCGACCGGGCGGTGTTCGTCGATGCCACGGGGCGATACATCCCCGGAGAGGAGATGCTGACGCTGCTCGCCCGCGATGCGGTAGAGCGGGCGCCGGGAAGCGTCGTGGTCACCCCGGTCTCCGCGTCCCAGTCCGTCGAGGACGCGATCCGACCGTTCGGCGGGACGGTCGTCTACACCCGGGTCGGCTCGCCCACGGTCACGCACGAGATGCAGACCCGGGGCGCGGTGTTCGGAGGCGAGGAGAACGGGGGGCTCATCTTCCCCCGTCTCCACTTCGCCCGAGACGGCGCGATGAGCATGGCCTCGGTGCTCGACCTCCTCGCCCGCCAGGAGACCGACCTCGCGTCGCTCCTGAAGGCGATCCCCCATTACACGCTGGTGAAGGAGAAGGTCGGATGCCCCGTTGAGCTCCGGGAAAAGGTGATCGGGCACCTCATCGAGAGCTTCTCGCGCGACAGCGAGAAGGTGGTGACGATCGACGGGGTGAAGGCCTACCGCTCGGGCGGATGGGTCCTCCTGCGACCGTCCGGGACCGAGCCGCTGTTCCGGATCTTCGCCGAGTCGAAAGACCCCGAACGGGCCCGTGCGCTCGCCGATGACGGCATCGCCCTGGTCCGCAAGGCGCTCGGCGAGCTCGGCTACACCGGGTGAGCGTGCCGGGGACGTCCGGCCCCGGGCCTTAGCGGACGAGCGGGCCGATCACGAGCAACCCGACCAGGAGCATCACGAGCACAACGAGAGTGATCATCGTCATCGCGCGCTCTCCGGCCCGGCGGAAGTAGTAGAAGCCGGAGAGCACCCGAACGATCGGGGTCGCGACCAGGACGACCAGCCCCAGCGTGAGGAACGCTTCGACCGCTCCCGAGGCAAGACCCGACCCGAGGCCGGGGAAGCTGAGGTACCCCAGGATCGGGTTGGTCGACAGCACGCTCTCGGACGTGGCCCCCGGGTGGACCAGGATGTAGGCCGCGAGGCCTCCGATGAGGATCGCGAGCGAGAGACCGAGACCGACCCGGAGGACCAGGGTCATCCGAACGTACGCCTCGGGCGGGAGGGGTCCCACGGACGGGGGAGCGCTCGCCGCGGGCGGGTCGGGAGAGCTCATGGGAGGCCGAACCCCCTCAGGATGACCTCGATCGCCAGCGCCGCGATGACCGGCAGGAAGAGCAGGCGGACCGTCCGGTTCTGAAGGCCGGGCAACACTCGACTGCCGAGGTACGCGCCGAACGCGGTACCCACCGCCACCGGGGCGGCGACCACCGGGTTGACGTATCCCGCCGCGAGCATGACGCCGGCGCCCGCGGCCGCCGTGACGCCGATCATGAAGTTGCTCGTCGCAGTGGCGATCTTCATCGGGAGGTTGAGGAACCGCTCGAGCGCGAGGACCTTGAACACGCCCCCGCCGATCCCGAACATTCCCGAGACCAGCCCGGCGCCGAACATGACCCCGAGCGCCGGGGACGTCCGGGCGGCGTTGTAAGAAATGTCCTGGTCGAGGGCGGCGTCGTGGTACTCGCCCTTCAGACCGAGACGCTGGGCCCGTGCGTCCGACGGTAGCGGAGGAGGGAGCTCGATGTGCCGTCGGGCGAGGCTACCGGGGATGATCGCGAGCAGGACGACGCCGAGGGCGATGAGAAGGGCGGATTGGAGGTTGGCGTGCGTCAGGAACACGGTCGCGGTCGCCCCGATGAGCGCCCCGGGAACGGTGGCGATCTCGAGGAACATTCCGATCCTAAGGTCGCTCAGGCGGTCCCGGACGTACGCGGCCCCCGTCGCGGAGGAGGTCGCAAGGATCGTGACAAAGCCGGTCCCGATCGCGATCGGTATCGAAGCCCCGAAGAGGATCACGAGGAGCGGGATCACGATGACGCCGCCGCCGAGCCCGGTCAGCGACCCGACCAAGCCGGCCGCTATCGCGACCAGGATGAGGAGCACGACGAAGACAGCTAGGTCCACGCGGAACCACAGTCGAGCCATCGGAAAAGCCCGACGGCCGTAGGGGCGCGCCTGCGGTACGGGAAGGTCCCCACCCCCGCGGGAGGGTTCGATATGCGCCGCGGACCGCGGCCCGATTTCGAGGGAACGTCGCAAAACTGCCCCAAATTCCCGACCTCATGGCTTATATGGACCTTCGACCCAGGGCAGCACCCCACATTGAGCCCATGACACCGAAACCGGTCGTGATCATCCCCCCGCGTTCTCCCCGCCTCGAGGCGATCGCCCTGGCCGTGCTCTGGGGAGCGGCGGACCAGAGCCGGACCGTACCGGTCCCGCTGTTCGTTGCCGAGCCCACCGAGAACCTCCCCACCGCCGCCGACGCCCCTCGGGTGTTCGTCGGATGGCGTGCGGACATCGAGGAGTCCCGAAAGCTCGCCGCCCAGACCCTCGAAGCGCTCAGCCGCTCCGGCGGGCCGTCGCGCCAGATCGCTACTTTCGAGGTCGCGCTCCGAGACTCTCCGTCCGACTCTATTGAGTCGCCCTCCGACGAAGGTCCCGCGGGCCGGCTGAGCGGGCCGGGCGCCGGACCCAGCGAACGATTCCTGATCGACCGGGGCACCGGTGGAGACACGGCCGGACTTCTCGAGCTCGTCCGCGCTCGCCGCTGGGGTGGCCAGACCTACTCCCATTGGTACCAGCCCGCTACCGCCCCACCCTCCGAGGCCCGACCGCCGGAGGATGCGACACCGTCCCGCTCGCGTGAGATCCCCTGGTGCGGGATCGACGATTAGGGTCGACTGGAGGAACGACGTGATCCCCGAGCCGCACGGCGGTCGCCTCGTCGAGCGCCGGCTCTCGGACCCCGAGCGGAGCCGTCGCGAGTCCGAGCTTTCGTCCCTGGCGAAGGTCGAGCCCGCCATTGACCAGCTCTACGACCTCGAGAAGATCGCGATTGGCGCCTATTCTCCGCTCGAGGGGTTCATGGACTCAGCCACCCTCGCGAGCGTCGTCGACACGGGCCGACTCCCGAACGGGCTCCCGTGGAGCCTACCCATCCTGCTCCCGCTCGCCCGGCCCGAGGACCGGGCGATCGCCGAACGGCTTCGCCCCGGAGAGGAGGTCGCCCTGGTCGACCGCGACCACCGGCTCCGGGGGATCCTGCACTTCGAGGAACGTTTCCACTTCGACCCCAAGAAGGTCGCTCAATCGGCGTTCGGCACGACCGACCCGACCCACCCCAACGTCGCGGACCTCCTCGCCGGAGGCGACATCGCTCTCGCCGGGAGGGTCGACGCCGCGCCGCCGACCTCCGTCGCGCCTGGGCCGGTGGAGCTCTCGCCACGGGAGAGCCGGGAGCTGTTCCGGTCCCGCGGCTGGAAGAACGTCGCGGCGTACCAGTGTCGGAACCCGCCCCACACCGCCCACGAGTACCTTCAGCGGATCACGCTCGAGCGCGAGGACGTGGACGGGCTGTTCATCCACCCCGTCGTGGGTCGCCTCAAGAAAGGAGACTACCGGCCCGACGTCATCATGCGCGCGTACGAGGCTCTCGTCCGGGGATACTGCGCGACCGACCGGGTCGTCCTCAGCCCCCTCACCATCACCATGCGATACGCCGGCCCGAAGGCCGCGCTCTTCCTCGCGATCGTCCGCAAGAACTACGGGTGCAACCGATACATCGTCGGCCGGGACCAGGCGGGGGTCGGCAAGTTCTACGACCCGTACGCGTGCCACCGGATCTTCGACGAGTTCGACATCGGGGTCCTCCCGCTTCGCTACGAGGAGGCGTTCGTCTGCCGGGCGTGCGGGTCGATGGCCACCGCCAAGACCTGCCCTCATCCCCCCTCCTCCCGCGTCGACACGAGCCAGACGCGCATTCGCCAGGCGCTGCAGAGCGGCGCGGAGATCCCTCCCGAGCTGTTGCGACCGGAAGTGGCCGAGATCCTACGACAACCGAATGTACTCTTGACGGACGGAGGTACCTGAACGATGGAGCTGAGAGTCCGCGCCCGAAAGGCGCTCGTCGCGTTCGACGGGGACGTACCATGACCGAAGGGGCCTCGACCGGGACCCCGGTCGCGCCGAAGGCCTTGCCTCGGGGCGGCTTTTGCATCTGGCTCACCGGCCTTCCCAGCGCCGGCAAGACGACCATCGCACGCGAGCTCCTACCCCAGCTGAAGGCGGAGGGTTGGTTCGCGGACCTTCTGGACGGGGACGAGATCCGGCGCGGCCTCAGCGCGGACCTGGGCTTCGACCGCAAGGACCGTGAGGCCCACGCCGGCCGTGTGACGTTCGTCGCCAAGATCCTCGCGCGGAACGGGGCGATCCCAATCGTCGCGCTGATCTCGCCGTATCGGACCTCTCGCGCGCATGCCCGGCAGGAGATCGGACGGTTCGTCGAGGTCTATGTCAACACCCCGGTCCAGGAGTGCGAGCGCCGCGACGTGAAGGGGCTCTACAAGAAGGCCCGTGCCGGGGAGATCAAGGAGATGACGGGCGTGGACGACCCCTACGAGCCCCCGGAGTCTCCCGATATCGTCGTCGATACCGTGCGCTTCACCCCCGCGCAATCGGCGGAGTTCATCCGCCAAGAGCTCGGGCGGCTCGGCTGGCTTCCGCCTCGGCCGTAACCTCTTCCGAGGCCTGGCCGTCCGTCCCGGACGGCCCGGTCGTTCGTCGGTCCCGACCCCTCACTCGACCTTCAGCCACCGGGCCGAGATGGAGTAGCCGACCACCAGCATGAGGGACGCGAAGGCGGCCAGGTACCCGAGGTTCCACCAGTCCACGGTCGTTCCCAGGAGGAAGCTTCGGCCGAGCTCCGCGGAGAAGGTGATCGGGTTCACGTTCGAGATCGCCTGCATCCACGGCGGGAAGGAGGAGCTCGGGAACAGCGCGGCGCTCGCGAACATGAGCGGCATGGTGATGAAGTTCGCGACGACCCCCGGCGTCTGCCAATCCGTAGCGGGGGCGGTGACGGCGAGGAAGAGGCTCGAGAACCCGAACGCGAGCAGGAACAGTGCGGCGATCCAGCCGACCCATTCGATAGGAGAGAGCGGGAACGAGACCCCGAAGACGAGGGCGGCGACGATCATGACGGGGACCTGAATGAGGCCTCGCGTCGCGGCCCCGAGCGCCTTCGACAGGAAGATCGTCTGCTTCGAGGTGGGAGTGATCAGAATCCGCTTCATGAACCCGAATCGCTTGTCCTGAATGGCGCTCATCGAGCCGAACATCCCGACCGAGAGCATCGACGTCGAGAGGGTCCCCGGGAGAAGGAACGCAAAATAGCTCCCGGACCCGAACTTTCCCGAGGCCGCCGCCAGGTTGTTGAAGCTCGAGCCGAAGAAGGCGAGCCACATGAACGGCTGGACGAGAGTGACCAGGACGACGAACGGGTTGCGGAACACCCGGAGGACCTCGCGGACGTAGAGGCCCCAGAGCTGGCTCTTCACGAGCGGGCCCTCCGCATCTGGGCGTAGAACTTCCGGATGTCGTGCATCGGCTCTTCCTCCGCGATGCGGTGGCCGGTCAGCTGCAGGAAGACCGTCTCGAGGCTGGGCTTCTCAACGCTGATCCGCCGGATCTGGTCGGTGCGGACGGTCGCGAACAAGCGGGGCAGGAACTCCTCCGAGGCGACGACCTGGATGAGCCAGTCGTTCCCCTGCGCCCGGACCTCCTGGACCCCGGGGATCTTCGATAGCACCGAGGGGTCGAGCGCCTCCGACGTTTCGAGCGAAACGACGTCGGACTTCACCCGGGCCTTGAGCTCGGAGGGGGTCCCTTCCGCCACGATGCGGCCCCGGTCGATGATCGCGATCCGGTCGCAGAGCGCGTCCGCCTCCTCGATGTAGTGGGTCGTGAGGAGGACCGTGACGCCGAACTCCTTGTGGATGCCCGTGACGATGTCCCAGAGCATCCGACGGGTGGCGACGTCGAGACCGATCGTCGGTTCGTCCATGAAAATGACGGTGGGCTGGTGGAGAAGGGCGAGCGCGATCTCGAGCTTCTTCCGCATCCCGGTCGAGTAATGGCTGACCTTGTCGTCCTTCCGGTCCAGGAGACCGAAGTACTGGAGCAGCTGCTCCGCGCGCTCCTCCCAGCCCTTGATGTCCTGGAGCCGTGCCTGGAGCCAGAGGTTCTCCCAGGTGGTGAAATCGTCCTCGAGGATCACTTCGGCCGCCACCCATCCGATGCGGGCGCGGACCTGGAGCGACTGCTTCTGGACGTCAAAGCCGGCCACCGAGGCGGTGCCGGAGGTGATGTCGCTGATCCCGGTCAGGACCTTGATGAGGGTGGTCTTGCCCGCCCCGTTCGGTCCCATTAGGCCGAAGACGGTCCCACCGGCGATGGAGAGGTTGACGTGGTCGAGGGCCAGCACCCCGTGGGAGTTCCCGTAGCGCTTGGAGAGGTCGTTCACGACGATGGCGGGCGTCGTCATGGGTCCGGCCTCCGCCGAGCCCGCGTGGGTCTCGCCCGCCGCCGACCGTCACCTAGCCGCCGCTCCGCGGCTCGAAGCTCCGAGAGCACGTCGTCGCGTAGGGGGAGGCGACCGGTCCGGGCCTCGGGCTCTCGGCTCAGGTGCGTCTCAATGCCATCCAGGGCACGGCGAAGGCGCTGAAGGAGGAACGTGGAGTCGTCCGGGGCCCCGACGATATCGGCCCAGAGGAGACTAAGGTCGGGCCCCGAACCGCCGGGGCTCGAGCGCTCTTTGCGGATCTTGAGGAGGAGACGGCGGCCGCGGGGAGTGATGCGGTACTCCCGTCGCCGTCCGGCGCCGTGCACCGTGGCCAGGCCCTGTTCGGTGAGACGCTGTAGGGCGGGGTAGACGGCGCCCGGGCCAGGCCGCCAGACGCCGCCGGTCCTTTCGGCGATGCGGCTCGCCAAGGAGTATCCGTACACGGCCCCGTTCCTTTCCATGCAGGTGAGCGCATACAATCCGACGAGACGTGGTGGCATAGATCCCCTTTAGATAGCAAAATGAATCGATATCGATATAATGGCTTTTCGGCAAATCGTGATGACGTACCAAGTCGCGTCAAGACCGCGAGGTCGGCGACGTCCCGTCGGCCCCGGGACTGGATCCGCAATCTCCCAAAGTCGGTCCGACGGACCCATCAACCTTAGGTAGCACCCTCCGCTCGAGCGTGCGTGTCCGACTCTGAGAGGCCCTCACTCCGTCCGCTCACGCGGGCGGAAGAGCGGGTGATCGTCCACAAAGGGACCGAGCCACCGTTCTCCGGAGAATACGAGCGCCAATCCCAACCCGGAGCGTACGAGTGCAAGCGGTGCGGAGCCCCGCTCTACCGGTCGGAAGACAAGTTCGATGCCCACTGCGGCTGGCCCTCGTTCGACCAAGAGATCCCGGGGGCGGTCCGTCGCCTCCCCGATGCGGACGGAGAGCGTGTGGAGATCGAGTGCGCGCGGTGCGGGGGCCACCTCGGCCATGTGTTCGAAGGGGAACGTTTCACACCTCGGAACACGCGACACTGCGTGAACTCCATCTCCCTTCGGTTCCAGCCGAAGTAGAGGCCCTCGGCTGCCCACGCGCCTCAGTTACGACGCGGGTGACGGGCCTTCCGGACGAAACTCCCGAAGTCGGAGCCGAATCATGTCCCGCACGAGGGGTTCCCTCGTGCAAAGCTAAGTAGTTCGGCCGCAACCGCGGGCGAAGAAGGTGGGAGCACGTCGAATTCCGTAACCTCGCATAGGGAAATGGTTCGGCGGATGGGGCTGCGCCGGGCAGGCGCCATCTGGGTACTGTTCGTTCTCTGCGCTTCCGTCTTTCTCGCCGTAGTCGGCGTCCCATCTCCGGCACAGGCCGCTGCCCCCGCTCCGCTGGCGACGGCGCTCTCAGACGATTTCACGCACGATACCAGTCTGAATGCCAATCTGTGGGCAATCAATGGACCGGTCGCGTTGAACTTCTCGAACAACAACTGCCCCGGCTGCTCCAACATCTCCCCGACCCCCAGTTTCTCCTCGGCGGGCATGGAGATCGCGGACGCGAATGGGAGTTCAGTGATCGGCGCGATCCAGAGCGTCCAGAACTTCACGCCCCCGCTCACGGTGACGGCCCTCGTCAAAGGGCTCGTATCGGATGGGCATCCTTTCGTCTTTGGGATCAGTTCTCAAGATGGCTCGTCCGGCGTTCAGGTCACCGGCAACCTGAACCCGAATGATTGCAGCGCGGAGAACAGCTGCGGAAACCCCTCCTCGTGCGGTACTCCAGCCAACTCCTCCATCCAGCCGAACCAGTGCTACTACGGCATCTACGCGCGGGCGGGATCGAACGGTGGCGACTGGAAGAAGACGCCCGCACTGGACCCGACCCCCGCCTTGCAAATCGTCTACACTCTGACGATCGCCGTGGACAGTTCGGGAAACGCGCAGTTCAACGTCAGCGCGGGAGGCCAGTTCCTCGGACAGGCGACGGCTCAGGTCGGAACCGGTCCGTTCTACATCATCATCGCGCAGTCTGAGGGAACGCCCGTTCCCGGCCCCGGGCCCAACAGCGCCGTCTGGATGTCGGTCACCCTGACCCCGTCAGCGACCCTCTCGCCACCCTCTTCGAGTTCTTCGTCGGAAATCTCCTCGAACGAGTGGATTCTCATCATCGTCATCGTGGTCGCGGCTCTGCTCGTCCTCCTCGTCGTGGGGAGACGCCGCGGGCGTGAGTTGACGGTCACGGTACTGGACTCCGGTACGCTCTCACCCATCCCGGGAGCCGAAGTTTCGGCCGATGGTCCGAAGAGCTTCTCGGGCAGCACGGGGACGAATGGAAGGATTGCCTTCGGAGGCGTGAAATCCGGCGCGTATGCGGTCAAAGCCGGTGCCCCTGGATACGCTTCACCTCCCCCCGTGACGATTCCCGTGGGGAGGGCCGCGGCGCACACCGTGAGACTGGACTCGATCACACCGCCTGCTCCGGTAGCGGTGGTCTCTCCGACCCCGGTCGTGGGACCGACCCGCCCATCGCAGGAGCCGGCCCCGGTCCCACCCCTCCCGCCGACACCCGCCCCGGCGGTTGCGCCGTCGGTTCCTGTGCCTTCCCCGGCCCCTCCGGCGCCCGAAGAAGAGGAGGGCTTTGGCGGAGAGAGGATCCGCGCAATCATCGAGACGTTCCGAGCGAAGGGGGCCCTGAGTCCGGAATCGGCCCTCACGGCCCAAGAGCTCGGCTTGTCCCGGATCTTCGTGCGGATCATGAAACGACGGAGAGGGAAGACCAAGGTCTTCGTCGAGGTCAACGGGAAGTACTATCTCGACGAGAACGCACTGCGGGCGATGAAGTAGGTCGCAGCAGGGGCGCGCGCTATCGGGGGAGGTCGGCCCCAGCCAAACTCGACGATTCCACGGGCCGGATTCTGACGAGGCGGGCGCGGGGAGACTCGCCCAAAGGATTGGGCGGTCGGTATCATCCTTCACAGGAGAAGGAACCTGGAGGATCGATTCGAGCGCTCGATCGTACCCCTGTGCGGGGACGCGCGAGGCCGTTGGCACGACCACAATCAGCGTGACGGGATGGCGTACGGAGATGTGTAGCAAACCCACACGCGGCGGGTTGTCCGAACTAAATCAACGGTGCCGTGTAGGTTCCTTGAATCGTGACGTTCACATAGTTTGATGACGCGATGTCAAAATACATTGTCGAGGTGCCGCCTGGGCCCAAGGGCATTTCGCCGCTGAAGTGGAAGGACCCGCTGGAATTAGTGTCGCTCTGGCAGGATGTCCCGTATTCGACAAGCATGAGAATCACGCTCCCATCTGCTGTCGCCCAGCTGCCGGACACATCCGAGCCCGTCGGGACCCAGAGGACGGCAAACCCCGAGTCGTTCGCGTAGATTCTTTGCGAGAGTGCCGTCGAGGATGGCAGCAGAAGAGCGGAAACTACCGTGATCGAGTAGGATCGAGGGGTGAGCGGGATCGTCGCGAGAAGGTAGAGGACGAGCAGCATCGCCACGATTCCGATGGCAACGACAATGCGCCTTCGACGGGTCCAATGTTCGCGATACACGGCGGCCCCTGGGAGATGCCTTGCAGAAGGGAGATTCCAAGGGGTGCTCATGGTGGCACGCGGTTCGGTCGAGTTCGATCGCTTTCTGAGGATTCGCATCCTCACTCTTGGTTCTTTCGAAGGGCCGACGGATTACCGAGGCTCCTTCGAGGATCCGCGCGCGGCCGTTGACCGGACAAGAAGCACCGGGCGCGGAGGGATTTGAACCCTCGACCGCCGGGTTAGGAACCCGGTGCCCTATCCAGACTAGGCTACGCGCCCTCACTGTCGGTTTCCCGAAGAGAGGATATCATGGCTTCGACGGAGCCACAGACGGCTCCGGGGCCAGCAACCGGTCGTACCGGTGGTCCACCTGGGCCACGAACCCGCCCGCGGACTCTTGCAAGATCTCGATCCCCTCGAGGTATTCGCGCAACGTCGGCAGGACCGGCCGCCGAGGGCTTCGGGGGTCGGGGGGCGGCGGGTTCGAGCCGCCGAGAGCGCTCAGCAGCCAGCGGCCCGAGCCCACGACGAAGAGGAACGGATAGACCCGGCATTCCCGTGTCAACGTGGCGAAAAGGCCTTCCGGCCGGGCGCCCGCCTTCGGCGAGCCGGAGAGGAACACGACGTGGTCGGCGCTCTTCCCCCGGTGCTCGGGGACGCGCGCGGGGTCGAGAAGGGTACGATGGGTCACCCAGCCCTTCGCGAGCATCTTCCGCTGCGAGAAAGGTAGTCCGAACGGGCCCACGAGGTGGCCCCCCCGGCCCTGGTCGGCCGCCACGAACGGCCGACGGAGGAGCTCCCCGACCGCCCAGCGCTGGTGAGCGCTCAACGAGGTCTCCTCGTTCGCGCCGTCCTTTTCGGAGAGCGCCCCGCCGAGCCCGTGCGGGTACGCCAACGTCCCCTCGAGCCCCGCGAGGTGGCACCAAAGTCCCTCGAAATCGAAGTAGACCGGCACGGTCGGCGCGTCGGCGCGGACGGTCACCGACCAGGGCGCGGCGGCCAAGCGGCTCGCCTCGACCCGGGCGAGCAGGCGCTTCGCTTCGTTGGGCTGCGTATGGAACGTCACCGCGAGGGCGGTCTGGGCTCCGGACCAGAGGACCACGTTGCCGGAGTCCCCGGCGACGGTCCGCCCGAACTCCTCGACCCGGTCGGCGAACGGCCGAGCAACCAGGAACGTGACCCACGGGCGGCCCAGCGGGACCGGGTGAGGGATGTACCGATCTCGTAGCCAGCCCTCCTGGTAGGCTCGTCGGCGGACCGCGTGGTAGGTCGACCGCGGCACGGGCACCTGCCGGAGGCGCTCGCGTTCCCGGTCGGGGCGAGCGGCCAGGAGGACAGCGATGACGCGAGCCTCCGCGTCCGTCAGGGCTCTCAGGGTCACGACCCCCCGGAGTTGCGACAGTGTAGCACGGCGTCCAAACCCTGGGGTCCGGCCCGGAGCGTCCGTTTAAGGGACGGGGATTTCATGATTGCTCACCAAGGAGCCGCTCGGAGGAACGATGGCGATGCACGCACCGGTCAAGGGGCTTCCCGTCCTCCTCGCCGTAGTAATGGCAGTCCTCATGGTATTTGTTGTCGCGTCGGCATCGGTCGAAGCGACCCCGGTGTCGCCCACATCGTCACCGGTGGGTACTTGGTCCTACGGTGTCGTGAAGACCGTCTCGGTGGGACCGCTGCCCTCCGCCACCGACCCCAACTGGTTGTACCAGGGCACGGCGACATTCGGCTACACGGTCACGAGCTGGCTCAACAACACTTCGAACACGACCTTCGAGCTCACCATCCTACGCACGATGGGCGCCGCGTTCTCCGTCGAGTTCTGTCTCAAGTCCTGCTCCTCGCCCGCGGACTGGGTGAACCTCTCCTACCGTGCCTGGGAGTCCACGACCGGGATCTCGAATTTCACGACCCAAGGGTCGGTACTCGAGGGCAAGCAGGCCGTTCCGGCGGTCGGACTCCAGAGCTCCAACGTGTGGGTCCGCTCCAACCTGACCGAGACCTACGACGCGCACCTTCCGGCTCTCAATTGGCCGACCGACAAGACGCGGTACCTCAGCGGCGCCATCGGGGGGCGCGCGGCCGTCACGTTCACCCCAGCCCTCGGCCTATTCCCCACGACGCTCACCCCCGGGACGTCCTGGAACTCGACCAGCGCGTTCCAGGCCATGGGGGCGGCGAACTATTCCTACTACTACGGTGCCCACGGACCGGGACCGTCCCACTCCACGATCATCGGTCCCATCTTGGGACCCCTTTCGGTCGCGTCTCACGGGACCGTGGCGGTCGACGGCGCCTACACGGTCGGGAGCTCCGTCAACCTCGGCGGGGTCACCTACCCGGCGATCAACCTCACCGTCATCGGTCCGTTCAGTGTTCGGGAGGGGGTCATCTTCGTCCCGAACTCGACCGACCTCTTTGGGAGCTCGAGCTTCGCGGCGACCGGGAACGCGAGCGGAACAACGACCGTCCAGCAGTCCAACCTCGACCTGCGAGCGCTCGGAAGCGGCCACTTCGGACTCGCGGCCTCGAGCTGGCGCCTTGTCACAAATTCCGCCAATCCCTACGATTCGGCGGCCAGCGCCCAAGTGTCCCCTTCGCAGATCGCTCCGGAGACGTCCAGCAGCAGCAACCCCGTTTCCACCGTAACCCTGCAAGGGGAACCTGAGACATCCACACAGGTGACATCGACACAACAGTGCCTGACCGCGGGCGTCGGATGTCCCGCAAGCGGCGGCAACTCCTCGCCCCGCGCCTTCCTGGGCGCGGTCGTAGTCATCGGGGCCGTTGCGGCCGTCTCAGCTCTCCTCGTGCTCGCTGTCGTTACTCGCCGGCGCAGTGTTCCGCCCCCCGCCTACCCGAACGCGGTCCTCTATCCCCCCGGCGTGGCGGGACCCGTGACGCCGGCGAGGGCTCCGGCAACCCCGGGCGCGCCCCCGGCTCCCGAGGACGACCCTCTCGACCACCTTTGGTGACCGCACCACCGTCCCCGCGCTGGGTGCCCGGTCGATACAGCCATCGATCGACCGTCGGATGTTCGGGCATCGCGGCCCAGAAAGGGCCCTGATCCTCCCGACGCGTCGCTCTAGCTCGGTGACGAGGAGCGCGGAGGCGGCGGCGTCCGAGTGGTGATCGGGTATCGAAGAATGGCCGCGACGCCCCGGAACGCCTTCACGAGGAGCTCGCCCTCTTCGCTCTCGGTGGAGACCAGACGGGCCGTCGCGGCCGACTCCGCGGCCCGGCGGAAGAGCCCCTCCACGTAGTCCTCGCTCGACTTCTCGCTCACCGTTCGCTGGCCACATTTCGGGCACGGCCCGTCGAGGACCGCGTCGATCGCCTCGTCCGCGAGCGACCGCTCGAACTCGTGCTCGCACGCGGTGCACCGGAAGCGCACCCGCTGCTGTCGCAGGCCCTCGGAAACGATCAGGATGTCGACCGCGCCGAGGTCGAGGGCGTGGTTGACGTCAACCTCGCCGTACGCCGCGAGACCCGACTCCGCCTTGCGGATCTCGTTGAGGAGCCGCTGGATGAGCCGCTTCTCTTCGGTGAGCTCGAGGCCGTGGAGCGTCTGGGTCGCCTTCTCGACGAGCTCCCGGAGACCGTACTCGTCCGTGTAACCGGTGTCGAACAGCGGTTGGACGACCTTCTGCTGGAGCTCGTATTGAAGGTAGCCCTCTTTGAAGAAGTACTCCTTCGTGGCCCCCGGCCCTCCAAGGAGGATCCCCTTCAGCTGCTCCTTGCGGGGCAGGAAGAGCTCGCTGGACATCTCCGCGATCTTGACGAAGAACTCGTGCGCGGCGTGCTCGATCATCCGCTCGAAGCGGTGCTGCGACTGACCCCCGCGCCCGTGCTTACTCGGGACCAGGGACGAGCGGTTGCGGAGCGGTTCGACCCGCTTTCCCCGAAGGAGACCGAGGGTGACCTCGGCCCGGTCCATGACGATGAGCCCCCAGACGTCCGGCTCGTGGACCATCGCGAGAAGGGGGTCGAGGAAGAACGACGAGTCGCATCGGTAGAGGTAGGTGTTGAGCGGTTCCGGGGGCTCGACGATGAACGTTACCGGCTCGGACTTGTCCGCTCCGATCGCCTTGTTGCCGACGAAGAACGCCACCCCGTTCGTCGGCGGCTCCTTGAAGCCACGGACCCGTCCCATGAGCGATTCGATCGCCCACATCACGTTCTTGCGGGTCGTCCGGCTCTTGATATTGGAGCTCTGCGCGTACTCGTTCCGCAGGTAGCTCATGACGTCCGAGACCTGCTTTCCCGGCGAGACGTAGAGGCTGATCAGTTCCGTAGCACGCCCCCGGCAGGCCGCGATCTCGTCCAGCTTCCGCTGGAACGAGTACCGGGCGAGTTGCAGGTCGGCCGACGGGGCGCTCATATCCACCCCGTGGCCCCTCGAGAACTAAACAGCTCCGGGGCTAGCGCATTAGGGAGGACCCATCCCGCCGGGAACGGCCACCCGTTCCCCGGGCTGCGGAGTCAGAGCAGGCGTCGGATGTGTTCGTCGATGACCTCTTCCGGGTAGGCCCCGACGATCCGGTCGACGAGCTTTCCCTGTTTGTAGAAGAGGAGCGTCGGAATGCTCATGATCCCGAGAGCGCCGGCCTTCTCGCCGTTGTCGTCGGAGTTCATCTTGCCGAACGCCACCTTGCCCTTGTAGCGCTCGCTCAGGCGGTCGACGATCGGAGAGACCATCCGGCACGGGCCGCACCACGGGGCCCATACATCGATGACGGCGGCCTGATTGTCTTGCGCGAAACGATCGTAATTGACGTCACCGACTTCTTGCACGCTCATCGAGCTGCCTCGACCCCATCGAGGTGTCCCGGCTATTAAAACGTGCTCTGGCGTCAGGGAAACCGACGGGTGCCGACTTCCCCTCGGACCCGTTGTCGCGCCCGACCCGGTCGAAGTGTCTTTGTAGATTGGAGGTGATTCGTGGACGTGTCGTTCTTTTCGAGTACTCGAGGCGACTCGGGCCTATCGACGAGCCTTGGCGCGCGGGCCGGGGAGTCCGTGCCCTATGTGGACCGAACCCGCACGCCGTCGGTGGTCCTTTCCCCGGCCGCGCGCAAAGGGATCCGCCAACGGATGCTGCTCTTCCGTCAGGCATCCCTCGACCGGATCTCTGCGCTGACCGGTACCTCGCTCTCGGACCTCGGTCGGTTCCGACGCGAGCTGCGGGAGACCGGCCTTCCCGACATGCTGCTGGACCGGGGGGCCGGGGTCGCGTTCACCCGCGAGCTCCCGCAGGGAGCTCTCCTCTACCTGATCGTTCGCGCGGCCCACCCGCGTCGCGTGGTCGAGACCGGAGTTCGCCCCGGCTACTCCACGGCGTGGATCCTCGCGGCGCTCGACGCCAACCGCGAGGGCGAGCTCACATCGCTCGGGCCCGGGCCGATCACGGGCCGGTCCTCGGGCGTGAAGGACGTCACCGTGGGGCAGTTCGTTCCCCCGTCGCTACGGACCCGGTGGACCCTCGCGCTCGGCAACAACGAGGAACGGCTTCGACAGATCCTGGCGGGCTCCGACGGGGTGGACCTCTTTTTCTACGACAACGGTCCCGTCGCATCCCGCGCCCGTTTCGAGCTCCGGGCGGCGTGGGAAGTACTCTCCCCCCGAGGCATCCTGCTCGCCCACCATATCGAGGCCAACTCCGCGTGGGCCGACTTCTGCCGGAACCAGGGAATGTCACCGCAGACGCTCGACCCGGGCCCGCCCCCGATGGGAGCGCTCGCGGTCCGGTCGCCGACGTAGCGCGACCGGCTCAGCGCTCGAGCTCTTCGACCAGGTGGACTGCCGCGGGAACGATCAGTTTCTCGATGGCGGTACGCACCGCTCGCTCGCTTCCCGGGAGGGTGAAGACGGGTTTTCCCTGGAGCACGAACAGCGCCGCCCGACTGATGATCGCGAGCGGCCCCACCTCTTGGAAGCTCAGCGAACGGTAGACCTCGCCGAACCCATCGAGCTTGCGGCCTCCCATCACCTCGAGCGCGTTCACCGTAAGGTCCCGGGAGCTCACGCCGGTCCCGCCCACGGTGATCACCGCTTCGACGCCGACCTCTTTCAGCCAGGGTTCGAGCCGCTCCCGCACGTCCGCGATGGAGTTCGCGACGAGCGCGTAGTGGATGACCCGGTGGCCGGCCTGGGTGAGCAGGTCGCGGGCCAGGTGCCCGGACGGGTCGTCCTGTTCGGTGTGCGTGTCCGATACGGAGAGGACCGCGATTCCGAGGGCTCGGTCGCCGTGGAGATGGTGGCGGCTCGACGCGTCGGAGGGTGCCTTGGTTTCGTTCATGATGCCTCTTTCCGGGACTTCGCCTTCGAGACGACCCGCACGGGCCCGAGGGAAGTCGTCGGATAGAGGCCTCGCGCATCCTTCTCGAGGTACTTGACCATGTCCCATACGGTGAGCAGAGCGACGCTCGCCCCGACGAGCGCTTCCATCTCGACGCCGGTGCGGTCGACGGTTTCGGCCTCGACCCGGACGCGAACTCCCTGGCGGGAGAGCTCGAGGTCGACCGAGCTCGCGGTCAGCGGCACCGCGTGGCAGTGCGGAATGAGGTCGGAGGTCCGCTTCATGGCGAGCAGTCCGGCGAGTTCCCCTGCGGCGAGAGGGTCGCCCTTCTCGACCCGACGGGCTCGGATCGCGTTCCGCGTCGAGGGCTTCGTGCGCAGTTCGCCAACGGCGACCGCGCGACGATGGACCCGCGGTTTCGCCCCGACGTCACGCTGTCGGGCCATGGATCACTTCTCCCCGAGCGCGCTCGCCGCGACGTGGGCTAGGACCGCCTCGAGCTGGATCCGGTCGGACGCTCCCTGAGCGAGACGGAAGTCCACCTCGCCGAGGTACTCGAGCAGCCGGACCTTCTCCCGCGCGGAGAGGACGGTATCGGGGATGTCGGGAAGGTAGCTGTGGATCGCCTTCAGGATGTCCTCGCCGGACGCGCCGCGCTCGACGAACATTGCGAACAGTCGGTCCCTCGCTTCCCGGAAGTTCCCGCCGAGCGCGGCGGTGAGCATCCCCTCGACCTCGCGGCGGAGCGGAATCGTGGCGTACTCCTTGATCGTTTCCGCGGTGACGCTGTCGGAGTGCGTCCCGGCGAGCTGCAGGAGGTTCGTGGCCCGCCGCATGTCGCCGCCGCTCGCGGTCAGGATCGTCTCTAAAGCCTCGGGGGAGACCTTCTTCCCCTCTCCCGTGGCGATCCGCTTGATCTGGGTGCGCACGGCTTCTGGGGAGTAGGCTCGGAACCGGAACACCGCACACCGCGACTGGATCGGGTCGATGATGCGGGAGGAGTAGTTGCACGAGAGGATGAACCGGCACGACCCCGAGTAGCGCTCCATCAGCCGTCGCAGCGAGGCCTGGGCCTCGGAGGTCAGGTTGTCGGCCTCGTCTAGGAACAGGACCTTGAACCCGACGCCGCCGATCGGTGCGGTCCGGGCGTACTGCTTGATCGTCGTTCGGACCGTGTCGATGCCGCGCTCGTCGCTGGCGTTAAGTTCCAAAAACGAGCCGCGCCACTCGCTCCCGAAGAGGTCCCGGGCGAGCGCCAGGGCGGCGGTGGTCTTGCCGCTCCCCGGCGGGCCGGCGAAGAGGAGGTGCGGCATTGACCGCTTCTCGGCGTACGACCGCAGCAGAGGGAGGATGGACTCCTGACCCACCATCTCCTTGAGGGAACAGGGCCGGTACTTCTCCACCCAAACGGCCTCGGACCCGCGAGCCGCCATCGTTCTCCTGTCGCGTTCTCCCGGGCGGCCTAATTAGGGTTGCTTGAGCCTACGGAACGGGCCCGGCGCTGAGGGAGGACGTCCTCGCCTCCAGCCGACGCTCGTCCGCGCGGTGACGGCAGAGAGCCTCCGCAAGCACCCGCCCGTATTGCCCGAGCGCTTGCCGGTGTCCCCCGTGGTCATCCCCCTCGACGACCCGTAGGAACCCCCAGAGCTGCTCTACGGATATTTCGAACCATACATGGTCACTGAGCAAGACCTTCGCTTCGCGGGCGGTCTCCTCGTCAACGTACTGGAGTGGAGCTATCCAGGGGTCGGCCGAGGCCCGGTGGGCGGAGACCGCCTCCGCGACCGCGGACAAGGCCGTTCGGATGTCCGATATCGGATATTCCTCGAGAAGGACAAGGCCGTAGCTCCAGCGCTCCAGCCAATCGACCAGCTCGTCGAACGCCCGAGGAGGAGAACGGAGGTCGACCTCCGGTCGCGAGAGCGGCACCCTCCTCTCTTCGGTCGCGGGGGGAAATCGGTTGCGGTCTCAGGCTCACATCTCGCTCGGTGGTCGGGGCGGGTGAGCGTTCGGCGTGCGTCCGGAGGATGCCCCCCAGGTCTATCCTGGACCCGATGAACGGCGTCTACCTGCGGTCCGTGGTCGAGCATGCGATGAGCCAGCGAGGATTCCCGAACCCCAAGCCTCCTCGGCGAACGGGCGAACCGATCGAGCGGCCGGCGAACGAGCCGCGCCCACGAACTAGGTTCCGGCCATCGGCGGCGGGCCCGTAGCGCCGAGGGGCACCTCGAGGATCGCGGCACGCCCGTTCAGGGTCCGGCGGAGACGATAGAGCAGGTAGATGAACAGCGCACTGACCAAGAGGATCCCGGGGACCGCGATGAACTCGATGAGCACGTCCCAGGCGAACAGCGCGGCAAGCATACCGACGGCGAAGTAGAACTCGGACCGCTCGAGGTCCTCGGTCCCGACCGAGCGGAGGATCAGGAAGAGGGCCGCCGCGTTGGCCAGGACCAAGAACACCCCCGCGCCGACCGCGGGAATGGCGCGTGTCGTGGAGAACACGAGGACGAGACAATACGCGGCGAACTCGACAACTCCGAGAAGGACGATCGCGTTTCGGCCCGCCCTCCGGGGTCCGGGCTTGACGGCCAGCAGGTATCGGGGCGCCCACAGCGCGAGGGCGACCAGAAGCGCGACGAGCGCGACAAAGAAGGCGAGGGCGGCGGGGGACGGGCCGTGTCCGACGAGGGATCCGAAGACCACGACCTCGCCGACGAACACGCACGCGAGGGAGATGACCCCACGACGTCCGAACCAGCGGACGGGCGCCGCTCGGGGGAACCAGAGGTTGGTCAGGAGGATTGGGAGGGCGATCGAGTATGTGGCGTGGAATACGGTGAGGGCGAGCGCCCAGAGCCAGTTCACACCGAAGAGGTGACCGTAGGAGCCTAGAGCGTCGACCGGAGGTCCCGACGGGAGGAAGAAGGTGTGGACCTCGAACCCTTCCTCGGCGATCCCGTACGCGGCACCTAGGAAGAGGATGGACGCCCAGCCCTTGTGGTACGCGGCCGCGAACTCCCGGATGAGGAGCGCCCCGCAACCGTAGAGGGCGATGTCGAGCAGGAACCCGACGACGAACCCGATCGGGTTGAAGAACAGCTCACTGATCGGGGTCGAGCCGGTGAGGAGCTCGGGGATGCTCGGGGCGAGGAGAAGGAGGGTGATCGCCGGAAGGTTTCGCCGAACCCAGGCCCTCAGGCGGAGGCCGGCCCGCACACTCGTCGTTGCGTGGTCCGATTACTTGAATCATCGGCTCCAAGCGGGGGCGGCGGGCGTTATTAGCCGGGGGCGACTCGTGCCCACCGTCCATGCGCGAACTCCTCGCCCATGTTGCCTTTCGGGGGACGATCCGAGAACGAAGCGTGGAGCCGTACCTTCGGCTGTTGATGGCCCTCCGCTACAAGCGTCGGATCAAGGGCGTGCTCTTGGACCTCTCGAGCGGGGGAGGGGAAGCGATCGCCTCGATGGACTTCTACCTCGCCGTCAAGCGGCTCGACGCGGTCAAGCCGGTCTACGCGGCGATCGGGTCGATGGGGGCCTCGGGTGCGTACATGGCCGCTCTCGGTGCGCGCAAGATCTTCGCCTACCCGGAGTCGGACGTCGGCTCGATCGGGGTCATCTCGGCCCACTTCGCGGTCCGTGACCTCTTGCGTCGCCTCGGGGTGTCGGTCGAGCTTCTTCATGCGGGCGAGCACAAGGACGCCTACCAGGGATACCGCCCTCTCACGGAGGTCGAGCGGGCCAAGCTCCAGGCGATCACCCAGGAAGGCTACGACGTCTTCGTCCAGCTCGTCGCGAAGGAGCGGAAGCGGACGGTCGAGGAGATCCTTCCCCTTGCCACGGGGGAATTCTGGACCGGGACCCAGGCGCTCAAGCTCGGCCTCATTGACGCTCTCGCGGACCGGGAGGCGGCGCTCGAGGAGCTCGCCCAGTTCACCGGCGTTCCCTCCCGCAAGACGGTCCGCGTGACCCCTCCCAGGTCCTTTCTCGACCGCCTCATCGTGGGCAGTGCCGCGAGTCTCGGCTCGAGCTTCGTCGGTCGTTTCCAGGACGCGGTCGAGGACGCCATCCTCGACAGCGAGCGCTACACGCTTCTTCGCTGACGGGCCCGCGAGCGGTTATATAGGCCTCCAGCGGTCAAAGGTCGGACATGCCGGAAAAGCGCCAGCGGGGCTTCTCGAGTGCTGCGGGTCTCATCCAGTACTACGACATGGAGGAGACGCGGGCGCTCCACCTCAACCCGTACCTCGTAATGGGGATGGGGATCGTAGCGGCCGTCTTCGTGGAAGTCCTCAACTGGCGGCTCGTCTAGTTAGTTAGTTAGTTAGATCCCCGCGAGCGCCTCGACCACGGGCAACGGCGTTACCTCGGGCGTCCGGCCCGGGAGGAATCGTCCCTCGGACGACCGGCCCAGCAGCGCGACCTTCGAATCCGGTGATTCGTCGAGGTAGAGGTAACCGGTCTTCGTCGCGAGGCGATGTGCGAACTCCGAGACCTCCTTGTGGGTTGGTTCCTGGTCCCGCCCGAGACGGTGGCGGGACTTGCCCATGTAGACGTACCCTTTGGGTTCGATGAAATCCGGGCGTGCGATCTGGTCGAGCTCGGCGTACGCGCCGACCCAGCCCAGATTCCACCCCTTCACGAGGGTGTGACGCACCACCCGTCGGGTCGGCAGCTCCCGAACGATGGAAAGCGACTCGAGGAGCCGCTCCCACGCATCCTCCTGCGCCGGCAAGGTGAGACGACGGAAGACCTCGGCGTTCGGCGCCGTCACGGAGACGTAGAGCTGTGTGGGGAGGGGGTCGAGCGCGCGAAGGGCGTCGGGGTTCGTGCCGTTCGTCACGAGGAACGTGGTGATCCCGCGTTCGTGGCAGAGCTCGAGGAACCGGTTCAGCTTCGGGTAGAGCGTCGGTTCGCCCGTCAGGGAGATCGCGATGTGCCTCGGCGTCTGGGCCTCGTCCCAGCGGTCGAGACGGACGTCGGGGTCCCCTTTGAACCCGGAGAGGATCCGCCGCTGCGCCTCGACCGAACGGTCGAGCAGCGCCTCGGGGTCGTCGTACTCCACCATCGTCTCGTCGTTCTCCCAACCCTGGTTCCGCCAGCAGAAGCGGCAGTGCAGGTTGCACGAATCGATGGCGGGCGACATCTGTAAGCACCGGTGGCTCTCGATGCCGTAGAACCGACCCTTGTAGCAATCCCGGCCTCGGGCGAGCGATTCGCGCGACCAGTAGCAGAGCTTGACCGCGCTGTGCTTCCCGACGAGCTGGTAGCCTTGACCGACGAGGTCGTTCGAAAGGTCCTGGTCGGCCATCGCTCGACGGCTCGACCGAGGTTCGACCCATAAGGCTTTCCAAAACGTCGTTCCGGTCGACGTTCTAGGGGGGAATGTCGGTGGACCGGAACGTTCGCTGGCTCGGCCTCGGGGCCGTCGTTCGAGCCACCGGGGTGAGCCTGGTCCTCCCGTTCCTCGTCCTCTACTTGCGGAACGTCCTCGCCGTGGGCTACGTGGAGATCGGCCTCCTGGTCGCGCTCACCGGCGTCGTGCCGCTATTGATCGTTCCGTTCGCGGGCCTCCTGACCGACCGGGTCGGCCGCCGTCGAGTCTTCATCCTGGCTCTGGTCGCCGAGGCGGCCTCGGTCCTTGGGCTTTCGGAGACGATGCAGGTGCGGTCGCTGGTCGGCGTGCTGGTGCTGGCCAGCGTGGTCCAGGTCGTCGGCACCATCGCCGGCCCGGCGATCTCGGCGTACGTCGCGGACTTCACCCAGGGGTCGGACCGGACCATGGGATACACCTGGGTGCGGATCGGGTGGAACGTCGGGTTCACGGTCGGCGTCTTCGGGGGCGGCGTTCTCATCGGTTTCATCGGATTCGTGGACGTCGCGCTCGTCGCCGGCGTGGTGTTGCTCGTCAGCACGGGGTTCCTGGCTTGGTTCCTGGACCCATCCCCGTTCGACCTCCGGCGGGCGACCGGTTCGACGCCATCGCTTGGCGAGGAAGCGCCGGTTCGTCCCGCATCGATGCGCCAGAGTCTCACCATCCTCGCCCGGGACCGACCGTTCCTCGCGATGTGCGGCGCGGTGGCGCTCGCTGGGTTGACCGAGGGGCAATGGGGGACGATCTTCCCGCTCTACGTCAACACGGTCCTCGGGATCTCGTACGCGATCCTTGGGGCCGGCCTCGCGTTGAACGGCCTCGTGGTCGTCTTCGGCCAGGCCCCGATGACCCGGGCCTCACTAGGCCACCGCCACACGACCCTCTTCGTCATGGGGCTCGCGGCGTACGCCGCCGGGTTCCTCCTTTTCGGCCTCGTCGGACAGTTCGCGTTCGAGCTCGTTCCGGCGTTCTTCGTGGTCGTGTTCGTGCTGACGATCGGGGAGAACCTGGGCTCGATCCCGAGCACGACCCTTCCCTCGAACCTGGCGCCGGCCGCCGAGATCGGTTCCTACAACGGGGCCTTCTTCGCGATCGTCGGGCTCGGTTGGTTGCTCGCGCCGGTGTTGGGCGGAGCGGTGCTCGCCGCGAGCTCGAGCCCGCTCGTCGTGTGGGGGGTCCTCGTGGCGCCCGCGTTGCCGGCGGGGGCCATCCTCGCATTCTACGTGACGCCACGGCTCCGCGCCGAGGCGAACCGGGCGTAGGCCGGGAAAGGGACGAGCCGTCCTACGTGAACTCTTCGCGTTCGAAGAAGAGCAGCCCGCCGATGGTGGTGAGCAGCCAGTAGCCCGCCATCACCACTAGGCCCTCGAAGTAGGTCGGGTTGTAGGTTGTGACCGTCGCGCGGCCGAACGGGCTCCGGGTCGTCACGATGTGCCCCGGAACGCCGGTCAGAGGGTAGGCGTTGATGGAATTGACGTACGAGAGCAGGAACCAGGGCTCGGTGTGGGCGAGGCTGACGATGACCTCCTGGATGATACTGAAGCCGAACAGGAACAGGATCGCGACCACGAGAACGGCGTACGCGCTCGTCTTGAACAGCGAGCTGAACAGGAAGACGAAGCCCAGGAGCGCGAGCAAGTAGAGAAGGGTGATCGCGAACGACTCGATCAGCGGGATGGGAACGGAGAACGCTCCGGCTCCGAGGTAGTACACGGCGTTGCCGGTGACGATGATCAGGTACACGATGAGCGAGACGATCGAGGCCGCGAGCGTGGCCAGGTACTTCCCCGCGTAGACCGTGGTCCGCTTGATGGGAAGGCCCATCAGGAAGTAGCCGGTCTTGTTCTGGAACTCGCCCGCGATCGCGTCGCCGCCGAAGATGATCCCGGCGAAGACGATGACGACGCCCGCGCCACCCGCCCAGAGCCCTCCGTAGAGGTCGTCGGCGTTGTCGATGAGCCCGGCCGGCCGGAAATAGGCGACCACGGTGGTCAGGATCGCCCCGGCGGCGAGGACGATCCCCATCATGAGGATGAACCGCCGAGACCGGAGGAAGTCGCGGAACTGGTATCGGGAGAGGATCAGCGCCTGCGCGACGGTGGTCGGGACGGTTCCGATTGCGCCAGCGGGCGCGGTGGCGGATGCGTCGGCGGGAGCGAAGGTGGGCGTGGCGCTCATGCGTCCCCCACGGAGATCTCGCGGAGGTAGACCTCTTCGAGCGCACTGCGAGACTCGCGGAAGCTCACAAGGCCGAGCTGCAGCGATGCGATCTTCTCGAGGAGGTGGGCCTGCTCGACGGGACCCCCCTTCACCTGTAATGTGATCCGGTTGGCGTCGGTCCGAGACCAGCCCCCGACCTCGGGCAAAGCCCCGATCTGGGACGCCAGCACCGTTTCGTCGAGCGGCGAGGCGAACTCGGCCTCCACGGCCCGGACGCCTCCGCCGAGCCGCTGGGTGACGTTCGCTAGGCGGTCCGCGAAGAGGAGCTTTCCCCGGTCGAGGAGCGCGACCTCGTCGCAGACGTCGACGACCTCGCTGAGGATGTGGCTGCTCATGAAGATCAGACGGTGGCCTTTCTTGAGGCCCCGGACGATCGACCGAACCTCGGCCATGCCGCGCGGGTCGAGGCCGGTGCTCGGCTCGTCCAGGATCACGACCTCCGGGTCCGATAGGAGTGCGGCGGCGATGTTCACGCGCTGCTTCATTCCCTTGGAGAAGCTGCCGAACTTCTGGTCGGCCCACTCCATCATCTTGACCTCCTCGAGCACCGTCGTGGTCCGCGAGGCGACCTCCTCGGGCCGCATCCCCCGGAGGGCGCCGCTCATCTGGAACGCTTCGCGGGGCGTGAGAGATGGGTAGATCTCGGGCGACTCGATCAGGTCGCCGCACACCGAGAGGGCGCGCTTGCGGTCCTTCTGGACCGAAACCCCATTGATGAACGCCTCGCCCTCGCTCGGGAAGATGAGGTCGGTGAACATCTTCAGGGTCGTGGTCTTCCCGGCTCCGTTCGGTCCGAGGAATCCCACGCACTTCGACCCATCCACCTTGAGGTTAAGGTGGTCGAGCGCGGTGAACGAGCCGAACCGCTTCGTCAATCCGACGGCTTCGATACTCGGTGTCATAGAGGCCTGAGGGTGAAGGGTCGTGGTGAGGGGCCTAAAAAGCGTACCGCATCAGTGGCTCGGCGTCGCACGCGTCGGGGCCTGAGGGACCTTTCTCGCCACGCTCACCCATCGCAGCGACAGCGAGTTCAGGACCACCGTGGTGGACGAAAGTCCCATCGCCAACGCGCCGGCCACGGGGAGAACCTCGTACATCGAGAGCCCGAACACGGGAACGAGCGCGCCCATCGCGATCGGCAGCAGCACCGCGTTGTATCCGATTGCCCACGCGAGGTTGCCTCGCACCTTCGCGACCGTCCGACGAGCGATCCGGAGGGCGAGCGCCACCCCACGGAAGTCGGACCGCACCAAGACAACCTTGCCGGCCTCGCGCGCGACCGCAGCCCCGGTGCCGATCGCGATGCCTAGGTCGGCCCCGGCGAGCGCGGGCGCGTCGTTGATCCCGTCGCCCACGTACGCCACCACGTGGCCCTGCGACTGGAACTGATGAAGGAGTTCGATCTTCTGCACTGGCGTCATCTCGGCGTGCACCTCGCGGATCCCGAGTTCCCCGGCGACCCGCTGGGCGGCCAAGGGATGGTCTCCGGTCACCATCACCACCTGGATTCCGTCCTCCGCGAGCGCCCGCAGCGCTTCGGGGACCTCCGCCGCGATCGGGTCTCGGAACGCAATCACGGCGATGACCCCGCCATTCTCGGTCACGACCGCGACCGAGCTCCCCTCGAAGGTGAGTCTACGGAGATCGCCCTCGAGCGGTCCTAGGCCCGCGGCAGAGCTCGCGTCGGTGCCGGGCCGCGCAACCTCGACCACGACCCCGTCCACGGTCCCGCGCACTCCTCGCCCCGGGTCGACGGTCACATCCGCGGAGCGGGGGACCGCGAGACCGCGGGTCCTCGCCGCGTCGAGTACCGCTCGAGCGTACGGATGCGTCGAGCCCGCCTCGACGGCGGCCGCGAGCGAGAGGACGTGCTCGACGGTGACCCCTGAGCGGGGGCACACCTCAGCAAGGACCGGAGAACCTCGGGTCAGGGTCCCGGTCTTGTCGGTGAGCACGACGTCCACCCGTGCGGCCTGTTCGATAGCGTCCTCCCCGCGAAAGAGCACGCCCGCCTCGGCGGAACGGCCGGTGCCGACGACGATGGCGGCGGGCGTCGCGATGCCGAACGCGCACGGGCAGGCCGTTATCGCGACCGAGACGAAAATGAGGAGCGTGATGGTGAGCCCCGCGCCGCCGAGGGCGTACCAGGCGACCGCCGAGGCGAGCGCCAGAGCGAGGACCAGCGGCACGAAGACCGCGGCGATCCGGTCGGCGGTCCGCTGCAACGGAACGCGGGACATCTCCGCATCCGTCAGGAGCTGGCCGACCTGCGCCACGAAGGTGTCCAACCCGACCCCGGTCGCCTCCACTTCGACCGCGCCTTCGCCGTTGATCGCTCCGGCGAGGACGCTGTCGCCGGGAGCCTTCGGCACGGGGAGGGGCTCCCCCGTCAGGAGCGATTCGTCGGTGCTCGTGCGCCCGGAGCGGACCACCCCGTCGGCCGCAAATCTCCCCCCAGGAAGTACCTTCATCCGGTCCCCCGGCCGGATCTCGCTCGGGGGTATCGATAGGATGACACCCTCGCGCACTACTTCGGCGTGCTCGGGCAGGAGCTCGTCCAACCGGCGTAGCGCGGAGCCCGCGCGGACCCGCGTGAGATGTTCGATGTAATTCCCGGTCATGATCAGCGTGATGATCAGGGCCGATGCGTCGAAGTACGTGGCCGGCGCGAGGTGCCCGGGAAGCAGCACCACGGCGAGACTGTAGAGGAAAGCCGTGGTCGTCCCGACCGCGATCAGGACGTCCATGTTGGCGTTCCGGTTCCGGATCGCATCGTACGTTCCGCGGTAGAATACCCAGCCGGGATAGAACTGGACGACGGACGCGAGGATCGCGACGACGAGCGACGAATGCGGGAACGTGAGACCGTACGTCAGAACGACGATGACGACCGAGAGGGGCCAAGCGACCGCGAGGCGGCGAAGGAGTCGCACCCGCTCATGCTCGGGTTCCGCGAAGCTGCGCCGGCAGGTCTGCGAGCAGAAGTAGTAGGTTCGACCGTCCCTCGTGAGCGCGAGCGCCTCCGGCCCGGCTTCGACGAACATCCCACAGACCGGGTCGGTCGCCATGTTCGGTCGAAGAAGGCGGCTCGGTCCCGGGGCGGGTCCGGACTACTTTGGGCGCGGCGGGCGCGCGCGCTCATAGGAGCGGCGGCACGCCTCCGAGCAGAAGAACACCGGAGTGCCTTCATAGGTCCCCCAAGCGGGCGCCTTCGAGTCCTCGACCTTCATCCCGCACACTGGGTCCTTGACCTGCATCAGGGGCTCCACACCGCCGGGGGATTTACGCTGCATGGCGGCCCGATCGACCGAAATGGCCCGAGCGAAACCTCTATGACCTAGGATTTCTCCCCCCGACCCCAATGGTCCCCGAAGTCGACCCGACCGACGTCGCCCGCAAGCTGAAATCGACGCCCGAAAGAGTGCTCCTGCTCGACGTGCGCGAGCCGTTCGAGCGCGAGCTCGCGGTGATAGAGCCCTCGGTCCACATCCCGATGGGCGAGGTCCCGTCGAGGGCCGACGAGATCCCTCGGGACCGAGAGCTGATCGTCTATTGCCACGGGGGAACCCGGTCGATGATGGTCGCGGGGTTCCTCGAGGGCCTCGGCTTCACGTCGATCGCGAACCTCTCGGGGGGCATCGACGCCTGGTCCGTCAAGGTCGACCCTTCGGTCCCCCGGTACGGCTGAGCCGCGAGTCGACCCCATCCCGGCAGGCCCGGGCTCACCGACGAGACCGCGGCGCGGCGGGGTCCTTAGCGACGTCGATTCCGACGCTCGTCCGGGTCCGGGGGCTGCTCGAACACCTCGATGTAGCCGCGCATCTTCCAGTACGTGTCGAGGAATTCCTGGCCGCGCGCGGTGATGTCGTAGACCGCGCGGCCGTCCAGCTCCTCGGACTTGAGGAGCCCCAACGATTGGAGGCGGTCCACGAAGTTTCGCAACCGGTCGACCGGCATCCCCGCGCCGTAGGAGATCCTCGTGATCCGAGCCGCGCCGTGGTAATGCTTGACCACCTCGAGCACGGTCGCGTAGAGGTCGCTCACCTCTCTTCGGCGAGAGGGCCCCGGAGCACCGT
The DNA here is from genome assembly GCA_002503985.1 of Thermoplasmata archaeon UBA61. Classification (GTDB taxonomy): domain Archaea; phylum Thermoplasmatota; class Thermoplasmata; order Lutacidiplasmatales; family UBA184; genus Lutacidiplasma. Next base: position 89,475 of record DASW01000003.1, read on the forward strand.
CCAACATGCCGCCGTCCTCGTTCAGAGCGGGAACGTCGGCAGGCTGGCCACTTTCTGGGGAGGCGAGCGGACGTGCGCCCCCGCCTTCAGCTCGATCGAGTCGGTGTAGACCACTTGGTCCACCTGCGATCCTTCGCCGAGCACGACACGTCGGGCGAACACCTGGCGTGCCTGCGCTTTGTCGTCGAGCTCCACGGTGTCCCCGTAGATGTCCTCGGCTGTCGCCTTGGTGTCGAGCTTGACGACCCCGCCCACGAGAGGCCCGGTCGCCCGCGACTTCCGTCGAAGAGTGATGTGGGAGGCCTTGAGCCCCTCGCGGGTGCTGATCGCGCCCCCGACCTCGGCCTCCGAGGTGAAGACGGCCCGTCGAGCGTCGATCTTCCCACCGACCTCGAGGGCGCCCCCCGTCAGCGATTCTCCCACGGAGATCTGTCCGCCCACTTCGAGCTTGCCCGTCAGTTCGAGGGACCCGCGTACGGAGAACCGTCCCCCCACCTCCACGCTGCGTCCCTTGCCGTTCCCGTCGATCCTCCCCAGGCCCCCGATCTCGAGGTCCTCGAACGTGAGGTCCCGGTCCGCGGTCATCATCCCACCGGCCTCGATGCGGCCTCCCTTGGCGGAGTCGTGGAATTGCGCGACGCCCCCGACCTCGAGTCCTCCGAACTCGAACGGAGCGTCGGACGTGAACTTGCCCCCCACTTCGACCGAGCGCCGGACGACGCCCCCGGCCAGGCGGATGACCCCTCCGACCTCGATCGAGTCGAGCTCCACGTCGTGCAGGTCCACCGAGCCGCCGGCTTCGACCGTCTCGGCCGTGAGCTTTCCGGCGAGGCGGAACCTCCCGCCCACCGAGACCTTCTTGGCGGTCAGGGTCTGGGCCCCTTCGAGCCGTCCCCCGACTTCGAACTGCTCTGCCGAGGCGGGACCGCCGACGATCAGGCCGCGGTCGGCGTCGACCCGCCGGGCCTTGAGCTCGCCATCGACCTCGACCGCCCCATCGTGGGTCTCGAGGCCCTCCTGCACGTAGAGGTGACCGTGGACGTGAACCGTCCCGTCGTCCGAGCGGAAGGACCCGCACTCCATGTCCCCCCGGACGTCGGCGTTCCCGTCGAACCGCGCCTGTCCCGAAACCGCCAACCGGCCATCGACATCGATCTCCGAGTCTCGTTCGACCCGCAGGTCGCCGTCGAGGGTTCCGAGCCGGACCTTCCCGTCCCGGGGGACGCGCGTCTCCGTCATCGCTCCGGGGAACGCTCCTCCCATCTATAGGGATAGGTCACGCTCGGTGACTACCGGCGGGGACCCCCGCCATTGGCGGAAGCTCCAATAGGCACGGCCCCTGCCCCTCCTCGTGTCCGACTCCCTCGAGTCCGTGCGACGCGAGGTGGTCAGCTGCGCACGGTGCCCACGTCTCGTCCGGTATCGTGAACGGGTAGCGGTGGAGCGGAAACGCGAGTTCCGCCACGAGGAGTATTGGGGCCGCCCGGTCCCCGGGTTCGGGGACCCCGCCGCACGGCTCGTGGTGGTCGGGCTCGCCCCCGCCGCCCACGGGTCCAACCGCACGGGCCGGGTGTTCACGGGGGACCGGTCGGCGGCGTTCCTCGTCCGAGCGTTCCACGAGGCCGGGTTCGCGAACCAGCCGACCTCCGTGCGGCGGAACGATGGCCTCCACTACCGCGACCTGTACCTGACGGCCGCGGTCCGGTGCGCCCCGCCGGACAACCGCCCGACCCCCGCCGAGCGAGCGAACTGCGCGCCGTTCCTCGAGCGCGAGCTCCGTCTGCTCCCCGAAGCGCGGGCGATCCTCGCCCTGGGAGGGTTCGCCTGGGACGCGGTCCGGGACATCATCCCCCGCGTCTATGGGGGGGAACGCCCGGCCGGGGCGTTCGCTCACGGCGCCGCCCTCCCGCTCGGACCCGGGCGGCCCATCCTCTGGGGGTCGTACCATCCGAGTCCGCAGAACACGAACACGGGCAAGCTGAAGCTGCCGATGCTGGTCGACCTCCTGAACCGGATCCGCGCTTCCTACGAGCCGAGCGCGGCCCCCGGGGCACGCCATCCTTAACGGGCGGGGCCGGTGGACCTGAGGCGGATGATCGACTTCGAGCTTCTCGACCGGGACGGACTCGCCCGTCGGGGCCGGTTCACCACGCCGCACGGCATGGTCGAGACCCCCGCCCTCCTCCCGGTGGTCCACCCGGACCCCGCCCGGCAGCCGGTCGCCCCCGAGGAGATGCGAACGCGTCTCGGGATCACCGCGGTGATCACGTCGGCATACATCACGTGGCGAACCCCGCCGTTGCGAACGGTCGCGGAGAAGGAGGGGATCCACGGCCTGATCCGGTTCGACGGGCCCGTGATGACCGACTCGGGCGCCTTCCAGCAGCACGCGTACGGGTCGGTCGAGGTGACCCCCGAGGAGATCCTGTCGTTCCAGAATACAATCGGCAGCGACATCGCCACCGTCCTCGATGTGTTCACGGAACCGGAAGACAGCCACGAAAAGACCGAGGCCGCGCTCGCCGCGACCTCGGAGCGCTCCCACGCGAGCCGAGCGGCCCGCCCCGGGCTCCTCGCAGTCCCTGTACAGGGCGGGTCGCATCCGGACTTGCGGGCCCTGTCGGCCCGGACCGCGAGCGAGCTCGGGGACGTCCTCGCGGTCGGCGGAGTGGTGCCGCTGATGGAACAGTACCGCTTCCCTGAACTGGTCCGGGTCCTGGTCGCGACCCGACCGAACCTCTCTCCGGCTCGGGTGCTCCACCTGTTCGGCACCGGGCACCCGATGACCTTCGCGCTCGCCGCGTTGTTCGGGGTCGACCTGTTCGACTCGTCCGCGTACCACAAGTTCGCGCGGCGCGGGAGCCTCATGTTCCCCGACGGGACGGTCCCGCTCGACGACCTTCGCGAGAACACGTGCCACTGCTTCCTATGCGCGGAGACCCCCCTCACCGAGGTCGCGCGCCTTCCTCCGGACGAGCGCGAGCGCAGGGTCGCCTTTCACAATCTCCTCATCTCGGTCGAGGAGATCGGTCGCGTCCGCCAAGCGATCCGGGACGGTACGCTCTGGGAGCTTGCGGAGCGGAGGACGGCCGCCCACCCGGCCTTGCGCGCCGGGCTCCGGGAAGCCATGGCGAACCCGGCCGTCTTCCTACCGACCGAACCCGACTCCCGTCGCGCGTTCCGCGAGGTGGTCGCGGAGAGCACGGGCCGACCGGTGGCGGTCCGGTTCCGGCATGCGGTCGATGCCTACCGGGTGGGGAGGGCCGGGGCCCGTCGGGTCCCGCGTTTCCCCCTTCGCCCGGAGTATCTCCGCTACCTCCCTGCGACCGACCGGTCGGACCAACCGATCGAGTGGGAGGTCCTGACCCCGTTCGGGCCGGTGCCGGTGGAACTGACGGACCTGTACCCGGTCGGGCCGTACCTGGGCCTCGAGGAGTTCCTCTCTCGCCCCCACCACCTGTCCCCGGCCGCCTTCGGGAAGGCGGTCGCCGAATCGACGGACGGCGGGGTCGACCTCGAACGGGATTGGACCCCGGCGTGGGACGGACGGCAGGTCGCGCGTCTCCTCGAGTGGCGCTACGGCCGTGCGGTGGCGCCGCGGGTCGCCGAGGGTCTCCGGGGCGAGCGCTCTCGGCGGACGGGTCGGCTCCGGGCGATGGTCCGGGACGGGCAGCCGCAGTTCGTGGTCGGCACGGACGGGGTCCCCCGCCCCACGTTCCGCGGGGCTACCTGGCTCCACACCCTCCTCGACCTGGGCCGGGAGCGCGTCGTGGTCCACGAGGACGCCATCCCGTTCGTGCGGGAGGGGCGCAGCCTCTTCTCGATGTTCGTGGTGCAGGCCGACCCCGCCCTCGTCCCGGGCGCGTCGGCCCTGCTCGTGGACGAGCGCGATTCGTTCCTCGCGGCCGGACGTCTCGTACTGGCCCCGCACGAAATGGCTCGCCTGCGCCGGGGAGTGGCGGTGCGCGTTACCGCCCACGCCCGGTCCCCGGCCCCGGAACCCGAAGAGTGACCGCCCGAAACCCCGGGGGACGGGGCGCGTGTCCTCTCCACCGCTCGACTTTAAGGGCGGATGGGATAGACCTGGGCAGGTCGTTCCGAGGGAACCGATGACCAAGACGTTCCTCCTCCTCCAACTGGATAGCGAAGGCGCCCCGTACTCTGAGGTCGCCACGCTCCTCGAGGACCTCGGCTTCCGGCCGGAGTCGGAAGGCTACGACTTCGTCTACGACTGGGGGCGACCGGTGACCGTGCCCGAATCGCTCGCCTTTGCGGACCGGATCCAGGAAGCCCTGCACGGTTCCCGCGTGCGCTTCCGCATCGAATCGAGCGAGGAATGAACGAGCGGTCCTCCCGCCGAGCGGGGGGGTTATAACCGTCCTTCCGGTGGACGGACGATGGTCGTCCTCGGCATCGAGTCGACGGCGCACACCGCCTCGGTGGGCATCGTAGGAGAGGACGCCAAGGTCCTCAGCCTCGCCTCCGACTTCTACCTCCCTCCGACCGGAGGGATCCACCCCCGGGAGGCCGCGAACCACCACGTGGAGGTACTGCCTTCGCTCGTCGGAAAGGCGCTCGAAGCCGCCAACGTCCGCCCGAACGAGGTCGACGCGGTGGCGTTCGCCCAGGGACCCGGGCTCGGACCGTGCCTGAGGGCCGGAGCGACCGTGGCGCGCATGCTCTCGCTCGCGTGGAACCGGCCCCTCGTGCCCGTGAACCACTGCGTTGCGCACGTCGAGATCGCCCGCGTGCTGAGCGGGCTCGATGACCCTCTCCTCCTGTACGCGAGCGGGGGGAACACCCAGGTGATCGCCTACGCGCGCGGTCGGTACCGGGTGCTGGGCGAGACCCTCGACATCGGTGTGGGGAACTTCCTCGACAAGTTCTGGCTCGGGCTCGGAGGCACGTTCCCGGGCGGCCCTGCGATCGAAGCGGAAGCCCTCCGGGGAACGGAGCTCCTGGACCTGCCGTTCTCGGTGCACGGGATGGACGTCGCGTTCTCGGGGATGCTCACCGCCGCGCTCGCCCTCCACGCGAAGGGCGCGAAACGACCGGACCTCGCCTACTCGGTCGAGGTGACGGCGTACTCGATGCTGACCGAGATCACGGAGCGCGCGCTGGCCCACCGGGGCAAGGAGGCGGTGGTCCTGGGCGGCGGCGTCGCCTGCAACGGACGCCTGCGGGAGATGGTCCGCGTCATGGCCGAAAGTCGGGGAGGAGCGACCTTCGCCCCACCGAAGTCGCTCTGCGTCGACAACGGGGCGATGATCGCATGGACGGGGCACCTCGCCTTCCACGCGGGCGTGACGACCTCCGTCGAGGGGTCGGCGGTCCAGCCGCGCCAGCGGACCGACCTCGTGCCGACCCCGTGGCGGAAGGACTGAACGGTTCCGCCGTTAAGTGCGGGTGTCGACTGGTGGGAACGTGGACGAGGTCGACGTCCTTGTGGTGGGTGCGGGGCCCGCAGGGTCCACGGCGGCCGCGCGGCTCGCGAAGGCCGGGCACTCGGTCCAGGTGGTCGAGGAGCACCCGAAGGTCGGGTACCCGGTCCAATGCGCGGGTCTCGTGTCCCAGCGGGTCCTCGACCTCGCGGGCTCGGACTCGATGGTCCGTGCGTCGGTCCGGGGGGCGAGCGTCTTCGGCCCTTCGCTCGAGTCGATCACGTTCCGCGCGGAGACCCCGAAAGCCTTCGTCATCGACCGGGCCGGGCTCGACATCTACCTCGCGGACCGGGCCCGCGGGGCCGGGGCTGAGGTCCGGACCTCGACTCGGTTCGATGCGGTCGAGGAAGAGTCTGGGGACCGACTCACGGTCCACCTGCGCGGTCCGGAGGGCGCTCTGGAAGAGGTCCGCGCGAGGTTGGTCATTGGCGCGGACGGGGTGGCGAGCGCGGTCGCCCGGGCCTTCCGTCTCCGCCGTCCGGTCGAGGTCTTGCCCGCGTTCGAAGCGGAATTCCCCGAGAGTCCCGGGGACCCTGACACGGTCGAGGTCTACCTGGGCCGCAAGCTCGCCCCGGGTCTCTTCGGCTGGTGGATCCCGGACGGTAGCGGCGGGGCCCGGATAGGCGTCGCCGCAGACGCCGACGGGACCCCCGCGCGACGCTATTTCGACCACCTGCTCGTTTCGCTCGAGCGTCGGTTCGGTAGGCGCCTAGGCCCCCCCACCTCGTACGTGGTCTCGGGGATCCCTATCGGTACGCTGCCTCGGACCCACGCGCGCCGCGCTCTTCTCGTCGGGGACGCCGCGGCCCAGGTGAAGCCGCTCTCAGGGGGAGGCATCTTCACGGGCATGCGGTGCGCGGAGATCGCGGCGGACGTTGCGACACAGGCGCTTTCGAAGGGTGACCTTTCCGAGCGGGCTCTTGCGGAGTACGACCGACGTTGGCGGGCGGAGCTCGGAGAGGAGTTCCGGCGCGCGCTCTACCTACGACGCCTGTTCACTCGGCTCTCGGACGACGAGCTCGACCGGGTCGTCCACTCTCTCAAAGGAGCGCACCTCGCCGCCACGATCGTCGCGTTCGGGGACATCGATTTCCCGACGCACGTGGTCCGCGAACTGCTGAAGGAATCGCCCGGTCTCGTTCGACTGCTCCCGAAAGCGGTCGGTGCCTGGGTCTCCTCGAGCCCTTACCGGGCGCCGGAGCTCGATTTCGCGTCCCGACGGAAGTAGACCCACGCTCCGGCTCCCACGAGGACGAGCGCCGCTCCCAGGATCAGCCCGAGCGCCCAGTCCCAGTTGGACGACGTCACCTGGACCGCCGTCTCCGCGGTCACCCCCGACACGCCGAGGACCGTCAGGTTGAGGGTCAGGCTCCCGTTCGGGAGCTCGGTAGCGGCCGCCCAGAGGCGCGCCGTGAACCAGCCTCGGGACTCGAGCCGATAGACCGTCCCGTTCGCCAGGAAGGAAAGCGACGTTCGGACCGCGTAGGTGCCGGCCGACGTGCTCGCCGTGGTGGCAACGTCCACCGAACCGTCCACATGGGTTCCGGGGGTCAGCGAAGGGAGCGAGAGATTGGCAAAGGCCCCCGAGGTCGTGGGGGTGACCAGGACCGGGGCTCCGGCGCTCGAAACGGACGAGGACGCGTTGCCCGGGAACGCGTTGAACGCGTAGACGTCCAGCGTGAGGGTCACGGCGGACATCGGAGCGAACGATGCGGGGTCCGCGACCTGAAAGGTCAGCGTGCCCGAGCTCCCCGGCGCGAGATCCGGGGCCGATAGGTTGGAGAGGAACGTTCCGTCGAACGCCAGCGGAAGAGAAGGGTATCCGGCCGCCTCGGCCGGGAAACCCACGGCGGTCAGCGCGACCAACGCGAGCGCGACCGCGAGCACGGTCCGGGCGAGGGGGTGCCCCGTGCTTCCCGGTTCACTCACCCGCTTCCTCATCCCAGTGGACCACCCCCGATGGGGGACCGGGTCGACCGCTCTGCGTAGGACGTTGACGAGGTATTTGTGTTCGACCTCCGCAGGTCAGTACGCCGAGCTTCCGCCTCATGCATCGCTCTCGTGGCGACGCGGCACGGACCCGTGCGTCGCGTGGAATCCGCTCGCGCGCCCCCGCCGGTCCTACCCGCGTATCCCCGGTGGGCGGGCAAGGGTTAATGGGAGAGCCTCGTTCCGCGCCTCCGTGCCCGCTCGGAACGCCCGGCTGGAGAGCATCCTCGACCTCGTGGGGGACACCCCGCTGGTCCCGCTCCGTAGGGTGACCCAGGGTCTTCCGTACCGCGTCCTCGCTAAGCTCGAGTACCTCAATCCCGGCGGCTCGGTGAAGGACCGGATCGGGACCGCCATGATCGAGGCGGCCGAGAAGGATGGGCGTCTCAAGCCCGGCGGGACGATCGTGGAGGCGACCAGCGGCAACACCGGGGTCGGCCTCGCCTTGGTCGCGGCCGTCCGGGGCTACCGGATCGTGATCGTCATCCCCGACAAGATGAGCTCCGAGAAGATCCGAATGCTCCGGGCGTACGGTGCCCGGGTCGTCGTGACGCCCGCGGGAGTGCCTCCCGACCACCCGATGAGCCTCTACTCGGTGGCCCGTCGATTGGCGGCCGAGATCCCGGGGTCCTACTTCCCGAACCAGTACGAGAACGAGGGGAACCCGGAGGCCCACTACCGCACGACCGGGCCCGAGATCGACGCGGGCGTCCCGGACCAGCTGGGAGCGGTCATCGGCACCGTTGGGACCGGAGGGACGATGAGCGGCATCGGCCGGTACTTCAAGGAGCATCGACCGTCCGTCCGCATCGTCGCCGTAGACCCTGCCGGCTCGGTGCTCGGCAACTTCTTCCGGACCCACGAGCTCGGAAAGGCCGTACCGTACCTGGTGGAGGGGATCGGCGAGGACATGGTCCCGAAATCGATCCACTTCCAGTACCTCGATGAATTCGTCGAGGTCGCGGACCGCGAGTCGTTCCTCATGGCCCGCCGGCTGGCGAAGGAAGAGGGGTTGTTCGTCGGGGGGTCCTCCGGCTCGGCGGTCGTGGGCGCCATTCGATGGCTCGCCGCGAAGCCGATCCCCGAAGGCAGCACCGTGGTCGTCCTGCTGCCCGACTCCGGCGACCGCTACCTCTCGAAATTCTACGCGGACGATTGGATGCGAGAGCAAGGGTTCCTCGACGTGACCGCGACCGCCCGGGACCTGCTGGCCCGCAAGTCCGGGATCCCGGCGCTCGTTTCGGTCGAGCCGACGATGCCGGTTCGCGACGCTCTCGAGCTCCTCCGCCGCCACGGTATATCGGCGGCTCCCATCCTCTCCGGAACGAACAACATCGGGCGGGTCGAGGAGGATGATCTGATGCGGCGCAGCCTCACGGACGAGACCGTCCTGGACCGCTCGGTCCGCCAGATCCCCTCCAAGCCCCTGCCGGAGGTGCCGGTCGATGCCCCGATCGGAGACCTTCTCCGACGCCTGCGCGAGGAGCATACGGTCCTAGTGCGAGACGGCACGACCGGCGCGGTGATCGGTGTTCTCACTCGACACGACCTCGTCGGGTACCTATCGGAGGAAGGAGACGAACATGCGGTTTAACACGAGGCTGATCCATGACGGCCAACCCGCCGACCCCCTCACCGGTGCCGTGAACGTCCCGGTCTACCTGTCGAGCACGTTCCGCCAGGCGGCCCCGAACCGCAACCAGGGGTACGTCTACGGACGCTCCGGGAACCCGACCCGCGCGGTCCTGGAAGCCACGCTCGCGAAGCTCGAGGGCGGCTCCACCGGTCTCGCCTTCGCCTCCGGTCTCGGGGCGCTCACGACGCTCCTCGAGTCGTTCCCGAGCGGCAGTCGGGTCGTTTCCGTGGACGACGTCTACGGCGGCACCTGGCGGTTGCTCGAGCATCATCGTCGGCAGTTCGGCCTCCGGGTCGAGTACGTCGACATGACGGACCTTTCTCGGGTCCGGGCCGCGCTCGCCGAACCCGCCGACCTCGTCTACCTGGAAACCCCCACGAACCCGCTCCTCAAGCTGGTCGACATCGCGGGCGCGGTCCGACTGGCCCGTCGGGCTCACGCGCTCGCCGTGGTGGACAACACCTTCGCGACCCCCGCCCTCCAGCACCCTATCGACCTGGGCGCGGACATCGTCCTCCACTCCACTACGAAGTATCTGGGCGGTCACTCCGACATCATCGGTGGCGCCCTGGTGATCAAGGACCCGAAGGCCGGCGAGCGGTTCACGTGGCTCCAGAACGCCGTCGGCGCGATCCCGAGCCCGTTCGATTGCTTCCTCGTCCTTCGGGGGATCCACACGCTCGGGGTCCGCATGCGGGCCCACGGCGAGAGCGCCCTCGCGGTGGCGGAAGCGCTCTCGGGCCACCGCCGCGTCCGAAGGGTCCTCTACCCCGGCCTCCGCTCGCACCCCCAGCACGCCCTGGCCCGGCGGCAGATGAGCGGGTTCGGCGGAATGGTCAGCGTCGAGCTCGAGGGCGGTCGCCGGGCCGCGCTCCGGTTCCTGAAAGGCCTCACGGTCTTCACGCTCGCCGAAAGCTTGGGCGGCGTGGAGTCGCTGGTCGACCACCCGGCCACGATGACGCACGCCAGCGTACCGCGCCGGGAGCGAGAGGCGCACGGCGTGACGGACGGCCTCGTCCGCCTTTCCTGCGGGATCGAGGACCCGAGCGACCTCGCGGACGACGTGATGCGCGCACTGAAGGGGATCTAGTCGTGCGGCGATTCACCGTCTACGACTCCCGGACGCGCGAGACCCGCGTCTTCGCGCCGCTCTCGCCCCCCCGGGTCGGGCTCTATGTCTGCGGCCTCACGCCGTACGCCCCGGCTCACGTCGGGCACGGGCGGACGATGACGTTCTTCGACGTGGTCGCGCGGGCGCTGCGCCGATGGGGCTACCGGGTCTTCTACGTGCAGAACGTCACGAACCTCGACGACCATCTCATCGCTCGGGCGAGCGAGGACGGGGTCGATCCGCTCGCGCTCGCGGACCGCCACTTCCAGGACTTCCGCCGGTCGATGGATACTCTGGGGAACCGGTCGGTCAACCACTATCCGTTCGCGACCGACTACGTTCCCGAGATACTGGCGCAGATCCGTCAGCTCGTGGAGAAGGGCTACGCGTACGTCGCGGACGACGGTTCCGTGTACTTCTCCGTCGCGAAGTTCCCCGAGTACGGGAAGCTCTCGGGCCAGAAGCTCGAGGCACTGAAGCCCGGGGCCCGGCTCGAGCTCGACGAGCGCAAGCGCGCCCCGGAGGACTTCGTCATCTGGAAGGCGACGACCCCGGGCGAACCGAGCTGGGAGAGCCCGTGGGGACCCGGTCGCCCCGGCTGGCACATCGAGGACACGGCGATGATCTTTCGGCTCCTCGGCGAACGCTGCGACCTCCACGGCGCGGCGGTCGACCTGATCTTCCCGCACCACGAGGCCGAGGTCGCCCTCGCCGAAGCGGCCAGCGGCGTCGCGCCGTTCGCGAACTATTGGATGCACGGCGGGCTCCTCCTCATGGAGGAGGAGAAGATGTCGAAATCGCTCGGGAACGTCGCCTTGCTCGACGACGCGATCGAGCGGGTCGGCCCCGGCCCCCTTCGCCTCTACTACCTAAACGCGCAATACCGCAGCCCGCTCGTCTTCCAAGCGGGCAAGAGCCTCGAGGAGGCCCGCGAGGCCTACTCGCGCCTCACGGTCGTCTACGACCGGATCTCCGAGCTCCTGGAGCGGGACGGGCCCGAACGGCCGGGCGCGGAGCTCCCCGAAGCGCTCGGGGATGCAGCCGAGCAGCTGGTCGAACGCCTCGACACGACCCTCGCGGACGACTTCAACACCCGCGAGGCGATCGCCCTCCTCTTCGGTTGGACCCGTCGTCTCGCCGAGGAGCTACCCCGGCTCGAAGGGTACTCGGGAAGCGCCCTCGAGGAGCTCGCCCAGCCCTATCGGTGGGGCGAGGAGGTCCTCGGCCTGTTCGTTCGCGCCCCCACGGGCCCCACCGGGGCGTGGGCCGCGATCGTCCCGGTGGCCCTGGCCGCACGGGCGCGCGCGCGCGCGCGCGGCGACTACGCGGAAGCCGACCGGATCCGGGATGAGCTCCGAGCCGCGGGGGTCGAGCTCGAGGACGACTCTTCGGGGACCCGCTGGCGGGCGGCTCCGCCCGGGTAGGATGCCATGCGGGGGTTCGGGTTCGCCGCCCACGGCGGGTTCGAACGGCTCGCGTACGTCGAGGTCCCCGAACCGAAACCCGGACCGGACGAGGTCCGCGTTCGGATCCGAGCTGCCGCGTTCAACCGGCTCGACCGGTTCACTCTCGAAGGGATCCCCGGGGTCTCCGTGACCCTGCCGCACGTCCTCGGGTCGGACGGCGCGGGGACCGTGGACCAGGTGGGGACCGACGTCCATGACCTCCGGGTCGGAACGAAGGTTCTCCTCAATCCTGGGATGTGGGACGCGACCTGCCCGGCCTGCCTCGCGGGCAAAGAGGCCCTCTGCCGGAACTACCGGATCTTGGGCGAGCACATCCAGGGGACCGTCACGACCTACACGGTCGTCCCGCGACGCAATGTGTACCCTCTGCCCGAGCGGATGTCGTTCACGGAAGGGGCCGCCGCCCCTCTCGTGTTCCTGACCGCCTGGCGGGCCCTGAAGACGGTCGGCGAGGTCTGTCCGGGCGAGCGCGTAGCGGTGGTCGGCGCGGGGGGAGGCATCCCCACCGCGGCCGTGCAGGTCGCGAAGCTCCTCGGCGCGCACGTCGCGGTGGTCTCACGGTCCGCGTCCAAGGAGGCGAAGGTACGCGCCCTCGGGGCCGACGCCTTCCTTCCGTTCTCGGACGAGCGACCGCTCGACCGGGCCCTGTGGGAGTGGAGCGAAAAGAACGGCGTCGATGTCGTCCTGGATTCGGTAGGCGCCCCCACGCTCCCCCGGGCGGTCCGGTCGCTCGCACGGGCGGGCCGGGTCGTCGTGATCGGGGCGAGCGCGGGACCGAAAGTGGAGCTGGACGTGCGGACCTTGTTCTGGCGACAGGCCTCCGTCCGCGGTAGCACGATGTCGTCGCGCGGGGAGTTCGAGGAGGTCCTCGCCCACCTCGCTTCCGGAAGGTTGCGCGCGGTCGTGGACTCGGCCCTCCCGTTCGAGCAGGCGGCCGATGCGTTCCGCCGGTTCGACGCCCCGGACCTGTTCGGAAAGCTCGTGGTTCAGGGCCCGACGAGCTGACCGTTCTGGACCCCCCCGCTTCGAGGGAAAAAGGTCGTGGTCTCCGGCGAGCGAAGGCACTGTTAAATACCAGAACTCGGCCTTTCTTCGGTCGTGAGCCCTATATTGCGAGCTCCCGCGCGAGCCGGGAGTTACGGGCGTGGCGGTCGCGGATTGATTTCGGTGGGGGTCTCCGTTCTCATCGTCCTCCTGGTGATCGTAGGGGGCCTGAGCGCTCTCACGAGCGTTCCTCGGCCGACGGCCTCGTCCGGAGGTTCGCCGCCAGCCCTCACGACCGCCGCGACGGTCGTGCATGGGAACCTCATCGTCCCGACCGGAACTACGTTTGTGATTCAACCCACAGCGGGGAACCACCTGTACTACCAGGGCGGGTACATCCTCGTCGAGAAGGGGGGAAAACTCGTCGTTCTGAACGTCACGCTTTCGTTCGTGCAGTATGTCTCCGACACAGGCACGGCCCAGGCGCGCCTTTCTCACATCTACCCCTTCTTCGACCAGGGGACCGTTAACTTCTACAACTCCACCCTGACCACCGACACCCAGGTCATCAACGCCTACACGAAGCTCTACGTCAACGTCACTGGCTCGATGACCGCCTGGAACACTACCTTCGCGTTCCCCGGGTGGGTCAGCGTCTACGGGGCTTCGGCCGACCTCACTCTGAACGACTCTCGGGTGACGGGGAACCCCGCGATCGGTGCCCTCACGGAACCGGCCCCCATCCTGGGGGATACCTTGTACGCGCCCTCGATCGTGGTGAACGGGGGCGCGCAGCTCAATGCGTTCGGCTCCGTCATCAACAATACTTACGCGGACAACACCCTGACGTACGGCCACCCCGGGCTGGTGCTCGGCCGCAACGCCACCGTCCTCAACGACGGCCAGAACTACTTCGGCAACCTATCGAACAACAACGGCTCCGCGACCCTTGCGGAAGACTGGCTCTACCCCAGCGCAAACGTCCAGGCCGGCAACCTGATCGTTAACTGGACGAACCCTAACCTCGTTTCCTCGGCGACCATATCGGCCACGGTCTACTACGACGGGGTGGCCTACCCTCTCACTGCCGCCAACGGAGCCACCTCCTGGGTCCTTGCGGACGGTCAGTCGGGGGTTCTCGACCTTCCACTCTCGTCGAGCCTCCTCCAAAACGTAACCACCGATGGTGTGCTCAACTTCCTCAACTGGACCGGGAACTTCAGCGCGGGGCCCTCGCTCATCGCGTTCAACCTGCCCGAAGCGTCGGGACCCACGATCGACATCTCGGCCCAGCTCGTGTTCCTTCCCACCCCGCAGTATGATATGGTGGTCTCGGGCGCCGGGACCCTCCTCAACAGCGTGGACAGCGCGTTCGGGCTGAACTGGAACGCCGTTCCGGCGAACGCGACCTCCCAGACCCAGCCGTTCCCTTGGAGCTCGAACAAGCTTCTCGTGACCGGCGGCGCCGTGGCGCTGCTGGCCAACGCGACCGTCTCCTCCCCCATCCCCAAGGTCTTCAGCTATTCCGCGGTGCGCCCGGACGCCACGAGCCAGGCGGTCGTGTATCGCTGGGCTCAGTTCAACGTCACGGGACGCGGGGGAACCCTCCCGATCCCAGACGCTCAGGTCGCCGCCTACTACGCCTACAACAGCTCCACCAGCCCGATCGCCAACAAGACCGCGAATGCCTTCAACGACCTCGCGGTGGAAAGCCCCCAGATCTGGGGGTACGTCCAGTACCGGGACGCGGAGCACGGGGTCTCCGCCTACGGACGGTCGAACGTGACAGGCGTTGCCTCCGTCCTTCTCGCTTCCTCGAACCTTACCGGCGGGACGCTCCCTGATGGGATCTTCATCGGGGACTACCATGTCGGGGTCATCGTCTCCGCGGTCGGGGTCGGAAGCCACTGGCTCAACTGGTCGGTCAGCCCGTACCCCTATGGTGTCGCGCAGGCGCCGCCCACCGTCGCGAGCCCGGATTTCGGGCCGGTGCAGATCTTCCCGGGGTACTTCGGCGGCGTGAGCATCGAGTCGGCCACGGTCCTGGCCAACGGCATCGCCAGCTCGACCATCAATCTCGGTCAGATCCTCGGCGTCAATTTGGTGCTCGAGGACATCGGCACGGCGCCGGTCACACAGGTGGCGGGCGACCTGTACTACGACGATTCGGGCCTGCCGAGCGCGTTCCTCGCCTCGTACCAGAACCCGAACCTCGACCTCACTACGCCCGGCTCGACCGTCACGTTCACGCTCAGCTGGGATGCGACCGCGAACGTCACCGGCCTCCACCCAGCCTTTGAGCAAAACCTCCCCGTGGCGGTCGACTGGAACTACAACAACCCCCACCTCTCGGGCGGCAACTTGAGTCAGAATGTCTCCGTGACGTTCGAGCCGACGCTACTGGGCATCCACTCGGTCACGATACTCGCCAACGGGCTCGCGAGCGCGGACAACGTCTCCCTCGGTCAGACCCTCGGCGTTTCGGTGGTCATCGGGAACGTCGGCAACGCCACGATCGCGGCGGTCACGGCTGACCTCTACTACAACACTACCGGCCTGCCGGTAACGCTCCTCGTCGCGTACGAGAACCCGGCGGTCGACCTCTCCGCGCCCGGCTCTCTCTTCACGTTCGTCCTGTCGTGGAAGGCCACGGAGAACGTCACCGGCCTCCACGCCTGGTTCGAGCACAATCTCAGTCTATACCTCACCTGGAACAACGACAGCAACTCCCGGTGGCTCGGCAACGGCAGCCTCTCCCAGAACGTCACGGTGCACTTCGCTCCGTCCCAGATCCGCTTCGTCACGTTCTCCCTGCCTCCCACGACGCTCTACCTCGACCAGCCCTACGCGTCCACAGGGAACCTCGAGTACAACGGCACCCAAGCCGCCGCGATCGAGCTCATCGCCACCCCCGTGGGCGGCGGCCAGCCGGTCGATATCGCGTCCACCACCACCCTGCCGGGGAACTTCTCGATGCCGTGGTTCAACCTCACGAACCTACTCGCTCCGGGAACGACCTACAACCTGACGGCGGTGGCCAGTTACAACGGTCGCGTGGCCCATGACACACTGCTCGGAACGTACTCGGTCCCGCCCACCCCGCCACCCTCGAGCACGAACTTCTTCCTTCAGGAGTTCCTGGGGCTCCCGCTCTGGGCCTGGATCGCGATCGCGGCCGCGGCGGCGATCGCCATCGTCCTCTTCCTCTTCGTCGTCCGCCGCCAGGCGGCCGGCAAGCTCGTCGAGTGCGGTGAGTGCGGCAACCTGATCCCCGAGGACGCGACCGTCTGTCCGAAGTGCGGCGCAGAGTTCGAGAGCGACTTGATCCGCTGCAGCCGCTGCGCGTCCACGATCCCCGCCGACTCGAAGTTCTGCCCCGAGTGCGCGGCCACGCTCCTCGGGCCCACCGGGGAGGCCGAGTCCGACCCCGAGAAGCAGGCGTACGCGGACTTCACCGAGAAGTACCGGGCCGAGGGGAAGCGGGAGCTCGGCGACAACTACAGCGAGGGCGCGTTCTGGGACTGGTGGAAGCGCCAGCCTACCTACACGCCGTTCAGCCAGTGGAGCCTCCAGCAGGGCCAGGGCACGGCGCGCGCCGGCATGACCGCGCCCCCCGTGGGCACGGAGACGACGCCCGAAGCCACCGAGGGTAAGACGCCCCCCAAGGGAGGCCCCGGATGGGCGGAAGGACCGCCCGAAGGCGCGGTCTCCCCGACCCCGCCGGCGGCCGCCCCGACGCCGACGACCCCACCCACCGGAGCCGGGCTCAAGGCGTGCCCCAGCTGCGGCAAGGAGATCCCGTCCGAGTACCTCGTCTGCCCGTTCTGTAACGCGGTGACCTCGTAGACGGGAACGGTCCCACGTCTCGGGCCAACCCATTCCCCTACCCTTTATCCTGTCCGGACCATCCGCCCGGCGGTTCCGTATGACCGGGGACATCGCTCGGGGTCGTCTCAAGATCGAATGGGCGCGGACGCACATGCCGGTGCTCGGAGGGGTCCGCCGCCGGTTCGAATCGGAGCGGCCTCTCGCCGGGCTCACGGTCGCGGCCGTCCTCCACGTCGAGGCGAAGACGTGCGTGCTCGCCCTCGCACTGAAGGCCGGTGGCGCGGACGTCCGCCTCGCCGCGGGCAACCCGCTCTCCACCGACGATGACGTGGTCGCCGCCGTGCGCGAGGAAGGGGTGCCCACGTGGGCCGAGAAGGGGGAAACCGTGGCCCAGTACAAGGCCGGCATTCGGGCCGTCCTGGACGCGGACCCCGACGTGATCGTCGACGACGGCGCGGACCTGGTCGCGCTCGTCCACACCTCGCTTGGGAAGCGCGGGAAGATCCGAGGTTCGACCGAAGAGACGACCACGGGCGTGACGCGGCTGCGCGCGCTCGAGAAGTCGGGAAAGCTCCTCTTCCCCGCGATCGACGTCAACGACGCGGAGATGAAGCACTTGTTCGACAACCGCTACGGCACGGGCCAGTCGACGATGGACGGCGTCCTGTCCGCGACCAACCTCCTCATCGCGGGCAAGGTCTGCGTGGTCGCCGGCTACGGCTGGTGCGGGAAGGGGGTCGCCGCCCGACTGCGCGGCCTCGGGGGGGACGTGGTCGTGACCGAGATCGACCCCGTGCGCGCCATCGAGGCCCGCCTGGACGGCTTCCGCGTGATGCCGATGCTGGACGCCGCTCGTGAGGCCGACCTCATCATCACCGTCACCGGGAGCATCGACGTCGTCCGGGCCGAGCACTTCCGCGTCCTCAAGGACGGTTGCCTTCTCGCGAACTCGGGCCACTTCGACGTCGAGGTCTCGAAGCGGGACCTCGAGGGGATGGCCGTCAGCCACCGGACCGCCCGCCCCAGCGTGGAGGAGTACCGGTTCGCCGACGGCCGGAAGACCTACCTCCTCGCGGAAGGGCGCCTCGTGAACCTGGCGGCCGGGCAGGGCCACCCGGCCGAGATCATGGACCTTTCCTTCGCCCTTCAGGCGCTGAGTGCGGAGCACCTCGCGAAGCACGGTCGGGAGATGGAGCTCCGCGTCTACCCCGTCCCCGTCGCGCTCGACCGGGAGGTGGCGCGCGCGGCCCTGGAACCCCTCGAGGTCCGGCTCGAGGAGCAGACGGAGGAACAGGTGAAGTACGCCGCGACATGGGAGGGAGGAACCACATGAGCGAAGAGAAGGTCCCGAACGAGCTTCGGTACACGAAGAGCCACGAGTGGGTGAAGGTCGAGGGGAACGTCGCGACGGTGGGCATCACCGACCACGCCCAGGCGCAGCTGACCGACATCGTGTTCGTCGACCTGCCCGCGGTAGGGAAGTCCGCGGTGAAGGGGACCGGCGTGCTCGTGCTCGAGTCGGTGAAGACGGTCGCCGACGTGAACGCTCCGGGGAACGGCTCGGTCGCCGAAGCGAACGCCGAGCTGAAGGCTCACCCCGAGTACATCAACCACGACCCGTACGGGAAGGGGTGGATCTACCGGCTCACGCTCTCGGCTCCGATCGACCCCGCGGAGCTCATGTCCGCGGACCAGTACCGCGCGTTCGTCGCCTCGGGCAAGTGATCTCGTCGTCCCCGGCCACTACCTCGCAGGGTAGGCGCCGCTAGCGTCGCCGGCCTCAGGACGAGGAGTCGTCCTCGCCCTCGGCGGGCGAGAACGCCTACGCCCGGGAGCGCAGGCCCTGGAGCTTCAGTCGCTGCTCGAGCGAGGCGATGGTGCGGATCGTCGAGACGACCGTGTCCGCATTGAGGGAGATCGAGTCGATCCCTTCCCGGACGAGGAACTCCGCGAACTCGGGGTAGACGCTCGGGCCCTGCCCGCAGATCCCCACGGTCCTTCCCTCCGCGTGGGCGCCCTCGATCAGGATCTCGATCGCGCGCATCACGGCCGGGTCGCGTTCGTCAAAGTACCCCATCCGGCCGAGCGTCTCGGAGTCTCGGTCCGCTCCGAGGACGAGCTGGGTCAGGTCGTTCGAGCCGATCGAGAACCCGTCACAGTGCTTCGAGAACTCCCGGGCGAGCAGGGCGACCGACGGGACCTCGGCCATGAGGTAGAGCTGGAAATCGCGGGAGCGGCGCAGCCCTTGGGCGCGCATCATCTCCGAGATCTCCTCGAGCTCCCAGGTGTTCCGGACGAACGGGAGCATGACCATGGCGTTCTTGAGGCCCATCTCGGTGCGGACCCGGTGGATCGCCTCGAGCTCGCAGAGGAACGCGGGCCGATAGACGGGGGAGATGTACCGGGAGCAGCCGCGCCAGCCGATCATCGGGTTCTCCTCGACCGGCTCGAACTCCTCGCCACCGGGCATCCCCCGGTATTCGTTCGTCTTGAAGTCGGACGTGCGGATGATCACGGGGCGGGGATGGAACGCCTGGCAGACCTTTCCGATCCCGTCCGCAAGGCGTCGGACGAGCTCGTCCTTCTTCCCCTTCTTGAGGAGCGCGAGCGGGTGCTCGCGAATGTGCGCCGTGAAGATGAACTCGATCCGCAGGAGGCCGACCCCCGAGACCGGAAGCCGGGCGTACTCCTCGGCCTTCTCGGGCACGCCGACGTTGACGTAGATCTTCGTCGCCGTGATCGGCGTCCCTTCGTGGGCGTGCCCGGTGGCCGGGGCCGATGAGGCGGCGCCGCCCGCGGCCGCGGCCTTGCCCAAATGGACGATGCCGCGGTACACGGACCCGGTCTTCCCGTCGACCGTGACCTCGCCACCGTCGACCACGAGCTTCGTCGCCTCGCGCGTACCCACGATACACGGGACCCCGAGCTCCCGCGACACGATCGCCGCGTGGCAGGTCATCCCACCTTCGTCCGTGACGATCCCCGCGGCCCGGGACATCGCCGGGACCATGTCCGGGGTCGTCATGGACGTGACCAGGATCTCGCCCGGCTTCAGCTTCTCCATCTCGGCCGACCCGTGGAGGATACGGGCCACTCCGGCGGCGACCCCGGGGCTCGCACCGAAGCCGCGCAGGAACGGCGGCTCTTCGCCCGTCGGGGCTTTCGGGGAGGTGGCGGGGGCCTTTTCGTCCGCGCCCGGAGCGGTGGACTTGGGGATCGTCGTCACGGGCCTCGCCTGGACGATGTAGAGCGTATCGTCATCGCCGCACCACTCGACGTCCATCGGTCGTCGGTAATGGGACTCGATGAGTCGCGCGAGCGACACGAGGCGCTGTAGGCGATGGTCGGGGAGCTTCTGCGCGCTCCGCTGGTCCGCGGGGACGTCCTCACGTCGGTTCCCCCCTCCTTCGGCGCGAATCAGCCGAACCCTCTGTTCGGATAATTGCTTGTGGACGATCTTCTGCGAGGCCCCGTCGATCACGTAGTGGTCGGGAGTGACCTCTCCTCCCACGATCGCCTCGCCCAGGCCCCAACCCGCCTCCACGATCATGTGGTTCTCCCCGGTGTTGGGGTCGCGGGTGAACAGGATGCCGCTCACGGTGGCGTCGACCATCTTCTGGATCAGGACAGCGAGGCGCACGGCGCCCTGGTCGAACCCCTTGCGGTGGCGGTAGATCAGGACCCGAGGCGTGAAGAGCGACCCCCAGCACTTTCGGACCGCGGCCACGACCTGGGCGGTGCCGGTGATGTTGAGGTAGGTGTCCTGGAGCCCCGCGAACGAAGCCCCTTCGAGGTCCTCCGCCGTGGCGCTCGAACGGACCGCGCAGAAGCGGACCCCGAACTGGCGGGCGAACATCTCGTAGGCGGTCTCGAGCTCCCGCTGGAGCGCGGGGGGGAACGGGGCGGTCTCGAACGCCTTGCGGATCCGAAGCGAAGCCGCCTCGATCGTTTCCGGGCGGTCGGTCTCGATCGTCGCGAGCGCCGCCGGAAGCTCGGTCTTGAGGACGGTCTCGTTGACGAACGCGTCGTACGCCTCCGTCGTCAGGACAAAACCCGGCGGTACCGGGAGTCCCTGGCGGACCAGCTCGCCGAGCTTGCTCGCCTTGCCGCCAACGAGGGGTAGGTCCGACTCCGAGACCTCGGCCAAACTTACGATACGCGCCATCGTTCCACGATCACCTCGACCTTTCGAGCACGAACGCGACCAGGTCGGACGCGGGAGAGTACGGGTGTACCACGCGCTCGGCGACCTCGACGAATTCTCCGACGGATTGTAGGGAGTTCACGAGCGCCTTCCCTCTGCCGACGAGCTCCGTCCGGGACACGACCTCGTAATAGTACAGTCGACCCCCGGGTGCGACGGTGCGCGCCACCGAGGGTAGGTACTTAATCCCTTCGTGAGGGAGATTCAGCACTACCCTCTCGACGAGCGGAGCGGTGGGCCCGAACTCCTCCACCCGGCCGATGAGGGCCGTGACCCGACCCCCAAAGGGGTATCGAGCCAGCGTCTCGCGCAGGAGCTCGATCGCGTCGGGGTTCGCGTCGACCGCCGTTACGCTCGCGGCCCGGCCGAGGTGGGCGATCGTGACCGAGAACGGTCCCACCCCGCAGCAGAGGTCGTACACTCGATCCCCCGGGCGAACGTCCTCCGCGACGCGCGCGTGCTCGCGCGCAAGCCGGGGAGAGAAGTAGGCCCGCTCTACGTCCACCTCGAGCTCGACCCCGTTCTCCCGGTGGCGCGTTCGCCAGGGCCCGGAGCCGGCGATGCGTTCGACCTCGCGGCGTCGTTCGGGCCCGTGGACCCCGTGGTCGAGCCCCACGAGACGTGCGCCCGGCACGAAATGTAAGAGCGCGTCCCCGACGGCCGCTTTGCGTGCCTCGAGCGGCTCGGGGAGCCGGATGAGGACGATGTCGCCGACCACGTCGAACGATCGCGGGAGCGCCTCCTTCTCCGAGTCGGGCCAGGGCAGGAGGTCCCGGTACCGAGCGGGACCCTTTCGGGGGGTCTCTCGGAACTCTCGTTCGACCACCTCTCCCCACGAAGGGGGAACCCCATCGGGGCTCTCTACGAGCGGGAGGACGAGGAACTCCCCTTCGTGCCGGATCTCGAGGTCCGGACGAAGCAGGCCGGAGTCCGCGAGGTCCCGGCGGACCTCTTCCCCTCGGACCCGGGGCACGAGGAGCCCGGAGGCGATCATTTCGCGGAGGTCGGGGGGTGGAACAGGAGCCGAAGCACGTCCGCGCCGGTGCGGGTGCCGAGAGAGCCGTGGGCGGCCGCCGATTCCCCGAACTTCGTCGGGCCCGCCTTCTCCCGAGCGGGGACCCCAGCCCCCGAGAGCAGCAACGGTACGGGGTCGTCGGAATGGCCCTTGAGGATGCACGGGGTCGCGTGGTCCGCGGTGACGGCGAATCGCACCCGGGAGAGGTCCAGGCCTTCGAGGAACGGACCGAAGAACGAGCGGTCGATCGCCTCGACGATCTCCCGCTTGAGCGGAGCGTTACCGTCGTGGCCGGGTTCGTCCGGACCCTTGAGGTGCACGTAGACGAACGGGCTCTGTCCGAGGAGCTCCCTCGTGACTCGTGCCCTCTCGCGATAACCTGCGTCTCGGTCCGGTCCCATGGGACCGACGTACCGGTCCTCCAGGCCGAGTACGCGGGCGATCCCCCGCTCCACCGGCATTTCGGTGACCGCGGCCCCCCGGATCCCGTGCTTCACTTCGAACGACGGGGGCGGGGTCCGGGGCAGGGCTCCCGCGTTGCGGACGAGCAGGCCGCTCGCGACCTTCTTGCCTCCGAGCGCCCGACGCGCGTTGACCCGATGCCCGGCGAGGACGTCCCGAGCGCGGGATAGGAACAGGTTGATCGCCCGCGCCGTCCGGGCTGCCTCCGGAGAAGCGTCCATGGGCGTCACCTCGAGGACCTTGGGGACCTCGGGCCGTCGGGCCTGGCCCATCCCGCCGACCCTCTCGTAGAAGGGGTCTGAGTTCGACACCTCCGGCGAGAGCGGACCGCCTTCGACCGGATGCAGCCAGAGCACTCCCCGGTGCCCCACGGTCGCGCGCACCTCCGCTCGGATCCCTTCGGGTCCGAGGAGGTCCGCCTCCGTGATCCCCCGAGCGAGGTCCCGGGCCTCGCTCGTCCCCAGGGAACGCCCGACACGGGAGTCGAGGACCGTCCCGTCCCCGTCCACCGTGGCGAAGTTCAGCCGCAGGGCAACGTCCTCCGGAGCGAGGGCGATCTCCACACCCAGCGCCTCGAGCACGCCTCGGCCGGGGGAGTCGTGGATCGGGTCGTATCCGAGCAGCGCGAACACCCCGGCGTCCGATTCGGGCGCCACCCCCGGACCCACGACCACGACCTCGCCGATCATCCCGGAGGACGTCATACGGTCGAGGTTCGGGGTCGCGGCGGACTCGACGGGGCTACGGTTGTCGGTCGCGGGGTGCGGGCGGTCCCCGAGCCCGTCCAGCACGATCAGCGCGAGAGATACGGGGGGTTCTGCCACGGGTCCGGTCGTTGCTTCCATCACCTAATAAAGGGAGGCCGACCTGCCCTCCCGTTCCGTGGCGCAGCAACCTCAGGGCCGCTTTAGGCGTTTCCTTCCGACCCCCGCCGGCCGGGTCGTCCTGATCCTCCTCGCGGTCCTCGCCGTATTCGCGACCTACGCTTACGTCTCGGTGATCATTGCCATCCCGGCGGCCCTACTGTTCGGCCTCGCCCTCCCAATCTGGGCGGGCCTCAAGCGCCCCCGGTTCCTGGCGGTGGTGGGCCTCGTGATCGTCCTCGCCGTGGCCCCCATCGCCACGGTGGTCTACACGCAGGAGCTCCTCACTCCTGTCGGCCTCTCGAGTTCCCCGAACAACGTGCCTCTCTCCGACGGGAAAGAGGTGATGCAGAATGCGTCCGTTCAGCCGTACACCGGCACCACGAACACCACCTTCACGTGGACCGTGACGGTCTTCCCGGGGAACGTTCCCCAGAACAACCGGACCCCCTACGTGGTGTACCTGTACATTAGTACCTGTCCGGGAGCCACCGGGAACAGCTCGCCCTACTGCTCGCAACCCTACACGCTCACGGTCCTCACCAACTCGACCCCGCTTCCGGATTCCAACCAGACCCCCGTCGTCGGAACCGCGCCGTACAACCTGACGTTCCACTACCGGATCGGCTCGGACGGGATCTGGGCGTGGCAGATGGGCGTCTACTCGCGGAACAACACGACCGGGGTGCCGTTCTACCAGCTCTTGGCGGGTGACCCCCAGTACAACGGGATCGAAGGACCCGTCATCGGGGGCTTCACCGTGATCTACTCAGACCTCGTCCCCACGATCTACCTACAGGAGCTTCTGTTCCTCGGCCTGCCGTTCTACTTCGTCCTGCT
This sequence comes from Thermoplasmata archaeon UBA61, assembly GCA_002503985.1. GTDB lineage: Archaea > Thermoplasmatota > Thermoplasmata > Lutacidiplasmatales > UBA184 > Lutacidiplasma. The sequence goes on from DASW01000003.1 coordinate 113,314, forward strand.
CGTCTACATGCTCTTCAAGAACCGGGAGCGGCGCAAGAAGGAGGCCCAGCGCCGAGCTCTGGGACCGGTGCCCTCCGGGGAAGTCCCTGCCAGTGCCGCGCCGGTTGCTCCCGGGACCCCCCTTCCCTCTTCCAAGGCACCTCCGGGTTCATCGGCCGGGACGCCCCCTGCAGCGGCAGCCCCCGCTCAGGAGCTCAACTGCCCGAAGTGTAACGCGGTGGTGTACGCCGGCGAGCAGAGCTGCTGGAAGTGCGGCGCAGCGCTTCCCAACCACCCCGGGCCGCCGGCAAGCCCTCGCTGACGGGTCCCCTGTGGGATCGCGTTCGAACGGGATCCCGGTCGGGACCCTTCGACGGCCGCGCGAGGCGTGCTCGACGGTAGCTTTCTCACCCGGGACTCAGGTGCGGATGAAGAATGCGGACGCGACCTGGCCAGTCGTGCTGTCGATCGCCTGGAACTCATAGGTTCCCGCCGTGCCGCCCGTGGCGATGGAGTAGGTGCACACGAATCCGCCCGCGGGGGTCGTCGTGATCACGTTCGTGCCGCCGAACGTACCGGAGGAACAGCCGGTCGGGCTGACCACGGCCCCGTTGTAATAGAGGTTCACCAAAGAGCCAGCCCCGAACCCGACGCCCGTGAGCGTCAGCGGCTGCGCCGTGCTATGGGTTCCGGTCGTTCGGTTCAGCGTCAGGGTCCAAGAGGTCACGCTGAACGTGGCGGTCGCGGCCTGGCCTCCCGTCGCATCCGTTGCCACCAACGTTCCCAGTCCCGGAAGGGACGTGAACGGAATCGTGAACACGCACGTGAACGCGCCCGCCGGGGTCGTGGTGATCGTGGCACCCGCCGTCCCTATGGTGCAGCTGCTCACCGTGATGGAGATCCCGTCAAACACCAGGGTGACCCCCGAGGAGACGGCGAAACCGGTAGCGGTTACCGTCACGCTCGTGCCGACGAGGCCGCTCGTCACCGAGAGGGGGGAGATGGTCCACGTCGTGACCGTGAACGGAGCCGAGGCCGTCTGCCCGCCCGCCGCATCGGTAGCCACCACGGCGCCCGCCCCAGAATCGGACCCCGTCGGTATGGTGAAGACGCAGGTGAATGCCCCTGCGGGCGTCGTGATGATCGTAGCCCCCGCCGTGCCGACATTACAACTGCTCACGGTGATGGCGAAAACTCCTTCGAAGGAGAGCGTAACTCCCGAGGAGGCGGCGAAGCCGGTCCCGGTGACCGTCACGCTGGTGCCGATGACCCCGCTCGTAACCGACAGCGGGGAGATCGTCCACGTGGAGACCGTGAACGTGGCGGAGGCTGTCTGCCCGCCCGCCGCATCGGTGGCCACTAGGCTGCCGACCGCCCCGCCAGTGGACCCGGCCGGAATCGTGAAGACGCACGTGAAGGCTCCCGCCGGCGTCGTGGTGATTGTGGCTCCCGCGGTGCCGACAGTGCAACTGCCGACAGTGATCGGTATCCCTTCGAACGCGAGGGTGACGCCCGAGGAGACCGCGAAACCGGTCCCGGTGACTGTCACGCTAGCGCCGATGACCCCACTGGTGGCCGAGAGGGGGGAGATGGTCCAATCCGTCACGGCGTACGGGGCGCTTTCGTTCTGCCCTGTGGTGCTGTCAGAGGCCAGTATCGTCGCCGCGGTGAACGGGGTCCCCGCCGGGATGGGGATGATGCAGACGAATGCCCCCGCCGCGGTCGTCGTGATGCTAGACCCGGAATGGGTGCACGAGCTGCCTCCCGTCGGGGTGGCCACAACCCCGCCGACCGACAGCGTGACGAGCGTGCTGGCTCCGAACGCGGCCCCCGTCGCGGTTACCGAACTCCCGATCACACCGCCCGACGACGAGAGGGTGAGGACGGGCGGGGTGAACGCCGTCGTGCCGGTGACGGTTCCCACTCCGACGACCGTGGCCGTAGCGGACACCGTGTACGTGTAAACGGTGGCCGAGCTCGGATTCGGAATCGTCCAGGTCGACTGGCTAGCCACTGTCACGCTCGAGGGCCCGCTGATCGACAGACCGGAGGGACCCGAGCCGGAGTAGGTGAAACCGGCGGGACTACTGGTCCCGGCGAACGTCACGGAGAGGCCGGCGCCCGATGCCGATCCCGTGTAGGTAATCACCGCATAGACCGCCTCCGCAGTTCCGGCGTTGGGTGGAGCCGGGACCAGGATGACACCGACCGAAAGCGGACCGTTGGTCGACCCGCCCGTGCTCGATATCGTGATCGAGATCGGCCCGGACGCCTGCTGTCCGAAGGCGCCCGTGGCGTTGACGAAACCGTAGAAGGTGCCGTTCGCCGTGGCCCCCGAAGTGGCGTGATAATACCACTGCCCCTGCGCGTTCTGTTGCATCTGAACCGCTGTGCTCGGTAGGCCCGGTACCGCGGCCAGGTTAACGAACACCGAGTTGGAGGCATACTGACCGGCGATAGTCGCATACACCCAGAACCCCTGGGCTTTGGTGGGAACGGCCGGCGATATCCACGTGGACACGACCGTCGGCGGCGTGGCGATTCCTGCCCCCGGCAGGATGACGTCAAAGATCAGTTGGGACTGGGAGACGATGAAGACGGTGATGTTACCGTTCGCGGGCGGGAGCCCTACCGCGGGGGTGAACGTGAGGTTCCACACTTGGCCTAGGTTCCACGAGTTGGCCCCCCCCAGACCCGAGGAGATGCTGTACGGGCTCGCGAACTCCGGCCCGGTCGGCTGGGTGGACGACTTGAGGTAGACTTGGGCCGTCCCGGGGACGGGCGGCCCCGAGAGGTGCAGGATGTGGATCGACTGCACAAAGCCAGATCCGTTGGCGAAATAGGTCAACGACGCCTGGAACTGGTTGTTGTTCTGAGCCGGCGGCGTTGGGAACGTGGTCACGAACGCGAAGATGGAGGCGAACAGGGTCACCGTCAGGCCCAGGAGCAGGATCGTGGCTACAACGTCTGACACTCCGCGGCGGCGAGCGTGACCATTCCTCGTCCATGGCGACCTTCGGCGCCACCGACTACCGGTTCCCGTCATAGGTTCCATCGAAGCGCGGGGAGCTTCCCCTCGAACTCCTCGTGTAATCAGGTGGGGGGGGTCTATTTAGGTGTTATCGTCGCCGCCGAACCCGGACGACGCCCTCCGGGAGCCGACGGAGCGAAAGAATGGAAAAACTTGGGGCTCGGCAAGGCCTCAAGGCCTCGCCGGGCCGGGGGGAGAAAGGGTTGTTCTGCTGGGTCCGGGAGGCTCTACGAGAGAACCTGGGCGCCCGTCGTGCCCGTGTACCCGCTCGCTCCCACGATGGTAAGGGTGATGCCTTGGCCCGTCGGGTTCGCGGTTCCCATGTCGATAACCAGCGTGTAGAGGTTCGTCAGAGGGCTAGTGGCCGAGCAGGCAGTGCCGACGATTCCGCAGGTTCCGGCTGCACCCCAGATGCTGAACCCGCTGCTGGGCATCGACAATACCATCGCGACAGGCCTGGTGTACGATGCGGCGACCACTCCCGTGAGGTTAAGGATGCTGAATCCACCAGCACCTGCCGTGGTGAAGATGCCCCCTGTCGAAGTCTTCACCTGAAAGAGCACGTTCCCAAAGGTCACACTTGACGACTCAACCGTCAGGGTGTAGATGTAGTCGGTCGCCCCTGCGCAACCCGTGGGAGTTCCGATTGCGGTACACTTCGTCACACCGAGACTCGGGTTCGGACCCACTGTGATCGCGGACCCAATCGGCTTCGAACCCACACCGCCGCCCGTCAAGCCCGAGATGAGCACATACAGCACGGCGGCCAACACGACCGTGATCGCGACCAGCAAGATCGTCGCGATGATCGGCGACACTCCGCGCTTCCGCGCCTTTCTCCAGCTTCGTTCGTTCTTCCCAAAGACGTTCATTCGCTTTCGATCCTCCGATGGGTCCTTCGACCCGCCGAGAGGGTATGGCAAGTACCTGGTATTTTAATGTGGGACCCAGTGGAAACGACAAAAGACGGTGTCTAGTTCGTCCTTTGACGTAATACACACTAATGCGCATAGTGACACGCTCTCGCACGTCAGGGAGTCACGTACGCATCCGAACGAAAAAGCGGACCCGACGAGCCTGCGCGCGCACGTGGACCCGCGCGGGGAGGCCGGTCCGGGGCGCTCCTTTTGCCCCCGCGTGCCCACGGACGGTTCTCTGAGCAGTGTTATACAGACGCGATCGCGCGCGGATGGCCTGTTCGACCCACCGTTGCATCTGTTCGACACGTCAGCAAATCGACTTCGAGGAAGCGAGAGCTCTCTCTTATCGGCCGGTCGTGCTTGTGTTTAAGTAGAGGGACTTTCCATCCTTCTGCTCGACTGTGTTCGACAACGCTTCCCGACGAGCATCTCGCGCCTCTTCCGAGGCGGCCCGTGGGGAAGAGCCCGAGGACGCGCGCATCGCCCTACGGTGCAACCGCAAGGAACTCCAGCTGGTCGACTCGTTCGTGGTGAACGGCGAGTTCTCGACCCGATCGGAGCTCATGCGAGCGGCGCTGCACGCGTTCCTCCGCTCCCGCGCGATGTCGACCGCGCCGACACCCGCCGTGGACGCCGAGGGCCTCATCGAGGTCCCTGTGCGCCTCCGGCCCGAGGAGTATGCCGCCCTCGAGACCTACGCCCACCACGTCGCGAACGGCCGCTCGGTGAGGGACATCCTAGCCGAGATCGTCCGCCGCGGCGAGATGGAGATGAAGGTCCACGAGCTCGTTCAGCGGGCTCGCGCGACGGTGCGCGAGGCGGTGGAGACCCGGACCCAGGTCGGAGCGCTCGGAGAGAGCGCGAAAGACCTTGAGAGAAAGGGGGTCGTCGGCCGGTAGATGAGCGACGGTCGTTGGAGCGCTCGGTCAAGGGGGGTTTGTGGAGACCTACGAGGCCGGGCAAGACGGTGACGACCGAGGCCTAACGCCGGGAAGCGGCGACCCGATCGGCGGAAGCTGGGGAAACCCGCTCCGTCTCGGGCAGGACGTTCGATTCGTCCTGGCCGCTGTGGGCGGCGGGGCGATTCGGGTAGCAAGGGAGATCGCACATCGGCACGTCCGGCACTTGGAGACGGTCGCCATCAACTGCGACCCCAAGGTCCAGGGGTTCGATGAATTCGACCGGCGAGTCTACCTCGGTCCGGATTCGGGAGCCGAGACCGACACGGGGGGCTCCCCGTTCGTCGGCGGCGTGCTGGCGCGGGCGGCCGAACCGGCCCTCCAGCGGATCTTTCACGGAGTCACGTTCGTCATCGTCGTCGGGAGTCTCGGAGGGGGTGCCGGTAGCGGAGCCTTCCCGTACGTGCTCGAGGTCGCCTCTCGGAACGCGGAGGTCGTCAGCGCGTTCGTGATCAAGCCGTTCCGATGCGAAGGGGACCGCCGGGCGCTCGCCGACCGCGCCATCGGGCGCCTCCACTTCGTCGATTCCTTCGTGGAGAAGCGGGAACGCGGGGTCGCAACGCTGCAGACCCTCGACAACGAGAGCCTCGTCTCGACGTGCGGGACCCTGGCCTTCTCACGCATCGCCGATCACTGGGCCTCGGTGATCGAGGAGCACATCGAACGCTCGTTCCTGGCGCCCACGGAAGCGATCCTGAACGCGGCCCAGCTCTCTGCGAGCCCGCTCACCGCCCCCGGGAGCCCGATCGATGCGGAGATCCCCGCGCTGGAGGCGGCGCCGACCGATCGCGCGCCCGCGCCCGAGCTGCCGGCCCCGATGCCGGCGCTCCGCAGCAACCCGGACGAGGTCGAGCTCACGTTCGAGGTGGACGGAGAGGCCCACCCTCCGACCGCTCAGTAGCAACCAATTCTGGGCGGGGGGCCGATCCCCCTTGGCTCTCCGCCCTGCTGACGACCTGTGAAGCTTTATGAGAGGGTCCGTCTCGGGGACGCTTGATGGACGGTCGGCTGCTCACGGTCCTCCTATTGCTCCTCCTCCCGGGGGCGCTGATCGGGGTGACCGTCGTTGAGTTCCACTCGAACCCCGTCTCGATCATGGCGCTGATCGCCGTGATGATCGTCGGGGCGTTCTACCTATTGTCGTACTCCGAATCCTTCGCCTGAGCCGGCGGACGGCCGGCGGCCGGGTCGACTACCCGTACATTCCGGGCGTAGGGGGGGCTGCCTCCGTCGGGGGCGCGCTCGCCGGGTGGGATTTCATCACGGCTCGGAGGGCCTTCTCGATCTGCTCGGCCTGAGCGCGGAGCGGACCCGTATCGATCTCGAGCTCGGGCAAGAGCCGGTCGAGAGTCTCGATCAGCGCCGCGCCCGCGCGGTGGTCCGGGAGGCCCTCCGCCACCCGGGCGCTCACGAGGAGGACCGCTACCGGGATGGACCGGCCGATCCCCTGAACGAGCAGGGCTCCCGAGACCCCGCCGATCACCCCGTCCTCCAGGACCCGGGCCTTCGCCGGCTCGAACAGCTTGAGAATGGCCGGGTCCTTACGGGAGAACGCGACCCATACCTGCTCTGGGGACTGCTCCTCGGCGACCGCGCTCTCCTGCTCTTCCACCTCTCCGTCGCCGGGCGGGTGGGGAACGACCCCTTCGAACCCCACGATCATGCGGACCTTGTGCCGCTCGGCGGCGTCGAGGATCGTCCGCGCGATCGAGTTCGCCTGGGTCGGGCTGGGAGGGAACTCGGAGAGCACCAAGCCTAGGTCGTGGCGCCCGTAAACGCGGATGATGGGATGCACCTCCCCACCCTGGACGACGGCGATCGGAGCGATCTCGGGGGATTCGAAGCGTCCGACGCGCGGGAGGCTCAGCGCGCGGATCATGTAGTGGCCGGCGACGGTCGTGGCGAGCCCGGCGCTCGGGAACGCGGAAACCAGGACCGAGCCTTCTCCGAAGTTCTTGGGCGCGGGCGCTTCCTCTTGCCACGTGAATTCCATGTTCGGCACTCCGCGGGGAGCCAGACGTAGGCCCCTATAGAGTCTGGCGGCCGTTTCTTCACGGTAATCCCAAGTACTTGGCCCGACTCGGACGTGCCTGTGGGGCTTCCTCTCAAGGACCTGGTCGTCGCCCAGGAGCTCCCTTGGGACGCTCTCGCCGGCCGGACGCTCGCGGTCGACGGCTACAACGCCGTCTACCAGTTCCTAGCGACCCTTCGGCAACGGGACGGACAGCTGTTCTCCGACCCCGAAGGGAGGGTCACGAGCCACTTGATGGGGGTCTTCTACCGTACGACGTCCCTGCTGCGAGAAGGCGTCCTTCCGGTCTGGGTCTTTGACGGCAAGCCTCCCGAGCGGAAGGCCGGAACGATCCGCCAGCGCATCGTCGCCAAGGAGAAGGCCGAGGGGGAATGGCAGCGGGCCCTCGCGGCCGGCGACCTCGAGACGGCGCGGAAGAAGGCGGCGCAGACCTCCCGGTTGACCCGTCCGATGGTCGAGGAGCTGCGAGAGCTACTGAACGCTCTCGGAGTGCCCTCGGTCCAGGCCCCGAGCGAGGGCGAAGCGCAGGCGGCCGTCATGGCGGCCCGGGGAACGGTCTGGGGGACCGCCTCCGAGGATTACGATACCCTCCTCTTCGGTTCCCCGAAGCTGGTCCGCGGCCTCGCGGCCCGAGGGCGCGGGGGAACGAGCCCCGGGGCGCAGTTGATCGACCGGGCCGAGGTCCTCGCGGGCCTTGGGATCAGCGAGGAGGAGCTGATCCTTCTCGGGGTCGTCATCGGCACGGACTTCAACGATGGGGCCCGGGGCTTCGGCCCCAAGAAGGCGCTCAAGCTGGTCCAGGAGCACCTCGGCTTTCGCGCCACGCTGGAGAAAGTGGGGCTCGACCCGACCGAATCCGAGGAGGTGGCGGAGATCTTCCGACACCCTCAGTCCATCGACGTCCCGCCCCCCGCCTTCGGTCCGGTGGATGAGGCGGCCGTGCGCACGATGCTGGTCGAAGAGCACGGGTTCTCGGAGGAGAGGGTGCGAGCCGCGATCGCGCGCGCCCGCCAGCGGCCCCGGACCGGCTCCACTCCCTTGGAGGCCCGGGGTCATCAGACCCTGCTCGAGACATTTGGAGGAACGAACCACCCATGACACCGTTCGAATGTGTACCGAATTTTTCCGAAGGGCGTGACGCGGAGAGGATCGAGCGAATCGTTGCCCCGGCCCGAGAGGTTCCCGGAGTGACGGTGCTGGACGTCGAGCGGAACGCCGACCACAACCGCTGCGTCATCAGCCTCGTCGGCGAGGGAGAGGCCCTGCTCGACGCCGTCTTCCGGATGATGAAGGTCGCGACCGAGCTGATCGACCTCAACGTGCAGCGCGGGGAGCATCCGCGCATGGGCGCGACCGACGTCGTGCCGTTCGTTCCCCTCGGCACGTCGACCATGCCGGACGCCGTTCGCCTCGCGGAGAAGCTGGGGGCTCGCGTCGCGAAGGAGCTGGGGATCCCAGTCTATCTGTACGCCTCGGCCGCCAAGAGACCGGAACGGAACGACCTCGCGAAGGTCCGGGAGGGCCAGTTCGAGGGGCTGCGCACGGCGATCGCCACCGACCCGGCGCGGGCGCCCGACTTCGGGGAGCCGAAGCTCCATCCGACCGCCGGGGCCGTCGCCATCGGCGCTCGACCGGTCCTGATTGCGTACAACGCCTACCTCACCACGCCCGACGTCGCGATCGCGAAGCGCATCGCGAAAGCGGTCCGCGCCCGGGACGGGGGCCTTCCCGAGGTGAAGGCCCTCGGGTTCGAGATCCGCGAACGCAACCGAGCGCAGGTATCGATGAACCTCACGGACTTCCACGTCACGTCGATCCACCGGGCGTTGGAAGCGGTCCGCCGCGAAGCGCAGCGCTTCGGGGTCGCGGTCGAAGAGTCGGAGATCGTCGGCCTCGTTCCCGAGGATGCCCTGTTCGATGCGGCGGAGTACTACCTGCAGCTCCACTCCTTCGACCGCAGCGCCGTGCTCGAGCGAAAGGTCCGGTCGATCGCCACCAGCGGACCCGGCCACGAATCGATCGCGTCGTTCGCGGCGCGCCTTGCCGCCCGCACGCCGACCCCCGGCGGAGGGAGCGCCGCGGGGGTTGTGGCCGCTCTCGCGTCCGCGCTCGGGGAGATGGTCCTCGCCTACTCCATTGACCCGGCGAAGCCGGCCGAGGACCTCGTGGCGGCGAGCGCGGTCCTGAACGAAGGCAGGCATCGATTCCTGGAGCTCGCTGACGAGGACGCCGCGTCGTACGACGCGGTCCGCCAGTCCAAGAAGGCCCGCAAGGAGCGGCCGAACGACCCCGCGGCCCAGGAGGGATACCTCAAGGCGGTCCGAGGAGCGGCCGAGGTCCCGCTCGAGACCGCGCGTCGCGCGGTCGAGCTGGCGAAGCGCCTCGACAGCGTGCGGGACCGGACGCGAGCGGCTCTGGCGAGCGACCTGGTCACTTCGCTTGCGCTGTTCCGGGCCGCCGCCGAAGGCGCGCTCGCCAACGTCGCGATCAACCTCGAGGACCTGAAAGCGGCCGGGCAGCCGACCGAAGGCCTCGAATCCGAGGTCACCCGCCTGCGCCCGTCTCCCTGAGGCGAAAGGGGATGGGCTTGTCGAAGGACGCATCACAGCGGCGACCCACGGTCTGGGTCAACTGCGCCGCTTCCCTGGATGGACGACTCGCCTTCGCCGGAGGGAAACGGGCCGCCCTTTCATGCCCGGAGGACCTCGAGCGGGTCCAACGCCTTCGGGCGGGCTCCGACGCGATCCTGGTCGGGGTCGGCACGGTCGTCCAGGACGACCCCTCTCTTCGGGTCCACTGGGAGCTTCTCGGACAACCCCCCGGCAAGAACCCGACTAGGGTCGTCGTCGACGGGAGCGGACGAACGCCCGCGAACGCCCGGGTGCTGGACGGGTCCACCCCCACGATCGTCGCAACCTCGGAGCGGTCGACGCGGGAATACCCCCCTCACGTAACGAGGGTGGTAGCGGGCGCGACGCGGGTCGACCTCGGTCGTCTGTTCGCGGTCCTCTACGACATGGGGGTCCGAAAGCTGATGGTCGAAGGCGGCGCCGAGATCCTTTCGAGCGTCTTGAGAGCGGGCCTGTTCGACCGCTTCTCGATCTACTACGCCCCGGTGGTGATCGGTGGGGCGACGGCCCCGCCCGTGGTGAGCGGACCGGAAACCCGGGGGTCCGATGACGCTACGACGTTCGAGCTGATGGGTCTCGAGCGGGTGGGCGTCGGCTGCCTAGCTACCTACGCCCCCGCCGGTCGGAGGGGAACCCTTCCGGACCATCCGGGGGCGTGAGTTCGAGCCCGGATGCGACCCCACTCCATGCAACGAAATTTATAGGGGTTGAAAGGTTGCCCTGGACGAGGGTTCTATGACGGTCACGACCACCTCTACGTCCACCCGGCCGCTCGGTGTCGCCATCCTGGCATTCCTTGTGGGACTCTTCGGGGTCCTCATCATCATCGGCGGACTGCTCATCCTCGCGGCCGCGACGGTCCCCGCGATCCTCGGCGTCCCCTCTAGCTTCGTGGGAGAGAGCGGTGCGATCTGGGGCGTGATCGTGCTCATCATCGGTCTCATCATCCTCGGGCTCGCACTCGGCCTCTGGCACCTAAGGATGTGGGCCCTCGTGCTCACCCTGATCGTCGTCTTCCTGGAGCTCGCGAGCTTCGCCATCGCGGGCAATTACGTGTCGCTCGGCTTCATTCTCTCTCTGATCATCTTCGTCTATCTCCTGGCCGTCAATCGTCACTTCCGCTGAGCCGCGGGACGTCCCGGGGCCGAGCGCCGGCGAGGCTAGGCCCGAGCCGGCCACGCGCATTCGTTATCCGTTCGGACGGCTCCCCGGTTCCGAAGGGCTACGATGAAGCTCGTCCACTTCACGCTCCAGGACCAGTTCCACTTCGGCATGATCACGGACGCCAACGAGTTCATCGACCTCGACACCGCGGTCCGGGACTACTACGGCGTGAACCCTGTCAAGGGCGCGGACCCGAGCCGGTTCCGCGACATGCAGGCGTTCTTCGGGGGAGGCGTGGACTCGGTGGAACTCACCAAGAAGATCCTGGCCTACGTCGACCGCCGCCGCCAGGCGGGCTGGACCCCCCGGGCGGCGACCGGGGCCCGGTTCCTGTTCAAGGCCGAGGAAGGCGTGAAGCTGCTCGCTCCGGTCGTTCGGGGGAGCAAGATCTACTGCCTCGCCTCCAACTCGAAGACGCACGTCGCGGAGCAGGGGAAGCCGCTCCCAACGCGCCCGTTCGTGTTCACGCGATACTTCAACAGTCTCGTCGGACCCAGCGAGAACCTCGTGCTGAGCCGTGCCGGGACGTTCCCGGACGTCGAGCTCGAGCTCGCCGCCGTGATCGGCCAGCGCGGAAAGCACATCCCCGCCGAGAAGGCGATGGACTTCGTGGCCGGCTACACCATCGCCCTCGACATGGGCTACCGCGACCTCCAGTACCCGGCTCCCGGCACGGTCGACTGGGTCATGGGCAAAGGGTTCGACTCGACCATGGTGGTCGGCCCCTGGGTCGTCCCCAAGGTGGAGGTCGGAGAGCCATACCCGCTCGCGATGGAGCTGAAGGTCGGCGGGACCGTCCGTCAGCGCGGCGACACCTCCGATTACATCTTTCGGATCCCCGAGATCATCGCCCACCTCTCTCAGGGGATTACGTTCGAGCCGGGGGACATCCTCTCGCTGGGGAGCCTCGGCGGCGTGCCGGGCTTCGAGTTCGGGAACGAGTCGAGGAAGCTGAAGCCAGGAGACCAGGTCGAAGGGTCGATCGAGAAGATCGGTCGGCTGGTCATCCCGGTGAAGGCCGAAGCTCCGCCTGCCCCCTGAGGAGCAGGAAGAGGGCCACCGGCGTCGCGAGCTCGTCCGTCCCGCCCGGGACCGCGTGGACCTCCCCACCAGGGAACGGATAGCGGGCGTCTTCGACGTACGTCACGGCGGTCCTCGACTCCTCGAGCCCCGGAAGGAGCGCGTCCCGGAACGGGTCGAAGGCGGCGATCTCGTCCCGGCCGAGCGGGACGACCCGAAAACCGGTCCCTCCGTGGAGCGAGTTCGGGAGCCGAATCAGCCGGTGGATGTCGGTCGTGACCGGAGCGTCGGTCTCTCCCTGGACCTCGACCCCGGCGGCCCGGACCACGGCCTCGAGGAAGTCCTCCGGTAGGTCTTTCTTGAACACATCTAAAGACAGGCGAGAGCGGATCTTGGCGGCCCCGCCCTGCTCGATGAGGAGCTTCGCGTAGTGCCGGGCCTTGGCCGGCGCCACCCCGTAGCGGGTCATCTCCGCGGCCGCGATGGCCGGCGCTTGCTTCTCCCATCGCTCGAGCATTTCGAGGAGCGCCCGCGTCGTCCGGCCGGGCCACCCCGGCGTCTCCGGGGGAACCAGGGTCCGAGTTCGGGGGCTGGGGCTCGTCCTCGCGCTCCCATCTCCTTCGCCCTCCGCGGAAGGGATCGTGAGGCCGGAGCGAACGTCCGTCCGGTTGCGCTGGATCGCCGACATCGGAGTCACCCCCGTGCCGAGGGCGTAGTCCACCAGCTCCCGTCGTTCGGGGCTGGTCAGGGACAGGAACCGGTCATCCCGGACGTGGACATGGTAGCCGCGTCCTCCGGAGAATACGAACGACGTGGAATCGGGGTCGATCCCGAAGTCTCCGAACAGGAAATCGTCCACGAGCGAGATCAGCCGCGTCTTCACGAGCTCGAGCTGGCCGGCGTACGCGAGGGCCTCCGCGCCCCGGAGGTGGTCCGAGTCGAGGTCGAAAATGAGGTCGGCCCCCTGCCACCCCTTCTCGCTCATGGTCGGCGCCGCGGGACGTCGGTAGTAGGCGGTCGAGTAGTAAACGTGGCGAGGCGTTTCCTGGCGGAGGAACCGCAGGAACTCCTCCGGTGTTCGGAGCGCGGCATGCCGACGCATCATCGTCTCCGACGTGAACGGGAACGCCGCGAACTCGCGGCGCGCGAGGCGGTGAGGGGGAGGAATCGCGGCGCGGGCGTAGTAGTTCACGAACTGCTGGCGGGCCCATTCGAGGGCGGCGCCCTCCAGCGCGAGCGTCTTGGCCACGGCGCTAGCCTCCGACGTCCTCGACCTCGTCCATCGAGGTCGCCTCGCGGACGGCGTCGTCCCGTTTGAACCGGGCCAGGAGATGGAACACGGTCGAGTGCTCGCTTCCCTTCACGAGGAGCTCGACCGCGCGCGTCGCGTGGTCGAGCTGGTCCTCCTTGCCGATGAGAGCGACCGTGGAGCCGTACACGCTCATCGAGCAGCCGGAGAGCTGCTCGATGCGAGAGCGCGCCCGGCCGTTGGTGCCGATGACCCGCGACCGGATCCGCCGGAGGGCCGCCTTCTCCCGGTGGCCCGTGGCGAGCTTGATGTCGAGGACGCCGAAGAAGGTGTCCTCGCGCAGAAGCCGCATCGCGCGCTCGGGGGAGAACCCCCGGCCGATGGCGAGGACGATGTCGCGGGCCTTGAGGACCCCCATCGGGTCGGTGTCCGGGCCGACCACGCGGACCTCCCCTTCGTTCGCGTCGATGTCGATCCGCGTCGCCGTGGCGGCCGCGATCGCCCTCTTCGTCCGGCCCCCCGGCCCGATCAGCACCCCGACCCGGTCCTCGGGGATCCGAGCGTACAACGTCGGCATTCCGACCTACGCCTCCGCCGGCGGTGGACCGATCGTCTTCCCGCCGACCGCCTCGAGGAAGTCGGCCGGCTCGACCTCGAAGCCCAGCCGCCCGAAGAACTTTGAGAAGTTGCGAATGTCCCTCTCCATCAACCGCCGGGCCTCGGGATGGTCCGCCGAGACCGCCTGGGCCACGTCAATCAGGACCACGCGACCGTCGTGGAGGAGCACGTTGTAGGGGGAGAGGTCCCCGTGCACGAGCCGTGCGTCGCGGGCCATTCGACCGACCTGGAGCACGAGGTCCTCGTAGAGCGCCGCCGGGTCCTCGATGGGGATGTCCACGATCCGCGGCGCCGCCATGCCTTCGGGGCTGCCGATGAACTCCATAACGAGAACGTTTCGGAAGTGGCCGTACGGATGGGGTGCCCGCACTCCCGCGTCGGCGAGGCGGCCTAGGATCGTGTGCTCCCTACGGGTCCAAGCGAAGATAAGGCCGCCGAAGTTCTTCACGCTCGACTCCCGTCGGAGCGCCTCGAGCGCGTACGGGGGAAGGTGCCGGAAGACGCTGTTCCCGATGCGGTAGATCTTCACCGCCCGGAACTCCGCACCCGCCGTCGCCCGGAAGACGCCCCCTTCCTTCCCAGTGGAGATCGGGTAGTCGATCGAGTCGAACAGGCCCCGGTTCACCAGGCGCGATACCGCGAGGAGGGCCGGGTGGTCGAAGAACTCGTCCAGCAACTTGCGATGCTGGCCCTCCTTGCGCCGGTCTTCCGACCGCTCGCGCCGTCGGGGGAATACCACATCGTGGGGTCGGGGCATCGCAGGGAAGGATGGGGGAGTCCGTTCTTAGGCTCTGGGGGAAGGGGAACGTGGCCCCTCGAGTCCCTGCGAACTCGTTGGGTAGGCTCGTTTCCCGTCGGTAAGCGCCCCTATATCTTCTGCAGGCCGCATGGCAACGGCATGCGACTCCCGCTCTCGGCCACGCCGCCTCCGCCTTCGCTCGGGACGGACCCGAAGGCTACGACGCCCGCGCGCCCGGCGTCCGCCCTCGTGCGGACGCTCGATGCCCCGGCCGATTACGACGCGGTGTTCCGGGTCGTGCGGGGGGCCGTCCGCCAGGTCCTCGGGATCGAGCGACCGGGCCTCGGACTAGGGCTCTCGAACCTTCCCCCCCAGCTGGGCGCCTACTGGCAGGTCACGGGGAACCTGATCGTCCTGAACGAAGGGCTCGTCAACGTCATGCGTGCGAACGCTGAGAGCCCGACCGAGCTCAACTCGTTCATCTACGTCGTGCTGGCGCACGAGTACCTCCACTCTCTCGGCTACCTGGACGAGCGGTCGGTGCGCGAGGTCACGGCCCGTGTTACCCGTACGGCGTTCGGTCCGGACCATCCCGCGACGCGCATGGCGGAAGGGGACCTCTGGCGCCTCTACCCGTTCCTCTCCTACGCCCCTGGCGGGGACGGGCGACGCCTCAAGGTCGTCACCCGGTTCGACCTGGACACGACGGACCGGTACATACGATAGCGGCGAGGGCCGACCTTTAATCCCCGCTCGGTCATTCCCTCGCGAGAGGGAGTCGTGACCGTAATCGACCCGACCATCGGCATCACGCTCGTAATCGTCGGAATCGTCCTGCTCGCGGCGGAGCTCGTTCACCCCGGAGCGTTGCTCCTGATCCCGGGCTCCATACTTCTCGTGGCAGGGTTCCTCTACCTCTTCCTTCCCAACGTACTCCTGGACAGTGCCATCGGCCCGATCCTGATCATCGTGGTGGCGATCATGGCCGCCTTCATCGAGATCCCGTACTACCGCTGGGTCGCCCCGAACCATTGGCCGCTCAGCACCACGAGCGGCGGGCTCGTGGGCGCCGAGGCGGTCGTCATCGTTCCGATCGTTCCGAACACGCTCAAAGGGAAGGTCCGGGTCCGCTCGGAGGTCTGGTCGGCTCGCGCGTCCGTCGATATCCCCGAAGGCACCCACGTCCGCGTCATCCACGGGGAAGGGGTCTCGGTAACCGTCGTGCCCATCGAACCCTCCAAACCCGCCTAGTCCGGCTCCGGGCCCGACGGAAAGGGTTACACCCTCCGACGGGGTTCGGGCCCCGGTCGTCGCAGCGGAGCGACGCTCACCGGAGAGGTCCCGATGGATTACACGTTCGTCATAGTGGGAATCGTCCTCGCGTTCGTGATCATCCTCGTCCTGCTGACGCGGATGATCTACACGATCCAACCGTACCAGCAGGGTATCGTCACGCTGCTCGGCTCGTACAAGCGGATGATCAACCCCGGGTTCAACCTAGTAAGCCCGCTCGCGAGCGTCCTCAAGATCGACCTGCGAACGCAGGTCCTCGAGGTGCCCCGCCAGGAAGTGATCACCAAGGACAACTCCCCGACCAACGTCGACGCGATCATTTACATCAAGGTCGTGGACGCCCCGAAGGCGATCTTCCAGGTCCAGAACTACCAGGTCGCCACCCTGGCGCTCGCCCAGACGACGCTCCGGTCCATCATCGGCGACATGGAGCTAGATGAGATCCTCTACAACCGCGAGCGGATCAACGCCCGCCTTCGCGACATCCTCGACGAGGCGACCGACAAGTGGGGCGTCCGCGTGGACGCGGTGGAGATCAAGGAGGTCGACCCGGTCGGACCCGTCAAGACCGCGATGGAAGAGCAGACGTCCGCCGAACGGCAGCGGCGGGCGGCGGTGCTGCGCGCGGACGGGGAGAAGCGGAGCGCCATCCTGGTCGCGGAAGGCCAGAAGCGGTCCCGAATCCTTCAGGCCGAAGGGGTCCGGCAATCCCAGATCCTCGAGGCCGAAGGCGCTCGGGTCGCCACCATCCTCGAAGGCCAGGGAGAGGCGCAACGCCTGCGGATCCTCTCTCTCGGAGCGAGCGTCCTCGACTCGAAGGCGCTCACCGTCCTCTCGCTCGACACGGTCGCCAAGGTCGGCGACGGCCAGGCGACGAAGATCCTGTTCCCGTTCGAGTTCTCTCGGCTGGTCGAGGGTGCCTCCGAGTACCTGGGCACGGGCCGCCAGGTCCCCGACCGCAACCTGAACACGCTCGACGACCTCGAGAAGCGCATCGGCACGATGGACGACATCCTCGGCCCGATCCCGCGGCAGGAGGAGCTCCTGACCGAGATCAAGACGATCGAGGAGGAGATCAAGGCCGAGTCCGACGAGTCGACCGCGTTCGTTGCCCCGTTTGCCGCCAAGGGGTCGAGGGCCAACATCACGACGGTGCTTCCCCCCGCCGACGCGATCGCCCCACCGCCATCGAGTCGGGCAGAATCCCCCGGGACGGCCGACTCCCCGGAGACGGCGACGTCCTCGGGGCCTTCCCCGGACGATGGGCGGCCGGCCCGCCGACGGCCTCCGCCCAATAGCTCGTAGGGCCTCCTGCCCGCGGTTCGCCCCACCCTAGGCGGGGGGAGCGGACGCTCCGAACCTCCGGGGCCGCTTGGCGGCGGTAGGTCGGCCTATAAGTCCCGCGATTCCCTGCCCGCTGGGGAGACCTCTATGCCCAGCGTGCTGACCGAACGGAGTGGAGCCGTCCTCACGATCACGATCGACCGACCGGGGCGCCTCAACGCGCTCGACGAGCCCATGATGGCCGAGCTGCGGACCGCCTTGGAAGCGGCGACCGTGGCCCGGGACGTGCGCGCGGTCCTCCTGACGGGGGCGGGGTCGGCGTTCTGCGCGGGGGGCGACGTCGCGGCCATGGAGGCACACCGCGCGAACGGGACCCTTCCGGAGCTCTTCCACCGGCTGACCGCCCAGCAGGAGCACATCGTTCGGGAGATCCTCGGCATGCCGAAGCCTGTGGTCGCCGCCCTTCCCGGCGTGGCGGCGGGGGGCGGTCTTTCCCTCGCCCTCGCGGCGGACTGGCGGATCGCGAGCGAGACGGCCGTCCTCGTCCCCGCCTTCCTCCAGCTCGGGACGGTGCCGGACGGCGGCCTGTCGTACTTCTTGCCCCACTTCCTCGGGATCGGCGGCGCGCAGAAGCTCCTGTTCTCGAACACGCGGGTCCCCGCGAGCCGGGCCCGAGAGATGGGGCTCGTCCACGAGGTCGTCCCGGCCTCCGAGCTCCCGGGCCGCGCGCGTGCGCGCGCGCAGGAGCTCGCCCAGGGCCCGACCCGCGCCTACGGCTGGGTGAAGCGGCTCATGGTCGCCGCCTTCAGCGAGAGCGCGGAATCCCAGATGGCGCTCGAGCGTCGGTGGGCCGTGGAAGCGGCCCAGGGGAACGAGCTCCCGGAGGGGATCCGCGCGTTCCACGAGAAGCGGAAGCCGAACTTCCCGCCGCCGTAGGAACGCCTCAGGGGGCGGGGAGCCCCGCCCAAGGCTTCGAGAGCTTCTCTTCGAGGCGGGCCTTCACGGCGGGCCACTCGGACTCGAGGATGCTGTAGTAGAGGGACGTGCGGAAGTACCCGTTCCGGACCAGGTGGGCCTCGCGCAAGGCCCCCTCGGGCACGCCCCCCAGCCGTTCGATCGCCGTCTGGGACCGCACGTTCCGGGAATCCGTCTTCAGCTGGAGGCGGTGGACCTTCTCCTCCTCGAACGCGTAGCCGAGGGTCAGGAGCTTCGCTTCGGTGTTGAGGGGGCTCCTCCAATACCGGGAGTCGAGCCACGTGCCGATCTCGACCATTCGGTTCGGGCGGTCGATGTCGAGGTAGCGGATGATCCCCACGGGGGTCCGTTCGGGAAGGAGGGCCATCGTGAGGGGCAGCACGTCCCCCGCCGCTTGGTACCCGAGAAGCTGGTCGATGAACGCCTCCATCTCGGCCGTCGTGGGGGGATGGCCGGGACCGATCCGCAGGAACTGCCAGACCTCGGGGTCGCGGCCTGCTTCGGCGAGCCTTGCGGCGTGCTCCCGCACGAGCGGGACGAGCTCAAGATATCGACCGCGGAGGGTGATGGGAGGGTGGAACCCGTTCCCGGTCATCGTTTCGTCCCCGCCGCCGGCTTCTCCGGTGCCGCCGCCGGTCCGCGCCGCTCGGGAGGGTCCCACTCGTGGGCCAGCATCGCCTCGAGACCGCTCCGGACGTGGGGCCATTCCGAGGCGAGGATCCCGTAGGCGACGGACGAGCGGAAGGTGCCGTCCGGGAGGAGACGGTCGTCGCGGAACACCGCCTCCCGGACCGCTCCGAGACGCGCGATCGCCCGCTGGGACCGCTCGTTCCTAAGGTCCGTCCGGAGGCTGACCCGGTGGACCTTCTCGGTCTCGAACGCGTATCGGAACAGAAGGAACTTCGATTCCGTGTTGACCGGCGTCCTCCAAAGGTCCGAGTCGAGCCAGGTGCCCCCGACCTCGACCGAGAGGTTCGTTCGGTCGATGTGGAGGAATCGGGTCATCCCGACGGGTCGGTCGTCCGCCCGGAGCACGGTCGTGAACGGGAGGTCGGTGCCGGCCTTCTGGCGCTCGAGGAGGAGCTCGATGAGGGCATCCATCTCCTCCTGGGTCTCTCCCGGCCCGTGGATCAGGTACCTACGGACCTCGGGGTCCTGCGCGGCCGCCCGCAGCGCCTTCGCGTGGCCGGGGGCGAGGGGGACGAGCCGGACCCATCGCCCCGTGAGCGTTACGGGAGTTAGGAAACTCTCCATCCCGGAATCAGGGGTTCGAGCCACGCGAACCCATAACTCCGACGGCTCACGAAGGCGCCGGCGAGCCCCCGGACCCCCCGTCCGGCCGCCGTCAGCCGGTTGAGGTTAAATAACGTCATAGAGTCGGACGTTCCGCTCGCCCAGTGGGAGGAGGAGCAGTTGGACGCCGGGGTTACCACGTTCCTGGTTTTCGCGGTCATCGCCGCGGCGTTTACGGTGGGCTCGCTCGTCGCGAACCGCATGATCGGCGCGAAGCGTCGAAGCTCGTACCTCCAGCTCACGACCTACGAGTGTGGCGAAGAGCCGGAGGGGGAAGCCCAGATCGACTTCCCGACCCAGCACTACACGTTCGCCATCGTGTTCGTCGCGGTCGACGTCCTCGGTTTCATCCTCGCGCTGTGGGGCCTCACCTTCCGTGGCGCCAACTCGGCCTGGCTCCCGGTCTTCATCGCCTTCGCGTTCACCGCGCTCGCGATCACGGGCATCTACTACGCGCTCAGCGGCGAGAAGAGGTGGGTGGTCTGACGGCGGCACAGGCCCCTCCCGCGCCATCCCCGCGGAACCCGACGGTCGACCTCCAGCTCTCCAACGAGCTTCCGATGGCGACCCAAGCGGCCGTCCCGTTCATCGAGATCGAAGCGTTGCGGGCCAAGGAGTTCATCCCCGCCTCGAAGGAGGCCCTCACCTCCCTCATCGCGGAACAGGGACAGGCGAAGCTCATTCGCCCGATGTTCAACTGGTCGGGCCGGAACTCGCTCTTTCCCTTGCACTGGGGCCTCGCCTGCTGCGCGATCGAGTTCGCCGCCGCCTTTGGGGCGCGCTGGGACGCCGAGCGGTTCGGGGTCGTGGCCCGTTCCTCCCCCCGGCAGGCCGACCTGATGATCGTCAACGGGACGGTCACGTGGAAGGTCGCGCACAAGCTGATCACGCTCTACGAGCAGATGGCCGAGCCGAAGTGGGTCATCGCGATGGGGAACTGCGCTACCGGGGGCGGGCCGTTCCGCACGGCCTACTCGGTGGTCCCCGGGGTCGACAAGCTGGTCCCGGTCGATGTCTACATCGCGGGCTGCCCGCCTCGCCCGGAGGCGCTGCTGGACGGGATCCTGAAACTGGAACAACTCATCCGGGAGCGAAAGGAGTAGGCGGGTCGTCCGCCGGGCATCTAGGAGGAGTCACCGTTGCAACCGGACGATTTGACCCGGGTCCTCGCCCCGAAGCTCGGGGAGAACCTATTGGGCGTCGAAGCGTTCGAAGGGATGGCGGGCCGCGTGCGGTTCCGTCGCGAGGCGGCGCTCGACCTGTTCCGAGCGGTGCGGGACGACCTTTCCTTCGCCCATCTCTCGATGGTCGGCGGGATCGACTGGGTCGACCATCGCGAGGTGTTCTACGTCGCCTGGTCGGATTCGGCGCGGCAGTACGTCCTCCTCTCGACGGATGTGCCGGCGACCGACGCTCACGTCGAGACCGCTTCTGCCGTCTGGCCGAGCGCGAACTGGCACGAACGCGAGACCTGGGAGCTCGTCGACATCACGTTCGACCACCACCCGGACCTCCGTCACCTCTTGACCCCGGACGGGTACGCGTTCCATCCGCTCCTGCGCTCGTTCAAGATCCACGAGCCCGAGGAGCTGGAGGTGAAGACGCGCCATGTCTGAGATGTGGATCAACATGGGGCCGCAGCACCCCATGACGCACGGCCTCTGGAACCTGCGCGTCCGCATCGACGGCGAGGTGGTCTTGGACGTCGACCCCGAGATGGGCTACCTCCACCGAGGGATCGAGAAGATCAGCGAGGACCGCCACTACAACGAGGTCGTCACCCTGATGGACCGGACCTGCTACGTGGCGGGACTCGCCTGGGAGCACCTCTACATCCTCGCGTCCGAGCAGGCCCTCCACATCACTCCGCCCGAACGCGCCCAGTACATCCGGATGACCTGCGAGGAGTTCCAGCGGATCGGCTCCCACATCATGTGGTACGCCGCATTCGTGAACGACATCGGCCTGATGACCCCGTTCCTCTACGGGATGCGCGACCGGGACCTCGTCCTTGACCTGTTCCAGAGCTTCACCGGCGCTCGCATGACCTACGAGTACATGCGGGTCGGCGGGGTCCGCAACGACCTCCCGCCGACGTTCACCGACCAGGCCCGCAAGGTCCTCGACTGGCTCACCGACCGGTTCCGCGAGTACGACCAGCTCTGCCTCGGCTCCTCCATCTTCCACAAGCGGTGCGACCACCTCGGCGTTCTGAAGGCCAACGATTGCATCGCGCACGGCGTCACCGGCCCTATGCTCCGCTCCGCGGGCGTGAAGCGGGACCTCCGGAAGGACCGGCCCTACGCCCGGTACGATGCGGTCGACTTCGACGTGGCGGTCGCGGACGGGGCGGACGTCACCGCTCGCTATCTCGTCCGCATGGAGGAGATGCGCCAATCGATCCGCATCCTCCGTCAGACGGTCGATTGGCTCGAACACCACCCCGGCCCGGTGATGGCCGAGCATCTTCCGCGTTGGCTCGGCGCCCCCTACGCCCCGGTCGGCCGGGAGGGGTACCTCCTGAAGCGCAACTATGCGAAGGGAGTGGGCTTCTCCGCCGTCGAAGAACCGCACGGGGAGGCCCAGGCGTACGTCGTCAACGAAGGCACGGAGCACCCGTACCGTGTCAAGTTCCGGTCCCCCATCTTCGCCAACCTGAGCGCCGCCCGCCAGTACCTCGTCGGGTACCGGGTGGCGGACATCCCTCCCATCATGGGAAGCGTCGACCCTTGCATCGGAGAAGTGGACCGGTAGGGGGGAGGAACGATGTCGCAAGCGACGCTTTACTCGGTCTCCTACGACCTCTCCAACACGATCGCGTCCGCGCTCGGGTCGGTCCTCCCCAGCGGCGCGCGGGACCTGATCACGAGCTCGGGCGTCGTGACCGGGTTCGCGGTGGTGATCTTCGCGGTCATCATTCTCGCCGCGACCATGCTCAACACGATCCTCTTGATCTGGTGGGAGCGCAAGCTCCTCGGCCGGTTCATGGACCGGCGGGGAGCGATGCACGTCGGGTTCGCCGGACTCTTACAGAACTTCGCGGACGGGTTCAAGCTGTTCCGCAAGGACACCGTCAAGCCGAGGGAGGCGGACCCCCTCGGTTTCTACTTCGGTCCCACGGCGTACATGATCACGTCCCTCGCGATCTTCGGCATCCTCCCGATCTCCTCGGGCTGGGACACGGGCGCCCTTCCCCTCACGCTGCTCCTGGCGCTCGCGATCTTCGCGTTCGCGCCCCTCTTCATCTTCGTCAGCGCCTGGTCGAGCAACAACAAGTACTCGCTGATGGGCGGGATGCGCTCGGCCGCCCAGATGATCGCCTACGAGGTCCCGCTCCTCCTCGCGGTCGTCTCGGTCGTGATCGTCGCGGGGAGCTTCGACCTGAACACGATCGTCTACGAGCAGCAGAACTACTGGTTCTGGGGGCCGCTCATCCTCGCGCTCATCGTCTTTGTCGCAGCGATGCTGGCGGAGATGGAACGGATCCCGTTCGACCTTCCCGAGGCCGAGGCGGAGCTCGTCGAGGGATGGAACACCGAGTACGGCGGGATGTTCTTCGCGTTCTTCATGTTCACCGATTACCTGCGCGCCCTGGTCGGGAGCGTCCTCGTCGTTCTCCTGTTCTTCGGGGGCTGGACGCTCCCGTCCTGGGTGCCGAGCGTGGCGACCTCGTGGCCGCTCGCCGGCATCTTCTGGTTCATGGTCAAGACCTACATCGTCTTCGGGGTCTTCGTATGGATCCGGGCCTCGTTGCCCCGGGTCCGGACCGACCAGCTCCTGCGGGTGGGATGGAACCGGATGATCCCGCTCGGGCTCGTATCGGTGTTCGTGGCCGCGCTCCTCGTGGTGGCGAAGTGCGTGTGGCCGTTCGGCTGCCTCCCGACACCGTGAAACTAGGGGGAAGTAAGCGGATGGCAACGGAGATCACCGCCACGGAAAAGCCGAACCAGAACCCGATCCTGTGGGTGGCTCGGCCGATGGCCACCGCCGCTCGGCAGTTCGCGAAGAGCCTCTTCCGTCCCTCGACGATCGTCTACCCGTACGAACGGCTCGAGGACCCGGAGTTCCGCGAGAAGGTGGCGGTCGCTTCGGGTAAGCCGATCGGCCTCGGGCAGGTCTGGGACAACTACCGGGGAGTCCACGCGCTCAACATCGCGACGTGCATCAGCTGCAACCTCTGCCAGTTCTCCTGTCCGGACCTCTGCATCGAGATGGTGACGGTCCCCGGCGGGGACCCGAAGCACCCGAAGAAGTGCCCGGAGATCGACTACGGAAAGTGCAGCTACTGCGGGTTCTGCTCGGACGCGTGCCCCGAAGGGTGCCTCACCATGACCACGCGCTACGAGCTCTCCGTCACGAAGCGCTCGGACATGGTCTACTCCCCGCAACGCCTCAACGAGGTGTTCAAGACCAAGCTCCCGATGAACCCGATCCGGCTCGCCCGGCCGGCGAACGAGGACTCGATCCTCCTCGACGTCCCGCTCTGCATCGGATGCAACGCGTGTGCCCGGGACTGTCCCACGCAGTGCATCACGATGCTCGACATCCCGAAACCGGAGGCGAAAGCCGGCGAGAAGATCCCGAAGCGGATCTGGAAGGAGCCGGTCGTCAACGACTCCGACTGCGTCCGCTGCGGGACGTGCATCAGCGTCTGCCCGAAAGAGTGCCTGTTCTGGGGGACCCGAAAGTGAGCCTTGAGGAGCTGGCGTTCATCGTCCTCGCCGCGGTCGCGCTGTTCACGGCCGTGGCCGCGCTCCTCGTCCGGGAGCTCGTCCACACGATCCTGTGGATCGCGGTCTTCTTCGTGGACATCTCCGCGATCTACTTCCTCCTGGAGGCTCCGTTCCTCGGGGTCCTGCAGCTCGGCGTCTACGCCGGAGCCGTCACCGTCCTCCTGCTCTTCGGCGTCATGCTCACGCGGAAGCGGATCTTCTCGCGCGAGGCGGTGACCGGCCTCGACGCCGTGCCGCTCTCCCTCGCGGTCGTCACGTTCATCTTCGTGGTCACGGCGGTGGGGCAGTTACCGCAGTCGAGTGAGACGCTCTCGGTCTACGACCCCACGCTCCTCTCCCAGAACCTGTTCGGGACCAACGGCCCGTGGCTCCTCCTGCTCGGGCTCCTCATGATGGGAGCGGTCGCGGGGTCGATCTACCTCGTCCGGGAGGGCCGCGAATGACCGCCCTGCCCCTCGTCGGGTTCGTCGCCCTCTCCTCCGCGCTCTTCGCGGTCGGGCTCTTCGGCATCCTCACCCGCCGGAACTTCATCCTCGTCCTGATCGCGATCGAGATCGCGATGAATGCGGCGATCCTCAACTTCGTCTATTTCGGCGCCTTCTCGAACGGGACCGCGGGCCTTACGGGGCAAGCGGTCGCCGTCGTCCTCATCGGGTTCGCCGCGACCGAGGTCGCGGTCGGGCTCGCCATCGTCCTCGCCCTCAACCGGGTCAAGGGGACCATCAACGTCGCGCAAGCGAACGAGCTGAAACTCTAAGGGGGGGACGAGGACGAGCATCCTGGACGGGCTGTACGGGTGGGCCTTCCTGGTCCCGCTGTTCAGCGCCCTCGCCTTCGTCATCGTCGGCCTCGCGGGGACCCGGATGCGCCGCCTCGAGTGGGGCGGGTGGGTCTCGGTCGCGTTCTCCGGGGCCGCGATGGTGGTCGGCGTGTTGATCGGGGTCGGGGAGATGGTGAACCCCGGCACCTACACCGACGTCCGGTACACCTGGCTCCATCTCGCTCCGGCGCCCGGTCCGTTCCCGAACGGCTTCTCGTTGGTGGTCGGGACCCTGGTCGACCCGATCTCCGCGCTGATGCTGATCGTCGTGACGGTGGTCGGCTTCCTCGTCATGCTGTACTCGATCGGGTACATGCATCAGGACCGGGGGCTTCCCCGGTACTACGCCGAGCTCTCGCTCTTCCTCACGGCGATGAGCGGGCTCGTGCTCGCGGACAACCTCCTCGAGTTCTTCGTCTTCTGGGAGTTGGTCGGCGTCTGCTCCTACTTCCTCATCGGGTTCTACTACGAGAAGCCGAGCGCGGCGAGCGCCGCGAAGGAGGCGTTCATCGTCACCCGGGTAGGGGACATCATGTTCCTCCTCGGGATCTTCCTCTACTTCTACAACTTCGCCCTCGCCGGCCCGGCCGGTTCGGGCGGCTGGGCGGCCAACGGGTTCCTGTTCGTGAACGGGAACCAGCCCTACCTCCTCGGCCACGGCCTCGGCGGCAACTCGACCCTGCTCACGGTCGCGGGCATCATGATCCTCGGCGGCGCCGCGGGGAAGAGCGCCCAGTTCCCGCTCCACGTGTGGCTACCGGACGCGATGGAAGGCCCGACGACGGTGAGCGCCCTCATCCACGCGGCGACGATGGTCGCCGCGGGCGTCTACCTGCTCGCCGTTGCGAGCCTGTTCCTCGGGTTCACGTCCACCGACCAGCTCGCGATCGTCGGGATCGGAGGGTTCACGGCGTTCTTCGCCGCGACGATGGCGGTCGTGCACCCGGACATCAAGCGGGTGATCGCCTACTCCACCATCAGCCAGCTCGGCTACATGGTCATGGCCGTCGGCGCGGGCTTCGCGATGGTGGGGCTCTTCCACCTCTTCACGCACGCGTTCTTCAAGGCCCTCCTCTTCCTCGCCGCCGGCTCGGTCATCCACGCCGTCGGGACCCAGGACCTGTTCAAGATGGGCGGGCTCCGAAAGACGATGCGCCTCACCGCGATCGCGTTCGCGGTCGGGGGCCTCGCGCTCGCCGGGATCCCGCCGTTCGCCGGCTTCTGGAGCAAGGACGACATCCTCTCCGCGGTCTACTCGCAGCTCGGCAGCCACCCCGCGTACTGGCCGTTCTTCCTCCTCGCGTTCGCGGCCGTGTTCCTGACGGCCTACTACATCTTCCGCGCCTGGTTCCTCGCCTTCTCGGGCGACCATCCGCGGGACCCGAGCCTCGGGCACGCCCACGAAGGGCCGTGGACGATGCAAGTGCCGCTCGTCCTCTTGAGCGCCCTCGCGTGCGGGGCCGGGCTCCTCATCTTCGTGCCCGGGTTCCAATCCCTCCTCCTCTCGGGCGCCGGGGCGACCGGGATCCCGCCGGTCTACGGGACGACCGACCTCCTGATCTCCGCGGCCAGCGTCGCGCTCGGGGTCAGCGGCATCGCGCTCGCTTGGGTCCTGTGGGGCAACGGTCGCGTCTACGCCCTCCCCGAGACGAGCGCCGCCCAGCCGGTGCGCCGCCTTCTCCTCAAGCGCTACTACTTCAAGATCGGATACGACTGGATCGGGGCGAAGGGAGTCTACACCATCGCCCGCGCGGCCGACTTCTTCGACCGGTTCGTCATCGACGGGACGGTGCACGGCTTCGAGCGGGCGTTCGCGCTCGTCAGCAACCGTCTACGGCGCATCCAGTCCGGGGTCGTCTCGGACTACGCGGCGTACGTGGTCGCCGGCCTCATCGCGCTCTTCGTGATCCTGCTGATCGTAGCCCCGTACGTCGTGTCGCGGCTCGGAGGTGGCTAGGCCGATGATCCCGCTGCTCTCCGTCATCGTCGCGACCCTCGCGGCCGGGACCGTCCTCACGTTCCTCGCAGGCTCCCGCGCTCGGTGGGTCGCGCTCGCGACCACCATCGTGTTCCTCGCGGAGGTCGCGGCCCTCTTCGCCGCCTTCCCCGGCTGGCCCGGCTACAACAGCGCCCTCGTGCCGGGGTTCGCGGACGGGGAGTCGTACAGCTGGATCTCGATCGCCTGGATGCACGTCAACTACACGGTCGGCGTGGACGGGATCTCGCTCGTCCTGATCCTGCTCACCGCGGTCCTCCAGCTCGCGACCGTGGTGTACTCCTGGGAGGAACAGAAGCGCCCGGCGGCGTACTTCGGCCTCGTCCTCTTGACCTGTTTCGGCTGCTTCGGGGTCTTCATCGCGCTCGACGTCCTCCTCTTCTTCCTCTTCTGGGAGGCCGTCCTCATCCCGATGTTCTTCCTCATCGGGTACTGGGGCGGGCCCCAGCGCCGGTACGCCGCTCTGAAGTTCTTCGTCTACACGCACGTCGCGTCGATCGTGATGCTGGTCGGCATGCTCGCGCTCGTCTTCTACTCGGGCGCGGCGTCGTTCGACTTCTCCGCCATCTACGCGTCGGCGCGGGGCCTATCGTCCGTCCTGCAGTCGTTCATGTTTCTCGCGCTGTTCTTCGGCTTCGGGGTCAAGTTCCCCATCGTCCCGTTCCACACGTGGCTTCCCGACGCCCACGTGGAGGCCCCCACCGGCGGCTCCGTGCTGCTCGCCGGGCTTCTCCTGAAGCTGGGGGCGTACGGACTCATCCGCTGGGCCGTCGAGCTCCTTCCGAGCGGACTCCACACGATGCAGCCGGTCCTCTATGTCGTGGCGTTCGTCTCGATCATCTGGGGGTCGGTCCTCTCGCTCTCCCAACGCGACATGAAGCGCCTGGTCGCGTACTCCTCGATCAACCACATGGGGATCGTGCTGCTCGCGATCGCGCTCGACTCCTCCCTCGGGCTCCTCGCGGCGGTGCTCCTCATGTTCGCGCACGGCATCGTGAGCGCTCTCCTCTTCATGGCGTCCGGGAGCGTGCACCACACGTTCGGGACGCGCGACATCCCGGCGGTGGGAGGGATCACGCCGACCACGCCGACGTTATCGACCCTCATCATGGTCGGTTCGCTCGCTTCCCTCGGCCTCCCGGCGCTCATCAGCTTCCCGGCGGAGTTCACCGCGCTCCTCGCCACCTGGAACACCCTCGCGTACTGGGTCTTCGTCCCGCTCATCATCCTCGTCGTCACCGCGGGCTTCTACCTGTGGATGATGCAGCGGATGCTCTTCGGGCCGGCCCGGGGGATCCCGTCCACGGCGCACGACGTGCCCTGGTACGAGGGGGCCGCGATGGCGATCCTCGTCGCGTTCACCGTGCTGTTCGGGATCCTTCCCGGCCTTCTCGTGAACGTGATCATGAACTCACCCATCCACGGATTCCCGGGGACCTAGGACGATGGACCTCTCTTCGTTCGCCGGACCGTTCCTCCCCGAGATCCTGCTGCTCGCGGGGACGCTGCTCATCTTCCTCCTGGACGTCCTCGGCATCCGACGCATCGAGGTCACGGGGGCGGTGGCGGCCGGCGCGTCCGCGCTCGCCCTCCTGTTCGTGGTCGCCGACCTCGGCTTCGCCCCGCTCGCCTTCCTCGCGAACCTCTCCGCCGGCCAGGTCGACGTGGCCATAGCTCCCGGCGCGACGCCGCTCTACGCGTTCACCTCGCTCGGCCTCGTCTTTCAGGGGATCTTCCTCACCGCGTCGTTCCTGGTCGCCCTCGCATCGATGAGCCGTCCGTCCAACGAGCGCGGCGCTCCGATCTTCTTCGGGCTGCTCCTGCTCGCGACCCTCGGGATGCTCCTCGTGACGATCGCCTCCGACCTGATCTTCCTCCTCCTCTCGGTCGAGATCGTCAGCATCTCGACGTACCTGCTCGTCGCGTACACGCGAAAGGACGTGCGGTCGCTCGAGGCCGCGATGAAGTTCTACATCATCGGCGCCCTCTCCACGACCCTGTCGTTCTTCGGGGCCTCGCTGCTCTACGGGGCGTACGGGACGACCAACCTCTTCGCGATCCGGGCGGTCGCAGGGTCGGTCGGCTACCCGGTCCTCGTCCTGCTCGGCTACGGGTTCCTGATCGCGGGGCTCGCGTTCAAGGCGACCCTCGTCCCGTTCCACGCGTGGGCGGTGGACGTCTACGACGGCGCTCCCACCGACGTCACCGCGTTCCTGACGGGCGGGTCGAAGAAGGTCGGCCTCTTCGCGATCTTCCTGGTCTTCCTGGGACCGGTGCTGTTCGTCGCCCCCGGCGCGGGCGGCAGCCCGTTCTCGGGCGGCACGGTCAACATCGGACCGGTCCTGCAGGTCACCCTCGCGATCCTCGCGGTCCTGACGATGACCGTGGGCAACGTGCTCGCGCTCCTCCAGAAGGAGATGAAGCGGATGCTCGCCTACTCGTCCATCAGCCAGGCCGGCTACATGCTGATCGGGATCGTGATCGGCACGTCGCCCGCCCTCACCGGCGCGACCTTGCAGATGTTCGCGAACGTCTTCATGAAGACCGGGGTGTTCCTCGTCGTCGCCGGGGTCACCGCGCTCGGGGTCGGCCCCCTCATCGACGACTGGAAGGGGCTGGGGACCCGCCGGCCGCTCCTCGGCGTCGCCTTCGGCCTCATGCTCCTCTCCCTCGCGGGGGTTCCGCTCACGCTCGGGTTCGTCTCGAAGTTCGTCCTGTTCAGCTCCGCGGTCGAGGCCCAGGGGTACTTCGTCTGGCTCGCGGTCGCGGGCCTCCTCAACAGCGCGCTCTCCGTGTTCTACTACGCCCGGGTCCTCAAGGTGATGTTCTTCGACCGCCCGGAGCCGGACGCGCTCCCCACGGGAGCGGTGGCCGGGGGCTCAGAGCCCTCGCTCCTTGCTGCCGGAGGACTCGGCTACGCCCGCGCGACCGCGATCGCGCTCATCGCCGTGGCGGTGGTGGCGTTCGGCGTCTACCCCCAGCCCGTGCTGGGCGCGATCTCGAACGCCGCTCAACACTTCATCCACGTAGGGCCGTGAGGGAGTAGTGGACCGCTACGACGTGGTGGTCGTCGGAGCGGGTCCGGCAGGGTCGCTAGCGGCCCAGGCTGCCGCGGAGGGCGGCGCGACGACCCTCCTCCTCGACCACCGGGACGAGCTCGGGCACCCCGTACAGTGCGGGGAGTTCGTGCCCGCGCCCCGCGAGCTCGCGGACCTGTTCGGGTGCCGTGAGCTGATCGCGAAGGCCTACGATATCCCCGGGACGACCGTCCTTCGGGAGACCCGGGAGATGGCCTGCATCTCCCCGTTCGGCCACGTCTTCCGCTTCCCGCTGGCGGGGTGCACCGTCTCGCGGCGCGCCTTCGACAAGGCGCTCGCGTTCCGCGCGGAGGGCGCCGGCGCGGAGCTGAGGTTCCCCGTCGGCGTGACCGCTGTCCGAGACGACGTGGTCGAGACCGCAGGCGGGGACCGGTTCCGTGCGAGCGTGGTCGTGGGGGCTGACGGACCGATCTCGACCGTGGGGCGGTCCGTCGGCTTCGCTCCCCGCCGCGAGCTCTTTCGGATGATCACTGCGACCGTGGACGGCCCCCTGGACGACCGGATCGACATCTACTTCGGCCACGTCGCCCCGGGAGGCTACGCCTGGCGGTTCCCTCGAGCGCGGGACGCGAACGTCGGCCTCGGGGTGGCGAAGGTCCCCAAGGGCGCGTCGCTCGGTGGCCTCCTCGACCGGTTCGTTTCGGACGCGGGCCTCGGCCCCGCTCGGGCGAAGACCGCCTGGTGGGTCCCCCTGGGCCCGCCCCCCGAGAGCCTGGTCCGAGGACGCGCCCTCTTCGCCGGGGACGCGGCGAACCTCGTGATGGCGACCAACGGCGGAGGGATCCCCACGGCGATGCTGAGCGGTTGGCTCGCCGGCGCGGCGGCGGCCCGGCACGTCCGCTCCGGCGCACCGCTCGCGGAGTACGACGTGTCCTGGAGGGAAGCGCTATATGTCCCCCTCGAACGGGCGGCCCGGATCCAGCGGATGACCGAGCGGTTCGCCCGACCGGACCTCCTGCTGGCCCTAGGCATGCGATATATCGGGGTGTCGGGTTTGGATGCGATGATGCGGCTGCGCTGGCCCCCTCGCCTGGGAGTGAGCTCGTGACGACTCCCGAGTCGGACGACCCGCTCGAGCCCTCCCTCGAGGCGCTCGTCACTCAGACCCTCGGCACGGAGACCGCGCTCGAGCTCTCCCCGCTCCTCCCCGTCCTCGTCCGGGACCTCTCGGACATCGACTGGCGGTTGAACCAGGTCCTCGCCTCGACCTTCGCGCAGCTCACCGAGGCCGCCCGGTACGCCGTGTCGATGGGGGGGAAGCGGGTCCGGCCGCTCCTCATGGCCGCGGTGTTCCGCTCGCTCGGAGCGACCTCGACGCGTCCGATCCACTCCCTCGCGGCCGCCTTCCAGCTGATCCACACCGCGACGCTCGTCCACGACGACGTGATCGACCATGCCGAGACCCGGCGCGGACGGCCGTCGATGCCGCGCGCCTTCGGCGTCCCGCTCGCGATCGTGGGAGGGGACTACCTGTTCGTGCGGGCGTTCGAGCTCGCCGCCGAGTACCCGAAGTCGATCATCCTGCGCTGCGGCGAGGCGTGCGCGGACCTGGTCGAGGGGGAGGTGCTCCAGGACGCGAGCCGCTACGACCTCTCCTCGGGTCGGGAGCATTACTTCCGTGTGGTCGAGCGCAAGACCGCGGCGATCATCGGCGCGGCGCTCGCCTCGGTCGCAGAGATTGCCGAGGTGCCCGCGACTACCGTCGACGCCCTCCAGACGTACGGGAAGGCGGTCGGCATCGCGTTCCAGATCCGGGACGACCTCTTGGACGTCTACGGGGACCCCGACCTTCTCGGTAAACCGCTCTACACCGACCTGCGCGAGGGGAACCCCACCCTCGTCTCGCTCGAGACGTATGCGCGTCTCGACTCTCGCCGCCAGGCCGAGTTCGAGGAGTTGTTCCAGCACCGACGCAAGCGCACGAAGCACCTTCTGCGCCTGCGCGAGCTCACCGACCTCGCGGGGACCGACTCCATCGTCGCCCGGGAGTCGATGGAATGGGCGGACCGGGCGATCCGGGCCCTCGAGCCGGTGCCGAACGGGCCGTACCGCCTGCTCCTCGAACGCCTCGCCCACGGCGCCGTCGAGCGGCGGTTCTAGCGTCGCGTTTCGAGCGAAAGGTACATCTTCCCCGCCCGGACTCGAACGCTCCGAGAGGGGCGGGAAATGGGCGGTTCTTCGACGGTCTCCGCCGGCGCGGCCGCGCCCGCGGCGAACTCCGACGTGCAGTACGGTCACCTACCTCCGGCCTGGGCACCGACCCCGGTGCGCCCGCGCCTTCCCATCGGCGTCGGGCTCGTGTCGGTGCTGATCGCCATCTTCGGGGTCGTGATGCTGCTCGCGGGTCTCCTTTTCCTCCTCGCCACGCTCGTCAACAGCGTCGTCCCCTCGTCGCTCGAGATCTTCCAGTCGATCGACCTCTATGGGGCGGCGATCCTCGCCATCCTCGGGGCGGCCCTCATCGGGATCGCGACCTCCCTCTGGCGACAGGAGACCTGGGCCCTCTGGACGACCCTCGTCCTCGTCTTCGCCACCTCGGCGTACCTGTTCTTCACCGGGTCGATCACCGTCCTGTTTCTGATCTTCGTGGTCCTGTTCCTCTACCTCATCTCCGTGCGTCGTTACTTCTATTGATGCGGATCCTGCTCGCCCAGCTCGCCCCAGTGCCGGGGGACCTCCACGCCAACGCCGAACGGCTCGCGGCCGCGGTCCGCACGGTCCGCTGCGACCTCGCGGTCTTCCCGGAGCTCTTCCTCTCGGGCTACCGCGTCGGGGACCGGTTCCACCAGCTCGCGCTGAAGGAGGGCGACCGTACGGTCTCCGCGCTCCGCCGGCTGGCCCACGAGACGGGGACGACCCTCGTCGTCGGAGCGCCGGTCGCCTCCACGGAGCGCTCGGGGGAGATCCACAACGCCGCGCTGGCCGTGCCCCCGGAAGGAGAGCACCGGGTCCAGGTGAAACGATACCTACCCACGTTCGGACCGTTCGAGGAGGGGGTCCAGTTCACGCCGTCCGACCGGAGCGTCCCCGTCCGCCTCGCGGGGGCATCGGTCGGGCTCGAGATATGCTACGACACGTTCTTCCCCGAGGTCTCACGACAGCTCGCCCTCGGCGGGGCGGAGCTCCTCGTCGTGATCTCGGCCTCCCCGGTCACGAGCGGTCGGCTCTTCGAGCGGCTGCTCCCGGCCCGGGCGATCGAGAACGCGGTGCCAGTAGTGTATGTGAACCGGGTCGGCGTGGAGGACGGCGTCGTCTTCGGAGGCGGTTCGGCAGCCTGGGATGCTCGGGGCGAGCTGATTCCGACCACCCCCGTGGCGTTCGCTCCCGCGGCTCCCGAAGAGTCGCTCGCGCTGCTCGAGGTCGACATCGCCGAGGCCGCTCGGTGGAGACCGTTCCGGCCCGTGCTGCGGGACGTGGCCGGGCGGCCGGGCGCGGCGGCGGAGGGCCCCTCACATTCCGAGACGCGTTCGATTCCAACGCGGCCCTTATAGGGGGCCCGGCCCCCCGGAGAGTCGGTGTCGCCGCCCCCGACGATCGCCCAGCAGCTGGCCGCGAAACAGCGCGAGATCTCCGTCGCCGAATTCTTCGAGCGGAACCGTCAGATCTTGGGGTTCGACAACCCGCAGCGCGCCCTCCTCACGACGGTGAAAGAGGGCGTCGACAACGGGCTCGATGCCTGCGATGAGGCGAGGATCCTTCCCGACATTCTGGTCGAGATCTCGAAAGAAACGGACGACCGACTCCGTGTCGCCGTGACCGACAGCGGGCCCGGGATCCTCCGTCGCGAGATCCCGAACGTGTTCGCCCGGCTCCTCTACGGCTCGCGCTTCCACTCGAACCGTCAGGCCCGCGGCCAGCAGGGGATCGGCATCTCCGCGGCGGTCCTCTACGCCAACCTCACGACCGCCCGGCCGGCGCGGGTCACCTCGAAGGTGGAGGAAGAGGAGGCCGCGCACGTCCTCGAGCTCGTCATCGACACGCAGAAGAACCAGCCGAGGGTGGTCTCCGAGGACGTTACGCTGTGGGACTCCCCGCACGGGACCCGGGTCGAGCTCGTTCTGAAGGCACGGTACGTTCGCGGCCGCCAGTCCCCGTACGAGTACCTCCGGGGAACCGCGATCGTCAACCCGCACGCGCGCATCGTCCTGGTCGAGCCCGATGGCACGCGAGTGACGTTCGAGAGGGCTAGCACCGACCTCCCCCCGGTCGCGAAGGAGACCCTTCCGCACCCGTACGGCCTCGAGCTGGGCGAACTCGGGTACCTCCTCAAAGCGTCCAAGCGCAGCGGCCTCGCCGAGTTCCTCACGAAGGACCTGCAGGGCGTGAGCGCGCGGACGGCTCGGGAGCTCCTCGCGGCCGCGGGACTGACGAACAGCGCCCCTCCCGCGTCGGTGTCGGGGGACGAGCAGGACCGGCTCCTTCGGGCGCTCCACGACGCGCCGCTCATCGCTCCGTCCCCCGAAGGACTCTCCCCTATCGGCTCCATCCTCATCAAGCGGGGACTGCGCAACGTCCTCGGGGAGCTGCGACCCGAGTTCTATTGCCCCCCCGTGAGCCGTCCCCCGAAGGTCCACGCCGGCTTTCCCTTCATGGTCGAGGTCGGGCTCGTCTACGGCGGGGGCCTGCCCGCCGACCAGCCGGTCCAGATCCTTCGGTTCGCGAACCGAGTTCCCCTCCTCTTCCAGCAGGGGGCCTGCGCGATCACGAACGCGATCTCGAACCTCGACTGGCGGCGCTACGGCCTCGACCAGAAGGGGGGCTCGGGCCTGCCGAGCGGTCCCGCACTCATCCTGGTGCACGTCGCTTCGACCAAGGTGCCGTTCACGAACGAGGCCAAGGAGGCCGTCGCCGAGGACCCCGAGATCGACAAGGAGCTGACGCTCGCCCTCCAGGCGGCCGCCCGCCACCTGCGCACGCACATCTCGCGCAAGAGCCGACGCGACTTCGCGAGCGAGAAGTTCGCCATCATCCAGCGGATCCTCCCCAAGCTCGCGGAGAAGACGAGCCATCTCGTCGGGAAGGGGGTTCCCGACCTCACGCCCGTCATCACGCGCATCATGGACATCGTGAACGTGGAGACCCCATTCGAATCCGACAAGAACGGGGTCCGCGCCAAGGTCGAGGTCACGAACTACACGCCCCGCACCCGGGTGCTGGAGCTGTTCGTCGAGATCCCGCCCGACGTCTTCCCTTTGGCCGTGTTCGAGCCGGTGCCGGACGGGGTGGAGGCGGCGCTGGGACGGGCGTGGTGGACGCTCCCCAAGCTCGGGCCCAACGGCCGGACCGCGCTTTCCTTCTCGTTCCCTCCGAAGACAGACGTGGAGGCGAACGACCTGGACTGGTACGTGGCGGGGATCGACGAGGCGCACATCCTGGGGGCGGAGCCGCTCCCCGGCGACTGGGACGTTCGGCTCCCCCGTACGATTGTCGAAGCCGCCGAAGCCGCCGCCGCGGACGCCGCGGCGAACGGAGCGACCGGGGAAGAGGAGGTGGATTACGATGCCGCCGAAGCGAGCGCGCACACCAGCGAAGAAGACTGACGACGAGGAACCGGTGAAGGTCCGCGCGGACGCGCTCGCGCCGACCTTGGACCTCGCGGAGCAGATCTACGGGCAGCTCGACCGGGGCGAGATCCCCCGGATGCGCCTGCCGCTCAGGACGAAGCAGAACATCTCGTTCCAGTCGCGGGAGGGGGTCTGGAAGCTCGGACGCGCGATGGGCACGAGGAGCGCCCGCAAGCTCGACGGCGCGCTCATGCTCCTGAGGACGTTCTATCTCGTCGACTTCATCAACGAGATGGCCCGCGAGGGCAAGACCTCGACCCTGCGGGAGCTCTACTACATCAGCGAAGCGTGGGAGGACGCCAAGTTCCACGGGGAGGACGAGTCGAACCTCCTGATCGAGGACCTCGAGGTGATGTGCGAGCGGCTGCGCGAGGACTTCCGGCTGCACCCCGAGGAGAACGGCGCGTCGGTCATCGGGGACCTCACGATCAAGGAGCGGAACCGAAAGGGCGTCGTGAAGAAGATCAACTGCCGCGACGACGTGGGCGACGGCGGGTACTCGCTTCCGTTCAACGTTGAGAAGGAGAAGATCGAGTTCGTCAGCACGAACGCGAAGTTCCTCATCGCTATCGAGTGCGGTGGCATGGTCGACCGACTCGCGGAGAACGGGTTCGACGAGCAGCACGACGCGATCCTGCTCCATCTGAAAGGGCAGCCGGCCCGTTCGACGCGACGCTTTCTACGCCGCGCGTCCGAGGAGCTGAAGCTGCCCGTCGTGGTCTTCACCGACGGCGACCCGTGGTCGTTCCGCATTTTCGCGTCCGTCGCCTACGGGGCGATCAAGACCGCGCACCTCTCGAGCTACCTCGCGACCCCGTCCGCGGAGTTCCTGGGCGTGACGGCGTCCGACATCGAGAACTACGACCTACCC
This sequence comes from Thermoplasmata archaeon UBA61, assembly GCA_002503985.1. Classification (GTDB taxonomy): domain Archaea; phylum Thermoplasmatota; class Thermoplasmata; order Lutacidiplasmatales; family UBA184; genus Lutacidiplasma. The sequence continues at coordinate 149,582 of DASW01000003.1, forward strand.
CACGACAAGCTCTCCGAACAGGACATCCGGGCGCTCCAGGCCGAGCTCACCGACCCTCGGTTCGGGACGGCCGAGTGGCGGGCGGAGATCGAGCTGATGCTCAAGAACGGGAAGAAGGCGGAGCAGCAGTCGCTCGCGAAGTACGGTCTCAACTACGTGACCGAGCACTACCTGCCGGAGAAGCTGACCGAGATGGGGGTCCTTTGAAGCCCCGCCGGACCCCTCCACCCCTCCGCCGATAGGTTTTAGAGGGAAATCGCCGGTCGCCGCCGTATGGCTTGGAGCACGGGCCAGAAGTACCTCGCGGAGTTCGTCGGGACGTTCGGACTGCTGCTTGCGGTGGGTGGCGCGGCAGTCTTCAGCCTGGGAGAGATCGACCTCACCCGAGTCCTGCTGGTGAGTCTTTCGGTCGGGTTCGGGCTGGTCGGGCTAATCTACGCGTTCGGGGACATCTCGGGCGGCCACTTCAACCCGGCCGTTACGATCGCGGCCTGGGTCGCCGGCAAGTTCCCCGCTCGGGACGTGATCCCGTACATCCTCGCCCAACTGGCCGGGGCCGTGCTGGGCATGGGGGTCATCGCCGGGATCGCGTACGGCAACTCCTCGTTCTTCCCGACCGCGCAAGCCCACGCGTTGGGCTCGCAGTGCTACTCGGCCGGGTCAACGTTCTGCGGCGGATTCAACATGAGCGCGGTGTTCCTCATCGAGGTCGCCTTCACCTTCTTCCTGGTGATGGTGATCCTGTTCTCGACCCGGGCCACCGGCACGGCGAAGAACCTCGCTCCGATCGGCATCGGGCTCACGCTGCTCATGGCGAACCTGGTCGCCATCCCGGTGGACGGGGCGTCGATCAACCCCGCCCGCAGCTTCGCCCCGGCGGTGCTCTCCTCGATGTGGTCGAGCGGGAACTGGGCGATCGGACAGGACTGGATCTTCTGGGTGGCCCCCATCGTGGGTGGCCTGCTCGCGGCGGTGCTCGACCGGGCACTGCACGCCCCGAGCTCGTAGGGCGACCCGGCGCCGCCTCAGGGCCCGGCGATTCGGGTAAGCCCGGAGGGCGATAGGACCTCGGGCGCGAGCTCCGCCGGGGCGTAGACGAGGAGCCCGCCCGGCCCCTCGGCGCGGCGCCAATCGATCCCCTGCTCGTGGAACTCGGAACTCTCGGCGCGGACCTCGGTCACCGGCTCCGAGAGGCGGGCCGGCAGCGTCGACCCGTCCTTCGAGAGGAGGAGTACGTCGTTCGGCTCGTCGTAGACGACCCACGCCCGGGGAGCCACGAGGCGCAGGTGGACCAGGCGGGGTCGGAACTGGCTCTCGCTTTCGGTCTCGGTGCGAGAGAAGACCGCGTACTCGCTGGCCCCGACGGAGACCAACCGGTCGAACTGGAACGAGCGCTGTCGGAACTCGAGGACGTTGATCTCGAGGTCGCTCTGGTCGAGCACGGAGCCCCGACCGAACGCCGCTAGATAACGATGGGGAACGGCCGAACGGGGGTTCCCGGGCCGCGAGGGCGCTCGGGATAGGCCCTGGACCGATGGCGTCCGGACCCCCCTTCGGCCACCGGCGGGACCGGCCCGGCGCGGGCAACCCTAATAAACGGTCGCCCGTACCGCCGCGCGTTCGGACTGAGAGGGAATGAAACGTTCTTCGCGCGTCTGGAAGAAACGCGGCCACATGCGTTGGAAGTGGCGCAAGAAGCGGATGCGCCGCCGCATGAGAGCCCAGAAGATGCGAAAGCAGTAACGGACCCGTCGAAACGGTCCCGAACCCCTTCCTTTCCCTACCAGGTCACGCGGTCGAGCTTTCGCGCCTGCTTGGTCGCCTTCTTCCACTCCCGATAGTGGTCCCGGCAGAGCGGAGCTCTCCGTCCCTTGTCCGGGAGTCCCGAGAACGCCTTCCGGGCCTCGGTGAGCGACAGATGCCGGACCGACGGGGCGCCGCAACCGGGGACCAAGCACGGTTCCTCGGCCTCACCGGTGGAAGGGTCGTCGGCCGGGGACGTCATCGGCGGGCGCTCCGGACCGCTTCGCCGACGAGCGTTGGGATCTCGTAGGGAAGCCGGGCCACGCGAGCCCCGGCCGCCTCCAGCGCGGCGACCTTGGTCTGGGCCGTGCCCTTTCCGCGGGTGATGATCGCGCCCGCGTGCCCCATCCGCTTCCCGGGGGGAGCGCTCCTCCCTGCGATGTACGCGACGACGGGCTTCGTGAAGTGGTGGCGGATGTACTCGGCCGCGTCCTCCTCGGCCGTTCCACCGATCTCTCCGACCATCACGAGGGCATCCGTGTCGGGGTCGGCTTCGAAGAGGGGCAGGGCGTCGACGAACGTGGTCCCGACGACCGGGTCTCCCCCGAGGCCGATGCACGTGGACTGGCCGAGGCCGGTCTCCTTGATCCCGCTGACGATCTCGTAGGTCAGGGTGCCGCTCCTCGAGATGACGCCGATGCGGCCGGGGCGGAAGACCACGTTCGGGATGATCCCGACCTTGGAAGCCCCCGGGGAGGCGATGCCCGGGCAGTTCGGACCGATGATACGGGTCCCCTTCGACCTCGCGTAGTGGTACATCACCAGCATGTCGTGGAAGGGGATGTGCTCGGTGACGACGACGCAGAGACGTATCCCGGCGTCCACCGCCTCGAGCAGCGCGTCCCGCGCGTACGGTGCCGGAACGAAGATGGAGGAGGCGTTCGCGTGGGTCGCCTCGACCGCGTCCCGGACCGAATCGAACACCGGGACCCCTTCGACCTCGGTCCCTGCCTTACCCGGGGTGACCCCGGCGACCACGGAGGTGCCGAAGAGCCGCATCTCCCGAGCGTGGACGGTCCCCTGGTGGCCCGTGATCCCCTGGACGACCACCCGAGTGTCGCGGTCGACGAGAACGCTCATGGGCGCCCCCGTGCGGCGTCGACGGCGGCCTGGGCGGAGGCCCGCAGGTCGGAGGTCGACGTGATCCCCGCCGAGCGGAGGATCTCGGTCCCTTCCGCCTCGTTGTTGCCCCGGATCCTCGCGATCAGGGGGAACCGTTCGTTCGCGGGGACCTCGCGCATCGCTTCGACCAGTCCTTTCGCGACCGAGTCGCAGCGAGTGACCCCGCCGAAAATGTTGAGGAAGACCGCGGTCGGCTTGGCCCGGGCCATGAGCAGGAACGCCTCGGTCACCTTCTTCGGGTCGTCGGTGCCTCCGAGGTCGAGGAACACTCCGGGGGCGCCGCCGAGCTCCTTCAGGACGTCCAGCGTCGCCATCGTAAGCCCGGCGCCGTTCGCGATGACCCCGATGTTGCCGTCCAGCTGGACGAACGCGATATCCTTCTCTCGCGCGACCTCCTCGAGCTCCGTGAGGTCACCGCGGACCTCGGCGTACTCGGGGTGGCGGAACCCCGCGTCGTCCTCGATGATCACCTTCGCGTCCAGCGCGACCAGCCCGTCGCCCACGACGGCGAGCGGGTTGATCTCCACCAGCTCGGCGTCCTCCTGCTGGAAGACCTTCCACAGAGCGTCCAACAGCCGGTCGAGCGAACGTGCCTGGGTCCCGGCGAGGCCGAGAACCTTGGCGGCGCGTCGCTTTTCGTAGCTCGTAAGCCCCGGGAACGGGTCCACCGTCTGGCGGTCGATCTCGGCGTCGGGGACCGACTCGATCTCGACGCCTCCGCGGGCGCTCGCGATGATGATCGGAAGCCGCTGCGTCCGGTCCAGGGTCAGGGAAAGGTAGAGCTCCCGACCGATCGTGAGCTTCTCCTCGAGCAAGAGCTCGCGCACCTTCTCGCCCTTGAACTCCAGTCCTAGGATCGCCTCGGCGGCCGCGCGGGCCTCCTCGGGAGTGCTCGCGAACCGGACCGCGCCGCCCTTGCCCCGACCGCCCGAAAGCACCTGGGCCTTGACAACGCACGGAAGCGGGACCTTTCCGTCCCGGACCAGCGACTCGGCCTCCGCCGCCGAACGGGCCACCTCGCCCCGCGGGAGCGGCACACCGTACTTCCGGAAGACGCTCTTTCCTTGCCACTCGGCGAGCTTGACCATGGAATTCCTCCGCGCGCGCATGGGGTCCGTCTATTAAGGGCGGCGGTCGGCGAACGGCTAGGGGAAACTCCGGACGTGTTCGGTCGGCTTCCGGCAGGGGTTCGCGAGGAGAGGCCGCGGCCGGTCCTCAGGACCGCGACCGGCTAACGGTGGGAGTTAAGTACTAACCTCCCGAGGGAGGCCCACCCAACCGATGGCGAACTTCCCCGAGCTGGTGGCCCTCTCGACGGTGATGGGCCTCTCGATCTACCTCTCGATGCCCGTCATCCTCTACAAGCGGATGGCGTCGCGCACGATCACGGTCCTCAACTCGGCCGCGATCGGGATCCTGATCTTCCTGCTCGCGGACATCTTCTCCGACGTCTCCCCGATCATCTACCCCGGCAGTTCGGCCGGCGCGTCGTACGTGGCCGACTGGACCTACGCGGTCGGGTTCACCGTCGCCGTGGCCGCATGCTATCTCGTCCTCTTTGCCACCGAGCACCGCGCGCGTGGGACCAAGGCAACCCCAGTGTCGCTCGCGCTGATCGTGGCGTTGGCGATCGGGTTCCAGAACCTGACCGAAGGTCTCGTGTTCGGAGCCTACTGGGCGCTGGGAGTGGTCGGACTTTCGACGGTCGTGTTCGTCGGGTTCTTCCTTCAGAACGTGACGGAAGGCTTCCCCATCACGGCCCCCCTGCTTACCCATCAGGACCGGCGAGTGGGCCTGATCGCGATCTTCTTTCTCATCGGTGGGCTTCCGACCGTGGTCGGGGGGGTCACCGGATACTTCTACAACAGCGCTCCGTTCGACCTGGTCTTCGATGCGCTCGCGATCGGAGCCATCCTCTACTCGATCCTTCCGATGCTCCGCACCGCGTTCCGACCGGCCATACCGCCCGAAGCGACCTACCTCAAGCAGCGGTTGACCTACCTCGGGATCCTGCTCGGGTTTCTCATCGGATTCCTCGTGAACGCGATCTAGGGGCTCTCGCCCTCGGGCGGGCTCTCGCCGGGGTCTCTTCGACCGTCCGGTCGATCAGTGAGCTCGGGGACGATAGCGCCCGGGGCGTCGGGCCCGGTGGGTCGGGGGGCTCGGACTCGCCGCGAAGTTCGAAAGTTCTCGTCCGATGTCGTCGAGCAGCTTACCGGCGAACTCGGCCTTGGGTCCGCGGATCCAGTGGCGACCGCCCAAGGGAGGCAGCACGAGCGCGTTCATCTGAGCCGAGCCCATGGAGGCGACCTCGTTCGCGACCACCCAATCCGCGCCGGTCTCTCGGGCCAGGCGGCGGCCCTCCTCCTCGAGGGCGGAAGCGGCCATCGCGGGCTCCAACTTGAACGCGACGAGGCGTGCGGGCGGCGGGGCCATTCGACGCAGCTCGGGCAGGACCTTCGGCGCTCGCTTGAGGGTCAGGGTCAGGCTCTCGTGCTCGCGTGACGGGATCTTCCCGGGTCGGCGCTCGAGGGTGAAGTCCGAGAGCGCGGCCGGCACGATGACCGCCGCCGCTTCGCCGAGTTCCGAGCGGTTTCGGCGGGCGAGCGCGAGAAGGTCCTCGACACCCCTCCACGGGGTCACGGGTATCCACGACGGGACGGGGACCTGGAGCGCTCCCGCCCAGAGCTCCACTTCGGCCCCCCGATAGTACGCCTGGTTCGCGAGCGCGACCGCGGTCTTCCCCGAGCTCTCGTTCGTGACCGACCGGACCTCGTCGATGGCCTCGCGGGCGGCGCCCCCGATGACGATCACGTGGCGGCCGGCCCAGGGTCCGGAGCCGAGGCGGTGCAGCACGGCGGCCGCCACCTCTTCGGGGGAAGCGATCTTGTCCTCCCCCTCGACGGACGCGCCGGGGACGATGCCGACCCCCCAGGCGCGAAGCTTCTCGAGGTTCTCCTGCACGGCGGGGTTCACACCCATGTGGCTGTGCATCGCCGGGGCGAGGAGCATCGGTACGCCTCCCCCGAGCGCGACCGAGGCACAGGAGGTGACGGGGGTGTCGTCGATCCCGTGAGCGATCTTCGAGATCGTGTTCGCCGTCGCGGGGGCGATCAGGTAGAGGTCCGCCCGACCTGCGCCCGGCCCGAGCAACGTGACGTGCTCGACGTTCCCCGTGAGCTGAGTGACCGGAGGGTGACCGGTGGCGAACTCGAGGGTCTCGGGAGTGACGAGGCGCATCGCCTCAGGGCTCATCACCGCCGTTACGTCGGCGCCATGACGGATCAGCTCTCGAATGACCTTCGGGAGCTCGATCGCGGCGATCGAGCCCGAGACCCCGATCACCACTCGGCGGCCGGCGAGCAACTGGCTCGAGCGGCCTCGAATGACGTGGCTCGGATGCATGGAAATCCTGGGGGAACGCCCTCCGAACGTGAGCCGCGTCGCGCTATTAGCCCGACCGGTCGCTCACCACCTTAAAGAGGCCCCCGGGCTCGCCGACGTGATGCCGGCTCCCGAAGCGGTCCCTCCGGGAAAGGACCCCCGGCCCGAGAGCGCGAGCACCAGCACCGCCCTGCCGATGGTGTCGGCGACGAGCCAGTTCGCGGAGGTCTCCCGACCGGTCCGCGGGCCGAGACCGGACGTCCCCCCTCGGGCCGTGGAGCGGGGCGTCGTCGTCTTCGACCTCGACGGCACCATCCTCGACGACATCTCGCTCATCAGCCTCGTCGCAGCCAACGTGATGGCGCACGCGTTCGGGACCCCCGAGGAGGAGGCCCGGGTCCACTACCTGGCGACGACCGGGATGCCGTTCGAGGCTCAACTTTCCCAGCTGTACCCCGAGGCGCCTGCTGACCTCCGGGCGAGGACGGCTCGGACGTTCCACCAGCGCAAGGTGGTCGAGGCGTATGTCAAGGCTCACCCGTTCCCCGAGGTCCCGAAGCTGTTGAGCACGCTGGACCGCGAACGCTGGACGCTCGCGATCGCCACGGGGGCGGAGAGCGAGATGGCCGACCTGATCCTCGAGCGCGAGGGCCTGCGGTTCTGGTTCGACGAGGTCCTGGGGTCGAGCGACGGGACCAAACGAGAGCACCTGGCCGAGTACCGCCGGCGATATCCCGGCGTTCCGATGTTCCTGGTCGGAGACTCCCGCTTCGACATGGAAGCCGCGCTCTCGGTGTCGGGCGTGACAGCGATCGCGCGCGCCTCGCGGCTTCCCGGCTGGACCTTGACGCCGGCGGACCTCAAGAAGTGGGGAGCCGCGTGGTCCGAGTACAGCCTCTCGGACCTTCCCGCGGCCCTGACGAAGTTCACGTCACGAACGCGGACCCCGAGGGCGACCCGAACGAAGCGGGGTCGCTCGCGCGGGTCGTAGGGCCGGGACCGAGAGTCTCACGACGCGGGGGTGGGCCCCGCGTCGCTTTGAACCCGGGTCGAGGGATCCACAGTCCCCCAGGATAGGCCAAACTACCCCATCCCGGCCACGACCGTTGGACGCCGAGGTCGTAAGAAAAGGTTTCCCCGCTGTCCCGGGCCGAGGCGGAGGCGACCCGGGCGGCTCCCACGGTTCGTTCGTAGCCCCGGGAGCCGGCGCCCGGCACGTTACCCTACGGTGCGGGCGTCGGCTTCACGGCCGGAGGGAAGCGAGCCTCACTTGTAGGCCCACACGACCGCCTGGCCGAAGAACCGCCAGGGCACGCCGACGTGGGTGAACCCGGCTCGTTGGAGGCCGGCGACCTCGGCCGAGAGGGTGGACGGGTGGTCGAACCGCTCGTGCTCGTGCCAGACCACCTGAGGGCTGTTCCATCCGGGCGCCCGCTTGCGGCCGCCGACCGAGGTGGACGACGCGATCTGGGCCCACCGTGTGTCGAACGTCGGGTCCTCCGAAAGGTGGTCGTCCGCGTCCCCGAAGTAGCCCCCCGGGGGAAGGCATCGCCACACCCGACGGAAGAGACGCCACTTCTGCGGGTCGGTCAGGTGGTGGACCGCGAGCGCAGAGACCACTGCGTCGTAGGGCTGCTCCTCGAACTCCCCGAGGTCGCCGGCGACCAGCTCCACCCGGTCGCGGAACGGACGGAGCTTCGTGCGGGCTCGGGCGATCATCCTCGGCGAGAGGTCCACCCCGGTCAACTGCGCGTGCGGGAACCCGTCCAGGATGAGCGAGCTCAGGGTCCCGGTTCCGACCCCGAGCTCGAGGATCCGAAACGCCCGAGTAGGGATGTACGGGATTCCTCCGAGCAACGTCCGGTGGAGGTCGAGGTACCCCGGCATTGACGCCCGCGCGGCCCGGTCGTAGCCGGGAGCCTCGCGGTCGAACATCCTTCGGGACGACGAGGGCGGGGACCTGCGAGCCATTGCCGGGGCAACCGCTCCAGGCCTTAGGCGTTCGGGAGGGCCCACCGCGTTGGGTAGACGGACCGACGCGGCATCGTGAAAGGAGGTTGTTTCAGCTTCCCTGCCTTCGGATTGGGGAGCCATGCCCTCGGCGCACCAAGAAGGGCCGGAGATGCTCGGCCCACCGCTCTCGGTTAAATCCCCTCGATGGGGTGCGGGGGCCCGATGACGCTCACGCCGATTTCGTCCGTCGACCGGTCGGCCTTCCGATGGCTGCGAAATGGGGAGCGCCCGATTGCCTTCTCGCTCCTATCAGGGGAGTCGACCGTTGGCTCGCTCGAGTGGGGACCGAAGGGAGGGTCGCTCGCCACCGCGCGTAGCGCTTCGGACGAGTGGACCCTGAAGCGCGGGGGCTTCCTCAACCCCCACATCACCGTCCGCGCGGGCGAGGTCGTCCGGGCTCGTCTCTCGATCCACCTGAACTATCACCAGATCGACCTACCGGGCGGTCGCTCCTACTTCTTCCACCGGGCGGGAGTTCTCGTCCCAGCGTGGCAGGTCACGTCCATGACCGGCAAGGAGGTCCTGCACCTGGAGCCGGCCCGGGAGGGCCGTCACCTTCGAGCGGGCGCGGTCGTCGTGGGCCCCGAGGCGACGGAGCTCCCCGAGCTCCTGCTCCTCACGGTCCTCTCTTGGTACTTCATCGTTCTCGCGTGGTTCGAGGACGAAGCGGTCGAGACCCTCGTTCCGTTCGAGGGCCCCGACTCCCCCGCGCCGCTCTCTTCGTTGCGGTGAGAGGCTCAGGCCCTAGCCCCGCGGGATCGCCTGCGTTTTGAGGGCGGTGAAGCACCCCGAGCAGAGGTTGTGCATCTTGGGCCAGCCTTCGGCCGGCACTTCGGTGACCCGAGTGATGGGTTTCTGACAGGCGTCACACACCATCTGGCCGTTTCGTAGCATCGGTCCCCTCAGCCGCCCGGTCGGCGGTCCGCCGCGCGCCCGAGGCCTGCGGGATACAAAACAGATAGGTTTCTGAAGGGGGCTCGGGTCGGGGCTGACTCCGGTCCACCGCGCGTGCGGTGCGCACGACATCCTCGAGGAGGCGCGTCGGTCTCAGGGTGCTCGGGGTCACATCTTCTCACTTCCCGGGGAGGCAACCATGCTTATGCGTTCCCGACAATTCCAGACCCACCACGGCGACCGGCATCCTCCGGTCCGTGGGACGGGGCAGATCTCCATGAAGCTCCCCACCGCACCCTTCTCGGTCACCGATTGGAGCAAGGTGCCGGCGGTCGAACACCCCGGCGAACAGGGGTCCGCCTTCTGGAGGACGCGGAACGTGGGCCGCGTCCGCGTACGCATGGTGGAGTACACGCCTGGCTATCTTGCCGATCATTGGTGCAGTCGGGGCCACATCCTCTACGTCATCGAGGGTGAGCTCGAGACGGAGGTGAAGGGTGGGGAAAAATCCCTCCTGCGCGCCGGAATGAGCTACCAAGTGTCCGATTCTGAGGATCACCCACACCGCTCGTACACGAGAACGGGCGCCAAGCTGTTCATCGTAGACTGATTCGACGTTCCCTCGTCCCGCAGGACCTCAGGCCACTCCCTATCGTCGCGAGCTCCTTCGCCCCTTGGCGGGAGGCGCGAGGAACGGTCGGAACTCGGTCGCGAGCAGGCCGTACAGGTCGCGGTCGAACCATCGGGTTCCCTTGCGAGCCGCCTGTCGTTTCCGCCCCTCGGCGGCGAAGCCGAGTTTCCGGAGCACGTGAGCAGAGGCGGAGTTGAAGGCAAAGACCTCCGCTTCGATCCGATGCAGCTTCAACACTCGGAAGGCGGTCCGAGACAACACCGAGGTCGCCTCTCCCGCGTAGCCGTTTCCCCGATGGCGTCGTGCGACCCAGTACCCCAGGATCGCGCTCCGTTGAACCCAGTCGAAATCCGAGAGCGCAATTCCCCCGAGTAACTCCCCGTTCTCTCGATTCTCCATCAGGAGGTGGATCGCTTGGCCCGCCCTCAACATTCTCCGACTTTGGCGAATCCATCGGTTGGCGTTCTGTAGGGTGTAAGGAAACGGCATCCGGAGCATGGAACGACTTACCGTGGGGTCGTTAAGGAACGCCGCGAGGGCCGGCGCATCCGAAAGTCGAGGAAGACGGAGCAAGACCCGAGGGCCACGTAGGGGTAGGGGAAAGCCGGGCAGGGCGTGGCCGGGTTTCGCCATCTCTCCTCGTAATTGCCGCCGATTCTAAGTCTATCGCACGGTCGTCAGGTCCCTACCGCTCGGCGGCCGAATCCACTCCTCCCGGGAGGTGGGGGAGTCTGGCAGCGAGTGTCTACGGGGTCGGGAACCCGAGCGCCGCGAGCAGACGCGGGATCATCACGTCGTATCGAGGGCCCCCGTCCGCGTGGATCCCGTCGAACTCCTCGAGGTCGACGTGCGCTCCCGCGCGCCGGGCGGCGTGGGCAAAGATGCGCGCGCCGACGTCGAGCGAGTACTCGTCCCGGCTCCCACCGTCGACGTAGATGTAGGCGAGCTTCCGGGCCGCGTCGTGGTAGCGCTCCTCGGAGACCATGCGCACCGGGTCGAGGGCGAGCCACTTCGCCCAGACCTCCGGTCGGATGGCCCCGGTCTCGAGGTCGAAGGGGAGGTCGAAGCGTCCGGGCTCCGAGTCGATCGGCGAGTAGCACGAGGCGTACCCCATCACCTCGAGGGCCTGGATCAGCGGCTGGTGAGGCCCGAAACCGCTCACGGGCTCGTGGAGCAGCTTCTCGAGGAGCTTCTCGGGACCGCCCGCTCGGCGGATCTCGCGGAATGCGATCGGGAAGTCCGGGGGGTAGCAGTACTCGAAGAAGGCATCCCCGGCATTCGAGCCTGCGGCCCGGAAGACGTCGGGGTGCCGCAGGGCGAGCGCGAGCGAGCCGTATCCGCCGCTCGAGGTCCCTAGCACGGCCGTTGGGCCCGTTCGGTACCGCTCGCGGACGAACGGAAGGACCTCGTTCAGCACGTAGTCCTCGTACCGACCCGTAGCCGAGGAGTTGAGGTACTGGCTACCGCCGAGCGTGGTGAGACAGTCCGGCCCTACCATGACCGCTTCGGGCGCGAGCTTGAGCCGGATCAGTCGGTCGAGGCGACCGGGGATGCTATCGCCGAGGTACCGCGGCCTCTGGTAGTGCATCCAACCGGCGCCGGTGTAGCCGCTGAGCAGGACGAGCAACGGGAGGCCTTCGGAGCGACCGGAGGGGGGGAGGTAGACGGGGAGGTCGCGTTCCAAGGGGTCCCCCCAGGGATTCCCCTCGAGGACCCGACTCGAGAACCGGTGGTTCTCGATCTTGCCGTGGATCGGGCCCGGAAACACTCGGTCGCTCTTCGCTTCGGTCGGGACACGCCAGGACATCGTGGACCTCGCCGGCGGGAAGGCTCGTCGGGTTCAATACACCGGGGGTCGTCGCGGATGTCGGCCATGGCAAGGAATCGGTCGCCCCGACCACCCGATGCGAGCGACGACGTGTCGGCGGCGTTCGCGCGGATACGAGCCGACCGAAGCCACGGCGCGCGCTCGCTCGCCGCCGACGCGCTCAGAACCCTCTCGCGGCTCCTGGACGACTGGGCCGACCGGCCGCCGGCCGACCTCCGCCCGGCGGCCCGGCGGGTTGCACGGGCCCTCGAGGAAGCTCAGCCCGCCATGGGCCCGTTCCTGCGTTGGGCGGAGGATTGGCGCCGGATCGCAAGAGCGAGCGCTCGAGCGGACATGCTCGGGATGGCCCGAGCTTGGGGGCGCCGCGAGAGGAGGCGGATGCGAGACGAGACCCCCCGCCTGTTGCGGACGAGCCGACGACGGTTCCCGAGGTTCGCCCGACATGTCGTCACGCTCAGCCGGAGCCAAACGGTCCTGCTCGCGCTCTCTGCCCTCCCGCGTCCGCATCGTCCGGAGCGGGTCGCGGTTCTCGAAAGCCTCCCCGGGGCGGAAGGTCGGCTCTTCGCCCAAGACCTCCGCCGGGCGGGCCTGTCGGCTCGCGTGGTACCCGACCGTACCGGACCCACGCTCGTGGAAGCCGCCGACCTCGTGATTATCGGGGCGGACGCGGTGTTCTCCGACGGGTCTGTCGCCCACAAGGTCGGGACGAGAAGCCTCGCCAGAACGGCTGCCGGATGCGGGGTCCCGGTCGTTGTGATCGCGGGTCGTTCGAAGTTCACCGGCCGGCTGCCGCCTCGCCGTCGGCTTCCCGCGTTGTTCGACCGGACCCCGTCACGGTACATCTCCGAGTTCTGGACCGACGGCGGCGTCCTTTTCGGAGGAGCGCGACGTCGGCCCCAAGCCCACCGTCCTCCTCTTTAGGGGGCCGACCATCGGCGCCATCGCCTTCGAGGAGATCTCGATGTCCAGCGAGCCGGGACCGATGGAGAAGCTAAAGGCAACTGCGTTCCGCAAGGACCGACTGCTTCGGGAAGGGACGTGGGTCGTGGCCTTCCTGGCCGACTGGTGCCCGTTCTGTCGGCGGTTCCTGCCCCCATTCTCGGCGCTGAGCGGTGAGAAAGGGTTCCGCACGGCCATCGGGGACGTCACGTCGGAAGAGAGCCCCCTCTGGGAGGATTTCCAGATCGAGGTCGTCCCGACGCTCGTCGTGTTCCGGGAGGGGCGCCCCGTGTTCCGAGCGGACGGCGTCCTTGGCTCCGGCCTTCCTCCCGAGGTCCTCGAGAAGGCCCGCGTAGCGGCGGTCACGGCGAAGACCTAGGCGCGGGGCGGCCGTCCCCAGCGTCCGCAACCCACCCGGGACCTCCCGGAGCGCCCGGTTAGGCTCTTAAGGGGCTCCGATTCCGTTCTCTCGTGACCGCAGCCTCCTCCCAGCATCCGAACTCGAGACCCGTCGCTCTCATCACCGGCGGCGGGACCGGGATCGGACGTGCCATCGGCGTCGCGCTCGCCGACGATGGGTTCAACCTCGCGATCGCGAGCCGTTCCGCCGAACATCTCTCCTCGGGCGCCGGCGAGCTTCGGGGCCACGGCGCGCGGGTCGTCGAGGTCCCCACCGATGTGCGGGTCCCGGAACAGGTCGAACACCTCATGTCCGTGGTCCGTGAGGAGTACGGGCGCCTCGATGTCCTCGTGAACAACGCCGCGGGCAATTTCGTCGCCCCGGCCGAGAAGATCACGGCGAACGGGTGGAGGGCGGTGATCGGGGTCGTCCTGGACGGGACGTTCTTCTGCTCGAAAGCGGCCCTGCCGCTCCTTCAGCGTTCTCCGACCCCGGCGATCGTGAACATCATCGCCTCTTACGGAGGATTGGCCGGCCCCGGCACCGCGCACTCGGCCTCGGCGAAGGCCGGTGTGCTGGCCCTCACCCGCACCCTCGCGGTGGAGTGGGCTCGCTACGGGATCCGGGTCAACGCGGTCGCCCCGGGCCCGGTGCACACCGATGCGGCCGACGAACGCCTCTGGGTATCCGAGGCCATCGAGAAGTCCGTGACGAACGCGGTCCCGCTCGGACGGTTCGGGACTCCCCAAGAGGTCGCCGAGGCGGTCCGATTCCTCGCGAGCCCCCGCGCGAGCTACATCACGGGGCAGGTTCTCGCCGTGGACGGCGGTCAGTGGCTGGGGAACGCGGTCGTGGACCCCCGGGCACCGTTCTTCGGGGGGATCGAGCGGCCGACTCGATAAGCCGGACCTACTTTCCGCTGAGCGGAGCGGCCTTCTCGAGGATCTCTCTAAGGAACCACTCCATCTTCTCGTGGGTCTGCAGGAACCGAGTGAACAGGTCCGCGGTTCCGGGGTCTCCCCGCCCATCCGCGACCTCGATGCCTTTCTTGAGGCCGTCGATCACGCGCCGGTGAGAGGTGACGAGGTGTTCGACCATCTCTCGTGGGTTCGAGGGGAGCTTTTCCTCGACCACGAGGTTCGAGGCCTGGCGCAGCGCCTCCAGGGTGTAGTCCGCGGGGGCGCCGAGGATCCTCTGGCGCTCCGCGAGCTCGTCGATCATCTCGAAGACCTGCGTCGCGTGCGCGTCGAACAAGAGGTGGAGGTCGTGGAACGACGGGCCCGAGACGTTCCAATGGTACCCTTTGTACTGGAGATACAGCTGTACGGCGTTCGCCTGCTCTCGTCGGAGGGCCTCAATTAGCGGCGAGCTCTCTTTTCGGTCCATGGTTCCTTCAATCAGTGGCTTCCCTTGAGCTCATCGCCGACTCTCCGCCGGCTTCCCACCGCGCCTTCGAGAACGCCTTCCATGTCGATGGGAACGACCCGAAGGCCGGGACGCAGGCCACCTTCCGAGTCGAACGAGGGCCCTCGAACGGACCGTTCCGAACGGGTTCCGAGTACCGACTCAGCGAGCTCGACCCCGTCACCACCCTGCTGGCCCGCGAATTCCCCTGAACCGGCTGGGCGCCCCCGAACTAGGTGCTCGGAACGTTCCGCTCAACGAGGAATCCCTGAACCGTGGCGATGAACAGGTCCGGGTCGCTCAGGTGCGGCACATGACCGACCCCCGGAAGCGTACGAACCGTGGCGTTCCGTAGTCGTTCGCCGAGGAGGTCCGTGATGCGGTGCAGGAAGGGGGGGCTTCGCTCCCCGGTCGTCAAGAGCACCGGGATGAGGAGCTCGGAGAGAACGGCCGGGTCGGGTTGGGTCGCCTCGGGGTCGTCCAGTTCCTCGGCCCATCGTACCATGTAGCCGAGGACGCTCTGACGCACCTCGGACCGAAGACGGTCCCAGGTCCCACCGTCCGACGATAACGCGTCCGCGATCTCGCGCGCGGCCGCCTCGATCTTTCCAGCGCGCACGAGGGACTGTATCGCCTTCGTTTCGGCCGAAAGTCGGTCGGCCTCGGGAGCGGTCGCCGGGTCCTCCTCAAGAAGGCGAACGAACGGTGGCTCGTGGAGATAGAGGCTCCGGACCATCTCCGGTCGGTCGGCGGCCAGGCGAAGGGCGATGGCGGCGCCGTAGGAGTGGGCGATCACGTGAACGGGGAAGAGGTCGATCGTGTCGAGGAGCTCGGCGAGGTCGGTCGCGTCGTCGTGGACCGGTCGGAGGCGGACCGGGCCGGTGCTTTCCCCATGGCCCCGCCGGTCGTACGCGAGGGTCCGAAGCGATGGGGCGAGCCCTACCCGGACCTGGTCCCAGCTCCGCCCGTCGGCGAGCGACCCGTGGATCATGACGGTCGGGTCGCCTCTCCCCGAGATCTCGTAGCGGATCGAGGCGCTCGAGAGGGTTGCGATGGGCATCGGTCTCCGTGACCGCCCCGGGATGCCCTCAGAGGCACAGGGGCGACCCGAGACGACCCGCGGCCGAGGTCATAGCCTCCGCGGTCGGAAGGACGCCATCCTGACGCTAACGGTCTTGTAGGGGATGGGCCGTCCCAAGCGGCGAGGTCCACCGTGAGCCACATTTTCCAACGCCCGCTCTGCGAGATGGGACGGGCGTACGACTTCGCCTTCCGGCCCATCGTAGGCGACCCCGAGACCGAGGACGGTGGAGGGTGCGACGACCGACCCCGCCCGGTGGAGCTCTATTCCGCCGAGGCGGACCGGACTCGGGCCGATGCCACCTGGCAGGCGTTTTCCGTCTGCCCCGAGCACGAGACCCAGCTCCGTCGGTACGATGAGCGGCTTCGGCTCCGCGGGGCCTCTCCCCGCTTCCGCTCGGCTCCGAAAGTACCGAACCCGTCCGGCCGCGGACGATAAACGTCCGCGCCCCTCTGCCGTCCCATGCCCCTTCCGAACGGCACCACGATCGCCTCTCGCGTTCGACTCAATCAGGGACCCGAGATCCCATGGCTCGGTCTCGGCGTCTTCCAGACGGAGCCGGGCCCGGTCACTCGGGACGCCGTGACGTTCGCCCTCGAGGCCGGGTATCGCGCCGTCGACACGGCCGCCATGTACCGCAACGAGGCGGATGTGGGGGAGGCGGTCCGTGCGAGCGGCCTCGCTCGGGACGACGTGTTCATCACCACGAAGCTCTGGCACACCGACCACGGCTACGAGCCCGCCCTGAAGGCCGGACGGGCGAGCGCGGAGCGCCTCGGGCTAGGTCCCATCGACCTGTACCTCATCCACTGGCCCCGCGCGAACTCCCCGCAGGAGCGCCTCGACTCGTGGAAGGCCCTCGTCGAGCTCCAGCGGGAGGGCGTCTGTCGCGCGGTCGGGGTCAGCAACTACACCGTCCGTCACCTCGAGGAGCTGCTGGCCCACTCCGACGTCGTTCCCGCCGTCAACCAGGTCGAGTTCCACCCGTTCGTCTTCGACCCGGAGCTGCTCCGCTTCTGCGAGGCGCACGGGATCCGTCTCGAGGCCTGGGCGCCGCTCACGCGGGCCCGGCGGTTCGATGACCCTACGATCCTCACGGTCGCCGCGGCGCACCACCGCACGCCCGCCCAGGTGCTCCTCCGCTGGGGGCTCGAGCACGGGATCCTCGAGATCCCCAAGTCGATCCACCGCGAGCGGATCCGGGAGAACGCGCAGGTCTTCGACTTCTCCCTCTCCGCGAGCGAGGTCGCCGCTCTGGACGCGCTGGCCGGAGGCCCACGGGTCGGCATGTGGAACCCGGCCGACATTCCGTGACCCGGAGCCGCGTCGCAGCCTAGCACGACCGCCTGCCGGTGGGCGGGGTTTCTCTTCACGAAACGACTTAATATATTCCGCGTCGGTGCGAGGCCAGGAAGTCCATGGTCAGTGTCGAGGTTGCCCATGAAAAGTGTACCGGCTGCACCCACTGCCGGGATGTCTGTCCCGTGACCGTTTTCGAGATGCAGCCGCGCGAGAACTGGCCGAACGTCGTCGACGACCCCGCGGTCGCGGCGAAGTTCCAGTTCCGGGCGGAGAAGTCCGCCGTCATCCACGGCCCGGACTGCATCATGTGCGAGGCGTGCCTCTTCGAGTGCGAAGGGGAATGCATCACGATCGTCGACGACGAAGGTACGACCCACCAGTCGACCTACAAGTAACGTCCGGACCGTTCGGACCCGCGAGGGTCCCTTCCGGGACGCGCGGCCGCTCCGGCGGCGGTGAGCTCAGATCGGGTGCTGGACCGGTCGATAGAAGCTCGAGCGTACCTCGGCCGGTTCTCCGGACGTCGGGAAGCGCACCCGGACCGCGGGGGAGCGGCCGAACATCGTGAACTCGAGGGAATACCACACGGCGACCCAGGTCCCGGCGGGCTCCTCGAACGCCTCCCCGAAGTGGTAGGTCGTCTGGAGGACCCGGCTCGCGTGCCGGGCGAGCGGATAGGACCACTCGAGGGCCTCGGTCGCGGAGGCCGGCGTCCCCGCGTGCGGCGAGGGCTCGATCGGTCCTTCGACGCTCACGGGACCTTCGGTGACGCCTCGGCCCAGCACGTAGCGGGCCCAGGTCGTGCGCACGCGAGCGTCGCGCACGGTCTCGGAGAGGAGGAGCCAGGAGAACGGGTTCCCGGTCGGGACCGGCTCCGCCCGCTCTCCCAGGACCATGCGATGCCGACCGATCGCGGCGCGGCCGGCGAGACGGATGCTGAAGTAGGCGACGAAGAACGCGGTCAGGACCCAGAGGGTCGCGATGTAGACCGAGAGGGCGACGTGGTTCCGCTCTACGTCGAGGAGGACGTAGAACCCGATGACGGAGACGATGAGGGTCACGAAGCTGATCGCCCGGTCGGCGTCGATGTGGAGCCGAGTGTCGGAGAAGGGGAGCAGCGGCGGGACCGCGAACTGCGTGAACCCATCCTGGAGGATGTGGGCGATCCCCCCGAGCTCCATCGCCGCGAAGTAGATCAGGACCGAGCCGGGGAGGATCATCGGAGCGACGAACGCTCCGACGACGGCGACCACGGTCACGCCGGTGAGCGAGTGGGTGATCCCGTGGTGGCGAAGGATCGGGAAGCGCTTGGCGAGGGGGAAGAAGAGCGCGTCCGCGTCCGGAAGGCCCCCCGCGAGCGCCCCGGCGGCGAGGTACTGGGGCTGAGGTCCCACGAGACCGTAGGTGAGCAGGTACGCGACGAGTACGTGAGAGAAAAGGTCCACGGCCGCCCCAGAACGGGCCCCGTTAGAGGAGCCCCTCCTCCATCACTTCCACCGACTCCACGTGCGGCACCTGGGCGAGCGCCCGTTCGGTCGATTCGAGGATGCCGCCGGTGTCGTTCATGACGACGGCGATGAGGAGCGAGCGTAACCCGAAGGCGATGTCCTTCGCCTGCATGCCCCGGACCGTGACACCGGATGGAAGGGCGGCGCGGACCCCCTTCGCGACCTCGTTCAGGTCGGTCTCCACGCCCTGCGGCATCACCCGGAACAAGACCGCTACCTGGCCCATGGATCCCCCTACGGACCCTCGAAGCCGCACTTCACGCACCGGTAGAGGACGCTCTGGTCCCGGCAGCGAGCGCACCGTCCGATGGTCGTCTCCCCGCAGCTCGGGCACGGGAACTGGGTGGCCCCCTTGGCGGGCACCGTACGCCCGCAGGAAGAGCAACGCAGGTCGACTCTGGCCGCCATCCGATCGAGGTCCCTTGCCGTTCAGCGGCGCGTAGCGCCCCGCCGGCGCGCGGCCACCCGGGTGGTGAATATAAAGATGGCCCCGAAGAACGCCACGATTCCGGCGACATACCAGAGCGTGTAGTCCGGCGCGGGCCCGGTGATGTAGACGGTATCGGTGTACTGGGTCTGCCCGTTCGCGAAGGTGACGAGGCCGTGCTCCTGGGCGAGGGAGATCCCGAACGTGTGGCCCCCCGCCGACAGACCGAGAGTCGAGTACTCGAACTTGACCTGGTACGTCCCGCCGGGCTGGAGCGCCGGGACGCTCACGTTCCCGACGACGGCGCCGTCCAGCGTCACCAGGACGGCGAACGCCTGCACCCACGACGTGGGGGACACGATGGTCGCCGAGACCACGTACGGCCGGACGATGTTGACCGAGTAGGAGAAGTTGGTGGACTGGTTCTTGCCTTGGTAGACGGACGAGACCATCACGTCGATCGTCAGCGTCTCGCTCGTGTTCCCGGCCGCGAGGTCCGCGGCCTTCGACTGGTTGCTCGTGAACGTGGACGAGGACGGCGAGAGCGTCACGCCGGTGAGGTTGGAGCCGACCAAGGTCGCGTAGAACGTGATGTTCCCGACGACGGTCCCGTTCGCCAAGACCGCGGGACCCCCAAAGCCGGAGACCTCGTACCGGGTGGTGGACTGCGTGGCCACGATCGTCGGCCCCGTGATCGAGCCGGTCACCGCGTTCGTCCCGGCGGCGCGAGCGCTGGGGGCCAGGACGCCCACCGCGGCGAAGAGGGCCGGAGCGAGGAGGAGGGCGAGGACGATGACCGCCGCGGGTCGGACCTTCATCGGTGGGTCCACCTCCGCGTGCGCCACCACCGGTAGGTGAAGATCCCGGCCACGAGGGCGATCACCGGCACGAAGGAAAGTAGCGGAACGAGCCACACCGGGGGAAGGTTGGGCGCGGCGCCGACCGCCGGGCCCGTCACGGTCACCGGGGGCACGCCGTTAGCGGTGCTCGCCGCGACGGAGGTGGTGGGCACCTTCAGGGTCGCGGTCCCGGAAACGCTCCCGGACGACTGGACCACGGAGACCGTGAGGGTCACGGTCCCTGGGGGAACGAAGACCGAGGAGGTCGCGGTGAGGTTCACGGTCAGCGAGAGGTTGTCGCCGGCCGCGATGGACCTCATCAGCTGGCCGGGGGTCGTCCCCGACGTGAGGTTGCTCGACCACCCGAGGCCCGCGAGCCGTGCGGAATCCGCGATCGTGATCAGAACGGTCTCCGGGACGTTCCCGGTGTTGTCGACGTAGAACGGAACCACCGCGGTCGAAAGCCCGACCCGCGTCGGCAGGGTCGACGGCCCGATCCCGACCCCGTAGTACCCGACGACGTTCACGGTCGGCGCCGGGCTCACCGAGCCGACGACGGTCCCGTTCGCCTCCGCGAACTCGATCGTCACGCTCGGGTGCGCGACCGGCGTCCCGGCGGGGACGAGGACCCGGACCTCTCCCGAGACGAGGTTCCCGCTCGGTCCGGGGAGAAGTGTCGCGTTGGCGAAACTGAAGTTGAAGGTCCAGTACGAGGGGGTCCCTACAGGGTGGATGGTGACGGGGACGTTGCCGGTGTTGCGGACGGAGAACGAGAACGTAGCGCTACCCCCGGCCATCACGGTGGTCGAGGCGGGCCCGACGAGCGTGCCGCCGACCGTGGTCTTCGAACTGTAGGCGAGCGAGAGGACGGTTCCCACGTTGCCGCTGAGGATCGAGACGCTCGACTGCGCCGACGCGTTCGTGGCGACGCCCCCAAGGGTCCCGGCGGCCTGGGCCTGGACGAGGTACGTCCCGACCGGCAGGGCGAGCGCGAGCGGGGAGTTCAACGCCTGGTCGGTGTAGACGTTCCGGGCCCCGAGCGAGCTCGTGACCGTCACCGTGACCGGTCCGAGGCTAGCGCCGGCACCGGAGGGAGCCACGAGCGAGATCGTGTCGACCCAGGTCGGCACGAGGGTGACCGAAACGGGCGCGAGGGTGGCCGACGGAAGAGCGAGGACGGTCGAAAGGTCCGCCAGCGTTTGGGCGGTCCCGGACCCTGTCACGTACAGCGAGTAGGCGCCCGGAAGCAGGGGGGTCGAGAACGCGCCGGTGGAGGTCGTGAGCACGGTGACGTTCGTGGACGGGTACGGTCCCACCAATCGCAGGGTGCCCGGCACGGTGCCCGGGACCCCGGGAACCACGAGCGTGCCGTTGAGCCAGACCGTCTGGGGGAACCCGGAGAGGCGGACCGAGCAGGTGGCGTTCACCGCGCCGACCGAGCAGGAGTCGCCGGCGGCCGCGCTCCACGACTGGACGTAGCTCCCGTTCGGTCCTGCCACGGCGGTCGTCCCGTTGACGAACACCGCGTAGGTCGTGTTCGGGCTGAGCGGCAGGGAGAACGCCCCATCGACCGCGTTCGTCACGGCGGCCGCCCCGTCGGGAGCGACCAGATGGACGGTGGCGTTGAGCGCGACGGTCTGACCCGCCCCGCTCACGAGCGTGCCCGAGAGGGTCGGGCCGGCGCCCGAGAGGACCAGCGTGGGCGTGATGTTCCCATCGGCGGCGAGCGTGACGCGAGCGAGGGTGGCGTAGTTCGTCCCCTGGAAGGAGGCCGTCACGTACGCGGAGTACGTCCCCGGGGTGGCCCGGAAGCCGCTCTCGAACACGTTACCGCTCACGCTCAGGTTCAGGATCGGTGACGAGAGCGCGACCGTGACGCTCGATACGGAAATGCTCGGGGGAACGGTGAGGACCCCGGTCGCGTTGATCTGGGGAATGACGATGAGCGTCAGGGCCGTGCGGGTCGCTCCGACCGGGATCGTGGTCGAGAGGGGACCGGACGGAAGGTAGACGACCGTGCCCGACCCGATGACCGCTCGCGCACCGACCCCGTAGAGCCCGGGAGGCAGGGAGAGCGAGAAGGACGGTCCCCCCGAAAGGGAGAGGTTCACGGCCGTCGCGCTTTCCGCCGTGAAGTTGACCACCACCGAGGTCCCGGACGGGAGCCCAACGACGGTCAGCGTGACGGGGATCGGTTGGAGCGTGGTCGGAACGAGCGTGAGGGCGCCGAGCCCGTTCGGGGTGAGGTCGCACATCGTGGTGGAGGTGAACCCAAGGGCGGTGGACCGCACGCAGTAGGAGCCGGCCGAAAGCGGGAGCGTCGAGGGGACGTAGAGGGCGACCGACCCGTTCGGGTTCGCGACCGCGGGTATCGCGGGCCCGGTCGCTCCGGCGCTCACGGATACTGCGGCCCCGGCGGCGGGGTACACCGCCCCTCCGGGCAAGGTGGCTCCGACCTGGAACTCGGCACGGAGGGCCGCTACGGGAGAGATGGGAACCACGGTGGACGTGGACAGGGTGACCCCGGTGAGGCCCACCGCGACCGAGGATGCGTCGTCGGTCGGACCTTCGAGCGCGAGGAGGCTGTAGGTCCCGGCGGGCAGGGAGAGCGCATACGACCCTCCCGTCGCCCAGGTCACGACCTCACTACTGGCCGTCGAGTACGCGATCACCGCCGTCTTGGTCGTGGTTCCCTGAGGTCCCACCGACGCGACGGTGCCCGTGAGACGAACGGCCGGAACGAGTGGCAACGGCGATGCCGCAGCGGAGGCTCCGGCGATGACCGAGGCCGCGCCCAGCCCGACGTACGTCTGGCCGTTGATCAACCCGGTCGCGTAGACCGAGTAGTTCCCGTCAGGAAGGGCCGCCGTGACCGCGCCGGTCGCCGAGCTCACGAGGACCGTGGCGTTCCGGGAAGCGTTCGAGAGCGTGGCGAGGGGCGAGATGGAGGCGTTGCCATACGTCACGCTGGGGGTGTACCGCACGGCGATGCCCGCGGCGGGCATGCCGTTGACGGTGAGCACGACAGTGGAGGTCCCCGAAGGGTAGAGCGTCAGGTTCAGGCTCAGGCTGGTCGTCGCCGATGCGACGGTGATGGGGATCCCGGCGGAGCGAAGGTCGGAGTTCGGCACGGTCGCGCTGACCGTGTAGTTGCCCGGCCCGAAGCTCCCGAGCGTGTACGCGCCGGAGGTGTTGGTGGTGTAGGTCGAGAGGACGCCCTGCGGGCTGCCCAGCGTGACGGCCGCGCCGCTCACGGCCTGCCCGGCCGAGTCACGGACCGTCCCGGTCACGACCGTCGGCTTGAGTCCCACGGTCGCGTTGGCGCTCGCCCCCGGCGTGACCGTGACCGAGCTCTGAGTGTAGTTCTGTCCCCCGTAGAGAACGTCGTAGTGGTAGAGACCGGGGGCCACGTTCGTGAAATCGAACGAGCCGCTCGCATCGGTTGTCCCCACGGTGCGGGTAAGGTTCGGGCCCCACAGGACCACCTGAGCTCCCGGGATCAACGTGTCTCCCGGGGGAGTGTACGTCGTAGTGTTCCCGTTCTCCCAGTAGACGAAGCCCTGGACCGACCCGCTGCCAACGGTGATCGTCTGGACCAAGCTCGGGGCGTTGAGGCTGAGCCCGGTCGCGTCGGGGACGACGATCGACTCCGACTTCAGCAGGAGGTCCCCGGCCTGCGAGAGGCCCTGGAGCGGACCGGCCGTGACGTTCAGGGTGTCGTTGCCCGGAGGGAGGAC
This sequence comes from Thermoplasmata archaeon UBA61, assembly GCA_002503985.1. Taxonomy (GTDB): domain Archaea; phylum Thermoplasmatota; class Thermoplasmata; order Lutacidiplasmatales; family UBA184; genus Lutacidiplasma. The sequence goes on from DASW01000003.1 coordinate 172,894, forward strand.
GATGGAGAAGGAGCCGTCCGGCGACGTCAGTACGGTCTGGTGCGGGATTCCCCAGCCGTCGTCGACGGTCACGCGCGCTCCTCCGACCGGCGCCCCGTCGGCCAGCACGACGTTCCCGAGGAGCGTCTGGCCGGGGTAGTACTCCAGCATGGACTCCCCACCGCTGAAGTAGCTGTACGGCCGCGTGTCGGCCGAGCCGTTGATGCGGCTCGCTTGAGCGACCGCGGTCGGCTGGTTGGTCGCCACGCACGTACCCCCGTCGTTCGGCTGCGAGCAGAGGTAGGCGGTCTTGTAGACGATCTGGAAATGCTGGAGCATCCAGCCCGGTTCGATGGTGGCGTTGTACGAAAGGCCGGGGATCCCCGCGCTCTGACCGACGTCCGTGCCGTTGTACCCGATGTAGGTGCGGTAGATCATCGAGTCGTAGAACGGGGCGTAGTAGTTGACGACGGGGGAGCCGACCTGGGTGATCCCCGAGGGCAGCCGACCGTACGGATAGTAGTTACCGTCCGACCCCTGAACGCTGAGGTTGAAGAACGTCTCGGGCATGCCGGCCGAGTCGATGATGCGACCGGTCAGGTCGGCGGGAGCGTAGAAGATGCCCGTGTCCGTGCCGCTGAACGGGAAGAGTCGGGAGTCGGCCATCGCGTAGCGGATGGTCCAGCCGGTGTACGCCTGGATGTCGTTGTAGACCTTCGCGACGCCGTTGAGCGACAGCGATGTGGCGAGGAAGTAGGCCATCGCGAGGTACATCGCGTTGTCGTTCGTGAGGGAGCTCGGGTTGACGGGGAGGTATCGCTCGGGATGGTTTACCACGAGGGTGTAGTCCGAGCTCGTGTTGACGAGCAGGTTGTGGAGCTCAATGACGTTGAGACCATCGGCCGCGAGGATCTGGTTGAGCGCCGGCGGAAGGTAACGGAGCCCCGACGCGTGCTGCTCCCCGTAGAGGAGGGTGGTCGCGAGCACGGCGATCGCCTGGGACTCGTTCTGGGAGAGGAGGAACTGACCCGAGGGGTCGATCCCCTGCTGGAAGTTGTTCGCTACGCTCGGGTGTTGGCCTTGGTCGATCGTTTGGAACCCGTAATCCCACCAACTGACGAAAGCGGGTCGCTGGGGTTCGGGGATGTTCGTATCCTGCTGAGCGAGCCAATTGTACCCGGCGCTATCGTATTGGTCCGCGGTGTCGAGCGAGGTTCCCGCGGCTCCGAAATAGTAGCTCGAGGGGTTCGAGGAGTTGAGCTGGAGCCAGGGAGGGATCGTGGCGCCGACCTGGGCGGCGTAGGAGGACTTCGTGTTCCCCGGGATCCCGGCGTCGATCGCCACCCAAACGTTCGGGAGAACGATCAGGAGCACGATGGCCATCACGATGACGTGACGGGGCTTGAACGCTTTCCGGAAGGCCGAGAACTGGCTCCGCCGGTCCGAGAGGGAGGCGGTGGTCCGTCGAAGCTCTCCGTACCCGGCGATATCGAGCGCGCGTCGAAGCGCCTCGGCGGGCAGGAGGGCGAAGATCGGGGAGCCGATGAGGAAGAACTTCGCCGCCGAGACCGGCAGGTATATGGAGAGGACCGCGAACACGACGAAGACGACGTGGTAGCGCTTGAACCTACCCTTGACGAGCAGGTACAGGAAGATCACGAACCCCGCGATCGCGAGGAAGAACGTCACGACCCCGTAGCCGATGACCAGCTGGTCGATGGACGGCGCCTGGGCCTCGGCGACGGTCGAGTAGATGAGGGTCTTGACGAAGTAGCCCTGCCCCGTGACGAGGCTCGTGAAGTAGGTCGGGCTCACGACCGCGAGGACGCCGACCCCCGCGACGACGAGGACCACGAGGAAGGGGATCGAGAACACCCACGGGACGTCCCGCATCAACAGGAACGGCAGGAGAAGGGCGAGGGCGCCGAAGAAGACCAACATCGGCAGGTCGAACCAGGTCGCGAACTGGTGTTGGACGATGTAGTAGGGCATCGCCATGGGAAAGCCGACCAGACCGACGATCGCCGTCGCGATGTAGAGTCCGAACGAATCGACGCGACGGATCCGCTCAATGACCATCGCGACGACGAGCGAGACCGCGATGACCACCACGCCGTAGGTGTACCCCTGCCAGGCAAGCGCGAGCGCGCCGAGGGAGACGCCGGTGAAGACCGCCCATTTCACGGCGGAACGTTCCGTGCGCAGGAACGCTCGGAGCGCGGGGATGTACTGTCCCGGGTGGCGGTAATCCTCCACCCACCTCCGGCTACCGACCGCCTTGACGGTCCGGATGTACGAATAGACCACGATGAGGACGATGAACGTGTAGAACGAGAGGTAGTTCGCGTAGCCGAAGATCGATGAGTCGATGTTGGCGCTCAAGAACGGGAAGATCACCGCCGCGATGAGCCCTGTCCGCCGGCCCGCGACCTCGCGGCCGATGAGGTAGACGGGGAACACACCGAGGGCGGCCCAGAGCGGGGCCTGGAGGTCGAGGAACCAAGCCCCCGCCTGAACAGCGTTCCCGCCGAAGAGCGGGGCGAAGACGAGCCCGAGGATCGCGTTCATCCAGTCGAACAGCGGCTCTCGGGGGTTGGTCCCTCCGACCGGATAGTTCAGCATCGGGTCGAAGTTCAGGTTCGTGTGGTTGTGGATGATCCACGTCGTCACGTAGTAGTGGTAGTAGGAGTCCGACCCGCCCGCGAAGGTGTAGGTGGCACCCCACTGCGCTACGACGGGGTACGTCCAGATCGTCCGGATCGCGAACGCGGTCGCGAAGGCCGAAAGTAGGATGGCCAACGTCCATCCGTGACGGTGCCACCACCCGGCGTTCGTCGATTGCATGCGTGACCGGCACCTCGCGCCGGCGGCGCGCGAGACCTGGGGGGTGTATAAATAGCCTACTCAAAGAATTCCGTCAGTAGGGAGCGCGCGGGCTCCCGGACCGGGACGCGGCCGTTGGGGTTCGGGGTGCCTCCCAGGATGGTCGTCGTTGGGTCCGGCGCGCCCCTACATCGGAATCCCGGCCCACCGTGCCGGGCCCGGAGCTCGGCACGTGCGGATTCGCCCCCGGCGACGAATGTCGGAATTTTGTTGACTGATTACTTAAATAGGCACCGCACCTGAAACAACGAGAACGGGTCGGCGACGACCGGTTCACGGAGATTCAATGTCCCCCGCGGCCGCCCAAATCGCTCCTCTGCCCGAACAGTCCGGTTCCGGTTCCCCGCGGCCGCCGCTCGAGCTCAACGACGTGAGCGTCATGATCGGTGGGCAGGGAGGGGACGGCACGCTGACCGTCTCCGACCTTCTCGGCCGGTACTTCCGGAAGAAGGGACTCTACGTCTACACCTCGAGGAACGTGCTCTCCCGTATCCGGGGAGGCCATGCGGACGCGTCGATCCGGGCGAGCCAGGACCCGATCGCCGCGGTCAAGTCCCAGGTCGATGTGCTCGTGGCTTTCGACAACGAAGCCGTGGAGATGGGAAAGACCGAGCTCGCCTCTCACGGGTTCATCATCTACGATTCCACCACGTTCCACATCGCGGAACCGCATTCCGCCGGGTTCCCGTTCGCGACCATGGTCGGAGGGCCGCTCGGCCAGCCGATCTTCAAGAACACAGCGGCCTACGGCGCCCTCTCCGTGCTCTTCGGCCTCGACCCGGCTCAGACCCGGGCGGTGATCGAGGAGCGGTTCAAGCGTCGCGGGGGCGAGGCGCTCGACAAGAACCTGAAGGCCCTCGAGATCGGTCGGAAGGCCGCGCTCGCGATGCCCGGCGTCGAGAACCGGTACTCGATCGCCAGCGGCGACGCCCACAACATGATCCTGACCACGGGGAACCAAGCCGTGGCACTCGGCTTCGTCGTCGGCGGAGGACGGTTCTTTGCGGGATACCCGATCACACCGGCCACCGAGATCCTGGAGAACGTACAGCGGTACCTCCCGGCGTTCGGGGGAGTGGTCCGCCAGGCAGAGGACGAGCTGGCCGCGATCAACATGATCATCGGGGCGTCGTACGCGGGCGCTCGGGTGATGACGTCCACGAGCGGCCCTGGGTTGGCGCTCATGACCGAAGGGATGTCGCACGCCGGCACGGCCGAGATCCCGGTCGTCATCGCGGACTGCCAGCGCGTCGGCCCCTCGACCGGCCAGCCGACCCGCCACGAGCAATCGGACCTCTCGCACCTCGCGAACCTCGGCCACGGCGAATTCCCCCGTTTCATCCTCGCGCCCGCGGACCCGGTCGACTGTTTCGACCTGACGGTCGATGCCCTCAACCTCGCGGAACGCTGGCGCCTGCCGGTCATCCTCCTCCTGGACCAAGCGCTATCCCAGAACACCGCAACGAGCCCTCGGTTCGACCTCTCCAAGGTCCGTGTCGACCGAGGGAAGCGTCTCACGCCGGAGGCCGCGGCCAAGCTCGCGCAGTACAAGGTCTATGAGTTCTCGTCGGACGGGGTGAGCCCGTACGCTCCTCCCGGGACTCCGGGGCTCTGGGCCGAGGTAACGGGCAACGAGCACGACGAGTGGGGGCACGTCTCCGTCAACCCCTCGAACCGGCTGCACATGATGAAGAAGCGAATGGAGAAGTTGGTCCACGCCCGCTCCGAGCTTCCCCCGTGCCGCTTCTACGGTCCTCCGAGCGCGAAGATCGGTCTGATCGGGTTCGGGAGCACCTCGGGTCCCATCCTCGAGGCGCAACGGTTGCTCGAGCATCGGGGCACCCCGACCCGGTACCTGCAGGCCCGCACGGTGTTCCCCGTGCCGGTGCACGAGATCGACCCGTTCCTGAAGGAGGTCGACGTGGCCTACGTCATTGAGCACAACTACACGGGCCAGTTCGCCCGCCTCCTTAGGGAGACGATGCCGTGGCATCACGCGAAGCTCCGCTCGATCCTGAAGTACGACGGGTTGACGTTCCGCGCGCCGCAGATCGTCGCCGAGGTCAAGGGGGTGGCGTAAGATGGTCCAGAACTACAAGCCGGTCCAGCCGATCTGGTGTCCGGGCTGCGGGGACTTCGGTGTTCTCGCCGCCGTCAAGCGGGCCGCGGCCGGCCTCAGCATCCCGACGCATGAGTTCGTGCTCGTCGGCGGCATCGGATGCTCCGGCTCGATCCACAACTTCATGGAGGTCAACGGGATCCATGCTCTCCACGGTCGGCTCCTCGCGCAAGCCGTCGGGGTAAAGCTCGCGAACCCGTCCCTCACCGTCGTGGCGGCGGGCGGCGACGGGGACGGCTACGCCATCGGGATGGGGCATTTCATCCACGCGTTCAAGAAGAACGTGTCGATCCTCTACATCGTCATGAACAACGAGACCTACGGGCTCACCAAAGGACAGGCCTCCCCGACGAGCGAGATCGGGTTCGAGGGGAACGTCGAGTCTCCGTTCATGTCCATCCTCACGGCGCTTTCGATACCCGCGCCGAACTTCATCGCACGAGCGTTCTCGGGCGACCCGAAGGGGATGACGGCGATCCTTACGGAGGCGCTCAAGTTCAACCGCGAGGGACGCGGGTTCGCCTTCGTCGAAGACCTCTCCCCGTGTGTGACGTACAACGACATGTACAAGCTCTGGCGCGAGAAGGTGCTGGACGTCTCCACCCTCGAGGGCTATGACCCGACCGACCGCAAGGCGATGTTCCGCCTGTGCCTCGAGACGACCGAATCCGGGCGGATCCCGATCGGGGTCATGCATCGCCCGAAGGTAGCGGGCCGGGATGGCCTCGAGGTCAAGTTGGTCGGTGACGGACCGGGACCGGTGCGCGCCGACATCGGGCTCGAAACGAACCGGGCGGCCTACCAGAAGCTCCTCGCGGGGCTTTCGTAGGTCGGTGGTCCGGTCGCCCTCGGCGCCATCGCGCAGGGGGTGGGCACGATCTGGGTCGGTATCGACGACACGGACAGTCCCCGGGGCGGCTGCACGACCTGGGTCCTGACGGAGCTGCTCGCGCTCGCCCGCGACGAGGGGGTCGACCTGATCGGTGAGCCGCGCCTCGTCCGGTTGAACCCGAACATCCCGTGGAAGACGCGGGGGAACGCGGCGCTCGCCGCGCGGTTCGGGCGGGGCCGCGGTCGGCGCCGGCGCATCGGCGATGCCGGAGGCCGACCCCTATGGAGCTTCGCGACCGGGCGACCCCTCCCGTCGTCTCGCGAACAGAAGTTCCTCGAATTGGCATGGAAACGGGTGCTCGACCGTTCCCGACTGGGAGAGCCTCGCACCGACCCCGCCTTGGTAGCCGTACGACGTCGCCTCCCCGCCCGGCTCTACTACCGGGCGGTCCGGGAGATTGTCCCGATCGAGGAGACCCGTCGGTACCTCCTATCGGTCGGTGCCGTGGTCCACGCCGAGGGGGACGGACGGGGGCTCGTGGGGGCCAGCGCGGCGATCGCGTGGCCGGGCCGACGGGTCACGTGGGAGCTCATTGCCTACCGGCCAGTTCGACGCGAGGGAGCCCGTCGCCGGGTCGACGCGGGGTCAGTCCGCGCCGCAGCCCGACGCAACCCCGAGCTGTTCCTGTGCCACGACCCCCGGACCCGGCGTCTGTTGGTCACGCCCCACACTCCCTGCCCGATCCTCTTTGGGCTCCGGGGGACCCGGCCCACGTCTCCGCTCCGGGCCCGGGCCGACGTGCGTTCCGAGCCCGTCGACCGCTGGGTCCTCTTCCGGACGAACCAGGCCACGGGAGACCATCTCGTCCCGCGGCGGGCCCGCGATGTGCTGGCGTACACTTCCGGACGAGTATCGGGCCAGGTGGCCGACCTACCCCACACTCTGCGTGGAGGGCACGTTCGGGTCCGGCTCGTGGACCCCGAGGGAACCGTCCTCGAGGTCATCGCCTTCGAGCCGACGAAGACGTTACCCCGCATCGTCCGGCACCTCGTGCCCGGGGACCGGGTAGAGGTCTGGGGCAGCCGCGGCTCCGGGCCGGTCTTGAAGATGGAAGGTCTGCGCGTGGTCTCGCTGGTCCCCCGCTGGACGGAAGGTTCCCCACCCGCCTGCCCGGACTGTCATCGACCGACCCGCTCCCTCGGCACGGTGCGCGGGTTCCGCTGTCTTCGATGCCGACGACGGTTCCCCCCCGAGGCGGCCCGACGAACCCGACTGCCGTTCCCGATCCGCCCCGGGGAGTACCATCCGACCCCGTCGGCGCGGCGGCACCTGGCCCCTCTCGGTCCTGAACCCTGAGGGGTCTGCCGCTCCTGACTAAGAGCTTTTGAGCGGGCCCCAGGTAACTCCACCGGGTCCGGTCTCATGGGCACCCGCATCCGAACGGCGGTCCTGTTCGCCGTTATCATCGCGCTCTTCGTGGTCGTCGGGGGCCTCGTCGGGGAGTTCGTCTTCCAGTCGTGGCTTGCGGGTCTCATCATCGCCCTCTCCCTCGCCCTCGTGCTCAACCTGGTTTCGTACTTCTACTGCGACCGACTGGTCCTCTGGTCGACCAAGGCGAAGGTCGTGAGCCCCGCCGAAGCTCCTCGCCTCGCGAAGATCGTCGACGAGATCGCCCCTTCGTTCGGGCTCGTGGCGCCGCGCATCGCCATCGTGCCGACGCAGACCCCGAACGCGTTCGCCACCGGCCGGGACGAGCGGCACGCGATCGTAGCGGCCACCGAAGGGATCCTGCGGGTCCTCAACGACCGGGAGCTCAAGGGCGTGCTCGCGCACGAGCTCGCCCACATCCGGGACCGGGACGTCCTGCTGATGACGTTCGTCGCGACCGTGGCGGGGGCGATCTCCTACGCTGCCCAGATCGCGTTCTTCTCGATGCTCTTCGGAGGGTCCAACAACCGGAGCAACGTCAACCCGATCGTCCTGGTACTCGCGCTCATCACCGCCCCGATCGCGGCGATGCTCATTCAGCTCTCGATCTCTCGGTCCCGTGAGTTCCGTGCCGACGAGGTGGGCGCCCGTACGCTCGGCGACCCCGAGGCCCTCGCGAGCGCTCTCCAGAAGCTCGAGACGGCGAACGTCCGGCAGCCGATGAACGTCGGCTCGCCGGCGCAGTCGAGCCTCTTCATCGTGAACCCGTTCCGCGGCGCCTCCTTCGCGGCGATCTTCTCGACCCATCCCCCCACGCCCGAGCGGATCCGCCGGCTCCGGGCGATGAAGGCCGACCCTTCGTACCGCCTCAGCGTCCGGGGTCCGTCGTTCCGAGCCGGTTCGACCGGTCGCCCGACGAGGAGCTAGCGGATCTCGATGCCCGCTTGTCCGGCCTGTGGGTGGGAGGTGACCTCCGAGGCACCTCAATGCCCGAAGTGCCACCTGTCGGTGATGCTCTTCGACGCCGTCCGCGAAGCCGCCGGTTCCTCCTCCGACCGGGACCCCACGTACGTCCGGACGATCGGGGAACTGCTCGCGAGCGTGGACCTCGCGAAACCGGCGGCTCCCTCCCCGGGCACCCCGCAAGGGCTCATGAGCCGCCCGAAACGGCCGACCTCGCTCGGCCCTGCCCCCCGGCCCGAACGCCACCCTCAAAGCCGATCGCTCCCCTCACGGACCTTCCGAAGCTCCCCGACGCGAAGACGGACACCGAGCTTAGGCGACGTGTCCAAGAGTACTTCGAGCTCGGCCGACGCCTAGGCGTGGATTTCACCGACTTTGAAGCTCGCTCGGGCGCCGCGTCCCTCTCGGGCGACGGTAGCTCCCTCGAGGTGCTGGCGCGGGAGATGTTCGTCCACCTCGTGAGCTCCCTCTCCGAGGAGTTCGAGGCGACCCTCGCGCATCGCAACGAGGTCTCCCAGCTGGCCCCGACCCCGAGCGCGGACGTCGAGCTGGACGCGATCCGCGAGTCGATCCGCCTCGGCGACCTCGCCGGCGCGCTGCGGCGACTGAGCCACGTCCGGGACGAGCTCCTGCGGGTCGAGGAGGACTGGCAGGTCGGTCGGATCCTCGTGACGGAATGCGACCTATTGTCCCAGACGATCCGCGAGCTCGGGGGGGACCCCGCTCCGGCGCAGGGTCCGCTCGAGGAGGGACGGAAGTTCCTCTCGAAAGGCCAGCGCTCCGACGCCGAGAAGCTGCTCGCGCGAGCCGCCGTCGCGCTGTGGACGGTGCTCGAGCCCCGGTTCTTCGAGGACCTGCGCCGGATCCGAGACCGAATGAGCGAGGCGCGAAGCGCGGGGGCCGACATCGCACCGGCCGTTACGGACCTGCGGGAGGTCGCTACCGAGCTTCGGCAGCGCAATTTCGTAGGCGTGCTGACGGCGTACCGGCGGCTGCGCGCGTTCGCGGACCAGCTGACTCCGCTCGCCTCGGCCGAGGGTGGGGTCGGGGTTCTCGCGCCCGCGGTCCGTTCGGACGACCCGTCCGCATAGATAATTAACCGGCCCGGGGTCGACGGGTTGTGCCGACCGAAGCGCTGAGAGGGTTCCGGGACTATCCGCCTCCGGAGGCGGGCGCGCGTTCCGAGATCCGCCGTCGGATGCGCTCCGCGGCCCGTCGAGGGGGGTACAGCGAGCTCGAAACGCCGTGCGTCGAGAGCTTCGAGCTCTACCAGACGAAGAGCGGCGAGGGGATCGCCGCCCAGGCTTGGATGTTCCACGACAAGGGTGACCGCCCGGTCGCCCTGGCCCCCGAGACGACCCCCTCTCTGGCCCGCGTCTTTGCCGCCCGCGCGAAGTCGGAGCCGCTCCCGGTGAAATGGTTCACCGTCTCGAAGTCGTGGCGCTACGAGGAGCCCCAGGCCGGCCGGACGCGGGAGTTCGTCCAGTTCAACCTCGACATCCTCGGGGTACCCGGGGTCGAGGCCGAGGCGGACATCCTGGCGACGACCGCCCTCCTGCTCGACGAGGTCGGCGCCGAGGGCCTCTACGCGTTTCGAGTGAGCGACCGCGCGATCGCCGACGGCCTCGGCCGACGCGCGGGGGCCCGCGAGACCGGCCCGTTCTTCCGCGCGGTGGACCAGTACCGGAAGATCCCTCCCGCCGAGTTCGACTCGGAGCTCGCCGCCGCCGGTGTCCCGCCCGACCGGGTCGAGGGGCTGCGCTCGTTCTTCGAGAGCGTCGGCACGGGGGTGCCGTTCTCGAGCTTGGAGCCGTTCCTGGCCGAACTCTCTCGGGACGGCCTCGACGCCTCTGCGGTCGAGGGGGTCGATAGGGTCCGCAAGCTGTTCGCCCTGCTCGACCGGGCCGGGGTCTCGGACCGGACGGTCTTCGACCCCACGGTCGTACGGGGCATCGCGTACTACACGTCGTCCGTCTTCGAGGGGTACGCGAAGAAGGGCGACCTCCGCTCGCTCTTCGGAGGGGGCCGCTACGACCACCTGATCGAGCTGTTCGGAGGGCCTCCGACCCCCGCCGCGGGGATCGCCCTCGGCGACCAGACCCTCGAGATCCTCCTCAAGGACGCCGGACGATGGCCCGAAGGCGAGCCGCCGCTCGACACGTTCGTGGCCGTCGCGGACCCCGCCCTCCACGGCGAAGCGATCGCGCTCGTCCAGGAGCTTCGGCGCTCCGGGGTGAGCGCCGACTGTGACCTACTGTCCCGGAACCTCTCGCGTCAGCTCAAGGAGGCGGCGCGGCGCCGGAGCCGCCGCGCCCTGATCCTGGGGCTTCGGGAGGTGGCGTCGGGTGCCCTGGTCGAGCGTGATCTCGCGACGGGTGCGCAGCGTGAGGTCGCTCGGAGCGCGGCGGTACGACCGGTGTGATCCCTTCGAAGGTCTCCCCGTCCCAGAGCAGGATCCCGGGGGGCGATTCGGCCCCGTCCACGTAGCCGTACCAGTAGACGACGGCGCCCTCGCCGAAGATCTCCGTGTACGGCGCGAGCTGGCGGCGTAGGTTCCTGCGCAGCTCGACGTCGTCGCCGAAGTTCGCCTTCGATTCGATCCAGGTGAGCTTCTGTCCGTAGAAGATGATGGGTTCGTCCAGGAGCGCGTCCGGGGTCTTCGCGTACTTGCCCCGTAGGTCCTTCTCGGTCCGGAACCCGATGCCGTGCTTCTCGAGCCAGTTCCCGAGACGCTCCTCGCCCTTGCGGCCGCGCTCGCGCTGGAGCACCATGCCGTGCGGGGAGTAGATCATGTCGGCCGCGAGAAGCTCCTCGATCTCCTTGCGGAGGCGAGCGTCCGGGGCGCCCTCGGGGTGGAGGAACGACCCCCAGACCTTCTTCCGAGGGATGCCGAGCTCCCCCAGCATCTGCTGGCCCATCAGGACCGGAGGGAACTTCCATTCCTGGGCGATGTCGAGGATCGACCGGCCGTGCTTCCACTGGGAGACGAGCCGGGGCAGCTGGCGCTTCACGACGTAGAAGCGGCGGGTCGCGTCCCGGGTAACGCGGTGCGTGTGGATGACGAACAGGAGCTCCTCGTTCCAGTGCTCGCTGTGCGCGACCCGGTGGACGTCTTCGTAGGTGACGAGAGTTTCGTAAAGGCGCTGGTAGGTCGCTCGGTCCATAGGGTTGAGGTGTCAGGGGATGGCGCCCCGAGCCGTAGGCGGGTAAAACGTTACGCCGGGAGAGGTCGGGCGGAGCGCGACCGCCGGTGGGCTCATTCCCGCCAGTCGATCCCGATGGTCCGAAGCCGTACCTTGGGGATCGGGGGCGAGCGGCGCTTGTGGCGGAACTGGATGACCCGGGCCGCCACGGCGCGGACCCGCTCGAGCGGGAACCCGGTCAGGGTGGCGATCTCCTCCTCGCTGCGAAGTTGTTCAAGGCCGTAGAGGATCTGGTCGAGGTCCGCGTAGGGGATCCCGAGCTCGTCCTCGTCGGTCTGTCCTTCCCACAGCCCCGCCGTCGGGGGTCGTTCCCGGATGGCCGCGGGTAGTCCGAGCTCCTCAGCGATCGCTCGGACGTCCGTCTTGTAGAGGTCCCCGATGGGGAGCAGGTCGACCCCGCCGTCCCCGTACTTGGTGAAGTAGCCCAGCAAGAGCTCCGACTTGTTCCCAGTGCCCGCGACCACACGGTGGCGCTCTCGAGCGACCGCATAGAGCACGGTCATCCGGATCCGGGCCTTCGCGTTGCCGAGGGAGACCCGGTCGGAGAGCTCGGGGAGGAGCGCGCGGAACGCTCCTTCGACCGGGTCGATCGGGATCGTCCGGGACTCGATCCCGAGCTCCCTCGCGAACGCTTCGGTCTCCTTGAGGAGCGGGTCCGGGAACGGAGCGTCCGGCAGCAGCACCCCGAGGACGTGTTGAGCGCCGAGCGCGTCGCGGGCGAGCCGGGCCACGAGGGCGCTATCGATGCCTCCGGAGAGCCCGACCACCACGCCGTCCACGCCGTTCCCGAGCGCGTGGGCCCTCAGGAACTGGCCGATGGCGTCGACCGCGTGCGCCGGAACGCGTGGGACCAGGCCGCTCATGCTTCCACCCCGAGCGGAGCGTAGGCGAGGGTCGTACGCCATTCCGCCCGGCACCCGCAGTCGAGGGCGTCGAGCGGACCGAACTCCTGGGCGAGCGACGCCTCTTGGACCGCGGCCAGGACCCGGGCGTCGCACTCGCCGCAGTTGTGCGGGCCTCGCGGGAGCCCTCCCGCGGTCGGGAAGGAGACGAGGCGCGAGCCCCCGCGGACCGCCGCCCCTTCTCGGAGGGCGTCAACGAGCGACCAGAGCCAGGGGGGTCGGTAGCGTCCTCGGTGGTAGAGCCACTCGACCACCGTTCCGTTCTGGATGTGCACGGGATTGACCGAGATCGCGTCGAAGTGCTGAGCGGCCTCCCGGACCGACCGCACGACGTCCGCGACCGCCTCCGATTCGGTCAGGTAGGGAGGCTTGAGGAGCAGGTAGGCTTTGGTGCGCACGCCGAGGGCTGAGAGCCGGTCCGCCGCCGCGAGGTACTCGGCCGGGGACGACCCTTTGTTGATGAACCGGCCGAGCACCGTCGGGTCGGTAGATTCGAGACCGAGCGCGACCTCGAGCTCGCCGGCGAACGCGTCCTTCAGCGGGCCGATGCCTTCGGGCTGGGCGAACTCGGGCAACGTCTCGAACAGGAACCGACGCGCCTTTCCCGAGAACGCCGAAACGATCGCGGCTCGGCTCGCCGGGTCGACCTCCCGGTCGTCGAGGAAGCTTCCCGAGGTGTAGACCTTGACGTACGGCTCGTCGTGGTACCTCGCGAGCGCACGCGAGAGCTGCTCGGCGAGCTCCTCGGGAGTGGCCGACCGCCCGAGCGTGTCCTTGGAGTACCCGCACATCGTGCACCCCTTCACGTCGGCCCAGTAGCATCCCCGGGTCCGCAGGATCAGGACGAACGCGCGGACCCGGTCGGGGCCGATCGCCTCGTCCTCGACCCACTGACCGACGTAGCGTCGCGCCTCCCCCGAAGGCGCCGGCTCGGGGTGACGGTCCCGGGCGACCGAGCGACCCACCGACTCCGGCGTCACGATTCCTCGATGGCGACCTCGACGAGGTCGTTGTCCTTGACGTGCAACGCGGTCCGGAGGCAATCGCGTGCGATGAACTCGATGACGTCCTTGTAGTGACTTCGGTCGGGGTGGATGAGGTGGCAGGGGTGACCGTTCATCCGGGCGGCAAAGCACATCGCCCCGCCGAAGGTCCGTCCGCTCGCGTGGAACCCGTCGATACGCACGCCGGTCCACTCGGAGACGAGCGAGGCCCGCCGGAGGGCTTCCGGCCCCACCCGGACGTTCAGGGTGCCGGGGTAGGGCGAATAACCGAGCCTCTCGGTGAACTGGATGACGTACCCCGGTTGGCTCAGGTAGTAGCGGCCTTCGCCCAATCCGGAAGCGACCTTCCCCTTGAGCGACAGCTTCGCCGGTCCTTCGAAGATACGGCGGTATCCGTGGTACTCGGTGCGGAGCAGCTGCATCGCCGCGGGGGTGAGCAGGAGGCGCTGGCGCCGCTGCGCGAGGGACCGGGTGACGAGGCCTTTCGCTTCGAGAGCGAGCAGGTACCGGTCGGCCGCCTGCTGGCTCACTCCGATCCGTACGCCGACCTCGCGTGAGGTGAGCACGACCGCGGTGTGGTCGCCGCCCAGGATCGCGAGCAGCTTGAGGACCGCGAGCGCCTCGCCCTTCGGCCGGGGACGTGCGGTGTCGACTCGGGCGCTAGTGGAGGGTCCCATCAGGACGGCTTCCCTGCCGCGCCTTGCGGGGCGTTCAGGGTGACGACGTTCGACCCGCGCAGGATGACCCGGCCCAGGTGCCGCGTGACCTCGGACGTCCGTTCCTCGGCGTCGTCCAGGACGACGTTCATGTGTTCGTCCACCCCGAGGAGCTTCCCCGTCAGCGTCCGAGAGTCCTTCAGCTCGAGCGTCACGCGCTGCTGCAGGAGCCTCTCTACGACGTAGGTTGGACCGTCGGCCATCGGTCGGACGACCCGGGCGCGGCCTTTAGCGTTTTCCGGGCAGGGGGCTTTGAAATCAGATGGCGTTTTCTCGGCCATCTGTTTTCACGTCGTCCAGTCTGTTTTCGCAATCCCTGTGTCGAACTCGAACATTTCGGCTTCCGTAAGTGGACACAAAGTGTTTCAAGGAGTTGTTGTCTCCAAGTATTCCGCGTAGGTTTCACAATGGGGGGTACCGGCCTTCGTGGTGGAGGCTGACAAGCGTATGCCTACGCGTAGCCTTGACCTAGTCATCCGAACCAGCGACCCCGGGCAGAAGGTCCAAGTTCGGACGGTGGCCGATAAGTTGAGCCGCCTCCAGACAGCTCTTCTCCACATAGGTGACTACCTCACCGGGAGCGACTTCAGAGCACGGGGCGGCTCAACCGAACTCGTGCGTCGAAAGTGTACTCTGTTTGTCTCAAATGTAAGCATCGGGAGCTTCAGCGCAACCCTTGAACTTGAGCCAGCTCCCTCCGTAACTTCGGGTGAGCTCGGTCTCGGCGAGGAAGCGGTCGCCAAACTTCAGGAGATTGTCTCGCTAGTGGAGAGTGAACAAGAGATCGAGTCAAGGGTCGACCTATCCGTTACCAACCCCCGACATCGAACTCGTATCATCAAGGACCTAACGGACCTTTGGCCAGAGGAGCGAGACCGACTCGCCGTCGAAGTCTCTTTCCCCGGAGAGGTGGCCGCTCCACTGACCCCGACGGGTAGGTTAGTACTAGAAGGGCTCCTATCGAGGCAGAGAGATGCTGAACAAATTTCGGTGAAGGGGGTTCTTGGGACTGCTCATGTCACGCCGGGAGAAGCCTTCTTTCGGATAACGGGCCCGGATGGACGGATTACCTGTCGCATCACAAAGGAACAGCAAGAGAGTGCCGGAAGGCTCCTCGGCAAGCCGACGATTGTGTATGGGCAGGCTGAGTTCGATAGTGCGGGTAACGTTCGGGAGATAACTGCGGTGGATCGATTCGAGCCATTTCGCGAGCTCACGCTTCAGCGGTTGTTCAAGGGGGATACCGAACTCGTCCTGAGACAGCCAGTAAGCGTGGCGATAGATTACAATGATGACCTATGGATTGCGGAGAATGATGACCTAGGTATTGTGGCGGCAAACGAGGACTACGACGTTTGCCTTCAGGATTTCCAAGATGAGTTCTTCTTTGCATGGGAGGAGTACGGGCGTGCCGAAGACTCGCAACTTACCGTCGGGGCTCGAAACCTAAAGCGTTCGCTCACGGAGTTGGTTCTCGGGGAGGCGCGGTGACCCAGATCAAAACGCGGCTTGTTGCGACTGGCCTGATGAACAAAGGATTTCGGGAGGCGGACGGTGATCACCGTCGTCTCATCTTTTATTTCGAGGGACGAAAGACCGAAGTGCGTACTAAGGTGAGCCACGGATCGCGGGAGATTAGTGACGGGTTGATTCACGCGATGGCCCAACAAACGAAGCTCAGCAAGGGGGACTTTATTGATCTCGTCACATGCACCCTAAGCGAGGATGGTTACGCTGAGAAATTGAGGGCATCCGGAGTCAACCTGGACCCCGTGACAGGCTAGAACTCAGCCAACGTAACTCGTCCAATCGAGACCTCAACCCGTCGACCAAGCGGCGAAGGGACGAATCACAGATTAGGTATCGCCATCCAGGCCATGTCCCGTGAAGCTGGGCGCGATGCCGTTCTCAAACATCTCGTGTACGACCACCGTGAGGTTGTACGCGATGAGCTTGCAGAGGATTTCGTTCACCTGGGCGACCGGCTTCCGGGACCGGATGTTCTCTCCGAACTTTCGCTTGAACGCCGAGAATACCGACTCCACATTTGACCGCTTGTGGTAATTCCGGTCGAATTCCTCTCGATTCGCCTGGAAAAGGTAGAACGCCTTTCGCCAGGCTGATGAAGAGTTCGCGCCCCGAATCCGGCTACGCGAATTCGACTTGAACGGGATGTACGCCTGCATCCCCAGATCGCTGGCGAGTTGGTAGCTATCCCTCGATAGATACCCCTTGTCGGCCACCACCACCGTCGGGTGAAACCCATCCTCCAAGCTCCCGCGAAGCAGGGACTCGAACTGGGGGGAGTCCGCCGAGTTCGCCTCGCCAACAAACGCCCGGATTATTATGTGGGTCTTGGTCCCGATCATCGCGTGGACCTTGAGCCATCGCCTTTGCCGCTTCTCACCATGCTTCTCCTCGCGCCAGCCCCCAAACGAAGTCGTCTGCACCCCGGTCGAATCCGGGGCGACTGCTCCGCCACGCTCCAAACCGGCAACCGGGAGGGCGCTTAGGCTGAGGAGGCGGTACAGAATCGCGGTGACTTCGGGCCGCGTAAGCAGGTTGGAAGCTACCGCGAAGCTCGGGGCTCGGGAAAGGAGTCCCCGGTCAGCTACATTTGCATAAACCCCGCAAGCTCGGCGGCCGGAGAGCCCGGAATAGACCTTGAGGATCGCGCAATACAGGTCGTCCTGTATCGAGGTTGGGGCGGGCCCGGGCAGGCCCGGTGCCCGGGGGAAGTCGTAGGCCTCTTCGACTAGTTCACGTAGGAGTGAGTCGAGGAGACGCATTTCCTCGGTCTGCCCCTTCGTGTACGTCGAGTGCTGAGCGTATTGCTTGCGGACCTTCCGCTGCGGTACGGGAAGGTTCCCCCCGGCCTCGCATAGATGGAGGTCCATGATGGCAAAGATATGCTTGCAGGGCTCCCCCCGCCGATTGGCGAAGTCCTTGCACCCGCACCGGAACTCTCCATCTTTGTTAGAAACCAGATGGCGCCCAAAACCGGTCTGGGACGGAACTGACCATTCATTCGCACCGATCTTCTCAATCCCCTCCGGGTGCGAGGCGATTTCCTGCCCTCGAACCATCCGCCTCTCGCTCGATGTCTGTGGCATGGTGTTTGTCTCCATCGCCGTCAGCACCTTACGTAATAGGTATAGTCTATAAGGTATATAATGTGTTCTCTCTGACTCCCAATCAGCGGCGAGCTTATCTACCCATTGGGTTATACCCAGGACGTATGGCTCGCGTACGACTCTCCGGGTTCCGATGCGAGCGGTGCGGCCATGAGTGGGTGCCTCGGTCGCAGACTGAGGGCGATCCCACGATCTGTCCAAAGTGTAAGTCGCCCTACTGGAACAAGCCTCGGCGGAAGAAGCAGACCCCCGAATAGACTCAAAGTCGTCCAAACGAAGTTGACAGCCTGAAGGGCATCTGTACTACTGCCTCCGGGCGTGAGCGGGTGCCGGGATGCTTGTTAGTTCGGCCCGGGCTGCAGAAAGCCCTGAGCCCGTGCATATGCGCAAGACTCGCTAAGGGCCCTTCGGCGGCTCGCCGACGGGCTTCGCTCCTATGCGCTTCTTCAGAATCTCTAGGTGGTCAACAGCGGCCTCGATTGCTTCGGTACTCAAGGCAACCTGGAGATAGTACTCGTTCTCTTGGAACAGGGTCTTGGTAGGCCCATTGAAGTCTGGAAGTACATTCGGTCTGATCTGGTCCCTATCCCCGCCTGCCCCCCCCTTGTCACCGTCGCCACTCTGGCGGCCGGGAGCACGACCACGACCAGTAGGAGCTCCCTCCGAGGGCCTGAAGTACTTCAGTGCATCCTGATAGATCTCCTCCGTTCGCTTTGCGAACTCGGCGACTTCTGTGGGAGTGGTATTCGTCACTTTGCTAAGGACCGGCTTGAAGTCCTGCTCGTGATACGCCGTGCCCAGCCCCTCGTAAAGTGAGTTCAGGACAGGAACTCTTCGGATAGCTTCGGCCATCGCCTCGGCTGCGTCCTTGTCGTTGAGTGGGGAGATGATTCGTTCGCCGAGGCGGGAAAGAGCGATGCTCTTACGAGACGATTCCAGCAGCCCGTAGAGTTTGGAAAGTGCTAGCCACTTGTAAAACAAACTCCCACCATGAGACTTAGGCGAGTAGCCCAGTTCAGATGTGAACGTACTCCACGTCTTGATGTTCTTCCCCTTCACCGATCGGGCAATTTTAACCGCCTCGGAGAACGTAATTTCCGGGATTCCCATCGCACCCATACGCGGCATGGCAATTCCCCACAATACGTTCCGGTATAAATGCTATCGTACTTCTGGAAGTGTTTCGTCCAGAATAATCTACGTGGCTCGCTGGTGGCTCAACTTCCGGTAGAGCCATCCGCTAGGTTATATGGGGGTACTGAGTATGAGGCCCAGGAGACCGAGATGCCGTCACCCCGGGACCCACACCAGCCCTCGCAGGTGAGATCGTTCACTGTCCACCGAGTCCTAGGGCTAGCGGAGGACTGGAGGCCGATGGTATCGCGGACGCCCTAGGGTCTTGAGCAGCCCTCCCGGCTTTGGTACGCGCGGGGTCGGTGCCCTAGGGCGCTGGTGGGCGCGGTTGTCGCCGCGTCCGCCAGCATATGTTACCTTAACGAGAAATTAACCTTATTCACCGCTCTCGAGGGAAGTAAGAGAGGGTTCCATTCGAGCCCGTAAGCGTCTGGTAGGCGAGCCAATCCGTTTTCAAGGTAGGCTAACCGTTTTCACAACGGCTCCCCGGGGCGATATGATTTCAAAGCCCGGGCAGGGTGAAGGATATCATAGGGACCGTGTTCGCCCGCCCGTGTCCCCGGCGCACGTCTCGAAAGGGTTGGACGACGTCGTGGTGGGAAAGTCTCGGGTCTCCTGGGTCGGAGGCGCGACCGGCGAACTCACTTACCGCGGGTTCGATGTGCGTCGGCTGGTCCCCGGCATACCGTACGAGTCGGTCGTCCACTTGCTCCTCTACGGTGAACCTCCCGCCGCGGACCCGTCGCACGAGGTCGCCCTCGCTCTGAAGGCGGCCCGGAAAGTGTCGGCGGCCGCGGGACGGCTCGTGGACGCCCTGCCGGCGCAGCTGCCCCCGCTGGAAGCGCTGCGCACGATCCTGTCGTCGCTCGGCGACGGGAGCTTCGGCTACCCCCCGACCCTCGCCGAGGGCTTTCGTCTCATGGGTCAGACCCCTGTGCTCCTCGCCCGGTTCGTGCGTCGTTCGCACGGGGAGAAGCCCCTCCCGCCGCGCGCGGAGCTTTCGCACGCCGCGAACTACCTGTGGATGCTCACCGGGACCGTCCCTCCTCCCGATCGGGTCCGGGCGCTCGAAGGATACCTGTGCCTGCTCGCCGACCACGGGATGAACGCTTCGACGTTCGCGCTGCGCGTTGCGATCTCGACCCAGTCGGACCTCGCCAGCGCTGCCACCGCGGCCCTGGCCACGCTCAAGGGCCCGCTCCACGGAGGCGCGCCGAGCCGCGTCTCCGACATGCTGGACGCGGTCGGGACGCCCGAACGCGCGGAGGAATGGGTCGCCGAACGCTTGGGCCGCCGCGAGCTCCTCTTCGGGTTCGGCCATCGGGCGTACAAGACCGAGGACCCGAGGGGCCTGGTCCTACACGAGATCGCGCGCTCGGTCGCCGACCCGGCCCGCTTCGAGCTCGCCGAGGCGGTCGAGCGGGCCGGGCTCGCCGCGCTCCGACGGGCACGGCCCGAGGCCCGGCTGTTCACGAACGTCGAGTTCTACAGCGCCGTGGTGCTCGAGGCCGTCGGGCTCCCCCGCGAGTTGTTCACGCCGACCTTCGCGGTGGCCCGGACGGCCGGCTGGACCGCGCACGCACTCGAGCAGGCCGCGGACAACCGGCTGATCCGGCCCGAGGTCGAGTACGTCGGGCACGCGAAGGGCCGGGCGTGGCCCCGGCCGTTCGCCGGCGCGTGACGAGGCAGCCCGTTACGGTGGGCTCTTCTCCCCGTTGGTATCGGAGTCGACGACCTTGAAGTCGGCGTCGACGGGGCCCGACCCGCCCGAGGGCGGGCTCTCGGACCCGCCCCCGCTCGGGGGAGCTTCGGTCCCGCCCGTTCCGGGCGGCGGGGCGGCCGAGGACTGGTAGAGCTTCTGGGCCACCGCGTGCAGCGCCTTCGTCAGCTCGTCCGTGCGGTCCCGGATCTCCTGGACCGTGGCGTCCTTCTTCTCGACGACCTCCCGGAGGGCCTTGACCTTCTCTCGGACCGTGTCGGCCTCGCTGCCGGAGATCTTCTCCTTAGCGTCGGCGAGGACCCGCTCGGCCTCGTAGGCGAGCGATTCGGCGGTGTTGCGCACCTGGATGGACTCGGCCCGTACGCGGTCCTTCTCGGCGAACTCCTCCGCCTGATGGACCATCTTCGAGACCTCGTCCTTCGAGAGCTTGTTGGACGCGGTGATCGTGATCCCCTGCTTGCGGCCCGTGGCCAGGTCCTTCGCGGAGACGTTGAGGATGCCGTTCGCGTCGATGTCGAACGATACCTCGATCTGCGGGATGCCGCGTGGCGCGGGCGGGATGCCGCTCAGGAGGAAGCTCCCGAGCGCCACGTTGTCCGCCGCGATCGGGCGCTCTCCCTGGTAGACCTTGATCTCGACCGTTGACTGGCTATCGGCGGCGGTCGTGAAGATCTGGCTCTTCCGGGTCGGGATCGTCGTGTTCCGGTCGATGAGGTGCGTGGAGACCCCGCCCAGGGTCTCGAGCCCGAGCGAGAGCGGCGTGACGTCGAGCAGCACTACGTCCTTGACCTCGCCGGCGAGCACGCCGCCCTGGACGGCCGCGCCCATCGCGACGCACTCCATCGGGTCGACGCCGTGCTCGATCGGTCGACCGACGGACTGTTCGAGGAACTTCTGGACGATCGGCATTCGGGTCGGGCCGCCGACCAGCACGACCCGGGCGATCTGGTCCCTCGAGACCTTCGCGTCCGCGATCGCCTGCTCGACCGGCTTTCGGCAGCGGTCGACGATCGGACGCACGAGCTCCTCGAGCTTCGCCCGGTTCAGGGGGAGCGCAAGGTGCTTCGGACCCTCGTTGGTCGCCGTGAGGAACGGGAGGTTGATCTGGGTCTCCATGGTCGAGGAAAGCTCGATCTTCGCCTTCTCGGCCGCGTCGCGGACGCGCTGCATCGCCATCTTGTCGGAGCGGACGTTGACCCCTGACTCCCGCTGGAACTCTGCGGCGATCCATTCGGTCACCGCGTTGTCCATGTCCGTCCCGCCGAGCTGGGTGTCTCCGCTCGTGGACATGACCTCGAAGACCCCTTCTCCGAAGTCCATGAGGGTCACGTCGAGCGTTCCCCCGCCCAGGTCGAAGACGAGGATCTTCTGGCTCTTGGCGGCCTTGTCGAGGCCGTAGGCCAGCGACGCGGCGGTCGGTTCGTTGATGATGCGGATGACCTCGAGGCCGGCGATCGCACCGGCGTCCTTCGTCGCCTGGCGCTGGTTGTCGTTGAAGTAGGCGGGGACGGTGATGACGGCCCTCTCGACCTTGTCGCCGAGGAACGCCTCCGAGTCCCGCTTGATCTTCTGCAGCAGGAACGCCGAGAGCTGCTGCGGCGTGTACTTCTTTCCGTGAAGGGTGTACTGGTAGTCCGTACCCATCTTGCGCTTGAACGCGGTGACGGTCCCTTCCGGGTTCGAGATCGCCTGCCGACGGGCGGGCTCCCCGACGATCAGCTGACCGTCCTTCGTGAACGCCACGTACGAGGGGAACGCCTTTCCCCCCCCGACCGTCGTTCCTTCCGAGCTCGGGATGATCACCGGGCGTCCGCCCTCGAGCACGGCCGCCGCGGAGTTGCTGGTTCCTAGGTCGATCCCTATGATTTTAGACATGGTTGTTCTCCCGGGACCACCATCGTGGGACGGTCGGGTCCTAGGCTTCCTTCGCGATAAGTAAGAAAGCGCTCATATAAAAAGGCAGCTGTACGATGGGCTTTGTCAAGGGGTCGAACGATGGGAAAGTGTCGCGCGCCCTGAGTTCGCGATCGGTCGGTCCGTCGGTTCAGAATTCACTAACCGCGCTACAGCTGGCCAAGAGAAGGGTGCGGTTGCCGTCCAGTCCTCCCGCGGAGCGCGAGACTGTTCGGTCGCCAAACGTCGGTAGGGTGGTGTATCGCAAAGAACCCCTGCCAAGGTTTAACAGACGGGATTCCGTTCTCCTCTGGACGACCCGATCACCCCAAGGGTCGCTCCTTCGGGAATCTGATGGCACCAGAATCCGGCCTTTCGAGACCTTCCCGGAAAGGGTTCAAGGGACTCGGCAGCGGTCGGTCCAGCGCCCCGGCTCCCGGCTCTCCCGATCGTGTCGCCGTCATGAAACTCGAACTCAAGATCCCTCTTGAGGTCTGGGTCGGGAGTTTTTCCCACCGTCATCCCGAGTTGGTGATCGATGCGATCAACATCATGGGCCTCCCTTGTGACGAAACCGTCGGGGAGTACGAAATCTACGGTCCGTCGGTGGATTGGACGGACGAGATTGCCGAGTATCCCAACGTGTTGGAAGTTCATGCTCTCGGTACGCTGCCCAATCCGGGGAGATATCGGATCCGGTACCGCAGATCGCCCTTCGTCGCTGTTACCATGGAGGACGAGGTGCTCGTTCGCTACCCTCTGACGATCAAGGGCGGGTTCATGGAATGTGAAGTCATTGCTTGGCGGTCTAAGATACGTCACCTCGTGGACGCCCTCGCAGACACCGGTCACGAACCCCGACTTGTCTCGCTCCGCCGCGATTCGCTCCGCTCCGTTCACATGATCCTGACCCCGATCCAGCGTGCCCTCTTCCGCCAAGCTCTCGCACTGGGGTATTTCGATGTGCCGCGCCGGATCACACTCACCCGGCTCGCCGAGAAGGTCTCGCGGAACAAGTCCTCGGTTTCCAAGACGCTCGCCACCGTCGAGCGGAGGCTGGCCGAGTTCGCGAGTGTGGCGGGTGCTTAAGCAGCCGAGCGAACCGGTTCGACCCTCGAACGTGTTCGTAGAGAGACACTGAGCCGTCACGCGTTGATGGACCTGAAATCTGTCCATGTCGCGACCAGAAGGAACGCCGAAACAGAGCCAAGCCGTCCCGAGCGAGCTCCTCGACCGTCTGCGCCCGCTCATGGATTCGGGCACCTCGCGCATCCTCGTGATCCGTTCCCCCCATCATGCCGCCGGGTCGACCATCCTCAATTGCATCATCCAGGACCGACCGGGACCGGGAGTGACCCTAGCGGCCCCCCAGGAACCCCTCATGGACGCTCACAGCGCATCCGCGCAGACGCGACCGGAACTGTGGGTGAAGGTGCTCTCCGCAGACGACGAGGTCGCGTCGATCGCGGCCGCCTCGGCCGTCGTTCGTGTCATCTCGTCCATCGTGCTCCAAACGAACATCCAGCCCACCGTTCTTCCGCTCTGGCTCCCGCCACCCGTCCTCCAGGTGTATTCTTCGCGGCCCAACTGTTCGGTTCCCACCATTGCGCTGGACGGCTGGGATGACATCCTCTCATTCCGTCAAGGGGCCCACCCTCTTTCCGGGACCCCCACACCGACCGAGGGCGATTTTGAGCAGAGCCTTCTCCGATCGTTCGAGGAGTCTCCGGGCGTCCACTTCATCGTCGTGACCCGACGCGTATGGCCCGCCCTGGAGGCCAAAGCAGCCCTCGTCCTAGACGTGGCGCAGCCGATGGGAGACCCCTCGGGCGCGACAACGGTCCGGCTGCTGGGCGAGTCGGCCAGCACCTGGACGTTCCGACCGCCCTTCTGTGCCCCCATGATCTTCTGGTCGCGAACCTCCGTTGCGCGCGAGTGCCCCTGCGGCACCGTGATCCCTCCCCATGGTGCCGTGTTCGACATCACGCCATTGCCGGTCTCCGCTCGAGGACTATTCCGAGGCCAGGTCTTCTGCTCGACGGGGTGCATTCGTCGCTTCCTTTTCGAGGCTCTGGAGATGGTCCAAACTCTCGAAACCCCAGATTCGGCGTTGGTCGTCAGCGATTTCTCAGAGCTGCATCGCGGGCTTGCCGAGACTCTCGCCACGGTACTGGACGACCAGGGCACCCGGTCCTACGGTTCGCTTCGTTCCCGTAGCGCGGACCCTCCCTGCTTCCCGGGGTCCGTCCGCACCGGGCGAGGCCTACGCTATTCCGCCGCCTGGTGGAAGGACGGCTCGGATCGAGGCGGGTTCCCCGTCGCGCGCGGGGGTGGGGCGACATCTTGGAAGGATGAACCCAGCTCATCTTCTTGCGTCGTCGCCTGAAAGCCCGCGGGAGAAGAGATGGGAGGGTCGATTCCCTCCCCTCGGTGCCGGCGGAGGCCATGAGCTTCCGGTCGAAGACGGCAAGCCGCGCTTGACCGTTCCACTCGAATTCGCCGTCGGGCGGCTCCCCGTGCCCGTTCACGGGGGTAAGCCCGAGTCGTTCGCGATAGAAGCGTCCGGCCTTCTCGAAGTCTTGTCCCACAAGCTGAACGCCGTAGAATCCGAGCCCTGCCGGGTCATGGCTGGGCCATGCGCGGCCGACTTTGGGAGGTAGATTAGGCGCTAAGGGAATGGGAAAGGATTCCGCCCAGGGAACAAGCCCAGGGTGCGACCCTCGGGCTCCTAGTCGAGCTTCAACGCGGAGACGGCGACGGTCGGCCGCGGGAATCGGAGCTTCATCGCCCTCAGCTGCTCCACCAGGATGGTGGAAACCGCCAGGTTCCGGAACCACTTGCGGTCCGACGGGAGGATGTACCAGGAGGCCCAGGAGGTGTTCGTCCGATGGAGCATGTCCTCGTAGGCCGATTGGTACTCGGCCCAGTACATGCGCTCCTGGAAGTCGGCGTCGGTCAGCTTCCACCGCTTGGTGGGATCCTCGATCCGGTCCCGGAGGCGCCGCCGCTGCTCCTCGCGGCTGATGTGGAGGAAGAACTTCAGGATCGAAACGCCCTCCTCGACGAGCTCCCGCTCGAACGCGTTGATGGAGTCGAAGCGCTTCGACCAGACCTTCTGAGGCACCAGCTGGTGGACCCGCGTGACGAGGACATCCTCGTAGTGGCTGCGATTGAAGATCACGATCTCGCCCTTGGCCGGCGCGGACCGGTGGATCCTCCAGAGGAAGTCGTGGGCCGACTCTTCCGGGGTTGGTTTCTTGAAGGAGCAGACCCGGACCCCTTGGGGATTGACCCCCTCGAAGACGTGACGGATAACGCCGTCCTTCCCGCTGGTGTCTATTCCCTGGAGGATCACCAGGAGACCCCGCCGCGCGTCCGCGTAGAAGAGCTCCTGGAGGCGGTCGAGCTCCTCCCGGAGCGCGGGGAGCGCGGCTTCGCCCTTTCGCTTGCCACCGGGCCAACCCGATGTGTCGGCCGCGTCCGCCTTGGCGAGGTCGGGCTTCTCGCCGGCGGGAATCTTCAACCGGTCGAACGTGTCGGTCAACTCTTCCTATCCCTCCGCGAATCCGGCCGGGGCTTCGACTCTTCCGACCCCTCCGACGCTCTTCGGCGGACCCCGTGCGTGTTCTGGCCGAGTATCTCCGGCAACCTTCCCTGGGCTGCCAGGATCGCCGGCTCGTCCCCGCCGGGTCCGCGGAGAACGTACGCGATCCCCACGGCCGAGAGACCTCCGAGGATCGGACCTACCACGTAGATCCACGCGTTCCCGAGATTACCCAGGACGAGGTCCGGGCCGAGAGAGCGCGCGGGGTTCATCGACGCACCGCTGATGGGAGCCGCCCAGAACCCCGCCAGGACGATGTAGGCCCCGACCGCGAGTGCCGCGAGCGGGCCGATGTTCTGAGCGCGGGAGGCCGTGCCGAGGATCGTGCTCACCAGTCCTATGGTAAGGAACACTTCGATAACGAGCGCTTGGAGCTGAGTGATTCCGGGGGCGGGGTTGGTCGCGCCGAGCGAACCCACGTGCCCAAACAGCGCCGAAAGCAACAGGCAAGCGAGCCCCGCGCCGATGAGCTGGGCGACGATGTACCCGGGGACCCGCCGCCAGGGAAAGTCCCCCCGAGCGGCGAAGGCGATGCTGACGGCCGGGTTCAGGTGCGCCCCCGAGGTGGCGCCCATGAACAGGATGATCGCCATCACCATGAGACCGGGGGCGGCGACCTGGGCGGCGAGGCTGATCTTCCCTCCGCTGACGGCGTTGACGACCGGCCCTCCCGCCGCGACCAGGACCAGGAAGAAGGTCCCGAAGCCCTCCGCGAAGAGACGGCGTCCCTCGAGGGAGGGGTCCCGGAACTCTTGCTGGATTGATGCGAGGGGTCGAGTGCCGAACGAGCCGCCGACGAAGTCTATCCCGGGGAGTTTGCTTCCTTCCGTCATGCTGATCCTCAATCCTCGGGCGACGACCGGGGTCGGTCGCGGCCACGTTGGCAGCGTCGCCACATCGACCACGTTCCCCGGGCTTTGCTTCGGAAGCGCACGGCCTTCGGGAGTGCTCTGGACGAATTCATCTCTGGTCTTCTTCCCAGCTCAAAGGATTGGGCTCGGCTCGAGAGCAGGAGACAAGCCCGGGTAAAGTACGTATCGCGGTACGGACCGCCGGACCCGACGACCTCCGGCCGTTCGAACGCCGGCACACGTGTTGGTGTGAGGAGCGGGACGCGTTCGTTGAGCCCCAT
Source organism: Thermoplasmata archaeon UBA61 (assembly GCA_002503985.1). GTDB lineage: Archaea > Thermoplasmatota > Thermoplasmata > Lutacidiplasmatales > UBA184 > Lutacidiplasma. The sequence continues at coordinate 199,540 of DASW01000003.1, forward strand.
CGCACCCTGAATCACGAAGGGGTGCTACGGCCCCCGGCCCCCAGAGCCCAAGTATCGATGGTTCGTGGGGGCCGCGATGCGTGTCCGACGCCTCGGTCCCGGTACGGAGCTGGATGTCCTGCGGGGGGCTCACCTGTTGCAAGAGACGCCCGAATTGTCGGCGGCGCGCGCCTTCCTCGCGGACGAGCGGAATGTTCTCCTGGCCGCCTATGAAGGGAGCGAAACGGTCGGGCTGCTCCGGGGAACCGAGCTCACCCAGCTCCGGTCGAAGCGGAAGCAGATGTTCATTCACGAGATCGCCGTGGACGAGAGGTTCCGTCGCCGCGGGGTTGGCAAGGCGCTTGTCACCTCGTTGCTCCGGGAATGCCGAGAACTAGGGTTTGAGGAGGTACTCGTCTCCGTCGACCCCACCAACTCCCCGGCGGTGAGGTTGTACCTGACCACCGGAGCGCTGCCCGAGGAGGTGGCGGAACGGTTGTTCGTCTACCGGCTCCACTCGGACATCGAGTCCCCGGTCTGAGGACGGGTCGGGTCGCCGGGAACGGGCGGCCTCTCGCCCGAACGGAACCCTTCGGAACGCCGTTCGACACTCTGTTCGCCGCACGAACGGCCCCGCCGCGACGGACCGCGACGCACTCCGGTGTTGCTCATTTGATGTGAGCATCCCTTATTGGCAGCCCATGCTGAGTGTCCACCCGTGATCGGCAAGCCCCTCAGCTCGGTATCGGCGAGCGGGTCCGAGCCCGTCGTCTTTGCCGAGAACCTCCGACACTCGTACGACCGCCGTCGCTTCGCCTTGGACGGGGTCAGCTTCACGGTCCGCCGGGGGGAGGTCTTCGGCCTCCTCGGAAGGAACGGGGCGGGCAAGTCGACCCTCATCAAGGCGATGACCACGTTGATCCAGCCCACCTCGGGAACGTTGCGCGTCCTCGGCATGGACCCCGCCCGAGATGGCCAGAAGATCCGCCGGCGGATTGGCGTGGTCCAGCAAGGGGAGTCGTTCGATTTCACCACCGTCCAACGGAACCTCGACGTCTACGGGATGCTGTGGGGGATCCCGAGGGCCGAGAGCCGGCGGCGACGCGAGCTCCTCCTGACCAAGTTCGGCCTCACGGACATCCGTAAGCGCCGAGCGTTCGACATCTCGGGGGGCCAGAAACGTCGTGTGCAGGTCGCCCGGGAGTTCATGCACGACATGGAGGTTCTCTTCCTGGACGAACCGACCGTCGGTCTCGATGTGATCATGCGCCGGACGCTCCTCGACTCGGTCCGCGAGGAGGTGCGACGAGGCCTCACCGTGGTCTTCACGACCCACAACCTCGAGGAGGCTGACTACCTCTGCGACCGCGCCGCGGTCATCGACGAGGGCAAGATCCTCGTCCTCGACTCGATCGAGAACCTGAAGCGGCTCTACGGCGGCAAGAAGACGATCGACCTGACGGTGGGCAACGGCGACTCGGCGCGGTTCTTTTCGGTCCTCGCCGAGAAGCTTGGGTCCGGTGCGACGGTCACGACCAGCGGCAACTCCGCGGTGATCCTCACCCAAGACCCCAAGGAGGCGCTCTCGAAGATCGCCGAGCTCTCCCAGACCCTGGGAGCTCAGCTCGAGTGGCTGAACGTGAGGAAGAACACCCTCGAGGACGTCTTCCTGCACTCGGTCGGGCACGGAGGCGAGTCGCTTGCGGACGCCTAACCTGATCCGGCTTGTCTACCGGAACATCCTGGTCAACACCGACCCGGGGAGCCTGGTCATCCTCATCGGGCTGCCGGCGCTCTATCTCGTGTTCTTCGGCTTCGGGTTCCAGGCCGTCGCCTCGGCGGGAGGCGCCGGGAACAGCTACCTCACGTACCTGACGCCGGGGATCATGTCCTTCCAGGTGGTCATGGCGGGCACGGTCGGCGGTAGCATGCTCTGGGCGGACCGGCGCTGGGGAATGCTGTCCCAGCTGCTCATGGGCCCGTTCACCCGCCTCCAGTACCTGTTCGGGATCATGCTCACGTCGATCCTTTTCGGTCTCGGCGGAGCAGCGGTCATGCTCGGCGTCGCGTACGCCCTCTTGGGCACTATCCCTGTCCAACCCCTAGCCCTCGGCATAATCTTCGGGTCGATCACGGCCGGGTCGATCTTCTTCGGTGGGCTGATGCTCTACATCTCGGCGCTCGTGAAGTCGAACACCGCCTACAACAGCATCCAGATCCTCCTCCTCTTCGTCGTGAACTTCGCGAGCACCGTGTTCTACCCCCTGAGCAGCAGCCTTCCGATCGTCCTCCGTGTCCTCTTCCAGGTGAATCCGCTCACCTACGTGGCCGACGCGGTCCGGGGTGCGTATTCCGGGACCCTCACCGCCATGGACGTCTACCAAATGCTCGTGCTCCTTGCCGAGATGGCGGCCATCCTGTTCGTGGCCACCCGAGCGTACATGCGCTCGGACGTCTCGTACGAGTGAGCCCGCCGGCGCGGGAGCGTCGGGGGCACAGCTGCCCTCGAATCGGAACCGACCGAGGTACGATTATCGGTCCGCGCCTTCCTGAGCGTTGCCTTCCGTTACTTCGGGGGGTGGTGTACCGGCGCCCTTCTTGGGCTCCGGTTTGAGGATCTGCCCGCTGATCGCATCCAGTTCCGCCAAGACCGAATCGATGTCGAGATCCTCCTCGTCTCCCGCCTTCGGTTCGATAGCGGGGGCGGTGATCGGGGTCGGCTCGGAGGGAGAGGGCGGATGCGTCATCGGGACGGCGACCAGAGCCGCGGCGAGCGCGGCGACCTCCGGCTCAGAGGACGTAGGGACCCGCATCGGGGAGATGGCAGGCGAGGCGTACGGAACGACCTCGGCCCGTGCCACGGGGGCGGGCGGGGATACGCTGGGGCCGACGCCGGTCGCGGGCGTCGGTTCGGCCTCCTCCGGGGGGACCGGTGGGGCGGCCCCGGGGTGGGACCTGCGCCGGCGAGCTAGGAGGACGAGGGAGGCGAGGATGACCACAACGAGCGCACCGAGGCCGATTCCCGCGTAGGTCCAGAATCCCGAAGAGCTCGAGGACGGTGTCGAAGCGGTCACGGCCACCGGCGAGGTCGCTGTCGACGTCTGGGTCTCGGGCGACGCGACACTGTCCGTCACTTGAAGCTCGAACGCGTAGGTAGTTCCGACGGTGAGGACGCTCACTGCGACGGAACACGTCTCCGCGGCGCCTCCGCTCGCGCCGGTGCCGCTGTTCACGGCGCACTGCGTCGCTGGCGCGAACGCCCCGCCATTGATCGAGATCAGCCATTGCCACGAGTAGGGCGGGGTTCCGGTGGATGGGATCGTCCCCGTCACGGTCAACGCCTGGCCGGCGCTCACGGACGTGGCGCTCACCGCGGGCGCGGTAGGCGCCGTCAACGCCGAGCTCACCGTCACGGTGGAGGACGCCGCCGAACTCTGCGTCTCGGGGGTCGTCGCACTGTCCGTCACCTGGAGCTCGAACGCGTACGCATTGCCGGGCGACAGCGTACTCTCGGGGATTGTGCAGGTCTCGAGGATGCCTCCGGTCGCCTCGGTGCCGCTCGCCGCCGCACCGCACTGGGTCGCCGGAACGAAGCCACCCGCTCCGTTCACCTCGACCAGCCACTGCCAGGAATAGGTTGATGTCCCGGAGGACGGGGTCGTTGCCGTTACGGTAAGCACCTGGTCCGCGTCCAGCGCTGTCGTGCTCAGGGTAGGCGCGGCGGGCGCGGTCAGAGCCGGGCTCACGACCACGGGGGAGGACGAGGAGGTTTCACTCTCGGGGAAGGTCGCGCTGTCCGTGACCACGTAACAGTAGTACGTCGTGCTCGTGGGGGAAGCCGGGTACGTGGCCAACGTCGCTCCCGAGATTAGGGAGCCCAACGACGTGCACGTGCTCGCGGTACTCCCCGAATACCATTGGTACGTGTAAGCGCCCGAGCCGCCGGACGGGCCCGCCGTCAGAGTGACCGTCTGTCCGCTGTCGATGGAGGGAGACGTCGGACTCAGAGTCCCCGCCGCCAGCGCCGAGCTTACCGATACGGCCGAAGAGGCCGATGAGACCAGCGCCTCCGGCGACGAGGCGCTGTCCGTCACCTTGAGCTCGAACAAGTAGGAGTCGCTGGCCGTGAGCGTGGCCCCCGAGATCGAACACGTCTCGGGGGCGCCCCCACTCGCCCCGCCGCCGCTGCTCACAACGCACAGCGTCGTGGGGCCGTAGGGGCCTCCGTTGACTGAGACCAGCCACTGCCATGAGTAGGGGGAGGTCCCCGTGGAGGGGGTCGCCCCGGTTACCGTCAACACCTGGTCGGCGTCCAGCACCGTCGCGCTCAGCGCCAGTGCGGTGGGCGCGGTCAGCGTTGAGCTGGCCGTGACCGTCGACGAGGGGGACGACGTGGCAATCTCCGGCGTGGAGGCACTGTCCGTGACCGTCAGCTCGAACGTGTAGTTATCCCCGACCGTCCAGGCGCTGGCCGCGATCCGGCACGTCTCGGTGGCGCCGGCGCTCGCCCCACTGCCGCTGTTCACCGCGCACTGCGTCGCGTTGATGTAGGGGGCTCCTTGGATCGATATCAGCCATTGCCACGAGTAGTTCGGCGTACCCGTTGTCGGGATCGTTCCCGTGACCGTGAGCGTCTGGTCGGCATCCAAGGCGGTCGCTCCCGAAGCAGGCGCCCCGGGCGCCGTCAGCCTTGGGCTCACCGTCACTGCCGAAGAGGCCACCGACGTGGTCGTCTCCGACGCAGTGGCGCTGTCCGTGACCTGGAACTCAAACGTGTACGAGTCGCCCGTGATCAGCTCGCCCGCTGCGATGAGGCACGTCTCCGTGACGCCTTCGCTCGCCCCCCCGCCGCTGCTCAGCGCACATTGCGTCGCGGGCACGTAGGTTCCGCCGTTGACCGACACGAGCCATTGCCAGGAGTACGTCGGGGTTCCGGTTGAGGGGATCGTCCCCGTCACGGTCACCGACGTGGTCGCCGCCTGGTCGGCATCCAGTAACGTCGGGATTACCGTCGGCAGGGCCGGTGCGCTCAATGCCACGTTAACGGCAACGAGCTCCGCCGCCGAGTCCGCCGCGTCGAAGTTGCTGTCCGTGACCACGTAGCAGTAGTACGTGTTGCTCGCCGGGGAGGCGAGGTACGTCAAGGACGTCGCCCCCGGGATTGAGTTGTCATATGCCAGGCACGCAGCGGCGCTGCTACCCCAATACCACTGGAAGGTGTTCTCGCCCGACCCTCCGGAGGGGTTCGCCATCAGCAGCAGGGACTGCCCGTCGTCGAGCGTAGGAGACGTCGGGGTCGGAGCCCCCGCCGTAAGGGTCGAGCTGGTCGCGACGGTCACGGATGAAGTCGACACCTGAACCTCTGGCGTCGTCGCGCCGTCCATCACTTCCAGCTCGAACGTGTAGGAGGTGCTCGCGGTCAGCGTGTTCGCGCTGACCGTGCATGTCACCAGGGCTCCCGCGACCGCGCCGCTACCAGTGGCCGACGAGCCGCACTGCGTGGCCGCCGCGTAACCGCCGACCCCGTTCACCTCAATCAACCACTGCCAGGAGTAGGTCGGAGAGCCCGTGGTCGGGATCGTACCCGTGACCGTCAAGGGCTGGTCGGCATCCAGCGTCGTGACGCTCGGCGTCGGCGCGATGGGCGTTGTCAGGGGAGAGCTCACCGTCATGCTGGAGGAAGCTAACGACGTGGCCGTCTCCGGTGCCTGGGCGCCATCCGTGACCTCCAGCGCGAAAGTGTAGGAGTCGCCGGCGGTCAGATTGCCGCCCAGGATCGTGCACGTTTCGAGGGCGCCTACGCTCGCCCCACTGCCGCTCGCCGAAGAGCCGCACTGCGTCGCGACCGCGTAACCACCCGCTCCGTTCACCTCGACCAGCCACTGCCAGGAATAGCTCGGGGTCCCGGTGGCCGGGATCGCTCCGGTCACCGTCATCGTCTGGTCGGAATCCAACCAAGTTGCGCTGGGGGTCGGGGTCCCGGGCGGGGTCAACGCCAAGCTCACCGTCACCGGCGAGGAGCCGACCGACGCGACCGATTCCGGCGTGGTTGCGCTGTCATTTACCAGCAGTTCGAAGGTGTACGTGTCCCCCGCGGTGAGCAGGTTGTCCGCGATGGTGCACGTCTCCGTGGTGTTAGCAGCGACGCTCGTATTGCTCGGCGTTCCGCACATGGTCGCCTTGCTGTACCCCGAGCCGACCGAGTAGAGCCACTCGTACTGATAGTTGGGCGATCCTGTCAACGGGATCGTTCCCGTCACGGTCAATCCCTGGTCGACGTCCAACAGGGCCGCGTTCGTCGTCGGTGCGGCCGCCGCCGTCAACGCCGATTTCACCGTGGCCGGGGCAGACGCCAACGAAGTAGCGAATTCGGGGTTGGTCGCGCTGTCCGTCACCTTCAGCTTGAAGTTGTAGAAGTCTCCGACGATCAGCGTGCTCGCGGGAATGGTGCACGTTTCCAGGGCGCCGGGGAGCGCCCCGCTGCCGCTCGCGGACGAGCCGCACTGCGCTGCGGCCACGTACCCGCCAGTCCCGTTCACTTGAACCATCCACTGCCAGGTGTAGGTAGGAGAGCCCGTCGTCGGGATCGTGCCCGTTACCGTCAACGTTTGGTTCACGTCCAGCTTCGGGCTGGTGGGTGCCGGGGTCGTCGGCACCGTCAATGCCAAGCTCACGGCCACTCCGGACGAGGCCAACGACGTCATCGACTCGGGGGTGGTCGCGCTGTCGTTCACCCGTAGCTCGAAGGTGTAGGTGTCTCCCACCGTCAGCACGTTCACAGCGATAGCGCAGGTCTCCAACGTACCGCCCGCCACGCCGCTGTTGCTCGGCTTGGCGCACATCGTCGCCTTGCTGTAGCCCGAGCCGGTCGAGTAGAGCCACTCGTACTGATAGGTCGTCGTGCCCGTGCTCGGGATCGTTCCCGTCACCGACAAGGCCTGGTTGGCATCCAACAGGGCCGCGTTCGCCGTCGGTGCGGCCGGCGCCGTCAGCGCCGACTTCACGGCCACCGCCGCGGAGACCGCCGAGGTCGCAGTTTCCGGCGAGGTCGCGCTGTCCGTCACCCTGAGCTTGAATGTATAGGAGTCACCCACGATCAGCGTGCTCGCGGGGATGGTGCACGTCTCCGTGGCGCCGGAAGGAGCCCCGCTACCGCTCGCCGACGAACCGCACTGGGTCGCCGACACGAAGCCGCCGGCTCCGTTCACCTCGACCAACCACTGCCACGTGTAGGTCGGAGTGCCCGTGGACGGAATCTTTCCCGTCACGGTCAACGTTTGGTTGACGTCTAGCTTCGGGCTCGTTGGGGTCGGCGCATTGGGCGCCGTGAGCGCCAAGCTGACCGCCACCCCCGATGAGGTCTGCGACGTCATCGTTTCCGGGGTGGACGCGCTGTCGTTCACCAAGAGTTCGAAGGTGTAGGTGTCCCCGGCCGTCAGCACGTTGACGGCAATGGTACACGTCTCTGGAGTTCCGCCCGCCACGCCGCTATTGCTCGGCTTAGCGCACATCGTGGCCTTGTTGTAGCCCGATCCGACCGAGTAGAGCCACTCGTACTGGTAATTGGGCGATCCTGTCGACGGGATCGTTCCGGTCACGGTCAGCCCCTGGTCTGAGTCGAGCACCGTCGCGCTCACCACCGGTTGGCCCGGCGCCTGAAGCGCTGAGTTCACGGTCACGAGCGCGGTCGCCGAGGGGGCGGTGGTTGAGGTCGTGTCCGTCACCGTGTAACAGTAGTATTTCGAGCTGGTCGGAGAGGCCAGGTAGCTCGAGAATATCGCCCCCGTGATCGGGGAGGCCAGCCCCGTGCAGCCGGCCGCCGTGGTCCCCGAATACCACTGGAAGGTGTATGGGGCCGTCCCCCCCGAGGGGTTCGCGTTGAGCGTGACGGACTGCCCATTATCGAGAATCGTGGTCGTCGGGGTCGGTGTCCCCGCTGTCAGCGCGGTCGTGGTCGTCACGGTGACGGAAGGGGGCGAGGTCATCGTTTCCGGGCTGGATGCACTGTCGGTTACCTCGAGCTCGAAATTGTAGGAAGTGTTGGCGGTCAGGGTGTTCCCTGGAATCGTGCAGGTCTTGCTGCCAGCGGCAGCACCGCTGCCGGCGCCGGAAGAGCCGCACTGAGTGGCCGGCCCGTACGGCCCGCCTTTGATGGAGATAAGCCACTGGTAGGAGTAGGTAGACGTCCCCGTCGACGGAACAGTTCCGGTGACGGTCAGCACCGAACCGGCGTTCGGTGAAGGGGGGCTTGGCGTCGGCGCGGCCGGCGCCGTCAACGCCGACTTCACCGCCACCGTAGAAGAGGCCCCAGTGGTGGTGGATTCGGCCGACGAGGCGCTGTCCGTCACTTGGAACTTGAAGGCGTACGTGCCACCGGCCGCTAGCGTCCCGGCGGCGATAGAACACGTCTCTTGCGTGGTTCCGGTCGCCCCGCTCCCGGCGTTGGTGGCGCATTGGGTCGCGACCACGTAGGCGCTACTGTTGACCGAGATCCACCACTGCCACGAATACGGCTGGGTTCCAGTGCCCGGGGTGATCGCCGTGACGGTCAACGTTTGGTTGACGTCCAGTTTCGCCGCGCTTACTGTCGGCGCGGCCGATGTCGTCAGGGCCGAGCTCACTATCACCGAGCTGGACGGGAGGGAGGTCTGAGTGTCCGGTGTCGAGGCGCTGTCCGTGGCCTTCAGCTCAAAGGTGTAGCTGTCGGTGATGGTCAGCGTGTTCCCCGCGATTACGCATGTTACCGGGGTGCCACCGCTCGCCCCAGTGCCGCTGTTCTGCGAGCAGTGGGTCGCGGCGGTGTACGTACCGGAATTGACCGAAACCCACCATTGCCAGGAGTAGGTGGGCGTTCCGGTCGTCGGAAGGGTGCCTGAAACCGTCAAGGCCTGGTCAAAGTCCAGCGCCGTCGCGCTCGGCGAAGGCGCGGCAGGCGCCGTCATTGCCGAGTTCACCGTCACGAGGTCCCAGGACGAGGACGCGGACTGGGACGCGCTGTCCGTCACGTTGTAGCAGTAGTAGTACGCCCCGGGGCCGGTGATCTCGGACCCCGTGGCCTGGGTCGACCCGACACCCAACGCCATGCTCGTGCCTTCTTCGCACAGGTCGCCGTTCGTGACCACCCCGGTAGCGGTGTCCCAAAACCATTGGAAGGTGTACGGCGCGGTCCCCCCGGATGGGTTGGCCGTCAGAGTGATCGGCAACTGGTCAGAGTCGACCAGCGGGTTGGTGGGAGTTACAGCTCCCGCCGTCGGCGGGTCCCCCGATTCCGGCGTCGGGGAGCGTGAGGGAACCGACCCGCTTCCGTGGGAAGGGGCCGAGGCGATCGCAGAGGAGGCCGCTGGTTCAAGAGGGGCGGGTAGCGTCGGGCCGATAGAAACCACGGCCGCGACCGAGGGGGTTAGCGAAGAAGGAGAGAGGTTCGTGGAAGGGGTACCGTCGATAGACCCGAGGGAAATCGTCTGCGGCGATCCGAGCGAGACCGCGGAGCCCACGGTGAGGATCGTTATTGTCGAGGGGCCGTTCGCGACCACGGACGATGACCCGGGGACGGCCGCGGGCACGACGGAGGCGAGCGCCGCGGCGCCGAGCATGATGAGAGATACGGCGACGGCGAGCCCTACGAGACGGTTCCGCGGCGGCTGGGGGTGCGACTTCATCCCGCACCTATCTGCCGATGACCGTCCCGTCGCAGACGAACCCTGCGCTTGGGCCTCGCTGATGAGCATCCCGGTGACTCCGTCGGCGAAGAGTGCCCAGCATTTACCGAGCTGTAACTGCTACGACCCATCGAATAAAAGTAGCGCTTCCGGAACCGTGGCCGCCGGATGGCCTGGGTCTCGATCGGGATGGCCCATGCGAGAGTGTAACACGCCGACCCTGCGGCTCGTTCAGAGCTGGGAAGATGCCTCGTTGCCTAAGGGGTCTCGACCTCGATCCGTCGGGCACTTGGGCCGCCCCCCAGGCGCTTCTCGGCGATGTCGGACGTCGGTCGCGCGCGCTCCGAGTCGCGAGACTCGAGGGTGCTCGCAGGTACCAACCCAATCGATATGACCACCGTGACGGTGAGAGACCCCGATGCGCATCATCGGTGTCGACTGGCGGCTCGACCTGCGATACCGCGAGAAGTCGTTCACGGGAAAGGTATCCATAGAGGTGGAGTGCGCCAGCGACCCGTTGGTGATCGACGCGGCTCACCTCACGATCGACTCGGCCACCGTGGACGGTCGGCCCGCCCGGTATCGCGAGGACGCCGCGAAAGGAATCCTCGAGTTCGCCGGGGTCTCCCCCCAGCCGCACCGGCTCGAGATCGCTTACCGGGGGGTTGCGGATGCGAATTCCCTCGTGGGACTCTACGTCTCCCCTTCGGGTTCGGGCTACAACCTGACCACGATGATGTTCCCGACGGGGAGTCGACGGCTCCTCCCGTCCTTCGAGAATCCGGCGGTGAAGACGGTCTATCGGCTCGTTCTGACCGTCGATGCGGATGTGACGGCGATCTTCAACACCGGCCTCCGCTCCGAGCGAACCACCGCGGGTCGGCGGGAGTTAACCTTCGAACCGACCCCTCCGATGTCCGCCTACCTGCTCTACCTCGGAGTCGGCCCCTTCGATACGATCACGGTTCCCGGGGACCGCTGGTCGGTCACCGTCGCCGCGTCCCCCGGCCGGGCCGCGTCGGGACGATTCTGCGCCGAACGAGCCACGGAGCTCCTGGCCGCCTACGAAGAGTACTTCGCCGCGCCCTACCCTCTCCCCAAGCTCGACCTGGTCGCGCTCGAGAACTTCTGGGCCGGAGCCATGGAGAACTGGGGCGCGATCGCGTTTCGCGAGAGCCTGGTCCTGGTCGACCCTGCGACGAGCGTCCGCGAGCGTCGGGCCGTCCTGTTGGTGCTCGCGCACGAGATCGCCCACCAATGGTTCGGGAACCTCGTCACCCCGGTCTGGTGGGACGACTTCTGGCTCAACGAGAGCTTCGCGACGTTCGTCGGCCACCGTATCGTGGGCCGACGGTACCCGCAGGAGGACCCGTGGTCGACCTTCCTCATCCGGTACTTCTGGCTGGCGCTCGAGCAGGACTCCCTCACCTCCACTCATCCGATCAAGGTGGCGGTGGATTCGGCTGAGGCGCTCGGCGAGATCTCCGACGAGATCACGTACGGCAAGGGGGCGGCGGTGCTTCGGATGGTCGAAGCCTACCTCGGGGAGGAGACGTTCCGGAAGGGCGTTTCCCAGTATCTCGCGAAGTATCGGTTTTCGAACGCGCGGGCCGAGGACCTCTGGAGCGCGCTGGGTGCTGTCTCGGACCGACCCGTAGGGCGGGTCATGACGGAGTGGATCACGCGTCCCGGACATCCCATCGTCCACGCGCACTGGGAGAACGGCAAGCTCACTCTCCGCCAAGAGCGATTCCGTGCGGATGGAGTGCCCTCGCCCGGGGTCTGGCCGATCCCCTTGCGGGTCGTTTCGGCCGAGGGCGAAAGCACGACCCTCTTTGAGGCGCCCGAGATGACGGTCGCGATGGGTTCCCCGAAAGGACTTCGGGTCGACCCGGGTCGGACGGCGTTCCTCCGCGTGCACTACGACGCCTCCCTCTTCGACACGATGGTCGCGGAGTTCGGTTCCATGGCTCCCATCGACCAGTGGGGGTTCGTGGTGGATACCCACGCGCTGGTGTATGCGGACCTCACCCCGTTGGCGCGTTTCTTGCAGATCGTCCGCGCCGGAACATCCCTCACCGAAGGCCTCCCGGTGCGCTCTCTTGTGAGGGCCCTCTCCGACCTCTACCGCCCCCTCTACGACGTTCCGGAGTTTCTGACGACCTCGCGACGATTCTTGCGAGCCCAACTTCAGACCGTCGGCCTGGAGGCACGCCCTGACGAGCCCGACTCGCGAGGGTTCCTGCGCGAACAGCTCGCTACCTGCCTCGCGCTCTCGGACCCTGATTTTTCTCGGGAACTCTCGCCCCGATTCGCCGAGTTCGACCGTCTGCCCGGGGAGCTCCGGGGGCCTGTGGCGATCGCGTTCGCGAGCGCCCAAGGAGCGGCCGCGTTCCAACCGCTGGTGACACGGTTGAGGTCCACCACACGGGACAGCGAACGAGTCCAGATGCTCCAGGCGCTGGGCGCTTTCCGCGACCCGCACGTCATTCGTCAGGCGCTCGACCTGATCCCGAGCCCGGGGGTGACCCCCTCCGGGGCCCTCGACCTGCTGATCACCGTATCCACCAATCCAATCGGCGGGCGGGAGCTGTTCGACTGGTACCGGAGCCGCTCGAAGGCCCTCTCCGAGATGTGGGCGGGAACGCCCCTTCTGAGCCTGTTCCTGCGCGCGTGCCTGGCCGGGTTCGGCGTTGACCAAGAGGAGGAAGTGGAGCGGTACTTCGTGGAGCACACGCCTCCGGACGCGGTCATGGCCGTCCAACAGGGCCTCGAAACGTTGCGCCTTGTAATGCGACTTCGACGCCGGGTTCGCGGGAACGTAGCGAGATAGTTCGCACTGCCGTTCTGTCGGCAGCGGGACCCTGAAACGAGGCTTCTGTCAAGCTATCTAACTCCGGTGCATGTGCGGCCAAGAATGGTTATTCTACTCTGGCTGAAGGCAGGCGCAGCCGAAGTTGCGCTGCTGGCGGTGGGTGGGGGAGGAGCGTTCGTCGCCGGCATGAAGGAGGCCTTCCGGCGCCATTCCTTGCCGCTGATGGAATTGATGTACTCGCCGCTCTTCGAATCGGCCCGGAGCGACCCGCGCATTCAAGAGCTCCTTCGGAGCCAGGCCGAGCTCCAGAAGCGCACCCGCTGAGCGGGCCCCCCCGCGCCACCCTAGTCCGCAGGATGTGGGCGCCGCCCGCCTTCCGCCGGGACGCTCGCATTGAGACGCGGTAGAGATACATCGGCGAGATCTCCCGTTCGAGTACTGCGACATTATCTTCGCACTCGGTTCCCGTCCCGAGATGCTACGCGCCCAAGAGGTCCTCCGACTCTACGACACGGAGATGCGCCAGGACCCGGTCGTCGACCCGGGGTTCCGGGCGGAAAAGCTTGGGCCGATCGTTCGGGTCGTCGGCCGGGAGAACTACATCATTTTCTCGGACCTGGATGACCGGAAGGCCCGGGAGGTCGTCACTGAGCAGGTCGAGTACTTCCGTAGGAGCGGTGGCTCCGTCGAATGGAAGGTATTCGGTCACGACCAACCCGGCAACCTGGAAACCATCCTTTCCGCCGCGGGTTTCGTCCCTGACCCCCCGGAGACTCTCATAGCCTTCGACCTTCGGGAAGGGCTTCCGGAAGGAATGGTCACGGTCGGAATCGATTTCCGGCGAGTCACGGACGATGCCGGGATACACGACGCCGTCGCGGCCAATGTAGCCGCATTCGGACCGGAAGCCCAGGACCGGGCTATGGCCTATGAGCAGCGATTGAGAGCGCCGAATCAGGCGGTCGTCGTGGCGTACGCCGAAGGGGCACCCATAGCCTCAGGACGGGTCGACCTGCCCCCGGGCCGGTCATTCGCCGGACTTTGGGGGGGAGGGACCGCCCCCGCCTACCGGCATCGAGGGGTCTACCGCGGGCTCGTGCACGAGCGCGCGGTACTGGCCCGGAACGCGGGCTACCACTATCTGACCGCGGACGCGCTGGAAACGAGCCGCCCTATCTTGGAACGACTCGGGTTTGTACCGCTGACCACCACTCGTGGGTGGATTCTCGAGGCGGGTCCGGGTCCGTCAGTGGGGTAACTTTCGCCGAAAGACACGGAGTTTGTGTGGGAATCACAACCCAGGCGGCAATGGGTGCACTTACGTGACTTCCGCCCGCGTTGGATCGCTGACTACATGGTTCTCCTGTTGAGCGTGTGCGGGCTCCGCATCCACTTATCCGCGCCTGCTGCGCACGATGACAATCGCAGCCGCCCGCTCCCGATCGACTGACCCCATTCAACAGATCGCGGCCGTCTCACGACTCCGCAGCACCCACTCCGAAGCTCGGTCGATCAGGAGTGTAAGGGGTCCCCCGTTTGAGGACCGCATAGACGATCTTCAGTAGCTTGTGGGCCCCGGCGACATTCCCCTTCTGCTTGCCACCGCGTCGGGCGACCCGCCTCGCCACCTTCGTGACGTCACTGCTCTTGTCCGCCCACTGGCGGTGGGACCACGAAGCCTCGACCAGGAGCCACTTCACGAGATGATTCGAGTCCGTCTTCAGGTGGCCCTGATACGACGATTCTCCGGACTGGTGGTTGGTCGGGACCAGTCCCGCATACGAGCAGAGCTTCTCGATGTTCGGGAACCGGTCGATGGGGCACAACTCGGCCACCAGAGCGACCGCGGTGAACTCTCCGATCCCCGGGATCGTCTCGAGGAGTTGAGCTTCCTTCGACTTCAGGAACGCCTGGTGGATTTCCTCGTCGAGGGTCTGGGTGAGCTCGTCGACTCGGTTGAGGACGTCCAGGCCCCGGTCGACCTCGGGGAGCTGGTAGGAGCGCAGCTCCTCCCGCTTTCGCTTTTGCCCGAGGAGTCCATCGTCGTATTCGATCCCCTTGCGGAGGAGAGCTGCGTAGATGTGGCTCTTGATCCCCGACTCCTCGCGCTTGTAGAACGCGCGGTCTCTCACCAGTTGGCGGAGGGCTCGGATCTCGGGGTCCAGAGCATAGGCCATGGGGATTCCTCGGAGGCGGAGGAGTTCCGCCAGACTCTCCGAATCCACCTTGTCGGATTTCTAGCTCGCCTCGGAGATCAATCGCACGCGGTAGGGGTGGGCGAGGGTCACTTCGGCGTCCGTGGAGGTCGCGGCGTCGTAGAAGTGTTCCCAAACGTTACAGGCCTCGAGCACGACGTGCTTGCGGCCCGGGAAGCCATCCAAGTAGCCGATCAGCTCGGAGTCTCGGGACCCGAAGCTCGACTGATCGACCCTATTCCCCTCTCGGTCCAGAACGGTGGCGACGACCGATTTCTTGTGCACGTCCAACCCGACGAACAGCTCGCTCTCCATGCGGCGCCTCGAGGGCGAGGAAGAGAGGCGCCGCACATGTTTCTTGCCCGACATCGGGCGGAAGTCAACATGTCATCAACCCTGTGCGCACCTGCATCGGGCAACGTTCGGCGGGATCGCAGAGATACCGGTTCCAAGTTGGCAAGGGGGAGTCGGCTAGGACTTCGGCATTCGGATGAGAAGCGGTGGCGACGGTCTGCTCTTGACGGACATCACGGCGAACCCAATGATCATTAGGCATACGCCCCAGACCGCTACCGCCCAATACGTGGCGGCCGAGCAAGTTTCGGGGTAGCTCCCGCCGCAGTCGGCGCCCAACGACGCCCCCAGGCTGGTGAGAAAGATTCCGATGAACACCAGACCCATCCCTAGGCGACGGTATGGGTAATCCGGTTGCGGGGGTGGAGGTACGACGATCGTTGTCCCCACGAGAATTGCGAGCCGATCAACATCCCTTCAAGCTGGCGGCTCGAGGGCGGTAAGGGTCCGAACACGCCTACGTCCCTCTCTCCTCGAGTAAGGAAAGATACGAGGACGAGGAATCCGATGGACCTCGGTGATGCTGGCCCACCGGCAAACAGGGTTACCACCGACGTCGCGCAGGGCCTCGAGCCTGTGGCTTAGATAGTTCCGCGAGCGTAGAGGCTGAACGGCGCGTCGCAATCGTCGGGCCAGGGCAACTTTGAGGGCACCTATGAAAGCAATCCTCTGCGAAAAGTACGGACCGCCTGAGGCACTTCGGCTCAAAGAGGTCGAGAAACCGACCGTCAAGGACAATGAGGTGCTCGTGAGGGTTCAAGCGGCTTCCGCGAATCCGCTCGACTGGCACCTCATACGAGGGGCGCCCATCCTTGCCCGCATGTCCGTCGGTCTTCTCAGGCCCAAGGACCCGAGGATTGGCGTCGACGGGGCTGGGCGGGTCGAAGCGGTTGGCAAGAGCGTGACGCTTTTCAAGCCCGGAGACGAGGTGTTCGGTTTTTGCAACGGCAGTTTTGCCGAGTATGCCGTTGCGCAGGAAGATCGATTGGCATCGAAACCGGCCAACGTGTCGTTCGAGGCCGCCGCCGCCGTTCCCATAGCGGGCATCACCGCGCTTCAGGGACTTCGAGACAAGGGACAGATCAAGTCCGGAAAGAAGGTTCTCATCAACGGTGCCTCCGGCGGAGTCGGTACGTTTGCGGTGCAAGTCGCGAAATCCTTCGGCGCGGAGGTTACCGGCGTCTGCAGCACGAGGAATCTCGACTTCGTGCGATCGATCGGCGCAGACCATGTCATCGATTACACGAAGGAAGATTACACTCAGGGATCCCAGTGTTACGACCTGATCCTGGATGCGGTGGGAACCCTTTCGGTGTCCGCTGGCAAGCGCATTCTGAACCCGCAGGGGAACGGTGTCGTCGTCGGCTTCTCGGGCATGTTCCGATTGATGCGACTTGCGATCCGTGGAAAGTTGACCTCCAAGACCGCGAGCCGCAAGGTGGGCATGATGGGGGCCCGCCAGAGCGGGGCTGACCTGGCAGACCTGAAGGAGCTGATCGAAGCCGGCAAGGTCGTTCCGGTCATTGACCGAAGGTACGCCTTGACCCAGGTGCCGGAAGCTCTTGGGTATCTGGAAGCCGGACACGCCCGAGGGAAAGTAGTCATCAATTGTGTGTGACCACCATTACACCCACAAATCGCTATAACCCGGCGACGAGCCCCCAGAGCGTGGCGGCACGGGCGAAACGGCGTCGTGTTGTTCTGCCGGCGGTTCGAGCGGGAAACGGCCGGGAGCTCTATTCGGTTCCTCGCGTGTTCCGCCCGATCCAGGACTCGCCGGCAGGAAGGCTCCCCCTGCTCAAGGTCTTCGCCGGCTTCGAAGAGACAGTCCCCTTCAGGAAATACCCGGGCGACGACGCGGCAATCCTAGAGACCGCCGACAACACTTGGGCCCATGTTTTCGATGGACCTGGGTGGATGTACGTCGCTCCCGTGAGAACCCCTCCAGAAATCCGCGACGCCGGCTTTCGGATGGTGGAGAGTTCGGAGGATGTGATCGTGGTGGCTCGCTCCTTCCTCGCAAATGGCCCGCGAATGGATGTCTACCTCGATATCATCCACGAATTCCTGCACATTCTACAACGAAAACAAGGGCGACAGATCTGGCCCGACCGAAGGGTTCCCTACGTGGACCGACCCACCGAAATCGAGGCGTACTCCTTCTCGGTCGCGGAAGCGCGTCGGCTAGGGGTTCCCGACAGCTACCTTCGGAAGTACCTGCACGTGCCTTGGGTCAAGAGGGCCGAGTATCTGCGTCTCCTACGGCATGTGGGTGTGGACCCCAAGTCACGGGGCCGACACGGTCGCTGACCGAACACCCCGCGCGAACGACCGGACCCGGGGTGCAACGACAATTGCACAACCAGGATTGGTGGCTTCCGCCGAAGAGGGGCACTGGACAGGCCTGAACCCGCGCCCCGGCTCGTGTCTGGGTTGGCGCATGCGCCCCTCGCGGAAACTCAGTAAATACTGGAACCCGTGTCCGTGCCCTGATTCCAGGTTCACGTTCGTGGCTTCGGACGGGACGGCCCCCATCGCTTCGCGAACGATTGAATGCCCGCGCTGCGGAGCGAAGAATCCGCTGACCCACACTCGGTGTTTCAACTGCGCGAGTCTCTTGCCGGCCCCGCTCCCGGCGGAGACGTTGTGCCCCTCTTGCGGTACGAGGACTCCGTCGACCGCGCCATTCTGCTCGAACTGCGGAGCACGCACCCCAACTATGTCGGCAGTCCCTCCGGCCCCTCCCGCGGGACGCACTCCGAATCCGCTGGCTCCCGCCGCGCGCGTTCCCGACGAAGGGCATGATCGGACCATCACGGGACTTCTCCTCATGATCGTCGGGTTCGGGCTGGGATGGATCCCGTACGTCAGCATTCTGGGGGGCTTGTTCACCCTGGTCGGCATCGGCTTCATGTGGTTCGGCCGAGAGGACTATCGGTATCCGCACCCCCGGAACGTCGTGGCTGGCGGGGTACTGTTCGTCGTGGCCTTCCTCCTCACTGTCGGACTGACGATCTGGTTCGCTGCGGCCATAGTCGGAGCGGCCAACACGTCGGGGCAGACCTCCTCCCAGGTCGGGTCGATTTTCACCGGGGACCTTCTTACCTTGCTCGTCGGAGATGTGGTGGCGGCGATTCTGATACTGTTCGCCGAGGTCCTGATCGTCTACGCCTTGGCCGACCCCGTCGCCCGGAGGGTGCTCTGGGTGGCGGTCGCCGCCCAGGTCGTGATCAGCACGTTCCTCGTCATCATCGTCTATCCGAGCGTATCGGGAGCTGTCCAACAGGCCACGAGCGGTTCCACGATCGACCTGGGTCCGGTCACCGCTCTTCAAACCCGGATCCTGCTCTATTCCCTGATGAACGCCATCCCGAGCCTCATGTTTGCCTACGCCTACTATCGAACGCGGGAGCGACTGAAGCCGGAGTTCGTCCCCCTGGGGACTCATTCCACCTGAGAAGCGCCCAACCCACGGCGATTGACCGTGTAGGTCCGGCGGTGTCAGCCGGGAATGAGAATGTTCCAGCGAATGATGCGGTTCTTCCGTGTTTCCGCAGCTGGCGGGTCGGCCCACGTGTTATTCGTCGTCCGTTTCGGACCAATAGGGGTATATACGTATCGGCGACCCTGTACATTACCCGAGGACAGGAGATTTCCAGGAGGTAATTCGATGAGCTCGCGGACGCCTCAAAGGACCGTCTATCTGGTGACCGCTGCGATCGTCGCTGCGATGGTCGGAGGATTCGCCATCGCTCAGATGCAGCTCGGCGGAACCAATGCCAGTTACCAGGGGTCGCAAACCACCACCGTTTCCGACGTGCCTGGGCTCACCTGGGTCAATACGACCATGACCGAGATTCTCGGCGCCGCTACCGTCAGCGACCCGTGCACCGTGGTCGACGTGTGCGATGCCACAACGTCCGGCTTTACGGTCTGTGCGGGAAGCTTCCCGGGCCTGGCCTGCAGCGCGAGTGACTTTGTCGAGAACGTGACCATTGCGGTCAACACCTTGACCGCATTTCCCACCCACACCGTGGCACTGACCGTGTACGTCACCGGCACGCCCCCGGGGGGCACCGAAGGGACGTACGTTGGACCCACCTCCTACTTCACCGAAACGGGAACCACACCGACCGCCCCCCTCGCGCCCGAGAACATCGTGCTCTTCTTCGACATCGGGACCACGGTAACCGGACCCGGAGCGGTGTCGTCGGTCAGCGTGGTAGCAACCACCTAGGGCCGAGAGGGCTGCTTCAATCCCGCCCGCAACAACGCTCCTCCCCGACCCCGGGGAAGAGGTTGATCGCACGCCGCTGCCGGGAGGTGGGGGCGATGACAAGAGGACTAGCGGCTTTGACCGGTCGGGGAGGGGACCCGATGTATGCTTCCTCGGAGCGCCCTGCTCGGGACCGACCCCCCAGAACGAGTGGCTCCGGAGCGCCGCTGCCGAAGCAGTCTGCTGTCGTTTCGCGCGGTAGCAGGAGCCGAAAATCGAAGCGTAGCTCGAAGAACTTCGAAGGAGCGTTCCCGCTTCTCCTCATCGGGAGCGCACTGCTGGTGTATTGCGCCATCCTCCGTAATCAGTCGGTGTCGGCCTCGGGCGCTCACTTTCCCCTGTGGGCTCTTATCGGGACGGTAGGAGCGGTGATCGCCGGTGCGGGCGTCTATTCCGTGTTTTTGAATCCCTCGGCGCCGGCCGCGCGGGTCGTCCCGGAGGGCTTTGTCCTGGTCCCTGAAGCTGAATGGGAGGCGTCTCGGCCCGGTCGACGGGTGGACGGCCGCTCCACGCCACCGATGCTTGACCCGCCTTGGTGGGAAGGACCCGAGGTCTACCCCGAACCTTCCCGTGAGCGCCCGACCCGCGCGGCGATCCCTCGTGTCGCCGATCGGTCGGTCCCGCCACCCAGAATGGCCCCGCGCGGGCAACCCGCCCCTCCGCCAGCTCGGAGGGCACCGGCCGGCGGCATGGGTCCCGCACCCCGCCCACCCCCCCGTGCGGTCCCGACCCGAGGCCCAGAACCCCTCGCTCCCCGCCGAGCCTCGCTGAGCGAATTGAATGAGACTCTCGCGGAGCTGGAGGCGCTGGCCGACAGCGAGTTCAAGCCCTCCCCCCGACGCATGCCGAAGACCGTACCCACCGAACCCCATTCCTGCGCCGATTGCGGTCGCGGACTACCGAGCGGCCCGTCCGAGGAGCGCTGCTCCGGCTGCAACCGAACTCTGTGTGTCGATTGTGCCCTATCCTCTCAGTTCGAGGACGCCGACCTGCGGTGCAACGAGTGTCGAGCGCGCGAGCCGAAGGGGGAACCGGCTGCCCGGAGCGGCGCCTCACGCCGCTGATCCCCGATCGTCCATCGTGGAGGATGAGTGGGAATTGAACGCGCAGCGCTTTGTAGACTGGTTCTAGTCGCAGTCTGTGACCAGCCCCCGCCGGACCGCCCCGCGAAGTGCCCACGCCCTCCCGAAGGCGGTCTTCTTCGACATGGACGATACGATCTTCGACCATTCGTTGACCTGCCGAAGGGCGCTCGCCCGCCTGCGGAGGACCGAAGCCCCGCTCCGCGGGCAGACCCTCGACGCCGTGTGGCACGAATACGCGCGCCTTCTCGATATCGTGCAGCCTGACGTGCTCGCGGGCCGGATCACGATCCAGGACGCCCGCGTGGAACGGTTCCGGCAGCTAGCCCAATTCTGCGGCAGAGAGGTATCTCCCGCCGATGCGGCCGACCTCTCCCGTCGGTACCGTGTCCACTACCAGAAACTGCGCCGGACCATCCCGGGCGTTCGTGAGGTTCTCCGGCGGCTCCGCGGTCGGACGGTGATCGGGGTCGTCACCAACAACGAGGTCGCAGAGCAGGAGCGCAAGCTCGACCACCTGCACCTTCGCCCCCTCATCGACTTCATGATCGTTTCCGAGGGGGTGGGAGTCGCAAAGCCCGACCCGGGGATATTCCTTCTCGCGCTCGAGAAAGCGGATGCCCTTCCGGAGGAGACCGTGATGATCGGGGACTCCTGGAGGAGCGACGTGACCGGGGCTCGGAACGTGGGAATCCGCCCGGTGTGGTTCAATCGGTTCCACCTGTCACCGCCCGACCCGTGGCCGGTCCGCGAGCTCGATTCGTTCCGGTCCCCGGTGCACACAGAGGCCGTGCTGGCGGGGGACGTGACGGAGCGCTCCTCCCCACGGTAAGACCGCCTCCGAGCGCATTATATCGGACGGTCCGTTGCGCGGGCGATGGGCGGAGACCGCGAGTCGTGGCTCGCCGCGGCCCGCAGAACCCTTCCGGCGATGCGGGCCTGGCGAATGGGCTTCCATCTGGAGCCGGAGCTTTCCCTCGAGGAAGAGAAGACCCAAGAGAAGGTCGTTGCCGCGCTGAACGAGCTCGGCATCCCGTTCCGGACCTTCGACGACTTCCACGGGGTCGTGGGAGTGATCGGGGCCGAGCGCTCCGGCCCGGTGGTCGCGCTTCGGGCGGATATGGACGCCCTCCCTGTGACCGAATGCACCGACCTGCCGTTCCGGTCGCGCTATCCCGGAAAGATGCATGCCTGTGGCCACGACGTCCACATGGCCGCGCTCCTCGGCGCCGCGGCGATGCTCGTACGCAGCTCGCACTCCACGGGTGGGCCGGTGAAGCTCATCTTCCAACCGGCCGAGGAGGAAGGCCACGAGGGCGGGGCGCAGGCCCTCATCGATCGGGGCTGCCTTGCCGACCCGAAGGTCGACTACGTGGTGGGGCAGCACGTCGACCCGGCGCTCGCTCTCGGCACGGTCGGCTGGCGCATCGGACCGACGATGGCCGCGGCCGATGACTTCACCCTCACGGTCATCGGAAAGGGGGGTCACGCGTCCACTCCCCAGCAGGGACCCGATGCGATCCTCGTCGCGAGCGAGATCGTGACCGGCCTCCAGACGCTGGTGAGCCGGGTCCGCGAGCCGTTCGACCCGGTAGTAGTGAGCGTCGGGTCGTTCCACGGCGGAACCCGGAACAACATCCTCCCGAGCGAGGTCGTGCTCGAAGGGACGGTGCGCACGTTCCGGTCGAGCACTCGGGACCTGATCGAGCGGAGCTTGAAGCGGCGGGTCCGTGCGATCGCCGCGAGCCACGGCGCCCGGGTCCGTGTCGTGTACCGTCGCGGCTACCCAACGTTGGTGAACCCTCCGGGGCCGACCCGGGTGGTCGCCGAAGGTCTTTCGGTCGAGCTTGGCCGAAAGAACGTGGTCGAGGTCGAGCACCCGCTCATGGGAGCCGAGGACTTCTCGCGGTACCTCGAACGCGTCCCCGGGACCTTCCTGCGTCTCGGTGTCGGCGTGGCGGACCGGCCGGCGAGCCTCCACAGCGCCACGTTCGCGCCGGACGAGAGGGCGCTCGTCGTGGGGGCGACCGCCCTCGTGGTCGCCGCGGAGAGCCTTCAGCGGTCCCCGCCATGAACGTCGCGCAGGTTCGTGCGGACTTCCCGGCGCTCCGACCGCGCGACGGGATCCGGCCCCCGACGTACCTCGACTCGGCGTGCATGTCGCTCGTCCCGTCCGCCGTCCTGGAGGCGATGGAGCAGTACTACCGGGAGTTCCCCGGTTGCGCGGGCCGGAGCCTGCATCGGTACTCGGAGGAGGTGGGGCGTAGGTACGAATCCGCCCGAGCCGCGTTCGCCCGGTTCCTGGGCCGCTCGGACCCGGCCGGGGTCGTCTTTCTGAGGAACGCGACCGAAGCGATCAATCTCGTCGGGCAGGGCCTTCCGTGGAAGTCCGGGGACCGGGTCCTCGTCTCCGACCGCGAGCACAACTCGAACCTCATCGTCTGGCAACGGCTTGCGGCGGAGCGGGGGATCCGGATCGAGATCCTTCCGCTACCCGACGACGGCGGGTTCGATGCGGGCGCGCTCGAGGAGCGCCTCGCCCGAGGGGTGCGGCTCGTGAGCCTATTCCACACCTCCAACCTGGACGGGCACACATTGCCGATCCGGGAGATCACCGAGCGAGCCCACGACCGCGGCGCGCTCGTCCTGTTCGACGGTTGCCAGGCCGCCCCCCACGAGAAGGTCGAGCTCGACCGCCTCGGGGTCGACTTCTACGCGGTCTCGGCGCACAAGATGCTCGGCCCGACCGGAACGGGCGTGCTGGCGGCCGCGACCGAACCGCTCGGACGCCTCCGACCGCTGCTCATCGGAGGCGAGACCGTGGAATGGTCGACGCTCGAGACCCACGCTCTGCGGCCTCCCCCCCACCGGTTCGAGGCGGGCCTCCAGAACTACGCGGGGGTGATCGGCGCGCATGCCGGCCTCGACTACCTTGCTCGCATCGGGTTCGATGCGGTCCAGGCCCAGCAGTACGCCGTCAACGCCCGCGTGACGAGCGCGTTCGCCGACGAGCCCCGGGTGCACCTGCTGGGCCCCGCGGACCCCCGGGCCCGCTCGAGCGTCTTCGCGTTCACGGTCGACGGCGTCGACCCGCACGACGCCGCGGTCTTCCTGGATGAGGGTCACGAGGTGCTGGTCCGCTCGGGCATGCACTGTGCCCACTCCTACTACTCGCGTCGAGGCCTTCCGGGGAACGTACGGGCCTCGTTCTACCTCTACAACGACCGCACGGACGCGGACCGATTGATCGGCGGCCTCCGCGAGCTCCTGGAAAAGCTGCCCGGCGCAGGGGTTAGCGGTACATCGGCTCGGACGGTCGCGTCGACGAGTCGGTCCGGCTCCGGTCGGCCGCGTGCTTCTGGATCGAGAGGAGCTGCTGCTCGATCCGCTCGGCCTCGGCATAGAGCGGGACGGGGTCGAGGGGCGTCCGGAGCAGGATCTGGTTGATCGTTTCGATCACCTTGGCCGCGGCCCGGGCGTCCGGGTAGTCGGCCTGCGCTTCGGCGAGGAACGTGAGGACGTCAAACCCGCGGCGTCGACCCTCGTTCAGGAGAACTCCCGCGATCCCGGTGATGACCCCCTCGGCGAACGGGATCATGTTCGGTTCGATGTAGAGTTCGCGCGCCTTCCGGGTGCTCGCGACCCCGTAGACCTTCACGTCGTTCATGTGAGGAGGCCGGCTTCCACGCCCGGGCGTGGGAGCGGCTTCGACGATCAGGCCTTCCGGCGAGACGAGCAGGGAGCAGCGCTGCTCCTGTACCCAATCCAGGATGGCCGTAGCAAGGGGATGGATGACGGACGGTGCCGGGTGGAACTCGGAGACGAACGCCACGATCTTGTCCGCCCCCCGTCCCGCGCGGTCGGCGGGAGGGTGACCGGCGTAGATCCGCACGGGGTGCTGCGGGATGCCGTTCCGCACGAGCGAGACCGTGGGGAACGCGGGGGATTCCACGATCCCGATCTGCTCCATCTCGAGGGTATCAATGAGGTAGTTCGCGACGATGGAGCTGACGAGACCGACGGAGGGGAACCCGTCGATGACGATCGCACCCTCTACGTCGACGCGCTTGATCTCGTAGATCCGGACCTGGTCCGGCGCCATCGGCATGGGGCTAGAGCGACCTCTCGACGATCTGACCGAGCTCTTTCGAGATCAGGTCCACGATGTTCTTCGTCAGCGCGTGCCGCACGTCGGGCGGGAGCGCCGAAAGCCCGAGCCGGGCGGTGGCCGTGCCCACGCGCATGAGCGCGGCGTACTCGGTCGCCCTTGCCGCGAGGAGGTCCTTCACAGCGTCCTTGAGGTCCTGGGCGAGCTTCGGGTCCTCTTGGAGGGTCTTCTCGAGGTGCCGACGGATCTCGTCCTTGACGATGTCGCGCGTCGCCTCGCGGACCAGCTCTTCGGGGCGAAGCAGGTCGGTCGTGCTCTTCAGGAGCACGTCGATCGGTCCACCGGAGGACGAGTCCTCGGCCATCGGGCGGCAAAGTCCGGTCGGAGGGATAAGCGTTTGGCTGGCCCATCGACCCGAGCCGAGGCCTTCCCCCGCTCCCGACGGGGATTCGGGCCCGGCGCGCCCCCGGCGGCCCACGGGTCGGAGGAAGGGTTTATCCAGACCCGAACCTCGACCCGCCGGCGTGGGCCGGTAGATCAGCGGAAGATCGCTACCTTGGCAAGGTAGAGGTCGCGAGTTCAAAGGGTCGGGCCGCGAGGAACGGCCCGGCCGGGGAATCTCGCCCGGTCCACTCCCGGTTTTCCTCTCCTATCGTTCGGCAGATGTCGACATTGGGCACCGACACGAAGGACAGCGATTTATACCGGATGCCGGATGCTCACGGCCGTGGAGGCCGACCTCCGGGAGAAGATCGCCGGCGAGGTGGTCCTGTCGCCGCATCCCGGACGGACGCTCCGCAAGTGGCGGGAGGGTTTCGGGATCTCCCAGCGGGACCTCGCTCGACGCCTCGTGACCGTTCCCTCGGTCATCAGTGACTACGAATCCGAACGGCGCCAGAGCCCCGGAGCGGGGTTCATTCGGCGGTACGTGGAAGCCCTTATCGCGCTCGACACCGACAGCGGGGGAAAGGTCGGCGAACGCCTCGGGGTCCGTCCGCACTCGGACGGGATCCTCGGGATGCGCGAGTTCGCGGTCGCCATCCCCTTGAAGACTCTCGGCGACCGCTTGGACGCCCGGCCGGTGAGCCGTGTCGACCTGCACCGTGACATCCACGGGTTCACCGTCCTCGACGCCCCGCGCGCGATCCTCTCGATCGACGCGTCGCATTTCGTCGAGGTGTACGGCTGGACGACCCAACGCGCGCTCATCTTCTCGAACGTCAAGTACGGACGCTCGCCGATGGTGGCGATCCGGGCCCACCCGATGAAGCCCGCCGCCGTCTTCTTCGCGAACCCCGGCCGGGTCGACCCTCTCGCGATCCGCCTCTCCGAGGTCGAGAACATCCCCCTCCTCACGACGGCGCTCAGCGCGCCGGCGGTGCTCGAACGGCTCGAGGAACTGTAGAACAGGAAGGAACGAACGATGGAAGCAGGCATCGTGAGCTACGGAGCGTACGTCCCCCGGCATCGGATCACCCCCACGGAGATCGGTCGGGTCTGGGGAGTGGACGGCGAGGCCATGGGCCTCGGCCTCAACGTTCGACGCAAGAGCGTCCCCGCTCCGGACGAGGACACGATCACGATCTCCACCGAGGCGCTGCGGACCGCGCTCGTGCGGGGCGCCATCGACCCCCAACAGATCGGCGCGCTCTACGTGGGCTCGGAGTCGCACCCCTACGCGGTCAAGCCGTCCGCCACCGTCGTCGCGCAGGCGGTCGGTGCCACCCCCAACCTGACCGCGGCCGATTTCGAGTTCGCCTGCAAAGCAGGGACGGCGGCGATCCAGACCTGCCTCGGGCTCGTCGGCGCCGGGATGATCCGCTACGGGGTGGCCATCGGGGCCGACACGTCCCAGGGTGCCCCCGGGGACGCGCTCGAGTACTCGGCGAGCGCGGGTGGAGCGGCGTTCGTCATCGGGAAGGAACGCGTCATCTGCCGGGTCGAGCGGACGACCTCCTACACGACCGACACTCCGGACTTCTGGCGACGGGAGGGACAGCGGTACCCTAGCCACGGCGGCCGGTTCACGGGAGAGCCCGCGTACTTCCGGCACGTGACCGAATGCGCTCACCGGATCATGGAGGCCTCGGGGACGACCCCCAAGGACTACCAGCACGTCGTCTTCCACCAGCCCAACGGGAAGTTCCCCCAGCGCGTGGGCAAGCAGCTCGGCTTCACCGACCCCCAGATGCGCTACGGGCTCGTGACCCCCGCGATCGGCAACACCTACTCGGCCGCGGCGCTCATCGGGCTCGCGAACGTCCTCGACCACGCCCACCCCGGCGAGAGGATCCTCATGGTCGGCTACGGTTCGGGGGCGGGGTCGGACGCGTTCGACCTCGAGACGACCGACGCGATCGCCTCCTTCGAGAAGGGCTACGGGCGACCGGTCGAGTACTACCTCGAGAACGGGGTCGAGCTCTCCTACGCGATGTACGCGAAGTTCCGGGGCAAGATCCACATGGGAGGGGAGTAACGATGCGCGACGTCGCCGTCCTTGGGGTCGGCCAAACGAAGTTCGGGGAGCTCTGGGACCGCTCGTTCCGCGAGATCGGGATCGAGGCGGGCCTTCAAGCGCTCGTGGACGCCAAGCTCTCGTCGCAGGACCTGGGCGGCCTCTTCCTCGGGAACATGGCGTCCGGCGCCCTCATCGACCAGGAGCACATCGCGCCCCTCATCCTCGACGCCACCGGCCTCGGACACCGCCACCTTCCCGCCGTGCGGGTGGAGGGCGGAGGGGCCTCCGGGGCGCTCGCGCTCCACCAAGGATACCTGGCCGTGGCGAGCGGTCTCTACGACTACGTCGTCGTGGGGGGTGCGGAGAAGCTCACCGACGTCCCGGACGAGACAGCGTCGCGGATCACGAGCTCGGCGGCCGACCACGAATGGGAGGTCGTCTTCGGGGCCACCCTGCCCGCCCTCTGGGCGCTCGTGGCGCGTCGCCACATGCACGACTTCGGAACGACGCGCGAGGAGCTCGCCCGGGTCGCGGTGCACGCCCACGAGATGGGCTCGAAGAACCCGAACGCGCACTACCGCAACAAGCTCACCCTCGCCCAGGTTATGGATGCCGGTCCGGTCGCCGAGCCTCTCGGGATGCTCGACTGCGCTCCGCTCTCGGACGGAGCGGCCGCGGTCGTGCTCGGCCCGATGGAGCTCGCCCGCAAGCACACGGACACGCCGGTGCGCATCGTCGCGAGCCAGGTCGCTTGCGACACGATGGCCCTCCATCACCGTCGGGAGATCACGCGCCTCGAGTCGACCGTGGTCGCCGCTCGACGGGCGTTCGACCAGGCCCGCCGGATCCCGTCGGATGTTCAGGTCGCCGAGATCCACGACGCCTACACCATCAGCGCCCTCGTCTCGCTCGAGGACCTCGGGTTCGTCGACAAGGGTCGCGCGGGTCCGGAGTTCGCGACCGGCCGCTTCGGTCCCGGAGGGAAGACCGTCGTGAACACGTCCGGTGGGCTCAAGGCCCAGGGTCGGCCGTTCGGCGCGGTCGGGGTCGCCCAGGTGGTCGAGCTCGTCCGCCAGCTACGCGGCGAAGCGAAGGAACGCCAGGTCTCGGGCGCGAACATCGGTCTCGCCCAGGACGTGGGAGGCACGGGGGCGACCACGGTCGTTCACATCCTCGAGAGGGCCAACTAGGAGGGAACCATGTCGGTAGCACGATTCTGGCGCGAAACTCCTCGACGGTACAACCTCGGCGGCTCGAAGTGCACCATGTGCGGGACGGTCTACTTCCCGCCCCGCGCCGTCTGTCCGGAGTGCACGAGCCATCGGCAGTCGATCGAGAAGATGGTGCCGTACCAGCTCTCCGGTGAAGGCGAGGTGATCTCGTACACCATCGTCCACGACGCGGCCGAAGGGTTCGAGATGCAGGTCCCGTACGCGCTCGGCCTGGTGAAGACGCCCGAGGGTCCGGTCCTCACCGGGCAGATCGTGGACATCGAGCCGGAGACCGTAGCGATCGGCCTCAAGGTCCGGGCTACCTTCCGAAAGCTCCGAGAGGAAGGCGCCTCCGGGGTCATCCACTACGGGTACAAGTTCACCCCGCTCGACGAATCCGGGATCCTTCCCTCCGCTCGAGGGCCGGCCGCTCCGGCGCCGGCGAAGGACGCCCCCGGCCCGGAACGGACCTCGACGTGAGCGCTCCCGAGAGACGAACCGCCGCCGTCCCCCCGCCCGCCGAAGAGCCCCCGGCGGACGAGGAGTACGCGCGCGCCTACGCCGCCGGTTACGAGGAAGGAGTGCGGGGAGCGCTCCGAGAGACCCTCGAACACATCACCCACGGTCACACCCCCCAGGAGATCCGGATGCTGACGGCGAGCCGACTCGCCCGCCTCTCCGAAGAGGTCGACCTGAAGCGCAAGAGCCTCCTAGGTCCCCCGCGACGCCCTGCGTGGGGCTCCCTCCTCCGGCCCCCGGCACCGGCGCGGGCCTGGACCGGGCCGGTCACCGCCGCTTCGGCCCCCGCGTATCGGCTTCTCCCGGGGCACTCGCTCCTCGTGCGCGAGGAACGGCCGGCCCGTGCGGTCGAGATCCTGCGCGCGAACGCCGCCGCCTTTCCCCGGCTCGCGGTCGTTTCGATGCGACCTCCCGAGGTGCCGGGACTCCCGGCGGACCATCGCCTCGACCTCACGGTGGGCGGCCCGGGGACCCCGGCCGACCCGAACCAGGGCTCGCTTACGCCGGGGGAGATCAGCGGTCGTCTGCGGGACCCCACAGAGGCGCCCGGCGGCGCCCTCGTGTACGTCGACGCGCTCGAGTTCCTGGCGACCGAGCACAGCCTCGAGACGACGGTCAAGTTCGTCCACTGGCTGGTGACGCAGGCGCAGGAGACCGGGTCCGCGCTCCTCGTCTCGTTCGACCCGCGCGCCCTCGACGTCCGCGACGTGAGTCGCCTCGAGCGGGCGTTCGAAAGCGTCCTCTGACCTTCACCAGACGAGCCGGCCGCGCGCCGCGAGAGGGAGGTCGCTCGGTCGGCGCCGTCGTACGACCCGCCATCCCTCGAACATCGCCTCGACCCGGCCCGATGCGTCCCGAAGGAAACGGATCGAACCGCGTTGACCGCGGATGCGGGTGACGAACTCGTCGTCCCCCGCGTCGCGCAACCGAATGTTCTTCGTGATCGCTTCGATGCCTCGGAAGTCCAGACGCAAGTGGTCCTTGCGGGGGCGCACCTCGGCCCAGATCCCCTCACCGGAGCAGTACCACCCTACGTACGGCCGAGTCGGCCCCGGCGTGCGCAACGGCTGGGGGATTTCCTCGAACGGGGTCCTGGGAGGCAGGCCGAGCGCGAGGTTGATCGCGGCGGTGAGCACGGGTTCCATCGGGGAGGTGTCGGCGTTCGAGAGGGCCGCGCCGGCGATGCCCTTTCGGGGGACGGCCGCGATGAACGAACTCACGCCCTTGAGACCCCCGCTGTGGTGGACGAGGAGCGTCCCGTGGTAATCGGGGCGCACCGCGAGGCCGTAGCCGTAGTGAACGCCGTGCCGGATCGGCACGTGCGGCCGGACCATCTCGGCGACCGAGCTCGCCGAGACGATCCGCTCTCGGCCGACCCGACCTCCCGTGAGAAAGATCTGGAGGTACTGCAGCAGGTCGGTCACGTTCGTGCGCAGCGCCCCAGCGCCGCGCAGGCACGTGTCCTCCCACCATTCTTCGCTCGGAACGAGCGAATGCCGTTGACCCGTCCAGCGCGGAGAATACAGCGTCGTGACCTCGGGCTGGCGGAACAGGACCCCGGTGTCGAAGGTGGTCGAGGCCATTCCCGCCGGCCGGAGGAGCTCCTCCTCGAGGAAGCTCTCGTACGTCCGCCCGGATGCCCGCTCGATGATCACTCCGAGGAGCCCGAACCCCTCGTTCGAGTAACTGAAGCATGCGCCGGGAGGTCCAAGAAGACGGTACTTCTCCTCCGAAAGGTAGCGCATGAGCTGTTCGTAGGTGTCGATCGGCACGTGGTCGGGGTCCACTCCGACGCGCCGGGCGACCCGAGGGTCGTACGGCGGGTCGCGCCGGACGCTGCGCATGGACGTGTAGTAGATGGACGGGAGAGGCGGCAGGCCAGAACTGTGGGTCAGGAAGTGGTGGATCCGGATCGGTCGACGGGAGCTCGCCCCCGGGATCCGTAGCTCGGGCAGGTGGCGGGCCACCGGGTCACTGACCTTCAGGAGACCGTGCTCGGCCAGTCGCAGGACCGCGAGTGCCGTGAACGACTTCGTGACCGAGGCGATCCCGTAGAGGGTCCGGGGGGTGGCGGGAAGTTTCGCCTCGCGGTTCCGGAACCCGTACCCTTGGGCGAAGGGTGCCCGCCCCGGGCGCAGGAGGCCGAGTGAGACGCCGGGGGTCTTCGCGCGGGCCATCCCCCGCCGGACGATCTGGTCGAGGCCCTTGAGCTCGTTCGCCATCTCCGTACCCCTTCGCGAGGGAGGACCGGTCCACCCATAAGAATACGAACCCCCGCGGTCCAGCCCGTCCCCGATGAACCGTCCGATGGAGGTCGCCTTCCTTTCCGACCCCTACCGCCTGCGCAACCGCGGCCCTCGACGGGATGGCCCTTCGCTTTATCTCCCTCTTCCGGTTGGTGGGGGAAGGGAGGTCCACCGATGACGTCGGTAACGCTGCCGGAGCTCGACGCCCTCGCCCGACAGCTGGCCGGGGAGCGCCACGACGCGTTCAGCGAACGGGCCCTGGCCCGGGCCTACGAAGAGTACGTCTCCCGCCAGCGCCGTCCGGTGGCCCCGGTGGTCTTCTCCAGCAACGGGACGGAATACCCCACGATCTTCGGCCTCCTCGCCGACACCAAGGCCGGCTCCGCCACGCTCGAGATCCGACCCGAACCCGCTCCGCCCGCGAGCGAATGGGGCTTTCTCCGACCCTTCGAGCGCATCGTCATTCGCCCCGACAGTTCGGCGGACATCCACCCGCTCGTCCCCGGACCGCCCGAGCGGGGGATCGCCCGCATCCTGCTCCGAGAGCATTACCTACCCCGGTCCCGAGGGGACGAGGACCGCGGGGCGACTGGGGGCAACCGGGTCAACCTGGCCACGCTGATCGCGACCCTCGACCGCGGACTCGTGGTCTACCGCGAGCAAGGCCTCCTTCCGTTCTCCGTCGCGATCCTCCTATACCTCCCCGAGGAGCGGGTCCGCTACGAGTTCGACCTCCTCGAGACGACTTTGCTTCCCGACCCGCGCTCGGGCCGTCTCCCACCGAGCCGACGGGTCCGTCGGACCTCGCGGTTCGGCTTCGCGGTCGACCGCGTCATCGGTCGGGGCGACCTTTCCCTCCTTGCCGCGCGCTCTCTCGAGGTCCTGAGCGAGTCCCAGGGGTTGACGTCGGTCGAGCTGGCCCATGTCTTTGGCAGCGTGCGTGAGCTGGTCGATTCTGCGCTCCAGGGACTGGTCGCCCGCCAGCTCGTGACGTTCGACCGCCGGACGGGCATTTACCGACCGCGGACCGAGGCGTTCGTGCCGAGCGGGGCCGAAACGCCCACGTCCGCCGGGCCGGATGCGAGCCGCGCGGACACCCTGCTTCGCACGAGCGTGCAGGAGCTGATCGCCGCCGCGGACGCTCGGGCCGCGTGTCCTCTCTGCGGAGCCCCTCTGCCTCCCGGCCCGAAGCAGATCCTCTGCGAGAACTGCTCGGCCAAAGTCGGCCCTCCGGGGTGAACGGGCGGGCCTGTCGGGAGTTTCCGCCCCGAACGGCCGGCGTCCGGGACCTTTGAACCCGAGTTCACTGGCTTAGAAGGCCAGGACTTTGTCCATGCTAAGCTACAGGCCCGGGAGCCCGACGGCTTCCGCCCTCCTTAATCCTTGGGTGCACGACCCTTCTGTCGGCGTCCGGCGGATGCCACGAGATGGGCGAGCCGGAGCGGCTCCGGCCAATGGCCGCGGACCGTCGAACGCTCGATGAGCCGAACGGCGTCGGCTCGAGAACATCCTACGGCGGCGGCCCGGATCGGCTGCCCGGCCGTGGGGACCCGGAACAATCGGTGCGCGCGCAGGAGCCGCCAACGGGCGTCGGCGGTACGCGGGAACCACTTCCGCAGAGCCGCCCGGATCCGCGGGAACTCCGGGGGGCGTCGCGTGACCGCAACGATCGGGACCCCGAGCTGCCGGTGGAGCGCGTCCATGTCGAGGACGTTGAAACCTCCCACGACGGCCCCGTCGAGCAGGATGGCGCGCACGCCCTCGAGGGGCCCGAGGCGTCGGACGAGCGCGACCACGCGACGCGTGCCGTCGGTGCCGTCGACCCGGACCCGGTCGGTGCGGACCGCCTCCACGCGCTCGGGCAGCGTCAGGACCACGGCTGCGAGAGGAGCGTAGCGGTCCGCGCGGTCGAACGCGCCGTCGTCCACCCCGACAACCTGCGGGTGCGGTTTCCCGAGGGAACGCCGCAACGCTAAGACCCCTGATGAGGTCCGGGGAGAGCGTCGATGGGAGCCCCTGCGGTCTCGGTCCGGTGCCCGACGTGCGGGGCGGACCTTCGGGTGGTCCTGGCCGCGGCGCCCCCGACCCAGTGGTTCCCGTGCCCCCAATGCCGTAACCCGGTGCCCGTGGTCGTCCCTCGGGACCCGCCTCCCCTCTACAGCTGGGAGGTCGTTCCTGGGCTATATCCCGCGCTCCCGTCGCCGCGCCGGCCCCGGGTCACGCTTCGGCGACTGGCCCAGGTCGCCCTGGTCAGCGTCGCGGCGATCGCGGTCGTGCTGGGAGGGGTTCTCGCCGTTCTGGGAGCCGAGGCGCTCGGCCCGGGAAGCTACGTCGTGTCCGGCACCGTCCTGGAAGGCGGGTCCGGAGGAGGGGGCGTCCCCGCCTCGGGCGCGACCGTGGTCCTGACCACCGACGGGGGCCAGGAGGTCGTGCAGCATACCGGTGCCAATGGGGTGTTCTCCTTTTCGCACGTACCGGTCGGCGGGATCTCCCTCAACGTCACGTTGCCGGAGTACGCTCCGGCCACCGTGACCACCTTCGCTTCGGCCGTCTACAACACGGGAACCACCGGCCTCACCGTGACGCTCGTCCCCGGCAGCTTGGGGAACGGGACGACCACTGCGCTCTCCCCCTTCCCGGACCTCGAGAGCTTCGTGGCCTCGATCGGCAGCGGGGTCGCGCTCCTCGGGATCGTCGCGGTCTTCGGAGGGGTCGCGGCCGTGGTGACCGCCCGCAGCGACCGCCCCCCGGTCGGCGTGGTAGGCGGGGCCGCCGGCCTCCTCGCGCCGGCCGCGCTCTACTTCCTCTCGATCGGGGGGATCTTCCCGATGCTCACCGCCGGGACGGCCGTGCTCGCGGCCTTTGGAGCGTTCGCGGCGACGAGCCGGACCGTCGAGCTGTTCCAGGTCGGCCCGGAATCCCGGACCACCTAGAGGGGACGCGACGCCCGGGCGGGAGCCGCCCGGTTCAGCTCCGAGATCGGTCGGCGGGAGCGGTACCCCCCGGTGAGGGGGTGGTAGTACGCGACCTCCGGTTCTCCGCGCTGCCAGCAGAGGAGCACGAGCTCGCCTCCCTCCATCGAGTAGAAGTCGACCAACCCGGTCCCGAGGTCTTTCACCTCGATCCCCTCGGCGCGAAGGGCCTCGACGGCCTCCTCGATGCCGTGGGTGAGGCGCTTCGACTCGGCGTCCAACCGGTCCGTCAGGTCGTGGTCGGGCTGGTCCTTGGCGCCGGTCTCGGTGCCCCAGAAGGCGGAGAGGCGTTCCTGTTCTTCCTGGACCTGAACGAGCCGGCCGACCCAACCGCGCAGCCGCGGCAAGAGCTCCTGGAGCCCGGGGAGTCGGGCGTTCGCCTCGGGCACGGTCCACAGGCGAGGCGGCCCGGCCGACGGGTCCCGGCCCGCGCGCTTCGACCCTTCCATCCGTCCCTCCCTCGAACCTACTCGCCGGCACTATAAACGAAGGCGATAGGGGCGAGGTAACTGCCCGGGCGTGGCACTCTAGATGAGAGAGAGCTCGCGCCCCGCCTTCTCAAACGCGGCGATCGCCGTCGTCACGTCCTCGGGGGTGAGGGCGGCGTTCATGATCGTGCGGATGCGCGCCTTGTCCTTCGCGACCATCGGGTAGACGATCGGCAGCGCGAAGACCCCGAGCTCGAAGAGGCGGAGGCTCAGCTTCTGGGCCCGGCCGCTCTCGCCCACGATCACCGGGGTGATCGGGGTCTCGCTCTTCCCGATGTCGAACCCGAGGTCCCGCATCTCCTTCTTGAAGCGGCGGGTGTGGGTCCACAGGCGTTCGACGTGCTCGGGCTCCGACTCGAGGACGTCAATCGCGGCGAGGCACGCCGCCGCCACGGGGGGCGGATGCGAGCCGCTCAAAAGCCAGGTCCTCGACTTGTTGTAGGCGAACTTGACGAGGTCGGTCGACCCCGAGATGTGACCCCCGACGACCCCCCAGGCCTTCGAGAACGTCCCCATCTCCACGTGCACCCGGTCCCGGGCGAGCCCGAAGTGCGCGACGATCCCCCGGCCGCCCGGCCCGAGGACCCCTTCCCCGTGGGCGTCGTCGACGTAGACCATGGCGCCGTGCTTCGCCGCCGCGGCCGAGATCCGGTCGAGCGGGGCGATGTCGCCGTCCATCGAGAAGACGCCGTCCGTGATCACGAGGATCCGCCGGTAGGCGGGGACGTGCTCCTCCGCATTCGCGAGGACCCGCTCGAGGTCGTCCGCGTCCGCGTGACGGTAGACCGCGCGCTCCGCGCGCGAGAGCCGGACGCCGTCGATGATGCTGCCGTGGTTGAGCTCGTCGGAGATGATCAGGTCCCCTTCCCCCGCGAGCTGGGGGATGAGGCCCGCGTTCGTCGCGAAGCCGGTCTGGTAGACGAGGGACGCCTCGGCATGCTTGAACCGGGCGAGCCGGCGCTCGAGCTCCATGTGGAGGTCCATCGTGCCGGCGATGGGGCGGACGGACCCGGAGCCGACCCCATGGGTGTCGATCGCCCGGTGCGCGGCCTCCTTCATCTTCGGGTGGTTGCTGAGTCCGAGATAGTTGTTGGAACAGAACATGAGGACCCGCTTCCCGTCGATCTCGCACCACGGGGCGCTCGGTCCCTGGAGCACCCGGAGGCGCCAGTCCAGGTCGTCCTTCACGAGCTGGCGGTACTCCTCTCCCAAGAACGAGGTCGGGTCGCGCATCTCCCTCACCACCTCGCCTCGAGCGAGACCTTAGCGGCTTGCATCGATTCGATCAGGCCCATCGCGCTCGGCAGGTCGCGGATCGGGACCCGGTGCGTGATGATCTGGTTCATCTTCTCCCGGAAGGCGGCGTCGGCGAGAAGCCCCTTCACCTGGAACCAGGTCTCGAACATCCGCCGGCCGTAGATCCCGTGGACCTTGGCCGCCTTGAAGATCACCGCGTCGTTGAAATTGAGGCTCACATCGTGGTCGAACAGACCGAGCAGAGAGACGCGGCCCCCCGGGGTGAGCGCGTCGAAGGCGAGCTTGAGCGCCGCGGGATGACCGGCCATCTCGACCGCCACGTCCACGCCGCGGCCTTCGGTCTCCTCTCGAATGGTCTTCACGGCGGGGGTGTTCGGGTCCGTCGGGTCCAGCACGCGGTCCGCTCCCATCTTCTTCGCGAGGGAGGCACGCAGCGGGTTCACCTCGGTCGCGAACACCCGTCGGGCCCCGAGGGTCCGCGCGACGGCGATCGCGAGGAGCCCGATCGGTCCGCATCCCGAGACGAGGACCGTCCCACCGGCGATGTCCTCGAGGTTCTCCTCGGGCAGGAGGGAATGGACGGCGTTCCCGAGCGGCTCCTGGATGGAGGCGAGCGCGGGGTCGAGGTGGGGGTCGTTCTTCCAGGCGTTCAGTTCGGGCAGCACCGCGAACTCGGCGAACACCCCGTTGCGGTGGACTCCCAGCACCTGGACGTTCTCGCAGATGTGCATCTTCCCGGTGCGGCACTGGTAGCACGTGCCGTCAACGATGTGCGTCTCCGCCGACACGCGGTCGCCCACCCGTAGGCTGCGGACCCGCTTGCCGACCTCGACGACCTCCCCGCACACCTCGTGGCCGGGGATCATCGGGACATGGGAGACGTGGGCCTGCGCCCACTCGTTCCAGACCCAGATGTGGACGTCCGTACCGCAGATGGAGGACGCCAGGACCCGGATCAGAACCTCGTCATCGGCCGGCTTCGGCTCGGGAACCGTTCGTATCTCGGCGCCCGGACCTCGCTCGGTCTTCACGAATGCCTGCATAACCGTCCGCTCCGGCCCGTGGAGGGCATCGGCCGCTTAACGGTTGGGGAGTTCGACCGGTCCGGCGGAGCGAGCGCGACCGTCCGTCGCTCTACGCGCGCGTCCGATGCCGTACGAAGCGTCGCGTCGGTTTTCGAGGAGAAACACCGCTCTCTGACGGTCCCGGACCTTCGCGCGCGCGAGCGCTTATATAGGGCACCCTTCTCCCCCGCCCGCACCGGAGGCAGGACCTCCTATCGACCCATGGCTCGACGGCATCGCCCGAGGCGAGGATCCCTCGCATTCTCCCCCCGCTCCCGGGCCGTGAGGCCCGTTCCGAGGGTCCGTTCTTGGGCTCCCGGAGCGAAACCGGTCGCGATCGAGGGATTCGCCGGCTTCAAGGTCGGCATGACCCACGCCTTCATTGTGGATTACCGCAAGCGGTCGACCACCGCGGGCCAGGAAGTATCCATCCCCGTGACCGTGGTCGAGGTCCCCCCCCTGCGGGTCGTAGCCGCCCGCCTGTACGCGCGCAACCCCTACGGCGCGCGCGTCGTCTCCGAGGTCTGGGCGACCGGCCTGGCGGAGGAGCTCTCGCGGCGGATCCCGAAGCACCCCGCGAGCCCACCCGAGGCCCTCGAGGCGTTCGGGAAGGCCCCAGGGGACGAAGTGCGCCTCATCGTCCACACGCAACCGCAGCTCATCACCGGGACCGGTTCGAAGACGCCCAACCTGTTCGAGGTCCGGGTCTCGGGAGACAAGTTCGACGAGCGTCGGGCCTTCGCGCTCGAGCAGCTCGGCCAGGAGGTCCCCGCCGACCGGCTGACCAAGGAAGGGGAGTTCCTGGACGTCATCGGGGTCACCAAGGGGTTCGGGTTCCAAGGCCACATCCAGCGGTGGGGCGTGAAGCTCCAGCCCCGCAAGAACTCGAAGCACCGGAGGATGATCGGAACCCTCGGACCCCACAATCCGAGCTTCGTCACCTACCGGATCCCCCAGGCCGGCCAGCAAGGCTACCACCGCCGCACCCAGTTCAACATGCGGGTCCTCAAGATCGTCCGTGACCCGCGCGCGGACCCCATCACGCCCGCCGGTGGGTTCCCGCACTATGGAGAGGTCCAGAGCGCGTGCATCGTCCTCCACGGCTCGCTTCCTGGGCCCGCGAAGCGTCTTCTGAGGTTCCGCGCCCCGATGCGGAGCCACGTCACCTCGGTCGAGAAGGTCGACCTGCGCTACTTCAGCACCCGTTCGAAGCAGGGAGCCTGACGATGTCGGACGCTCCCGCGGAAGAACGGCCCTCTCCCGCCGAGCGGGCCACGCCCCACCACCGGGTCCACTCGGTCGGCCTCGATGGAAAGCCGGGGGTCGTGGTCGCACTCCCGCTCGCCTTCTCCACCCCCGTGCGCCACGACCTCATCGCGCGAGCGGTCGTCGCCGCCCAGACGCACCGCCGGCAGCCGTACGGGACGAGCCCGACCGCCGGCGCCCGGCACTCGGTTCAGTGGTCCGGCAAGGGGAAGGGCGTCGCGCGCACGCCGAGGCTGATGGACTCGATGCGCGGCGCACAGGCCCCGAACACCGTCGGCGGCCGCGCGGCCCACCCTCCGAAGGTCGAGCGGATCTGGGCGAAGAAGATCAACCGCAAGGAGCGGCGCCTGGCGTTCGCTTCCGCCCTCGCCGCCACCCGGGAATCGAAGCTCGCTACGGACCGGGGGCACATGCTCCCTCACGCCATCCACCTCCCCGTCGTCGTCGACGACCCGGTCGAAGAGATCGGACGCACTCAAGACGCCCGCCTCCTCCTCGAGCGGCTCAAGCTCTGGGACGATGTCGAGCGCGCCCGCGCCGGCACGCACCTCCGGGCCTCGGGCCGGGCCCGACGGCGAGGCCGCGTCCGCCGCACGCCCCGAAGCCTCCTCCTGGTGACGAGCGGCCCCGGGAAAGCGCTCGGGTTCCGGAACCTCGCGGGCGTCGAAGTCGTCCCCGCGCGACGCCTCGCGACCGAGGACCTCGCCCCCGGCGGCGCGGCCGGTCGTCTGACCCTCTTCTCCCGTGCGGCCGTCGAGTCCCTGCGCGAGCGTCTCGGGGAGGTCGCGCCATGACGAGCGTCCGCCACCGCATCATCCTGCACGCCTACGTCACCGAGAAGTCGATGGACGAGATGGAGCGGCAGAACAAGCTCGAGTTCGTCGTCGACCGGCGCGCGAACCGCGCCGAGATCCGTAGGGCGGTCGAATCCACCTATCAGTGCAAGGTGCAGAAGATCACGGTGAAGATCGTCCGGAGCGGGAAGATCGCCACGGTACGGTTCACGAAGGACTTCTCCGCCGAGGACATCGGCGGACGGGCGGGAGTGTTCTAATGGGAAAGCGCATCATTTCGCGTCGGCGCGGCAGCGGCACCGGCCGGTACCGGTCGCCGAGCCACCGCCACCACGGCGCGGTCTACCACCCTTCGCCCACCATCGTTGGGGAAGGGACGGTCATCTCGATCCTCCCGGCCCCCGGGCGGTCCGCCCCCGTGGCCGAGGTCCTTGCCCCCGAGGGCTCGACCGTCCGGATCCTCGCGACGGCCGGTCTCGCGACCGGCGACACGGTGGCGTTCCAGGAAGGGAAGCTCGACCGGGGGTCGATCCTTCCGCTGGGGAAGATCCCGGACGGAACGCTCGTCTCGAACCTCGAGGTCAAGCCGTTCGACGGGGGCCGCCTGGTGCGGGTCGCCGGCGCGAGCGCGCTCGTGGTGGCGCACTCGGGTTCCGACGTCACGGTCCAGCTCCCGTCCGGCGCCTTCAAGCAACTGCTCGCGACGTGCCGCGCCCAGGTCGGCGCGGTCGGAGGCGGGGGCCGAAAGGAGCGACCGATCATCAAGGCCGGCAAGAAGTACTGGGCGACGCGCACGCTGGCCCGCCAGCCGTTCAAGGTCCGAGGGGTCGCCATGAACCCCGTCAACCACCCGTTCGGCGGCGGGGCCCACCAGCACGTTGGGCGCCCGAGCACCGTATCGAGCGGGACCTGGCCAGGGGCGAAGGTCGGGCGGTTTTCGCGCTCGGCCCGGAAGAAGCGCCAGCTCCGAGAAGGGAGAGGTAGGTAGGAGCCATGCCGAAGGCCCGTCGCGCAAAGAAGGTCGAGGCCCGCCGCAAGCGGGAGTTCACCCTGCGGGGGAAGACCCTGCCCGAGCTCCAGGCGATGAGCCTGGAAGACCTCACGAAGGTGCTCACCGCCCGCGCCCGCCGGTCGATCCGCCGCGGGTTCAATTCGGAAACGACCCTCTTCTTCGAGGCGATGCGCACCTCCGCCCCGGGGAAGACCGTGCGCACCCACTGTCGGGACGCCCTCGTGCTCCCGGAGCACGTGGGCCGCCACGTCGCCATCCACAACGGCAAGGAGTTCAAGGATATCGAGGTCCGACCCGAGATGATCGGACACTACTTCGGGGAGTTCGCGCTCACCCGCCGGTTCGAGAAGCACTCGGGCCCGGGCGTCGGCGCGACGCGCTCGTCGAAGTTCATGCCGCTGAAGTGAGGAGGGAGGTCGGACGATGAAGGGCTACACCTACCGGGCCGAGTCGGGCGTCAACGTCGCCCGGGCCCGCGGCGTGGAGGTACCCATCTCTCCGAAGAAGACGTACGAGATCCTGAACGCGATCCGGGGTCTCCCGGTCGACCGGGCGACGACGATCCTCGAGGAGGCGATCGCCCTCCGCCACGCCATCCCGTTCCGTCGCTACAACCAGGAGACGGCGCACCACGTCGGCACCGGCCCGGGACGCTACGCGAAGAAGGTCGCGCAGAACATCCTCAAGGTCCTCGAGAACGCCGCCGAGAACGCGGAGTACGAGGGGATGGACGCCGACCGCCTCTTCATCAAGACCGCCGCGAGCAGCCGGGGCCGCATCCGCAAGGCGAGCATGCCGCGCGCCCACGGACGGGCGACGGCGTGGAACGAGCAGACGACCCACATCGAGATCGTGCTCGCCGAGCGCAAGGAGGCCGCATGACCGCCGAGCGCAAGGTGATCCAGGAGCAGATGCGCCGCGTCCTCCTCAAGGACTACCTCGTCCAAGAGAGCGCGCGGGCCGGCTTCGGGGGCCTCGACATCACCCGCACCCCGATGGGAACGCGCGTGACGCTGATCTGCGAGCGCCCGGGGATCCTCATCGGCCACCGCGGCGAGCTCATCAAGCGACTCACCGAGGACATCCACGCCCGGTTCCAGCTCGATAACCCTCAGATCGAGGTCCAGGAGGAGCGCGCGCCGAGCTTGAACGCCCAACTGATGAGCGAGAAGCTCGCCTCGACCCTGGAGCGCGGCTGGCACTTCCGTCGGGCCGGTCACTCGACCGTTCGGCGGATCATGGAGGCCGGCGCCCGCGGCTGCCAGGTGATCCTTTCGGGAAAGCTCACCGGCGAGCGTCACCGCACCGAGCGGTTCAAGGCCGGGACGATCAAGTACTGCGGAGAAGCGGTCCATCTCTGGATCGACAAGGGGTTCTACCAGGCACGGCTCAAGCCCGGCGCCATCGGCGTCAACGTCTGGATCATGCGCCCGACGGCGAAGCTCCCCGACGAGATCGTCGTGAAGGGGGTCGCCGACCGCCCCAAGCCGATCCCCGTCGAGCTCCCGCCGGTCGAGGAGGTCCCCGCCGTGCCGCTGGGACCCGAGCTGGAGGCACCGGACGTACCATGACGCTTCAGCGGATGAAGGACCTGAGAAGCCTCACGGACGAGGAGCTCCTGCGTCGGATCGCCGACGACGAGAACCTCCTCCTTCGGGAGCGCGGAGTGGCCGCCATGGGTGGCGCGCCGCCGAGCCCGGGCCGCATGCGGGCCCTGAGGACCAACGTCGCCCGTGCCCTGACCGTTCTGAGCGAGCGCGCCAACGCCCCCCGGGAGGCCCGCCGTCCGTAGGAGGCGAGTAGGTGAGTCGATGCCGAAGGAACCCCACTCCCACACCGCCCTCTCCCGCGTCGAGCGAGAGGCCCTCGCCGGAGAGATTCTGGGCGCATCGGTCTCGTTCCCGGCGTCGCCCGCGCTTCGCGAGCCCGTCACCGGGACCCTCATCGACGAGTCCCTCTCCACCTTCACCGTCCGCCTCACCGGCACCTCGCGTGCGGTGCGCGTCCCGAAGGTCGGCGTCGAGGGCACGATCGCTCTCGCGTCGGGAGAGTTATCGTTAATAGGGGACACCCTACGCGTGCGGCCCGAGGACCGCACGAAACGCCTACTCTCAGGCGGTTCTCGGAGGCTCTCATGACCCCAACCCGTGCTCCGTCCGCTCGCCGGGCCCGGGACATCGGCCTCGACGTGCGCGCGCCGAAGGCGCGCTGCGACGATCGGCACTGCCCGTTCCACGGGCGCCTCCCGGTCCGGGGCCAGGTCCTCGAAGGGACGGTCGTCTCGACGGGGATGCAGCGCACCGCGGTCGTAGAACGCACGCTCCTCCACTACGTGGCGAAGTTCGAACGCTACGAGAAGCGCCGCCGTCGCTATCTGGCGCACGCGCCCCCGTGCCTCAACGTCCCGGTCGGCCACCGCGTGCGGATCGCCGAGACGCGTCCGCTCTCCAAGCTCGTCTCCTTCTGCATCGTTGAGGACCTCGGCGAGGCGGCCCACCGCGTGCGCGGCGAGGAGCCGGTCGAGACCCCGACCGAGCCCGAGGCCGCGGAGGAGAAGCCATGAAGGGCCTCGCGGGCCGCCGGGGCCGGTCGCTCCCAAAGGGGGCGCGGCTCGAATGCGTCGACAACACTGGCGCGAAGGTCGTCGAGATCATCGCCGTGCGCAACTGGCACGGCACGCACCGCCGCTATCCCCGGGCCGGGATCGCCGACCTCATCATCGTCTCCGTCAAGAAAGGAACTCCCGAGATGCGGCGCCAGGTCCTGCACGCCGTCATTATCCGCGCCCGCGCGCCGTTCCGACGGGCGGACGGGACACGGGTCCAGTTCGAGGACAACGCCGCCGTCATCACGACCGAGACCGGGGAGATCAAGGGCTCCCAGATCAAGGGGCCCGTTGCGAAGGAGGCCGCCGAACGTTGGCCGCGGATCGCGGCGGCGTCGTCGATCATCCTGTAGGAGGACACCCACCGATGAAGCTCTCTCCCCACTCTCCGCGGCGCCAGAGAAAGGCGCTCTACACCGCCGATACGTTCGAGCGACGGATCCGGATGACCGTCCCACTCTCTCGGGAGCTCCGCTCCCGCTTCCACCGCCGTTCGGTGCCGGTCCGCAAGGGCGACACCGTCCGCGTCCTCTCGGGCAGCTACGCCGGCCGGGAGGAACGCGTCGCGCGGATCGACCGCCGGGGCTACTCGGTCACGCTCGACAACGTCACGCTGAAGACCGCGGACGAGAAGATGAAGCCGCTCTCGCTCGGCGTCGGCCATCTCGTCATCACGCGGCTCAACCTTTCCGACCCCTGGCGCCGCCGCTCGATGCGCGTGCGGGAAGAGGATGTCACGCCCGAGGAGCGCGGCGAGAAGGTGGACGAAGAGGAGGCGCCCGAGGTCGAGGCGGCTCCCGCCGTGGCGCCCCCGGCCGCCGAGAGCGTTCCGGAGCCCGAGAAGACACCCACGCCGGATGATGTTCCCGCCCCGGAGGACGTCAAGGAGCCCGAGGAAGCTCCCGCCAAGCCCCCGCGACGCGCCCGCGCGAAGCCGCCCACGAAGGAGGGTGATGAATGACATTCCGTCTGAAGCGCCGGGCCGCTCCCCGGAGCTGGACCGTCCCCCGCAAGGGGACGAAGTGGCTGAAGCGCCCGGCCCCCGGGCCGCACGCCCAGGACCAATCGATCCCGCTCCTCCTCGTTCTGAGAGACCTGCGACACGTGGTCACGAGCACCCGCGAGGCGCGGATGCTCTTGCGCTCGGGCGCGGTCAAGGTCGATGGGAAGGTCGCGCACGACCTCTCCCGCGGCCTCGGCCTGATGGACACCCTCTCGTTCGCCGCTCCGCTTGACGCCCACTTTAGGGTCGTCAAGGACCGGCGCGGGAAGCTCATCCTCGTCCCGATCCCTTCCACCGAGGCGACCGTCAAGATCGGACGGGTCCGCTTCAAGCATGCCGTGACCGGGGGCCGGGTCGAGGTGACGCTACACGACGGGAGGAATCTCCTCGTGCCGGCGACGACCCCGTACCGGGTCGGCGACTCGGTCAAGATCGCGCTCCCCGAGCAGAAGGTCGTGGAGCACCTTCCCCTCGCCCCGGGGTCCCTCGCCTACGTGGCGGGCGGCTCCCATGTCGGGGAGCTCGCGCGGGTCGAACGGGTTGAGGTCCGGAACTCCTCCCAACCGAACCTGGTCCACTTCAAAGAAGGGTTCTCGACCGTCAAGGAGTACGTGTACGTTGTCGGCCAGAACACCCCCGAGATTACGCTCGCGGAGGGAGTGGACCGATGAGCGCCCCTCCGTTCGCCGCCGCCGCGCCGCCCCCGGCGAGCCCGCCGGGAGCGAACCCGTACCGCGCCGTTCGCGTCATCAAGGTCGTGGTGAACGCCGGGGTCGGCGAGTCCGGCGAGCCCCGTACGAAGGCCGAGAAGGTCCTGAAGATGGTCACGCACCAGAAGC
The DNA here is from genome assembly GCA_002503985.1 of Thermoplasmata archaeon UBA61. Taxonomy (GTDB): domain Archaea; phylum Thermoplasmatota; class Thermoplasmata; order Lutacidiplasmatales; family UBA184; genus Lutacidiplasma. The sequence goes on from DASW01000003.1 coordinate 243,742, forward strand.
CGGTCGCCACCCGGTCCCACTCCACGAACCGCGACTTCGGCATCCGCCAGGGTCAGGAGATCGGGGCAAAGGTCACCCTTCGGGGGGACGCGGCGATGGACTTCCTGCGACGTGCGTTCGAGGCCCGCGACAAGCAGTTCGACGTCGACTCGATCGACCGGAACGGGAACTTCTCCTTCGGGATCGCGGACTACACAGACTTCTCCGGGCAGAAGTACGACCCGGCGATCGGCATCCACGGGATGGACATCGCGGTCGAGATGGGCCGCGCCGGCCACCGGATCCGCAACCGTCGACTTCAAACGCGGCCGCTCCCGAAGGCCCTCCGCTCGACGAAGGAGGAGACCCGCCACTTCCTCGTTTCCACGCTGGGGGTGACGCTCCTTGAGTGAGCCTAAGAAGAACTTCGGGCGCAAGGACGGCTGCCTGCGCTGCGACCGCAAGCGCGGGATCGTCCGCCGCTACGGCCTCCACCTCTGCCGCCAGTGCTTCCGCGAGGTCGCGATGGACCTGGGATTCCGCAAGTACCAGTAAGGAGGGACGAACGATGCAGATGGACCTACTCAACGACGCGCTCGTCACCCTCCGTCACGCCGACCGGGAAGGCAAGCCCCGCGTCGAGCTCGCCCCCACCTCGAAGCTGATCGCCGAGGTGCTCCGCATCTTTCGGGAACACCACTACATCGAGGAGTTCACGTTCGTGCCGACCGGCCGCGGCGGCAAGTACGACGTCGCGCTCTCCCGTCGGATCAACTACTGCGGCGTCATCAAGCCGCGGATCTCCGTCGCGTTTGACGGCCTCGAGCGGTTCGAGGCCCGCTTCCTTCCCGCCCAGGACTTCGGGATCCTCGTCCTGTCGACGAACCGGGGCGTCCTCTCCCACCAGCAGGCCCGGGAGCTCAAGATCGGAGGTCGGCTGCTCGCCTATGTCTTCTGAACCGGACCGCGGCCAGGAAACGATTGACGTCCCGAAGGGCGTCACGTTCACCCTGACCGGGCGCCGCTTGCACGCGAAGGGGCCGCTCGGCGCGGTTGACCGGCCGTTCCCGTCGGACGCGCTCGAGCTCAAGACGGCCTCCGGACAGGTCACGATCACGCTCCGCCTGCCGTCGCACCGGAAGCGCTCCCAAGCCCTTCTGAAGACCTGGGCGGCGCACCTCAAGAACCTCGCGGGCTCGCTCACCCTCGGCGTCGAGGCGCGACTCAAGGTCGTCGCGGCGCACTTCCCGATGAAGGTCCAGGTGAAGGAGAACCACATCCTGATCGAGAACTTCCTCGGCGAGAAGCACCCCCGGTCCTCCGACCTCCTTCCCGGGACGAGCGCCCGGGTCGACGGAGACTACCTCATCCTCACCGGCTACGACGTCGAGCAGGTCGGCCAGAGCGCGGCGAACATCGAGCGCGCGAGCCGGATCCGCGAGTACGACCCCCGGGTCTTCCAGGACGGCATCTACCTCGTCGACCGCGCCCACTTGAAAGGGGCGAGCTGATGGCCGACGAGAATACTCCCTCCGAGCCGAAGAGCGAGACGGCCCCCGAGGCGCCCCGCAAGGCGACGGCCCGGCGCCGCCCGAAGGTGGCCCCGAAGGAAGAGGCCGCTCCGGCCGAGACCGCCGAGCCCAAGGCGAAGGACGAAGGCCCTCGCGCGCCCCGACGCGCCGACCTCTCACCGGGCCAGCGCACGCTCCTGCGGACCCGAGGGGACATCGACCGCCGACGCCCACTCTTCGGGCGCCAGGCCCGCTATCGATACTATCGCATCGGACGGGACATGTCGTGGCGCGCGCCCCGCGGTCTCCAGTCCAAGCAGCGGCGTCACTACGGCTACCGCCCGAAGGTGGTCCGCGTCGGATACCGCTCCCCGGCCCGGGTCCGCGGACTGGTCCCGAGCGGGTTCCGCCCGATCATCGTTCACACCGCCTCCGACCTCGAGAAGATGAACGCGCGTCTCGAGGCCGCGATCATCGCCCGGACGGTCGGCACCCGCCGACGCCTCGTCCTCGAGGAGACGGCACGGAAGCTCGGCATCCACGTGCTCAACCCCATTGTGAAGTCGGAGCGGGAGGCGTAGACGATGCCCGACCTTTCGAACCAGCGTCGTCTCGCCGCCGCCCTTCTGAAGTGCGGCGAGGGGCGCGTCTGGATCGACCCCGCGAGCCAGGAGGAGCTCGCCGACGCGGTCACGCGCTCGGACGTCCGCAGCGCGATCAAGGCCGGCGTCATCCGTCGGGCCCCCATTCAAGGGACCTCTCGGGCCCGGGCCCGGCTCCACGCGATCGAGGTCGGAAAAGGTCGGCACTCCGGACCCGGTTCCCGCCGAGGAACCCCGTCCGCCCGCGTGCCGCGCAAGGAACGCTGGATGCGTCGCATCCGCGCCCAGCGCAAGCTCCTGCAGGAGCTCCGTTCCACCAAGAAGATCCCTCCCTCCGTCTATCGGGAGTTCTACCGTCGCGCGAAGGGCGGGATGTTCCGTAGCCGCGCGCACCTTATCGTCAACCTGCGTCTCGCGGGCCACCTTCGGGAGGGTACCCCATGAGCACCGGTCCTCGCTATCGTGTCCACTTCCGCCGACGGCGGGAGGGGAAGACCGACTACCGCGTCCGGCTCCGTCTCCTCAAGAGCGGAACCGCTCGCGCGGTCGTCCGCTTCTCCGGTCGTCGGGTCCGTGTCTCGATCGTCCAGTACGACCCCGTCGGCGACCGGGTCGTCGCGGTGGCGGAGAGCGCGGAGCTCGCCCGGGTCGGCTTCCCCGCGTCCAGTTTCTCGTCCACCCCGGCGGCCTACCTGACGGCGTACCTCGCCGGCCTTCGTTCGAAGTCCGCGGGCGCCGAATCGGCCGTGCTCGATACGGGCATCCGCCACCCGACCGAGGGCGGTCGGCTTTCGGCCGCGCTCAAGGGGCTGCTCGACTCGGGCGTCCACGTCCCCCACGGAGAGGGGGGCTTCCCGAGCGCCGAGCGTCTGAACGGCGCGCACCTCCCGAAGCCCTTGCCTCAGCCCCTCGAAGCGTACAAGATGAAGCTCCCCGATATCGTCCCGCGGGCGGAGGCCAAGCCGTGAGCGGCTCCTTCTCGGGTCCGTCGCGCGGAGGCTTTGGGGGCGCCCCCGCGGCGCCACCTCCCTGGGTGCCGAAGACCGAGCTCGGCCGGCGGGTCGCCGCTGACGAGATCACCACCATGGCCGCCGCCATCGAGAGCGGCCTTCCGCTGCGGGAGCCCCAGATCGTCGACAAGCTCCTCCCCGGTCTCCACGACGAGGTGCTGGACGTGAACATGGTCCAGCGCATGACCGACTCGGGCCGCCGGTTCAAGTTCGCTGTCACGGTCGTCGTCGGCAACGGCGACGGGTTCGTCGGCCTCGGACGGGCGAAGGGCCGCGAGGTCGGCCCGACGATCCGCCGCGCGATCGACCGCGCGAAGCTCGAGGTCGTCGAGGTCTACCGGGGCTGCGGCAGCTGGGAATGCGGCTGCGGCCGGGCACACACGCTTCCGTTCCAGGTCAAGGGACGCGTCGGCTCGGTGGTCGTGACGTTCAAGCCCGCCCCGCGAGGGGTCGGCCTCGCGGTCGGCGATGTGGCGAAGCCGATCCTCCGGTTCGCCGGCATCACGGACGCCTGGGGCTTCACGGACGGACACACGAAGACGACCGTGAACTACGCCCAATCCGCCTTCCAGGCGCTGGTCGCCCTCTCCGAGCTCAAGGTCCCCGCCGAGGATTCCTCTCGTCTCAAGATCGTCCGCGGGCCTGTCGGGACCTCCATCCTGCCGCCCAAGGACGAGAACGCTCCACGCCCGATCCGCGGAGGCCGAGGCGGCCGCGGTCGGCGCCCGCCGATGCGCGGCGGGGGACCGGGACGCGGCGGACCCGGAGCGCCCCGGGGCGGTCCGCCCCGCCCGGCGCCGCCGAGGGGGAACTGAGCATGGCCTGGATGATCGTCCGGGTCCGCGGCTCCATCCACGCTCGGCACGACGTGGTGGAGACCCTGAGCTACCTCCACCTCACGCGGCCGAACCACGCCACGGTCGTTCCCGAGCTGCCCTCCGTCCGTGGGATGCTGACGGTCGTCCAGGGCTACGTCACCTGGGGCGAGGCCGAACCCGAGACCGTGTCGCTGCTCCTCCAAGAACGCGGCGAGACCGCGGCCGGAGCGCGGTTGACGGCCGAGACCGTCACCGAGATCGCCCCGGGGAAGGACCTTCCCGCGATCACGCGCACCGTCGCCGAAAAGGGTCTCACCCAGGTTCAGGGCTTGAAGCCGCTCTTCCGCCTCCGGGCTCCGAAGGGAGGCTGGCGGTCAACCAAGAAACCGTTCACTCTCGGCGGCGCGCTCGGGTACCGGGGCCGCGCGATCAACGAGCTCGTCCGCCGGATGATGTGAGGGACGGTCGATCATGCCGAGTCGCACACGGAAGTTCCGCGGTTTGAGGACCCACGGCCGGGGCATCAAGGCCGGCCGCGGCGCCGGAAAGCAGGGAGGGAGGGGCAACGCGGGACTTCACAAGTACAAGTTCAAGTCGATGCTCATCTACGCTCCCGACCATTTCGGCCGCCACGGGTTCAAGCGGCCGTTCCAGATCGTCGAGCGCCCGACCAGCCTGAACGTCGGGGAGCTCGAGGCGTTCCTGCCCCACCTCGAGGCGGCCGAGGCGCTGTCCCGGGAAGGGAGCACGTTCGTCGCGGACCTCACGAAGGCGGGCGTTGACCGGCTGCTGGGCGGCGGGGTCACGACGCACCCGTGGAAGGTCGTCGTCCGACACGCGTCGAAGCACGCCCGCGAGAAGGTGACGGTCCTGGATGCCCGCCCGGGCGGCGCAGCGGAGGCGCCTCCGAAATCCGTCCCGTAGACTATATAACTCGCGTACCGGCTCCGAGACGACCTCATGGCGGAAGAGGAGACCCCACGAGACCGCCGTTGGGCGGTCCCGCTCACCCTCATCCCCGCCGGGATCCTCGCGCTGTTCTGGTTCTGGGGCCGTCCGACCCTCATCGCGTTCGGTCTGCTCGTGGCGGCGATGGCCGCCATCTTCACGATCTTCTACCTCGGCCTTTCCTACAACGGCTCCCGCTCGATGCTGTACGGGCTCAAGCCGCTCACGACCCGGATGCCGGCGGTCACTCAGCCGAAGGGCCACGTCCACTTCCGGACGAAGCTGTTCTGGACGCTCGGGATCCTGCTCCTCTACTTCCTGCTGACGAACATCTACCTGTTCGGCGTTGACCAGCTGACCGTCATCGACCTGTTCCACAGCTACCGCGCGATTCTCGCCGGGGCGCAAGGCACGCTCATGCACCTCGGGATCGGCCCGATCGTCACCGGGTCGATCATCATGCAGCTGTTCACCGGCGCGAAGATCATCAACCTCGACCTCACCGACGACGAGGACAAAGGGGTCTACCAGGGGACTCAGAAGGTCATCGTCGTCGCGATGATCTTCATCGAGGCGATCCCCCAGGTCTACGGCTACCTCTCCCCCTCGGGTTCCCTCGTCTCGAGCCTCGGGACCATCTCCCCCGGCAACGGCCTCCTGCTCGCGAACGTCATCATCATCGCCCAGCTCGTCTTCGGCAGCTACCTCGTCTTCCTGATGGACGAGGTCGTCTCGAAGTGGGGGATCGGGAGCGGGATCTCGCTGTTCATCGCCGCGGGCGTCTCGCAGCAGATCGTCCAAGGTACGCTCAACTGGGTGCCGGGGAATCCCGGGCCCGTCACGGCGCAGAATCCTCCGAGCGGAGCGATCCCGAAGACGCTCTGGTTCTTCTCCCACTACACCGCGAGCCAGATGGCCGGCGGGGGCTGGGAGCAGGTCCTGTTACGACAGCCGAACCCGCTGGTCGCGCTCGTCGGCACGGCGGCGATCTTCTTCCTCGTGGCGTGGACCGAGTCGACGCGCATCGAGCTCCCGCTCTCGCACGCCGAGGCGCGGGGCGCCCGCGGCCGCTACCCGCTCCGCCTGATCTACGCGTCGAACATCCCGGTCATCCTGATGTCGGCGTTGCTCGCCAACGTCTCGATGGTGACGATCCTTTTGTGGACCAACCCGACGCTGATCCACTTCCCGGTCCTCGGCCACCAGTGGTGGATCGGGGCGTACCCGACCGCGACCCAAGCGACGTTGTTAGGGGTCAGTCAAACGACCCCGATCAGCGGCGGCGCGTATTACCTCTCGACGGTCAACGGCCTCGAGGCTTGGCTGTTACCGATCCTGAACTACCAGGAGTACGGTGGGTTCCTCGTCGGCCACGCCTGGTGGCAGGGCTTGCTCCACGTGGCGGTCTACTTCGGCGCGATGGTCGGTGGGTCGATCCTGTTCGCCAAGTTCTGGATCCAGACGACCAACATGGGCCCGGAGGCCGTCGCGCGCCAGATCGAAGCGTCCGGCATGCAGATCCCCGGCTTCCGTAGAGAACCCCGGGTGTTGCGCCGGGTCCTCGAACGGTACATCCCCGTGATCACCGTCATCTCGGGGGCCGCGGTCGGCGCGCTCGCCGCCGGGGCGGACCTCATCGGTACCTTAGGGAATGCCTCCGGAACCGGTGTCCTCCTGATGGTCGGGATCATCATCAACCTCTACCAGGCGATGGGCCGCGAACAGCAGATGGAGATGAACCCGCTCCTGCGTCGGTTCCTCGGAGGCGAGTCCTGATGAGCGGGGACGGAAAGCCGTTGCCCTCCGCGGCGGACGTCGCCGCCGAGCCCCTTCCCACAGGCGGAGGAGCCGAGCCCGAGGAGCCGGAGGAGGCCCCGGCGAGCGAGGAGGCCGAGCCCAAGCCCGCCGCTCGTCCGGCGCGGCCCCCGCCCGCTCCCTTCAAGATCTCGACCTTCGTCTACGTGTTCCTCGGCCTCCTCGGCCTGTGGATGCTCATCGACTCGAGCGCACGGAACTCGATCGCCGGTCTGCTCGGGACGGGTCCCGGTACTCCGGGACCGCTCTACTGGTTGATCGGGTTCAACTCGGACTACCTTCTCCTCACGATGGCGCTCGCCGGCGCAATCGAGATGTTCGTCACGTCGGTCGCGTACAACTACACGACGAACTGGATCAAGGCCGCGAAGGTCCAGAAGTGGAGCTCGGCGTTCCGCAAGGTGCAGATGGAGGCGATCCGCTCCGGCAAGAAGGACCGGATCGCGGCGCTCAAGCCCCAGCAGGAGAAGCTCACCCGGCTCTCGGGCGAGGTCTCGATCGCGCAGTTCAAGGGGATGGCGATCACCTACTTCCTGCTCATCCTGATCTACTCGTGGGTCGGGCTCACGATTTCGGCCGCGAACGTGGTCCAAAAGACGGTCAGCTTCGGCACGGGAAGCTCGGTCGTGCTGACCAGCACCGTCGGGAGCCTGCCGATCCCCATCTGGTTCATCATCTTCAGCCTCTACACGGTGCCGTTCTCGCTGGTGTTCCGCCGGGTACTGAAGGACTACTGGCTTCGGAGGTACGCGAACGAACACCACATCGCGCCCTTCGCCCCCGGCCCGCCACCGGCCGGGGGGTTGGTGTGACCGGAGCCGTCGTCACGATCGGAGGACCGCCTGGGAGCGGCAAGTCGACCGCCGGGCAACTCGTTGCGACCTCCCTCGGCCTTGAGTTCTGCTCGGTCGGCGAACTCTTCCGCGCCGAGGCCCGCCGCCACCAGATGGACCTCGCGGAGTTCGGACGGTTCGCGGCTTCCCATCCGGAGGTCGACCGGGAGCTCGACCAGCACATGCAGTCGCTCGCCCTCCCGGGCCATCTCCTCGAAGGGCGGATCCAGGGAGCCCTGTGCCGTCGCGCCGGCGTCCGCGTCCACGACGTCGTCGTGACCGCTCGGGAGGAGGTGCGCGTGCGCCGGGTCGCGGACCGGGACGGCCAGCCGCTCGAGGAGGCTCGGGCCAAGGTACACGAGCGCGAGGCGGTCGAACGCGACCGTTACCGGCGGTTCTACGGGATCGACCTCGACGCGGAGCGTCCGGACCTCGTGGTCGATTCGAGCGACCGACCGCCCCTCGTGGTGGCGGACGCGATCCTCACTTTCGTACGGGACCGCGAAGGGGCGGCGCTCGGATGACCGACCCGCCCGCGGCCGACGCGGTGGACGCTCGCCTGCGGGAGGGGGCGTTCCTTCTTATCGACAAGCCGAGGGGACCGTCCTCCCACCAGGTCACAGCGTGGGCGCGCGACCTGCTCGGGGTCTCCGTCGCGGGGCACGCCGGCACCCTCGACCCCAACGTCTCGGGCCTTCTCTGGGTCGGGGTCGGGCCCGCGCTCAAGCTCTTGCCGCTCGTCCTCGAGTTCCCGAAGCGGTACATCGCCTCGGTGGTCCTTCATGGGCCCGTTCCGGTCCGGGAGGTCCAGCGTGTCCTCGCGGAGTTCTTGGGACCGATCTACCAGACCCCGCCCGTCCGCTCCGCGGTGAAGCGGGAGCGGCGGGTCCGCACGATCCACCGGCTCGAGCTCGTCGAAGCCGACGGGCCGCGCCTTCTCCTCGACCTGACCGCCGACTCGGGAACGTACGTGCGCACCCTCGCCGTCGACGTCGGTGAGGCGCTCGGCCTGGGGGGTCACATGGAGGAGCTGCGACGGGTCGCGAACGGTCCCTTCCGGGAGTCGGACGCGGTCCCCCTCGCGGTGCTCGCGGACGCGGCCGCCGCGCGCGCCGCCGGCGACACCGCTCCTCTGCTCGCGCTCCTCCACCCGATCGACGAGGTCTGGCGAGAGTTCCCGACGATCGTCGTCAAGGACGGGGCCGCGAGCGCGCTCGCCCACGGCGCCGGGCTCGCGAGCGGCGGAATCCTCGCACTCCCGAAGCCGTTCTCCCGGGGCGCCCGCGTGACGCTGGTCACGCGCTCCGGCGAGCTCGTGGCGACCGGCGTCGCGCTGCGAGGCTCGGACGAGGTCGGCCACGTGAAGCACGGCTGGGTGGTCGACGAGACCCGGGTCTTCGTCGACCCCACCCGGTTCCCGGCGCTTTGGCACCGCGCCGAGCGCCCCGAGAGCGCGCGGACCCGTCCCGCCGACGGATAGCGTTATTTCGGAGGCCCTTTCCGACAGCGTGATGGAGCGCCACCCCGCGGGTCGACCGACGAACGGGGGCGGGTTCTTCGAGGGGTTGGCGCGCTGGGTCGTCCGCCACCCGTGGCACCCGGTCATCTTCTGGATCGCTCTCCTGCTCGTCACCGTCCCTTTCCTCCCCCTGCTCGGGTCGGTGACGACCAATTCGGCCACGAGCCTGCCCGCGAACTCCCCGAGCGGGAGGGCAAGCGCCGAGCTAGCCCGACTGTTCCCGAGCGACCCCGGAGCCTCCTCGACCCAGCTCCTGTTCTACGGGCCGGACCTCACGAGCGCGAACGCGCAGCGTGTCATCTTGAACGTGAGCGCGGCCATCTCCTCCGACAGCTCGCTCAAGGACGTCCTCGACGTCACGAGCGTCTACAGCGAGTACGCTTCGTTCCTCGCCGGCCAGGCCGAGCTCGCGAACGGCGTCCTCCAGGGGGCGCTCTCGAACGCCACCCCCTTGCCACTGGCGGTCAACGAGTCCGCGCAGCTCCTCTGGGGGGGTCCGGCGCTGTTCTTCGGGACCTGGTCTAGCCTGGTCGAAGCGAGCAGCTGCCACCCGACCCCGGCGGCGTGCAACTATCCTGCCTACGAGACGACCGCCGCCGCGCTCGCGGGCTCGACCCCGGCGCTCGAGGTGTTGAGTGCGTTCTACAACGGGTACAACGGCTCGGGCTCGGGGTTCAACAGCACCACCACCGGTTGCGCGATCGATGCCGGCGACCCTGTGACGGCCGTCGCCTGCACTAATGCCGCGGCCCGGGCGAACGAAGTTCCCCTCATCCCGGCCCTCGTTCCGGTTCCGTCCGAGCAGGTCGTCCCGAACGTCGTGCTCGGAGTTCTGGGGGTCGAGAACTCCACCCTCTGGCCGAGCGTCCAAGAGGTCGTCACCCTGGTCCTCTCGCCGACCGCGGGGCTCCCGGCGAGCTTCCTCGGGCTGGTGTGGGACGCCTTCCCGCACGGGTTCCCGAACCCGGCGGCTCCGCTCTCCTGGGCGAATGCCACCGTCGCCAACGCGACCCTCGCGACCGAGCCGCTACCCGTGCCGTTTGCGATCTACTCGCCGTTCGTCGCGGCCGCCGGCACGGCGACGATCATCCAGGTCGACTTCTCCGTGTCGGACGACTACACCGACGCCTCGGGAGGACAACCGGTCTACTCCGACCTCGGGAAGCTGGACTCCCTCGTCCCGTCCGTGGTCGAGAGGTCCGATTCGACGCGGTCGATCTCCTACGTGCAGACGGGCTCTGCGCCCCTCGACCTGCTGACCCAGACGGCCGTGAACTCGTCGATCGCCCTCGTCCTTCCTCTCACGGTCGGGCTGCTGCTCGCCATCGCGATGCTCTACTTCCGCTCCCCCGTGACGCCGCTCGTCACGTTCGCGGGGCTGGGGATCGCGCTCATCCTGGGGCTCGGTGCCACCGTCCTGGTCGGGACCGTGGTCGGTCACGTCGACACGACCTCGATCACGCTCGAGGAGGTGTTCGTCCTCGGGGTCGGGACCGACTACGCGATCTTCCTGGTCGCGCGGTACCGCGAAGAGCTCGTCCAGGGGAAGAGCAGCGACGAGGCGCTCGTCACCGCGGTCTCATGGGCCGGTCGGTCCGTCGCCACCAGCGGCTCGGCGGCTATCATCGCGACCCTCGCGCTCACCTTCAGCGGCGTCGCCCTCCTCTCCCAGTGGGGCTCCGTCCTTTCCCTCGCCGTGTTCATCACGCTCGCGCTCTCCCTGACGCTCATCCCGGCGTTCGTGAAACTCCTCGGCCCGAGGATCTTCTGGCCCTACACCGGTCAGCGGTTCGCCCGTCACGCGACGATCGTCGCCGGCCGGCTGCGCGGCGAGAACACGTACTTCTACCGCGCGGGACGGGCAACGCAACGGCGTCCCTGGACGTTCGTCACCGTGCTGCTGGTCGTCTCGATCCCGCTCGTCGCGGTCGCGCTCACGGCCCCGGTCGCCTACGACTTCTATGCTCAGTTGCCGAGCGGCCATCCCGCGACCGACGGCCTCAATGACCTCGGAAATTACTTCGGCAACGGGTTCGCGGTCCCCTCGTTCGCCCTTGTGACGTTCTCCGCTCCGCTCGTCGTCGCGAACACGACGAACGCGAGCGAGTTCACCGACATCGCGGTCCTCACCGCGAGGGCCGGTGCCGCGTCGGGGATCGCGGTGGTGCAGTCCCCGGTCGGACCGTTCGGAACGAGCCTGGCGAACTGGCTCAACCTCTCGACGCTCCCGGTCGGGACCCGCGCGAACCTGATCGGGACGCTCTCCGGATTCGTGGGGACCGATGGTCGGACGGTCCTCATCGACCTCCAGCCGTCCTCGACGGGGCTCTCCCTCTCTGCCGTGGACGCGGTCAAGGCCGTCGAGTCGTCGTGGGGGACCTATGCCGACTCGCATCCCGAGATCGTCCAGATGGCGTACGGGGGCGGAGCACCGGTGATCAGCGACCTCGCGGACCAGACCTCGGCCGCGACCGACCTCATGATCATCGCGGTCACGGTCGGGCTCGTCATCGTCCTGCTCGCTGTACTTCGGTCGTGGATCATCGCCCTCATGGGGGTCGCGACGATCGGGCTCTCGATCAGCTGGGCGTGGGCGGTCTCCGACCTCGTCTTCCAGCAGCTGATGGGGTTGCCGCTCTTCTTCTACGTGAGGACGATCCTGTTCATCTTCATCCTGGGGCTCGGGATCGACTACAATATCTTCCTCTTGACCCGAATCCGCGAGGAGCGGGTGCGGGGCCGCTCCAACACGGAGGCGGCGGTCGAAGGCGTCGCGCGGACGGGCGGCATCATCACCGCGGCGGCAGTCATCCTCGCGAGCGCGTTCGGGGCGCTCTTGGTCGGCTCGTTCACGCTGATCCGGGCGATCGGCTTCTCGGTCGCCGTCGCGGTGATCCTGGACGCGATGGTGGTGCGGACGTACCTGGTCCCGGCGTCCCTCCAGGTGCTGGGGGAACGGGTGTGGACATGGTCCGGTCGGCGCCCGAAGGTCCCTGTCGGAACCCCGGGAGCAGCCCCGACGGAGGGGTCGGCCCTCTCTACCGAAACGACCGCGCAGGCCGAACCCGAGCCTACGGCGTAAGGAAGCGTGCGCGCGCCCGCTCGAGGTGCGGGTCCGGCGAAGAGGCTTCGATGACCTCGACCACCGTTCCGTGGCTGTCGATGAGGAAGGTCACCCGACGGGCCAGGCCCCGGGGCCCGAGGACCCCGTAGGCGGTGGCGACGCTCTTCGACTTGTCGGCGATGAGCGGGAACGCGATGCCGTACTTCTGGGCGAACGCTTTCTGCGCGGGGCAGTCGTCCACGCTAACGCCGACGACCCGCACCTTCCGGGCGAGGTACTCGGCCTGCACATCCCGGAATCCCTTCGTCTCGATCGTGCAGCCGGGCGTGTCCGCCTTGGGGTAGAAGTAGAGGACAACCGGCGACCCCTTGAGCGAGGAGAGGCGGAAGGGATTCCCGTCCTGGTCCGGCGCGACGAAATCGGGCGCGGTGTCTCCGGCAGCGATCATGGCCGACCCAGAAACGACGGGGTATTTGACGCGGGTGTCGAGCTCGGAGCGACTCTATCCCGTCGCGACCGTGACGAGCGTCTCGGTCGACTTGATCCCGGGCACCTTGCGGATCCGGTGGACGACCGTGTCGAGCGCGGCGTTGATGTGCGGCGCCTGGACCTTCACGATGAGGTCGAACGGGCCGGTCACGGCCTCGACCTCGGTCACGCTCGGGACCGCCTTGAGACGCTTCAGAACCTCGTCGAGGCGCCCGACCTCGGTCTCGACCAGCAGGTAGAGGGTCTCCATCCCGGAATGCACACCCGCTTTCGGGAGCGCGTTTCCTCCCCATCAAGCTTCCGAAGCGGCGTTCGGGTAACCCGCTCCCAAAGCGTTATGCCCAAGAGACCCCCGATTCGTTCGCTATGCCCCTCCGGTTGGAGGACACCCGCTCCGGGGAGCGCCGGACGGTCCGACCCCGACCCGGTCGCCCGGTAACGCTCTACGTATGCGGGCCGACGGTCTACGACGCGGCCCACGTGGGCCACGCCCGGACCTACCTGTTCTTCGACGTCGTCCGCCGCTTCCTCACCGCCGAGGGGACGCCGGTCTACCACGTGATGAACGTGACGGACTTCGAGGACAAGATCGACCACCGGGCGGCCGAGCTCGACCTCACCTGGCGCGCTCTCGCGCGACGGGAGGAGGCGGGCTTCTTCCGGGACATGGGCGCGTTCGGGATCCTCCCGCCCGCTCAGCGGCCCCGGGCGAGCACGTTCGTTCCCGAGATCATCCGCGTGGTGGAAGCCCTCGCGAAGACGGGGCGGGTCCGCCGGGAAGGGGACGTCTGGATCTACTCGCCCCCGGACCGGCCGCTCGGCGAGAACTTCCCCACCGATTCGGAACTGGCCCGCCACGCGGTCGTCGAGCCCGAGCACCCGTTCCCTCGACGGGAGGGGGCGGTGGGCGAGTTCGTGGTCTGGAAGCGACAGGACCCCCCGCTCCCGTCCTGGAAGAGCCGATGGGGCCCGGGGTCCCCCGGCTGGCACCTCGAATGTTACGCCATGGCCCGCCGCCTTCTCCGGCTCCCGGTGGACCTTCACGGAGGCGGCTTGGACCTGATCTACCCGCATCACCACGCCGAGAACGCGATCGCCCTGGAGCTCGACCGGAAACCGTTCTCGCGGCTTTTCGTCCACACCGCCTTCGTCCTCCAGGACGGGGCGAAGATGTCGAAGTCGACGGGGAACCTCATCTCCCTGCGAACCGCGTTACGTCGGTCCAGCCCGGGCGGTCTCCGCTGGTACCTCCTATCGACCCCGTACCGGGTCCGTCTCGGGTGGAACCCGCTCGCGCTCGACCGGGCGGACCGGGAGTACCGGGAGCTCCGCCGCCACATCGCCCGCTGGCTGACTCCGGGTGCGGGCGGAGCCCTCGGCGCCTCCCTGGCCCGCCGCCTGCTCGAGGGCACGCGACGCGACCTCGGTGAGGGGCTGGCGGCCGACCGGGTCATCGAACGGCTTCGCGAGTTCTCCTCCCAGCTCGCCCGGGACCCGAGCGAACGGGTGGCGCTCGGGGAACGGACGGCCGCGCGCGACGCGCTCCGAGGGGTCGAGGAGCGGACCGGGATCCCGCTCCTTCCCGTCAGAGGCCCGAGCGGTCGATGACCACGCTGAGCCCGTTACCCCCGCCCATGCACGCCGTGGCGAGCCCGAGACGGGTCTTCGACCGAACGAGCTCCTGAACGAGCGTCACGACGATCCGGGCACCGCTCGCGCCGATCGGATGGCCGAGCGCGACCGCGCCGCCGTGGACGTTGAACTGCTCCTCCGTGAACCCGAACGTCCGCTGGACGGCGATGGAGGCCGAGGAGAACGCCTCGTTGTGCTCGACCCGGTCGAAATCCGAGGGCTTGAGACCGGTCCGCTCGAGATGCTTCTTGACGGTCGGGATCGGCGCTTCCATGACATCCCGAGGGTGAACGCCACCCTCGGCGGTAGAGTGGACCCACGCGATGGGCTTCAGGCCGCGCTGCTCGACCTCGCGACGGCTCACGAACACGAGCGCGACCGCGCCGTCGGAGATCTGGGAGGAGTTGCCGGCCGTGAGGACCCCGTTCGGGCCGAACGCCGGCTTCAGTTTCCCGAGCGCTTGGAGCGAGGTGTCCGCCCGGGGGCACTCGTCGCGGGCCAGGCCGGGACCGCCGGGCGGCATCCCGGGCGGGACGGGGACGACCTCGCTCGAGAACGTCCCGTCCTCCATGGCCTTCACGGCCCGTTGATTGCTGCGAAGGGCGAAGGCATCCACCTCGGCCCGGGTGAGCCCGAAGTGCTGGGCGACGCGCTCGCCGGTGAGGCCCATGAGCTCGTGCTCGTCGTACGCGTCCATGAGCCCGTCCCGCTGCATCGCGTCGTCCATCGTGTGCGGTCCCGGCTTGCTGCCCCAGCGAAGGCTACCCGGAAGCAGGTGGGGCGCGTTCGACATGCTCTCCATCCCCCCGACGAGGACCCGGTCGAACTCTTCGGCCCGGATCGCCGTGAATCCCAGGAGGATCGCCTTCAGGCCCGAGCCGCAGACCATGTTCACGGTCGCGGCGCCGACGCTGTCGGGGATCCCCGCCCCGCGGAGGACTTGACGCGCAGGGTTCTGCCCCACGCCGGCCTGGATCCCCTGGCCGAACAGGACCTCCTCGACCTCTTCGGCTCGGATCCCGGACCGCTCGATCGCGGCTCGCGCGACGTGGCTCCCGAGCGCCGGCGCGGAGAGGCCCCGCAAGGCTCCTCCGAACCGGCCGATGGGAGTGCGCACCGCCGAAAGGATAGCGACGGAAGGTTCCGTACGGTTGGTCATGGGTTAGCGAGCGGACACGCGATTATGAGGATAACGTGCCCCCAGCCAATGCGCCCTTCCCCGGCCCGTCGGGCGGGGCGTCGTCGTCAGTCCTCTTCGACCCGAGGAGCGAGCAGGTAGCGGCCTTCGCCGCGGCCGGCGCTCATCGCGAACTCGATCTTGAGGGGGTACTCGTTCCCGACGTGGAGCGTCGTCTCCTCCGCCGCGATCGACTTCACCATCGCCGAGAAGAAGTCGAGCGGGTACATGCTCTTCACCGGCTCCTTCACTTCGAGGCGGGTGAGCGAGTCCTTCGGGATCCGTAGGTCGAGCCGGTCCGTGTCGCCCTCGGAGTGCATCGTGAAGGCGTCGGGCTCGAGCGAGAGCGTGACGTGGTCGGTGAAGCTCTCGCTTCCCCGGATGCCCTGGCGCATGTCCTCGGTCTTGACGGTGACGCTCGCGGGCGGGCTCACGTTCGGCACCTTCGGGTCGGTGATCCCCGCCGGGTCGACGATCGCCATCTGACGGGTGAGGCGACCGACCGCCGCCACGAGGCGGTTCTTGCCGTCGAACTGGAGGTCGATGATATCGCCGGGTTTCGAGAGTCGGAGGACCTCCTTGAGCTTCTCGACGTCCACGCCGATATCGGTGCTCTCCCCCGTGAACTCCTCGAAGACGCCCTTCTGGAGCTTGAGGACGAGCATGGCGACGTGGGACGGGTCGACGGCCTTCGCTTCGAGACCGTCCTTCGAGATGGTCAGCTTGACCTCGCTCACCAGCGTCGAGACGACCTCGACGACCTCACGGAGGTTTTCCATCTTGATGCGAAGCTTGAACATCCCGCGCCTCGGCGTGACACATCGGTCCCCTCTAAAAAGGTTGCCGAGAGCGACCCGCCCCCGAAAGCGGTTTCTCCGCCGGTGATTCCCGTCCCGCGTGACCGAGCTCGCGTTCCTGGTGGACCCGGCGGCCGCCTACGTCCGGATGTTCCGCGGACGGGTCACCGCGCTCCCTCCCGGCGGGGTGGTCCTGGACCGTACCTTCTTCTACCCCACGGGGGGCGGGCAACCCAACGACCGAGGGACGCTCGGGCCACCGGGGGAGGAGCCGGCGGAGGTGGTCGACGTCACCAAGTCGGGCGCGTCGGTCGTTCACCGGATCCGAGGACCCCCGAACGTCCTCCGTCGCTTCTCGGTGGGCGCTGAGGTCGAGGGGACCCTCGATTGGGACCGCCGCTACCGTCACATGCGCCTGCACACGGGCCAGCACCTACTGAGCGCGCGCATCTTCGCACGGACCGGATTGCGGACCCGAAAGGCCCAGCTCGCCGGCAGCGCCGCGACCCTCGACCTCGAAGGGAGCCTGCCGTCGGGAGTGCTTCCTCTGCTCGCTATGGACCTCGCCGAAGCGTTGGCCCACCCTCACCCGGTGACGCTGCGCCACGTTCCCCGGGCCGAGTGGGACCGCAACCCGTTCGCGGCGCGATCGGGGCTCGTCCCGCTTCCGGCCCAGGTCGACCCGGTCCGGGTCGTGGAGATCGAGGCCTCGGACGTCTGTCCGTGCGGCGGCACGCATCTTCGCTCGACCCGAGAGATCGGCCGGGTGAACCTCCGTCCGCCGGTGCCCACGAACGGGGGCGACCGGGTCGGGTTCAGCCTCGAGGAGCCTTCGCTGCCCACTCCGCCCGAGTGACCCCGTAGACGCGGACGTCGTGCCAGCGTCCGTGATGGAACAGCGCGGACCGTAGGGTCCCTTCGTGACGGAACCCCAGCCCCTCCACGAGGCGGTAGGACGCCACGTTCTCGGTGTCACACGTGGCGCCGACGCGCTCCACGGCGCTGGTGGCGAACAGGTGGTCGATGAGCAGCCGGACCGACTCTCGTCCCAGACCCTGCCCGCGGGCGGCGCGGTCGCCGAGCACGTACCAGACGTCAGTGTATTCCAGGACAGGGTGCGCGCGGTAATGGCCCACAGCGCCCACGACCCTTCCCTCGTCCTTCCGCTCGACGGCGAAGCGGGGCGCGAGCGATGCGGGGTCCTCGGCCGCAGCGGTCACGGCCTGGGAGAACTCGTCGAACGTGTCGACGGAGAAGCGGTCGAACGGCGCGATGGTCTCCGGGTCGTTGTACCAGGCGAACACCGAGGGGTAATCGGCCGGAACGAGCGGACGCAGCCGGACCCGGGTTCCTTCGAGGACGGTCATCCCGCCTCAATCGGCGGAGGGTCCCCGAGGGAACTTGGTCGATGGCCCGCCTCCGGACTCGGCGACGGCGGCCGCTTCGCCCGACACGGTCACCGAGCTCCCTTCCCCTTCCTCGCCCCGATGGTACTCGAGCGCTTTGCGGTGTCCGCTCGGAGTGAGGGAGAACACGTGCTTCGGCTCCGAGTAGCCTACGACGTACTGGGTGCGTCGGTAGATCAGGCGACCGATCTCGAGCACCCGGAGCGCCTGCTTCACCTCGTTCAGGTCCTCGTTGGCGAACTTCCTCAGGATCCCGAACTCGGTCGTCCACTGGGAGGCTTCGAACCGGATCTGCTGTCCGCGGTGCTCCAACAGGTGCAGGAGGAGCAGGCGTTGCAGACGGTCGAGTTCCTCCGAAGGCATCTGTAGGTCCGGTGAATTCTCAGGAGATGGTCGTGATCTCGTAGTTCACATCAAGGCCCTTGAGACGTTCGTGCATCTCGGTCATGAGGCGGATGACATCCTCGATCGGGGCTTTGTCCTTCCATTTGTAGACAAAGTCGTGCATCCCCATCGACTCCTCGAAGCCGAGGCCTTTCATGGCCTCCACGACCTTCATCGGGTTCGCGCCTTCGGAGTGAAAGGTCATCCGGACGTAGGTACGCATAACCCGTCCCCCCCCGGGACACTGGGTGCAGGGAGTTTAGGCGGCCGTTCGCTTATATATGCTTCCCCACCTCCATTCGTCCCCATGACGGACCGTCCCCTCGAGGGGCCTGTGGTCGTCACCGGCGGGGCGGGCGCGATCGGTTCCGTTCTCGTCCGATCGCTGCTCGAACGCGCGAGCGAGGTGCGGGTCATCGACAACCTCTCGAGCGGTCGTCGGGAGCACCTCACCCCCGGTCCTGGGGGCAAGAAGGCCCTCCTGACCGTGGCGGACCTGAAGAACCCGGCCTCCTACGCGGACCTCTTCCGCGACGCGTCGGCCGTGTGGCACCTCGCGACGAACCCGGACATCCGCAAGGGGATGTCCGACCCCCGCCTCGACCTCGAGGAGGGAACGGTAGCCACCTTCCACGTCCTCGAAGCCGCCCGACGCCATGACGTCCCTCGCGTGGCGTTCTCCTCCTCGAGCGTGGTCTACGGGCTCGCGACGGTCTTCCCGACCCCCGAGGAGTACGGTCCGCTCCAGCCCCAGTCCCTCTACGGGGCGGCGAAGCTCGCCGCGGAGGGACTCCTCACGGCCTACGCTCACTCCTACGGGCTGACGGTCCACATCTTCCGGTTCGCGAACGTGATCGGGCCCCACATGACGCACGGGATCCTCCCGGATTTCTTCGACAAGCTCCGCCGCGACCCGACCCGCCTCGAGATCCTCGGGGACGGGCGTCAATCCAAGAGCTACCTCCGTACCGAGGACTGTGTCGCCGGGATGCTCCACGCGACCGAGCGCTCGCGCGACCGGGTGAACGTCTTCAACCTTGGAGCGGTCGACCAGATCTCCGCGCGGGAGATCGGCGAGAAGGTGGTCGCGGCCCACGGCAGCCGCGCCCGGATCGAGTACACGGGCGGGGAACGCGGCTGGGCCGGGGACGTCCCCCTCCAGCTCCTCTCGATCCGACGGATGCAGGCGCTCGGCTGGGAACCTCGATGGAACAGCGCCCAGGCGGTCGACCAGGCCATCGCGGAGCTGGTCGAGGCTCGCGGCGTTCGCACCGGAGCCGGACCCGGCACCTAGGCCGGCGATTTCGCGGCGCTCACGGAAGCGTAGACGCCTAGGTGCGCTTCGACGACCTTGGGCCAGGAGTACCTGCTCTCGGCGGCCGCACGGGCCCGGTCTCCCATCTCCCGTCGGAGCCGGTCGTTCGCGACCAGTCCGGTGACCCGTTCTCGGATCGCCGCGACGAAGGCGGCAGGGTCCTTGTCGGGCAGCGACCAGCCGGTCAGCCCCTCCTCCACGACCCCTTCGACGGCGGAGCCCCCGACGACCGGCAAACCGGAGGCGAGGGCCTCTAAGACCGTGGCCGATAGGATCTCGACCGAGCTGGGGTGGATGAGGAAGTCGCTCTCCGCGTAGAGTCGGTCGAGCTCGTCTGCCGAGACCTCCCCGAGCATCTCGACCTGGTCACCGGCCGACCGTACCGCGGCCGCGTATTCGGCGGACGGCATCGGTCCGGCGATCCGAAGGTGGACCCCCAGGCCTCGCAGGGCTCGCGCCGCCATCTCCCACCGCTTGAACGGGAGCACCACCCCGACGCCGAGCGCGTTGCGCCCCGAGCGCCGGTCCCATTCGGGATGGAAGCGCGTGCTGTCGACCCCGAACGGGATCACCGTAATCGAAGGAAGTGGAGGCCGGACCGTGGAAACCATCGTTCGCGCGAGGGTGGGAGTCAGCGCGACGACGGCCTTGGCCCGCCGGACGGCGCGGCGCTCGAGCCAGTACCCCCAGCGGTGGGACCAACGCTCACGATAGAACCAGTGACGCGAGTGGGACGTGTAGACGAACGGGTACCCGCTGAACGCGAGCCGGTTCGCGACCACCGGGGTGTGCGCGTGAAGCACGTCGTACTCCTGCCCCTTGAGGAGGCGGGGGAGTTCCCACGCGAAGGGGTATTCATCGATCGTCCGTCGACGGCGGACCCGGTTCACGACCTCCGCCTCGTGTCCCGCCGCGATGAGCGCCGTCCGGAAGTCCGCGAGGATACGCTCGATCGCGCCGTAGCCGGTCGGAGGTATCGGCTGGACCCCCCCTCCGATCAGGAGAATCCGCACGTCCCTGCGAGACCCCTTGGGATTAAGGTCTTGGCGCTCTGGGGCCTGAGGGGAATTCGACCCGACCGGCTCGTCGGGGACAGAGAACAATGGGAGCGGTGTGCGTCGAGGTCGCGGTCCGCGACGACCCCCGCCTGCTCGACGCCCTCGCCTCCCTCGACCGCCAAGAGCGACGGCCCGACCGGGTCCTCGTGGCAACCTCGCCCGCCACCCCGCAGGCTCTCCTGGACGAGGCCCGGCGGAGGTTCCCCACGCTTCCCCTCGTGTTCGGGCGGTACCCGAATGGCCCGGTCGAAGCCCGGTCCGCGAGCCTTCCCGACATCGTCGAGCCGGTGACGGCGTTCCTGGATTCCGACGAGCGGGCCCCTCCCGAGTGGCTGCGCCTCCTGGTGGCGCCGATCGAGGGCGGCACCGCCGACTTCAGCGGCGGTCCGACGAGGCCGCTACGTCCTCCCGAAGGGTCGCTCGAGCGCTACTCGGTGCTTCTCGAGGAGTCGATCTACGCCGACCTCGTCCCTCAGCGGGTCTCGTACCTCCCGCTACAGAACACCGCCTGGAGGACCGACTTGCTTCGCCAGCTCGGGATCGACCCGCGGATCTCGGCCGAGGACCATGACCTCGAGACCCGGGCCGCGCAGCTGGGAAAGGTCGGCCTGTACGTCCCGAACGCCTGGGTGTATCACGATAAGGCCACGGAGTCGAGCTTCTCCCGGTGGGCCCGCAAGCGCTTCCACTACCAGGTCGGGATGGCGATGTCGCTGATGAAGAACGGCGAGCTCGGTGGCAGGCTCGCCGAACGCCGCCGACCCGTGAACCACCCGCTCCGGTTCGTCGAGGCGGGGTTGAAGCCGTTCGCCTTCCTAACCGCTATGGTCCGCTGGCACCGGGTCTCGACCCCCGCCGAGCGGGCGCGGCGTCGACCCCCTTCCCCGAAGGCACCCGACCCACGGCAGAGGGACCGAGCGTAGTCCCGTGGAGCCGCCGTCCGCCCTCGAGAAAACCTTATCCCGCCCCCCGGTTCGGCGAGGCGATGTCCCCCGAGGCCCATCACGGTTCGGCCGCCCGGGTCACCGAAAAGGGTGACCTCGTCCGCCTGGAGTTCGACCTCTGGACGGAAATCGCCGGGAAGACCGAGTTGCTCGACACGACGCACGAGGAGCTCGCTCAGAAGGAGAACGCGAAGACCGAAGGGAGGACCTGGGGCCCTCGGCCTCACGAGGTCGGCGGAGACTACTTCCCCGACGCCATCGAGAAGTCCCTGATCGGTCTCGCGGTCGGTGACGAGGTCGAACGGGAGTTCGCGCCCGCCGAAGCCTTTGGCGAGCGGGACCCCAACCTCATCGAGCTGTTCTCGATGCACCAGGTCGAACGCCTCCCCGAGATGCGGCGCGAGGACGCCCACCTCGACATCGGCACGACCCTCACGATTGAAGGTCGTCGGGGACGGGTCATGTCGCTGACCGCCGCGCGCGTACGGGTCGACTTCAACCCGCCGTTCGCCGGGCGCAAGGTCCGTGGGAAGTTCAAGGTCATCGAGCGGGTCACCGAACCCGCCGAGCAGGCGCTCTCGGTGATCGAGCTCCAGTACGGCCGGTCGGCCGAGTTCCACGTCGAGGTCCACGAGAAGACGCTCACGGTGAAGGTCCCCGACCGCACCAAGTTCGACATCGCTTGGATGGCCGCCAAGCCGCGGGTCATCGACCGGCTCCGCACCCACCTCCATCCCCACACGATCCGGGTCGTGGAGGAGTACGTGACCCCCGCTCCCGAGAAGAAGGAAGCTCCGGAAGGCGAGAAACCCTCCGAGGCCCCGCCCGCCGAGCCGGCGACGCCCGAGACACCGGCGAAGCCGAAGGCCGCGAAACCGGCCCACTCCGCCCCGAAGGCGACGATGCCCTCGGACGACGCGTAAGCGTTCCTGTCGGCAGGGCGCTCCGCTCAAGCCTCGCGGCTAGCTCCTCCCGAACGGCAACGGGTCGTTCCGCGCGGGACGTTTTCGAAGCGAGCAGGCGACGGCTACACCGATGGGTGGGCGACGGCGCCCGTCTTCGTGGGGGTGTTGGCGACGGCCTCCGGCCATCGGTACAGGTAGACGTCGGTGTCCGTGTCGTGCTGCTCGGGGGTCCAGCCGTGGATCGGGTGGCAGTGACTCACCACCCGGGCCCCGCGGGGGAGCTCGGCCTCGAGCTTGGGGCGCAGGCGGGCCATGGCGCCCGGCCAGAGGAAAGCGGTGATCACGGTGGCGTCCCGGAACGTCAGGTCGAAGAGATTTCCCCAACGGAGCGTGATCCGGTCGGCGAACGGCCCGAGGGACCTCCGTAGCTTCAGGATGAGGTAGCGGAGCGGCTCCACCTCGACCCCGACCACGCGAGCGCGGTACGTTCGGGCCGCCCGGAAGACGATCGCGCCGGTCCCGGCCCCGAGGTCGTAGACCGTGTCCGTCGGGCCGACCTCGGCGAACCGCAGCATCGTCTCGACCGCCCGACGCGGGGTCGGTTCGTACCCCGCGCCGAACAGGAACGAGGCGAAGACGAAGTAGGCGATCGCGACCGCGAGAACAAACAGGCCGATGGCGAGGTAGAAGGTGAGGTCGTCCGATATCATCGTGCGCGCCGTCCTCCGGTCACGAGCCGGTCGGCGGCCGTGCGGGGGTCGATCCGCCGCGCGACGACCTCGTCCAGCAGGTGCCGCAGAGAAGGGTCACGTTCGAGCCGGAGCGTGAGCTCGCGGCCGATATGGTCCCGGGCGAGCCCCACGATCTCCGACGACAGGCGCTGGCGTTCTCCCCGGAGCCGTTCGCCCGAGGAGTCGAGGAACTTTTCGTGGGCCATCACGTCGTTCCAAAGCTCGTCGATCCCGGTCGGCTCCACGGTGGAGGTTCCGACGATGGGGGGAGCCCATGCGCTCGCCCGGCCTCCGAGCGTCACCAGCTCGGCCAGGTCCCGTTTCGCGAGCTCGGCGCCGGGGAGGTCGACCTTGTTGACGCAGAAGATGTCGGCGATCTCGAACAGACCGGCCTTGAGCGTCTGGACCTCGTCGCCGAGGTGCGGGACGACGACCACGATGCTCGTGCTCGCGATGTCGCGGATCGCCACGTCGACCTGCCCGCTCCCGACGGTCTCCACGAGGATGACGTCAAAGCCGGCCGCGTCGAGCAGACGGGAGACCTCGCGGGTCGTGGCCGCTACCCCTCCGGCCGCCCCGCGGCTTGCCATCGACCGGAAGAACACTCCGTTGTCGTCGGCGCGCCGTTCGAGCCGGATCCGGTCGCCCAGCACGGAGCCGCCGGTGAAGGGGCTCGACGGGTCGACCCCGATCACCCCGACGGTCTGGCCCAACGAGCGCAGTCGCCCGACCAGGGCGTTCACGAGGCTCGACTTGCCGACCCCGAGCGGTCCCGTGAGGCCCACCACCGGGGCTCGACCGGAGCGCCCGTAGAGGCTCCTCACGACGCGGTCGGCGGCCGGGTCCCCGTTCTCGACCTGGGTGATCGTGCGCGCGAGAACCCGCCGGTCCCCGTCGACGATCGCCCGGGCGGCCGCGGGCAGGCGGGAGGATGCTCCCGTCATGCCGAGGGACGGGCCAACGCCTGGGCCGTGGTAACGATCTCCTCGAGGGAGGTGCCCGGACCGAAGATCGCGCGGATCCCGGCCTTCTTGAGACGGCGGGCATCCTCGTCCGGGATGATCCCGCCGGCGAATACCGGGATGCTGTGGCTCCCCTGTTCCTTGAGGAGCGAGAGGATCCGCGGGAAGAGAGCCATGTGGGCGCCGGAGAGGATGGAGAGCCCGATCAGGTCGACGTCCTCTTCGAGCGCCGCCCGGACGATCTCCTCCGGGGTCTGCCGAAGGCCGGCGTAGATGACTTCCATACCCGCATCCCGCAACGCCCGTGCGACCACCTTGGCCCCACGGTCGTGGCCGTCCAACCCGGGCTTTGCGATGAGCACCCGGATCGGGGTCTTTTTCGCGACGCGCGCCTTCGCCATCGTCGACCGTCCTTTGACGTGGGTCGATAAGAAAAGCTTTGGCCCGCGGTTTTCAGAGGCTGAAGAGCAGGTCGAAGAGGAGGTTGCCGGCCAGGACCCCCGCAACGACCCCGGCCGCCATCACGACGATGAACGGGATCTGCGGCGTGACCCAGACCCGGGTGACCCCCTTCGATCGAAGGTCCTCGGCGATCTCCTTGCGTCGCCGGCGGTCGTCCTCCGAGGTCTCGATCGCCTTCTCCTCCTCCCTCGCCGCTCCGAACATCGGGTCGCGGACCCAGACGTACTTTCGGGGGAGGTCGTCGACCGGGATCGTGTAGCCAACGAACCCCGAGAGCCCGCGGAACTCCCTCGCGCGGACGTTGCGCACGGCGATGATGACGGGGACGACGACGCCGAGTAGCGCCGTGTTCATCAGGACGTTCACCGCGAACGGTAGGATCACCGTGACCGGGGCGATCGACCCGGGGGGCGCGATCAGCGGCGTAGGCAGCATCGGGACGAGTAGGCCGACGATCATGAGCGCCTTGGCGTCGGCCCCTCCGAAGAGGATCCCCGCCTCGAACAGCCCCCTCGCAAACAGCACCGTCACGAGCACGGCGAGCACGGGGACCGGCACGGCGCTCGGGCCCACCCCCACTCGGGCGACCGCCACCGCCACGAGCGCCACGACGCCAACATAGGCTCCGAGCTCGAGGAAGTCGGCGTAGCGGTCACCCCAGTCCCCGAGCGCCACGTCCCAGGCGAACAGATGCTGGAGCACGAAGAGGCCGATCACGGCCCAGAGAAAGGTGGGCAAGACCCCGCCCGGGACCACAGCGACGAACCCGACCAGGAACCCCACGACCCCGAGGATCTGCCACAGGCCGTCCGGGACCTCGCGGTCCCGAAAGTCCGACACCGCGGCATAGGCGAACCCGCCGAGCAGGAGGACGAGGTCGGCGTAGAGCGCGTAGGTCGCCATGTCCGTCATTCCGGAGCGCCGCCCTCGGGTCGAAGACGAGGAGCCGGCGGATAAGGGCATTTCTCGCCCGGCAGGTGGCCCGTCGAGGGAAAGTCGGTCCCCGCTCTCCAACTCCTGGGGGGTGTAGGAACCTCGCCGGAGGCGCTCGACCGGGCGCCCGCCGCCGAGGTAATCTATTTAAACGACCCTCCACTCGCGCGCACTCGCTCCTTGGGCACACGATGGTAGAGTACAAGCTCGTCATTTCCGAGCGCGAGAAGTCCGTCGCGCGCACGGTCGGCGACCCGCAAGCGGCCGGCTTCCTCGGGAAGAGGATCGGCGAGGCGGTCGGAGGGGAGCTCATCGGAGCCATGGGGTACACGTTCCGCATCACCGGAGGCACCGACAAGAGCGGGTTCCCGCTCCGCCCGGACCTGCCGGGAGGACGCCAAACTCGGCTCTATGTCGGCGATGGATTCGGCTTCCACGCGCCCCGAGCCGGGATGCGCCGGCGCCGAACGTTCCGCGGCAACACGATCAGCGAGGACACCGTCCAGATCAACCTGATCGTCGAGCAAAAGGGCCCGAAGCCTCTCGCGGAGCTGTTCGCCGCGGCATGAAGGTCCCTCGCCAGCCCGAAGTGAACATCGGCCTGGTCGGCCATGTCGACCATGGCAAGACCACGCTCACGCAGGCCTTCACCGGGGAGTGGACGGACCGGCACTCCGAGGAGCTGAAGCGCGGCATCTCGATCAAGCTCGGATACGCGGACGCGGCGTTCTACCAGTGCCCGAAATGTCCGGAGCCTTCCGGGTACTCGGTCCAGCCCGTCTGTGCCTCCTGCGGTGGGGAGGCGAAGTTCCTGCGGGCCGTGTCGTTCGTGGACGCGCCCGGCCACGAGACCCTGATGGCCACGATGCTGTCGGGGGCCGCCATCATGGACGGGGCGTTGCTGCTCATCGCCGCGAACGAGCATTGTCCGCAGCCCCAGACCCGAGAGCACCTCTACGCCCTCGACATCATCGGGGTCCACAAGGTCGTGGTCGTGCAGAACAAGATCGACCTCCTCTCGTCCGAGGAAGCCGAAGCGAACTACCGGGAGGTCGCCGAGTTCCTCAAGGGGGGCCCGATCGCCGGAGCCCCGATCATCCCCGTGAGCGCCAACCACCGGGTCAACATCGACGCGCTCATCGGAGCGATCGAGGCGACGATCCCGACCCCGCCGCGGGACCCGAAGAAGCCTCCGCTCATGTATGTGGCCCGCTCGTTCGACATCAATCGTCCGGGGACGCGTCCCGCGGCACTGCAAGGAGGGGTCCTCGGCGGCTCGCTCCTGCAGGGCCGGCTCACGGTAGGCGAAGAGATCGAGATCCGCCCCGGTCCCACCGGCATCGGAGCCGAACACATGGAGTCGCTGACGACGAAGATCACCTCGATCGTCTCGGGGGGCCAGGAATGGCAGGAACTCCACCCGGGAGGCTTGGCCGCGATCGGCACCAGCCTCGACCCATCGCTTGCGAAGGGCGATGGCCTCACCGGACGCCTGGTCGGGACCGCCGGGACGCTCCCGCCCGTCAGCCAGAAGATCCGCCTCCGCGCGACCCTCCTCGACCGGGTCGTCGGCGCCCAGCGGGAGATCAAGGTCGAGAAGATCCGCACGAGCGAGATGCTGGCCGTCACGGTCGGGACGACCATCGCAGCGGGCAAAGTAACGAGCGCCCGCGGGGACGATTTCGAGCTCGCGCTCAACCGCGCCGTGACCGTGTTCCCGGGAAGCCGGGTCGCGATCTCCCGAAAGCTCAATGCCTGGCGGCTGATCGGCTACGGGATCGTGGAAGGGGTGGCCAAGTGAAGCCGGACCTGCTCGAGATCCTGCGCTGTCCGCTCTGTCGGGCAGAGCTCACCCTCACCTCTCGGAAGACCGAGGGAGCCGAGATCGTCGAGGGATCCCTCTCCTGTAAGAAGTGTCACGTCGAGTATCCCATCTCGGACGGGATACCGGACCTGCTCCCGCCGGACGAGCGGGACTAGCCCGAAGCGCTCCGCTCAAGCGATCGAGTAGTAGTAGGCGAAGATCCCGAAGAACATCGCGACCGCGATCACCATCGAGGGCCACAGCCAGCGGATCCCCCCGCGCGAGCGCGCCTGCACCGAGCTCCCCACCGTGACGACGGGGATCGCGAACGCGAGCCAGTAGCCCGACAGGATCGTTTCGTAGAGAGCGTAGGCGGTCCCGTTGCCCTTCGGGTCATGGGTCACGAGCGCCACGACCAGGATGAGCCCGAAGACGAGGAAGCCTAGGCTGACCCCCGCGGCGTCCAGGTAGCCCTCGAGCCCGCGCTTACGCTTCGGGTAGTAGTGACGGAGCAAGAGGAGCATCAGCACGAAGAGGCCCAAGGTAGTCGCGAGGAGGTAGAACGCCGGAGTGGCGAGGGTAAGGCCGTGGGTTCCCGGAGCGGGAGGGGGGAGCGCCATCCGAGCAGACCTCCTACGGGGTCACCAGCACCGCTCGGGCGGGGGCGCCGTCCCCGTCCCGCAGGCGGAGGGGAAGGCATTCGAGGCCGTACTCGCCGGGGGGAGCGGACGCGAGGAGGAGCCCTTCCAGGATGAGCGTCCCACCACCCAGGAGGGAACGATGGACCGGGTAGGCCTCCGAGGGGTCGTTCTCGACCGATAGGGCGTCAACGCCGACCAACCGAACCCTCCGTTCGACCAGCGCGTCGGCCGCCGCCGGCGTGAGGCCCACATAGTCGGAGAAGAAGGTGAGCGAGTTCGCCCACCGCGCCGAGTTGGCCGTGCGGAACAGGACTCGGACGGTCCCCCTCGGGATCCTCGTGATGTCCTCGGCCCCGACCGAGGTCGCGCGGGCATCGACCTCCACGACCCGGCACGGCCCGTTCAGGGCCTCGAGGTCGATGCGGTCGACCGTGGTCCCCCCTGGGAGGAAGTGGACGGGAGGGTCCACGTGCGTGCCGGCATGGGTCCCCAACGATAGGCCCGAGAGCGCGTAGGGGTCCCCCCGGGAGATCGAGCGGATCGGCGCGGAGTCGAACAGAGGGTCGCCCGGGAATGACGGCATCCCCCGAAAGAGAGGCATCGAGATGTCGATCCGTCGCATGACCGCCGCCGACCGCCTCCGAGCGATGGAGGGTGCACCTCGACCCGCTTAAGCGTTCGCTCGGGAGAGCACCTCCTCGTGGGACTCTCGCCGCGAACCCCGGGGCTTCCGGTCGAAACGAAGGGTTAAGGAGTGCCCGGAAGAGACGGGACCGATGCCCCATCCCGCATCCGTCCGGCGCGACGAGGACGACGAGCCGGAGGAGGACGAGGAAGAGGAAATCGACGACGACGATGAGGGGGAAGAGCCCCCTCCCCGTCGGCGCGGGCGACCTCCTTCGCGACGGCGCCACCCTCGCCAGCGCGCGCACCCGGTCCGCCGTTGGCGTGCGTCGGATGGCGACGAGGACGAGGAAGAGGAAGAAGAGGCGGAGGAGAGGCTTTCGACCCGTCGTGGCCTCACCCCACCGAAGAAGCCGCCGACCTATTGGCGCGCTCGGGATTCGCTGTTCTTCGAGCCTCTGGTCGCGCTCGCGATCATCGTGGTGCTCCTCGTTGCGCTCTTCGCCTACACTCAGAATTGGCCCCCGGTGTACGTCGTCGAGTCGGACAGCATGCAGCATGGGTATTCCGACCAGGTCGGTCTCATCAACACCGGGGACCTGGTCCTCGCCCAGAAGGTCCCCCTATCGGAGATCACCCCCTACGTGACGGGGATTCAAACCGGATACTCGACGTACGGAGAACACGGCGACGTGATCCTCTACTGGCCCAACGGCCAGGGGTCGACGCCCATCATCCATCGGGCGATCCTGTACCTGACGTGGGACCCGTCGGGGCGGTCCTACAGCGCCCCGGACCTCGCCGGCCTTCCGTGCGGGAACGAGCCGAACGCGGTGTACTCGTACATCGCCGAGCCGGGAGCCCCTCCAGACTGCCGGTACACGAACCTCACCGGCACTCTCGACCTCTACCGGATCGGGTGGCAGTCGGTGAACATCTCCATCCCCATGAATCCGTCGACCCTCGGAGGTCAGTCGGGCTTCCTGACGATGGGAGACAACAACGTCGCCCCAGACCAGTTGGCGGTGCCCGCCCTCAGCACGCTCGTTCAATCCGGCTGGATCGTGGGGGTCGCGCGGGGCATGGTCCCATGGTTCGGGGCCATCAAACTCCTCCTACAAGGACAGGCCGGTGATGTACCCCCGCAATCCTGGCAGTTCATGGGCCTCACGGTCGTCGGTATCATCCTGGTCGCGTTCGGGATCCACTACGCCTTCCGGACGGAAGGCATCGAAACGCCTCTCCGCAGAGAGGAAGAGGAGGCCGCTCGCGCGCAGGCCGAGGCGGAAGCCGAGTCCGAGCCGCCGGAAACCGGACCGCGTCGATGGCTCTCGAGGCTGCGCCGAAGGCATCCGGAGGACGAGGAGGAGACGGAAGCCGAGGAGCCGACCCGGCAACGGACCCGGACGCGGCCCCCACCCTCCCACACGCCCGCCCACCGGGGTCGCCCGGCACCCCGTGTCCGCCGACCCCCGAAGCCGGCGAAGAAGCGCGATTCCCACGACGAACTGTAGACCCGCCCCGCCATTTCACCCGCCCGAGCGGACGGCCGGAGGGTCCGGTCGGGGACCCCTCGGGTGAACCCGGTTCGTCGCGAATCTTATAGTCCTACTCCGAGTCCTAATCTCGGGAGCCGAATGCACGTCATCGGGGGAACGGCATCGACCGCGCTCGCGGAGCGGATTTCTCGCGAGCTCGGTAACGCGCCGTTCGGGATTCCGTTCACGAAGCGATTTCCTGACGATGAGATGTACGTGCGCGTCGGCGGGCGGCTCGAGGGCGAGGATGTCGTCCTCGTCCAGTCGACCCGCACGGACAACGATTTCCTCGAGCTGATCCTCCTCGAGGACGCGGTCCGCGAGGCGGGGGCGCGACGCACCTTCGTGGTCGTTCCCTACTTCGGCTACGCACGGCAAGACCGGCGGTTCTTCCCGGGAGAGCCCGTGAGCGCGCGGGCCCTCTGTCGGCACGTCGAGCTCGACGCCGATGCCGTGGTGACCGTTGACCTGCACTCGTCGCAGACCCTCACGCAGTTCACGAAGCCGGCGTTCGAAGCGAGCGGGATCCCGGCGATCGCTCGCCTCCTGGCCGAGCGCTCCCTCGACCTGCTCGTCTCGCCGGACAAGGGGGGCGTGGACCGGGTGCGACGGATGGCTCAGCTGCTCGACAAGCCGTGGTTCGCCCTCGAGAAGCGGCGCATCGACAGCGAGCACGTCGAGCTGTCCCTTCCTTCCAGCGTTCCGATGTCGGTCGAAGGAAAGAACGTCGCCCTCATCGACGACGTCATCTCGACCGGCGGGACGATCGTCGAGGCGGCCAAGCTCCTCAAGAAGAAGGGCGCAGTCGGGATCAGCGCTGCGTGCACGCACGGGCTGTTCCTCAAGGACGCCTTCGAACGAATCAAGGCGGTCGTCGGGGACGTCTACTCGACCGACACGCTCGGGAACCCCGCGGAAAAGGCCTCGGTCGCCCCGGACATCGCGCAGATCCTCCAGCGCCTCGTAGTGGGGTAGTCCGAGGACGGGCCGTGAACGACCCCCTACGGGCGAGCGAAGCGCGCTCGGACGAGCTGCTCGAGGTCGTTCATGAGGTCCGAAAGGCCCTCCTCGCCCGGGACGAATCACCCGCGGGGGACTGGGTCGAGCGGACCGCCGAGGAACTTCGTTCGGGACGGACCCCCGGGTGGTACTACCCGAGCGACCCCGGAGCCGGTGTCTCCTTCTATTCCCTCAGCGGAGAGGAAGCCTATGGACACGTCCACGTGGCCGAGGGGGCCGGAGCCGTCGACCGAGGGGAACGCCTCACCGCCGCGCTCTTGGAAGGCCTGCCGACCGTGGTTCGGTCGGTCAACATCGGGTTCACCGGTCTTTCGCCCGCGCACGAAGAGGAGCTTTTGGGGCGGCTCGCAGAGCGCCCCGGGGCGACCGTCCTCGAGCGCATGGCCATGGAGCGGTCCCTCAGCATCGAGGACGGACGACCCCCCGGCCCGGTGCCGGACCAACTCTCGCTCGTCCCGATCCGCGCGGTGACGGTCGACGCGCTCGCCGACCTCGACTTCCGCTCCGTCCGCGGGAGCCCGGACGCGCTGCTGATCGGCGACCGGGTCGAGGAGTACCGCCGCGTGACCGAGGCGCTGATCGGCGGCAGCCTGGGGCGGTTCCTGGACGAAGCGTCGACCGCCCTGTACCTACCCGACCCTCCTCGGCTCGTGGGAGCCATCCTCTCGGCCGAACGTTCCCCGCGCAAGGGGATCTTTGTGAACTTCATGGTCGACCCTGAGTTCCGACGGCGGGGCTACGGGCACTACCTGTTCCGGTGGGGATTGAGGGCCCTCTGGGCCCTCGGCTACGAGCGCGTTCACCTCTGGGTGACGGCCGCCAACGAACCGGCGCGCCGACTATACCACGAGTTCCATCTCGAACCGACCGTGCGGTCCACGATCTACCGCGTCACGCGGGAGTCCGGTCCGCCGCAACCGCATTCCGACCGGTAGGGACAGTCCGAGGTCATCCAATCCGGGCAGGCCAGCAGGCCCGCGGGGGCCCGGTCCCGGATCGCAACGGCGAGGTCTCGGCTACGCTCTCGATAGAACCGGGAGAACGGGGTGAGCGAAGCGAACCGTAGCTCGAGGACCTGGACCCGGTCTCGGTCGACCTCGGCCCGCTCGAAACCGACCACGACGACCCCGGATTCCGTCCCCGTGGTGGCGCACCGAAGGCCGAGCTCGAGAGCGTACTGAGGGGCCCGCGCGACCAGCTCGTCCGCCCGGAACCGAGACCACGCGCGGGAAGTCTTGATCAACAGAGGACGGCCCCGGAACCCCACCACCTCCTCCTCAGGCTCGGGCCCCCGGGCCGGCAGCCGCGCCACCTCGCCCGCCGGACCGCTCTCGAGGGCCTCGGTCAGCCGGGAATAAAGGTCCGGCGTCCACGAGGGGGGCAGTACCTCTCGAGGCGGGGGGCTCGGTGGGGGCGGGGCCGGGACGGCGACCGGGGCGGTCCGGTCGAAGTAGGCGCGCCGGGGGTAGAGGAGCTCCCGAAAACGACCGACGGGTTCCGTGCCCTCGCTGGAGCGGGGCTCGGAAAGCGCGACACGGACCCGGTCCCGTACGTCGTCCCTCGACGAGATGGTCTCGACTTCTTCGAAGATGGCGCGGGGGGACGGCTCCTCCCGGCCGGTGCACGCGCACACCGATGCCTCCTCGAACTCACAGCCCCGACCGAACCAGGGACATCTCGGAAGCCGGTCGACGCGGGCCTCGGTGAGGGCCGCACGGAGCAGGTCGGCCCTTCGTCGCATCTCGGAGAGGATCGGTGGGGTCGACCGGAACACGAGGTCCACGGCCTGCACTTCGGAGACCCCCTTCGGGCCGGCGACCAGCGTGAGCAGTCGGCCGGAAGGGCGGTCGACGAGCGCGCAGTACATCCCGAGCTGCTCGACGTGGTCGGGTCGATAGGTCGGGAGGTTCGTCGGGTCGACCAGCGAGGTGGCCGTCTTGACCTCGACCGGAAGCTCGGAGAGGATGTCGATCCGACCGACGAGACCGTCCCGACGGACTCGCGCCTCGAGGGTCCCCTCGCCGGAGAGGCGAGCGCCCAGGGTCCTGTGGAGGGCGCGGCCCTGGTCGAGCCGGGCCTGACGTTCGGGAGGGATGGGAACGGCGGGTCTGACGGCCCGATAGAAGGCCCGGCGGAGGTTGATGAGGTCGGTGACCCCGACGGACCTCTTCCCGCTCTGCCGTCCCATGCGGGTGGTGAGCTCGCCCCCCAGCGCTGCGTCCTCCCGTACGGAGACGACCGCCTGCCAGGGGTTCGGGGATGCGGATTCGTCCACGGGCACGGTACCCCGAGGCCGGAGGGGTATACGACCGTCCCGCTCGCATGGGGAAGCCGCTATACCACGCGCCCGGCTCGCTGCGATGTGCACGACCACGCCGGTCGTCCGCTCGTCGTCGGAACGGGCATCGCGGGCCTCTACGTCGCGCTTCGCTGCCGGGAGCTCGGCCTCCGACCCACGTTGATCACGAAGTCTCGTCTTGAGGAATCCAACACGCGGTACGCTCAGGGGGGGATCGCCTCAGCGGTCGGGCCCGACGATTCCCCGACCCTTCACCTGGCGGATACGCTGCGCGCGGGGGCCGGGCTGGTCGACCGCGCCGCGGCGAAGGCGCTCACGTACGAGGCCCCGGCCCGGATCGCGGACCTCGTCCGGTACGGGGTCCCCTTCGACACGATCGAGGGGCAAGTGTCTCTGGGACGAGAGGCCGCACACTCCCGGAGCCGGATCCTCCACGCCGGTGGAGATGCGACCGGCGCCTCGATCGAAGAGACCCTGAAACGACGGGTCCTGGACGCGGGCATCGAGGTTCGGGAGCGGACGGTTCTCCGGGGGCTACGGTCGACCGGTCGGGAGGGAATGGTCGCCCTCATCTCGAACGACCGCGGCCGTAACGTGGAGGAGACCGAGGCCGGCCCGGTGGTCCTGGCGACCGGCGGCGCGGCCAGCCTCTACCGGCAGAGCACGAACCCCTCGGTGGCGACGGGAGAGGGTCTCGCGATCGCCTTCCGGGTGGGAGCGCTCCTCACCGACATGGAGTTCATCCAGTTCCACCCCACGGTCTTCTGGCGGGAGGGGGCGCCGCGCTATCTGATCACGGAAGCGATCCGGGGAGAGGGCGCCGTCCTTCGCAACGAAGCCGGCGAGCGGTTCCTGGTCGGCCACCACCGGGACGCCGAGCTCGCCCCCCGCGACATCGTCTCCCGGGCCGTCGACCGCGAGATCCACCGGTCCGGCCACCCGTGCGTCTACCTGGACGCGACCGCGATCCCGCGGGACCGCATCTTTGCTCGGTTCCCCTCCGTCTGCCGGTTCCTCGCCACGTACGGCCTCGACCCGTCGCGCGACTGGATCCCGGTGACGCCCGCCGCCCACTACATGATCGGAGGCGTGACGACCGACCTCGAGGGCCGAACGAGCCTCCCCGGCCTCTACGCGTGCGGGGAGGTCGCGTCGACCGGCGTCCATGGGGCCAATCGGCTGGCGAGCAACTCGCTTCTCGAGGGGCTCGTGTTCGGGGAGCGGGTCGCGCGCGAGCTCGTGAACCCGGTCGCGAGCTCCCTCCCGCCCCCCGGTCGGCTGGTCCGATTCGACTGGCCCCCCGGTGCGGGGCGGGGCGACCTGCCCCGGGCCTTCGACCGGGTCCGTGACCTCCTCTGGGACAACGTCGGGATCGTCCGCACCGGGGCCGGCCTTCGGACTGCGCTCGAGGAGCTGGCGGAGCTCGGTCGGTCGACCGAGCCCAGCCGAGCCTCCGAGCTTCCGGGGCCGGTCGCGAACGCCATCCTGACCGCCTCGCTCGTCTCGCGCGCGGCACTTACCCGCACGGAGAGCCGAGGGGCCCACTACCGCTCCGACTTCCCGCTCCGCCGGCCCACGTGGCGGCTCCACGTCGGGATCCTTCGGAAGCCGTCCGCCGGTCGCCGCCGATAGGTCGCCCAACAACCGTATGGCCTCGGGCATCGTCGCCCGGACATGGACCTTACCCTCTCCCGGGAGGACCTGGACCTCCGCGAGGCCGCCCGACGTTTCGCCCGCAAGGACATCGCGCTCGTCACCGAGCGGATGGACCGGGAGGACTACTTCCCGCGCGACGTCTTCGCGCGCCTCGGGGCCCACGGGTTCCTCGGTCTCACGCTTCCCGAGAAGTATGGGGGTCTCGGGCTCTCGTACATCGCGCAAGCGCTCGTGCTCGAGGAGATCGCGCGGGTCAGCCCCGCCTTCGCGCTGAGCGTGGGCGCGCATTCGAACCTGTTCGCCGACAACGTGGCCCGGAACGCGGACGACGATCAGCGGGCCGCTTTCCTCCCGCCCGCGGCCGCAGGGGAAGCCGTCGGGGCGCTCGCGCTCACCGAACCGGACGCGGGGTCGGACGCGGTCTCGATCCGGATGCGGGCGGAGCGCGACGGCAACAACTACCGCCTCAACGGTACGAAGCAGTTCATCACGAACGGTCCGGTCGCGGACATGATGCTGGTCTACGCGAAGACCGCTCCCGAGAAGGGCCAGCGCGGCATCAGTGCGTTCCTCGTCCGCCGGGACACCCCGGGGTTCTCGGTCACGAGGAGCCTCGACAAGATGGGCATGCGCGGTTCGCCGACGGGAGAGCTCGCGTTCCAGGACGTCGAGGTCCCTCGCGACCAGCTGGTCGGCAAGGAGAACGACGGGGTTCGCATCATGATGAGCGGCCTCAACGTCGAGCGGGCGGTCCTCACCGCCATCCCCGTGGGGATCATCGCCGAATGCCTCGACCGCTCGGTTGTCTACGCCCGGCAGCGCGAGCAGTTCGGCCAGAAGATCGGTCGGTTCCAGCTCATCCAGGCGAAGCTCGCAGAGATGTACTCCAACCTCGAGGCGTCCCGCTGGCTCATGTACGCCGCGCTCGAGTCGGTCAAGTCCGACCCCCGCAACCTCCGGGCCAGTGCGGCAGCGCTCACGTTCGCCTCGGAGGCCTCCACGCGGGCCGCCCTGGACGCGATCCAGATATTCGGTGGGTACGGGTACATGCGCGACCTCCCCCTCGAGCGGCTGGCACGGGACGCGAAGCTCCTCGAGATCGGCGCGGGTACCTCGGAGATCCGGCGTCTCATCATCGCCCGCGAGCTCCTCGGTCGGGACTTTGTAGAATAGACCCGGGACGCGGTCCCAGAACCCCCCCGGGCGACCGGACCCCTAGACCCCCGCGGGCCCGAACGACAAGGGGCCCTGGTCCCGGCCAACGTATATAGCACCGGGGACCCCATGCTCCGGCGATGGCGGGGCGCCCTGCGAACGCCACTGGGACCACCTCCTTCCTCCGGGTGGAGGTGCTGAAGGAGCTCCAGACGCTCATCGATGACCGGGAGGTCCGCGACCGGGTCGACCGGGGCCCCCTGGCGGAGACGAAAGGCCGGGAGCACTGGGTCCTGCACCTCCTGCTCCGCAGCCAGGAACTGAGCAACGCCCACTTCGATACGCTGGTCGGCACCGCCTACGGGAACATGCTCGCCCGCATCCAGTCGGTCGAGGACCGGCTCCAGCGGATGGAGGGAGCGAGCCAGGAAGTGACCCAGGAGGTCAAGACCCGGCTCGAAGGCATGGAAACGTCCCTCGTTGAGAGGGTCTCGCGAGAGGTCACCTCGGGGGTCCAGACCGCGGCCGACAAGCTCTCGACGACCGTCCTTTCGAACCTCGACGAGAAGTGGAAGCCGATCGGCGCGTCGGTCGAGACGTTCGCGCAGTCGTCTCATCAGCTCACGAAGGACCTTTCCGACACGTACCGAGTTTCCACTCAGAGCCGTCTCCTGCTCAACGAGAACGCCCGGCGGATCATCGACCTCGGCCGGGACCTGGTCGCCCTCGAGGAGAGCCTGAAGCTCACCCTCACGAAGGCGATCGAGGACGCACTTGCCCCCCTCGAGGAGCGCGTCGCGGCGCTCGAGGGCCGCAAGCCTTCCGCCGCCGAGGCCGCGACCGACCCCCCTGCGGAACCGCACTGAGCGTAGCCTTCCATGCGCCTCTCTCCTCGCCATCCCCGCTATGCCAGCCTGACGGTGCGCCACGCGCTCGCGGAGGCCCACCGCCAGGGCCTGGTCGTTCCCGAAGGGCTCATCGCCCAGGGGCGCGGCGAGGCGTTCGACTACCTTCTCGGCGAGCGCACGACCCCCGGGGCTCGGCGGGCGGAGCGCGCGGCCGCGGAGTGGCTGCTCGCGGCCCGCCATCCCGTGGTCAGCGTCAACGGGAACGTTGCGGCCCTCGCGGCGAACGAGGTCGCGGCGCTCTCGCGCGCGGTTCCCGGACTGGATGTCGAGGTGAACTTGTTCCACCGGACCGGCTCGCGGGCCCGCCAGGTCGCGGAGGCGCTGCGGGCGGCGGGGGTCCGCCGCGTGCTCGGATTGCGGCCGACCGCGACGATCCCCCATCTCCCCTCCGACCGGGCGAAGGTCGACCGACGGGGCATTCGGGACGCGGACGTCTGCCTCGTCCCGCTCGAGGACGGGGACCGGACCGAGGCGCTCCGGGCCCTGGGGAAGCGGGTGATCTCGATCGACCTAAACCCCCTCTCCCGAACGAGCCGCGCCGCCGACCTGCCGATCGTGGACGAGGTGAAGCGCGCGCTCGCCGGGGTCACGCGAGAGGTCGAGCGTCGGCGGAAGAGCTCCCGACCGCCGCGGTTCACGCCGTTCGACCGCCGAGCCGCGCTTTCCGATGCGCTCGAGGCGATCGGGCGAGGGATCAGGCGGACGGCAGCTCAGCGCCCGATCGGTCCACGGCGGGGCCGAGCCTCTGCGCGACGGCCTCGAGGAAGCGCCGGTCGGACTCGTCGAACGCCTTGACGGCGTTCCCGTCGATGTCGATCTCGCCGACCACGCGGCCTTCGTGACGGATGGGGACCACGACCTCCGCACGCGTCTCGAGGAAGCAAGCGAGATAGTTGGGGTCGGAGCGGACATCGTCCACGATCACCGTTCGGTCCTCGCGGGCCGCCTGTCCGCAGACCCCTCGGTCGAGCGGGATCCGGGTGTGCTCGGTCGCCTGCGGCCCTTCCCAGGCGTCGAGGACGAGCTCCTTCCCGTCGAGCCGATAGACCCCGACCCAAGGATAGTGAGGGAACGAATGCCGGAGGAACCGACAGACCTCTTCCAGCGCTTGGCGGCCCGATAGCCGCGAAAGGATCGCGTCGACCTGCAGGAGCGCCGGCGTCTGGGCACGGTCCGGGACCGTCATGGCGGGGTCCGACTCCTCCCCAGGAGGTCCCGGGCCGGGCAGGGAGCGCCGAGGGGGAGAATCTCCGCCGCGACGGGTCGGCCGTCCTCGGCGTTTGAACTCCCGAGGCGTATTCCGCCACGAGCTTTCCAGACTCGCGCCGTACCGGACTGAGCCACCTCGGCACGCCCGTAGGAACGGACGGGAGTCGACCGATAAGCTTAGCGGAGGCGCGGCGGACGACGCTAGTCGCGGAGCGGGTACCACCGGCAGTTCGCGCAGCCCACGCCCCGCTCATCGCCGGGGATCAGGGCCCCACAGCTGGGGCAGGGCGCCGGCGGAGGGACGGAGAGCGCGAGGCAATCGAAGCACGCCCCCTCGCGTCGGTCGTCCGGAAGGATCACGAGCTCCTTGCCGCAGTACAAGCATCGCGACAGGCGTTCATCGGGCAAGTCGAAGCTTCGACTGTCCGCAAACGAAAGCATCGGGGCTCCACCAATCGGCCGGTACATAAGGCCTCGCGCGACGGCCGCGACCGGACACGCGACGGGCGAGCGTTCGAGCGCTTTTTATGGCTCCTTCCAGCGCGCCTTGACCGCGGCGAGTAGGAACAGGGCGGCCGTGAACGCGATCAGGACGCCCCAATCCACGGCCGCGCTCGAAAGCGTGAGCGGAGCCCCCAGCCCGCACGACCCTTGGACCAGCTCGGCGGCGTAGGTGGTCGGAGAGATGAGGGCGGCGGTCTGGGCCCACGCCGGGAGCGCGGAGAGCGGGTAGTAGACTGGGGGGAGCACGGTGAGGACGAGCGAGATCATCGGGCTGAAGAGGAACGTCTCGCGCACATCCTGGAAGTACGTCGCGAGCGTGAACGCGAGCGCGCTCGCGAACGCCCAGACGAGGACGCAGACGCCGCTGATCACCGCGAGGTTCACCACCGTCGGGTGCCCCAACGCCACGAACAGCGCGACGAACACCGCGAGCGCCGGCAGGGAGTAGACCAGCTCGCTCAGCGCCATGCCGGTCACGTAGGTCGGCGCCTCGACGGGCGAAGCGACCACGACGTCCTGGAACTTGAGGTCGTGTCGGTAGTGGGTGAGGTCGCTCTGCAGGCTCGTTCCCACGGTCATCATCGTCAGCACCATGCCGCCGGTGATCCCGTAGTCGAGGTAGGAGCCCCGCGAGACGATGAAGATGAAGAAGAGGAACGAGAGCGGAGAGGCGATCGTGTTCAGGATGTAGAGCGGCGTCGTCCGGATGGGGATGATGCCGTTCAGCTGGACGAGGGTCAGGACCGAGCGCAGGCGGTTGCGCTCGCTCACGCGCTCGCCTCCTCGGTCGCCTCGTCCTTCTCCGAGGATTCGGAGTCCTCCTCGATCGACCTTCCGACGACGTCCAGGAAGATGTCCTCGAGGCTGACGGGGCCCATCGAGATGCGCAGACCTCGTTCCAGGGCGCGCCGAGCGACCTCGTGCGCTTCCTGTTCGCGCGTGAACAGGAGCATCCCGCCCTCGATCTCCGAGACCTTCCCGTAGGAGTCCAGCTCCTCCCGTGGGAACGACCCCTGGATCGTGACTCGGTAGGGGTACCTCACCCGGGCCCGAAGGTCCTCCGGCGTCCCTTCGAGCTTGAGCCGCCCGGACTCGATGAGCGCGAGGCGAGAGGAGAGGGCCTCCGCCTCATCGAGGTAGTGGGTCGTGAGGACGATCGTTCGGTTCTCTCGGCTCGCCCGACGGATCGCCTGCCAGACCTCCCGCCGGGCGATCGGGTCGAGGCCGGTGGTCGGCTCGTCCAGGAACAGGACGTCGGCGTCCGACGCGAGTACCATCGCGCACATGGTGCGGCGACGAATCCCGCCCGAAAGGCGCGAGACGAGAACGCGGCGGTAACTGGTCAACGAGAGCTCCGAGAGGACGTCATTCGTCCGGCGGCGGGAGTCCTGAGGGTCGAGCCCGCGGAGCTTGAGGTAGAGGTAGATGACCTCCTCGACGTTGAGGAAGTAGAGCGGACGCGACTCCTGGGGCACGCAGGCGATGCGCGTGCGGATCGCTCGTTCCTCGGTGCGGATGTCGTGCCCCAGCACGTAGACCGTCCCGAGCGTGGCCGCCAGCTGGGTCGCCGCGATCCGCACGAAGGTCGTCTTGCCGGCGCCGTTCCTTCCGATGAGGCCGTAGACCCGCCCCGTCGGGATCTCGAGGGAAAGGTCGTCGAGCGCGAACTTTCCCGGCCGCGCCTTCGGATACGTCTTACCGAGGTGGACGGACGAGATCGCGGACGGCATCGACCCTCTCGGAACTCCGGCAGGACCCTTTCGGAATAGCTCTCTTAGGACGGCTCAGCTCAGGATCTCGGCCAGGCGGTGCTCCGACCGGCCCCGCTCGATCTCCTGGGCGATGCGCTTTCCCGTCGAAAGTCCGGGCTCGAGGAGGTCGGAGTAGGGGCTGCCCGAGATGAACAGGTTCGTGCCCGCGACGATCCGGGTCGAGACCTCGAAGACCTTGAACTCGAGCCGCTCCGTCATGATCCCCTCGACGCAGAAAGGCCCGACCATCCCCCCGAACAGCTCGATCGACCGCTCGACGATCCGAGCGGCGACGTCGAACGCGCTCGGGAGCAGCGATTCTCGGAGGATCACCGGGACATTCCCGGTGACGACGAACGTCGGGCGGATCCCGGCCTTCAAGAGCTCCTCCTCGGCCCCGAGCTTGTAGAGCTCGTCGATGTTCGCCTCGTCCCGGCGGTCCATCCCGAGGAGCTCGAGGGAACCGTGGCCGACGCGGTAGCCGCGGTCGGAGAGCGGGGAGTAGAAGAAGTGCATGTAGTAGCGGGTCCCGAGCACGTATTCCTGGATGACGTGCGGTCCGGACGGGGTGAACCCCTCGAGCGCCTCGCGGTTCTTGGCGAGGAAGAACCCCTTGCCGCCCTTCGCGCCGTAATACTTCACGATCACCGGCCCGTCGACCTCGGACGGGTTCTCGTAGCGACGGGGCATCAGTACCCCCGCCGATTCGAGCCACTCCCTCTCCTTCTCCCGGTCGGACTCCCAGGCGAGCACGGCGCGGTTCCCGAAGACGGGGACATCGAGGTCGGCGAACGTCTGGGCCCCCACGTACTCCACGAACGACCCGTGAGGGATCACGATCGCTCCCTCGGCCCGGAGCTTCTCAGCGGCCGACGGGAGGTCCTTCGCGCGGGGGACCGAGAGGAAGCGGTCCGGCCGCGCGAGGGGGAACGCATCGTAGAACTTCGGGGGCGGACCGACGGAGATGCCGAGGGTCGGGAACCCGACCGCGCGCGCCCCGTGGAAGATCTGCAGGGACGAGTGCGAGCAGAGCGTGGCAATCGTGGGCGTCCGTTTCTCGAGGGACGCTAGGCGAGACTCGGAAGCGAGGGGAATCCCCATACGGGGGAGTACAGGGAAGAAAACATAGCCTTTACGCGAACGAACCCCGACTAGGACTCGGACGGACCGGCCTCGAGCTCCCAGTACCACTTCACCCGACGCGAGGCGGTCTCGGCGACCTTGCGGCGGACCTCGGGGTCGACCGTCGGGTCCCGGACGAGCTTACGGACATCCTCGGGGGTCCCGGACGAGACCCGAGACGCGAGCCCGGACCGCTCGAGGAGCGGCCGGACGCTGTCGAGGGAGTACTGCCACGCCTCCTCCCGACGCCGCACCGCCACCGTGCGGCTGCCCGGGACACGGTGGACCCCGAGCTCTTCGGCGGCGCGGTGGAGCTCCTCGGCGGTCCGACGGAGCTCGGACTCGAGGCGCCCTTCCTCGGCCCGAAGGGCCTCGAACCGGTCGACGAGGCTGCGAAGGCGCTCCCCGTCCGCCGTCGGCACGGCACGGAACTCGGGGCAGCGGTCCTGGAAGTCGCAACGGGCGCAATGGCGGCCTGGGGCCGGCTCGAACGCCTCCGCACGGATGCCGTCTAGAGCGCTTCCCAGCCGGTCGTGGAGCCCGGCGAGCGCGCCGCGCTCGCGCGGGGCGGTCCGGAGCGGCGTGAGCGACCTAAGATGGTAGAGCGTCAGGCCCTGAACAGGCTCGGCGTAGTTGCTCTCGACCAGCACCTGGTAGAGGCTCAACTGGTCGGAGTCGCGGGCGTCGTCGTTCGAAAGGTCGCGCGACGTCTTGTAGTCTACGATCTCGAGGCCCCCGGCGGGCGTCCGGTCGATCCGGTCAATGTAGCCGTGGATCGGGATGCCGTCCCATCGCGCCTCAAGGTGCTCCTCGACCGCGACCGGTACCGGCCGGTCCCGCACGAGGAACTCATAGTACCGCAGCAGGATCTCCCGGCCGAGGGCCCGGTACCGGGACTCCTCTTCCGGCGAGGTGTACCCCTCGCTCGACCAGGCCCGCTCGTACGCCGCGAGGAGCTCTTCCGAGCTCATCCACCGCACCGGGGTAGGGGTGCTCGAACGGACGTGCCACTCGTCCAGCGTTCGCTGTCGGTCGCTCTCGCCCGCTCGTCGGGCCGAGGGGACCACGAGCGGCGCGACCAGCTCCTCGAGGACCGAGTGGATGACCCGACCGAACGTGAAGTAGCCGCGCGGGGCCTCGGGGAGCTTCTCGACATACAGGAAGCGCCAGCGGAGCGGGCACTCCTGGTACGTACGGAACGACGAGTAGCTCAGCGCGGGGACCGAAGGCACGGTGAGCGACCCGCCCACGGGTTCATCTGGTTTCCGGGGGCGTCGCCCCGGCGCGTCCGGTGCGCTTAGTGGCCCGCGGCGGGGGCGCCGAGGGCGGCGTTCTCCCCGGTCGCGCCCGCCTCGCTCGGCAGGGTGCCGCGCGCCTGCGGGTTGGTCAGGTTCTTCGGGAGCCCGAGGAGCTCGAGGAGCTCCTTGTAGTGGTTGCGGATCGTCACCGGGGTGACGTTCGCGACCGCGGCGATCCGGTCCTGACTGCGGGGTTCGCCCATCAGGTTGGACGCGATGTAGATGATCGTCGCGAGGATCCCGTTCGGCAGCACTCCGCTCGTGGAGTAGACCTGCTCGACCTGCTCGAGGAGCGAGAGGACCTTCTGCCGGACCTCCTTCGAGAGGTTCAGGTCCTGCGTGAACCGAACGAGGTAGTCGCGCGGCTCGACGGGCTTGAGCCCCAGCTTGAGCTCTCGGGCGAGCAGCGTGTAGGCACGACCGACCTCGATCTTGGTCGCCTTCGAGTGGGCGATGATCTCCTTCATCGTCCGCGGGACGTGGCACTGGCGGCACGCCGCGTAGACGCTCGCCGCGACCAGCGCGACGATCTTCTTCCCACGGGTCGCCTTGTGTTCGAGGGCCCGACGGTAGATGTACGTCGCCGACTCCTTGACCTCCCGCGAGAGGCCGAGGACCCCGGCGAGCCGGTTCAGCTCGCCCAGCGCCACCACGAGGTTCCTCTGGTGGGTGCGGGCGGCGCGGAGCCGGTGGTTGAGCTTCCTAAGGTGGTAGAACTTCAGCGAGGTGTTCCGGGAGAGCGAGTTCCCCTGGAAGTCGCGCGTCGGGACGCCGATCTCGCTGAACAGGCCCTTATCGGGCATGAGAGGGGAGATGACGGGGCCCCAGCCGCGCGCCTCTCGGCCCGTGTCCTCCTTCGAGCCGCGCTGGCCACGGTCGCTCACGAGGGCGCTCTGGTCGACCACGAGCCCGCAGTCGGCGCAGACGATCTCCCCGCGGATCTCGTCCCGGATCAAGTGGGAAGAGCCGCAGTTGGGGCAAACCTCGGCCACGGCGGGAGCCTGAGGAGCGACGGCCCGGACCTCGGAAGGGAGGGACCGGCCGGGAACCTTCACGTTAGTCGAACGCGGATGCCGCCCAGAGGGTGCGGGAGAGCTGGTCTTCATAGCTTGTAGCATTCCCCAAATAAGGGCTCCTATTTATAGGTTCGTTCGTTCCATGTAACGATTGTATGCTACACATGCTACACCATGCGCCGGCGTAGCATGCCGTTTCAGGCAGGGGTCGCCGTGAAAACGCAGCCGCGGCTCGCGTGCTTGGTCGGGTCCGGCTTCGAGACCTCCCAGCGCTGGCCCAACCGGGTCTCGAGGACGGTCCGAAGGAGCTGGGAGCACATCACCCGACCGATCTCGGGCGAGTCGCCGG
Source organism: Thermoplasmata archaeon UBA61 (assembly GCA_002503985.1). Taxonomy (GTDB): domain Archaea; phylum Thermoplasmatota; class Thermoplasmata; order Lutacidiplasmatales; family UBA184; genus Lutacidiplasma. Next base: position 287,930 of record DASW01000003.1, read on the forward strand.
TGCAGGCGAAGCATCCCGTGACGCGGAGCGTGAGGGGACGTTCGCGGACGGTGGCGAGGTGCCCCATCGTGTGCGTCTCGTAGTACAGCCCGAGGGCGCGGGCGACCTCCTCGGGAGTACGGCCCTCGATCTGACCCGCGATCTCGCGGCCGAGCTGCCGAGCGATCGTCTCGATCAGCTCCGGGAGGTGGAGCTGGAACTCTCGGACCCCGGACGCCCGCATGCCGAGCTTCGCGACGTCCTTCAGCCGTTGAAACGGTACGGACTCCTTGCCGGAGACCACGGGAAGCACCGCCTCGGGGGGGTTCTCGAGCTCGACGAAGCGAGCCTCCGCCCGTGTGGCGGGCGTCCACATGCGGCGGTGGTAGTCCCGTGCGAGTCGGATGAACATCGGGGCGGACGACCAGAGGGCCACCTGCTCCTCCCCCGACCGGCCGAGCCCGTCCTCGCTCGAGACGTACACGAGAGATCCGACCCGGTCGATCACTACGGCTCGGTTGGCCACCGGGTTGCTCGAATGGCGAAGCTCGGAGAAGCCGGAGAAATGCTTCGCCTCGACGAGGTTCTGGGAATCGACCTCCGCGACGACGCGCACCTTCACGCCCCGGCTGCTCGCCTCTCGGAACGCGCGGTCGAGCCCGAGGTCAACGAACCGGGAGAGCGTGCGCTCGCTCGCGCTCACGAGGATCTCGCGGTCGGCGGCCCCGATGCGCTTGAGCAGGAACCGGCGGATCGCCTCCGTCCCCTCGAGGACCGCGAATTTGCGCGGGTCGCGCTCGTCGAACTCGTCCCGACCCTCGGCCCACTCGGCCAGGATCCGGTCCCGGTCCTTCTCGAGCTGCTGGAGCCGGTCGGACGCTCGGTGGATGCACCGGTCGACGAGGTCGTCCGGAGAGAGCGCCTCGAACCGCTGGGGACGACTCCCGGTCGCCCGAAGGAGCCCCTCCGCGCTGAGCTGCTTGATGAACCGATAGGCCTCGACTCGGTTCACGGCCGAGATGCGGGCGAGCTCGCTCGCCGTCATCGCCCCGCCGCGGCACGCGGCGAGGTAGACGCGGGCGCCCTTCTCCGGAACCCCGTGCTGGGAGAGGAGCTCGAGGAGGCCCGACTTCGGCGCTGCCACGGGAGAAGGAGGCGGCCCCCCGATAAAAGGTCGAAGGTGGCGGAGGTCCGGGCCCTCTCGAGGGAACGAGAGGATCAGAGCGCGGCCTGGAAGTCGTCGATGGTCAGCGGGTACTCAAGCTCGGCTACGCCGGCGCGGGCCTTCAAGATCTCGCGAGCGAGCAGCCAATAGACGGTCGCGAGGGCCACCCGGCCCTTGTTGTTCGCGGGGATCACGAAATCGACGTCCCGGGTCTCGTTGTTGACGTCACACAAACCGACGACGGGAATCCCGATGGAGACCGCTTCGCTGAGGGCCTGCTGGTCGGTCGCCGGGTCGGTGACGATGAGCACCTTCGGCTCGAAGTACTCCTCGAGGTTGGGGTTGGTGAGGCAGCCGGGCACGAACCGCTCGGCGAAGGAGACCGCTCCGAGGGTCTTCGCGAAGATCCGTACCGGCTTCTGGCCGTACTGCCGCTGCGACACCACCAGGATCCGCTCGGGCGGGAAGCGCGAGAGGAACTTCGCCCCGAGGCGGATCCGCCGGTCGGTCTCGCGGACGTCCAGGACATGGAGCCCGTCGAATCGGACCTTGAAGACGAACCGGCGCATCGAGGCCGACTTCTGCTGCGTCCCGATGTGGACGCCCGAGGTGAGGTACGTGTCCTCGGGGATGAGGAGCTCGCCGGGCTGGATGTCCTGGCCGTCGCTCGCCGTCATGGGCTCCTGGATCAGGGTCTCGTCGTCGGGCATCTCGTCAGGTTCCGGTGGCGCGGCCGAGCCGCAGGAGTTCATTTAGCTTTGCCACCCGCTCTCCGCCGAGAATTCCGCACTTCAACCCCCGTGCGCCGGTCCCGAGGGCCACGTGGGCGAGCCATCCTTCGGGCACCTCGCCGGACCGGTGCGAGGTCACGGTCGACAGCCCCTGGCTCCTCGCGAGGTCGACGGTCGCGAACGTGTCGGTGAGCGTACCGACCTGGTTGACCTTGATGAGGATGGAGTTGGTCGACCTCCGCTCGAGTCCCATGCGCAATCGGTGCTCGTTCGTCACGAAGATGTCGTCCCCAATCACCAGGGTCCGGCCGCCGACCGCCTTCGTGAGCGCGGCGAACGCGTCGAACGCCTCCTGGTCGAAGGGGTCCTCCACGAACCGCAGGTCGAAACGGTCGACGAGCTTGGAGACGAACCCGACCTGGCCCTCGGTGTCGAGGGTCTGCTCGCGATAGCGGTACTTTCCCTTCTCGAAGAACTCGCTCGCGGCGAGGTCGATCCCCGGACGAACCTCGAGGTGAAGCTCATCGCGTGCCTTCGCGCAGGCGTCCGTGAGGATCTCGAGCGCCTCGAGGTTCGAGACTCCCGCGACCCACCCACCCTCGTCGCCCCGACCCAGGGCGGTCTTGGGGAGCCGCCGGTGCAGTTCTTCGCCGACGAGCCCATGGACCCGCACGGCCGCACGGATGGAATCCTCGGGCCGGGCGCAGTCGGCGAACGCGATGAACTCCTGGATGTCCGGGCCTCCGATCGCGTGCCGACCGCCGTTCAAGCAGTTCCCTGCAATCGCGGGGAACGAGCGACCATCCACGCCCGGCCGGGCGAGGACCTTCCAGAGGGGCCGACCCGTCTCCTCGGCGGTGGCCATCGCGGCCGCGATGGACACCGCGGTCGCCGTGTTCCCCCCGATGGATGAGAAATCCGAGGTCCCATCGACCTCGTGAATCGCTGCGTCCACCGCGCGCTGGTCGGAAGCGTCCAGTCCGATGAGGCGGGGCCCGACTCGCGCCCGGAACGTGGCGAGCGCCTCGGGAACCCCGCCCTTCGGGAACGCCATGACCTCGTGCACGCCCGTGCTCGCACCGCTCGGTGCCCCGGCACGGCTCCGCGCGCCGGAGGCGAGGGCGATGCTCGCTTCGACCGTGAGCCTACCTCGGCTGTCGTAGATCCCGAAAAGGTCCGCGGAGGTGATCCGGCTCATGGGGCCTCCTCCACGAACTCGACCAGGACTCCGCCGAACGCCGAAGGATGAGCGAACCCGATCCGACGACCCCGAGCCCCGGGGCGACCGTGCGGGTCGATCACCCGGCCCCCTCGGGTCACGACGGTCGCGAGGGCTGCGTCGACGTTCGGGACCGAGAACGCGATGTGGTGGACCCCGCCGCCTCGGGTGGCGAGGAACTTCGAGACCGGGGACTTCGGCCCGGTCGGTTCGACGAGCTCCACATGGGTCTCCCCCGCGGCCAAGAACGCGACGACCACCCCGCCTCCCGGAACCTCCTCGGGAGGCGACGTGGGCTGGCCGAGGATGGGTCCCCAGTGCTGGAGCGCTCCCGAGATGTTCGCGACGACGACTCCTACGTGATCGAGCTTCATGGTTCCTCCTAGAATGCGGTCGATGGGGGCTGCTCTCCGAAACAGGACCTCCACACGTTGGCGACCTCGCCGAGCGTGCCTCCGGCCCGGACCGCCTTCAGGACGGACGGCATGACGTTGGCGCCGCGGTCGGTCGTCTCGCGGAGCTCGGAGAGCGCCGCCTCGACCACGGCCCGGTCGCGTTCGCGACGCCAGCGGTGGAGGCGCGCGACCTGTTGCCGCTCCTCGGCAGGAGTGATCCTCTGGGTATGGACGCCGGGGCCTCCGGCCTGGGGGAAGAGCGAGAACCGAGGGTTGCCTTCCGTGAACTGGTTGACGCCCACCACGACCTCCTCCTTCCGCTCCCGGGCCCGGGCGACGCGGTAGGCCTCCTTCGAGATCTCGCCCGAAATGAACCCCCGCTGGATCGCGACGAGCGCCCCTCCCATCTGCTCGATCCGGTCGAGGTACTCTCGGGCCTCGGCCTCGATCCGGTCGGTCAGGTACTCGATCTCGTACGAACCTCCGAGCGGGTCGACCGTGTTCGTGACCCCCGATTCCTCGGCGAGGATCTGCTGCGTTCGCAACGCGAGCCGGGCCGACGACTCCGTCGGGAGGCCGAGCGCCTCGTCGAGCGCGTTGGTGTGGAGCGACTGCGTACCCCCGAGGACCGCCGAGAGCGCCTCTAGGGTCGTGCGAACCACGTTCAGCTCGGGCTGTTGGGCCGTGAGGCTCGAGCCGGCGGTCTGTGTGTGGAAACGAAGCTGCTTCGAGCGGTTCCCTTTCGCCCCGAACTCATCGCCCACGATCCGGGCCCAAAGGCGTCGCGCCGCCCGGAACTTCGCGACCTCTTCTAGGAAGTTCCGGTCGGCCGAGAAGAAGAACGAGAGCCGGGGGAGGAACTCGTCGAGGTCGAGCCCGCGTTCCCGCACCGCCCGGACGTAGGCGATGGCGTTCGCGATCGTGAACGCCACCTCCTGGACCGCGGTCGCTCCCGCCTCGCGCATGTGGTAGCCCGAGACCGAGATGTAGTTCCACTGGGGCATCTCGCGGGTCGTGAACTCGATCAGGTCGACCGTGAGCCGCATCGAGGGGCCTGGGGGGTAGATGTACGTCCCGCGGGCGACGTACTCCTTCAGGACGTCGTTCTGCACGGTCCCCCCGAGCCGGGCCCGTGGGACCCCGTTCTCCTCGGCGACCGCGACCAGCAGGGAGAGGAGGATGGGTGCGGTGGCGTTGATCGTCATCGAGACGGTGGCCTTGTCGAGCGGGATCCCCCCGAAGAGCGTCCGCATGTCCCCGAGCGAGGCGACCGGCACGCCGCACCGACCGACCTCTCCGTGAGCTCGCTGGTGGTCGGAGTCGTAGCCGTTCTGGGTCGGGAGGTCGAACGCGACCGAGAGCCCGGTCTGACCGCCCTTCAAGAGGAACTGGAACCGCTCGTTCGTCGCCGCGGCGCTCCCGAACCCGGAGTACTGACGGAGCGTCCAGAGCCGGCCGCGGTACATCGTGGGCTGGATCCCCCGGGTGAACGGCGTCTCTCCCGGGAAACCGATCTCCTCGAGGAACGCTCGGTCGGGGTCCGGAGGAGGAGCGACCAGGATCGGGAGACGGCCGCCCTCGACCCGGGCACCGATCGCCCGGCGGGCGTCCTTCTCCCAGCGGCTGCGCGCCGCCGACGCTTTGGGACCTCGCCGAGACCGGGCCATCGCCGAAGGACCGGGGAGCGATATTAAGCGGTGTCGAGGCGCGCGACGAGGGGCCAAAGGGCGGTGAGGTCGACCTCGGCCCACGCTACCGGGACCGGAACGCCGAGCTCCGAGAGCAGGGCCGGCGCGACCTCTCCGAGCTCCACGACCGCTTCCCCGGCGACCCGGGCGCGCGCCGCGCGCCCGCGGGTCACGCCCGGAACCTCCGTAGGCTCTCGGACCGCGGCCACGTCCACCGTTCGGAGGAGATACTCGACGAGGGCCGCCGCCTCGGCAAAGCCGGCGGTGTCGGACGCGACCATGAGCCCGGCATGGTAACGGGTCTCCCCGCCGGTGTCGGAACCGGGGGACGCCACGACCACGGGGGCGACCTCGCCGAACCGCTGCGGGTAGCCGTGACGGGTATTGTGGGCGAGCACGTCGAGGTGCGAGAGGAGGAGGCGGTTCCGAATATAGGCGAATTCGCCGGAGACCGGATTGCGGAGGTGCAACGGAGCTTCCCCACCGAGACGGGCGACCGTGGACTCCGAGACCAGGAGTGGCGTGTGGGGTGCGGCCAGGCCGAGCCCGAGAAGCGTGGACGCGAAATGGCGTCGGAAGAGCGTCTCGCGACGCAGGCGGCCTCGGGTGCGGCTCGGCGGGAGAAGCCCGTCCTCGGGGCGCACCCCCTCGGCGAGGAGCACGTCCTCTCCGACGTCGACCGCGGTCATGATGTCGGGCCGCCACGGCGGTGCATCGACCTTCCACCCGCCGGGCTGGGGATGCCCTCCGAGCCGTGCCTCGGCGAGCCTTCGTTCGACTACGGCCGCCGACAGCGACTCCCCTCCGAGCCCTCGGAGGACCGAGGACGGAAGGTCTACCGAGTGGCCGTGAACCAACGGTGTCCCGTCCGAACGGCTACCGTCCGGGCGCGACACCGGGACGGGAGAGATGGACCAGCCCTGCGCTACGAACGCCACGAGGAGGAGCCCGACGGCTTCCGCGACGCTACGCTCGCGGGTCCCGGTCGCCTCGATCAGGAGCTCTCGGTCCCCAACACGGGCCTCGCCGGCGGCGCGGCCGTTGAGGACCGGGGGCAGGCTGAGGATGGTGCCCCGTGCATCCCGGAGGGCGAGACACGAATCGCCCGCTCGTCCGAGCGGTCCGTACGTCTGCGCCATCGGATGGTCCCGGAAGAACTCGACGGCCCCGACCTCCTCGGAGGCGTCCAGCGGCACGAAGCGGACGTTGGCCATCGGCTCGAGCGAGTAACGGACCGGGAACTCGAGCCGGTCGACCGGATAGATACCCAGGCTCGCCGCCCGCCGGTCCCGCCCGATCGTGCTGTGAAGGATCTCTTGGAACCGCACCGCCTCGACCAGGAGGCCCGCGTCGAGCGACCGCCCCTTAGGCGCGCGGACGACCGCTCCGCCGATCGCCGGGCGGATCGGCTCCACCGATCGGTCGACCTCGAACCCGGCAGAAAGGTCCTCGGTGGGCGCCGCCCGATAGCTCGGGATCCCGTGGGCGGCCCTGAGGACTCCCTGAAGGTAGAGACCTAGTCCCCCCTCTGAAAGGAGGTCGAGACGGTCGGGGGTCACCGAGACCGTGAGGGCCGTGCCGTCATGTCCCTCGACCTCGGCCTTCGAAGCGAAGAGAAGGTCGTCCAGGGCAGAGGCGCTGAGCGGCCGACCGGCCAGGGAAAGCAAGCGTTCCGTGTCGAGCACCGTGCGCGGCATCGCTACGGGCTCCCTCCAGTGAGGGCGGCCAGGTCGTCCTGGAACAGCTCGCGGATGTCGTTGCAGCCGAGAGCCACCATCGCGAGCCGCATCACGCCGATCCCCCACGCGAGCACCGGCACCTCGACCCCCAACGGGCCGAGGACCTCCGGGCGCAGCACCCCGCCGGGAAACACCTCCATCCAGCCGAGGCGGGGGTGGCGGACGTACCCCTCTATCGAGGGCTCGGTGAACGGGAAGTAGCTCGGCCGGATCTTCATCTCGTGGAGACCGATCGCATCCGCGAGGGTCGTGAACACGCCGACGAGGTGTCGGAGGTCGAGCCCTTCCTCGCCGATGATCCCCTCGCATTGGTGGAACTCGAGGTGGTGGCGAGCGTCGAGCGCCTCACGCCGGAAGTTGCGGTCGATCGAGAACATCCGGAAGGGGGGTCGGGGTTTCGCCGCGAGGTAGCGCGCCGAGACGGCGGTCGTCTGGGATCGAAGCACCGGCCGGACCGCGACCCGGGGGTCGTAGGACCCGGGCCACCCCGGTCCGAGCGGCGCGCCCATGCCGGGCAGAGGTCGACCTTCGTGGACCGCGGCGACGCGAGCGAGAAGGTCTGGCGCCGGCGGCTTGCCCTCGACCCCCTCGACCGAGAGCGCGTCGTGGATGGACCTCGCGGGATGGTCCTGAGGCATGAACAACGCGTCGTTGTTCCAGAACTCGGTCTCGAGAAGCGGGCCCTCGGCCTGCTCGAAACCGAGCCCGATCAGGACCTCTTCGAACTCTTCGAGCCAGGCCATGTACGGGTTCGGCCGCGCGCCCGTGAGGTACGGCACGGCGGCTCGGACGTCATAAGGTCGGAAGGTACGGCCCCGCCAACTCCCCGAACGCAAGATCTCGGGGGTGAGCGAACCCAGAAGCTCCTCCCCCTCCGGGGCCAATGGGAGTCGTCGCCCCTCCTCGGAGACCGACCAGCGCTTGATCGACCGATGGTCGCGGCGGACGAGGCCGCGTCGCTCGAGCGCGTCGACGATCGCCGGGTCGGCGTCGGCCCCTTCCTCGGAGACCTGCTTGAGGACGGTCTCCTCCGGCAGGAAGCCCTCCGAGGTCCGGGCATCGGCCTTCAAACGGAACGGGGGTCCCTCGGCGAGGAAGCCGCGCCGGCGGAGGATCCCGATCGCGGCGGACCGTTCCTCGTCGTCCAGCCCGGCCGCGGTCACCTCGTCCGGGGTCAGCGAACCCCCGTGCTGCCGGAGCGCGTCCAAGAACCTCCGCTCGGGAAGTCCGCGCGCGAGGGCGCTCTCCCCCTTGGGCGTGAGCCGGGGGATCGTCTCATGTTCCTCCTCGACCAACGCGAGATGCTTCGAGCGGAGGCGCTGGAGGCTTCCGCGCACCTGGTCAGCCGGTAACCCGACCTCGCGACCGAGCGACTCCTCCTCCATCGCGGAGCCCTCCCGCTCTCGCAAGGCCAGCAGAAGCGAACGTTCGGGCCCCGAGAGAGCGACCGGGGCCGCCCCGACCGGGGCATCCCCCGATGCCTCGGGCACAGGGAGGCGAGAGGGGGACCGGATTAAGTCTTTTGGGGCCGCACGCCGAGAGACGAAGGGGGGTTCCGCAGAGGCCGGGGGACCGAGAGCTACGACGCGGGCGGCCCCGACGGGCCCTCCGGCGGGGGTGATGCGTCCCCCGGGGGAGCGGGCGGAGCCGCCGGTGGAGGGCTCGCTGAGGAAGGCGCGGCCGGCGCGGTCGTGGTGGAGGGGGTGGCCGGGTCACGGGAGGGGAGGGGGGAGCCCGTTGACGACCCCGGCCCAGGACGTATCCGACCGCGATCGCGGCTCCCATGATGAGCACGAAGGCGAGCACGTTCTGGGGATACTCTTCGATCCCTACGAGCGGTGGCACGTACGCGAGGAGGTTGACTTGGAACGTCGTGGAGGTCGCACCGTAATACCCATCGCTCGTGACGGAGACCTGGGCGGTCCCGTGGGCCCCGAAGAAGCAGACCGGGACCGCGACCACGAGGGTGACGAAGCCGGTGGCGTTGCTCGTGAGGCTCTTGGCGCCCCATACCCCGGCGCACGGTCCGTTCGGGTCGCTGGCCTGGAGACTGACATCGACCGGGACGTCGACGATCGGGGTCCCGCTCGTCCGGTTCGTAATCCGCCCCACGACCGTCACGGTTCCGCCCGGTGCCACCGGAGAGGGAGAGGCGGAGAGGGTGAGGTTGACGAACGTCGCCGTCAGGTCCTCGAAGAGGAGGAGCGCGCGAGGCGAACCCCAGCCCGTTTTCGTGTCCCAGCCGGGGCCTGCGGTGCCGATGCACGTGGAGCCGGTCATGATATCGGCGAGGCCGACCGGGTCCTGGCCGGTTTCCTGGGCCGCGCCCACCGCGTAGAGCCGCGGGGTGACGAACCCGAGCCGACTTCCGTAGAGCGCGTTCATCTCCGTGATGAGACCCGCCCAGAGCGGCGTCGCGAAGCTCGTGCCGGCCGCGACCGAGTTCTCTCCATTGTAGTAGAGGAAATTGTTCGCGGCGGTCGCCGCGACATCGGGGGTCCCGCGATAACCGGCCTTCTCGATCGGGGCCGCGGCGCTCCCGACCTCCTGCCAGGAGGGCGCCGGGGTGACCGAGGAGAACCCTCCGCCGCTGCCGCTCCAGGCGGATTCGCTCGCGAGTCCGGTGATCTGCCCGAGGAGGTTGCGCGCGAGCGCTGGAGCGGTCCCGCCCACGGCGATGATGTCCGGAGAGTCGGCCGGATAGTCGGTCGAGGGCGCTCCGGAGCACGCGGCCCCGTCGTCGCCTCCGAGGTCGCCGGTCGCCGCGAGGAGCGTGATCCCTTCCTGGGTCGCCGTCGCGAGCTCGGTGCTCCAGGCGGTCGCGAGCGATTGGCTCGACCCTTCGGGGGTCCCGAACGACATCGAGATGACGGAGACCCCGGGGATCCCGGTCACGGCCTCGCCGAGCGCGTCCGTCATGGACGCGACGGTCGGGGAGTAGTTCTGGTCCTGCGGACCGTCCGGTGCGTAGACAGCGTCCAGCGTCGCGCCGGGGGCCATCGACCCCGCCCACTCCATGTCGAGCGTCAGCTCCTGGGGAGCCTTGCTGGGGTCCCGGGGGGCGTTCGCCGAGGGAGACAGTGCCCCGTCCACCGGGAACGGCTGCAGCGTGGGTTGCGGGAAACTGCTGGGGTAGTCCTCGGAGAAGAACGCGCGGAGGTCCGCCGGGTCGTACCCGTTCCCCCAAAGGAGGAGCGCGATACCCTGGCCGACCGCGTAGTGCGGAGCGCCCGAGACGTTGTAGAGCGGGGAGAGGTCGTAGATCTCCCTCGCGATCGCAGGAGAGATCATGTCGTTCGACCCCGCGACGGGCCCGTTCGAGACGTTGACGACGTCCCCGGGGAGACCCGTGGGCAGCGAGAACGTGACGAAGCCGCTCGAAAGGCCGGTGACCGATGCGACCAACGGTTCGAGCAGCGCCGGAAGGCTCGGCGGCGAGGAGGGGAACGTCACGGCCCGTCCTTCGAATGCCCCGGACATGAGCTCGGTGCCGAACGCACGGTGTACCGCCGCCGGATCTCCGTCGAGCGTGAGCGTGAGGCGGTCGGGCCCGGCGCGTACGACGGCGAGGCCCATCGATTCGAAGTACGACTCCGCCGACGCGAACGCGACGGGGGAGAGGCCGTACCGGTCGGCGACCTCAGTCACCGAGAGAGGGTGGGAACCGGTCGGCGGGGGGGTAAAGAACGACGGGTCGCTCGGTCGGAATGTGACGACGACGAGCTGCTGGCCCACGGCGGGGACCGGGTTCGTGACCGACGAAGCATAGCTGGCCTCGTAACCGGCCCGGGTTGCGAACGAGCCGGAATACACCGCGGCGGCGTAGGGCGGAACCGCCGTCGCTTGTGCGAAGGAGGTCCCCGTCGCGGGACGGGCGGCCGCGATGGGAAGGCTCGGAACCGCCATGAGCACGGCCACGAGAGCCACGAGCGCGACCGCGCGGAGCGGAACGGCCCGTCGACCGAACGTCATCGCCTGTAGATGGAGCGGGACCTCGGAAAAAGGTTCCCGCCCCGCTGCCGGGACGTTGTCGGTCGGGCTACACTCGGATGGGGGCGGTGTAGCCGGCGGGTTTGTGGAAGCTCTCGGTTCCGCCGAGAGGGTCGGGCCGCGGCGAGGCGGTCTCTCCCCTCTTCGCGGAAAGGTACGCGTCGATCGCGTCCGCCGCGTCCATGGCGGTTCCCATCGCGTAGACGACCGAGCGGCCTCCGCCCGCGAAGATGCCGGGGACGGCAGTCTCGAAGCCCTTCCCCTTCCCCTCGGGCCAGCCCTGGGAGGTAAGCTTGAGGTCGAGCTCCGGTCCGAACCCGGTCAGGTCGGCCTTCTGTCCGACCGCGATGATCACGGTGTCGCAGGGGATGGTCTCCTCGGAGCCCGGGACCGGCACCGGCTTTCGCCGACCGTCGGTGTCGGGGGGTCCGAGCTCCATCGTCTGGACGACGAGCCCCTCGACGTGGTGAGTCCCGACGATACGGAGCGGCGCCCGGAGGAACTCGAACCGGATCCCCTCGTGCTCGGCCCCCTGAGCCTCTTCCGGGTCGGCCGGCATCTCCTGGCGGCTCCGGCGGTAGACCAGCGTCACGCGGCCGCCGTGGGACTCGCGAAGCGCGGTCCGTAGGGAGTCCATCGCGACGTCGCCGCCGCCGATGACGACGACCTCCTTGCCGACCGTGACCGGTATCCCGTGGTTGACGTGCTTCAGGAAGTCGAGGGCCGGAAGGACTCCGGGGAGGTTCTCCCCCGGCACTCCGAGGGTGCGGTGGCTCGGCGTCCCGATCGCGATGAAGACCGCCTGGTAGCCGTCCTGCCGTGTCAGCTTGTCGATCGGGAACTCCTTGCCGACCTTCGTCCCGTCTACGAACGTGACGTCAAGGTTGCGGAACCGCTTGCGGTCGGTCTCGACGTCGGCGTCCGTCATCCGGTACGCCGGGATCGTCTGCATCAGGCCCCCGTACCGGTGCTCCTGCTCGAAGACGGTGACCGAGTAGCCCCGGACGCCGAGCTCCCAGGCCATCATGAGGCCCGCCGGGCCGGCTCCGACGACCGCGACCCGCTGGTGCTTCGGCTTCGACGCCACGTACACGAGCTCGCTCTCCCCGAGTTCGAGGGCGGCGCGCTTCAGGTGGCGGATGGCGATCGGGACCCCCTTCTTCTTCACGACGCAGGAGTCCTCACAGTAGTGGTAACAGACCTTGCACAGGCACGTGGCGAGGGGGTTCTCGCGCAGCGTCACCCGGGCGGCTCCGTCAAAGTCCCCGTCCGCGATGAGGTGGATGTACTCGCGGCAGTCCTGCGTGATGGGGCACGCTTCGACGCACCATGGCCGGCGGCACTGGATGCACCGCTTCGCTTCGAGGATCGCGTCCTCTTTCGAGTACGCGTGGAGCACCTCGCGGAAGTCGGTGGTCCGTGCCTCGATAGGCTCCTCGGCGATCGGGACCCGAACCGGGTTCAGCTTCGGCGGCGCGACCTTGGGGGACGGGGCTGCCGAGTCAGGAGTCATGGTCTCGGACCTTCCGAGCCTCGAACGTTCTTAAGACGATTCCGTGGCGAGCGAAGCACTCGCACGCGTGGCCGCTTCTTATGACCCCCACGCTCCCCACTTATAGCCCGTCCACGTTGGGTTCTTGGGCCCCCACGGGCCGGCCGTTACCATGGTCCTCGATTCTCTCGGAAAGTCCCTTCGGGGCGTCCTCCAGAAGATCGCCCGGGGGTCCGTCGTGGACGAAGCCCTCCTCTCGGAGGTCGTACGGGACATCCAACGGGCGCTCCTCCAGGCGGACGTCAACGTCCAGCTGACGCTCGCGCTGACGCAGCGGGTCCGGCGGCGGGCGGTCGAGGAGAAGCCGCCGGCCGGGGTGAGCCTCCGCGACTTCCTCGTCCGCATCATCTACGAGGAGGTGCGCGGCATCCTCGGCAAGGACCGCCCTTTCGACCTGCGGCCCAAGAAGATCCTCCTCGCCGGGCTCTTTGGCCAGGGAAAGACGACCACGGCGGGAAAGCTCGCCCGGTACTTCCAGAAGCGCGGTGTCCGGGTGGGGCTGGTCGCGGCGGACGTCCACCGACCGGCGGCGGTCGACCAGCTGGAGCAGCTCTCGAAGAAGGTCGGGTGCGAGTTCTACGCGAACCGGTCGGAGAAGCGGGCCGAGGTGATCGTTGAGGAAGCCCTCGCGAAGTTCCCCCCGCACCTCGCGGTACTGGTCGACACCGCCGGTCGGAGCGGCATCGACCCGGACCTGATCGAGGAGCTCAAGCGCGTCAAGGCGGCGCTCCAGCCCGACGAGGTCCTCCTGGTCCTCGACGCCGCGATGGGCCAGACCGCCGGCCGGAGCGCGGAGGCGTTCCACAAGGCCGTGGGGCTCACGGGCGTGATCCTCACCAAGATCGACGGATCGGCGAAGGGCGGTGGGGCGCTCTCCGCGGTAGCCGTGAGCGGGGCTCCGATCCTGTTCATCGGCACCGGCGAGCACCTGGACGAGCTCGAGCGGTTCGAGCCGACGCGGTTCGTCTCCCGCCTCCTCGGGATGGGCGACATCCAAGGCCTCCTCGAGCGGTTCGAGGAGCTCTCCGACAAGGATGCCGCCGAGAAGGCCGCGAAGGCGCTCATGAGCGGTCGCTTCACGCTCCGCGATATGCGCTCGCAGCTCGACTCGCTCGGAGAGATGGGCCCGTTCTCGAAGATCCTCTCCGCTTTCCCCGGGTTCAGCTCGATGAAGGTCGACGACAAGGAGCTCGAGCAGACCCAGAAGCGGCTGCGCGGGTTCCGCGTCATCCTCGACTCGATGACGGGCGAGGAACTGGACGACCCCCAGCTCCTCAAGGCCGACCGGATCCACCGCATCGCGCGGGGCAGCGGCCACCGCCCTCAGGAGGTCCGCGCGCTCCTGAAACATTACGAGACGACCCGCAAGGCGGCCCACGGCCTGGTCTCCAACCGAAGGCTCCGGCGCCAGATGGAGAAGCAGTTCGGCGCCGGAGGGGACGCGGCCCCGTGAGCCCGCCGGCGGACCGATGACGCTCCTGGGGGTCCTCGAAGGGCTCGTCGGAGCGCTCCTACTCTTTTTCGTTCCCGGATACGCGGTCGCGAAAGCCCTCTTCCCCGAATGGAGGGTCCGGGGTCCTCAGGGGGGCCGACGGCTGCTCGAGATCGTGACGCTCTCCTTCGTGATGAGCGTCGGGCTCACGGTCGTGGTCGGATTCGGCATCCTCGACCTTGTGCCCGGTGGGTTCGCCGCCGCGTGGTCCGACCCCGTCCTCGAGGCGGTCCTCGCGGCCATCACCGCTGTCGCGCTCGTCGCAGCGTTCTTTCGGGGCGCGTTCGCGCGAACCCCCCCGACGGGCCTATCGGTGGCCGAGGGCAAGGGGGAGGAGGGAGCCTGGGAGCTCTCGCGCGAGCTGGAACGGCTCGGGAGGGACGAACGACGACTTCAACATGCGCTGCGCGTCTCGTCGGCGAACCCGGCCGAGTCGGCACGGCTCACGGTCGAGCTGGACTCGGTGAGGGCAGAGCGGGATGCTCTCCGGCGGCAGAGGGAGGAGGAGTACGTCACCTAGAACGCCTCCCCGGGGCGCCGACTACAAGATGGTCATCGTCGTCCGGGGCGAGCTCCGGCTGACCGCGGGCAAGGCCGCCGTTCAGGTCGCCCACGCGGCGGTCCTGTTGGCCCAGGAAGCGGCGAAACGCGCTCCCGAGGCGTTCCGCGCCTGGTCGGCCACAGGGCAGAAGAAGATCGCGCTCGTGGCCCCGACCTTGGAGGCCCTCGAGACCCTCGCACGCCAGGCCCGCGGCCTCGGGCTCTTGTGGGTGCTCGTGGAGGACGCCGGGTTCACCGAGGTGCCACCGGGAACGAAGACCTGCCTCGGGATCGGCCCCGCGGCCGCTTCCCAGCTCGACCCCATAACCGGGTCGCTCCCCCTGCTCTAGAACCGACCGAATTCGGGTCGCCGCCGACTCGGCGAACCAACTTGATAACCGTATAAATACAGGCAGGTTCTGGTCTTCTTGTGCCCGCGCGGGAGGGGACGTAGCCCATGCGGATGTGGATCTACATCGTCCGACGACTCATCCTAGTAGTCCCGATCATCGTCGGCGTAATGACCATCACCTTCGCCCTGGTGAGCGCGCTCCCGATCCAGGACCGGCTCATCTCCTCGTTCGGTCCCCCGCCCAAGAACGCCCCCTGTGGATACTCCCCGGTCTGTCCATGTTCCGTATTTGGGCTCCCTCAAGCGGGTAACTGCACGAACCCGCTCTATCAGCGAGATGTGAACAAGTTAGGATTGGACTCGCCGGTGTATGTCCAGTGGGGGATCTACATTGGAAATAGTCTGACGTTCCAGTGGGGCTACGTCGATAATCATAGCGGAGCGTCTTCTGCGGATTCGCTGATCCAAGGGGAACCGGTGGCGACCGTCCTCAGCTGGTTACTCCCCTACACGCTGGAGCTTGCAATTTTCTCGCTGATCATCATCCTGATCGTTTCGATACCGTTAGGTAACTTAGCCGCAGTGTACCGTAATCGTCCCGTCGACCAGGCCTCCCGGGTGATTTCGTTCTCCGGCTATGCGTTACCCGGGTTCCTTCTCGGAACCTTTTTGCTCATGGCGTTCGTCCTAGGGTTAGGTCCCACGTTCAATGGTGAGGACCCGACGTGCAAGGCCCAGTCCTTCTTCCAGGTCTTCTACGGTTCGTGGCCCAGCCAGTTGTGCTATCCGAACGGGCAGTGGCCGAGCTGGTTATCGAAAGGCGTCATCACCACCCCCACCGGGTTCCCCACGCTGGACGCCCTCATCCACGGTCAGGGGTGGCTCGCGCTGGACTCGATCATCCGCATGGTTCTCCCAGCGCTCGTCATCGCGTACGGGACGATCGCGGGGCTGCTGCGGTTCGTCCGCAACAGCATGCTCGAGGTCATGAACCTCGACTTCGTCCGGACGGCCCGGTCGAAAGGGGTACCCGAGAACGTCGTCATCTCGAAGCACGCTGGCCGCAACTCGCTCAACGTCACGATCACGGTTCTGGGACTCACCTTCGCGTTCTTCATCGGCGGCTTCCCGGTCGTCGAGACGATCTTCGACCTGAACGGCGTCGGCCGGATGTTCGTCTACGCGCTGCTGGCTCCGTATGATTTCGGGCTGATCTTCGGCTCTACGCTCCTGTTCACGTTCCTGGTCGTGTTTGCCAATATCATCGTGGACGTTCTCTACGCCTACCTGGACCCGCGGGTCCGACTGGGGTGAGAATAGGGAATGTCAGCAGGAGTGACCGAGGCCCCAGCCCCTCTCGCCGAGCCCGCCGAGGCGGTCCCCGTGGCCCGGCGCGGCCGACGGCCCAACCCGCGGATCGCCCAGATGAAGCGGACGTGGTACTTCCTTCGACGCAACACGCTCGCGATGGTCGGGATCGTGATCCTGGTCATCTTCATTCTCATCGCGATCTACGCCCTGTTCCAACCGATCCCGTGGACCCAGCTCCAGCAGGAGTGCGCGTCCAGCGGCCTTTACCCGCCCGTCAACGGCTGCTTGTGCACGTACTCGTCGGGAACCGTCTCCCCCGGACCGAACTGCTACCAGACACCCTCGGGATACCCGTCGGACATCGCTCCGACCATTGACTTCTCTCATGGTACCCTCGGTCCGCTCCCCCTCGGTTCGATCACCACGGCTCCCAGCAACCCGACCTTCTACAACATCTACGCGGGGCTCTTGCGGGGGTCGGATTGGTCGCTCGGCGTATCGGTCGCGATCGTGGGAACGGGTGCCCTCATCGGCCTCCTGGTCGGAGCGATCTCCGGGTTCTTCGGAGGCTGGGTCGATGAAGCGCTGATGCGGATCGTCGACATCTTCCTCTCGATCCCCCAGATCCTCTTCGTGATCATCGTCATCGCCGTGCTCGTCGCATTACCGGTCTTCCAGCCGTTCGGCATGCGGGTCGCCTTACTGATCGTAGGTTTCGTCATCGTCTGGTGGCCGTTCTACGCCCGTATCGTACGCGGCCAGGTCCTCGTCGTCCGCGAGCAAAAGTACGTCGAAGCCGCGAAGGCGAGCGGGGCGGGCGGTGGACGACTGGTGCTTCGCCACATCATCCCGAACAGCGTCTACCCGATCTTCGTCCAGATGTCCCTCGACGTCGGCACGATCCCGCTGCTGCTCGGAACGCTCGTCTACCTCGGTTTCCCGGTCTTTCCGACCATCTACTTCCCCGAGTGGGGCTCCATGGCGGCCCTATCGGTGTACAGCGGTGCCGGCGCCAGCACGTTCACGGACGCGCTCCTGACGTGCCAGTTCGGTACCTGTGTGATCCCCTGGTGGCAGTTCCTGTTCCCCGGGCTGATGCTCTTCCTCTACGCGATCAGCGTGAACTTCCTGGCGGACGGGCTGCGGGACGCCCTAGACCCCCGGCTTCGGAGGTAGGCGAACGGGAACCATGTCAGCAGTATCACAGCCCCTACGGGACGCTTCCCCTCTTCCGACCGAGGCGTCGTTCCCGCTGTCGGCCCCTGCGCCGACCACCCCCGAACCCATCCCAGCGACGACCCTGAGCAGCCCGGTCGTCCTCGACGTGCGAGACCTGAAGACGTACTTCTTCACGTACGACGGAGTCGTTCTGGCCCTTGACGGGGTTTCGTTCAAGGTACGACGCGGCGAGACCCTCGGGTTGGTCGGAGAGACCGGTTGCGGGAAGAGCGTCACCGCGTTCTCGGTGACCCGCCTGATCCCGGACCCTCCGGGCCGCGTGATCAGCGGAAAGGTCCTCTTCCGCGGGATCGACCTTCTCTGGGGCCTCGACGCCGAGGCGAAGATCAAGATCAACCCGAAGACCGGTCGCGCGAAGGTCCGCCGGTCGTTCCGTCGGATCAAGGCCGGCCTCGAGCGAATGTCGGCGGTGCGGGGCCGGGGGATCTCGATGATCTTCCAGGAACCGACCCAGGCGATGAACCCGGTCTTCTCGGTCGCCGACCAGATCTCGGAAGCCCTCATCCTCCACCAAGGAACGCATCTCGTCGACGAGATGATGTCGGCGACCCCGGACGCGCCCGAGGTCCTCCCCGCGATGGAAGCCTTGGTCGACGTGACCCGCGCCGGGGGAGACCCGGATACCGCTCGCAGGGCCGCCGCCAAGGTCGCCGAAGCCGTCCATCTCCCCTCGTTCGGGACCCAGTCGTTCTACCTCGTCCGGGACAGCGAGCTCAGCTCCGAGGACATGGTCCGCCGCCTCCAGAGAGGCCTGCGCCGGACCTACTTGAGCCGCATGGAGCGACGCTACCTGCGCTACCGCCGCAAGCGCATGGTGATCGAGGACGAACTCCATGACCTCTACCTGTCCGAGATGCGCGAAGGGCGGGTCGACCGCCGCCAGCGACGGATCCTGCGCGGCCGACGCACGCGCCTGCGGCTCGGGGGTTTCTACTACGGGGTTTGGGGGATCCGCGGCCGCATCCAGCGCCCGCTCCGGGACGAAGCGTTCTGGCGGACGGTGGGCCGGCTCGAAGAGGTGTCGATCGCCAACCCCGTCCAGGTTGCCAAGGGGTACCCGCACGAGCTCTCCGGCGGGATGCTGCAGCGGGTGATGATCACCATGGCGCTCTCGGTCGAGCCGACGATCCTCATCGCGGACGAACCGACCACCGCGCTCGACGTCACCATCCAGGCCCAGATCCTCGAGCTGATGCGCGAGCTGAAGACCCGGATCGGGACCGCGATCCTGCTGATCACCCACGACCTAGCGGTGATCGCCGAGGTCGCCGACCGCGTGTGCGTCATGTACGCCGGTCAGATCGTGGAGACCGCTCGCGCCCGCGACCTCTACACGCATCCCCTGCACCCGTACACCCAGGGGCTCCTCGCCTCGATCCCGAACCTGGAACGGCCCGACAAGAAGCTGAGCTCGATCCCGGGCTCCGTGCCCGACCTGATCCACCCCCCCGAAGGCTGCCGCTTCCACCCCCGTTGCCCCTACGCGATGCCCGTCTGCAAGGAGGTCCGCCCTCCGACCACGGTCGAAGGAGCCGAACACACCGTGGCCTGCCACCTGTACAAAGGCACCGTGGCGGTGGAGTGATCCTATGTTCCGAAGCGATACGGCCCCGGCCCTGATCACCTCCTACAACCTCCGGAAGTACTTCCCCATCCGAGGAGGGCTGTTCTCCACCCGGATCGGCGACGTTCGGGCCGTGGACGGGGTCTCGCTCGACGTCCGCGAGTCCGAGACGCTCGGGCTTGTCGGGGAGTCGGGATGCGGCAAGACGACGGTCGGACGGCTCATGCTGCGTCTGATCGAACCGACGTCCGGTCACACCTACTACCACCCCTCCCCCGAGACGGTCGCGAAGCTCGAGTCGCTCTACGCCACGCTGAAAGGCGGGGTGGGGGGAGGAGATGGGGACGGAGGCACCGGAGGTACGCCCGAGGCCCAGGCGGCGCTCAAGGACCTCGACGAGATCGCGGACCAGTACTCCCTCTACCGGATGAAACACTCCAAGATGAAGGAGCTTCGAGGAAAGCTCCAGATCGTCTTCCAGGACCCGTTCAGCTCGCTCAGTCCGCGGATGCTCGTGCGCGACATCATCGGCGAGCCGCTGGCCATTCACCACGCCGGGACCCGCTCGGAGCGAGCGCAGCGGGTCGCGGAGCTCGTCCAGGAGGTCGGCCTCAACCCCGAGCACCTCTGGCGCTTCCCGCACGAGTTCTCCGGCGGACAGCGCCAACGGATCGGCATCGCCCGCGCCCTGGCCCTGCGCCCGGAGTTCATCGTGCTGGACGAGCCGACGAGCGCGCTCGACGTGTCGGTCCAGGCCCAGATCCTGAACATCCTCAAAAAGCTCCAGAGCGAGCAGCGGCTCGCCTACATGTTCATCTCCCACCACCTATCGGTCGTTCGGGCGATGAGCCACCACGTCGCGGTGATGTACCTCGGTGAGATCGTCGAGCGGGCGGGTACCGAGGACCTATTCTCTCGTCCCCTGCACCCGTACACGCAAGCGCTGTTGTCGGCGATCCCGGTCCCCGACCCCACCCTGAAGCGGGAACGGATCGTGCTCAAGGGGGACGTGCCCAGCCCGGCCGCCCCACCGCCCGGCTGCCGCTTCCACACACGCTGCCCCGCGGTCATGCCGGTCTGCTCCCATACCCCACCTCCCCTCATCGAGGTCCGGAGGGAGCACTGGGTCGCCTGCCACCTCTACCCGCCCACCGGCGGCGAAGTCGTGGGCGTCCCCATCCCCTTCCGGACGACGGCTGTGGGCACGACCACGGTTCCTCAGGCCTCGTGAGCCCCTAGGACCCGTGATATCCTCACGGGCCTCCCCTGGTGACGGTTCGGTCGATGGACGGACAAGGGTCGACGGGCGACGAGCTCACCGAGCAGGAGCTCGAGGACCGAGTGGCCGCCGAGAAGGCCCGGGCGCTTCAGGAGCCCGGGCCGAGCTGGCGCACGTGGATGCTCCAGAGCGCGCTCCGGTGGTACTACATGCTGGGCGTCCTCGTCGCGGACGTCCAGATCGTGGTGACCTGGTTCGAGCTCTCGAGCGTGGTAGGCATGGTCGTTTCCCTGGCCGTCGCGACCTACCTCGAGTTCCTTCTGTACCGGTACCTGTGGTACCGCCCCCGGTCCGATGCCCGACCGAGCCGGCCGTTCCGGCGTACCTGGCTGAAGCCGGCGGAGTACGGGCGGTGGACCCCCGAAGCCGACCTCGTTCAAGCCGGCGTCTCCATCTACCGCTCCGAAGAGGGCCCGAGCCCCAAAGAGTTCCTCTGAACACACCCCGACCCCCTCGGAGGACCCATCGCCCTCTGCGCGGTCTAACCGACGGCCCGCTCGCGGGTCATCTCGTGTCGGAGCCCCGCGGAATCCCTACTGGTCAGGGGGTTCCCGATCGGGGCACGTAGGCGTGCGCCGCTCCCCAGTTGTTGAGAAAAAGAAGAGGGAGGAAAGGGTTCCGCGCCCCGGTCGGTTGACCGGGGCCGCCGGTTGGTCGATTCGACCCTGCCTACGAGCTCGGCAGCACCCCGTTCCCGTTGATCAGGTACCAGGTGTTGTCCCCGCCACCACCGATCGTCGGGTTCGTGTTAAGGGTCGTCGGGTTGATCCACGCCGCGTAGCTGGCGACCAGGTTCTCCTGGTCGTAGTACACATAGAGGGCGAGCTGGTTCGCGATGTGCTCGACCAGGTTGTACATCAGCACTCGAGCCGGGCCGACCGCCATTCCGGCGGCCAGGTTCATTCCCCACTCCATGGCGGCGTAGGCGTTGCCCTGGCAGGCCTGCGGGATGGCCCCCTCGTTGGCCCAGTAGAGCAGCCCCGACATCGAGTTCCACGAAGTCGGTCCACCGTTGTCGTTCGCGCAGGTGAACAGGCTGAGTCCCTGCTGGACCGCGTCGCCCGAGGTGTACGTCGCGTTCGGGTAGTAGAGCGGGGCGGCGTAGTCGGTCGGGTCGGGGTAGTCAGGCGCCCATCCGAGGTTGAAGAACGGTAGCGAGGACTGGCCGGGCAGCGCAGAAAGGCTGCCGACCACGAGCTGGCTGAACGTTACATCAAACGTGTTGGGCTCGAGTCGCCCGCCCGAGATCGAGCTGATGTAGGGCATGTAGTCCTGGATCTGTTGGTCGACCGTGGTCGCTCCCTTCTGACCGATGATCGGGAACTGGCACGGCGAACTCGTCGTACAGCTCACTAGATCAGGGTCGTAGTAGGGGCTGCCCGAGGTCGTCGCCTGGGTCCACCACCAGCCGGCCGTTCCAGGCGTGGTCGTGGTCGTCACCGGGTCGGTGCTCGGCCAACTGATGTTGGTCGGGTAGTAGTTCCCCATATACTGCGGGATCGCCCCGCCGTAGTTGAACCCGTACTGGATTCCGTCCGTCGTGTAGATCGTGTTCTCGACGGTGGTGTACGGGAACGCGTTGACGAGGAACTCACGCAGAGCGACGTAGTTGAAGAAGTCCCCCGGGATGTTCAGGATGTTCGGGTCGAGGGTCTTCGCCGCGGACGGGCTGAACTCCATCGCGATCGGGAAGAAGAACACGCTCAGCGTGGGCACGGTGAACGCCCCGATCAGGCCCTCCTGGACCAGCGAGAGCAGCTGCGGCGTCTCGCCCGGTAGGATGGTCGCGAGGTCCGTCTGTCCCGCCTTGTACTGCTCGATCCCGACCGTGTCGGTCGACTGGTAGACGACCGTGACCTTGGCCACGTAGTTCTTCGGTCCCGGCAGCGGCTCACAGTTGACCTGGCCCTTGCAGCCCGTTGGGGCCGCGTAGGCGGGGTTCTGGGCGAGCGTGTAGCCGACCGACTGCTCGAACGGCTGGCCGGTGAGGTAGTACGGGCCAGAACCGACCATGTTCCACCGAACGCCGGGCTGGATAGCCGGCGTGTTCAACGCAAGCTCCTCGAAGCTGTCCCAGTACGTCGGGGAGACGCTCTGGAGCCAGGTCTGGAACCCAGCGTCGGAGGTGCTCTTCGCGTTGCCGGGGAGCATGCAGGGCCCGTCTCCCTTCGCCGCGGTCGTGCCGGGGAAGCCCGGAACGGTTGCGCCCTGGGCGCCGAACCAACCGCACGGTTGGGCCGAGCTTCCCAAGGGGTCAGCGATGAGTTCGAGGAAGAACGGCCAGGCCGCCCCTCCACCCCACGCGCTGAAGGTAATGCAGCCGTTCTCCGCCAACGCGGCGGCCGGACAGTACGTGGTGTTGTTGATCAGCATCGACGACATCACGTTCAGCGGCGTGTTGTTGTACGGTGTGTGGATCGCGCTGTCCCACTTGGCGTTCCCGATGGGCAGCAGAGACTGGCAGACGATCCATCCGTTCTGAGCGCCGAATCCCGGAAGGTCCGCGAATCCGCACGTCCGCGCGATCGAGAAGGCGATGTCGGACGGGAAGACGGGCCAGCTAGCTCCGGTCGACGGGTCGTAGAACCGAGCGGCCGGGTCGATGGGGAAGGTGAAGTACCGCGGGAGCGAACTGGTGCCGTTGTTGACGATCAGGGTGTTCCCGCTGTACATCGCCGCGCAGCCCGGTCCGGGTACGCACAGGGAGAGCTGAGGCACAAACGAGGCGGTGCTGCTCCCGTTGTACGTGACCAGCGTCTGGTAGACGTTGAGGATCGGCTCGTAGCTGATGGTATCGTAGGCTACCGAGGGGTCCTCGGAGGTGGCGCCTCCCGGGGCGACCTCCTGCCAGATGATCTCGCCGGCGTGCGGGCTAGTCTTCTGTGTGCTGGTGCCCGAGCAGCTGCCGCAGCCCACGGGGACGCCCGTGGGAGCGACATAGACCGTCCATGTGTAGTTCTGATAGATGGTGGTCGCGGTCGGTGTCGTGACCGCTCCGACCATGGTGATGTAGTAGAGACCCGCGGCACTGAACGCGTAGGACGCCGCCACGCTGGTCGGCGTGGACACGAGTCCCGACGCGACCGGCCCGGTCGGCGAGACCATGAGCGTTGGAGCC
The DNA here is from genome assembly GCA_002503985.1 of Thermoplasmata archaeon UBA61. Classification (GTDB taxonomy): domain Archaea; phylum Thermoplasmatota; class Thermoplasmata; order Lutacidiplasmatales; family UBA184; genus Lutacidiplasma. The sequence continues at coordinate 311,283 of DASW01000003.1, forward strand.
GAGTCCGTGTAGCCCGTGGCCGTGGAGTTGCTGGTGTACTTCGCCGAGACGCTGATGGTCCCGGAACCGGAGAGCCAAGCGAACTGAGTAGGCGCCGAGCTCCCGTTGGTCAAAGTGGTAGTGAACGCGGGATAGAATCCCGAAGAGGTCGTTTGATAGCTCGCTGCGATATCGAGAGGGAAGAGATACTTCGGACCGGTGTGCCAGGTCGTTCCGACGAGAGCCTGGCCACTAAGGATGTAGCTACCCTGCTCGGTATAGACATGGTTCGAGGTCGGGTTGGCTGCCGCGTAGCTCGTCCCATCGCCCCAGAAGATCTCGTAGGACGTTACGGCTTCCCCGTTCTGCACGGCTACGGTCGCGGGGATGCTCGATCCCTGTGTGGCGGTCGCCACGGCCTGGCCGAAGCCAGCCCCGTACGGGACGGACAGCACCACATCCGTCAGTCCGGACGAGGACAGACAGATCGGGCTGGTCGGCGGAGAACACGACGTGATCGTCTTGTTCCCACTACCGGAGACCGCGCTCAACGCTACGAACCCTGCGCCGCCGACAATGACGATCACGACGACCATCACCACGATGGCCATCGTCATCGACATCCCTCTTCGACTCACTCGGACAGACCGACCGGGCGAGCTTTCGTTCTCACTCGACATGAACCCACTCACGTCTCCAATGGAGACGGCACCCTGACCTCGAAGCCGCTATATATACTCTTACGAGATGGCGACCCCCGTGTCGCAGGGCGGCCGGAGGCTTCGCCTTGCGCCGTCGCTTCTGAGCGCGGATTTTGCGGCCCTGGGTGATGCGATCCGGGCCGCCGAAGCCGCGGGCGCCGACGCGTTCCACCTCGACGTGATGGACGGTCATTTCGTTCCGAACATATCGTTCGGTCCAGCGCTCGTCGCGGCGGTGCGGGCCCGGACGAAGCGGCCGCTCGATGTCCACCTCATGATCGAAGACCCGCTGCGCTACGTCGAAGCGTTTCGTAAGGCCGGCGCTGACACCCTGGTCTTCCACATCGAAGCTCGCTCCGACCCGATGGTTGTGATCCGCGAAGGGCACCGCCTCGGCGCCGCGGTCGGGGCCGCGATCCGTCCGGACACTCCCCTCTCCGCGGTCGAGCCGCTCTTCGACCACCTCGACCAGGTCCTTGTCATGAGCGTCCACCCGGGCTTCTCGGGACAGAAGTTCATTCCCGACGTCCTGCCGAAGGTCCGCGCCGCACGTGAGCGTCTGGATGCGGCGGGTTCCGTCGCGGACATCTCGATCGACGGAGGCGTGACCGAAGAGACGGCGGTCGACGCCGCTGCGGCCGGTGCGACGTTCTTCGTCTGCGGCAACTCGGCCTTCGTGGGCGGGGATATCAGCGAGAACCTCCGGCGTCTGCGCGCGAGCGTAGAGAGGGGGGCGGCCCGTGCGGTTCGCTGACCTCTGCGAGACCTTCGAGCGGCTCGAGGCAACGCCGAAGCGCCTGGAGATGCGGTCGATTCTGGTCGACCTCATCCGGCCCCTCCGCCCGCCCGACCTCGGAAGAGTGCTCTACCTGGCCCAGGGGCTTCTTCGCCCGGAGTACGAAGGGGTCGAGCTCGGGATGGCCGATTCGCTTGCCCGACGCGCGGTCGCGACCGCGACCCATACCGACGACTCCGTCGTGGCGAAGCGGACGAAGGAGTCCGGCGACCTCGGCACCACGACCGGCGAGCTCCTCGCGGGCGTCCGACGGCTGGACGAGACGACCCCGCTCCGAGTGGCCGAGGTCTACTCGGAGCTCTCCCGCATCGCGGAGGCGAAGGGCACGGGTTCCCAGGAGACCAAGGTCCAGATCCTCTCCGAGCTCCTCGTGCGTGCCTCAGCTCTGGAAGGAAAGTTCCTCGTTCGATTCGTCCTTGGCACGTTACGGGTCGGCGTTCGGGAGATGACGATCCTGGACGCCCTCGCCGAGGCGTTCGGGGACGGGACGAAGGAGACCCGTCGGCAGATCGAGGCGGCGTTCAATCTTTGTAGCGACCTCGAGCTGGTCGCCGGCGTTCTGGTCGAGAAGGGCGTGGAGGGCCTCACGAGCGTCTCGCTCGAGGTCGGCCGACCGATGCGCGCGATGCTCGCCGAGCGCGAGAAGGACCTCGCCGCCGTCCTCAAGCGAATGGACGGGCGGGCCGCCTTCGAGTACAAGTACGACGGGCTCCGCGTCCAGGCCCATATCCCGAAGAGCGGGCCGGTCCGCCTGTTCTCGCGCCGGCTCGAGGAGATCAGCGCCCAGTTCCCCGAGCTCGTCGAGGAGCTTCCCCGGACCGTCCGGTCCGTTCCGGCGATCCTCGAGGGCGAATGCGTTCCCATCGACCCGGACACCGACGAGATCCAGCCGTTCCAGCAGGTCTCGCGCCGGCGGGGTCGCAAGCATGACCTCGAGCGGGTCCGCGACGAGGTGCCCGTCTGCCTGTTCGTGTTCGACGTCTTCCTCCTCGGCGGCGCTCCCGTCTTTGGAAGGCCGTTCCCTGAACGCCGCGCGCTCCTCGAGAAGGCGCTCACCCCGACCGAACGGGTGCGGCTCGCGGTCCAGCGGGTGGTGACGAAGGAGGAGGACGCCCAGAGCTTCTTCGACGAGGCGATCGCCGCGGGAGGCGAAGGCATCGTGGCCAAGTCTCTCGCGGAGGGGAGCGCGTACCGCGCCGGTGCTCGTGGGTTCTGGTGGATCAAGTACAAGCGAGAGTACTCCGCCGGCCTCTCCGACTCTATCGATGGTGTCGTGGTGGGCGGTTTCCAGGGGCGGGGCCGCCGGGCGGGTCGGTTCGGGGCGTTCCTATTGGCCGTTTACAATCCGAAGCTTGACCGCTTCGAGAGCTTCTGCAAGGTCGGCTCCGGGTTCGACGACGCCCAGCTCGCCGAGATGCCGAAGCGTCTCCACCGCTACGAGGTCGACGAGCGACCCCCCGAGGTGGTTACGGGGCTGACGCCGGACCGCTGGATCCGACCCGCCGTCGTCCTCGAGGTCCGGGGCGCGGAGCTCACGTTGAGCCCGGTGCACCGGGCCGGCCTCGGCGCGATCCGAGCGGGTGCCGGGCTCGCCCTCCGATTCCCCCGTTTCACGGGACGGTTCCGGGACGACCGGAGCGCCACCGAGGCCACGGCCACCTCCGAGCTCCTGGCCATGTACCGGTCCCAGGTCCGCCAGGAGACCCCCGAGCCCACGCCCGACGCCGACTGACCTTCCCTCCCGGACGCGCCGCGGGAGGGGCGAGACGGGTTCGTCTCGGCCCAAAGGCATAAGAAGGGCCGGCCCCGTCGCTCGCCGACGGTAACAGACCATGCTGGTCGAGATGACGGAACTACTAGGGAGGCAGATCTACACGCCGGACGGCCGACTTCTCGGCGATGTCGACAATGTGGTCGTCGACGTCGAGACGGCCAAGATCGACGGCCTTTACGTCGACGAGACCAGCCCGATGTTAGTCGAGGACTCCCGACCCACCAACATTCCGTACCGATGGGTGTCGGCGGTCAACGACGTGGTCCTCCTGAAGTACTTCCCGCGCCGGGTCTCGGTCAAGAAGACCCCGACGCGCGCGGCGAAGGAAGAGGCACCGGTCGCTCCCGCCGCACGGTAGTGCTGCGGGGATAGCCAAGCCCGGTCAACGGCGCAGGACTTAAAGGGCGGTCGACGCCGAAGAGATCCTGCCGCGCAGGCGTTCGCCGGTTCAAATCCGGCTCCCCGCTTCCCCTCCCGTCCCAGCGGCCCCCAACGTATTCATCACGGGAGGGCTCCCGAGCTCCGTGAGGCGGGACGAGCTCGTCCGACGGATCCAGTCCGTTCCCCTTCCGCCCCACCCGGAGGCCCCCCTGGAACAGGTCGCGACCCCCGCAGAGGCGGCGGCGGACCTCCTTGCGGCCCTCGACCGCTACGTCGGTCTCGCGGGCCGCTCTGTGGTCGACCTCGGGTGTGGGACAGGGCGCCTGGCGGTGGGCGCGGCCCTGCTCGGAGCCGACCCGGTCATCGGGGTCGAGGTCGATTCCTCGCTCGTCCCGATCGCGCGGGCCGCGGCCCGCGCTGCGAAGGCGACCGTTGAGTTCCGGGTCTCGGACGTGGCGGAATGGAAGCAACCGGCCGACGTGGTCGTCATGAACCCGCCCTTCGGAGCCCAAACGCGCCACGCCGACCGGCCCTTCTGGGACTGCGCCTTCTCCGTCGCCCGCCGCTCGATCGGCGCGTTCGCCTCCTCGACCTCCCGAACCTTTATAGCGCGACTTGCGCTCGACCGCGGCGCCCACGTTGTCGAGGTCGAGCCGGTTCGTTGGGACCTGCCCCGGACGTTCCCACACCATCGTTCCGCGATGGTCCGACTCCCCGTCGACCGCTGGGTAATCGAAGCAGGAACGAAGCCATGACCGCATCCCCCGAAGAACCGAAGCTCGTGCTCCCCGGCGACTACCTTGGGACCGCGGAAGAGTTCCTTCCGGGCCGGGGAACCTACGAGAACCGGGGGCGGATCTACGCGTCGGTGTTGGGGACCTCTCACGTCGACCCAAGGGACCGGACGGTCCGGGTCGAGCCCCGGAACGCGGTACCCGAGATCCAGGAGGGGGAGATCGTCTACGCGCGCGTGGACGAGCTCAAGACCGCGATGGCGATCTGCACGATCCTCACGACCTCCGCGAGCCGGCGGCCCGTTCCCGGCGAGCCGGAGGGGACGGTCCACGTCTCGAAGGCGAAGGAAGGGTACACCGAGTCCCTGTCGAGCGAGTTCGCGGTCGGCGACATCATCCTCGCCAAGGTGCTCCAGTCGCACCCGTCCGTCAAGCTGACGACCGCCCCGTCGTCCCTCGGGGTCGTCTCCGCCCGGTGCCAGGTCTGTCACAACCTTCTCGCCCACCGCCCGAAGGGGCTCGAGTGCCCCCGATGCGGCCACCAGGAGCAGCGCAAGCTCGCCCACGGTCCCGCGTTCCCGGCCCCGGCGGCGGAAACCCCCGATGTCCGGTGAGGAAGAGCGGCGGCTCGCCGCTCTCGTACGGGCCCACGACCGCTGGCGCGGCCGCGAGGTGTTCAACCTCCTCGCGAGCGAGAACGCCGTCTCCCCCGTAGCCCGACGCTACCTCGGCAGCGACCTCGCCGGTCGTTACACGCTCCCCATCACGACCGACTTCCACGGGGACACGATCGACAACAGCTACACGGGCACCCGCTACACCGACCGCATTGAGGCGCTCGCCAACGCGGCGGCGGCCCGCCTCTTCCACGGCCGCTTCGCGACCACCCGACCGCTCTCAGGGCACATCGCGGCCCTCTCCGCGCTCGTCCCGCTACTGCCCCCGAAATCGCGGATCCTCGCCATCTCCCCGGACGACGGAGGCTACGACGGGTACGCCCCGGGCTACATCCCCGCGGTCTTCGGTTACACGGTCCGGCCCCTGCCGACCGAGGGGCCCGGCCACCGGGTCAACGCGGAGGTAGCGGCTGACACGATCCGCCGCGAGCGGCCGCAGGCAGTGGTGCTCGGACAGAGCTTCTTCCTCTTCCCCTACCCGCTCCGAGAGATCGCGGAGGCCGCGCACGCCATCGACGCGCTGGTCCTCTACGATGGCTCCCACGTCCTCGGCCTGGTCGCCGGTGGGGAGTTCCAGGACCCGCTGCGCGAAGGCGCCGACGTCCTCTATGGAAGTACCCACAAGTCGTTCCCGGGGCCTCAGGGCGGGCTCCTGGTGACCGACCGGGAGGACCTGTTCCGCCAGCTCGACCCCGCCCTCGTCTGGCGGGTCTTCGACAACGCGCACTGGAACCGGATCGCGGCCCTCGCCCAGACCCTCCTCGAGCTCGAACGGTGCGGTCCCGAATACGCCCGCACGGTCGTCGCCAACGCCCAGGGGCTCGGCCGCGAGCTTTCCCGGGGAGGTTTCCCGCTCCTCGCCGAAGAGGAGGGCTTCACGCGCTCCCACCAGCTGCATATCGACCGCACCCGTCTTCGCAGCGAAGCGAACCTGGGCGCGGGGGAGCTGGCGCGCCGGCTCGAGCGGCAGCGATTGCTCATCGACCTCGTCGGTCGCATCGGGACCGCCGAGGTGAGCCGGCTCGGCCTCGTCCCCGAGGAGATGCCGCGGCTCGCCGACCTGCTCATCCGCGGGGGGATACGGGGCGAGCGAGTGGCCCACGACGTGCTGGCCTGGCGCCGGACGTTCCGGAAGCTCCGCTTCGCGTAGCGGCACCCCCCTGCGAGGGGCCGCGCCTGGGGAATCCGACGAACGAGCCGAATGGTCCGGATAGCTCGCTAAGGTCGGATAAAAAAAAAGAGAAAGGGAGAAAGGGTTGGTCTGAGGAGGCTTCCTCAGCGACCGACTACTGCATCCCGTGTTCGCTCTTCCCGTGAGCGGCGAGCTCTTCGGGAGTGCTGAACGACTTGTTGCAGACGCTGCAGGTGTTCGGTGCGGCGGCTCCGGCGGTCCCCGGCTTGCTTTCCCACGGCTGCGGGGGCGCGGTGGCCGGGCGGCCCATGACCGCGCGCGCGAGGATGAGCGCCACGATCATACCCACGATCAGCCCGACGACCAGCAGGATGGTTCCCGCCGCGGCTCCGGAGAGCCCCGAAATCGCCGACTGGTTGGAGTACTGCGTGACGTTCTGGTAGACCGTTCCACCCTTCGTGATCACCATGATCGTGCCGTTGAAGTAGTGGGTTGTCGGCAGATACACCGTGGTCATCACGATCGAGTAGCTGTAGGTCCCCGTCTGGCCGATGAACCAGGTCGCGGTCACCGGGACGCCCGGGGTCAACTCGATGTAGCTGTGCGAGAAGACCAGCGACCCGCCCGACGAGTAGATGTTGGCGACCGCGCCAGCGACATACGAACCGACGTAGGCTACGGTCACCGATACGTTCCCAACCGACACACTGGCTCCCGGCGCCGGCGCAATGAGCGTGGCCGACAACGGGGACACGATCAGGAAGAACCCGTGCGAGGTCGCGGCCTGCGCGAGCGAGCCGTTCGTGGGAAGACCTACGCCGATCTCACCGACGAAGACCGAGACCGTGTACTCCGTCTGCGGCAGGTCTGTGCACGCCGCGTCGCACGCCAAGGTCGTCGAGTCAATCTCGAACGTGTAGTTGGTCTGGCCCAGCAGCGGCGTGACGGCGGTTGACGTCAGCAAACCGACCGCCGCCGAGGTCACGTTCACGAGGATCGTGGTCGTGGCCGGGCTGATCGGAGCGTTGGTCACCGCGATCGTGTAGTTCACCTGGAAGGGGAACGGCATGTACGCCGAGAAGGTCGAGGTCAACGTGGGTGTGACCACTGTGGGGTACTGCACGAAGACGGTCGAGAGGAGTTCCGTCTGACCAGTGTACTGGACCGTGCCTCCATAGCTGTTACCGTTGGCCGTCACGTTGGCGTAGAAGTCCAACAGGTCATAGGGAACGTTCGCTCCCAAGGACGCCGCGGTGGCCGAGAGCGCCCACGTCCAAGTGTAGTTCTGGAACGGGACCCCGAACGCCGTGCCGTTGGCCGCCACCATCAAGCTCACGCCGTCGGCGAGCGTGGTGTTGACGCTGTTGTTCGCGTTGAGCGAGGTGATGTAGGCCGACGTCGCGGCATCCCAGACCTGGACGTAGCCTCCGACGGAGGCGTTCCCGACCCCTGCCGTTATGGAGGGGTTCACCCAACTCACGTTGATCCAGCCCGTCGCGACATACGGCAGCGGCTGGTAGGGAAGCGGGGCGGAGTTCACGCCCGCGTTGATCAATGTGGACCCGAGGATCACGGCATCATAGGACGGGGCCATCGGCCCCGTGGCCGTCGCGAGACCTCCCGCCGAGGCGCCGGATTCGTTGACCCACACGATGAGATACGTGGGCAATCCCTGGAGCCCATCCGTCTGGATCGGCAACGTACTGTTGCACGAGACGACCGCGCCGCAGACCAGGGTCGTGTTGTTGAGGGTCATGGTCCAGGTTGTGTAGGAGTACTGAACCCCCGCCACCGTCCCATTGAAGCCGGCGGTCGAACTGAACTGATTCGAGTTCGTTGCGTTAACGGTCCCGTTGAAGCTGAAGTTCAGGTACGCGAATGGGAGGCTCGTGAAGTAGTTCTCGACTTCCAGCGTAACGTTCGTGGTCGAGTTCGAGGTGTAGCCCCAGCTGATGTTGGTATAGAACTGGACCGTGACCGGGACAGGGCTCAGGGAGTAGGGGAACGCGTAGGGAGTGATGAACCCGACCGAGGCATAGGTCGAGACCATGGTGGTGTCGATCTCTACGCTGTTCGATGCGAGCCCCCCGCCCGCGGACGCGCCGTTCTCCGTGACCCACACCGTGATCGCGACCGGGAGTCCGACCGCCAGGAACATGTCCGCGCAGGACGTCGCCGCGCAGCCCAGGGTGGCCTTGTCCAAAGTGACCCACCAAGTATAGTTCGCGGTCGGGACGCCGTTATTGACGAACGAGGCGACCAAGTGGGAGTTGACCGTGCCGTTCAGGCTGATGTGGGCGATCTGCGCGCCTCCGGCCGCGGGGTATACGGTTACCCAAACGTCCGTAGTGGCGTTGCTGATAGCCCCAAATGTCACGTTCGTGTAGAACGAGAACGTCGCTGGGACTGGAGTGTCCGCTCCTAGGGCAGGAACTCCGCCAGTGGTGTTGAAGTTCAGGTCAATCGTCGTCTGATACGTCTGCGCCGCAGGAGCCAACGGAACCGCGCCGGTCCCGCTCGAGGACCCTTTGGCGGTCTGTCCCGACGCCGCGTGATACGCCCCCAAAAGGCTCCCTCCAACCATCCCTGCCACCAGGATGACGACTACAAGCCCAATCACTACAGTCCCCAAGGTGGCCTTGGTCACACGATGCATAGGGTTCGCGAGTGACTTCCCGTACTTAAATACAGCGTAGATTCGCCGCCCTCCGAGAGGAGTCCCACTATCGACCTCCCGGGCTCGGTCTGGGAGGCTCACAGGGGTTCGTCGACTCGACGCGCCGCTCCGGGCCTCCTGGGCCGTTCGGCTCCCGGGGGACTTGCAGCTACCCCCACAGGGGCTTGCGCGGACCGTTCCGACGATGCTGAGCGGCGTTCTCTCAGAGCTCCCAACCCACCTAACCGAGCGATCGACCCTTTCTGGCCCCGTTTCCGACCCCTCGAATTCGGGTCGAGCTGGGAGCTGCCGCCTAGGCCCGGCTCACGGCGCGGACTCGGTCTCCGCCGCCACTGAGAGATGGCGGACGGGGTCGTTCGACTTACCTCGACCCTCGTTCTCCTTCCTCCCCGGGCAGTCGAGGGCGCCGGCCTCGGCGATTGGCCCCTCTACGGTTCCTTCTCTCGGGAGGGACGGTCGCCAGGCTGATGGCGGGCGGTCACCGACCCGCCAGCGGGCTCATCTACTCCGTTCCCTCGACCTGTGCGGTATGGCGTCCGTGGCTCTCACCGGCACCCCCGGCACGGGAAAGACCACCGTGGCCCGACGGTTGGGCTCACGCTGGCGGGTTCTGGAGGTCGCAGATCTGGCCGAGCGATTCGGGACCGGACGACGTCGGGAAGGAGGGTGGGTGGTAGACATATCGGCGACGGCTCGCTCGCTGAGCGCTTGTCGCCACCCCCCTGCGGATCTCGTCGTCGGGCACCTCGCGCACTTCCTCCCCATTCGTGACGTGATTGTGCTTAGGTGCCACCCTCAGGAGCTCAGGCGCCGATTGGCCCGCTCTCGACCCTCGTCCCAACGAGACCGACACGCGAATCTCGTCGCGGAGGCTACCGACACGATTCTCGTCGAAGCGGTCGAACTCCGCCGCCGGATCTGGGAAATCGATACCACCGGCCGAAGCCCGGCGTCGGTCGCCCGAGAAGTGAGCGCACGGATCCGCACCCGGGGTCGTCCTTCCTACGGTCGGGTGGACTGGCTCGCGGACCCAGCGGTCACCGAGCACCTTTTGGAGTAGGGGAGGGTAGGAAGTCGCGGATGGTCCTCGAATCGTACCGCGCCAAGGTCCAGCCCTACATCGCCCGGCTCGCTCGGCCGTTCCTCGGGTGGAGCCCGGGGAACCTGAGTCTCCTGGCCCTCCTCTGCGCGGTCGCCGCGGGGGGGACCGCGCTCCTCGTCCGCTGGACCACGCCGTACCTCTTCCTCGCGGTCGCCGTTCTCATCTTCCTCGCGGGACTGTTCGACGTGCTGGACGGAGAGGTTGCACGGCAGACCTCCCGTGCCTCCATCCGGGGAGATTTCGTCGACCACGTCTACGACCGGTACGCCGATGTCGCCATCCTCCTCGGGTTCGCCGTTTCCACCTACGCTAACCCGTTCCTCGCACTCCTCGCCCTAGTCAGCCTCCTCTTGGTGAGCTACATGGGGACCCAGGCCCAGGCGCTCGGGCAGGGGCGGCTCTACGCCGGTCTCCTGTCCCGAGCCGACCGGCTTGTGGTCCTGGCCGTCGCCGCGTTCCTCGAGTTCGACTGGTCGCTTCCCTGGCCGTGGGTGACCACCGCCTCGTGGTCCCGCTTCCACGTGGGAGGGGTCGAGTTCACCGTGATCGACGTCGCGCTCGTCTACTTCGTCATCGCCGGCCAGTGGACCGCCGTTGCTCGGGCCCTCCGCGTCTATCGGGCGCTCCCCCCGGCGAAGTAGGAGCGGCCCCGTCGGGCACGTCCCGCTCGACGACCGCGCCGCCTCGGCGCCGGTAGTACTGGAGCGGGTGGCGGAGCGACGGCTCGAAGCACCGCTCATCGCGCGCCTTGTCGCGGGGGTCGTCCGCGGTCGGGTCCCCGTCGCGGACGCAGAGCCCATGGCTCCTCAGCGTCTCGCACTCCGGCGGCTCGTAGCCGCGTCCGTCGTCGTGTAGGGTGATGTGCTCGACCTGGTAACGGGTGACCGCCTCGTCGAAGTCAGGAGCCCCCCGGAACGCGTCCACGATCGTCTCGAAATCGGCCCCCGCCCGGTGAAGGAACGCCGCCAGGCAGAACCGCCCCGAGTGCGAGAGGTTCTCGCCCTTCTGGAGGGTCCGCTGCATCTTGCGGAGGCAGGGAGGGAACAGCTCGGGCCGCATCGCGCCCCCGCGGAGCTCGGCCCGCGCGACGGGGGCGGGCGTCCGACGGGCGAGCTCCTCGAGCAGGTCCGCCTCCCGCTCCCGCACCTCTCGGACCACGTCGTCCGCGAGCGGAAGCGGTTCGGCGAGGCGGAGGCGCACGGCCTCCTGGAGAAGGCGGGCGGCGCGCGCGGGTCGGACAGCGACCGACCCATGCTGCAATGCCTGTCTTGGAAGGCGGAACTCAGCCTCCCGGATCGGCACGGAGAGACGGAGATAGTCCACCAGCGGCACGTCGACCCCGTCCGCGCCCGGCGCGAGGGAGAAGCCGAGGCGACGGGCGACCTCCACGAGCTCCTCGACCGGGACGGCCAGGAGGCGAGCATGGTTCCGCTTGGCCTCCGCGACGGCCCACCGCCTCAGGGCGGCCGGCGCCGCGGCCGCCGACAGGACGAGGCGGGCGAACAGGAACGAAAGGAGGCGGACGCTCGGGTCCGCCCGCGCGAGCTCCTCGAGGTCCCGGGCGCCGCGCGGGTCGTCCGCGGCCGCGAGGATGCGGGCCCGCCCGAGCGAGCGCGCGGACGCGAAGGCGCTGTCCGAGAGGAGAGCACGGACCGATACCGCGAGCTCGCCGAGGAGCGCTTCCGCTCCCGGCAGGAACGGGTACTCCGCGAAGAGCGACCGCTCGTCTAGAAGAGATGAGGCACGATGAACTGCCATAGGAGAAGCACCAGAACAAGGAGCGAGGAGGCGGTTACGGCGCGACCGGCGAACTGGTCCAGCCGGGCCGCGTCCCATCTTTTGCGAAAGCGCGCCGCGACCGACGCCGCGAAGTCACGGAAGAGGAGACCCCCGTCGAGCGGGACGAGGGGGAGCGTGTTCGACAGTCCCAGCAGCAGGTTCATCCAGGCGAGCCAGTAGAGGATGTTCGCCGCGATCCAGAAGTTATTCGACCCGACGGCGGCGAGCGGGCCGGTGAGATGGAAGTAGCCGGCCGTCGACCCACCGACCGGCTCGAGGCCGCCGAGAGGCAGGATGAGCCAGTAAACGGTGCCCACGACGGGGCCTTGGTCGCTCCCGGCAGGCCAAACGAGGAGCTGCTTGATCTCGGGAGGGGTCAGCCCCAGGACCCCTACGCCAAGGAAGCCGTGCGTCTTGTTGTTCGGGTTGGTCGCGAGCACGACGGTGGTCGACACCGAGTGTCCGAGGCTCGACGAATAGAACACGAGAGGCACCGTCTCTCCGGGCGTGGTGTGCGACTCGGCGTTCTCGAACGCCTGCCACGTCGTCGTCTGGGTCCCGTTGAACGCGGTGATGATGTCGCCCGGTGCGAGGGTGGCGTTCGCGCCCGGCATGCCTGAGGTCACGGATTGGATGGGGATCCCGTCGGCGTTCGGCGCCACGGAGGAAGCGACGAGCCCCGACAGAAGGGCGAAGAAGAGGACCGTGAGCGCGAAGTTCGCGAGGACGCCGGCAGCGGCGACCCGGTCGCGTCGGCGCCGCGAAGCGGCGAGCATCTCGGTGTCGTCCTGTTCGACGAACGCGCCGACCGGGATGACGCACCAGAGGATGCCGAGGCTCTTCACCCCGATGCCTTGCGACCGAGCGACGACGCCGTGGCTGAGCTCATGGAGCACGATCCCTACCACGAGCGCGAGGATCCCGTAGCCCACCGGAATGATCGGGTTGATCCCCGGGATGCCGACCGCTTCGGAGACCGGGGGCGCCTGGGCCGCCGTCAGCCGGAACGATTCGATCGCACCGAAGACGAGGAGGCCGATGATCGTCGCCATGGAGAGGACGGACAGCGCGATCCCGAGGTCGCTGACCGCGGTCCAGAACCGCTTGAACCGCCCCCATCGGTCGAGCGCCGAACGACCCCGCTGGGTCTTGATCATCAGGGCTGGACCGAAGAGCGAGAGCGGCCGGTCGGGGCCGAGCTGCCCCGTCCGGTAGAGCGCGTAGACGACGGCCGCGTAGAGAAGGACGGCGCCCAGAGCGATCTCGTAACCGAAGTAGGGATTCACGGCGCGTTCCGAAGTACCCTCAACTCGGCGCGGTTAAGAGTTCTTGCGGAGCGGAGCTTCGGGAAGGGGGTTATCTCCGCGCCTCGATGGGGTCTGGCAGTGGCATGACGAACGGGTCGCTGAGACGCGGGGTCATCCTGGCGGTCGTCGTGGCGGTCGTCCTCGTCGGTTCCTTCACGCCGTCCGGCCGCGCAGCCGCGAACGGACCGCCTGCGTCCCCGATGAATGCAGGGGTCGCGTCGCCGACCGCGGCGTCGAGCTCGCTTTCGACTCGATTGGGGGCCGAAGTGGAGGTCGCCCCCGCCTTCTCTCCCTCATCCGGAGTGGTCACGATGGGACCCGAACCGGCCTCTCAACCGGTCTCGGTCGAGGTGGGCCTCGCCCTCTCGGACCCAGCGGCCCTCGCCGGGCTGGTTTCCGCCCTCTACACGCCCGGCACCCCAGAGTACCGAGGGTTCCTTACCCCGTCCGAGCTCGCGCTGCGCTTCGGTCCTTCGCCTTCGACCATCTCGGCGGCCCAGGCCTACTTCGAACGCTTCGGTCTCACCGCCAGCGAGAGTCCGGATCATCTTCTGCTGACCGTGATCGGTCCGAGCGCTGAGGTCGGGGCGGCGTTCGGGACGACCTTCGAGGAATACCGCGGGCCCGCGGGCGGGTGGTTCGTCAGCCACCCGACTCCCGCGACGCTCCCGACGCTCGCTCCCTGGTCGGGGGTGTACGGTCTCGGGAACGCTACCCCGCTCGTCCCTGCCTCTACGGTTCCCACCTTCACTCGCGCCGGGACCACGCCCGACGCAGCGTGTGTCACGCTGGGCGACGGGCTCGACCCGTGCCAGGTCTGGCAGGCCTACAACATGACGTCGCTGATCTCGGGCGGGACAAACGGTTCCGGGATCCGGGTCGCCGTCGTGGACGCGTACAGTTCTCTCGAGAACCAGACCCGCCTATCCTCCGACCTCGCCGCGTTCGCCGTCGACTACGGGATCCCTGTCGGGGCGGTGAACTTCGTCTACCCCGACCCGCCCCCCGGGAATCTCAACGTGAGCTCGAACCTGGACTGGAACCTCGAGGACGCGCTCGACATAGAATGGGCGCGCGCGGCCGCTCCGGGGGCCACCATCGAGGAGACGCTTTCGCCCGACGCCAGCTCCGGGCTCTACGAGGCCGTCGATTGGCTGGTCGCCCACCAAACCACGAACGTGATCTCGCTCAGCTGGGGCGAGCCGGACGTCGGGGTCTACAACGAGTTCGAGGCGCCGTGCTACGTCGCCTGTAACGCCTCGACGGATGGCTCCTACGGTATCCTATCACCGGTCCTCGAGTTCGCGGCCGCCGAAGGGATCTCGGTCTTCGCCGCGAGCGGGGACTGCGGCGCCTCCGACGGCACGAGCGGTTTCGCCACCAACTTCCCCGCGTCGGACCCCGACGTCACCGGGGTCGGGGGGACCGACCTCAGTGTGAGCTCGAGCGGTGACTGGCTCGGGGAAGCCGCTTGGAACGGCAACTCGACCGGGGGACACGAACCCGGTTGCCAGAACCAGGGAGGCTCCGGTGGGGGTTACTCGCCGTTCCCTCGGCCTTGGTGGCAGAGCGGTCTTCCGTCCCGCCCGCCGACCCGAGGGGTGCCCGACGTCGCCCTCGACGCCGAGGTCGCGGTCAGCCTCATCCTCCACGGGCAGGCCACGGCCGCTGCGGGAACGAGCCTCTCGACCCCGGTGTGGGCCGGCATCGCGGCGATCGCCGACCAGTACGCGGGCGCCCCGCTCGGCCTCCTCGACCCGTCCCTGTACGCCGTCGCCGCCGGCGCGAACTATGCGCGCGACTTCCACGACATCACCTCGGGCAGCAACGGGTACTCGGCTGGCGTGGGATGGGACCCGGTCACCGGGCTCGGCTCGCCCCAGGTGGCGACGCTGGTCGCCGACCTGGCGCACCGCCTCCCCATGCCCGCGAGCAGTCTCGCCTCGTTCGTCTACGCCGCCCCGCGCTTTGGCCGGGCGCCTCTCACCGTCACCTTCCACGTCAACGCCACCGGAGGCACGGGGACCTACCCCCTCGAAGGGGTCTCCTTCGGCAACAGCAACGCATCGTTCGCCTCCGGCGGGTTCACAACGTACACCTACGCAAGCCAAGGGGTCTACTCGGCCCAGGCGTACGTCGCCGACTCGACCGGGAACTACTCGGTCTCTCCGCCGGTCGCGATCGTAGTGGGAGGAGGGACCGCGCTGTCGGTCACGCTGACCTCGTCGACGACCGTTCCCACGCGAGGGGAGGCGGTCCTCTTTTCTGCCACCGCCACTGGCGGGTTCGCCCCGTACGAGTACAGCTTCTCGTTCGGGGACGGGACGTACCTCGACAATACCTCGCTCTCGACCCCGAGCCACACCTTCGGCGCCAACGGAAGTTTCTGCGCCGCGGTCGTCGCCTCGGACTCGGCCGCCCCCATCGACGGAGGGGGGAGCGCCCGCGTGGCGATCGGCGTCGGCGGCTCTCCCCTTCCCAACTGCGGCAACGATACCGTGCCCCTCACCATGACCCCGACCTCGAACGTCGGGGTGAGGGACGCCCCGGCCGACTTCCCCGACCTGTTCTCGGTGTCGGGCGGGTCGACGGCCTCGAGCACGTTGCCACCCTCCGTGCAGTTCTCCTCGAGCGACCCGTACGTCGCCGCGTGCGCTTGCGCGATATTCCGGATCCCCGGCGCGTACGTGGTGAACGGCTATGCCAACGATAGCGAGAACGAACAGACGACCGCCACCACCAGCGTCACGGTCGCGTCCGCTCTCGTAGGGACGTTCACTGCCAGCCCCACGACCGGCACGGCTCCCCTCACGGTCGATTTCCATGCGAGCGCGAGCGGCGGCGACGGGGCCAACGCCTCCGCGACCGTCTGGACGTTCGGCGACGGTACAGGGGAGAGCGGCAGTGCGGTGACCGCCACCTACTCCGCTCCGGGGCTCTACGTCGCCGTCGGACATCTCTCCGACCTCGGCGACGGGAACGCGAGCGAAGCGTTCCTGATCGACGTGGGGTCGGCAGGAGGGGGGTCCGCCTCTGCCATGCCTAGCATGGTCGCCACGGTCACGCCCGCGATCGACGTCTCTCTGGGCGCCACGGTGAACTTCACCGCTCAAATGCGTTCGTCGGGCGGGTCCGTCGACCCCTCCACCTTCCGTTGGGGGATCGGCTCGGGGTCAGGGTCGTACTGGGCCTCGCTGAACTGGACCTACTCGTCCGCGTCCTCGCTCGCGGCCAACGGGACGCTCACCGTCACCTTGAACGGTACCGACCTCACCACCGACCAGGCCGTCAACTCCACCTTCGAGCTGCCCGGGTTCGCCGCGGTCGAGCCGGGTGGGTTCCTACCCCGGGTCGACGCGCTGGCGTTCACCGACAGCGGAGGGCCGGAGACCGGACGCGGCGCGCTCGCGTGGACGGGCATCGGGTCCGTGGCCGGCCCGGGAACCGTGACCGTCGTTTGGGTGTTCGGTGACGGGACCGAGGACCTTGACGTCTCCACGCAGCACACTTTCGAATCGGGTGAATACACCGTGGTGGTGACCGCCACCGACAGCTGGGGCGACATCGCCACTGACGAGCATCCGGTCGCGGTCTCGGGCGGAATCGAGCTCACGGCATCGCTATCGGCCACCGCCGGAACCGCGCCTTTCACCGTCACGTGCGTGTCCAACGTGTCCGGGGGCGTCGGTCCGCCCTACTCCTACCGTTGGTCGTTCGGGGACGGAGGGGTCGCGATCACCGAGAACTCAACGCACACGTTCACCTCCTCGGGGAGGTATAACGTCACGCTCAACGTCACCGACGCCGACGGGGACACGGCGGCCGCGAACTGGACCGTGACCGTATCCCCGGGGGCGAGTTTCCCCTCGGTTGTCTTGCTGGTGGCGGGAGCCGTGGTAGGTACGGGCGTCGGGCTCGCGGCGATCGTGAGCCGCCGCCGGCCCTCGGGCGCGCCCGCTATCCCTTGACGACCCCGAGGGGGACCAAGCGAGCCACCCGGCGGGTTAGACCCGCGCCCTCGGCGACACGCACGACCTCTTCGACGTCCTTGTACGCGCCCGGGGCCTCCTCGGTCACGCCTTCCCGGGAGCTCGAGCGAACGACGATCCCGCGGGACGCCAGCTTCCGGATGACCTCGTCGTAACGGAACGCGCGCACCGCGGCGTGCCGGCTCATCCGGCGCCCCGCGCCGTGGCAGGATGACCCGAAGGAACGCTCCATCGCGGTCGGGAGCCCGGAGAGGACGTAACTTGCCGTGCCCATGTCACCGGGGATCAGGACCGGCTGGCCGTAGGCGCGGTAGACCGCCGGCACCTCGTCGCGGCCGGCGGGGAACGACCGGGTCGCGCCCTTGCGGTGGACGAGCAGCTTCTTCCGGCCCCCCTCGGTCGCGTGCTCCTCGACCTTCGCCATGTTGTGCGCGATGTCGTAGACCACGGCCAGGTCGAGCTCGGTGTCGGGGCGGCCGAAGACGCTCGAGAACGCCCGGCGGACGGAGTGCGTGATCGCCTGTCGGTTCGCCCACGCGAAGTTCGCCGCGGCGGCCATCGCGCCCAGGTACCGCTGTCCGGGGTCGGAAGCGACCGGGGCGCACGATAGCTGGCGGTCGACGAGCTCCACCTTCTCCTCCCGGAGCCGGCGGTCCATCGTCCCGATCCAGTCGGTGGCCACCTGGTGGCCGAGCCCCCGCGACCCCGTGTGCAACATGACCATCACGCGGCCGGGCACGAGGCCCATGACACGCGCGAACTCCGGCTCGAAGACCTCGTCCACCGATTGGACCTCGAGGAAGTGGTTCCCCGACCCGAGCGTGCCGATCTGCTTCAGGCCCCGCTTGCGGGCCGACTCGGAGACCTCCGCGGGGAGCGCTCCGGCGAGGCGCCCTTCCTCTTCCTGTACGGGAAGGTCCTCGGGGCGTCCGTACCCCTGGCCCACCGCCCACGCGGCGCCGTTCGAGAGCACGTCGTCGAGCTCCGGCGGCCGAAGCGTGTAGCCTCCGTGGGAGCCGACCCCCGACGGGACCTCGCGGTAGAGACGTTCGATGAGGTCGGTGAGCCGGGGCCGGACTTCGTCGACCATTAGGTTGGTACGGATCAGGCGAACCCCGCAGTTGATGTCGTAACCGATGCCGCCCGGCGATACGACCCCGTCCGCGAGGTCGAACGCGGCGACCCCTCCGACGGGGAAGCCGTACCCGAAGTGGATGTCGGGCATGGCGAGGGAGCTGCGCTCGATCCCCGGAAGGGTCGCGACGTTCGCGAGCTGGAAAAGCGACGGGTCCCCCTCGACGCCCGAGAGGAGCGCCGCGTCCGAGAAGAGCACGCCGGGAACGCGCATTCCCGGCACCTCATCCATCGGGATCTCGTACGTGAATTCGTCCCGCGCGATGAGCCGGGGGACCTTCGGCACGGCGCGGCGCGAGCCGAGGGGTCTATTTACGTTGGCCTTCTCCGAGCGCCCTGATTCCTCGGTCGGGGCCTCACAAAACGCCAAGTAACTGCCGGTGGTGGCCTTTCGGCGGAGGCGGACGTGAACCGACGGGTCTGGATCTCGATCGCGAACCTGTGCGCGATCGCGATCGCGTTCCTCATCCTCTTCGAGTTCCCGCAGTACTCGGACGAGGCGTTCTACCTACTGATCATCTGGATGGTCGTGGGATTCGTCCTGCTCTACGCGATGCGCCCACGCATATCCCCGCTCCCGGCGAGCCATTCTTCGGACGCGAGCCCGTTCCCTTCCTCCTCCCCCGCCAGTGCCCCCCTGCCGAGCAGCTCGGGAAGCCCGGGCACGGTCGGGTTCTGCATCTACTGCGCGACCCCCATCGCTCCGGGCACACGGGCGTGCCCGGCGTGCGGCCATACCCTGCCCGGTTGGTGAACGATGACGAACCGTCCGATCTCGATGCTGTCGTACTCCGTGGTGATGGGTCTCCTGGTCGCTCTGACCCTCGTTCTGGTCCTGCTGGGGGAATGGTACTGGAAGCTAGGGATATCGACGTTGTACTTTCTCGCGATCCCGCTCGCCCTCGCCGTCGCGTACCTGGCCTGGTATCGCACCCTGCCGTACGAGCCCAAGCCCTCCCCGGCGGGGGCCGGCCCCGTCCCCGCGCCCACGCCGGACGACGACGAGCCGTTCGAGGACCCCGTCGAGGAAGCCGACCGCCTGGACGAAGAGGAAGAAGAGGAGGGGAGGACGCCCGAGGAGCCGCCGGACGCGGCCGAGGACGAACTGACCCCCCAACCTCCGGTCTCCCCCAAGTGACCCCTTAGGGGCTCTTCGCGTCGGGTCGTATCCACATCATCGGCTCCTTCGCACGGGCGTTCGCCCCGGCAGAGACACGAATGTCCCGAACGACCCCGTCGGCAGGGCTTCCGACCTCGCCGCGCATCTTCATCGCCTCGAGGACGAGCAGCGTCTGCCCCTTGGTGACGCGGTCACCCTCGGCGACCCGGAGCTCGATCACCCGACCGGGCATCGAAGGTACGACCGGGACCTCTTCGGCCGCCGAGGCAGGTGCCGTCACGGCCACGACCGCGCCTCCCGTCGGAGCGGTCGACGCGGAAGCTGGGCCGGTCGGGGAAACGAGGTCGGCCGGGCCGGACTCGACCTTAACCGACCAGCGCTCCCCGTTCACGTCGACGGGTCCGAACGGCGCGGGGAAGTGCTCCGGCCAGTTCTCGACGACGACCTTCTCCCCGTCGACCTCGAGCTCCACGCGGTTCGCGCCCGACGCCACCACGACGACCGGATAGGTTCGGCCTTCTACGGTGACGGAGGAGAGGTCGGAGGCAACCTCGACCTCCTGCTTCTTACCCGCGCGTTCGAGGACGACCCGCATTCATCCACCTCCGTTGGGAGTGGCCGTGCACGCGCCCCTCGTAGGCCCAGGGGCTCATCCCCGGGGTCGGTTCGCCCGCAGTGGCGGCTCGCGTCGGCGCGGCCGGCTTCGGCGCCCGCAGAGCGCCCACGACCCCGAGCGCCGCGGTCGTGAGAACGTCCCCCGTGAGGCCGTGGTCGACGGCCTTCCGATAGGACTTGTACACCGCGGGGAAGAGGGCGTAGGAGAGCGCTTCCGCGGTGTCCGCCGCGGGCACGAGGGCTCTCACCTCGTGGACCATTTTCTCGAACTCCGGCGGGAGGAGGTCTGCCGGCCGACCGACGATCGCCGGGGCCTGCGCTGTCACTTTCTTCCGGAGCTCGGGGTCGAGCGGGCCGGGCGGCGTCCCGTAAAGGCCGCGAACGTAGTCCCGGACCTCCCCGGTGACCTGCTGATAGCGAGCTCCGGTGAGGACGTTGATGACGGCTTGGATCCCCACGATCTGGCTTGTCGGCGTGACGAGGGGGGGATAGCCGAGGTCCGCGCGCACGCGGGGGACCTCCTGAAGGACCTCGGTGAGCCGTCCGAGCGCGTCCTGCTCGGAGAGCTGCGAGAGGAGGTTCGAGAGCATCCCGCCCGGGATCTGGTGTGTGAGGATACCGGGGTCGGTCTGCAGGGAGCGCAGGTTGAGGAGCGGTCGGTACCGGTCCATCACCGTCTGGAAGTACCCAGCGAGGTCGGCGAGCGCGCCCAGGTCGAGCTTCGGGTCGAGCGCGGTCCCCTTCATCGCGCCGACGAGCGCCTCGGTCGGCGGCTGGCTCGCCCCGCCGGCGAAGGGGCTGAGCGCCGTGTCGATGGCGGTGGCACCGGCCTCGGCCACGGCGAGGCATGTCAGCGTCGACAAACCGCTCGAGGAGTGCGTGTGGACCACGACCGGCAGTCCCACCTCCTTGACGAGCGCCCGAACGAGCGTCGCGCCCTCGGTCGGCGGCATGAACCCCCCCATGTCCTTGACGCACAGCTCGTCCGCCTCGAGCGCGGCGAGCCGTTTGCCGAGGTCGACGAACGACTCGAGAGTGTGAACCGGGCTCTGCGTGTAGCAGATCGTCGCCTGGGCCCGCGCGCCCGCCTTCTTCACCGCGCGCAGCGCGACCTCCATGTTGCGCGGGTCGTTGAGCGCGTCGAAGACGCGGAAGATGTCGACGCCCCAGCGGGCCGCCTGGGCGACGAACCGCTCGACCACGTCGTCGGCGTAGTGGCGGTAGCCGACCAAGTTCTGGCCCCGTAGCAGCATCTGGAGCGGCGTGTCGGGCATCGCGCGCTTGAGCGTCTGCAGTCGCTCCCAGGGGTCCTCGCGCAGGAAGCGGAGACAAACGTCGAACGTGGCGCCGCCCCAGACCTCGAGCGACCGGTAGCCGACCGCGTCGAGGCGCTCGGCGGCCGGGAGCATGTCGCTCGTGCGCATCCGGGTCGCGATGAGCGACTGGTGACCGTCGCGCAGGACCGTCTCGGTGATCTCGACCATGGGGACCCCGCGGTTCGTTAGAGAGGGATGTTCCCGTGCTTGCGGCCGGGTCGGTCGTCGCGCTTCGAGGAGAGCAGGCTAAGGGCGCTGACGAGCCGGGCCCGGGTCTCCGCCGGGTCGATCACGTCGTCGATGTACCCGCGCTCGGCCGCGAGGTACGGGTTCAGGAACTCGGCTCGGTACTCGGCGGTGAGGCGGTCCCGGGTCTTCGCCTGCTCCTCGGCCGTCCCGCTCTCGAGCTCCCTACGGAAGAGGATGTTGACCGCGCCGTCGGCGCCCATGACGGCGATCTCGGCGGTCGGCCAGGCGAGGTTCAGGTCGCCCCCGAGGTGCTTCGAGCACATCACGTCGTACGCGCCGCCGTACGCCTTGCGCAGGATCACCGTCAGCATCGGGACCGTCGCCTCGGCGTAGGCGTAGAGGAGCTTCGCGCCGTGGCGGATGATCCCTCCGTGCTCCTGGGCGGTCCCGGGCAGGAACCCCGGAACGTCGACGAACGTGAGGAGCGGCAGGTTGAACGCGTCGCAGAACCGGACGAAGCGCGCCGCCTTCGAGGAGGCGTTGATGTCGAGCGTGCCCGCGAGGACCGCCGGGTTGTTCGCGACGACGCCCACGGGTCGTCCGGCGAGCCGCGCGAGGGCAATGACGATGTTCGGCGCCCACTCCGACTGGACCTCGAGGAGCGACCCGGGGTCGACGACCCGCTCGACCACCGCGTGCACGTCGTAGGGAGCGTTCGCGTCCTCGGGGACGACCCGGGCGAGCTCGGTGGCGGCGGAGTGGCTCGGGGCGACCGGGGGGATCGTGGGGGGGTCCTCGAGGTTGTTGAGCGGAAGGTAGCCGAGCAGCCGCCGGGCGAGCGCGATCGCGTCCCGGTCGCTCGCGGCGGTGAAGTGGGAGACCCCGCTCACGGCGGCGTGCGCCTCGGCCCCGCCGAGCGCCTCCATCGTGACCTCCTCGCCGGTGACGGCCCGCACGACGTCCGGCCCGGTGATGAACATTTGGCCGGTCCCCTTCGCCATGATGACGAAGTCGGTGATCGCGGGCGAGTAGACCGCGCCCCCCGCGCACGGTCCTAGTATGAGCGAAAGCTGCGGGACGACCCCCGAAAGCAGAACGTTACGGAAGAACACGTCGCCGTAGCCGCCGAGGCTGATCACGCCCTCCTGGATGCGGGCGCCCCCCGAGTCGTCCAGCCCGACGATCGGGACCCCGGCCTTGCGGGCCGTCTCCATGCCCTTCACGATCTTCATCGCGTGGGCCTCTCCGAGCGCACCCCCGAAGACGGTCGCGTCCTGGGCGAAGGCGCAGACCGGCCGCCCGTCGACCTCTCCCCAGCCGGTGACGACCCCGTCCCCCGGCACGCGTCGCTCGTCCATCCCGAACTTGTCGACGCGGTGGGTCACGAACGCGTCGATCTCCGTGAACGTCCCCGGGTCGAAGAACGCCTCGAGACGGTCCCGGGCCGTGAGCTTGCCCGCCGCCCGATGGCGCTCGACGCGCTCGGGCCCTCCGCCCTCCCGTGCTTTCTTCTTGAGGACCGCCCAGCGGTCGAACGCGTCGCTCATCGTGCCTCCTCTACCCGAACATCGCCCGCCCATATCGCCACCCGGTCGGTGGAAGTAGCGAGCAGGAGCTCCCCTTCCTCCCCCAACGCCTCTATGGTCCCAGCGGGGCGGCCGTCCACGGTGACGGGCCGGCCGACCCCGTAGAGCAGCTCTCGGCAGAGGTCGCGGGCCCGGCGCGCGCCCTCCTCGCTCGAGAGCCAGTGGGCAGCGCCGAGCGCCGCCGCCACGACGAGGGCCTCGACGTCCTCGAGCTCGGGGGGCGGGGAGACGAACTCTTCGAGCGCGGCCACGCTCTCGGAGAGGGGCGAAGGAAGGGAACCTCGGTCGAGCCGAACGTTCACCCCAACTCCCGCGACCACGGCGCGCCCGAGCGTCGGGGAAGCGACCTCGTCCGTGAGGATCCCCGAGAGCTTGCGGGGGGGCCGGTCGGGCTCGCGGACGAGGAGGTCGTTCGGCCACTTGAGCGCGAGCGGCACCGAATACACATCGCGGAGCGCGGAGGCGAGACGGGCCCCGACCGTGAGCGGGAGGAGACCGGGATGCTCGCTCGGCCGGGGAAGTAGGATGGAGCAGTAGAGGCCCCCCTCGGGGGATTCCCACGAGCGAGCGAGGCGGCCCCGCCCTCGGGTCTGGCGACGGGCGACGACCCGGGTGCCCTCGGGCGCGCCCTCGCGAGCGAGGGTGAGGGCCCGGTCCTGGGTCGACGATAGCGTCTCGTAGAACTCACGAGGGCCCACTCTCGCGCTCCTCCCCGAGGGCGAACGAGAACCTCGGCCCCATAACGGTTGGGGATGACCGAAAAGACCTCGACGGATTGGGGGCCGTCCCCCCTCATCGTCGGACCCTTCGGACGGTGACTAGATATATCCGTGAGGAGGCGTGCGAGCCCGATGGCCTCCCTCGTATCGTTGCTCGAATCGATCGTGCCGGAGATCCAGCCGCAGGTCCAGGCCCAGCTGGGCGGGTTCTTCGGGGGGATGGTCCGCGCCTACCTCCCGCAGACCTGGGTGTTCCGGACCGAGAAGGAAGTGGCGTCGCTCACCGTCGACACGAAGGGAGCGGTCTCGGTCGCGAGCGGGGCCGCGGCACGTCCGGACGTCACGATCGAGATCGCCTATGCCCTCCTCGAGACCTCCCTGCGAACGCGCTCGCGCGCGCCGGTGCCGGCGGGGCACCTAACGGTGACCCCGCACACCTCGAAGGGGAAGACGGCGTTCGAGTTCCTGCGCGGACGCCTCGGCCTCTAGGCCCGGGACGACCCCGCGTCAGTCGAGGTCCCGGAGCCGACGGACCATCTTGACGACGGCCCGGACGGCGTTCCCCGCGTTCTCGATGCGGTCCTGCGCTTGGAGCCGGGTCTCGCCCGGTCCCGAGATGCCGAGGCCGATCGGCTTGCCGACCTCCACCGAGAGGTCGGCGAGCTTGCGCGCCGCCTGGTTCATCACGACCTCGTCGTGCTGGGTCTCGCCCTCGATGACCGCGCCGAGCGCGACCAGCGCGTCGACGTCGTTGCGGCCCAGGAGCACCTTCGCCGCGAGCGGCATGTCGAACACGCCGGGGGTCTTCATCACCGGACCGAGCGTCGCGCCGAGGAAGGAGACCTCCTCCTTCGCCCGCTCGAGCATCAACAGCGTCACATCGTAGTTGAACTCGCTCACGACGATCGCCACCTTCACTCCGTTACCTTCCTTCGACCTCTTCGGCATGATTGATTCCTTCCTTCCTGATGGATGATAGAGGGACCGTGACCTCAGCGCGTCCGGCGGACCGCTCCCACGTCCGGGAACCCCTGGCGCAGCCCTCCACCGGCGTTCCGGGCGAGGTCGCGCGGGCGGAACAGGAGCGCGTAGGCGTTGAGGGCGTGCTCCTCGGCGCGGCGTCGGGCGAGGGCGTGGAGCTCCTTCGGGCCCGAGGCCTCGCCCTCGAAGACGAAGCACTCGACGACCGGCTTCGCCTCGAGGACGGCGGCGAACAGGAGCGCGAGCGACGCCTCGTGGGCGCAGGTCTTGTCGTACTCGGCCTTGCCCGGCATCCCGAGGGCGAGGCAGAGGTCCGCGCCTTCGAGGAAGAGCCGACGGCACGCGACGGGGAGGTCCTTGATCCCCGGGACGGTCTCCCGGAGGACCTTGAAGCCGGTCCCGCGTGACTTGAGCGCGCGCACGGCGTAGTCGGCCATGTCGACGCGCGCGAAGGTCGTGTCGACGACGCCGATCTTCTTCACGACCGGGCCTCCTTGCCGCGTTCGAGGATCCGCTCGACGAGGCGTCGCGTGGCGAGCTCGTTGTGCGGGGAGGCGCGAATCCGCACGACGTGGACGGGCACGCCTCGTCGGGCACACTCGCTCTCCACTTCGTGCTCGTTCCAGACCTGGTCGAAGCCGAGCGCGATGATGTTGGGACGTTCGCTCAAGACGGTCTCGTAGATGTCGGTCGCCGAGCCGAGGACCGCGCGGTCGACCGGCTTCAGTGCCTCGACCATCTCGCGGCGGATGTGCTCGGGAACGTACGGCTCGCGCTTCAAGCGCCGGGCGGTCTGGTCGCGGGCGACCACGACGACGAGCTCGTCGCCGAGGCTCTTCGCCTCGGTGAGGAAGTAGACGTGGCCGGGGTGCAGGAGGTCGAAGACCCCCGTGGCCATTACGCGGACGACCATCTCCGCCACGCCTCGGTGATCGTCCGGCCTTCCAGGAACTCGAACCCGTGGTCCTCGGCGTACCGACGGGCGGCGTCGGGAGCTCGGGCGCCCCCCGAGTCTCCGAGCATCTCGCAGACGGTCGCGGACTCCGAGAGTCCTCCCATTCGGGCGAGCGAGATGGCGAGCTCCGTATGGCCCTTTCGCTCGCCGAGGAGACCGGGGGCCGCGTACAGGAGCGAGATGTGGCCGGGGGAGACGAAGGAGGTACGGAACATCTCCCGGAGCGCGTCGTCGGAGCGGTCGGGTGCGGCCCGGGCGATCTCCCCGACCGCCCGGATCGTGAGCGCGCGGTCGTTGTCGGGGACGCCGGTGAACGTCGTGCGGTGGTTCACGGTAATGCCGAACGCCGAACGCCGGTCGTAGCGCGGGGCCTCGAAGAGGCCGGCGACGCCCGGATACTTGTCCGTCGCGATGGCGAGTAGGTCGGAGAAGAAGGGTAGGTCGAGCCCGGTCCTCAGCTCGTCCGAGATGGCGGTACAGATGAGGCCGCCCGCGTCCTTGCGGGCGAGCCGGACGAGCTCGGGAGTAGCGGTCTCGGAGAGGAAGATGAGGTCCGTCTCGCCCTCGCGGTCCGGGCCGTCGAACACGAGGATCGGCTCGCCGGCGGTGAGGGCCCGGAGCGCGGGCTCCACCTCGGGCACCGGCACGCGATGAGAAGGTAGCAACAGCATCGCCGGGACGACCCGACCGACGGTATTAAGGGGAGCGTAACTACTCAAAAAAGGGTTGATGGCCCAGGGGCGGGGAGACGGCCGAGAAACGCTAGACAGCACATCGGACCCGACCTCTTCAGCGAGCTCCTCGAAAGGAGGCGCTGTTAGGAGGTGATCCATCTGCAGGTTCCCCTACAGATACCTTGTTACGACTTAGTCCCCCTTGCTGAACCGAAGTTCGAGCGACCCAAATGAGTCACCCTCACTCCGACCCAACTCGGATGACTTGACGGGCGGTGTGTGCAAAGAGCAGGGGCACATTCACCGCGGGATGTTGACCCGCGATTACTACGGAATCCATTTTCATGAGGGCGAGTTACAGCCCTCAATCCAGACTACGATGGGGTTTCAGGATTGCCTTCCCCTTTCGGGGTCGGATCCCATTGTCCCCACCTTTGTAGCGCGCGTGTTGCCCGGGAGATTCGGGGCATACGGACCTACCGTAGACCTCTCCTTCCTCAGCTTTAGCAGCAGCGATCCCCCCAGTGTGCTCTCACGATCGCTCGTGAGGTCGCGACTGAGGGCGAGGGTCTCGTTCGTTATCTGACTTAACAGAACGCCTTACGGTACGAACTGACGACGGCCATGCACCACCTCTCGGAGAATCGGGCAAGGTCTTCAGCCTGGCTTTCATCCCTCCGTCGCCCCCGGTGAGTTTTCC
The DNA here is from genome assembly GCA_002503985.1 of Thermoplasmata archaeon UBA61. Classification (GTDB taxonomy): domain Archaea; phylum Thermoplasmatota; class Thermoplasmata; order Lutacidiplasmatales; family UBA184; genus Lutacidiplasma. Next base: position 338,300 of record DASW01000003.1, read on the forward strand.
GGCGTTGAATCCAATTGAACCGCACGCTCCTCCCGTTGCGGTGCTCTCCCGCCAATTCCTTTAAGTTTCAGTCTTGCGACCGTACTCCCCAAGCGGCAGACTTAACATCTTCACTCCGGCACTGGGAGCCCACGCAGGACCCCCAACACCAAGTCTGCAGAGTTTACACCCTAGACTACCGGGGTATCTAATCCCGTTTGCGCCCTAGGGCTTCGTCCCTCACTGTCGGATTCGTTCTAGGTGAACGCCTTCGCCACTGGTGGTCCCCCCCGGATTACAGGATTTTACCCCTACCCCGGGAGTACCTTCACCCTCTCCCGATCCCAAGCCGAGCAGTGTCTCCGGCGTTCGGACCGTTGGGCGGCCCGATTTACCCGGAGATTTGCCCGGCCAGCTACGGACGCTTTAGGCTCAATAATAATGAGCACCACTCGGGCCGCGGGTATTACCGCGGCGGCTGGCACCCGTCTTACCCGGCCCTTACTTCTCGAGCTTTTTAGGCTCGAGAACAGACTACACATAGTGTAGACACTTGGAGTTCCCCCATCGTGGTTGCCCACATTGTGGAGGTTTCGCGCCTGCTGCGTCCCGTAGGACCTGGATTCGTGTCTCAGAATCCATCTCCGGGCGACTTCTCCCAAAGCCCGTACCCGTCTATGGCTAGGGGGTCCGTGAGACCCCCTACTACCTGATAGGCCGCAGACCCATCCTCGAGCCCCGCAGGGTTTGGGCCTGAGGGCCTTCCATCATCTCAGACCTATCGGGTATTATCCCCAGTTTCCCGGGGTTATCCCCGTCTCGAGGGCAGATTGTCCGCGTGTTACTGAGCAGTGCGCCGAGGGCTTACCCCTCTCGACTCGCATGGCTTAAGCGAACTCCAATAGCGGTGCCCGCCGGCAGGATCAACCGGATTGTTGAGCACACGATTTCGCGTGTGCGGGAATACTTGTGGTCGGAAACCGATCTTTGCTGACTGGCGGAATTGCTCTTTACGTTAGATGAGCTATTTCGCGTACGTTTCTCGTACTTGTCTCCCCCGTCAGTCCCGAGAGGTCACTCCCCGTCTCCAGGGAGGGGTTCTCAGGGCTCCACGCCCCCATTGGGCCATCTGTGGCGTCACCTTGGAGGAGCACGGATCACGGGGTCCCCGGCTCGCCGTGGCGGCGTCGCCATGCCGCGCTCCCGAAGAAGCGGGCGTAGCAGCGGAACGAAGGGGGTCCGGTATTTAACGGGCGCCACCGGCGGCCCTTCCTCCGGAAGAGGCCTCGCCGTTCTCGAGACGGCGCACCACGAGCGGAACTTCCAGGAGCGACGTGATCTCGGGGGGGTCGAGTCCGAACCCGAACCCCTCGCGGTTGAGCCAGACCCCGTACATCCCTGCGGCCGAGGCGGCCTTCGCGTCGGTTTGGGCGAGGTTGCCGACGTAGACCGCTTCCGCGGCGGGCACCTTCATCCGCTCCAGGGCCCGACGGAAGATCTCGGGGTCCGGCTTCTCGACGCCCTCGGTCCCCGAGGAGACGACCCGGGCGAAGTAGTCGAGGATCCCCACTCGGTCGAGGATCCGCCTAACGGAAGCCTCGCTTCTCGAGTTCGAGACCACGCCGAGCGCCCGACGCTGCGCGCGCAGGATGTCGAGGCACCGCCGGGTGTCGGAGTAGAGCTGCACCGGGATCTCGGTCTCATGGACGGCCGCGTCGAACTTGCGGGTCGTAGCCTCGTCCACTTCCTTTCCGGCCGCGCGAGAGAGCGTACGACGCCAGAACTCGACGAGCGCGGCCTCTCCGCTCACACCCGCGGGTCGAGCGTCCAGCTCCTCCTCCACTTCCAGGAACGCGTGACGGAGCTGGTCCGGGTCGAAATCCAGGAAGAACCGTCGGGCGATGTCGGCCCACCCGTCGAAGTCCTTGTGGTCGATCAGCGTGCCCCCGAGGTCGAACAGCACCGCCCGGACCCGCACCGGTCTTCCCTCCGCCGGCGCCCACCAAGACCCGCGTCTTAGCGTTCACGCCTCCCGCCGGGCCGAGCGGCCCGACGGCCGCTTACGCGACGCTCACCGACTGGATGTCGGTGTGTCGGAGCAAGATCGCGCGGGCGACCTTGAGGTTCTTGCCCGCCTTTCCGATCGCGCGCGCCTTCCACGCGGGGTCGACCGTCACCGTCACGTGGCGGCCCTTTCCCTTCGGGGCGAACTCCGCCTTCTTGGGAGAGTACCAGTAGAAGATGTTCATCACGAGGGTCTCGGGGTCGTCCGCGAACTCGACGACCTGGATCTCCTTCTTCAGCATCCCCTTCAACCGGTCGACCAGCACGCCGCCCGGACCGACCGCCTTGTGGACCTCGCCGGGGTAGACGAGGTAGACCAACTTGTCCTCGACCTCGAAGCAGTCCTTGACCCGCGCGCCGGTCCTCTCCTCGAAGAGACGGATGTAGCCGAGCGTCTCGGTGTCGAACGTGACCTCGGGCATCGTCGCGGAGCGCCGTCCCTACGTCTCGAGGGAGAGGATCGCGCTGGAGCCGGGGTCGAGGATCGCCATCGCGCTGATCGGGAACGGCCGGCCGCAGGCCTGGCCGAGCTCGACCGCGGTGCCGTCGAAGTGATAGATCGGGACCTTGCCGACCGCGCGCTCCTTCGTGAGCTTCGGGTCGGGACAGGTCTTCGCGACGATGAGGAGCCGCGCCTTCTTCGACTCGGCCGCGGCGAGCGTCTCGGTAAGCCCGATCTGGACCCTGCCGGTCTCGAGCGCGACCTTGAGGGCGTGCGCTAGGTCCATCTATCTCACGCCTCCCCCTTCGCGGGCTCGACCGGCTTCGCGACGACCGGAACGTCCCTGAGCGGCCGGTAGACCAGGTTGACCGCTCCGGTACCGAGGGTGATCGGCTGGCCGACGATGATGTTCTCGGCGACGCCCTTGAGCTCGTCGACCTCGCCCGTGATGGCGGCCTTCAACAGATGGGCCGCGGTGATCTCGAACGCCGCTCGGGCGAGCACGCTCGACTTCTTCCCCGAGATCCCGTGGCGACCGATCGCGCGGATGTCGCCTTCGTTCGTCATCACGTCCGCGACCAGCATCAGGTGACGGATGTCGACGCCGAGACCCTGCTCGGCGAGCGTCCGGTTCGCCTCGTGGATGAGCGCGGCGCGCGCCGCCTCGACCCCGTAGACGCGGTAGATCTCGAAGACCGAGTTCGTGGTCGTCCGGACCCCGTCCACGCCGGGGATCTCGATGACCCCCTCGAGGTTCGAGCCCTCCGTGTAGATTACGTACTCGTCCTTCTCCTTTCGGATGAGGGCGCGGCGGATCCCTTCGACGCCCTTGATCTGGATCCGCTTCGCCTCCTCGCTCGCGATGAGGAGCTTCTTGAACGGCATCTCCTCGACCATCTCTTCCCGGCGCGACTTCGTCGCTCCGACGGTCGCTTCCTTCAAGTGGACCTCGAACGAGCGGGTCTCTCCGCTCCCCGAGCCCGGCTTCACTTCGAACAGTCGAGCGTCCAGGTTCGCGATGAGCGCCGCTTCGAGCTCGGCGCGCTTGACCCCCCGGGCCTCGAGGAGCGCGGCCTGCGGGGAGACGACGACCTTCAGGTCCTCGACAACCGTCCCGATGGACGCGACGTCCGGGACCGTCGTCACCTCGACCTGCAGCGCGATCTTCTGGACCGCCTCGCGGTCGCCGCGCAGCTTCTTCTCGACGTGCACGGTCATCATCGGCGTCGACGGGACCCTGCGCGCGTCCACGAGCTCGATGAGGCGGGGCAGCCCGAGCGTGACGTTCATCTCGGCGACGCCGGCGTAGTGGAACGTCCGCAGCGTCATCTGCGTGCCCGGCTCGCCGATCGACTGGGCCGCGACGATCCCCACGGACTCGTGCGCGTCGACGCCGGCCTTGCGGAAGCGGCGGGCGACCTCGCGGACGACCTTAGAGGCGTCCGAGGGCTCGAGCCGGAGGCTCTGGAGCTTCGCGCGGAGGTCCTCGACCAGGGACGGCGGGAGCGATATCCCGGTCTCCCGACGGGCGGTCTCCTGGATGCGGGTGGAGAGGTCGCGGACGGGGACCTTCTTCTCGTCGGCCGCCATCGCGCTCACTCCCCTCCGAATTCGGGGCCCTCTTCGGGCGCGCCGAACTCCTCGGTCTCCTCTTCCTCGGCCTCTTCCTCGAGCTGGGCCTCGGCCTGAAGGTCCATCTCCTCCTCGGTCACGGGCGGGGCTCCGGCGGTCCCTTCGGTCCGCCGAACCTCGCTCGAGCGCACGCGGCGCCCGAGGACCTGGGCGACGACCTCGTCGAGCGAGACCGGGGCGCCCTGGTAGGAACGGGTCGGGTCGATGCCGTCCTCGCCGTACTTGTACTCGATGATCGTCTCCGCGGTGTTGCGCACGGTCCCGTCCTCGTTGACCTTCAGGTCCTCGAGGGCGTTGATGAGCCGCCGCTGCATGTACCCGGACCGGCTCGTTCGGACCGCGGTGTCGACGAGCGACTCTCGGCCGCCCATCGAGTGGAAGAAGTACTCGGTCGGGGAGAGCCCGCGCTTGTAGCTCGAGCTCACGAACCCGCGCGCATCGGCGCCGAGGTCGCCCCGCTCGAAGTGCGGGAGGGTCCGGTGGACGAACCCGCGCATGAGCCGCTCGCCGCGCACGGATTGCTGGCCGACGGCTCCGGCCATCTGGGTGAGGTTGAGCATCGAGCCCCGGGCGCCCGACTTCGCGAGGATCACCGCGGGGTTCTCGAGACCCAGGTAGCGGCCCGCGATGTCGCCGGCGGTGTCGCGCGCCTGGCCGAGCTCGCGTCGGACCATCACCTCGAGCGTCTCCTCGAGGGAACGGCCGGGCATCTGCTCGAGCTCGCCCTTCCTATACTCGGCGACCAGCTCGTTCACGCGAACGCGCGCGTCCGAGAGCGCCGTCAGGATCTCCTTGAGCGCCCCTTCGGGGACGTCCTCGTCGTCGATCCCGGTCGAGAGACCCTTGAGGCCGATCGCCGTGATCGCGAGCCGGCTCATCTCGTCCAGGAACTGCCGCGCCCGCGGCATGCCGTTGTTGCGCGCGATCGAGTCGAGGACCGCCCCCTTCTCGTAGGCGATCGCCTTCTTGTCGATCACGCCGGCCTTCAATATGCCGTTCTCGATCACGACGATGGCGTCGTGCTTGCACGCGAGCGGCGGGCAGTCGCACCGGGCCCAGATGTTCGCGCGGAACTCGATCGTGAGGTCCTTCGGGAGCGTGAGAGAGAAGAGCTGCTTCCCCGTCCAGAACGGGGCGCCGTCCTTGTCCTTGCCGGCGGGCGGCGGGAGCGGGTAGTTGAGCTTCGAGAGGAGGTACGTCACCTCGCTCTTCGTGAACGTCGGGTTCTGGTACGTGAGCAGGAACGCCGCCGTGATGTGGTCGTGCAGCATCCCGATGATGGGACCGCCGTAGCGCGGGGAGAGGATGTGCTCCTCGACCTTCATGAGGACCTTCGCCTCGGCCCGGGCCTCCTGGCTCTGGAGGACGTGCAGGTTCATCTCGTCGCCATCGAAGTCCGCGTTGTAGGGCGGGCAGTCGCAGAGGTTGAACCGGAACGTCTTGTGCGGAAGGATCCGGACGAAGTGCGCCATCATGCTCATCCGGTGCAGGCTCGGCTGCCGGTTGAACAGGACGATGTCCCCGTCGATGAGCTGACGCTCGACGATCGATCCGGGAACGACGAGCTCGGCGCAGGCTTCCGCGTTCTTCTCCATCACCCGGATGCGCTGGCCGTCCTCGCGGACGAGGTAGTTGACCCCGCAGCGGACGTGGCCCTCGGCGTCGGGGGCGGGGGCCGGGCCGCGGCGGACGAGCTCCTTCGCGACCTCCTGGTTGTGGAGCGTGACCTCGAGCGGGACGGTGAGCCCCCGAGCGACCTCGACCGGGATCCCGACCTCGTTGATCGAGAGCAGCGGGTCCGGGCTGATGACCGTGCGCGCCGAGAAGTTGACCCGCTTTCCCGACAGGTTCGAGCGGAAGCGGCCGTCCTTCCCTTTCAGGCGCTGCGCGAGGGTCTTGAGCGGCCGGCCCGAGCGGTGCCGGGCGGGCGGGATGCCGCTCGTCTGGTTGTCGAAGTAGGTCGTGACGTGGTACTGGAGGAGCTCCCAGAGGTCCTCGACCACGAGCTGGGGAGCGCCCATGTCCCGGTTCTCGCGCAGGCGCTGGTTGATCCGCAGCACGTCGACGAGCTTGTGGGTGAGGTCGTCCTCGCTCCTCTCTCCGCTCTCGAGCGTGATGGACGGACGGACCTGGACCGGCGGCACCGGGAGCACGGTGAGGACCATCCACTCGGGGCGACCGAACTTCGGGTTGAGCGCGAGGGCGCGGACGTCGTCGTCGGGGATCCGCTCGAGTCGGGCGCGCACCTCCTTCGGGGTGATCTTGTGGCTGTTCTCGCGGAAGGTGGTCGGCTTGTCGAGGACGATCTTCTGCTGAAGCTCGTGGCAGTTCGGGCACGCTCGTTCGTCCTTCGCCTCCCGCGTTCGCGGGGCCCGCGGCGTCGGGGCTGCGTCTTCCGCATCGGCGGCCGCCTCTGCCCGCTGGGTCGGGGCGTCGGGAAGCATCCGTCCGCACGCCCGGCACGTCGACTGCAGGAGGCGCTTGACCTCCTTCGCGTAGCCGACGTGGATGACCGGCATGGCGAGCTCGATGATGCCGAAGTGGCCGGGGCACTCGTTGACCCGCCCGCCGCACGTCCGGCACCTCAAGTTCGGTTCGATGACCCCGAGGTGGAGGTCCATGAGGCCCATCTCGATGGGGTAGCCGTCGTCGTCGTACGTGTCGGCGGTGATGATCTTCGCGGCGCTCATCCGCCGGATCTCGTCCGGAGAGAGGAAGGCGAACTGGAGGCCGCGGATCTTCTTCGAAAGTCCTTGTGCCATCGTCGTCCTCCTACCGCATCTCCTCGAGCTGCAAGCGCATGATCACGCCGAGGCTGATCAGCTCCTCCAGGAGGAGCTTGAACGAGTAGCTCATCTCGACCGGATAGATCGACGAGGTGTTCCCGCAGCTCGGGCAGCGCAGCGAGTTCGCGCGCGTGTCCGGGATCGCGATGTGCCCGCACTCCGGGTTCCCGCAGACGTACTGGATCGTTCCGTCCGATTCGTCCAGCAACCGGTCCTTGATGACCATCGCGACGCCGTGGCCGATCAGGCAGTCGCGTTCCATCTCTCCGAACCGTAGACCGCCCTGGCGCGAGCGACCCTCGGTCGGCTGCCGCGTCAGGATCTGGACCGGGCCGCGCGAGCGCATGTGCATCTTGCCCGCGACCATGTGGTGGAGCTTCTGGTAGTAGATCACGCCGATGAAGATCTCCGCCTCGAACCGGCGGCCCGTGAGCCCGTCGTAGAGCGTCTCGCGGCCTGAGGGGTGGAAGCCGAGCGCCTGGAGCCCTTCGCGCAGGGCCTCCTCACGCGCTCCCGAGAACGCCGTGCCGTCGATCGTGCGGCCCTCGAGCGCTCCGACCTTGCCGCCCAGCATCTCCAGGACGTGGGCGACGGTCATCCGGGACGGGATGGCGTGCGGGTTGATCAGCAGGTCCGGCGTGATCCCGTCGCGCGTGAACGGAAGGTCCTCCGGCGGGACGATGAGCCCGATGACCCCCTTCTGGCCGTGACGGCTCGCGAACTTGTCGCCGAGCTCGGGGACCCGCTGGTTGCGGACCTTGACCTTCACGAGCTTCGAGATGTTCTCGCCCTCGGTCAGGACGACGTTGTCGACCCAGCCGGATTCGCCGAAGCGGACCGTGACGCTCGTCTCCCGCCGCTTCTGCGGCGTGAGCAGGTCGGTCTTCTCCTCGAGGAAGCGCGGCGGGCTCGTCTTGCCGACCAGCACGTCGCCCTCGGTCACCTCGAGCTCGGGGAAGATGAGTCCGTCCTCGCCGAGGTTCCGGTAGGCCGTGTCGACGCGGGCTCCCGCGACGTCCGGCCGCGGGATCTCGAAGCGGTCCTCCTGGCCGCCAGGGTACTTGCGTTCCTCGCCGCGGTACGTTCGGAAGAACGAGGAGCGGCCGAGGCCGCGGTCGATCGCGCCCTTCGAGAAGACGAGGGCGTCCTGCATGTTGTATCCCTCGTAGGAGAGGACCGCGACCACGAAGTTCTGCCCGGCCGGCCGCTCGGTGAAGTGGACGTAGCGCATCGTCTGCGTCCGAAGGAGCGGGGCCTGCGGGTAGTGGAGGAGGTGGCCGCGGGTGTCCGGCCGCCGGCGGTAGTTGACCGACTCGACCCCGAGCGCCTGCTTCGCCATCCCCGACCCCATCGTGTTCCGCGGAGCGCTGTTGTGCTCCGGGTACGGGATCAGTCCGGTGCAGACTCCGAGGATCAGGTTCGGGTCGATCTCGAGGTGGGTGTGCCGCTCGGTGAGCAGGTTCGCCGTCGGGAACGTCCCGTGGCAGAAACCGCACTCCACCGTCGCCTGCTCGCCCTTGTCGCCCATCGAGGCCCAGCGGACGTCGGAACGGCTGAGCGCCTTCTGGCACTTCGGGCAGCGGTCGGGGGAGACGTACGCGTCCACCGCGATGAGCGCGTCCTCCTCCTCTTCCGCGTCCGCCCACTCGATCTTCCCTTGGCGGACGAGGTCGCTGAACGAGAGCGTGCCTCGGCCGAGTTCGTCGAGGTCGGAGCGGGAAACGCGCGGGACGCCGTTCTTGACGACCACGAGCGGTCGGCGGAGACGGCCGCCGTCACAGTGAACGATCACTTCGTTCATCTCGTCGTCGTAGCGGACGTTGATCTCGTACGTCTTGTCGCCGAGGGTCGGAGAGAGGGTCCCGGTCCGCCGGCGCTCGCGGATCTCCCGGACGAGCTCGAGGGGCTGGGAGTGAAGACCGACCAGGTTCCCGTTAACGTAGACGCGCGCCGCGCGCTTTCCGCGGGGCGCAGCGGACTCCTGGAAGACCTCGGGCCCGATCTCGCGGGTGTTGAGGTCCCGGAGGATGAGGGTGACCTCCTCCTCGTCGGTGCCCTCGCTCACGTCCACGCAGAGCGCGTAGTTCTTGACGAGACCGCAGTTCTGCCCTTCGGGCGTCTCGTTGGGGCAGAGACGGCCCCACTGCGTCGGGTGCAGGTCGCGCGCCTCGAAGTGCGGCTGGCTCCTCGTGAGCGGGCTCGTGACGCGGCGCAGGTGGCTGATGGTCGACATGTGGCTCGTCCGGTCGAGCACCTGGCTCACCCCGGCGCGCCCGCCGACCCAGTTCCCCGTCGCCAGCGCGTGCACGAGCCGCTGCGTGAGCAGGTCCGGGCGGATCGCGCTCGCGATCCGAAGGTCCTTCTTGCGCGCGAACGACCGCTCGAGCTGGTACTTGAGGTCCTTGAGGAGGAGGGAGAACGCGACGCGGAACAGGTCCTCCATGAGGTCTCCCGCGAGCTTGAGCCGCTTGTTCGCGTAGTGGTCCTTGTCGTCCTCGCCTCGGACCTTGAGGTGAAGCTCGAGGACCGTCCTCGCCATGCGCGCGAGGTAGAGCGCCTTCTTCAGACGGTCCGGCTTCGTGTCGCCGAGGTGTGGGAGGAGCGAGCGGTCGAGGATGCCGTCGACCTTGCGCTGCCGGTACTCCTTCGCCTGGCCGGTCGCGAACTTCTTCTCGAGGAAGATGAGCGCGTCGTCCGTCGAAAGGACCCCCTCGGGGGGGTAGAGCTTCTTCGAGACGCACTCCTCGAGGTTGACGTTCAGAAGATGCTTCATCGTCTGGACGAACGGTTCGTCCAGCGGGAGGAGTTCGCCGAGGACGGCCTGGAAGATCTCCTCGTCGTT
>DASW01000007.1 GCA_002503985.1 Thermoplasmata archaeon UBA61
CGGAGCGCTCGCCGTCGCCAGTGTTGTGTACACAGTGACCGTCAGGGAGGGTAGCGACGTCTGGGTCTCCGGTCCCGACGCGCTATCCGTCACCTTCAGTTCGAACGCATAGGTGCTCCCGACCGTCAACGTGCCCGCCGCGATGGTGCACGTTTCCGAGGCACTGGAAAGGGCTCCTGCACCATTGTTCACAGTGCATTGCGTCGCGGTCGAGTAGCCACCGCTATTGATCGAAATCAGCCACTGCCAGGAGTACGACGATGTCCCGGTCGACGGGATCGTTCCCCCGACCGTCAGCACCTGGTTGACGTCCAGCGCAGTTTCGCTCACCGTTGGCGCGGCGGGCGCTGTCAGCGCCGTGTTCACTGTCACGACCCCACTGGGGGCAGAGGTCGTGGTCACGGGGGTCGATGCCGAGTCCTTCAGTTGCATCTCATAAGTGTAGGTCCCGACCGCTAGGGTTGCCCCCGCTACACAATTCACGGTCTCGCTGTTCGACGCCGTTCCACTAGGAGTCGCACACTGGGTCGTCGTCGCCGTCGCGTAGGACCCTGAGTCGAAGGAAATCAACCACGTGTACGTCACCGTGCCACTCCCACCAAGGGTGGCGGGTAGTGTGTCGGTCGCGGCGATCGGAGTCTGCCCCCGGTCAATCAAAGCTGTCGAAATAGTCGGGGGATTCGCGGTCGCCAGCGCTGATAGCACCGTCACGCTGGGTGATGCCGCTGATGTCTGAGTCTCCGCCGTTGTCGCGCTGTCCATCACTTGAAACTCGAAGATGTAGCTTCCAGTCGGGGTCGACCCAGTTGTTACGAACGAACACGTCTCGATGGCTCCCGCCGCCGCGCTGGAGCCGCTCGGTATAGCACATTGCGACGAAGTCGCGGGGCTGTAGGTCGATCCCGCATTCGTGCTGTAGAGCCACTGCCACGAATAGGTCGGGGTCCCCGTGCTCGGAATCTTTGCGGTCAGGATCGACGTTTGACCCTGGTCCACGATCGGGTTCGAGGTGATAGTCGGCGCGGCGGACGCCGTCAGCGCCAAACTAACCATCACCGGGTCCCACGGCGAGGACGCGACGTTTGACCCGCTGTCCGTCACGATGTAACAGTAGTAGTACGCCCCGGGACCCGTGATCTCGGACCCCGTGGCCTGGGTCGGCGCAGTGCCTAGCGCCGTGCTGGTACCCAGTCCGCACGCGTCCCCGTTGGTGACAACTCCGGTCACCGTGTCCCAATACCATTGGAGGCTGTAGGGCGGGGTCCCCCCGGAGGGGTTCGCCGCAAGCGTAACGGGCAGCTGGTCAGAGTCGATGAACGGGTTCGTCGGTGTCACGGCTCCCGCCGTCAACGCGGGGTCGCCCGAATCCGGCAGGGGCGATCGCGAAGGACCTAATCCAACGATGGCGATGGGGGCTGGGGCAGGGGCGGAGGAGGACCCGCGGTCGGGAAGAGCTGCCAGCGAAGGGGCATAAGAACCCACAGTCGCGGGGGAAGTGCTGACCTGGGGGGAGAAAGTGAAGGCGCCACGCGCGTCCCCGATCGAGGTGGCGGGCGCAGTCAATGCCGCATTGACCGTGACGGCCGCCGACGGCGGGGACGTCACCGTCTCTGGTGTTGACGCGCTGTCCGTAACTTGTAGCTCGAAGAAGTAACTCCCCGTGGGGGTCGAGCTCGTCGTGGCGAACGAGCATGTTTCGGTGGCCCCCGCAGACGCGCCCGAGCCACTCGACTCCGCGCACTGGGATGCCGTGGCGGCAAGGTAGGCCTCTCCGTTTGCGCTGTAGAGCCACTGCCACGAGTACGTGGGGGTTCCCGTGCTCGGGATTGCCATGGTCAGGGTCGAAGTCTGCCCTTGATACACGACCGGATTCGAGGTAATCGTCGGCGCCTCAAGGGTTTGGCCCGCAGCACGCGTTGTCGCGCTCGTGGGAGAGGGTGTCACCGCCGATGAGGTTGGGGCTGTCGAAGGTGCACTCGAGGTTCCCGAGGGCGACGTAGGAGCCACTACCGCGCCGGCGGAAGCGAGCGCGGCGGCCCCCAACATGATGATCGATACGACTATGGCAAACCCTACAGCGCGGCTGCGCGACGACAAGAGGCGTGCTTTCATCTCTTACCTCGGTGACCGGAATTGCAGAGCCTCGGAGCTTCCGTCCGAAGAACGAGCACGAGACCCAGCCTGACGGCTCTTCGTGCGGAGAGAATCATCGTAGACTCTCACTTGGTTCCTTTCGAGTACTCGTTCGCCCGCCAGCGCGACCACGCAGGCCCACGTGGTGACGGTCCGACAATTCTCCTCGAGCACTATTTGGGGTAGGCATTAGGCTTTCTGGCGTGGCAGGCTTGTATAACCCCTTGCGAACGGGCTGGGAGCGAGGGATGCTCACAAGGGTTCTTCGATTCGCAGGAGAGGTGCCAGACTGTTGGCTTTCGCCAGGCGGCCGGTCCTGAACGCCCTATCTCGGATGCCCAAACGCGGTCGGGCTGTCACTTGCGGCCCTGAAGTATAACCGGTTTCCAATCCGCTCTCCGTGCACGACCATCGAACTCTGCGCTTCGATAGGGAATGGGACTTGCGGGGCACGGACGACGATTCGATGGCTCGAGGGCTACTCGGAGCCCTGATCGGGGGCCCATGCAGGGGTGACACTCGGAGTGGACAGGAGTAAGTATAAATACGCATTCATACACGTTTTTAGGGCCCCCTTAGGTGGGTAGCATGACAGGGAAACGAAGCAAGTATCGGGCGATTTACATCGTGACGGCCGCGCTGATGGTCGCGATGATCGGTGGGTATGCGCTGGCCGCAACGAGCCTGACGACCTTGACTCCGGGTCAGTCCTCGAACGTCACGAGCACTCCGGCGCCCACCGGGTTCACGAACATCGGTACCATCGCCTCCGAGCAGCTGGTGGTCCTCACGGCCGCCATGACCGGCTCGGCGACCGCCGGCACCCAGATCGGCACCCTTGCCCTGGACGGAACGCCGACCGCCCTCGCGACCTGCGCCGCGGCTCCGTGTGCCCCGCAGGGCTTCCGCCCGGCGACCCCCTCCGCCTCGACCACGGGGGACTACGGCGAGCAGCTCGTCATTAACGTCGTCCAGCCGGCGACCGGCGGAACGAGCCTCGGGTTCGACTTCTCGTTCACGGTCTTTGCCTCGACCGGCACGGTCGTAGTCCAGGGATATCTAGCGACGGGGGTCTCCACGGCCGCGACGGCCCAGACGGTCCCGGTCTTCATCTTCCTGGACCTGACCACGACCACGGCCCCGGTGATCAACTCGCTGAACGTGGTCTTCAACCAGTGCGCGAGCGCGACCGTCTGCCCCTGACGGGGGCCCGGCATCTTCGCATCGGCGACGACCGCTTGAACGCGAAACCCCTTCCTTTCCCCGAGGGGGCGGGACCACCGCCCCTTCCGGGCCTTGACGCACGGTCGTCGGAGTGGGACTCCGCGGTCGGGCCTCCATAGTAGGACGTACGACGATGAAAAGGTCGGGCGGCGGGTGGCGGGCATTCGGCCTGGTCGTCCTCCTGCTGCTCGTCGTGATCCCGGCGTCCGCCTCCGCCGCCACCTCGGTTCGCACGTTCACGGCTTCTCACTACTTCGTAGCCAAGGTCACCCCGGCCGCCGCCCCCCCTGTTACGATCGGAGCGTACGCCGTCCGGTACATGGGCGCCGCTCCCGGGTACGCCGCAGCCGGGGTCCAAGGGACGTCTTCCGGTCTTCAGGGGACCACCGTCGTTCTCCCGTCGTGCGCGGGCGCGTGCACGGACCGCTACCGCCCCGCGTCCTCCCCCGCCATCGCCGCCGGACATTACACGGAACGCGTGATCTTCACCGTCACTCAGCCCCGAGCGGCAGGCCCCGCCGTAGGCTTCGACGTGGACGTGGCGGTCCACCTAAGGACCGGCTGGGTCTCCGGGTTCGGATACTTCTCCACCGGTGTGGCGACGGGGGCCGCCACGTCGACCATCTCGCTCCGACTCTACGTGGACCTTGGAACCGCGAACCCTACCGTCCTCGCGGTCGAAGTGACAGTGAACCGTTGCACATCGACGACAGGGTGTCCATGAAGAGGGCACGGGTCCTTCCGGGGGAGGAGCGATGAACTCCATGTCCTCACCGTTCGCGGCCCGATGGTCGGACCCACCGACCTCGGCCACATCTTCGCGCACCGACCCGGGCAGCGCAAGCGAGCAGGAGAGCTGGGGCGAACGAATCTACGCAGCCCTTCCGCTGTTCATCGTGGGAGGCGCGTGCATCGTGGTGTCCCTGCAGTTTTACATGGCGGGCGCCGACGCGTCCTTCGGGGGCAACAGCTCCGTCGCCCTTCGGCTATGGGTCCTCTTCGCGGCGTTGGGTGTCACGGGGGTCTGCGCCGGAACGGTGGCACTTTTCGCGAAGGAATCGCTCGTTGAACCTGTCGAAACGGAGGAGGCGGTCGCCGCGCCCAGTCCTCCCCCGGATTGGGACGAGTCCTCGATCGACCCCGACCCGATGGCCCTGGGACGGAGAAGGACTTGGGAGACGGACGAGAGGTGGCTCACGGCCGCGTCCTCGGAGGTCTCGGCGTCCGACGGCGTCTTGGACCAGATCGACGATATCGAGCAGTCCCTGCGGAAGAAGTCCGCGTCGTCCCCGCCGAAGTAGACGCTCCCATCGGCTTGGGAACGGCTCGCACGACCGGTTCGCCCGGTCGGCGCGATTATACCTTAGTTGGAGTTCCCACCAGCGTTGGCACCGTCCGAATCCGGCCCGGTACCCGGGGGGAACGCCCCGGACCGGGGTGAACAGGCTGTTCCGCCCACCGGGGAGCGGCCGTGACGCTGACCGCCGACCTGCTGGTCGTCGTCGCGTTCGCGTTCGCCTTCAGCATCGGCGCCCACTACACGGGCGCGTGCATGGGAATGCCATACGCTGCGGGCGCCATCCGCCCTTGGCACGCTCTCCTCCTGATGGCTCCGCTCGCCCTCGCCGGAGCGGCGTTCGCCAGCGGCCATGTCGAAGCGACCGTAGGTCACGGGATACTGGGTGGCGGCACGATCGTCCTGGGCGTCGCGTTCGCCATCGTCGTGTCGGCCCTCGCGCTCACGAGCATCTACAATCTCGTCACGGTTCCGACCTCGACCATCCAGATCCTGGTGTTCGCGACCGTGGGGGCCGGCCTCGCTGCCGGGCTGCCCATTCAGTGGGGGACCATCGGTTCGCTCGTTGTGCTGTGGGCCGTGGCCCCGTTCGGGGCGTTCGCCCTGGGGTTCCTGTTCGTACGAGTGGCGGATTGGTATCGCCCGCCCCTCCCCTCCCGGGACACGGCTGCCCGACAGCCCGGGCTGGGACGTAACGTGGTCCTCGGCCTGGTCGGGGTCGGGGCCGCGGCATCGTTCGCGATGGGCGCGAACGACGTCTCGAACGCCTCGGGCGCCCTCATCATGACCGGACTCTTCGGCCTCTTCGTCGCGGGCATTGTGGGGGGCTTGGGAATCGCCCTAGGAGTCCTGACGTGGGGCCGCCCGCTCCTCCAGCGGGTCGCGTTCGACCTCGTGGAGCTCGACCCGAGGATGGCGACCGCCTCTCAGCTGGCCCAGTCGACCGTGATCCTCGTTTCGGTGGCGTTCGGCCTTTTCACGTCCATGAACCAGGCGCTGGTCGGGGCGATGATCGGCGCCGGGATCGCGCGGCACCGCTCGACCGTCCTGTGGAAGCCGATCCGCAGCATCCTCCTGGGCTGGACCGCGGGCCCTGTATCCGGGGCCGCCCTCGGCTTCGGGTTGGTCTGGCTCTTCACCCGTGTCCATCTTCTGTAGCCGGCGTTCGCCGAGAACGACGCTCAAGGTTACCCGGCCCTCCGCTCCCCTTTAAGTAACCCAAGGTAATTGAATAGAGAGAGGTAACGCTCATGCCCGAACCGCCCCGCTCCATCGAACACCGTTTTCCCGGCATCCTGACCCTCGAAGGGGCGGGCGTGCGGCTCCGCCGTTCGTTCTCGAACAACGAAGTGCCGCTCTTCGACCCGTTCCTGTTGCTCGACCGATTCGGCTCTTCGAACCCAGAAGACTACCTTGCCGGTTTCCCCTGGCACCCGCACCGCGGCATCGAGACCGTGACCTACGTCCTCGAAGGACAGGTAGAGCACGGCGATACCCTCGGGAACGCCGGGGTGATCGGGTCCGGTGACGTCCAATGGATGAACTCCGGTAGTGGGATCATCCATCAGGAGATGCCCAAGCGCTCGGAGGGCACGATGTCCGGCTTCCAGCTGTGGGTCAACCTGCCCGCGGCACAGAAGATGTCGGTTCCGGCGTATCGCGGGCTGACGCGGGCCGAATTCCCGGAGGTGACGACCGACGAGGGGAGCCGGGTGAAGGTCGTCGCCGGTTCCTATGGGGGCGTGGAAGGCCCGGTAGCGGGCATTCCGGTGGATCCCACGTACCTGGACGTCACCGTGCCCTCGGGAGGTTCATTCGATCTACCCACCCACCCCGGATACACCGCCTTCGCCCATGCGGTCTCGGGAAACGTCCGGTTCGACGGCCATGATGGTCACCCCGTGCCGGCCGGCGAGACCGCACTCTTCGGACCGGGTGGGTCCGTCCGCGCGCACGCCCAGGAGGAGGGAGCCCGCTTCCTGCTCGTCTCGGGGCGCCCGCTCCACGAGCCCGTAGCCTGGTACGGACCGATCGTGATGAACACCCATGAAGAGCTCCTCCAAGCCATGCGGGAGCTCCGGGGCGGGGACTTCGTCAAGGACCGCCGGCCGATCGTCGAAGAGTGAGGAACGGTCGCGCAGGGTCGCGACCGCGTAGCACTTTTCCGAAAAGCGACATAACGCTTATGAACGGCCAAGGGTGGGGAACGACATGGGCGGACCGGCCGCTCCATCGACCTCGCCCTCCCTCCCTTCCTCCCCATCCCGTTCGATGGTGCTCAGCGCACGGGAGAAGCTGCTCATCGTTGCCGTCTACACCGCCATCGCAGCCGCCACCACGGTCGGCTTTCTCCTCCTGCTCGTCGTCGCGCGCGCCTACGCTCTCTTCCTGCCGCTCGGCGTCCTGAGCTACACGCTGGGACTTCGGCACGGTGTCGACGCGGACCACATCTCCGCGATCGACAACACCACTCGAAAGCTTCTCCAGCAGGAGCAGCGCCCCCTCACGGTCGGGACCTGGTTCTCCCTCGGTCACTCGACCATCGTGGTCGGGATGATCGTGGTGCTCGTCCTCGCCTTCGACTTCGTGAACCACACGTACGGCACCTTCGCGGCGGTGGGGTCGGTCTTCGGGACGGTCGTCTCCGGAGCTTTCCTCTGGATCATCGGGCTGATCAACCTCGTCATCGTCCTCGAGATCTACCGGATATTTCAGGGACTTCGGGCCGGCCGCCTCTCCGAGGAGGGCCTCGAAGAGCAGCTGAACAAGCGCGGGTTCATGAACCGCTACTTCGGCCGCCTCTTCCGGGTCGTCAACCGTCCCTGGCAGATGTACCCCGTGGGCGTCCTGTTCGGGCTCGGCTTCGACACCGCCTCTGAGGTGACCGTGATCGCCCTCACGCTCGGGCTATCGACCGGGCTGGCGCCGGTCCCCGTCTGGACCGCGTTGCTCATGCCGCTCCTGTTCACCTGCGGGATGGTCGCCGTCGACACGACCGACGGCATCGCGATGCGCTACGCCTACGGGTGGGCGTTCCTGAAGCCGATCCGGAAGGTCTACTACAATCTCACGATCACGATCATCTCGGTGCTGGTCGCCTTCGTCATCGGGACCCTCGAGGTGCTCACCGTCATCGCCTACGAGCTCGGGCTCTCCGGACCGTTCTGGAACAGCCTCAATGCGGTGAACGGCGAGACCGCCTGGCAGTATGTGGGCTTCGGCATCATCGCCCTGTTCGTCGGCACGTGGCTCGTGGCCATGGCCGTGTACCGGTACCGACGCTACGAGGATATCGGATTCCCGCCCCGATCGCCGCCGCCTTCCCCCGCGGGGGAATCGCCTCCCTCCGCGTCGAGGATCGAATCATGACGTCCCGGGTCGTCCGCGTCGGGGTCTCGCTCGAGCCGGAGCTGCTCCGCCAGCTCGATGACTGGGTGCATCAGCGGAACAGCCCGAGCCGCTCGGACGCGATCCGGGCGCTGATCCGCAAGGAGCTCTCGGACCGAACCCTCTCCGACCCGAACTCCGACGCCCTCGGGGTCGTCGCGCTCCTCTATCGGCACGACACCCCGAACGTCCTTCGACGTCTCACCGCTGCCGAGCACCGTTGGGGGGAGCACGTCCGCTCCACGACGCACGTGCATCTCGAAGGGGATGCGTGCGCGGAGGTGGTCCTGCTGCTCGGCCGTCGACGCGAGATCGAGGAGGCGGCCCAGGACCTCCGAGGCGTGAAGGGGGTCTTGGACGGAGGTTGGCTGGTGACCGCCCCCGCGGTCGCCGGAGGCCGGACCGGACACCACCACCCGCACGGCGGTCGGCGGTGACGCGCACTCTCCGCTCTCGTCCCGAGGACCGACTGGCGCGGGTGGTCCTCGACCAGTGCTTGGGGGTCCGTCGGGGGGAGACCGTCACGGTCGAGACCTGGAACCACACCCTTCCCTGGGCTCGGGCGTTCGTCCTCGAAGCCCTGCGTCGGGGATGCGAGCCCACGCTGGTGGTCGAGGACGAGGAGGCGTTCTTCCGCTCCCTGGCGCAGTCCGCCTCGCGTACGGTCCCAAGCGCGCCCGCGGCCCTGGCGGAGGCGAGCGACGCATACGTCTACTTTCCCGGCCCCGAACAGTTCCCTCGCCTCCTGGGACTGTCGACCGAAGAGCTAGAGGCCGTGGTCGGACGGCACGGACCCGGGTGGTGGAGAGCGGCACGCAGGGCCGGGCTTCGAGCGGCCCGGCTCGCGGTGGCAGGGGCGACCCCAACGGCAGCGGCCCGGTTCGGGGTGGACCCCGACGCTTGGCAGCGGGAGCTGGTGCAAGGGAGCCTCGTTTCCCCCGACCGACTCGCCCGGTCCGCGGGTCGGCTCGTGCGACGGCTGCATCGAGCCCACCAGGTCCGCGTCCGTCATCCGAACGGGACCGACATCACTTTCGAACTTCTCCGCGCGCCCCCGGTCATCGAGGACGGACGAGTGGACCGGGCCGACCGGCGCGCGGGTCGCCTCTGGACGCAGATCCCGACCGGGGTCGTGGCCGTCCCCCTCGCTCCGGGCGTCGCCGAGGGCGTTTGGGAATCGAACCGGGAGACGTACGACCGGTTCTCCGACCCTCCCGTCGCGCACGGAGCGCGGTTCACGTTCCATCGAGGGCGGCTCACGGAGTACTCGTTCACCCAGGGAGGTGCCGCCTTCGACCGGGCGTACCTTCGGGGCGGACGGGGACGAGAACTGCCGGGCGCTCTCACCTTCGGGGTCAACCCGGCGATCTCGCGCGCCCCCGAGGTCGGAGAGATCGCCGCGGGGACGGTCGGCCTCCTCCTCGGGGGGAACCGTTCGCTCGGGGGTCGCAACCCCTCGCGTTTCGCCTATCTCACCACCTTGGGCGACGCCAAGGTGGACCTCGACGGAGAACCGTTCCTCGAGGAGGGGACCCTCGTGCCCAGGGCGCGGGACTCGAAGTCGACGGGCGCCTCCGTCGAATGAGGCAGGTAGGTCGCTCCGGCCTCGGCCCCCTCGCCCAGTGGGGTGGGCCTAGGACGAGAGAGGGGAGGAGTCAATCCGCCCGGCGAATTCCTTGAGCAGTCCCCCAGCGACCTCGAGATGGCGGGCGGAGATCTGCTCGACGTTCACTCCGATCGGGACCGTGAGGCGCTCCGTGCGGGCCATTCGCGTGACATCCTCCCACACCGAGACGGCGATCGTCCCGCTCCGGCGGACCGCCTCGCTCTCCTCTCCCTCGAGGATCGCGCGCTCGGCCGAATCGGGAAGGTCCGCGCCGAGCCAGCGGACGAACTGGGCGTCCTCGTCGTCCGCGATGGGGGCCACGCTGAGCAGCACGGCCGCCGGTGGGAAGGACGCCTGGCGGCAGAGAAGGTCGTAGCGAAGGAGGACCTCGCGCACCGCCTCGGAGTTGAAGAGGAGCTGCGTCGTGAAGAACGACGCGCCGGCTCGCGTTTTCGCCAGCATCCGGTGCGCCTCGCCCGCCCGCTGAGGGATCGCGATGTTGCCGATCGACCCGCCCGCCGCGGTGAAGGTCGGCCGACAGAGCCGGTCGGCTTCGGCGACCGGAGGTCCCGGGTACGGAATGTACCGGCTGCTTCCCCCTACGAGGATGACGTGCCGGACTCCTCGGTCGACCGTCTCGCGGGCCCATTGCTCGACCGCGGGAATGTCAGGTAGGTGCGCGACGACCTTGTTCGTGATCACCTCGCGTCCGGTGCGCTCGGCGAGCACCCGCGCGTACGCCCGGGGGTCCCCCGACCGGTAGTGCGGCTTGCCTTCGTGGTTCTCATCGACGAGCTCGGGAATGACGAGGGCGTCCACCCGCGGTACGGTCTCGATCAACCGAACGAGGGCGTCCGTACGTTCCGCGACCCGATGCGCGGGGGTCCGCGCGGGCGACGGCACGGGTTCGAAGAACAACGGTGAGGTGCGGAGCGCTTCGGAAAGAGGACGAGCCATGGTTACCGTTCGGGCGGGTCATGTCGGGGGGCGGGGACGGGATAAATCGTTTCGTCCTCGGACGGGATTGCAGAGAGCGCAACCGCGGGTCGCGATAAGCAATCGACCGGTGTCGGTCCACGACGCTCGTTCGACCCAGGGCTGGCGGGCGCGGAAGCGCGCCCGGACCAACCGGGAACGGTCGCGGCGAGACCTCTTATCCTTCGAATCTAGGACCGCGCCGATGTCGGCGGCGATCGAGGTCGAGGGCCTCGTGAAGCGTTATGGGACGCTCGCGGCCGTCGACGGCATCGAATTCTCCGTCCCGCCCGGGACCGTCTTTTCCTTCCTCGGCCCCAACGGGGCCGGCAAGACGACCACGACCGAGATCCTGGAGGGGCTGCGGCATGCCACAGAGGGAGAGGTTCGGGTCCTGGGGCTCGACCCCTGGAAGGAGGGAGCGGCGCTCCATCGACGCATCGGGGTCATCCCTCAGGACTTCCGCTTCTTCGAAAAGATCACCCCGAAGGAGGCGATCGAGTACTACCGCGCCCTGTTCCACACCCGGGTCGACCCGCACGCCCTCCTCGAGCAGGTCGAGCTCGCGGACAAGGCGGACGCGCGGTTCGACACGCTGTCCGGCGGTCAGAAGCAGAAGCTCGGGCTCGCGCTGGCGCTCACGAACGACCCGGAGATATGCTTCTTGGACGAGCCGACCACGGGCCTCGACCCGCATGCCCGCCGGGCGATCTGGGCGGTCATCCGAACGCTGAAGCGCGAGGGTCGAACGGTCTTCCTAACGACCCATTACCTCGAGGAGGCCGAGCTCCTCGCCGACCGAGTGGCGATCATCCACCGCGGCAAGATCATCGCCTCGGGAAGCCCGGCGGAGATCATCCGGGCTCACGGGAAACCGGCCCGCATGAGCGTAGAGGGGAGTCCCGCGCTCGCGGCCTACCTGCAGATGAACCTCGGCGCCTCCGCGGTCGTGGAGGACGGAAAGGTCTCGGTGACCCTCTCCGATAAGGGGGACGCCCTCAAGGTCCTGACCGCCATCGAAGCGAGCGGACTTCCCTGGTCCTCGTTCACGACGACCCAGGACACCTTGGACGACGTCTTCGTCCGCCTGGTCGGCCAGATGGACGAAGGCGCGCTCAAGACGGAAGGCACGCCATGAAAGCGCGACACATCGCCGCCGACCTGCGGATCGTCTCTCGGACCTACCTCCGCAACCCCGTGGCGCTGTTTTTCTCGCTGATCTTCCCGATCATCCTGATCACGATGTTCGGGCTCATCTTCTCCGCAGTTGGGACCGGCGCGGTCACGCTCGTCGTCGTTAACGAAGACCACAACCCCCAGGGCGGCCCTACCGCCGAGAGCAGCGCGTTCCTCGCTGCGCTCAATTCCACGAGCGTCGTGAACGTCCAGCTCGTCTCGGTCACGCCCCAGAACTTCTCCACGTACCTCGGCCAGAACGACTACTCGGCCGGGCTCGTGATACCGGCCGGGTTCCAGAACGATTACCTCAACCGTACGCCGGTCAACCTCACTCTCTACACGAACCCCGAGGACGCGTCATCGACCGGAACGGTCGTGGGAGCGGTCCAGGGCGTCGCGAACGGCTTCAACCTGAGGGCCGTCTGCAGCGGGACGTCGTGCGCTCCGACCATCGGCTTCACGACCCTGAACGTTGGGAGCCAGGTGTACAAGTACATCGACTACCTCATTCCCGGGCTCATCGGCTTCGCAATCCTGACGAGCCCGATGTTCTCGATGGTCGACATCGCCTCGTCGTACCGGAAGGAAGGGATCTTCCGGCAGCTCTCCCTCACGCCGATCACTCGGGCGGAGTGGCTCACCTCTCGGATCGTGTGGTACGTGGGCTTGACGTTCGTTACGGCCGGGATCATGATCGGCGCGGGGATCTTCCTGTTCAACGCCCACGTCCAGCTCACGCTCGGGCTGATCCCCTTCCTCGTGGTCGGGCCCTTCTTCTTCGTCTCGCTCGGCATGCTCGCCGGCTCGGTGGCCAAGACACCGGAGAGCGCCGCGCTGATAGGGAACATCATCACGTTCCCGATGATGTTCCTCTCGGGGACGTTCTTCACCGTCTCCAGCATGCCCATGGGGCTGCAGGAGTTCGCTCACATCCTTCCACTGTACTACGTGATCGACGGGATGAACCAGGTGATGCTGTTCTCGAACACCTCCCGGGCGCTCTTCGACCTGCTGGTGGTCCTCATCGGCTCGGTGGTCGTCTTCCTGCTCGCCATCCGTCTGTTCAAGTGGCGGGATGAATGACGAGCGAACCCTCCCCCACCCCGGTCGACGTCCCCTTGTTTCGGGACCTGATGGGTCGCTGGTCGACCGGGGTTTCGGTCGTCACGGCTCGGGACGGCCCTCTCGACGCCGGCCTCACCGTGAACGCCTTCCTGTCGGTCTCTCTCGCCCCGCCGTCGGTCCTCGTGAGCTTAACCGAGGACGCCGACACAACCCCCGTCATCGACAGGACCGGGCTCTTCGCGGTCAACTTCCTCGCGGCCGACCAGCGCGCCGTGAGCGAGCGGTTCGCCCGTGCGGTGCCTCCGACCGACAAGTTCACGGACCTTCCCGTGCACCGGGGTCAGACGGGCGTAGCTCTGTTAGAGGGCACCCTGGGCGCGATTGAGTGTCGCGTGGTCTCCCGCGCGCCCGCGTATGACCACGTCCTCTTCGTCGGGCAGGTCGTCCGCGCCGAGCTCGGGCGGAACGCCCCTCCCCTCGTCTTCTTCCGGTCCGCCTACGCCGAGGCCGAACCGGGCGACCGGCTTCACCTGGGGACCGGCGGGAAACGCTAGGAGTCGCGCCTTTAACCTCCGTCGGAGCTGGTCGGACGATGGTCGGAGAGGATCGAGCGGTCCGGGTGGCGATCCTGGGCAGCGGCCCTGCCGGGCTCACCGCGGCGCTCTACGCGGCCCGCGCCGAGCTGAAGCCCGTCGTCATCTCGGGCGTTCCCCCGGGAGGCCAGCTCCTCATCACCACGGACGTCGAGAACTACCCCGGGTTCCCCGAGGGGATCCAGGGCCCCGAGCTCGTCGACCGGATGCGACGACAGGCCGCCCGTTTCGGCGCTGAGTTCGTGGACGACAACGTGACACGGGTCGACCTCGCGAAGCGTCCCTTCGTCCTCGAGACCGGCTCCCGCGGAGCGGTGCGAGCGGAGGCCGTGATCGTCGCGACCGGCGCGAACGCCCGCTGGCTCGACCTGCCGTCCGAGAACCGCTTGAAGGGCCACGGGGTCTCCGCCTGCGCGACGTGCGACGGGTTCTTCTTCAAAGGGAAGGAGCTCGCAGTCGTCGGCGGCGGCGACACCGCGATGGAAGAGTCGCTCTTCCTAACGAACTTCGCCACGCACGTCACCATCATCCACCGACGGGACAAGTTCCGCGCGAGCTCGATCATGATCGAGCGGGCCCGCAGCCACCCGAAGGTCTCGTTCCTTCTCGACTCGGTGGTCGAGGAGGTCCTCGGTCGCGAGACGGTGGAAGGCCTTCGCGTGAAGAACGTTCGGACGGGGGCGGTGACGGACCTCCAGGTCGGGGGCCTGTTCGTCGCAATCGGCCACGTCCCCGCGACCGACGTCTTCCGCGGTGCCCTCGAGCTCGACCCCGAAGGCTACGTCACGGTCCACCAAGGGACGCGGACGAGCGTCGAAGGGGTCTTCGCGGCCGGTGACGTGCACGACCGGCGGTACCGGCAGGCGGTCAGCGCGGCCGGCTCCGGTTGCATGGCCGCGATCGACGCCGAACGCTGGCTCGCCGAGCACGAGCGGCCCCACGCCCCGCCGCCGCCCAAGTCGGCCTAAGGCCGGACCCGGTTCCTTCGCTGGATATCCTTTAATATCGTCTGGCCCGGTGCACGCGAGGTCGGGCGATGCCAGGCAAGAAGCATCTTCACATCGAGTCCTCGGGTCAGCTCTGCATCTACTGCGGGGCCTGCGTGGGGATCTGCCCGCTGAACTGCATCTACCTTGACGAGACCCGGATCACCTTCGACGAGAAGGTCTGCACGCGCTGCGAGATCTGCGTGAAGGCCTGCCCGGTCGGCGCGATCGAGATCGGGTGAGCGGGCGGAGGGTTCGAAGTCCATGTCCGACCTGAAAACGGACGTCCTGGTCATCGGTGCGGGTCCCGCCGGCAGCATGACGGCCAAGTGGGCCGCGAAGAACGGCGCGAAGGTCGTGATGATCGAGAAGCGGCAGGAGATCGGCAGCCCGGTTCGCTGCGGCGAGGGGATCAGCAAGTCGTGGCTCGAAGGCGTCGGCATCAAGCCCGGCCGCTGGATCAACCTCGAGGTCGAGGGCGCGCGCATCTTCTCGCCCAGCGAGAAGGTCTTCGAGATCAACGAGAAGGACGCGGGGAACGAGGTCGGCTACGTCGTCGAGCGGACCGCGTTCGACAAGCAGCTCGCGATCGACGCCGCGAACGTGGGCGTCGATGTGTTCCTCAAGACGGCCGCGGTGACGATGCTGAAGGAGAACGGCCGCATCGTCGGGGCCAAGGTCAAGCGGTCCGGAGAGACGTTCGAGATCCACGCTCCGGTCACGATCGGCGCGGACGGCTTCGAGAGCCAGGTCGGGCGTTGGGCGGGAATCCCCACCAACATCTCGACGCGCGACATGGATACCTGTCTCCAGTACCGGATGACGAACGTCGATTGCGACGTCCGCTACTGCGACTTCTACCTCGGCAAGGTGGCCCCGGGCGGCTACGTGTGGATCTTCCCGAAGGCCGAGGGCCTCGCCAACGTCGGGATCGGCGTGCAGGTGAGCAAGGTGACGGCGATGGCCGACGCTCGGACCTATCTCGACCGCTGGATCGACCACCACCCCGGCTACGCGAAGGGCAAGAAGATCGACATGGTCGGCGGCGGGGTCTCGATCTCGGCGCCGATCAAACAGACGGTCGCCGACGGGATCATGCTCGTCGGGGACGCCGCCCGGATGATCGACCCGCTCACCGGCGGCGGTATCGCGAACGGCTGCATCGCCGGGAAGATCTGCGGGACCGTCGCCGCGGAGGCCGTCCACGCGGGCACGCCGACGAAGGAGTTCTTCCAGAAGTACGAGAAGGGCTGGCGCGCCCTCCTCGAGGAGAAGCTCTACCGCAACTGGCTCGCGAAGGAGAAGCTCGTCCAACTGAGCGACGAGGTGTTCGACAAGGTCATCGACGTCCTCCAGGGCTATAAGCTCGAGAAGCTGAGCGTCCACAACATCCTCAAGGCGGTCCACGAAAAGTACCCGGAGGTGACGAAGGAGTTCGAGGAGTTCCTCTGAACCTCCTTCCGTTCGTCCATGCCCGGCGCCCCGAACCGCCCCCCGGAAAAGGCCCCCGAAGCCCCGACCGCTCCCCCGTTCCACGAGACCCCGGGCCAGAAGGCGCTCCGCCGTCTGGTCCCGACCCGGGTCGCGCTCCTGCTCGACACCTGGAAGGGCGCTCCGAGCCCGGAGCTGGTCGGCCCGTTCCAGAAGGCCGAGGCGGCGTTCGCGCAGGGCGACTTCGCGGCCGCGCTGACAGCCCTCGACCTTCTCTCGGTCCGCTTCGCCGAGCCTCGCTGGACGACCCTTCCTGAGCCGTTCCGGCTCCTGCGCGTCGCGATCTTCGCTCCGATGCCCCCTTCCTGGGACCCGGATCACGCCCTCCCGGCCTCGGAGAAGGACGCGAAGAAAGCACGGAAGACCGCGGATGAGCAACTCGCGCTCGCCCGGGGATGCTTGGCCTGGGCGGCCGCGCACAGCGTCTCGACCACCGACCTCGCCCCGAGGCTCGAGACGGCGGCGGCGCATCTCGCGGAGCCCGAGGGCCTAATGCCCTTCTACGCGGAGATCGACGCGATATGGACCGGTCTCCACGGGCGGCTGCCCACCCCGAAGTCCGGGGCCGCTCCGACCCCCGCGGCCCATCCCGAGGAAGCGTAGGGACGCGTGACCGAAGACCCGCCCAAGGGCGGTCGACGGCGCGTCCGTCGCGGCGAGGGGGAGGTGACGCAGTGGCCTCGAGGCCTGGTCGACTACACACCGACCGGTGCCCCCGAGCAAACCCCCTCGCCTGACGAGGACCGGGACCTGAACCGGCTCCGCCTCGCCTCCCGGCTCCTCGGCTTCGCGCGGGCCCAGGGCCTCTCGGTCGACGCCGCGGTCGCCCGCCTGCACCGGGCGGACCAGGCGTTCCGTGAGGGCGACCGGGAGAAAGGGCGGCGGCTCGTGGACGACGTCCTCACCGAGGTGGAAGCGCTCACCGACCCCGTTCGGCGCTCCGAGAAGCCCACCTCTTAAAGGGCGGCGAGCTGTCCGCACTCGCCATGGCGCCGCCTCGTTTCGGAACGTTCTCGATCGTCGCGTTCGACCGTGAAACCGCCACCTGGGGAGTCGCCGTACAGTCGAAGTTCATCTCCGTCGGCGCGGTCGTCCCGGTCGCCGAGGCCGGGGTCGGGGCGCTCGCGACCCAAGCGCTCGCGAACGTCGCGTACGGACCCGAGGGCCTGGCGCTGCTCCGCCAGGGGCTCGCTGCCCCCGAGGTCGTCCGACGCTTAACCGAAGCCGACAGCGGCCGGGACGAGCGTCAGCTCGGCGTGGTCGACGCGAAGGGGGGTTCCGCCTCGTACACCGGCTCGAAGTGCATGGAATGGGCCGGTCACGTGGTAGGCGAGGGTTTCGCGTGCCAGGGGAACATCCTGTTCGGGTCAGAAGTGGTGCACGCGATGGCGCGGACGTACGAGTCGACCGGGGGGGACATCCTCGACCGGCTCCTGGCGACCCTCGCTGCGGGCCAGCGAGAGGGGGGTGACCGGCGGGGGATGCAGTCCGCCGCCCTCTATGCCGTGCGCAAGGGGGGAGGGTACGGCGGAGGGAACGACCGTTGGGTCGATATCCGGGTCGACGAGCACCCGTCCCCGATCGAGGAGCTCAAGCGGGTCTTCCAGATCTACGACATGACGATGCTGACCCGGGAGGACCCGACGACGCTCCTCGTGATCCAGGGGGACGTCGCGAGCGGGCTCCAGCATGACCTCGGGGTGCTCGGATACTACTCTGGGCGCCTCACGGGGAACTGGGACGCCGTTAGCCAGGCGGCGTTCGCCCGCTTCCTCAGCGAGCACAACTTTGAGAACAAGGAGAGGGACGACGGGAAGGTCTGGCCCTCGATCGTGAACTACCTCAAAGAACGCGCCCAGGCCGAGACCGTTCGCCGGACCCACACCGCCCCTATCGTGTCGGGAGCGCTCAGCCGAGGGCCCGGCGCCCCAGCCCCAGGAGGGAAACCATCCCAGCCCCCGAGTCGGAAGGGACCGGAGTCGAGCTGACGATCCGGCTCCGGGGTACGTTCCCGGACCCTACCACGGCGCGCCGGGTCGTGGAGGCCGTGCGGGCGGACAACCCGTCGTTCGTGTCGGTCGAAGCGCAGGGGAACGACATCGAGGTCCGCCTCACGGCGACCTCGGCCGCGAGCGCCCGTGCCACACTTGATGACCTCCTGGCCTGCCTGCGGGCGGCTGAGCGGACCGCGACCGACGGTGCCGTGGCTCCGAACGGCGGATGAGCCGCGAGGACCCACCCGCGGAATAATCGCCCATGGCCGAAGGGGAGTGGGGACCCGAGAGCTCCGGACCTGCTCGCGTGCCCGCACCGCTCGGACGGTACTTCCTCGGCGTCATCATCACGGTCTTCGCGATCCTCAGTCAGTACTTCGTTCCCGAGCTGTTCCCCGCCACCGATGTGGTCTACGGGAACCTCCCGTGCGACCTCGCCGTGGTCTACGGCATCCCGATCATCGCCTTCGCGGCGCTGGTGGGCGGGGCGCCCCTGCGCGATTGGGGTCGACGCATGGGGCTCGCCACCTGGCACGGCCTCCGGTTCTACGGACTTCTCACGTTGCTCGGCCTCCTCGTGGTCTTCGTCCTGGAGCTCGTCTACCTCGCCGTCGACCCGGCGGCGCTCCAGCTGCTGAGCCGGCCCAACCCCGCCCTCGAGCAGGCGAAGGGGAATCCCTGGTTCTACGTCGGGTTCTCGTTCGTCATCGGAGCGTTCGAGGAGACGATCTTCCGGGGGTTCATGTTCGGGTACTGGCGCGACCGCTCCGGCCCGTGGATGGTCCCCGCGGTCTGGACGAGCGTGGTCTTCGCCGGGGTCCACCTGTACTACGGAACGACCTACGGGGCCGCCGCGCCCCTCATCTTCCCGGGGCTGTTCCTCCTGGGGTTCGCGTTCGCGGCGACGTACCGGTTCTCCCGGGGCAACCTGGTCGTCCCGGCGGTCCTGCACGGAGCCCACGATGCCGCTTCCTTCCTCCAGCTCATCTCTCTCGAATGGAGCCTCATCATCAGCTACCTCATCGTGGGCGTCGGAGCCCTCATCGGACTGGCCCACTACCTGCGTCGCGAGCCGTCCGGCCTTCCGCCCATCCCCCTGCCTCCCCTTCGATAGCGGGCCGCCCCTTCTCCCCCGTCCCCCGTCAGCATCAAGAACGGACCCCGTGTTCCCCCTCCGATGGTCGCCACCGATGCCGAGCTCCGCGACGTCCTGGCCCGCGCCAAGACGATCGCGGTCGTGGGACTTTCCGACAAGCCCGACCGGGACTCGAACGAGGTCGCTCGCTACCTCCAGTCGCAGGGATACCGGATCGTCCCCGTGAACCCGATGCTCACCGAGGTCCTGGGCGAGAAGGCCTACCCCTCCCTTTCGGCGATCCCGGCCGACGTCCGGGTCGACCTCGTGGACGTCTTTCGCCGCAGCGACCAGGTCCCCCCGGTCGCTGAGGAGGCGATCGCCCGTGGCGCTAAAGTGCTCTGGATGCAGCTCGGGGTCGAGAACGCGGCAGCCGCCGCGAAAGCGCGAGGTGCCGGTATGACCGTATTCGAGAACCTGTGCATCATGGTCCAGCATCGCCGACTACGAGGTTCGCTGCCCTCCCGGGCGGGATGAGAGGAAACGATGTCGATGGCCGCTCCTCCGGTGTCCGCCCTCGCCTCTCCGACGACCCCCACCCCGCCTCCCGTACAACCCCCACGCTCCCGCGCCGGCGAGGTCCGGGACGTCGGCTCGGTCCGCAAGGAATCGGTCGATACGGACCGATGGACCGTCCGCGGGACCGTCAAGGTGACCGGGGACGTCAACCT
Source organism: Thermoplasmata archaeon UBA61 (assembly GCA_002503985.1). Classification (GTDB taxonomy): domain Archaea; phylum Thermoplasmatota; class Thermoplasmata; order Lutacidiplasmatales; family UBA184; genus Lutacidiplasma. The sequence goes on from DASW01000007.1 coordinate 19,737, forward strand.
CGGGCAGGGAACGCTCGATGGGATCGTCTCCGTCGGCGGGAAGCTCGCGGCCACGGGGCTCGCGTACCATGGGACGCTCGATGTGGGGGGCGCGATGGACGTGCGTGGCACGTTCTCGGGCTCCGGCGGGCTGCGGGCCGGCCTCACCCTCCACGCCATGGACGCCGACCTCAAGGGCACCGTTCGGGTGCTCGGCGCGACCTCGGTCGACCATGCCCTGACCGTGCGCGGGAGCCTTTCCGCTCCGTCGCTCGCTGTCGGGGAGCTCACCCTCCACGGGGAGGCGCAGGTCCCCGGCGACATCGTAGGGCATTCGGTTTCCGCGCGCTTCACGGCGGACTCCGTCATAGGGCCGATACGGGCCTCCTCGGTCGACCTGCGCGCCAAGGTCCCGAACCTCGTAGAGAAGGTCCTCGGCCGCCGGGTCACCGTCACCGTCCAGCGGGTCGAGGCCGAGGAGGTCACGCTCGAGGCGGTGGACGTGCACTTCGTCCATGCCCCGAAGATCACGCTCGGTCGCGACGCCCACATCACGGAATACGAAGGGACGATCGTCCGGCGCCATCCGTCGAGCCGGGTCGGGTTCGAATCGAAGAGCCGACCGCCGTACGGCCTGTGGCGGTAGTCGAGGCGGGGTCGCTCGCCTTTATCTTTGCCGGCTTCGTCGCGACCGCCCATGACGGCGGGTGAGGAGAGCTCCGGGGCCCCCTCCCCGCTGGCCGTCCAGGCCCGCGTCCTCGCCTACTGGGAGGCGACGGGGGTGCCCGCATCCGTGCTCGCGGGCCGGCCCGACGGCCCCATCTTCCGCTTCACCGAGGGACCCCCCACCGCGAACGGGGCGCCGCACCTCGGTCACCTCGTGGCCCGGGTCCTCAAGGACGTCGAGCTCCGCTATCGCCGGATGCGCGGGATGCACATCGTGAGCCCGATGGCCGGCTGGGACTGCCACGGCCTCCCGGTCGAGCTCGAGATCGAGAAGCGCCACGGGCTCAAGTCGAAGAAGGAGATCGAGGCGTTCGGGGTCGAGCGGTTCTGCGAGGACTGCCGGGCCGGGACCTTCGAGGTCGCTTCGGTCTGGCAGGAGATGAGCCGACGGCTCGGCTACTGGCTCGACTACGAGCGGGCGTACCGAACGATGGACCCGCCGTACATGGAGAGCGTCTGGTGGTCGCTCAAGACGCTCTTCGACCGCGGCCTCCTCGAGAAGGGGCACTACGTGCTCCCGTACTGCCCTCGGTGCGAGACCCCTCTCTCGTCGCACGAGGTCGCCCAGGGGTACCGGGAAACGACCGACCCCTCGATCACCGTCCGCTTCCCGCTGGACGGCCCGCCCGGGGAGAAGCGTGAGCTTCTGGTCTGGACGACCACCCCATGGACCCTTCCCGCGAACCTGCTCGTCGCCGCGCGGGCCGACCTCGAGTACTCGGTCGTGCGGGCGAGCGACGGTCGGGAGCTGGTCCTCGCCTCGGCCGCCGTGTCACGATACTTCCCCGAGGGGGTCGACGTGGTCGAACGGTTCCCCGGCACGGCCCTCGCCGGGCGCACCTACCAGCCGCCGTTCGACACCCCCGGGCCAGGGCCCGGCCGCTACCGGGTGGTCCTCGATGACCTCGTGACGACCGAGGAGGGCACGGGTCTTGTCCACATCGCCCCGAGCTACGGACCCGACGACCAGCGGATCGGGGCCCGCGAGAAGGTCGGCGTGTTCGACCCGCTCGACAGCCGCGGTGTGTTCACGGACGCGGTGCCGCTCGTCCGGGGGAAGGCGTTCAAGGCCGCCGACCCGATCCTCTTGAAGGACCTCGAGGCGCGCGGCCGGCTCTACGGCCACTCGACCCTCCGCCACACCTACCCGTTCTGCTGGCGGTGCGATTCGGCCCTCCTCTACCGCGCCATTGACTCCTGGTTCGTGCGCACCTCGCGCGCGACCGACCGGCTGGTCCGCTACAACGCGAGCGTGCAATGGCGACCCGAGCACCTTCGGGAGGGCCGCTTCGGGAACTTCCTCACGGAGGCGAAGGACTGGGCGCTCTCGCGCAGCCGGTACTGGGGGACGCCGCTCCCGATCTGGGTCTGCTCCGCGGGCCACGCCACGTGCGTGGGCAGCTTCGCCGAGCTCGAGAAGCTCGTGGGAAGCCCGCTGCCGACTCCGTTCGACCCGCACCGGGTGACGGTCGACCGCCTCCGGGTCCGTTGCGGGACCTGCGGAGGCGAGACCCGGCGCGAGCCGTACACGATCGACGGCTGGTACGACAGCGGTTCCGCGCCGTTCGCCCAGTTCCACTACCCGTTCGAGCCCGGACCGTTCGACCCGGTGGCGCCGCTCGACTTCATCGCCGAGGGGCTCGACCAGACCCGGGGCTGGTTCTACTCGCTCCTGGTCATCGCGACGCTCCTGTTCGACCGACCGGCGTACCGCGCCTGCATCACGAACGGTCTCGTGCTGGACGAGGGCGGCCGAAAGATGTCGAAATCGAAGGGCAACGCGCTCGAGCCCCTGGCGATGCTCGACCGGTACGGCGCCGACGCGCTCCGGTGGACGTTCCTCTCCTCCGATTACACCGAGCCGATGCGGGGGGACGAGAGCACGGTCCGCAAGACGTCCGCGCGGACGCTCGGAACGCTCGGGAACGTCATCGCGTTCCATCTCGGGAACGCCCGGGCCGACCGACTCCCGCCCGTCTCGGAGCGGCCGACGCCGTCGGGCGCGCTCGACCGTTGGCTATTGTCCCGGCTCGAGACGACCCGCACCGAGGTCGAGCGTGCCCTCGAGAGCTACGACATCGGCAATGGGGCCCGTGCGGTCGGCACGTTCGTGGACGACCTGTCAACCTGGTACCTGCGCCGGTCCCGGCCCCGGTTCTGGGCGGAGAAGAGCTCCCCCGACCGGCAGACGGCCCACGCGACGCTCTCCTACTGCCTCCTCGGTCTCGGCCGAACGATCGCGCCCCTCCTACCCTTCACGGCCGAGTGGCTTCACCAGGAGGTCGGCGAGCACGGGTACCGGGAACGCGACCTCTCCGTCCACCGGACCGAATGGCCGAGTTCGCTCGCGCCCCGCGACGAGGCGCTCGAGCACGCGATGGCCGAGCTGCGAGCCCTCGTCGAGGTCGGCCGCGAGCTTCGGCACCGGGCCGGAGTGAAGTCCCGGATCCCGCTCGCCGAGCTCGTCCTCTTCGGCGAACCGTCGGCGGCCCTCGCCGGCCTCGGCCCGGAAGGGGTAGCGCTGCTCGCGGACGAGATCAACGTGAAGCGGGTGCGCCGGGTCCCCACGAGCGAGCGTTCCCAGTTCCCGGACTCCGCCTGGGTCGTGCGAGAGGATGCCGGCGTCCTTGTCGCGGCCCTGCCGCGGGAGCCCACCCCCGAGCTCGCGGAGGAGGGGCTCGCGCGCGAGGTCGCCCGACGCCTGCAACAGACCCGAAAGGAGCTGGGTCTGAAGTACACCGAGAAGGTCGCGGTCACGGTCGTTGCGACCGGGGCCATCTACCGGGCGCTGGATGCCCGACGCGCCGCGTTGGCGAGCGACCTCCTCGCCGAGCCGTTCGAGCTCACCGAGACCCCGCTTCCCGCGGGCCCCGAGGTCCGCAGCTGGGAGATCGACGGGGTCACGTTCTCCGCGCGCGTGCTCCGCCGGCCGTAGCCGCGGCCGGGTCCGCCCGAACGACGTCGCCGCCGGGCGTCACCTCGTGGAAGACCTCGGCCTCGAACCGGCGTAGCTTCACGTGCGGGTCCCGCCACGCCCGGGGCGGCAGACCGGCCTTCTCGCACGTGCCGTCCAGGAGCTCCTCCGCCGACCAACCCTGTTCCGGAGCGACCTGGGGCAGGAGGAGGCCGCTCGAGCCGAACCCTTCGACGATCAGTCCGTCCCGCCCCACGGTCACCGCCCGGACCGCCTCCTCCGGGGTCGTGAACCGAAGCGGGACGGGGACCGTGAGGACCGATACCTCGACCGTGAGGCGGAGGAGCTCGGTCGCGCGCACCGGGTGGAAGCGAAAATCCTCGACCGCCGCGGAGACGGCCGCGCCGACGAGCGCCTTGCGGAGCGGAAGGACCGGAAGCGGGTAGCCGATGCAGCCCCGCAGCGCGTCGTCGGGGTAGCGCTTCAACGTCACGAACACCCCTCGGGGTTCGTCGAACACCGGGGAGAGGCGATCGCTCGGAGCGGCCTCGGTGGGGTGCGGATCCGGGTGCAATCCGACCGCCCCCTCGATCGCCCGACGGGCGAGCCGGACCGCGGCGACGCCATCCTCGACCGCGAGCACAAACGCGAAAGCGCGGACCGGGCGCAAAGCCTCTTCGGAGCGCGTGCCGCGCACGCTTTATAGCCGAGGTCGCGTCAGCGGCCTCCCCATGCCGTTCCCCGAAGCGGTCGAGCGATTGCTCAACAAGAAGATCTGCATGAACTGCTCGGCCCGGAACCCGCCGAAGGCCGTCCAGTGCCGCCGGTGCGGCTACAAGGGCCTCCGCGTGAAGTCGCGGGAACGCTCGGGCAAGACGGCATAACCGTCCGGTCCCCGGGGCGCCTCTTCCATCGCTCGCAGACGTTTCGCACGAGTCCGGCCCCTGGCGGGCGGGCTACGACGACGCCCCGCCCTTCTCTCCGTTCGCAGGAGCCGCGGGCACGTGGCTCCGTGCCTCGCGGGCGACCGCGAAACGCTTCTTCGCCAGGAACAGGAAGTTCCGGGTCCCGTCGCGCCAGCTCGAGAGCTTCGGTGGGCCTTGCCGCACCCGGTACGGGATGGGGATCTCGAGGAAGCGCACGCCTCGCAGGATCGCCTCGAGCTTGAGCTCCTCGCTGAACGCCATTCCGTCCTGGGTGACGTGAACCTTCCCCAGCACCTCGCGTCGGAACACCCAGAAGCCGCTCTGGCTGTCCTGGAGAACGCCCCCCGGGACCTCCTTGAGGTAGTGGTGGTAGGCGACCTCGACGAAGAGGTTCAGGAGCCCGTTCCCGATCCAGTGCTCGGTCGTCATCACCTTCCGGTCGAGCTGGGCGAACCGGTTCCCGGTGAGGAAATCGAGCCGCTCCTCGAGGAGCTTGTGGACCAGTGCGGGGACCATTTCCACCGGATAGGTGGCGTCCCCGTCCGCGGCGGCGAGGACCTCCCCCTGCGCCGCGGCGAAGCCGGTCTTGTACGCGCGGCCGTAGCCCCGGCGTCGCTCGGTGATGACCCGCGCCCCCTCCGCTTCCGCGATGGCCGCGGTCCCGTCGGCCGAGGCGCCGTCGACGACGAGCACTTCCCAGTCGATCGGCTCTTTCGAGAAGATCGTCGCGTTCGCCTCGGACGCGGCGGTGCGGAAGAGGCGCAGCACGTGCGCGATCGACGGTGCCTCATTGAGCGTGGGGATAACGAGGGTCGCGCGCATCGGGGGAATGGAGTCGACCTCCCGGTCGCTTAAAAGTTCCTTCGGGCCTCGCGGCGACCACGAAGCCACACGCGGAGCGCGGGGGCCGGGCCCGCCGGTGGGGAAGCTTCCCGACGACCGCGGACGTCGGCATCTGGGCGACCGGAGGGTCCTCGGAGGCCCTGTTCGAGGCGCTCGGGCTCGGTCTGTACGCCCTCATGACCGACCTCAGGAAGGTCCGCCGTCGGGAGGAACGGGCGGTGAGCGCGTCGGGAGCGGACCCGACGGAGCTCGTGGTCGCGTTCTTGACCGAGCTCATCGTTCTCGAGCAGACGGAAGGGTTCGTCGGCCGTGATATCCGGGCCCGGCCGGTCGGAGACCCGCCGACCGCGATCGTGGCGAGCGTGTCGGGCGAACGGTTCGACCCGGACCGTCACACCTCGCGGACCGAGGTCAAGGCGGTGACCCTCCACGGCCTCGTCTTCGACGCGGCCCACGGCCGGGCCCGGGTGATCGTGGATATCTGAGCTCGCCCGCGGGCGCGGGGGTTCCTCAGGGCATCCGGTCGACGATCTCGCGGAGCGCGGCGCCGGGTTTCGGGAGCGTGCCGGCCTTCCCCAGGATCCGCTCGATCGCGGCGAAGGTGACGAGCAGGTCCGGCCAGTCGGCGATCCCCATGTGGCCGATGCGGAAGATCTTGCCGGCGAGCGCCGCCTGACCCCCCTGCAGGAGGATGTTGTACTGGCGCTCGAGCACCTTGCGGAACTCGGGGTCGCCCATCCCGGTCGGGTTCTTCACCGCGGTGACCGTGTCGGACGCGTGCCTCCGGTCCGGGAACAGCTCGAGGCCGAGCACGTCGACCGCGGCGCGCGAGGCCTCGGCGAGGCGGTGGGTCCGCTCGAGGCGGTGTTCGAGCCCCTCCTCCTTCAGGATCAGCAGCGCCTCGCGGAGCGCGAGGAAGAGCGGGACCGCGGGCGTCCAGGGCGTATCGTTCTTCTCGATCGATTTGAGGTGAGCGGCGAGGTCGAGGTAGAACGCCCCCGGGTGCAGCGCGGCGACCGCCCGGTCGGAGAGGTGGACGAGCGCGAGCCCGGCGGGAGCCGCGAGGCCCTTCTGGCTGCCGGCGACGACCGCGTCGACGCCCCACGCCTCGATCGGGAACGGGAGCCCGGCGATCGCGCTGATCCCGTCGACGAGGAAGAGCGATCCGGACGCGCGGATCGCGGGAGCGAGGGACTGGAGGTCGTTCGCGAGCCCGACGCTGGTCTCGTTGTGGACCAGGCAGACCGCTTTGACGTCGCCCTTCGCGAGCTCGGCGTTGACCGAATCGATCGATACGGGCTGGCCCCAGGGCGCGGAGAGCGTGGTCACGTTGTTCGAGTACCGGTGCGCGAGCGTGTTCGTCCGGTCCCCGAAGTTCCCGTTCGTCAGGACGAGCGTGCGTCCCTCCTTGGGGACGAGGCAGGAGTAGACCGCCTCGAGGCCGGCCGTGCCGCTGCCCGTGACGATCACCTGGTGGCCCTTCGCGCCGAACAGGACGGGGAGGAGCTCGCGGATCTCGGCGACGACCCCATGGAAGTAATCGCCCCGGTGGTTGAGGGACGGCATCGACATCGCCCGGAGGACCCGAGGATGAATCCGCACGGGTCCGGCGATGAGGAACGTCGCCGTCTCGGGGTCGTACGTCATCGGGTACCTCCCGGGGCCGCGACCAGCGCGGTGAGCGGCTCTCCCCGGAGCGCGCGGAGGACCTCGTCCACAGTGTCGGTACCCGCCCGCGCCTGGGCGTCGTGCGTCGATGCGCCGAGGTGTGGGGTCGGGATCACGTTGGGATTCGCTAGAAGCTCCTTGTTCATAGGGGGTTCCACCTCAAAGACGTCGAGCGCAGCCCCGGCGAGACGACCCGAGGCGAGGGCAGAGAGCAGCGCGGCCTCGTCCACAAGGGCGCCGCGCGCGACATTGACGAGGAAGGCACCGGGCTTCATCCGTCCGAACGCCCGGGTGTCGAGGAGGTGGCGGTTCTCCGCCGTCACCGCCGCGTGCACGCTCACGATGTCCGCCCTCTCAAGGAGGGCGTCGAGCGGCACCATCTCGGTCCCGTCCACGGTCTTCGGGACGAACGGGTCGAACGCGATCGCCTTGGCGCCGAACGGCACCAGACGGGCCGCAACGGCCCGTGCGATGCGGCCGTAGCCGACGAACCCGACGGTCTTCCCCGAGAGCTCGCGGCCGTGGGTTCCGCGCTCCCATTTCCCGGCCTTTGTCGACGAGATGAACGGGTAGAGGCCGCGGACGAGCAATAGGTAGAACGCGACGGTGAGCTCGGCGACGCTCTGGGTCGCGGCGCTGGGAGCGTTCACCACCTGGATCCCGCGAGCGGCGGTCGCGGCCATGTCGATGTTGTCGACCCCGACCCCGGCGCGAGCGACCAGCGCGAGATGAGGGGCCTTTCCGAGGAGGTCAGCGGTCACCTTCGTCCGGCTTCGGACGATGAGCGCCCACGCCTCCGCGAGCTGGGCGGGCAACGACGCGGGGTCGGCGCTCGCATCGACCACCCGGCACGGGCCGCTCTTCAGCCGGCCGAGCGCCTCTCGGTCTATCGGGTCCGCGACGACGACGACGCGTTCGGGTGACATCGAGACACCGACCGGGGCCGTCTTGAAAACGCTTGGGGCTACCCCGAAGTTAGCCGACCTTCGGCACCGGAGTGTTGTCGACCGCGTGCCGAACGATGTCGGCGCCCCGCGTGCCGCGGATCCACGGTTCCGGTTTCACGATGATCCGGTGCGCGAGCGCGGGGACCGCGAACGCCTTGATGTCGTCGGGCACGACGAAGTCGCGGCCCTCGAGCAGGGCGCGCGCCCGGGAAAGCTTCTGGAGCGCGAGCGACCCCCGGGGGGACGCCCCGACCTCGGTTCGAACGTCGTGGCGCGTGGCACGGACGAGCTCCACGATGTACTCGGCGAGGCTCGCTTCGAGGGTGATCTCCTCGACCGCTCCTTGGAGGCCCAGGAACGCGGTCGCTTGCGCGACGGTCGGGACCTCGACGTTCTCGACCTTGCGCGCTCGTCGCCGTTCGAGGATCCCGCGCTCCTCTTCGGGCGTGGGATAGCCGACCTGCAACCGGACGAGGAAGCGGTCGACCTGGGCCTCGGGCAACGGGTACGTGCCCTCGAGCTCGAGCGGGTTCTCCGTCGCGATCACGAGGAACGGACGCGGGATCGGGTGTGTCGAGCGCTCGCTCGTCACCTGGTACTCCTGCATCGCCTCGAGGAGCGAGGACTGCACCTTCGGCGGCGCCCGGTTGATCTCGTCCGCGAGCAGGATGTTCGTGAAGATCGGGCCCCGTCGGAACGAGAACCCCCCCTTCTCGGGGTCGAGGACCTCTCCGCCCGTGATGTCGTGCGGAAGGAGGTCGGCCGTGAACTGCACGCGCTGGAACTCGAGCCCGAGCGCGCTCGCGAACGACTTCGCGAGGAGCGTCTTGCCAAGACCGGGAAGGTCCTCGATCAGGAGGTGGCCGTCCGCGACCAGCGCGGTCAGCACTTGCTCGACCGCGAGCTCACGACCCACGACCGCGGTCCGCACCGCCCCGCGGATCCGGTCCGCCAGCGCCCGGGCCTCGGTCGGGTTCATCGTCTTCCCTCGAGCGGCGAACGGTCCGAGAGGTATATGTCGAAACCCCCGGCACTAGGGCACGGCGGGGCTCGTGGCGGGGGAACTGTTCCCCAGCCGTAACGACCTCCCTCACGGTAGGCGTACGCCCTCTCAGGGGTCTGACCCCGGCCGGGGGTGTCGGACACCGGGGTTGTCCTCACGTCATCCTCGGCGGACGACCCGTCCGCGTTGAGTCGAGAGGGACCCTTCGTCGGTACCCGGGCGCAGCGGTGCCGCGCCGACCCCGGTACCGGCTCGCTCCCCATTAGCTTCACGCCTCCTCCCGGTCGAAGACCGTCGGGCGCCCCACGAGGAACGCCACGACGACGAGCGTGAGGGCGAGGAGAGCGCCGGCGACGCCGAGCGGGACCGTGCCAGCGGGGAGGAACAGGGCGCTCGACCAGGCGATCCCCAGGGCGAGCCCGGGTACGGCGACCGTTGGAAGGCTCCGAAGTGCCCCTCCCACCGGTCGGGACGGGTCGTCCGCGAGCCAGACGAGGAACGCGAGACCGGCGAGGCCCGCGACGAGCTCGGTCCCGAGCCCTACCGGGGCCGGGACCACCTCGAGGACGAGGACCGCCAGCACCGGCACCGGTGCATACCCGGCGATGCTCCGGTGGGAGCTCACGCGAAGCCCCGCGGCGAATGCGACCGCGACCGCCGCTAGGACCGGGCCGAACCCATCGGGGAAACCGGAGAGGAAAGCGAGATAGGTGGCGGAGACCAGGAGGAGGGCGAGCGATACCGGTCGGACGGACCGAAGGCCCACTCCCGCCGTCGGTGCGCTCATCAAGCCCTCCGGATCCGCGGCCGTCGGACGAACTCTACGAACTTCCCGAGCGACCAGTAGTCGTCCCAGTCGATCGTCGGGCCCTCCTCCCAGGCCCGCGCGATCCGGTCGCGACGCACGAGCCGTGCGATCCGACCCGCGAGCTGCTCGTCCACAGGGGTGAGATGCGACGCCGCGGAGAGGATCGGGAGGGGCGAGGGACTGAGGACCACGGCCGGGAAGCCCCGCCGTCTCAAGTAAGGGCTCAGGTCCTCTGACGAGTCGTCCGAGAGGCTCGAGAAGACGACCGTCGTGAGCCCGGGAGGGAAATGGCGGCGGACCGAGACCGCGCATCGCTCGGCCGGGGCGCGGATCGGGGAAAGGTGGGCTCGCTTGAGGGCCATCTCGATGCGGATCCGCTGGGTCCGGCCCGTGGAGAGCGGAACGACGTCCAGGAACTCTCCGAACACCCCGACCCCCACCCTCGACTTCACTCGGAGGAAGGAGTCGCTCAGGCCCACGGCGGCCGCACGGGATACCGAGAAGAGACGCTCATCGACCGACGCTCCGAGCGGGGTCGGTCGGGCGTCGAGGAGGATCAGGATGTCCCCGGTCTTGTCAAGGTCGTACTCGTTCGCGAGCGGCCGTCCGGCGCGGGCGGTGGCGCGCCAGTTGATCTGGCGGGGAGGGTCGTCCGGCCGTGCGGGACGGATCCCGTGGAACTCGCCGCTCTCTCCGACCCGTCGGGAGTGGGTCTCGCCCGGAAGGGGGGTAGTGCGCTCGAGGCGGACGGCCCCGATCCGGAGGAGCTCGGGCGGGTATCGGGAAACAACGAGGGGAGGGGCCGAGGAGAACGTCTCCCGCTCCACGAGGCCGATCGGGTCCCTCCACAGGACCGTCGGGACTCGGACCTCGGTGATCGTGGGCTCGGGAGCGGTCCAGTTCGCTCGGAACCCGATCTGCGTGCTCGAGTAGTCGAATCGAGCCGGGTCCCCGACCAAGCTGGCGGGCCGCTCGACCTCAACGACGAGGTCACGAGCGTCTACCCCCGGTTCCGGCACGACCGCGCCTCGGAGCCGGACGTCGGCCGCCGCGCCCTCGAGCGCGAAGTCGATCCGGACCGGTGGGGAGCTCCGCGGACCCGCGATGCCGGCCGCGACGGGCGCGAGGAGGAGGGGAAGCGCGAGGAAGAGAGGGGTCGGGTTGCGGGTGAGGACCGCGACGAGCAGCAACGCGGCTCCGGTCGCCAAGAGAAGGGGGGCGAGCGGCCGCCATCGGAGGGGTCGCAACGGAGGACCGCTCACGTCTGCCTCTCGAGGTCGTTCACGCGGGCGTCGAGATACTCCCGGAACTGCTCCGGGTTCAGCGCCTGGATCCGAGCGAGCTCCTCGATTGTTGTACCCGACCGGCTCACGTTACCCCCGGACCGATCGAGGTTGTCGAGCAACCGGACGAGGGCGGGACGGCCGTACGCTCCGGCTTGGAGCGAAGAGCGGACCCGTGCCGGGTCGGCGGATAGAGTTGGAATAGGACGGCCGGGAGGCCAGCGGGTCCGCGCGGCGACATCGACGAGCAGGAGCGCGGCGGCAGTGACCGCGACGGCCGCCGCCGGGAGGGCCGCCGACGTGTTCGTCCCGGCCGCGACCGCCAACCCGCTCGCCACGAGGGCGACGACGCAGAGGAACACCGTCGTGGCGGTGTTCATTCGCGGGAGGTCCGTCGGGCGAGGTCGTCGAGAGTCGCACGGACCGCTTCCTGGGCCCGCGTGCTCTCCGCGGGTCCCATCGGGTGGGCCGAGTACCGGGCCTCCTCGAAGAGACGAGTGAGCGTCCTCGCCGCCTCCGGCCGAACTCCGAGACGGACGAGATGGGCCGCGCGGATCTCCTCGGGGGTGCTGGTCCCGATGTCATCGACCATCGGTTGCAGATGCGCTAGCATCGCCGCATAGAGGGCGAGGATGACGACCCGGGGGTCTCCTCCGAGGTCGAGCGCCGAAGAGGCCTGGGTCAGGGCCGCGCGCATTCCCGCGGACACGGCCACGGCCGACCCACGTCGAACGGCTCCGCGCTCGCGCCGGTCGGTGAGGTAACTTCGGGTCTGGGGAACCGCGACTACGACGACCAATAACACGACGAACCCGAGGATGACGAAGGGGACCCACCCCGGTAGGCTCGGGAAGAGGATGACCCCATTTCCCGTGCCGTTGAGATTCCCTTTGATGATGGTCGTGTTGTTCGAGCCAGAGCTGCCACCGTTCGGGGGCAATGTGGAACCCCCTATCCCGACCACTCCGCCGACGCCGGCGAAGCGGGCCGCGATCAGGAAGGCGACCCCGAGCAGGACGACCGCGAGGATGGTAACGGCCATCCGGGTCAGCGCCGAACTCGGACCGGCCGAGAGGCGCCAGACGACCATGCTCCCCAGGACCAGCGCGACGATCCCCCACGAGATGGCGGCGATGGCCCACTCGGGCAGAATGACCAAGGAGGCTGTGCCGGAGGATGGGGGAGGCGCTGTCGATGCGGTGACGAGGATGCTCGCCGCGGCGCCGGTAGCGAGGGCGACGACCAGGACGACCAGGAGGACCCAGGAGACGCGAGGCGCGGGCTTGTTCGTCACGTTCGGTCGACGACCCGACCCCAAAGAAGGTCGGGGACCGCCTTATACACTTGGGGCGGCCGGGGCGGCGCTCCCCGGGGTCCCGGTCGGGGGCGGCGAGAGGAAGTAGAAACTCCGCCGCTCGTGGTCCTTCAGGATCACAACGAAGTCGTCCACGCGGTACAACATGTCGAACGCGGCCCGGAACCCGTCCCGGACGGCGTGTCGCCACTGCCGGAGCGCCTCGGGCTCGTGCTCCCGGACGGTGGCTAGGTCGAACGGGATCTCGAGGTGAGCCGGACTCCCGCTCGGCTCCGCGACGGTGGTCGGCCGCCGCAGCCCCTTCTCGCCCACCTCGGTCTCGATGATCGGTACCGAGCGGTTCCACCGGGCGAGGTCCTCCTCCGCGGTGGGGAACGTACCGGCGACCCTCTCCTCGACGTGGGCCGTGGAGAGCTCCCAGCGCAGGCGTAGCCGGTCGGTCTCCATGTCGCGATTGAGCGTGTCGGGCATCTGCCCGTAGTAGTGGATGAGGTAGCGGTCCGGGACGCCGCCCAGGAGGCGGACGTTGAGCCAGGCGTTGCGGCTTTGGAGCGGGTCGAACGTCCAGCGGATCTCCGGCAGGCCAAGCTTGAGCACTTCGTCCCGCTGGAATGACTTCAGCCGGAAGCCGAGGTGGTGATTCTGATACTCCGGTCGGACGGCCGTGATATGCGAGTAGTGGTAGAGCGTCGTCCCGTCCCATCCGAGGAAGGAAAGCGCGAACCCGGCGAGGTAGATGTCGGCGAACGCCCCGAGGACGAGACCCCCGTTGTCCTGAAGAGCCCGCTGAAGAGGTGCCGGCACCCCCTCGTCGCCCCAGACCGCACGGTGCACTTCGAGCAACTGGCGGAATTCCTCGGGCTTCTCGAGCCGTCGGAACCGGAAATCTCGGACGCCGCTGCTGACGCCGGTGGCTCCCACGACCCGACGACCGACCTTCCGTACTTAACCCGGACTGACCCGAAGCTCGGCGTCGCAACGAAGGGGTCTATCGACGGACCCGAAGCTCCGCGCGCTTCGCCTCGTACCGTCGCTCATCGATGGGAGTGAGGTCCCAGAGAAGGTCTTCGAGCTCCGTGATGTTCCGCAGGAACTCCGCCTTGCTCTTCGTGAGCATCAGGTGCTCGAACTTGCGTCGGGCGACGAAGTACGCCCCGACCATGTACGCTCCGACAACGACGATGATCGGTCCGACGATCACGAACAGGAGGTTGTAGTTCCAGTCCGGGGTGTTCGTCGCGGAGTTGATCGCGGGGAAGGGACCGACGGTGGAGAGCGGGGTGAAGAATCCGGCCGCGAGGACCGTGAGCAGGACGCCGACCACGAGGATGAAGATCGAGATGATCGCGCGGTACGTCCTCATCCCGTGGCGCAAGCGCCGCTCGAGCGGGACCTTCTCCGGGGTCGCCATTCTGCCGGCGGGAGGCGGTTTTCCTTAAGAGGCTATCCGAGGCGCTGCCGGCGAGGGGCGCCGGCGCCCGGTCCTACCCGCTTCCGCGGGGGGGCTTTCCGGCGGGCAACGGCTCGGAGCGAGCGGTCCGACCGTAGGCGAGGGGCCCTTCGGGTTCGGGCGGCGTCGGTCCGGCCGACGGAGCGGGGACACGGGAGAGCGCCGGCCGAAGGCGGCGGTAGACGAGGATGGCGCCGAGGAGCGCGACGAGCGCTCCGACGTAGGCCGTCGCCTCTCCCCCGAGGTATCCGAGACCGAGCAGGAAGAACCCGACGGCGCTGAACAGAGCGCCGGTCACGGCGCTGCCTCCGACCCGTTCGCCCGACCCGGTGGGAGGGAGCGATAGGAAGCTTCCCGACACCTGGAGGGCGACGACGGCGAGCGATTCGAGCAGCACGAGCACGGTCCCGTCCACCGAGATCGTCGGATTGCTCAGGTACTGGGAGACGACCGCGAGCGAGATGATCCCCCCGATCGCGGCACGATACCCCAGGGCGTAGAACGGCCGGGCCGGCTCCCGACCCCAGTACTTGGTACGAAGGAGCGCCCACTGGGCGACCTCGTCCCCTCCGACCAAGAGCGCGAGGAACACCAAGGCCCCGATCAGGGCACCGCTTCCCATCGAGACCTGGAACAGGACGAAGGCGATGGCGAGCGGGATCCCGACGAACAGGCCGGCGGTGTAGGCGAACAGTTCCTTCCGCTCGTCGAACAGGGTGACCGGTACCTGCGGTTCCGCGTACCGCCCGATCTCGAGCCAGAGGAACCCGCCCGAGAACAGGACTCCGACGACGGCCCCAAGGGTGAGCGACGCGACGACCATCGTCAGTCAACCCGCCGCCCGGCAGCCAGGAATCCCGTGTGCCCGAGCATCTCGAAAGCGGGTCGGGTCCCTCCCTCGCCGACGTGCAGGCCGCGCTCGAGGAGCTCGACCGCCCGGACATCGTCGAACCCGAGGTCCCGCAGCGCACGGACCGTGCGTTCCAGCTGGTTGTAGGTCGGCGTGTAGGTCGCGACGTATCCTCCGGGCATGAGCGAGGACCGGGCCGAGGAGAGCACCGCCCACGGCTCGGGCAGGTCGAGCACGACGCTCGAAAGGTCCGTGGCATCCAGCCCGTCCGAGGCCACGTCCCGGAGGCGGAAGGAGACGCGCGCTTCGAGCCCCGCCCGTCGCACGTTCGCGCGGGCCGCTTCGAGGAAGTCCTCGCGGCGGTCGTAGGAGATCACGCGACCGAGCGGTCCCACGCCGTAGGCGAGCGCCACGGTCAACGCCCCGCTGCCGGCTCCGGCTTCGGCGACGGTAGCCCCCGGACCGACCCCGGCAAGGTAGAGGAGGTGGGCCGCGTCCTTCGCCGTGACGATCTGAGCGCCTCGGCGCAGCGAGCCCAGGAGGTCCGAGAGCGAGGGCCGGACCGCGCGATAGGCCGTCCCCAGCCACGTGATCCCGGTGCCGGGAGCCCGACCGATCAGCTCGGTGAGGTCGAGGACCCCCTCGTTGCCCACCTTCTGGGGACCGCGGGCCAATCGAACGAGGAGCGCGGGAGCGCCGGCCCGCACGAGGGCCACCGTGTCCCCTTCGGTCCACGCCTCGCTCATCGGCTCTCCGCCCGCCACGGTGCGCTCCGCGTAATAACCCGGCGCTTGGGAGTCCGATGGCCCCCCCCTCCCCGCGAGAATCATCTTAAGGGGACGACCGCTCGGGCCGACGCCATGGTCGTGTACGAAGACGAGGACCTCATCGCGGCGCCCCGGCACATCCTCTGGAGGCTCCTCAACGACCACCTCGACGATACGAAGATTCTGACCATCCACCCCCTCATCCAATCCCAGAAGACCGTGAGCCGCACGGACTCGGAGATCGTGGTCGACCGGGTCATCGACGTGCGGCGGAAGCCGCTCAAGTCGCGCTGGAAGATCACCCACCAGCCTCCCGAGCGGGCGCGCTGGGAGATCCTCGAGAGCGAGGGACCCTGGACCACGGGGAGCTACCTCGACGTCCGCTACGAGGACGTTCCCGGGGGGACGCACCTCCACGCCCGGGGGGACCTTTCGATCCGCGTCCTGCCGTTCTTCCTTTCGCAGAAGCGAACGGTCGCACGGGTCCTGAACGACGTCAATACCGAGGACCTATCGTTCATCCATCGCTATCGCTTTTAGTGGCGTCCGCGAGGGGCGGCTTTAGATAGAACGAGCGATGGCCCCGGACGCTGCGGGCATAGTGTAGTCTGGACGCCTATATCAACGTCCATACACGCTAAGATCGTCTTCTTCGTTCACTTTTCATGGGCGAAGCAGCCCATTCAGCCTGAAGCCGCGCTGGCATCGGCGTGGACGTCAGGTCGGTCCATCGCGAGCTGCTGCTGCCGGCGCCTACCAAGGACCCACCGCAAATCACACCTCTCGTCTGGAGCACATCCGACCCGTTCTGGCTCGAAATCCACCGAGAGAAGGCAGGGCGAGTTCGTTACGCGCTCGGCTCCGTCGGCGCGCTCGAGCTCGACGCGATGCTCTCGTATCTCGAGAGCGCTCGTCCACGCCTCGCTCGAGGCGGCCATATCGACTGCCTCGCTGAGACACTCATTCCGGACGGCCTCTACGCGCGAGCCGTCCCCACGCTCAAACACCACCACCTTCCCATCGTGATCCATCCCAAGCTCGACCCGGCAGACCACCTCCTCCGGGTTCTCGCATCCCGAGCACTCCGTGACCACGACGTAGTCCTCCAACTCCTCTCCCAGAGCGCCGGAGGCTGGGAGTCGAGGTTCTTCTCCCCGCTCTTCGAGACGGTCGCCCAGCGCCAGCACCACATCGTCCGTGCGGCCATGAACGCCCGTCGCTCTCTGCCCGCCTATCACGTCGAGCTGCGCACCCGTATCGTCGGACCCCACTCCGAAGACGCGCTCGCCGCGATAGGAGTCTGGTTGTCCAGCTGGACCACCACCGGCGGAGCGGCTTGGAGACGGTGGAAGGTAATCCCGCCGAAGAAGGAATGGGCGTTCCAGGCGGCCATGGCGGATCACTGTCTGCGCAGGTTCGCCTCGAAGCGTGCCCGCAGAGATGTCTCGGGAACAGAGCTCAGCAGTCTGCTCAGCATACCATGGGCAACCCATCACCCCGAGTGTTCATACTCAGGCGCTCCGTCGGGGACGCCCCCACCTGAGTTGGTCATCCCTCCGACACTCACCCGGGATCCGTCTTCCGAGTCCCGGCTGGTGGTGGGGCTCAGCGGTCTTCACCGAGTCGCGCTGCCTCGTGCTTGGAACCACATGACCGTTCTCGGACGAACCCAATCCGGGAAGTCCACACTCGCGCAGAGCCTATCGCTCCAAATCCTGAGGAAACAACCGGGATCGACCGTCGTCGTCATCGAGCCCACGGGAACACTCGTGGAGGGGATTGTGTCACGCCTTCCACGGGAGATCGCTTCCGAGACGGTCGATATCGACCCGGCCCACGCCACCTTCCAGCACGGTGACATGATGATGGTCTCGGTCCCCCTCTCGCTGCTTCTGCCTCCAGAGCGGGCGAACGAGGTACCTTCGGCCCGCGATCGCTGGTCGGAAGCACTCGCCGGCGACCTCCTAGCCGCGATCCGGAGCGCCTGGGGCGAGGAGAGCGTCGGCGGTCGGGCCGAGTTCGTCTTGCGTGCTCTGGTGCAAGGCCTCGCGCTGACACCCGGCTCGAACTTGGTCGACGCCTACCACATTCTCACTTCGAAGCCCGCCCTCCAACGGTTTGTCAAGTCCGCTCCCCCCGGGCCGCTGCGCGACTTCCTCGAGCATCACCTGCCTCGTCTCGACTACAATTTCACGATGTCATCGCTCGACAAGGTCGGCAAGGTCGCGACCAACCCCCTACTCCGGGTCGCGCTTTGTCAGCGAAACCGCTCAGTGACCTTCGACCGGCTGCTTGGGCACCGACTCCTCCTGCTGAATCTCTCCAAGGCTGCCCTGGGAGCAGACGGCGCGAACTTCCTCGGGGCGATCTACCTCACCCAGCTCTGGGCCGCCGTTCAGCGGAGCGGCCGAGCAGACCGCCCGGTCTACCTGGTCTTGGACGAGGTCCACAACTACGCCGTCCCCGCGCTCGCGGACATGTTGAGCGAGGGGGCGAAGTTCGGGCTGCACGTCG
This sequence comes from Thermoplasmata archaeon UBA61, assembly GCA_002503985.1. Taxonomy (GTDB): domain Archaea; phylum Thermoplasmatota; class Thermoplasmata; order Lutacidiplasmatales; family UBA184; genus Lutacidiplasma. The sequence continues at coordinate 37,730 of DASW01000007.1, forward strand.
TGGCCATCACCCAGTACCTCCACCGCGTGCCACCGAGGGTTCGGGCGGCTTTGCTCGGGAACGTCGACAGCTGGCTCCTCTTCTCACTGGGGACAGAAGACATGGTCGACGCCTGGAAGATCGTCAACGGAGAGAGTCATGGCTGGCTCCCTCAGGACCTCGTGGACGGCCTCCGGCCGCACGAGGTCGCGATGTCGGTGTCGGGCGACCTTCTGAAGCTCGGGACAAGACCCAGCCCTCCCGCGCACCCTCAGGCGAACGTCCTGAGGGAAGTCGTGACGGCGAGCTCGCGAAGATATGCCCAACCGGAGGACTCGGAAGCGTCGCCCTGGCTCGTAGGACAGGAGACTGTCGAGGGGCTACTCAAGGGCCTCTCCACACAGCCCATGATCCGCGAGGAGCTGGCAACAGACACGGCCCTTTCGGGGAGTCGGCTCGATGGTGCGATCGCGTGGTGCGTGGCTGCGAGAGACGTCGAAAGAGACGCGGCCGACGGAAAGTTTCGCCTGACTTCTCGTGGTAGGTTCCACCTGAAGGCGCTTGAGGCCCGCAGGAACGAGGGGGAGGGCCATTGCGCAATCCTCGCAGACGCGGCAACTATCCTCGATGCGCTTGGCATTCCGGTTCGGATAGTTCCGCAATCAGGCGGATACCTGCTTCCGGATGCGGAGTTCGAGTGGCGGGGGCGCACCTACAGTGTTGAAATCGAATGCACCACGTTGACCTCGCGATTCGACCAGGTCGTCCGCAACATCCGGAAAGCTTTCTCGCTCCATCGGAGATGTCTCGTGGTCGTGGAAGACCGCGAGAGTGCGCAGCTCTTCGCGAGAATGCTAGAGAAGGGTATCCCCGAGGCCGAGCTTTGGGGCGACCTCGGCCTGGCATGGTCGGTCGGCATCGCGTCGATGATCCCGTACGTCGGCGGTCGGCGTAAGCCATGGGGGTTCCTGACAGGTGAGGTCGACGAGGAGGACGAACCGGCGACCGCAGGCGCGGACGAGGAGACCCTGAGAACCAAGGCGATTGTGTCTGCCGCGGATGACCCCTTGGCCACTGATCTCACCCGCGTGTACGAGTGCGCCGAACGACTCCGCGCCACCGGAAGCATCGAGGTTACCGCCACCGACTTCAAGGAATTGACCGAGTCTGACAACGGGAACTCGCTGAGCCTCCGACGATTGGGAATGGCGCTGAGTTCGCTAGGAGTCCGGAGCCAGCGTGTAATGCGCGATGGAGTTCAGGTCCGGGTGTATGACCTGCGGACGCTTCTCCAAGGCGCCGGGCCGCGGCGCGCATATCCGGGGGACCCCGCGGGCCGGGACCCCAAGGACGCTTCGGGGGAAACGTAGTCGCAGAAGCGACAACGACGGCCAGCGTGGATTAGTCGAATCAGTGCTTGCCGACCTTGCCAACCTTGCCGACCTATTCTAAAGAGTAGACGGGGGTCAGCAAAGAGGGGTCAGCACAGAGAGTTGAGCCGACGTCGGCAAGGTATCGCGGGGGTCGGAAAAGCTGTCGCAGAATGAGCGAAGCACTCAACAGATTAGGTCTACGCATCAGCACCGCGCGGGTGGGGCCCACGAGCGAAGCGAGTTGGTGGGACCCGCGTTAGACGTCACGTGGGGCGGGCTGGAGAGTTCGAATCGTGGACTCCCGGATCGGGAAGAGTGACGCGCCTCCGTGCCATCGCGAGCATCGAGCTCGCGACGGCCAGGAACGCGATTCCGAAGAACCACGATAGGAAGACGATATCGAACAATTGACCTGACGTCAGGAACTCGAGGGGAACCGGGACGGAAACGCTGCACGAGAGTCCGGGCGCGCATGTTGCCCGAACCCCGAGGAACCAGAACACCCAAAGGAACGAACCCAAGTATAGGAGAATCGCGGAAGCGGCCGCGAAAAATCGCCCCGAACTTCGTCCGAACCTCAATCGGTCAGGTTCGAGAACTCTTCGAGTGCGTCTGTACTGCAGAAGGAGAATGAGGTAAGTCACAACCCACAAGATCCACAGGACGGCGAACAATCCGAGGAGCTGGAAGATGGAGGCGGAGTCCCCCAGGGTAATTCCCACAATGAGGAAGAAAGCAAATCCACCCATGACGAGCGAGAACGGAATCCATGTAGGAATTGGGAACGGTGGTCGACTGACGACCCGATCCGACACTCTCATGGCCGGCCGACCGGAACAGGTCATCACTGCGGATAAGGAATCGGCGGGGGGGACCCGCGAGCGGAGCGAGCGGGGAGGACCCGCAAGGGTCCGACACGTACCCCACTTGCCCTTCCATCGTCGTTTTGAGCGCGAGTGGCTTAGTCCGGGAAAATGAACGCGGGTCCCGGTCCCATCGCTGATCCGATTCCGCGGTGGAACGCGCGCCCAAGGCTGCCCGCCGGTCAGCCGGGAGAGCTCGACTTCGGCCAGTGGCACAAGGACACGTTGTCCAGCGATTCCTATTGTATGGACGTGGACAAGATCGAGTATCGGATCGACGCGAATGGGGAGTTGCGAGTCGTGGGGATCTACGAGCTGATTCGATGGAGCTGGCGCCACGACCTGGACGACATCCCCCAGCGATTGGCGCCGTACGAGGGCAAGCTGGCGCTGCTGCGGCGGATCAGCGCATCGATTGCCGCGGGACAGGGCACATCCTTCCCGACGTTCTTCGTCTGGCACCGGCCCGACCTGTCCGAGTTCGTGGTCTGTCGATTGGAGGACTGGACCGGGGGTTCATGGATGGCGCTCGGTCTGGGGTGCCACGCGTTCGCCGACCTGATCAAGGGTCTCCCTGGGTGGTAGGACGACCCGGGCTCCGAAGGCCCTCGGCCCAACTTACCCCTGAAAACTCCGAGGATTCACGGCGCCTGCTGACCTCCTGAGGGAACCCCCTCCCGGAACATCGCCTCCGTGATCGCGAACTGCGCGTAGAATCGCACCGCCTTGCGCCAGTAGCGCGGGAGAGTCTCGGCCCGACCCTTGGTCGTCGCGACCGCCGCGGGGCGGGCCGCTCGCGCGGGCGTGCGCCTTGTTTCAGCGAGGCGTCCGAACGCGGTAGACCACCGACGGCAACGATCCGCGCCACGAGGAGCCCTGCGAACGAGTCGGTTCTGTTCCGGCTCGCCTGGCAGCGTCGAGTATCGCATGGAACGCGTCTGGGGTTAGGCTCGCCCACGTCGTGAGGCCGGACATCACTCTGTAGGCCAGGGTCGAGTCCGGCTTGCGCACCGCAAGCGCATCAGACAAGTCCTCGAGGGTAAGGCGAACGCGGCCGCCCGCAAGATTGATGACACGACGTCGCCCGCGCGGGTACGAGAATTCGAGGTGGGCTCCGTCGACGCGCAAACTCGTCGCGACCGGTCCCATCACGAAGATTGCCCCCCACAGCCCGAACGCGACAAGGGGCCATACCAGGCAGACCGCGAGTAGAGCAATGCCGTCCGTGGTGGGATTCCACGCCTGACCGGATACGAACCCCACCAGCTTGAGAGCCAGAGGAATCGTGAATGCAAACAAGAGCACGACGATAGCCAGCACGAGGAGCCTGCCGGGAAGCTGAGCCTTGTTCCACGCGATGGCTTGAGTGCTGAGGTCGAAGTTGGCCGCCGTCTCCTCAGTTCCGGTCATTCTTCAGAATGCGATGGCTCCGTACCGCCCGACCGCGACTGGTCCAGAGGGTTATCAGCCCCGTCTCCGGAACCATCACGGGCGCCCTCGCGAAAGAGCGCTTCCGTTAGGCCGAACCCCGCATAGAAACGGGCGGCCCTCATCCAGTCCCGCTGGAGGACCTCCGCCGCACCCGGTGTAGCCGAAATCGCCGCCCGGGCCGCTTTCACGCGCCCACGCAGGTCGCGCAGCCTCCTCTCCGTGTCTCGCTCGTCCGCCTCCCGCGAGTCGTCCGGGAGGCCGCTCGTGATCTCAAGGAGGGTAAACTGCCGCGCGGGGGTCACGACCTCCTCCGCGTCCTCCTCCGGGCCGCCGAACGCGACCCGCGACTCGAACCGCGTCCGCGAGTAGTCGCCGAAGCGCGGGCCGGGGAACCGGCGGACGATGGGGCCAGAGGCCCGTCCCACCTGGGAACTCGCGTCAGGCCCGCGAATCGCCGGCAGGTCAGGGAACGGGTTCGCGGCGTTGGAGGCGCGCAAGGCGCTCATCGCGGTCATCGACACGGAGTGAGCGCGGAGGCACGCCGAGCGCCGAAGTGAGGCGCGAGGCGGGCCGTGTCGCGATAATGCTCGCGCGGGCGGCAGCGGCCGCGCGGGCTTTATCTGCGACCCGCGCGGTCGATGACTGACCGCGATGAGCGCGAGGGCCGCCGCGATGGCCCGTTCTTCGGGTACAACGCGCGATTCCGGCTCACGTCTCATCCGTACGACGGATTTATGAACGCCGCGGCAGACCACGTAATGAGAACCGCATGACGGGAGCAACCTTGGTCCCCGGTGCGTCTTCCGATTGTTATACGATGGGGTACGAGGGATTGGGGATCGGGGAGTTCATCGACCGGCTATCGGCAGTTGGCGTTGAACAGGTCATCGATGTACGGGAGCGCGCCCAAAGTCGAAAGCCCGGGTTCTCCGGACGCCCGCTGGAAGCGGGTCTCCGGGAAGAGGGAATCGGTTACCGTCACATCCCCGAATTGGGTTCACCCTCCGCTGTTCGAGCGGAATACCGGCGAACCGGGGACTTCGAAACATTCCGGAGGGAGTACGAACGCTACCTCAAGTCGAGGGAGTTATTCCTCGTCCTCCTTACGGAGCTGATCGCGCTTCGAACAACGGCATTGCTCTGCTTCGAACGCGATTCCGATGCGTGCCATCGCAGCCTAATCTGCCGGAAACTTGAACGGCGAGGTTTTTCGTTCAGTCACCTCTGACCCTATGGGCCAGAGATGCCGTCCGAGCAGCTGACGATCGACGACCTGGTGCTCCTCGGTCGAGGAGCCCCCGATAGAATACGGGACGGGCGAATAACCATCTGCGCCGCGGGATGGTCGAAGACGCATGGCTTCGTGAGGATTTACCCCACAAGAACTTCTTCGCCCCTCCGTCAATGGAATCAAGTAGCCGTCCCGGTTGAGCGCAACCCTCTCGACTCAAGACCAGAGAGTTGGAAGATTCAGGGCTCGAAATCCGAGTGGAACACTCTCGATCGAAAAATCGAGGTCGTGGGGGAGCTCAAGCAGCCCGACCGACGCCGCGTGATTCGAGAATTGGTCTCTCCGTGCGTCAATAGCATCAACGAGTCCAGAGTAAGCCTCGGAATCGTCCGACCCGTGGAGATGTCGGGATTCCTCGATGAACGGACGGACGTCGACGACGGTATCCAGCTCACCCTTACTGGGCCGCCCCAGCAGAAAACGAAACAGGGGTATCGATTCCAACCTCGCCTGCGATACCGATGTTCGGGATGCACCGCTGCGGAATCTCACGATCAGCAGATCATTGAATGGGGTTGCTACGAGTGGTTTAGGAAGAACCCTGGTCTCGAGGCACAAGTATTCGAGAACCTTCGCCTAGAGGACCCGGCGTACGAGAAACACCTATTCGTGGGGAACCAGGCAAACCATCGCGTGTCGTACCTGGTGATAACAGTCCTGCGATGGAAGCGCGACACACCATAGCCGCGACCTTCTCCGGTCTGGGAGGCACCCGTTTCGAGACCCCGCCTCGCGGTCAATCTCCCGTCACCTGGGTAGCCGCGGTATGCAATCCAATCCGACTTGCCCGACGTGCGGCGCGCCAGTCGACCTGACCCGGCGAAACGCGGTGACTCCCGTGATCTACCGGAACGTAGCGTGTCGCGGCTGTGGGGTCATCTGCATCTTGGAAGGGCCGGAACGGAATGTGAAACCTGGCACCGCCGGCGACTGAGTCTTAAATGGGCCGCGAGGCGACTGCCCCTTCAGAGGTCCATGACGCTCGGTCAACGGCTGCTCGCCGCGCTGATCGCGCTCGCGATGATGTCCGCCTGCTCCGCGATTCTCTGGGTCGTAGCGCCGCATTGAAGGTGGCGACCGAACTCGTTCGCGCGGTCAATGCGCCCTGAGGTCAGGCGATTGCCTCACGAAACTCGCGCAACAGTGCCGCGCGCGCTGCAGAATCTTCGTTCATTAGACTGAGTAATCCGCGGAGAAGGGCCGCGTTTATTGCATGCTGTTCGCCTGACTCCTCCAGGAAGTGGTCGAGGACGGCGGCAAGATTCTGTATCGTCTCAGATTGCGTTGTGTTTCTCACTCGATTGAGGGCCATAGTATCGGCTTCCATCCAGCCCGCCTCAAGGTCGTATTTGCTCAGCAATCGTGTCAACTCTGTCGGTGTTTCAGGACCAGACATAGGTACCACGGTTTGTGGAAGTCGAGTTGGCTGAATAAAGCCCACTCTCTTCGGCGAACGCCGGATCTCCTGACTTCATCAGACAGTTTCAACCAGGCGAAGAGTCAACTCTCGGGCTCTGTAGCATCAGACGCCCCGTTCTCACCGTGGGAAAGTCATCCCACTCCGGCCTTGTTGCTTCGTGATCCTGGAGGCGCTGGAAGTACTCGCGTAGCGCGTTGACCAAATCTCGCTCTGCCTCCTCGACAGAGGTCGCGTGCGCGAGGACCTCGGGGAACCCTTCCACGATCCCGAGGAAAGAAGGAGGGTCACCTTCGCGCTCGCGCACATCCAGGATGCGCAGGCGGAACTCGAACATGCGACCGCCCTCGGAATTGGTTACGCCGGGCGAGAGCGCGCGACGACCCTCGCGAACGATTCTCCCGCGTCCATGTCCCGGAACTTCGCGTGCAGTGCCCGTAGGGCGAGCACCTTCTGTTCGAGGTCCTCGAGGATGATGCGGTTCACGCGCGTCCGGAGCTGCTCCCCCGTCTCGCCGTCCTTCGCGTAATCCGCGAACCCGCTTCGCGCGGACTCGAACTGGCCCGCGTTGAAGACGAGCTGGCCGGAGGCCCACGGACGACCGGACTCGGGACTCGCGGTTGTCTCCACCTCGGTGTGGGCGACCTCGATCGTGGGTCGAGGCGCGACGGGCGGCTTCGGTGTCGTGGGTCGCGGCAGATCGCTCGCGCGGGCAAATCCGGGGAGTGATTCAGCGGGTTCGGAGCTTCGTGGGCGGGCCCAGGAAGAGCCGTAATCGGGCGAGTGTTCGCGAAGATAGGCGGGATACGGACGCGCCGCCCCGAAGTCAACCACGTAGCGGACCTCGGGGTCTCGTGGAATCACGTGACCGCATCCGCAGGTGCACTTGCGGGGGAAGCGGTTCCCGGTGACAGTTCTCAGGCGCGAAACGGTCGCGGCGGGTTCGGTCGGCGTGGGTTGTTCCGGCGTTGGATACGAGTTGCGTTGCTGCATCGCACGTCCCTCGCGAAGGCAGGGACGGGCGATGCGCGGGGCGTTGGCCCACGAGTCAACCAAGCGGTTGAACCACTGAGGTCAGACTCGGGGAACATCCTGATGAATGTCCGAAGCTCCATGCCCTAACAGATGGCGCTCAAAAAATCGCAGCTCTACAGCTCGCTTTGGCAGAGTTGCGACATGCTCCGTGGAGGGATGGACGCCTCGCAGTACAAGGACTACATTCTCACGCTGCTTTTTGTGAAGTACGTCTCCGACCGACGGGCCAACGACCCGAATTCTCTGATTGAGGTCCCTGCCGGCGGAAGCTTCGCCGACATGGTGCGGCTGAAAGGGGACAAGGAGATTGGCGACAAGCTCAACAAGATCATCGGGAAACTCGCCGAGGCGAACTACCTTCAGAGCGTCATCGACGTTGCGAGCTTTAGCGATGAGGACAAGCTCGGGAAGGGCAAGGAGATGGTGGACCGGCTCTCCAAGCTCGTCGGCATCTTCGAGGGACTCGATTTCGGTGCGAATCGTGCCGAGGGGGACGACCTCCTCGGCGACGCCTACGAGTACCTGATGCGACATTTTGCCACAGAGTCCGGCAAGAGTAAGGGACAGTTCTACACGCCCGCCGAAGTTTCGCGCATCATCGCCAAGCTGGTCGGAATCGGACCCACAACTGGCAAGGACCAAACGATTTACGATCCAACCTGCGGTTCCGGTTCGTTGCTGCTTCGGGCCGCGGCTGAGGCCCCCCAGGGTCTGACGATTTACGGGCAGGAGAAGGACAATGCGACGTGGGCCCTGGCCCGCATGAACATGTTCCTCCACGGCAATGACACGGCGGTGTTGGAGAAGGGAAACACCCTGTCCGCCCCTCAGCTGAAGGACAAGAATGGCAAGTTGCAGACCTTCGATTTCGCGGTCGCCAACCCTCCCTTTTCGGACAAGGCCTGGTCGAACGGCGTCAACGTCGAGAACGACGAGTTCGATAGGTTCGGGTATGGTGTCCCTCCTCCCAGGAACGGCGATTACGCGTTCCTCCTACATCTCATCAAGTCGCTCAAGTCGAGGGGAAAAGGCGCCATCATCCTCCCTCACGGAGTCCTCTTCCGAGGGAACAAGGAGGAGGACATCCGTCGGAACCTGGTCAAGAACGGGTTGATCAAGGCCATCATCGGCCTCCCACCGAACCTCTTTTACGGCACGAGCATCCCCGCATGCATTGTCATCGTTGACAAGGAGAACGCCAACGTGCGGACGGGAATCTTCCTCGTCGACGCGAGCCGGGGGTTCGTCAAGGACGGAAATAAGAACCGACTCCGTGAGCAGGATATCCACAGAATTGTGGATACCTGTGGCAGCCAGACCGCAATCACGGGGTACTCACGGATGGTGCCGGTCGCCGAGATTGCCAACCCCTCCAACGACTACAACCTGAACATCCCACGGTACATCGACTCACAGCAGCCCGAGGACGTTCAGGATCTTGACGCCCACATTCATGGGGGCATTCCGGACCGGGACCTCGAGGCTCTCGACGTCTACTGGAGGGTATTTCCCTCGCTCCGAAAGAACCTCTTTGGTGCTGGTGACCGGCCAGGTTACAGCAGGCCCAGAATGGATGCCCAGGCCGCGAAAGCCGCAATTCTCGTGAACCCCGAGTTTAGGGCTTTCGCGGAGAGGGTTTCGACAATCTTCGACAGCTGGGCGAAGGCGCATCGCGCTATCCTTGAACGGGTTGGGGTGGGGGCCAAGCCCAAGGATATCATTCACACACTATCGGAGGATCTGCTTTCTCGCTTCTCGAATATCCCTTTGGTCGACGGATACGACGTTTACCAGCGTCTCATGGACTATTGGGCGGAGACGATGCAGGACGACCTCTACCTGATCGCTACTGAGGGATGGCTTGGGGCGGCCCAACCTCGCGTGGTCGTAGAGGAATTGGACCAGAAGCTCAAGGAGACGCCTGACCTCGTTGTCGGCCGAAAGAAGTACAAGGCCGACTTCTTACCGCCCGAGCTGCTTGTAACTCGGTACTTCGGCCAAGAAAAGCACGCCTTGGAGGTCCACGAGGCGGCTATTGGGACGGCTGACATGGCGCTGGAGGAGTTTGTCGAAGAGAACGGCGGAGAAGATTCAATCCTCGAGGATGTTCGAGATGAGAAGGGGGCCGTCAAGAGGGGATTGGTTAGAGATTTGCTCCATGAGGGTCAAGGCGACGAAGAAGACGCAAAAATTCTCAGTCACTGCCTCAGCCTGATCGAGGTGGCAGCCGAGGCACAGAGGGCGGCCAAGCAGGGTCGAACCGCGCTGGATGAGGAGGTCCTCGCGCGGTATGGAAAGCTCTCCGAGGCAGAGGTGAAGGAGCTGGCCATAGATTACAAGTGGCTAGCAACTCTGAGGGCCCTGGTCGCTTCCGAGATAGAGGAAATCACTCGCCGCCTGGTCTTGCGAGTCACGGAGCTGGAGACACGGTACAGGATCCCGATGCCCCAAATCGAGAGTGAGGTAGAGGCGCTTGCAACCAAGCTGCGAACGCACATGGCCCAAATGGGCCTTCTTCTGGAATGACCTACATCCCAGGAATGTGGCACTTGTGGAATGCCCCCCCCGTTTGGAACCCTTGCGGAGCACCTTCGTGACGCCAATTGGGGTTAGAGGCGGATGACCCAGCCGACAGAAGCGGATCAATCGCTTACCATTTGCGAGTCCCAACCACCGGCGGAGGTGCGTTGGCCCAAACGAAGATTATCCACTCTTGGCACATTCTCAAGGGGTCACGGGATCCACAAGGTGGACCTCATCGCCGATGGGATTCCCGCGGTGCGGTACGGTGAAATCTACACTCATCATTCTGACGTGATTGATCGATTCTTCTCATTCGTTTCTCTCGAGAGTGCCAAAAAGAGTGTTCGCCTCAGGAAGGGCGACGTGCTGTTTGCGCGCCCGGGGGAGACTGCCGAGGAAATCGGCAAATGCACCGCCTTCGTTAGTGATGCGGAGGTCTACGCTGGGGATGATGTGCTGATCTTCTCACCGCGTGGCGTCGACTCCAGATACCTATCCTACACGATGAACCATCACCACGAGGTGATGCGGGAGAGGCAGAGACTGGCCCAAGGAGAAATGATCGTTCACACATCACCCGCGAGTCTTGGCCAGATTGAGATCCCCCTTCCGTCTGTGGACGAGCAGAAAGCAATAGTGACACCGCTCACCGATTCTGATGCTCTGATCGCGGGTCTCGACACTCTGATTGCGAAAAAGGCCGCGATGAAACAAGGTGCAGTGCAACAACTCCTGACCGGGAAAATTCGACTTGCCGGCTTCAATGATCCCTGGATGGATTCCACTCTCGGATCGATTGCGAAGATTTCCAAAGGGATTCAACGTAATCGGGAAACCCTAGTCGAAGCGGGTTATCCGGTGTGGAATGGGGGCGTCACGCCCTCGGGCTTCACTGATGAATGGAATACACCTGAGAACACAATCACTATCAGCGAAGGAGGGAACTCATGCGGCTTCGTCGGGTTCATAAGCGAACGATTTTGGTGTGGCGGCCATTGTTACGCGCTGAAGGAACTATCCACGAGCTTCGATCTCAGGTTCACTTATCAGAACCTCAAGTATCATCAAATGGAATTAATGTCGCTTCGTGTCGGCTCGGGGCTGCCCAACGTTCAGAAGAAGCGACTTCTGGCTTACTCCATAAAGCACCCCGGAATAAATGAGCAACGAGCCATTGGTACTGTCCTTTCGGACATGGACCTGGAACTGAAAGTATTGGAGCGGCGTCGCGACAAGATCCAGGCGATTAAGCAGGGCATGATTCAGTCGCTCCTCAGCGGACGTGTGCGGCTTGTGAGACGCGGCAACGACGTCTCGGCCTCGGTAGAGAAGGTAGGTTCGTGATTGCCCCAAGAGAGGCGGTAACCCAACTCCGAGTTGTTGAGTTCTTTCAGAAGAGTCTGGGCTACTCCTACCTCGGGAATTGGGAGGAACGCGGGGGTGAGAACGTCGAGGATCCTTTTCTGCGAGATTGGCTCCTGAAACAAGGGCACGGCGATCAAGTCATCAAGAAGGCAATCCACGAGCTGACGAGAGCCAAGATCGTCGGCGGCGCCCGCTCGCTCTACGACGCGAACCGAGAGGTGTACAGCCTCCTCCGTTATGGCGCGAAGGTGAAGCCGGAGGCAAGTGACCAGCACGTCACTATCCACCTCATCGACTGGGAGCACCCAGAGAATAACGAATTCGCAATCGCTGAGGAGGTCACCGTCAAGGGCAAGAACAACAAGCGCCCGGATCTAGTGCTTTACGTCAACGGCATCGCCCTCGCCACCCTCGAGCTCAAGCGGTCCACGGTCAGCGTGGCCGAGGGCATCCGACAGAACCTCGACAACCAGAAGGAGGAGTTCATCCGCCCCTTTTTCTCCACCGTCCAGCTCCTCTTGGCGGGCAACGACACCGAGGGCCTTCGTTACGGTGTCATCGAGTCCCCAGAGAGGTACTACCTGACCTGGAAGGAAAGAGATGCCTCGCAGATTGCAGGTCCCCTCGACCTAGCTCTTTCTCGCATATGCCGGAAGGACCGGCTCCTGGAGATCGTCCACGACTTCATGGTCTTCGACCTCGGCGTGAAGAAGACCTGCCGTCACAACCAGTACTTCGGGGTTCGCGCGGCCCAGGACCACGTGAAGCGACGCCAGGGAGGCGTAATCTGGCACACGCAGGGAAGCGGCAAAAGCCTCACGATGGTCTGGCTCGCGAAATGGATTCGCGAGCACGTGAGCAACTCGCGGATCCTTCTCATCACCGACCGGGAGGAGCTCGACGACCAGATTAAGGACGTCTTCCTCGGCGTCGAGGAGCCGGTCCACCGCGCCGATAGTGGCGCAGACCTCGTCAAGGTCCTCAACGAGGCGGACGAGCCAATCATCTGCTCTCTCGTCCACAAGTTCGGAAGCTCGGAGGAGGGGGACGTCGACAAGTTCCTCGCAGACGTACAGAGCCACCTTCCGAAAGGTTTCCGTGCCAAGGGAGATGTCTTCGTCTTCGTTGATGAGTGTCACCGGACTCAATCCGGAAAACTCCACAGCGCGATGAAGGCCATTCTCCCCGGCGCGCTGTTCATCGGGTTCACGGGCACCCCCCTTCTCAAGAGGGACAAGAAGCGGAGCATCGAGGTCTTCGGTCCTTACATTCACACCTACAAGTACGACGAGGCGGTCAGGGACCAGGTGGTTCTCGATCTGTGCTATGAGGCGCGGGACATCGATCAGAAGTTGACCTCGCAAGACAAGGTCGACCAATGGTTCGAGGCCAAGACGAGGGGCCTGAGCGATGTTTCCAGGGCCGAGCTCAAGAAACGGTGGGGGACCATGCAGAAGGTCCTCTCGTCCAAGCCCCGCTTGGAGAAGATCGTCGCGGACATTCTTCTCGACTTCGAGACCAAACCGCGACTTTCGACAGGTCGAGGGAACGCGCTCCTCGTATCGGGCAGTATCTACGAGGCGTGCTGCTTCTACGAGATGTTCCGTACTCAGGGTTTCGCGGGCAAGTGTGCCATCGTCACCTCTTACCGGCCGAATGTAGCCGACATCAAGGGTGAGGAGACCGGCGAGGGTGAGACCCAAGCCATCCAGCAGTACAAAACTTACCGTCAGATGCTCGCCGAGTTCTTCAACGAGGCCGAAGATTCGGCGGTGAACAAGGTCGAGAAGTTCGAGAAGCTCGTAAAGAAGAGGTTTATCGAGGAGCCCGGACAGATGAAGCTCCTCGTCGTGGTGGACAAGCTACTCACGGGGTTCGATGCGCCTCCCGCCACCTACCTCTACATCGACAAGACGATGCGCGACCACGGACTCTTCCAGGCCATCTGCCGGGTGAACCGCCTCGATCCAAACGACCTCCCCGAGGGGGACGTGAAGACCTATGGTCAGATCGTCGACTACAAGGACCTCTTCAAGAGCCTGAACCGGGCAGTCCACGACTACACCGGCGAAGCCTTCGAAGGCTTCGATGCCAAGGACGTCGAGGGCCTCCTCAAAGACCGAGTCCAGTTGGGTCGGAAGCGCCTGGACGAGGTCCGGGAGTCGCTGAAGGCACTCTGCGAGCCGGTCGAGCCTCCAAGGGACTCCACGGCCTACCTCCGTTTCTTTTGCGGTCCGGATTCTACCGCCGGAGGACTCAAAGCGACCGAGCCACGTCGTGTTACACTCTACGACCTCGTGAGCAGCTTCTTCCGTGCCTACACGAACATCGCGAGCGACATGGAGGCCGCGGGTTACTCCGCCGTGGAGTCAGTTTCGATTAAGAACGACGTGGAACATTTTTCGAAGGTCCGGGACGAAATCCGGCTGGCCAGCGGCGACTACGTCGACCTGAAGATGTACGAGCCGGCCATGCGCCACCTTCTCGATGCGTACATCCAGGCAGAGGACAGCCACAAGGTGGCTGACTTCGATAAGATGACCCTAGTTCAGCTCATTGTCGAACGGGGCGAGGGGGCGTTCAAGTCCTTGCCTGATGGGCTGAGGACGAAGCCCGATGCCTTGGCCGTGGCCATCGAGAACAATGTTCGCCGCGTTATCATCGACGAGATGGGAGTCAACCCCCGATACTACGAGAAGATGAGCGAACTTCTCGATTCGCTGATCGTGGCGAGGAAGAAGGGGGCGCTCAGCTACAAGGCCTATCTCGCGAAGGTTATCGACCTTGCCCGGCAGGTCATGAAGCCAGGGGAAGGCGCATCCTATCCGTCTGCGATTGATAGGCCGACCCTCCGTGCCCTGTATGACAACCTTGATCACGATGAGGCGAAGGCGATCCGCGTCGACGCGGCCGTCCGGGCGGCGAAGCACGCCGATTGGCGGGGCCACAAGCTCAAGGAACGTGAGGTCCGCAACGCCATCCGGACGACCTTGGGATCGGCCGACGCCCTTGTGGACCGCATCTTCGAGATCGTGAAGAGGCAGAATGATTACTGAACGACAACAGATCATCGTCGGCGGGATCCCCGTCGAGGTCGTTCGCAAGGAAATCAAGAACCTCCATCTGGCGGTTTACCCTCCTGGGGGGCGCGTCCGAATCGCGGTTCCGTCGTGGGTCAGAAACGAGACGGTCCGGTTGGCCGTCGTCTCTCGCCTCGGCTGGATACGACGGCAGCAGGCCCGCTTCGATGAACAGGTTCGCCAATCCGAACGCGAGATGGTAACGGGAGAGACCCATTTTTTCCAAGGACGCCCCTACCGCCTTGTCGTCATGGCCGCGCAGAACCGCCGCGCCGAGGTCAGAACACGAAACGATAGGAGGATGGAACTCCGTGTCCCCCGAGGACTCCCGGCCCATGGGCGCCGCCTTGCCCTGAACCGGTGGTATCGCCAAGAACTACGTCGGAGGATCCCGGCACTAATCGCCAAGTGGGAACCGATCGTTGGGGTGAGTGTCGCGGAGTGGCGTATCAGACGGATGAGGACGCGTTGGGGCACGTGCAATCCCGCAGCCCGGCGTGTCTGGTTGAACCTGGAACTTGCCAAGAAACAACCCTCTGCCGTGGAGTTCGTCCTTGTCCATGAGATGGTTCACATGATGGAGCGCCGTCACAATGCCCGATTTCAGAGTTTGTTGGACGGATTCATGCCGAATTGGAGGCAACATCGCGAGTGGCTGAACCAAGCACCTCTCGCGCACGAAACCTGGCGGTATTGATGCCGAAGGGGCGAAACCGAAGTCTGTTGTATTAAGCCGGTTCCCTAAGACCAAGCCCGTTTGCGAGAGGGCCCGGTCATCAGACTGGTGCGAGAAATCCCGTGAACTCTGCGAGTCCCACCAACAAGAGGATGGCTCCGATTAGGAAGATCCACCACCGTTTTCCCGCGAAGTACCCAATCGCGAGCACAATCAGACCGAGGACCACAAAGACCGTTCCCCACGCATCGTTCGCGGCGAAGCTTAGACCGCCCGAGGGCCCAGCGACCATGATTCACCCGGTGCGATCCGAACGCCAACTAGCCCGTCGAGATTCGGCAAGGTCGTAGATTGAAAGCCCAACAAAAATGAGCCCCGGCAAAAGGGCGATGGCACCAACAATCAACACCCAGCTTCCGATACTACAGAAAAAGGAGCTCCCAAAGAATGTGCAGCTATCGTTCCGGACTGATTGACCCAGGTAGATAATCAGACTCCCGATGGTGAGCAGTACGACCCCCTTGAGGAAGTTCGAGGCTGACTCCCACGTATCATGCTCACCCACGGGAACTCGCCTCCGTTGTTTCACTTACCACGTTCATGCCTTCACCGAATTTTGTCCTCTGATTCGCGAAGAGATTGGGGCGGCGTGTGCCGCGGAAGTTCGATTGAATGCTCGAGCTAATTCAATCGGGGCGACCATGGAGATACTCCACCGAGAACCTGAACAGATGCAGTTAGGCCGTTTCTCGATCGTGGGGATGTGGGAGGTACCGCTCCAAATATCGAATAGAAATTGATGCGGCCATGGACTGTCCTGATTCAAGACGCGCGCAAGGACCTGCGAAACGGCGAGAGTGGCGCCCGAGGTGGTCATAGTGACGGTGCTCGGCTCGATTCCCACTCCTCGATAGTAGCCATCCTTCTCTCCTTGCTCTCGAGTTTGTGGTGGGAGTCCCTCCAACGCCACGCTCTCTGAATCGATGGCGCCCATGCACCAGAGGCAGGGACCTCCGGATTCGAGGCGTCTCACGTCAGCCCACATCGAAAGGACCTCTCCTTCGTGCGACTCCGCCCTACAACCAACGTCAATGACGGGAACTCCGTAGCTCGTCGGGATCTGGTTCAGGACCGCTCGGGCGCTCTGGGAATCCGTGCAGCCGATGATGACATCACAATCCAGTAGCGAGGAGATTGCCTCCTTCTTCAGTATGGACGCTCGATGTTGAACGACCCTCGTGGACGAGATCTGGCGGACCCTGTTGCCGACCACGGAGACTTTGGGAATTCCTCGCGCAGCCTGCGATTTGGTGAGACCATAGAGTCGGTTGAGATTGGAAATGTCGGTTGATTGGGGATCGAAAAGGACCATTTCTCCGACATCAGTTCTCGCAAGTTGGAAGGCGCATGCACTCCCTGTGCCACCGACCCCCACAATTCCGATCCTAGCCTGTCGAAGGACGGATTGCCCATGATCCTTCCAGAGACGTCGTTGCCGGTCTGTCTCCTCGGACTCTTGTGTCCCCGGTCGCAGTCTAAAGGAGAGACGCGGGCGGGACCCACCGCAGGTCACGGATTGAAACGGTTTCCGATCCGCACCCACCCACATGTCCGCGATGAGCGTGTCCCCGGCGACAACAATCGCGATAAACGCGCCGCTGTCGCAGTTCTCTTCGAAGAATGGGGCCCAGGCCTCGAAAGCCCACTCGTCAACTGGGCTGAAATGTGCCGGTCCGAATGGGTGAGTGTGGACGAAGGCAGGTATCCGTTTCCTTTGATTCGCCACGCCGGCCGTTAAACTCATGTAAGCTGTGGTCGGAGCGAGCTGTCCGGAATTCTGAAGCCTCCACTTCTCGGCGGCAGGGAAGGGCACGTCGCCGTCAATCACAACGCGCAAGCCTTCAGGGGTAGCAGTCGCCCGCGCGAGGAGAAACCCGCCCTCCTCGGTATCCATGTTAGAGGCGAACTGCGTCGAGAGACGGTCCCAAACCGGCCCGAGAATAGAAAGTCTGATCACGGCCTAATCGACCTCTGCCAGCCGCTGCTGGACGAAGCTGATGTGGCTGAGCAAGTCGTCAACCGCGGGATTCCAACTGCCGGTATGCCACGAAAAACGTCTCCAGTTTCTCCCGTCGTGTTGCTCCAATGTCTCGGCTCCCTTGGGGATCGCACCCCCTGAGAGGGTGACATCCGGATCTGTGTAGAACATGTCGAGTTTTGCTTCTGGGTAGGGGAGTGGAACGATCACCAGTAGGTCGGTGGCGGGCTTGTTGAATCGACCCGCGGGGAGTGGAAATCCAAGAATCTTTGCGTAGACTCGCGCGCCTTCTACCGTTAGATCGACCTTGTAATGGTTGGATTTGAGAGTCTCAACGTCGGCGACCAGTCGATCCGGGGCGGGTCCCTGCCCCACGTTCCTATCCTTCGGCACGCAGCGCAGGTAAATTGGCTGGTCTGAGACCGTTCGGTCAAGAATAGCCGTAAGCTCGATCGGTTCGCCTTTTTCGTCGTTCTCCGACTTCAGACGGAATACGTCGCAGGTATTCGGATCCCGGCCGGTAGCCTTCACTACGGCGAAAACCGTGGGCTTGGGTTCGTCGAAATCCTTCAGGAGCTTGCGGTTCACATAGATCGGGGCTAGACGCTCAGTCATGTTTCCTCAAACTGCTCGGCCGACTATAAACATGTCCACACAATTGTGTGGATAACGAGGATGTTGAAGATTGTGCGGAAGGAGTGTTGGGTTCAGTCGATTGGTTTTCTGAGTCCGGGTTGATCGATTGCCGAGAGCGAGGCATAAATCCGCCCGCTCGGTGTCAGCTCAACCAGCTTGGCCACGCCGCTTGGGACGACCCTTACGAGGCCCTCTTGTTCAAGCGGCGAAATCAATGTGCGGACCATCCTAGTCACATTCGCATTCTCCCGCCTGCGCTTTATTGTCGTGGCCGGAGATTTGGGAACCGCGTAGCCGGAGCCGGGAATCTCTCCCAGGAATCCGAGAATGTCACGATATGATGTTCGTGTTTGGATTTGGTGCTTTAGGTAGCTCAATACTCTCAACTGCGGGATGGGCGGGAGTCGCAACGGTAGGGGAGTAACTTCCTGGATTCGATCCAAACCTATCCCGAACCCGTGATGCTGGAACTCGTCCTGGCTCAGGGAATATCGCTCTGGCCGGACATAATAAACCGATCCAGTTGCAGGACGGATGTGAGCCATAGCGACGACACCCGCAGCGAAGGCAATCAACTTGGAGCCCGAGCTGAGATTGATGTGGACTCTATCTCCCCTCTCAATTGCTCGCGCGCATATCTGGGAGGCGACGTCCACGATCTGTTCAAACTCGATTAGCTTTCCAGTGCTGAAATCCTCTCTAGCGACAGAATGCGGGATGACGGGGGCGATCCTTTTCAAGCGCTCCAGAGCCAGCTCTGGGAACCCCTTTCCCACTTCTTTCCCCTCGGAAAGAATGTGGAATTCGTGGGCATGATAGATGGGGGGCTTTCCGTTGACGGTCTCGAAAGGCAGGACGGCTCGATCGAGCTCCCATCCCAAGGGAATGATGTGGACCTCGCGGGTTGTTGTCGACGCATGTGGGTCCTGATTCCGCTGAACCATGGCGCCTCTCGAGGGTCTCAGGGTGCCACCTATGCGAACTACATGATTAGGGAGACTGTGTTCGCGTGGACGCGGCGTGTTCTCGGTGTTTGAAAGAGTGTTTTCTCCTGTTTTGCGAACGTGCGCAGACTCACGCGATATTAGTCTCCCGAGACCTGTTTCGCGACCTCACCGATTGCCATAGTTGAGACGGCGTCGTTTACCTTCCATGGGCCCCGGCGTCGTAAGAAGAACGGCTTTGAAAACCATTGTTCAAATACAGGCGTCCGTCTTAGTTCAGCCACCACCCACAGGTTATAAGTACGGAGAATTTGCGGAGTTTCGATTCGAGTGGGAAATATAAATAATGGGGGATCGACGGATTTGAGCCAGTTCTCATCCGTTCAAGCGTCGACGTTCATCTCACTCGACAAGGACGTTCGGGGCAGTGTGCTTTGCCTCGTCATGCGCGAATTGGGCCTGCCATTGGCGATTGACACGTTCGATGTGCGGAAGACTCTCCAAAAGCTAGTCTTCATTGCTCAGAAAGCAGGGGTGGGAATCGGCTACAGCTACCGATGGCACCTCTACGGCCCATACTCAACCGAGCTCTCCAAGACCTACTATTCAATTGCGAGTAACCCCGCAGAATACGACAGGCAGACAAAGGACCTCAAACTAAAGCCGGAGGTTGTGAAAATACTTGGGAGTATCAAGTCCGCGCTTGGAACGGACATCAAGAGCCCTGAACTCCTCGAGGCGATGGCATCGTCCCTTTACCTCGGCAGCAGAGATATTGACAAACTGACTCTGATCAAGCCGACTATCGGCGAGACTACTTGGAAGACTGCTTTCCAAAAGCTCGATGCGCTTAAATTGGATTGACCTCAATCTCCCGGATTGAGGTTTCCACGACGTCGGAAGGTCATCCGCGACTCATTTTTGACGAGGTTGTCGGATTCGTCAAGCTCAAGGGCGTCGAGGCGAGGCTCTGGGAATCCCCAATCCTCTCAAGATTGGGGTACGTCAAGCAACTTGGAATCGCGTCGAATGTCTTCCCAGGCGCGAGCCATACTAGGCTGTCCCATTCCCTGGGGACTATGTTCTACGCCGATCGACTTGCGTCCAGTTTTGAAAACGCCTCTCAAGGGAAAAACGGCGACCCCCAGTTTCGTGACAAAATTCGAGTGGCGGCGCTGCTCCATGATATTGGGCACCCCGCTCTCTCACACAACTTAGAACTGTGGTTCGGTGACGTTTTCAACGATGCAGTCAGCAATCGAAGTATTTTGAGTGGTTATGTACCAGAAGAGCAACTCCAAAAACACCCGGTGGCAATCGAAGCCGGGTCAAGGTTCGAACCCTTCGGACCGAACCAGGACCCCTTTCACAATAGCGTTGCTAGCTGGTATCTGATTCGTCGGTCACCCATAGCTGAAATCTTGACCAGCGAAGGATTCGACCCGGAGGAGATTGCCTCCATTGTCGCTGGAATCCACGGCGGCCCTGCCGTAAGATCGGTGTACGATCAAATCCTGGATAGTGGCCTCGATGCAGACAAACTCGACTACCTTCAGCGAGATGGGTACGCGACCGGCGTACGGTATGGGACATTCGACATAGAACAGATTCTGAAGAGCGTGGGGCAGCACGAGAACCAGCTGTGCGTGGATGAGGACGCTATTCAGGCTTGCATTCACTTTACTCTGGTTAGGTATCTCTGGTACAGTCAGATAATCTGCAACAAGAATCTGGTGGTTTTCGAACAGATGGTGCGCTTCGTCTACGAGGCGCTAGTGCTGAATAAAATGGTCCCGAGCCCGGTCGAAGTCCTTCACATGATGAAGGGCGTCTCTGAGGGAAATGAGCAACGAACCGATGAATGGCTCGCATTCACGGATGAAGGAATCATACGGAGAATGGAGCGAATGCGCCGACGGCTGAAAAAAGGCGAGAAGGTAGACGAATCCGTCCTCTCTAGGGATCTCCTATTGGATTACATCGAACGCATTGTCTGGAAGCGCGAAGCGCTACCGAACATAGCCCGTGTGGACTACGTAGAGGGGGCTAAGTGGCAGGGCAAGCATCCAAGGGGAGAGCGCTACAGCATCTTCCACAATTGGGTCCTAACCGATCGTTCTGAGGACTACAACGCGCACCGGATAATCATGAAGAGCGACCATGTGAAGTTGATAAAAGACGAGGGCGATGAAACCCCGATACTGATCAAAACCTCTCCACACGACCTCGAACCCATTCCGCTGCAGCAGCACTATGGTTGTATCCTCCAGCAATTCTCTGGAGACAATCAGATTGGCCTGCACATGAGTCGGGTCTATTCGGTACCGAAGCTCTACGACGAACTCGTGAAGAAGTGGGATTCTATTCCCGAATCAGCCCAGTAGGGCCAGTGTCGCAAATAGGGTCTCAGAGAGGCAAGACTGGCACTCGAGGAAGAGTCCGGAACTCGTTGAGATTGTGCCAGTTGACCGATTCTCGGATAGGGTGTGAACCAGCTTTAGTTCAAATCCCGCCGAGGGCGATTCGGGCTTAGCCGGCACTTTCCACACTTCGCCGGCGAAGAGCCCTACTTAGACTGAGCTTCGCTCGACCGTAGCGGTGGCGACAGGGACAGTCCGCGGAACAACCATCTCCAGGGCGGGAGCCCTAACTGCCGCGTCCCGGCCGTCAACTATTCCGCGGTTCGCGGGCGCGGACCTGATGGTATCGCTGCGTGAGATGAAGGAGATGGTCCAGGGTCTCAGCCCTTCGCATCCTCTTCGAGTCCTGCTGCTGGGGGAACCTGATGAGATTCCCCGCCAAGAATATGCGAACAAGGTCGTCGGATGGTTCCGCCTCATCGTGACGTCGGTGGATTCAGCACCACCTGGCGGCCGTTGACCGCCGCGACCACGGTCCATCCCTCCTCGAGATAGCGGGGCAGCTCCTCCGCGTCAACGAGACGTTGCTTCGTGACGGGTGAAGCTGGCGGGACTTTCTTCGTGACTAGATCCTGAAAGGTTGTCATGTCGAGGGAGTCGAAGTTCACCGAGGAGAGCTCCTCCTCCGTGTAGCCGAGCCCCATGAGCATGACCTTCGCGATTCGGGATTGGGTCTCTTGCTCGTCCTTCACGGGGATTGTCGAAAGGTAAGCTTCGCAGCGCTGGTAGGCCTCCCGCATCTCCTCCACGAGATCCGGCCGCCACTTCTTGTCCAGATTGTATCGCCCCGATACGCCGAGAGAGTGGCCCAACAACGACTCACGTACATCCCTGGTGATCAGCCCCTTCGACTCAGCGAGCAACAGTTGAGTGGAGTTCCAAGCCCGAGTGACGTAAGGACGGGGTGTGTTCTCTGGGATGGCGACCTTGAACGTCTTCTTGATGTCAGTCGATAGGCCCTCCTCCGTGAGAAAAACCGCTCCATCTGCGGAGCGGCGCCGTAGGTCGAATCGAGCTCGCTTGTCGACTGTGATCACCGGACTGGAGAACGAGATTTGCTCGCCGCGTGAGGCGCGTTCCGCGGCGTAGGCTTCGACCGCTTCCGCGGCCTCCCTCGTACCGAATGTGGCGTATCGCCGCTTGGTCTTGCTAAGGTCCGGAGGAATCTTCACGAGGAAGGGGACTCTCGTGAACTTGAGCTTGGTCGCGTCGAACTCGGGGAAGTCCCGGAACCTTAGACCGTCCGTCGAGTAACGATTCGCGAGAACCCCAATACGAACGCCGGTGGAGAGGAGCAGTAGTAACGCGGCTCTGCCTCGCGTGTCGGTTAGACCAAGAACTCTGCGCCAGTCGTCGGTTGTCGGGACCTGTTCACTCTCGATCTTCGTTCCCGACCGAACGACTAAGGCAGGCTTCCACTGGGGAGCGGCGTCGTTGTACTTGAGCCAACTCCGGATCGCGGCATAATTCAGCGAGATGTAGCTGTCAGGGCGGCCCGCTTCACGCATCTCGTCCACCCACCGAGCAACTAGGTCCTGGAATTGACGAGACTTCCTTGACAGCTGATTCCGTCCCAGGCGGATCAGGTCGCGGGGGTTCGCACCGGCCCTGCGACAAAACAACTCGAGCTGGGCGAGCTGGACGTCAGCGGTACTCGCGGAGCGGTGGTCTTTATGCCACCGTCGAATGTCGGGGTCCGCCAGGAGTTCGTGGAGACGGTGGCTCACCGACTCTTCGAGAGGAGCACGGGACACAATAGGGTAACATTCAGCGCGATATTTAGAGTATGGCCGCCTGTATATGCGGGCATAGTGTAGTCTGGTTATCACATAGGCTTGCCAAGCCTATAACTCGGGTTCAAATCCCGGTGCCCGCACCTCTCTTCTCGGCGGACGAAACCCTGGTCGGCGGGGTTCGCGAGGCAACCTCACGCACTCTTTCCGAGGGGTCGAGCGACCTCGGTGGACGTCGAGGCGAAGTGGGGCAGGGAGACGAGTCCCACGAAGATGAAGATGACTCCGATGAACTCGGAGTAGTACAGCGCGGCGGGGAAGGATGCGATGTAGAGTGCCCCTCCACCGGCGAGAACGCACGCCCCAACCCCCATCATGAGTGTGCGCCATTGCCACGATCGGCGCAGGGCCAACACGACCGCGCCCAGGAGCACGAACGTCGCCGGAACGGTGATGAAGGACGAGACCAGGATCAGGTCCGTAGGGGGATTTCCCGAGATCACCCCTTGCGACACCATCCCGCTCGACAGGGGGGTGGCGAAGCTGAGCCCCGCGACGAGGGCGCACATGGCCAGCGTGTACACGGTGTACACGGACCGGAACCGTTCGCTCCGGATGGCGCGGGTGGACCCGAGCGAGAGCACTCCCACGATCGCCGCCGAGAGGAAGACGTACGTCTGGAGAAGGGGACCGTTAACGAACCCGGCGTACACGACCAGCTCCACCGCCGTGGCGAGCGCGGCGAGTCCGAGCCCGACGCCCCACATCAGCTGAGCTCGGGACCGGACCCGGAGGGAGCGTAGGAGACCGCGCGCCGACAGCCCACCGAGGATCGCCGTGAGGGCCGCCAGCGATAGCGGAATCCCGAGCGAGACCGCGTCCAACCTCCCCTCCGAGCTCCGCAGGCTCCCTACGGAGTCGCCTTGCCAGCCTCGGGCGTCGCCTTGGGCTTGGTTTTGCCGTTACGCCGTATGGGCGGGACGGACTCACCGTCCGAGAACCTCTCGGGCACTCCGAGGATCACGGCCACCATCGCCATGAGGATGAACAGCCCCATCAGCACGAAACCGACGTTGAACAGCCAGTAGGCCCAGGTCCCCTGCTGCCAGTTGAGGAACACGTAGTAGTACCCCCCCAGCAGCGCGAGCAGGATCGACAGCACCGCGACCCCGGCGATCGGAGTCCGGATGCCCCGTTGGTCCACGTAGAAGTCCACAGCGAGCAGGGCCATGCAGATGGCGGGGATCCCGATGAGGGCGAAGTACTGCAGGGCCCCGAACGTGAGGTCCTGCGGAGCGCCCGAAAGGGCCGACTCGTGGAACTCGATGTAGAACCCCTCGATCGGTGTCGCGATGAACGCGAAGATCCACGTGACGAGGATCGACGCCCGCACGGGGTCCCGCCACGTCGGTGTTCCGCGCGCCTTCACGAAGAAGAGGGGGACGAGAACGATCATCGCCCCGATCGCTGCCCACAACATCGTGGTGTCGTCGCTCGCCATACCGTTCGGGGCGGTGTACGAGTAGAGCTGGATCGGTCCCCCGGGGTTGCTCGCGAACAGAGCCGGAGGGATTCCGTTCGGGAATACGGTCGTGTACGCCTCCAGGAAGAACATAATGCTGAGAGCGATCACGCCCGTGATAGCGACCCAGAGCCCCACCACGGACATGGTCCGCTTCCAGCCGGTGACGTGCAGGACCTCGAACCGCTGGACGGTGACGGCCACGATACCGAGGATCAGGCACATCACGATCGCGTGGGAGTGGGACCCCATCGCCGTCCCAAGGACGGCCGAGGGCCCGCCGAGCCAGTTGATGTACCCGCCGAGCAACCCCGGGGACTGGCCGATATCGACCACGAAGTAGTTCATCCAGAACACGACGAACCCGGTGATCCCCGCGATGAACGCCCCAATCACCGTCACGAACGTGAGCCAGTACGCCGAGTCCATCTTGCGGAACTGCTTCCACGAGGGGAGGCTCGACCATCGGGGAATCATCCCGAGTCTGTTCGTGTCCGAATCGTACGTCCCCTCCATCTTGGCAGGAAGGAGGTACAGCTCCACGAGCAGAGCACCACCCACATCGGCGAGAAGGATGAGGCCCAGCAGGATGAGGCCGAGCGGGATTGGCGCGAACTCTTGGTTGAACACCGGCCGCAGGTAGAAAAACGCGCCGATCGCGGCGATCACGTTCGCGACGAGCGCGCGGTACGAGAGGGGGAAGTCGATGGGGGGCTCGTACTTGTCGAGGTCGAATGCCATGAAGACCAAGTATACCCCGAGCGCCGCAAACCCGATCGCGATCGAATGAAAGTAGAGGTCGGAGGCGCCGAACGAGAATGCGGGAGGGATCGTTCCCTGGGCGTCCGGTGAAAGTCCCAGCACGAAGTAGAGAAGGGACATCACTCCGATGATGAGCAGGGTAATCCAGACGTAGGTCTTCTGAGGGTGGAGGTACCCTCGCTTGGTCATCAAATACCGGCTCGCCGGCTTCAGCTTCGGTTCGGTCGGCGCCGGCTCCTGCACAGGTGCGGCTCCGCTCGTCTCTGTCATCTGTTGCCTTAGGTCCGGAGAACGAGGGAGCTCGGTCTCGCGTATACCGCACGGATTGGGCGTCGCGCCGCCCCGGTACAGATGGGCGAATGCCCAACGCGCCCTGACCCGCCGATGCTCACTAGCCCCGACCCTGCTAGGGCGACACAAGGGGGGTCAAAAGTCGCTACGTGAAGCCGGCTCGACGGTTCGGGGTGAACTTCGGTTTACGAGCCATTCTTGACGGCGAGGCCCGACCTGCCAGCAAGCGCGGAGGGAACGCGACCGCCGGACCGAACGATGGGGTTCATCGACGAACCGACCAGGTGGCCCGCCCCGGGCGAGTTGGCCCGGTCTCGGGCACACCCCGATCAACCCTGGTGGGACACGCTGTTGGCGTACGGTCAGCTCCTGAAGCCGAGGATGGTCGCCCTTCTCGTCTTCACCGCCGCTGTCGGCATGGTCGTAGCCGCCGCCTCCTTCGGTATGAGCCTGAGCCCGACCACGTACATCGCGGGTATCATCGCTATCACCGCTGGGACGGCCGGCTGCAACGCCCTGACCGGATACATCGACCGGGACATCGACCGGCTGATGGGCCGTACGCGGGAGCGACCGTTGTGCACAGGGCGGATCTCTCCCGCCTACCGCGCGGTGGTTCTGGGGGCGGCGCTCCTCGGGGTTTCTCTGGTCCTCTCGGGGCTTCGCAACCCTCTCGCTCTCGCGTTCATGTCCATCGGCATCTTGGACAACGTGGTCGTCTACAGCCTGTGGCTCAAGCGGACCACCCGATGGAACATCGTACTGGGCGGGATCTCGGGAGGAATGCCCGTAGCGTTCGGCTGGGCGTTCGTGACGGGGTCGATCGGACTCGCCGCGATCCTCCTCGCGGCGCTCGTCGTCCTCTGGACCCCGACCCACATCTGGAGCCTCGCGCTCCGGTACCGGGACGACTACGCCCGCGCCGGCGTGCCCATGCTTCCCGTCGTGACGAGCGAGAAGACCGCGCTTCGCTGCATGGTCGCCACCGGCGCTCTTCTCGTTCCGTTCAGTCTCGCGTTGCCGTGGGCGACCCCGGTCGCGGGCCTCGGGTACTTGGTCGTCTGTGTTGTCTTCGGAGTGCCACTTGTCGCCATGAGCATCTGGCTATGGCTCCGCCCGACCCCGGCCGGGGCGTGGACCCTTTTCAAGTTCTCCAGTCCATATCTCGCGGTCGTGTTCCTCGCGCTGCTGGTGAGCGCTCTTTGGTGACCGGGGTTCGGCCCGGACCCTTCTTCCGACGACGCAGGAGGCTCCCGGCGTGCGAGGGCCTCCGCCACTGTCTTCGTCTCGTCGGGCGACCCACAGCTTTTGCGGCTGTTCGAGCGACCCTGAGCAACACCGCCGAGAATGGAAAGACAGCACTTTCCTCGGGGGACGATCGGGGTCGCGCGCCAGGATGAAAACGGCGAGGCGCCGAGCAGCGACTGCCTTCCAAGATCGCTTGGGGACTCGGCAGGACCGTGGATCCACCGCTTACTCGGACACATCCGGAAGGTATGTTTCTGAAGCGATCCCGGGGACCTCTCCTCCCTTCCATGCAGAGCGCGGCCAACCGGGATCCGGTCCCGCAGCAACCCGAATCACGAGGCGGGAGAGTTCGGATATCCACGGAGCCTCGAGGGCCTCGGCGATCGGCACCTCCCGGAACTCCGCGATCTCGGGCGGGCGGGCGCTCGGCTCTCCTGCGACGTGCTCGAGGGCGAATGCGAAGTAGACATCGCTCTCCGCCTCCCGGACCACCTTGTGTCGGGTGAGGAGGAGGCGCCCCACCCTGACCGTCACCCCGGTTTCCTCCTCGAACTCTCGAACCACCGCTTCCTCGAGGCTCTCGCCGGGTTCGACGTACCCGCTCGGGACCGTGAACCGGGTCCGGTAGACCGCCCGGTTGACGAGAACCCGCCCATTGCGTATCCGGGCCCCGCCCACACCGACCCGGGTGTGCGGAGGAGGGAGCGGAGGGAACGTCGCGCCGGACACCGGTCCTCGGGGGACGCGTCAGGCGGCCGCAAGCATTGAGTCGAGGAAGCCGATCGGCGGCGCGCCGAATCCCAGCAACGTGTCGTGGAACGCCTTTCGAGACCCGTGGAACTTCGTCGCCAGGTACTTTGACCGCACGTCGAGGATGGCGAGCTTGCCCAGCGTGTAGCAGAAGTACTCGGGGTTGTAGGTGCCGCGGACCGCCTCCCGATGGGCGTGGACCTCTTCGAGGTGTGCTTCGGTGCGGAGCAGCCGGGCCGCGTCAGAGACCGACATCCCTTGGGTGTGCATGCCGATCGACACGATGAGCCGAGAGTCCCGCAGCAGGGCGTCGTGCAGCTGGGTCACCTCGGCCGACGTCGACCGGTCGTCGAACCCGGCCTCGAGCGCGGCCTGCTCGCAGTAGTGGGCCCAGCCCTCGACGAACGAGTAGGAGAACCACACCTGGCGAGCGAGGCTCTGAGCGGTCTTTCGGAAGTGGAGGGACTGGAGATAGTGTCCGGGCCAGACCTCGTGAACGGTGGTGTTCTTCAGCATCGCGTGATTGAGGGTCCGCATCCATTCCTCGGCCTGCGCCGGGGTCCAGGCCGGGTCCACGCCCGTCACCCAGTAGATCCCGTCCACCGGCTTCTCGAACGGGCCGGGCGAGCTCATCGCCGCGGTCCACAGGTTTCGGGCCCAGGGGGGAGTTTCCCGCACGTGGCAGACCTCGGGCTCGGGAATCGTGGCCAGTTCCTGCGTACGGACGAACTCTCGGATCTCGTCCACGAGGCGACGAGCGAGCGGTAGGAGCTCCTCCGGCGAGGGGTGCTGGTCGTACTGTCGAGTGACGAGCTGGTCGATCGAGACCCGCTCGCGCCGAGCGATCTGGGTGAGGCGCTCCCGGTTGCGCTTCAGGTCGTCGTGGCCCCTTCGAAGGACCTCTTCGACCGGCAGGGTGAGCCCTTCCCGGACCCAGAGGAGGCGCTGGAAGCGCTCCCGCCCGAGCGCGAAATCGTCGGTGGCTTGGGGCAACCGCTGGGTCGTCAGCCATTCGGCGAACGCCCGGACCGCGGCGTCGGCGCCTTCCCTTGCCTTTCGTACCTCGTCTCGAAGCGATGGGGAGCCGGTCGCCGCGAACGACTCACCCTCCTCGAAGTGGGAGGGCAGTCCGCCGGCGATCTGGATGGAGAGGGTGACGAACGGGCGAGGGAGGACCGGCTCGAGCCGCTGCTTCGCGGTCTCGAGCAGGGACGGGACCGAGGTGAGGACACGCACGATCGAAGCGACTCGGTCGGCGACCGGCGCATAGTCCCGGGCGATGTAGTTCGTGAGGTCCGGCTGGAACAGATAGCTCATCGGGTTCCGGTCGAGCTCGCGCGTCTCGTCGAGGTCGAAGAGAGCCCCTTCGAGAAGGAGCCGAAGCAGGTTTCGGTCGTGCCGGCGGTGGACGGCGAGGTCGGACTCCCGTACTTCCCCAAGCTGTCGGAGGAAGCCCTGGGTCGTCGTCCGCCATCGGTCGGTGCTCTCGACGGAAAGGTCGGGCAGGAGGCCATCGTACTCGTGGAGCCCGAGGTACGACGCCATGGTAGGCCGTGCCACGAACAGGTGGGCGACGACCTCCTTCTCGAGGGATGACAACCGATCGGGGGACTCCGGGGCCATGGTAGGGTCCGGTGCATCGGCCTCGCAGATAGGGCTTGCGGGGATTGGCGGGGCGAGCCTATGCCGGCCAAGGGGCGATGAGGGTCCGGTCGATCTTCGAGAGAGAGCTCCGGCCGGTGAGCACCATCGCCGAGGCGATGTCGGAAGCGAGGAGCTCGAGGTAGCGGGCCACCCCGCCCTCGCCGTTAGCGGCGAGCGCCCACAGGACCGGGCGCCCCACCCCCACGGCCCGTGCTCCGAGCGCGAGCGCGATCAGAACGTCGCTCCCCCGCCGTACCCCCCCGTCGAGGTAGACCTCGGCCCGGTTTCCGACCGCGGCGACGACCTCGGGGAGCATGGCGAGGGAGGCGGGAGCTCGGTCGAGCTGTCGGCCTCCGTGGTTCGAGACGATGACCGCTCGGGCCCCGTGCTTAACCGACAAGCGTGCGTCCGCGGCGCAGAGCACTCCCTTCACCACAATCGGCAGGTCGGTCGCCTCTCGAAGGCGGTCGACGACCTCCCAGGTCTCGCCGGTAGCACTCCCCACAGAGTACTTCTCTCCGGTCCGCTCGGGCCCTCGGGAGGGGGGGACGACCCCCGGTCCGCTCCCGAGCGGGATGGACGAATCGATCGCGAACCCGGTCCGCAGCTGGGCGTCGCGCACCCCCAGCACCGGGGTGTCCGCGGTCAGGACCACGGCGGTGAATCCCGCCCGCTCGACCCGCTTCACGAGGCGCTCGGTCGCCTTCCACTCAGGTTGGAGGTAGAGCTGGAACCAGCGTGGCCCGCGCGGGCGCGCGCTCGCGATCTTCTCGAGCGACCATGAGGAGAGCGTGCTGAACATCGCAAGGAAGCCGGCGCGGCTGGCCGCGCGGGCGGTGCCGCCCTCCCCATCGGGATGGACCAAGCCCTGGTAGGCGGTCGGAGCGACGTAGACCGGCGCGGAGACCGCCTCCCCGAGGACGTGGGTCCTGAGGTCGACCTCGCGGACCCCGGCGAGGATGCGCGGCTTCACCACCCAACGGTCGAACGCCTCCCGGTTGGCACGGTCGGTCCACCCCGTGGCTGCCGCGGCCTCGATGTACGACCAGGTCTTCGGAGTGACCTTTCGGGCCGCTGCCTCCTCCACTTCGCTCAGCGAGGCGAATCCGCTCTTCGGCCGCTTCGTCACAGGTCCGACCACCCGTGTCGCCGAACCGGCCGGGGATTAAAGTCCGGGCTCTTCCGCCCGTCCGCGACCCGCTCTTCGGGAGGGGGTATAAGGGGGTTTGCCCCGCGAGGGGCGCACCGGACCCGGCAACGTGACGTTTTTGAGAGGGAGGTGGTACGTGCCTCCATGGCTCGCGTGAGGCGCGTGACCGTATCGGGACACCGGTCGTTCGAGTATATTTCACAGGGAGAGGGTCCGGCGACCCTCCTCGTTCACCCGGGCGGTCCCGGCTGGACCTATCACTACCTGCGCGGACTGCTTCGGCTCGCCAACGCGAACCTCCGAGTCGTCCTGTTCAACCCGCGCGGGGTGGGCCACAGCTGGGCCCCGAAGCGGGCGAGCGAGTACTCGATCGCCAACATGGCCGACGATGTGGAGGCGATACGACGCGCTCTCAAGATCACCGAGCTCCACCTTCTCGGGCATTCGACCGGCGGGTTCGTGGCGCTCGAGTACGCCCACCGGTACGAGACCCCCATCACGTCGCTCCTCCTCTGCGCGACCGCCGGTGCTCCCGAGGAGATCCACGCCGCCTATCGATTGATGATCGGTTGCGCCAGCCCCCACCAGCGCCACCGCCTGAGGGACCTCGCGAAGGCTAAAGCGTTCGATTCCGCGGAGTACAAGCTGCTCTCGGAGCAGGTCTACCAGCCGTTCCAGACCCGCTTCGTGAAGGAGACCTCCAAGGACTGGAAGGCGACCCGGTTCAGCCAGACCGTCTATCGCGCGATGCTGACCCGTAGCGGCGATGACTTCGCGTGCGACGGCACGATCGCCGACTGGGACGGCCGCAAGTACTACTCCAAGATCGAGGTGCCCACGGTCGTCGTCGTCGGTCGGTACGATTACTTCCTCGGCCCGTCGGTCGAGATGGCGGACCGGATTGAGCCCGCGCACCTCCGCGTGCTCGCCCGCAGCAGCCACATGGCGATCCTGGAACAACCGAAGGAGTTCCTCGGCACGATCCGGGAGTTCCTCAGCGACGTCACGGGCGGCTAACCGTCGGACTGGGTCCGATAGAGGTAAACCCGCGCGGGGCCACCGGGTGCCGGTAGGCACCCCATGTCCCCCGACCCCGCTCACCGCAACGGACCCGCTCCCGAGACACCCCCGGTCCGGCTCCGGCTCACGCCCGAGGCTCGCGCCGCCCTCACCGCAGCGCTCGTGGGCCGCCCTCCGGGCTCCGGCGTCCGGCTGTGGGTCGAACGGGGCATGCGACCCCACGCTCAGATGATGATCGACCATCCCTCCGTCCGGGACGTGCCGGTCACGGTCGACTCGGTCCCGCTCCTGCTCGACGAGAGCAGCTTGAAGTTCCTCTTGGACGCCGAGGTCCGCTACCACTCCGACCCGGCTCGCGCTGGGTTCGAGGTCGTCGGCCCGTTCCTTCCGTCGGCCACCGCGCCGGCCCCCCCCGCGACGTCGGCAGCCCTGGCCCCTTCCACGGCCGCTTCCGCCCCCGGCTCGAGCCCGGGCTCGGCTCGGCCCGAGATCGAACAGAAAGTGCAGGACGCGCTCCGCAACATCTACGACCCCGAGATCCCGATGAACATCATCGACCTCGGTCTCATCTACGGAATGGACTGGGACGCCTCCGGCGGCCTCACCATCCGAATGACGATGACGAGCGCCGGGTGTCCCGTGATCGACGCGCTCACCCAAGAGGTCGCGGCGGCCGCCCGGAATGCGAGCGGGGTCGAGAAGGTCCAGGTCGAGGTCGTCTGGGAACCGCCGTGGGGCCCGGAACGGATGACGGACTTCGCCCGGCGCCAGTTCGGCTACGACTAACGAACGGACGGTCAGCGGCGGGCGAAGAGCACGCGGTTCGAGAGGTCCTGCCAGACGACATCCACCTCGCGGAACCCCGCGCGTCGGAGCGCGTCCTCGTGGACCTCGAGGGGGAGGATGACCTCCTTCGGATGATGCGCGGAACGTCGCTTTCGCTCGTCGAAGTACGGGCGAAGGGTCGGGATCCGTTCGGCCCTCTCCCACCACCGGGTCCACGCGGTCCACTCCGCGCCGATCTGCCCGCCGCCGAACCGCTGTTGTCGGACCTTCTCTACGAGTTGGGAGATCCCCTTCGCCCGGGGTCCCCACGGAAGATGATCCCCGTCCAGGAACACGCCCCCGCGCGGGAGTAGCCGCCCGAGGTCCCGATAGAGCGACCGTAGGTCGGCCTCCGGGAGCCAGTGGAGGGCGGTCGTTGAGAGGGCGGCATCGACCCGTCGTCGAGGGAGCGCGTCGCTCCATCCTCGAGCGCCGAGCTTCGCATCCACCCAGCTCAGACGGCCGTGGAAGCTCCCGAGCGCGCTCCGACCGACCTGCAGCGACACCGGGTCGTAGTCGACGGCTATGACACGGGCCGCGGGGAAGCGGCGGAGAAGACGGACGCTCAGCGACCCGGGGCCGGACCCCAGGTCGAGGGCCGTGAACCGCTTAGGGACGGACGCCTCGAGGACATCGAACATCGCGGAGAACCGACGTTCCCGGTCCGGGTTGAAGCTCTCCTGCTGGGCGTCCCAGCTTCTCAGTAGGGCTCGCCAGTTCAGCTCTCGTGAACGTCGCACCATCGATCCCCGGAGTACGTCCCAGCAGCGTCGTCCCAAAAAGCCATCGCGTGCCCCGCGGCGAGCTTCCCGTCGGGATCTTCCCCCGCAACGGAATCCGACGGCCGCGTCACAAACGTCACACGTAGGTTTTTATTCTCATCAACCGGCTCTGAATCATCGATGGTTTCCCCCCGGGCCGCGGGAACTCCCCCTCCCCTCCGGGCGGTCGGCAAGGGACCGTGGGGGACCTTCATCTACGGGACTTCGCGGCCCCTCGTCCAGTGGCTCGCCCAGGCGATGGCCGCCGCGTATGAACCCAATCCCGTCTGGGTCGATTTCCGGGACGCCGACGTCGGACCCGACCCGTCGGGGCCCGTCGCCCTCGGAGCGGTCCCGGAGGACCGTCTCTACGTCGTGACGAGGTCGGAGGCGAAACCCGGCCCCGCCGTGACCGACCGCACTCTATGGACCGTGATCCGCTCGGACGAACCTAAGGACACGATTGCCGAGCTCACCGACTTCCTTCGCCTTCCTCCCCGGGCGCAGGAGATCGTCAGTCGCGCCGGCGGAAAGGCCCCGCGGCTCGCGCTCGTGGTCGCGAACTCCGACCGCGTTCGAGACTTCTACCCGCGCTACGGCCAGTTGATCCGGGCGCTGATCGATTCGACGATCCGGGCCCACCTGCTTCCCTTCTTCGCGTCCCTTCCCCCCACCGACCCCGGATACCTATCGTTCGACCTGGTCTTCGAGGTCCGGGCGAAGGGACTGACTGAGTGGCGAGAGGGAACTCTTCGTTGCGAAAAGGCGCCGGCAGATTCCGAGTTCGTCAGCGGGCAGACGAGCCCCTTGGGCTCCCTTCCCGAGCTCGCCTCGCTGCTCGACGGTCGCCGCCCCTGAGCGGGCCTTCGGCCGAAGAACCTTCGTGCGAAGGCCTGCTCTCGGGCAAAGCCCTCACCGGGGCAAATGGTAAATAGGGTGCCCTAGGTCCTCGAGCCCTTGACGGCCGCCGCGCTATCGGTGGCCGGGGGAAGCGACCGCGTGACCGACCATACGACGCATCGCCCCCTCGGTGCTGCTGAGTACACCCGCTTTGAGCGGGCCCGCATCCTCGGTGCCCGTGCGCTCCAGATCTCGCTCGGCGCCCCGATCCTGACCGATGTTCCTCCCACGCTCGTCGACCCGGTCGAGATCGCCGAGCTCGAGTTCGCCGCCGGTCGAATCCCGATCACCGTGCGTCGCGGCCCGGCGACGTAGGCGTTCGGGTCACACTCCGGCTTCGTCTAGCGCGTGGGCGCAACCGCACGTGGGCGGCGCCGCGACGCGGGGCAGGAGCGCGGAGAGCACCCGGTGCATCCGGTCGGCGTTCTTCTGCATCGTCTCGAGGATCTCCTTCGTCTCAACGGGGCGCTCCGCCCACACGTCGTAGTCGGTGACCATCGCGAGGCAGGCGTAGCAGAGCGCCCGCTCGCGGGCGAGGGTGACCTCGGGGACGAGGGTCATGCCGATGATGTCCGCGAACGAGCGGAAGAACTTCGACTCCGCGCGGGTGCTGAACCGGGGTCCCTCGACGCAGACGTACGTCTTCCCTTCCACGAACGGGCTCCCGAGCTCTCGACCGGTCTCTGCGGCGGCCTTCGTCAGGTCCGGGCAGAACGGGTCCGCGAGGGAGACGTGGTAGACGCGACCGCCGTCGTAGAAGGTCGTCGGTCGCTGCTTCGTGAGGTCGACGAACTGGTTCGGGAGGACGAACGTGCCCGGCGCGAGCTCTTCCCGCAAGGACCCCACGGAGCTCACGGTCACGATCGCCTCGGCGCCGAGGGACCGTAGGGCGTCCACGTTCGCGCGGTAGTTCACCCGGTGCGGGGGGATCGTATGGCCCGGCCCGTGTCGGGCCAGGAAGAGCGTTCGGACCCCGCCGACGGTCCCCTCTTCGATCGGTCCGGACGGGGCGCCCCAGGGCGTCGCCACCGTGTGACGCTTCGTCGTCCCGGGCTCGAAGATCCCGGAGATCCCCGAGCCTCCGATGACCGCGACCGTCCGCCGGGGCGCGTTCATCGACCCTCTCGGGCCGTGCCGGTGCCTGGGACATGGGCTCGGAGGTGGAGACGGGCCATGACGACCTCGCCGCGGGTCCGTTCGAGCAGCGAGCGGGCGGTGTCCTGTTTCGGCTTGAGCTGCACGATCGCTCGCGTCGTGTCGAACCGCAGAAGGTCGCGGGTGAGCAGGTCCATGAGAGCGAGATGGGCCTCGGCGCCCGCGAGGTCGTCGTGCGCGAGGCGGTCGAGCACCAGTCGGCGGACCTCGCCGACCACGTCCCCGAGGCCGAGCAGGTACGGCTCGGGGTCGACCCCGAGGTCGGACGGGCCCGGGAGAGGGGTCCCCGAGAGGATTGCGGCGAGCAGGACCCCCTCGACGCCCTCCTGGAGCGCGTCGAACGCGAGCCCCTCGTCGCCCCGTCCCTCGCGTCGCAACCAGTCCGCGAGCTCCGAGAGCTCCCGGCGGACGTCCGCGACCGCCGGCGGAACGGTGTGCTCGGCGTGGAGGCGGGACATGGTCGATTGGGCGAGGCGGCGAAGTCGACGGGCGCGCTGGTAGAGCTCCTCGCGACGGAGCTCGCGCTGGCGCAGGTGAGCCTCGATGCCGGCGAGCGCCGTCTCGGGAACCCCCGCCGGGACCGGCGCAGGGTCGCTATCGGAAGAGGGTGAACCGTTGGTCATCGTTCCCTCCGTCGAGGAGGCCGAGCCGCACGCCCGCGTCGAGCCAGCCGTGAGCGTAGCTCGCGGCCGCCAAGGCCCGGTCGCGGTCGCCGGCGGCCGAGAAATGCTCCGCGTCCGCGAGGTAGGAGCGGGCCATCGCGAGGAAGTCGTCCGAAGCGCCCCGGAGGAACGACCGCTCGGGCGCGGCGGGCGTCACCTTCGCGAGGGCCTCGCGGGTGAGGCGGAGGTACTTCTCGAGGAGCGGGGGTTCGGTGGTCACGGGCGACACGACGTAGCGAGCGGGCCGTTATAATCCGTCGGTCCGCGCCCGCGGTGCTCAGCCCTTCGGGACCTTCTCCCAATCCTTGAGGAACCGGGCGAGCCCGATGTCGGTGAGGGGATGCTGGACGAGCTTCTCCATGACGGAGTAGGGCATGGTCACGATGTCGGCCCCGATCTTCGCGGCCTCGAGCACGTGGACGGGGTGCCGGACGCTCGCCACTAGGACCTTCGTCGCGAACGAGTAGTTCCGGTAGATCTGGACGATGTCCCGGATCAGGTCCATCCCCAGCTCTCCCTGGTCGTCGAGGCGGCCGATGAACGGGCTCACGTACGCCGCGCCGACCTTGGCGGCGAGGAGCGCCTGGTTGGCGCTGAACACGAGGGTCATGTTGACCCGCGTGCCCTCCTTCGCCAGGATCTTCGTCGCTTTGAGACCGGGGGCCGTCATCGGCACCTTGACGTAGATCGCGGGGTGGATCTCGCGCAGGTGTCGGCCCTCGCGGAGCATCCCTTCGGTGTCGGTCGCGACGACCTCGGCGGAGACCGAGGGCACTCCCAGGGCGCAGACCTCGCGGAGGACCTCCTCGAACTTCCGCCCCTCCTTCGCGACCAGGGTCGGGTTGGTCGTGACCCCGTCGAGGATCCCGACCTCCCACATCGTTCGGATCTCGTTCACGCTCGCGGTATCGAGAAACAGCTGCATCTTCCTACCTCCGAAACCGTTCGACCTACTGAACCTTGCCTCGGAGCCTCAGGAGCTCCCAGGCCTCGTTGCGGATCCGCTCCTTGGACATCCCGAAGCGGTCGAGCAGCGCCCACGGTTCGCCGGATTCCCCGAACACGTCCGGTACGCCGACGCGACGTACGGGCACCGGGTAGTTCTCCGACGTCGTGGAGGCGACGAGCGCACCGACCCCGGTGAGCACGCTGTGCTCCTCCAGGACCAAAAGAGCCCCGGTCTCGCGCGCCGCGCGCAGAAGCGCGGGCTCGTCGAACGGTTTCACGGACGCGAAGTCGAGCACCCGCGTCGACACGCCGACCTTCGCGAGCTCCTCGGCGACCTCGAGCGCGCGTGCGACCAGGGCGCCGACGGCGACGATCGTGAGGTCGCTCCCGCTCCGCAGCTCGGCGGCCTTGCCGATCTGGAAGGATCCGTCGGTGACGGTGGGAAGGTTCTCGCGCGTGAGGCGGACGTAGGCCGGGCCGTCCCGCTCCGCGACCGCGAACGTCGCCGCGCGGGTGGTCGGAGCGTCGGCCGGGACGATGACCGTCATGCCGGGGAGGCCCCGCATCAGCCCGATGTCCTCGACAATCTGGTGCGTCCCTCCGTCGGCGCCGACCAAGAGGCCGCCGTGGGTCGCGACGATCTTCACGTTGGCGCGATTGTAGCAGATCGATTGGCGGACGAAGTTGTACGCCTGCCCGGCGGCGAAGACCGCGAAGGTGCTCGCGTACACGGTCCGGCCCTGGAGCGCGAGCCCCGCGGCGATCGACATCATCGTCGGTTCCATCACCCCGACGTCGAAGAACCGGTCCGGGAACTTCTGGCCGAAGAGGATGGTCCGAGTGGAGCCGGAAAGGTCGGCGTCCATCGCGACCAGCAGGGGGTCCTTCTCGCCGAGCTCGAGGAGGGCGTGGCCGTAGGCGTCCCGCAGGCTCTGCGCCTTGCCGATGACGGCGGTCATGGTCGCGCCTCGCTGCCGCGGGCGAGTTCCGCGAGCGCCTGTTCGGCCTCGGCCTTGTTCGGGGGCTTCCCGTGGTACTGGTACTTCCCTTCCATGAAGGAAACACCCTTCCCCTTCACCGTCCGAGCGATGATGGCGGTCGGACCCTCGGTCGTCCTACGCGCCTCCGCGAGGGCTCCCAGGATCTGGGAGAAGTCGTGACCGTCGATCTCGACCGTGTGGTAGCGGAACGCGCGGAACTTCTCCGCGATCGGCTCGATCCCCATGATCGACTCGGTCGACCCGTCGGTCTCGAGCCCGTTGCGGTCGAGGATCGCGACGAGGTTAGAAAGCCGGTAGTGCCCGCCGGCCATCAGGGCCTCCCACGTGGGGCCCGCCTGGCACTCCCCGTCCCCGAGAATCGCGTACGTCCGGTACGGGGCCCCGCGGAGGCGGGCGTCCAGCGCCATCCCCACGGCCATCCCGATGCCTTGACCGAGGCACCCGGTCGATGCCTCGATGCACGGGAGCTTCGTGCGGTCCACGTGCCCTTGGAGGCGGCTTCCGAGCTGGCGGAACGAGGCGAGTTCCTCGCGCGGCAAGAACCCCCGGAGCGCGAGCGCTGCGTAGAGCGCCGGGGATGCGTGGCCCTTCGATAGGACGAGCCGGTCGCGGTCCGGCCAATCGATGCGAGCGGGGTCGATCTTGAGCTCGTGGAAGACGAGGGCCGTGACGAGGTCGGTGACGGAGAGGCTTCCGCCCGGATGGCCGCTCTGGGCGGCGTAGGTCATCCGGATGACCTCTTGGCGGATCTCCCGGGCGGTCGACTCGAGCGAACGAATGAGCTCGGCCGGGGTGCTTTCCGGCATGTACGGCGCTCGGAGGTAGGGTTCGCTATTTGACTGTTGACCCGCGCGTGGCGCTCCGCCGGGCCGTCGTGCGTGCCTTCGCGGGCGCGGCGGGGGGCTCCGCGAGGGAGCGGAGCGTGCGCAGGTCGGCGGCATAGCGAGCGTATCCTCGGTCGTCGAGCGGGGTCTCGAGGTAGCCGGGGGTCTCCTTCCAGCGGGGGTCGGTGACGAGGTGGCGGAACCCTTCGGCTCCGATCTCGCCCTTGCCGATGTTCTCGTGCCGGTCGAGGTGGGAGCCGAGCCCCGCCTTGGCGTCGTTGAGGTGGAACGCTCGGACCGTCTCGCGTCCGAGGACGCGCTCGACCTGGTCCATGAGGCCCCCGTAGTTGCTCTCGTCCCGGAAGTCGAAACCGGCCGCGAAGAGGTGGCAGGTGTCGAGCGTCACCCCGAGCCGGTCCCGTCGGTCCGCCTGGGAAAGGACCGAGGCGAGCTCCTCGAACTTCGACCCCAGGGTCGTTCCCTGCCCGGCCGCGTTCTCGAGGAGGAGGCAAACGTGCCCTTCGGGAGCCTCCTCGAGGGCGAACCGAAGGCTCTCGGCGATCGTCCGGAGCCCGGCTTCTACCCCGCTTCCGAGATGCGCCCCGGGATGGAAGATGAGCGCGTCCACGCCGAGCAGCTCCGCGCGATGCATCTCGTCCACGAACGCCGCGCGGGAGCGCTTCAGCATGAACGCCTTCGGACTTCCGAGGTTCGCGAGGTACCCGTGATGGACCGCGGTCGCTCGAAGGCCCTCCGCCCGCACCGCGACCCGGAACGCTTCGGCGGCCTCCGGGGGGATCGCCGGTCCGCTCCACATCTGCGGGCTCTTCGAGAAGACCTGCAGGGACTCGCAGCCGATCCGACGGCCTTCGCGAACCGCTTCCGCGAGCCCTCCCGAGATTCCGAGGTGAGCCCCGAGCCGCATCTACCCGGGGGCGGGCGACCGGGAATTGATTAGGTTATCTCGCGCGGGAAGAGGAGGGGGAGGAGGCTGACAGCTTTCCACGTTTCCCGTAGGCTCGCGCACTTCAGTACCGCGCGGAACGCCAGTGGGCTTAACTTCCGGGTTCGGAATGGGACCGGGTGTTTCCCCACCGCTTTGGCCGTCAGCCAAGCGGTCCGACCGGAGCCTCGTATTTAACGTTGAGCGGGGCGCCCGGACGCGGCCCCCGGTCGTCGGCGCTGGACCGCGCGCTTCGGGGGTAGTGTGTCCGGTTCGCGGGCCCAGATGTACCACGTTCCGCGCGCTTGGCTGAGGCGGTGACCGTCCTCGCCGCACAGGTCCCCCTCCGCGAACACGAAGTGACGACCGCGTCGCACGACCTCCCCTCGGGCCGTGAGCGTGTCGCCCTCCCGGGCCGCGCGCAGGAACTCCACGTAGAGCGAGGTGGTCGCGGCGGTCTCGCCCGGTCGCAGCATCGAGAGCACGGCCCCTCCCATCGCGGTGTCGAGGATCGTCGCGTAGACCCCACCGTGGACGACCGAGTTGATGTTCAGGTGACGCGGCTCGACCCGGCCCGTGACCGTGCAGGTCCCGCGGCCGCTGCGTGTTAGGTCGATCTTGAAACCCACCTCGTGGTGGAACCCGTGGCGCACGGCGTGCATCAGGTCCGGTAGCGGCGGCGTGGGGCGTGGCTCGGGAAGCTCCTTCGCGCGGGGCACGGCCGGTGCGAGCGGCCGTCGTGGATAAGTACTCCTCGGAGCCGTGCCGCCCGGGTCGAATGGAGCGAGGACCTCGGCTCGAAGCCACCTACGAGGCCCCGCCGAACATCGCCCTCGTGAAGTACTGGGGGGACCGCGACCGCGAGCGGGCGATCCCGTACAACTCCTCGATCTCGGTCACCCTCGACCGGCTCCGGTCTCGGACCACCGTGCGCTTCGAACCGGACCTCTCGGACGACCGGGTCGTGCTGAACGGGGAAGGGGCGACCGGTGGCCCCCGGGACAGTGTCGTCCGCTTCCTCGACCGGGTCCGTGAGATGGCCCACGTGACCGACCGGGCGGAGGTCCGCTCCCGGAACAACTTCCCGACGGCGAGCGGGCTCGCCTCGAGCGCGAGCGGCTTCGCCGCCCTCGCCGGAGCGGCGACGGCCGCTCTCGGGATGACCCTCTCCGGCCGCGAGCTGTCCCGGCTGGCCCGCTTCGGCTCGGGCAGCGCCTCACGCTCGGTGTTCGGGGGGTTCGTGGAATGGCGGGCCGGCGTCCGTCCCGACGGAGGCGACTGCGACGCTCGGTCGCTCTACGGGCCCGGCCACTGGCCGTCCC
This sequence comes from Thermoplasmata archaeon UBA61, assembly GCA_002503985.1. Taxonomy (GTDB): domain Archaea; phylum Thermoplasmatota; class Thermoplasmata; order Lutacidiplasmatales; family UBA184; genus Lutacidiplasma. The sequence continues at coordinate 78,262 of DASW01000007.1, forward strand.
TCGTGGACCTCGTACTGATCGTGAAGGCCGCGCCCGTGAAGGCCGTCCGTTCCGCGGACGCGATGCAGGCCACGGTCGCGACGAGCCCCACCTACGCCCGTCGGCTCGCGGAGCTCCCCGGCCGCATCCGCAAGATCCGCGCCGCGATCGGGGCTCGGGACGCGCGTCGGCTCTTCCCTCTCGTCATGGAGGAATGCGACAGCTTCCGCGACGTGTGCGAGACGACCCGACCCTCGCTCGATTACCTGACCACGACCTCGCGGGCCCTTCTTGCCGAGGTCCGATCGATCAACCGGGACGCCGGTCGTCCTGTCGCAGCGTACACTCACGACGCCGGGGCGCACCTCCACATCTTCACCCTGGCCCGCGACGCCCCGAAGGTCCGGCGCCGCCTCTCCGGGCTGCCGGGGGTCGAGCGTACGATGCTGCTCCACCCGGGCCCCGGCGGTCGGCTCGTCGGATAGGTCGGGTGGACCGCTTAGGTCCGACGGGCGACGGGCGGTCGACGCTCTTCGATCCGACCGTCTGGGAACCCAACGACCACCAGGCTCGCGAGGCCCGCGAAGATGCCGGTCTCGACCACACCGGTGTGGCGGCGGATCGCCTCGGCCGCCGCGGCCGGGTCGTGGATCGGCTCTCGGGGAGAAAGGTCGAGGACTTCGTTTTCGTTGTCCGTGATGAACGGTCGGCCGTCGGGGCCTACCCGTAGGCGCACACGGTAGCCCTCCGCGGCGAGCTCCCGCTCGAGGATGGAGCGGCCGAACGGTACCACCTCGACGGGGATCGACGCCCGCTCGCCGAGCGCCCCCACGAGCTTCGAGGGGTCCACCATGATCACGACCGAGCCCGACAGGTGCGCGAGGAGCTTCTCGCGGAAGAGGGCCCCCCCTCCGCCCTTCGTCATGTCGAGCGCGGGGGAGACCTCGTCGGCGCCGTCGAGCATGAGGTCGAACCGGTCGTCGCCGCGCAGCGGGCGGACCGGTATCCGGAGCTCCCGGGCGAGCTCTTCGGTGGCACGGGAGCTCGCGACGCAGTCGAACTTGCCGTCGGGGAACCGTTCGGCGATCGCCCGGACCGCCTGCGCGGCTGTGGAGCCCGTCCCCAGGGCGAGACGGAGGCCCGGACGCACATGGTGCTCGACCGCGTGGCGAGCAGCGACCCCCTTGGCCCGTTCGAGGTCCTCAGGCACGTACCCCCGAACCCACCCCCCTATTCAACCCGGCGCCGCCGCGGGCCCACAGTGATAAAGCCGAGGGGCGCTCCCGGACCTCGAATGGTTCCCGCTCCCCCGCCCGACCGGGCTCCCGTCGTCGTCTCGATCGGAGGTTCCGTGCTCCTCACCGGGACCGGCGACTCCGAGTACTTCGAGCGGCTGGCCGACCTCCTCCGCCGGCTCGGGGCCGAGCGACCGCTCGTCGTGACGACCGGCGGAGGCCGCACGGCCCGAGAGTACATCCGGTTGGGACGGACGCTCGGGCTCACCGAGGTCGAGCTGGACGAGGTAGGGATCGAGGTCACCCGGCTCCACGCGCGGCTTCTCTCCGCCCGCGTCGGCCCGCCGGCTCCCGCGCACCCTCCCACCACGGTCGCGTCCGTGGTAGAGCAGCTGAGGACCGGTTCCCCCGTCATCCTGGGCGGGACCGAGCCCGGCCACACGACCGACGGCGTGGCGGCGCTCGTTGCGGTCCGCGTCCGCGCGGCGCGCGTGGTGAACGCCACCGACGTGGACGGCGTCTACGACCGGAACCCGCGGACGAACCCGGAGGCCCGTCGCATCGAACGGTTGACCTGGTCGGAGTTCCGCGCGATGGTCCACGAGGGGACCTCGGGAGAGGCGGGGCAGAACTTCCTCTTCGACCGGCTCGGCGCGGACGCGCTCGCCCGGGCCGGCATCCCGCTCCTCATCGTTCCCGGCCGCGACCTCGAGAACCTCGAGGACGCAATCGTGGGGCGGCCGTGCCGGGGAAGCCGGATCGGCGAGACGGGAACCGAGAAAACGCCTTAGTAGACCGGCGCGGGTCGCTTGGGCATGATGCACCGTATCGTCTTCCTAGGCCCCCCCGGCGCCGGTAAGGGAACCCAGGCCGCTCGTATCGCCCGTGACCTCGGCGTCCCCCACCTCTCGACGGGGGACCTGCTCCGGGCCGCGGTGGCCGCACGGACTCCCCTCGGCCTCGAGGCCGAGGGCCATATGAGCGCCGGGCGTCTCGTGCCGGACGACCTCGTCCTTCGAATCCTCCACGAGCGCCTCGAGCAGCCGGACGCGCGGGTCGGCTACCTGCTCGACGGCTTCCCCCGCAACCTCGCGCAGGCCGAGGCTCTCGGGAAGTTCTCGGAGGTCGATGGAGTGGTCTCGCTCGACATCGCTCCGGACCGCCTGGTCCGCCGCCTCTCGGAGCGGAGGGTCTGCCCGAAGTGCCAGTCGGTCTACAACCTCTCGACGAAGCCCCCGGCGACCGCCGGGATGTGCGACCTGGACGGGACCCCGCTCGTACATCGGCCGGACGACCGACCCGAGGCGATCGCCACGCGTCTCAAGGTCTACGCCGAGCAGACCGCGCCCCTGCTCGACTACTACGGAAAGCGCCACCTCCTCCGTTCGGTCGATGCGAGCGGCACTCCGGACGAGGTCGCGGCGCGGGTGCGCCAGGTCCTGACCTAGGTGGGTCCGGCGCTCACTTTCGAACCCGGAGGACCTCTCCGCGGACCCACGCTCCTCCTTCGAGAAAGAGTCGGATGCCTTCGAGGTGGCCGGCCGGCGGGCCGAAGGAGACAGCGTCCTGAGGACGGGACGCCGCGGCCGCGAACTCGATGACCCCCCCATGGGAGACCATGAGGAGACGGCCTCCCTCCGGGAGCCGCTCGAGCTGCTCGCGCATCAGGGTAGCCTGACGTAGGGCGTACTCCGCCATCGCCTCGCTCCGCTCGGCGGCGCGAACGTAATCCGCGAACGAGCGAAGGTTCAGCTCGTCCACCGGGAGCCCCGCGTCGTCGGGCATCATGCCGAGGTCCGGGAGGATCGCGTCCAGCGAGAACCCGAGCGCTTTCGCGGTCTCGACGGCCCGCGGCTTCGGGGACGTCACCACACGGTCGAAATGACCGAGCGTGGGGGCGACGCGTCGAGCGAGCTCGACCCCTTCCGGACTGAGGTGGATATCGACCGGGTCCCGACGACTGTGACGGCGATGCTCGACGACGCGCATGACGTGATGGCGGGCAGGTGAGCCGACGGAGAGTTTATAGGTCGTCCGCCGCTCCTCGAGTCGTCCCGGCTTAGCTCAGAGGTAGAGCGGGGGACTGTAGGCGAGACTGCCGGGAATCCGGCAGCCCCCGTGGAGATCCTCAGGTCGCCTGTTCGAGTCAGGCAGCCGGGACCTGAGGACTCGCCCGGAGGCAGGGCCCCGACCTCTCACCGGATCCCGGGCGGCATCGACCGAGGCGAGCGTAGGCCTCCCGGCTCGGGAGAGGAGAGTGCGGTTGTCGGGATTTGAACCCGAGTAGGTAGCTTGGGAAGCTACCGTCCTAACCGCTAGACCACAACCGCGCGGACGTTCCGGGAGGGTCGAACCCTCATACGGTTTGTGCGAAGGGGGTGGCCGAGGAGCGGACCGAATCGACAGCTCCGTCTCGAGGTGGGGGCGTGCCGGACGACAGGGGGTATGGACTATCGGACCCCCCCGGCCGTCGGGAAGCCACGAGGAAGGGGGTTGGGCACCGCGCCGAATTCTTCCCGGCGTGCGCCGCGCACCTATTTATACACGAATCGGGCCTAATTCACGCTGCTCGGAGGTCGTGCTCCGGGCCGCGGTCCATCTGATGGGGGGAATGGTGGCAACTCGGGCGGGGCGACGCTATCGCCGGGCGCGACGCCTCCGCTCCGGGAAGCGGGGAGTGGTGGCCGTCATCGGTACGTTGCTGGCCTTGCTGGTCTTCTTCGCGCTCTTCGGGATCTTTCTCACACAGTACGTACCCCTCTGGATGACGGACAACGAAGCTCAGTTCACGAACTCGGCGGCGACGTCGTTCGCCCAGTTCAAGGGGGGCGTCGACACCCAGTACGCCCTCGGCGTTCCCCAGCTCCTGGGCACTCCCTTCACGCTCAGCTCGGGCGGGGTGCCGCTGATCGCACAACCGACCGAGTCGGTCCTCAACTTCCTTCCGAATTCCTGCCCGGGCGGGTTCTACGTTCGAGGAATGACGGGAGCTTCGACGACGAACTTCGGCCAACCGGTGATTCCCGGCTACTGCGTGTTCGAGAACCAGACGATGTCGACCGGGCCGGGCAGCTCCCCTCGCCTCTACGAGCAGGCGGCCTCCGGGATCCTCCAGATGGCGCTCCCGAACCGCTACTACCCGAGCCAGCTGTTCTACTTCGAGGACGATGCCGTGGTCCAGGTCCAATCCGGGACCCACAATATCATGGCCGTCGCGCCCCCGTTCAACGTGACCCGACTCGCCGGCAACACGACCGTCACCTCGAGCTTCCTGCAGCTCTACGGCAACACCTCGACCGTGATCGCTCAGGGGTCCGAGGAGATCTACAGCCAACTGCGCTTTACCCAAGAGATCACGTCGAATGGGAATCAACGGCTCAACTCGATTGGGCAGACCATCTTTCCGTTCCTGAACTACTCCTTCGAAGTGGGCACCGAGTATCCGTGCGCCTGGGCGTCGTTCCTCCAGTCGCAGATGAACGTGAGTGGCCTGCCGTTCGTGACGCATCCGTCGGCCACGCAGCAGGGCTACAACTACACCTATCTCGCGTCGACCACCCAGGCCGCGACCATCCCGTACACGGGCGCCTGTTACAGCCCCTCGGGCGCCACGACCGTCCTCGAGGTCAACCTCCACGCGATTAACTATGCGAACCTGTACTATGCCGGCGTGCAAGTGACCGTCGGCATCGGGAGTGTGTGATTGCATGGCCGCAGGAACGTTCCGAGTCAAGATCCCCCGAAGCGCGTCCGCCGGAGCCGAGACCTCGCCTCTCACCCCGACGCCGTCGGTCGAGGCTCCGACCGCGCTCCCCGGCACGTTCATCACCGCGATGCCACCGCTGCTGGAACCCACGATGAAGGAGCTCGAGGTCAGCGCGGTCAACCCCCCCTACTCCTACTCTCGCGTGACCTACAACGACCGGAACAAGGAGTACCTCTACGAGGTCATCGAGCCCCAGCTCTCCGCGCACGAGAAGCAGCTGGTCGAGCACCTCAAGGCGACCCTGACCCGGATCTTGGGAGCCGACGTGGGCGCCCTCAACCTCGCCGACAAGCGGACCTACCTGCGCGAGGAGTCTCGGGAGTACTTCCGCAGCCGCAAGATCACGCTGAGCCCCATCTCGATGGAGCGGATCATCTACTACACGCTCCGGGACTTCGTGGGTTACGGACCCGTGGACGCCCTCATCCTGGACCCCGAGGTCGAGGACATCTCCTGCGACGGCGTCGACGTCCCGCTGTTCATCTTCCACGGGAAGTACGAGTCGGTGAAGACGAACGTCACGTTCGCCGAGGAGGACGCTCTCGACTCGTTCATCGTCATGCTCGGGCAGCGCTGCCTCAAGGCCGTGAGCGTCTCGGCGCCCATCCTAGATGGGACGACCCCCGAGGGACACCGTATCCAGGCCACCTACGGTCGTGAGGTGACGACCCGCGGGGCGAGCTTCACCATCCGCCGGTTCAAGGAGCGACCGTTCACCCCGGTCGACCTCGTTGCCATGGGGACGGCGAACGAGGAGATGGTCGCGTACTTCTGGCTCGCAGCGGAGCAGGGAGAATCGGTCATCGTCTGCGGCGGCCCGGCCGCCGGCAAGACGAGCACGCTCAACGCGATCGCGCTGTTCATCCCGCCCACGGCCAAGATCGTATCGATCGAGGACACGCGGGAGGTGAACTTGCCCCACGAGAACTGGATTCCGGGAGCGACGCGGAGCGGGACCGGTGACCGCGGGTCGGACGGGAAGGCCGCCGGAGAGGTCGACATGTTCGACCTCGTACGCGCCGCTCTGCGGCAGCGGCCGAACTACATCATCGTGGGGGAGGTCCGCGGCAAGGAGACCTACACGATGTTCCAGGCGATGGCGACGGGCCACACGACCTACTCGACCATGCACGCCGACAGCGTGAAGTCGATGGTGAACCGTCTCGAGAACCCGCCGATCAACACCCCACGGATTCTCCTCTCGGCGCTCAACAACGTCATCATCCAGATCCAGACCCGAATCGACAAGGGGGTCGTCCGCCGGCTGAAGCAGGTCCTCGAGATCGTCGGGTTCGAGCCCGAGACGAACGAGCTCATCACGAACACCGTCTACGAATGGGACCCCTCGACCGATAAGTTCGTCTTCAAGGGCCACTCGTTCCTCTTTGACAAGATCATGGAACTCAAGAACTTCACGACGGACGAGATGGACGCGGAGTTCCAGCGGCGGACGGCCGTCATCCGGTGGCTCGTCGAGAGCAAGACGACCGATTACCGCCAGCTCTGGAAGACGATCGCGCAGTACTACAAGGACCCGAACGAGGTCATGGGACGCGTCCAAGCCGCCCAGGCCGCGAGGGCGACCGAGTCGCCGGGGAAGGTGTGACCACCGTGCCGGCGACTCCGACGGCCCGAGCGGGCGTTACCAGCCCGCCGACGACGACCGTCCCGAGCCGCGCCGTGCGGTTGAAGCGCGGCGCGCAGCCGACCCACTCGAGCATGACGGGGTTCCAACGCTGGGCTTGGAGCACGTTCCGCTCCCGCGTACTGGCCCGCCCGACCGACCCCGCCCTCGACGAGAACCTCGTCAAGGCCCACATCCGGATGCGGTCCGACGAGTACCTGGCCGTGATCTATGCGACCACGCTGGTCGTCGGCATCGCGACCGCGGTCGCGGGGGCCGTCGTCGGTTATCTCTTCGTGTCCGCGGGGGTCGCCTTCCTCGGAATCCTGATCGGGGTCCTGCTCCCGGTGTTCGGGACGATCGGGACGTTCTTCGTGCTCAAGGGCACCCCGGCCTCGAAGGCGAAGGACCGGGGCCGCAAGATCGACCGGAAGATCTCCCCCTCGATGAGCTTCATCTCGGCCATGAGCTCGGCCGACGTGAACATCGACGCGATCTTCCGGGAGCTCGGCCGGCAGAAGGTCTACGGAGAGGTCGCCGAGGAAGCGGCATGGATCACCCGCGACACGGAGCTCCTCGGCGTCGATATCTTGACCGCCATCCGCAACGGCGCCTCCCGCACCCCGTCGAAGCGGTTCCAGGACTTCCTCCAGGGGGTCGTGACCACCGCCACGAGCGGCGGGCAGCTGAAGCCGTACTTCCTGCTCAAGGCCGAGCAGTTCGAGCGCGAGAACAAGCTCGAGCAGCTGCAGCGCGTGGAGACGATGGGGCTCCTCGCCGAGACGTTCGTGACCGTCGTGGTCGCGTTCCCGCTCTTCCTGATCATCATCATCGCCATCTTCGCGGTCATCGGTGGGGGCGGCACGTTCATGATCGACATGCTGTGGGGGATCGTCGGGGCGATGATCCCGCTCGCCCAGTTCGGGTTCATTTTCTTCATGTATTCGATCGCGCAGGAGATGAACTAGGATGTCGACCGCGCTCCCGTCCGCATCGGCACGGGCCGTCCGGACCGCCAGCGTCGCCCCGGCCGAGACGAAGTCCGAGGGGCTCCCCCGCGAGCTCTGGCTGCTGATCGCGGGCAGCCTGGTCGCCGTCGTCTTCTGGGTGGTCGCGATGCTGAACTACATCGGCACCCTGACCATCACGCTCGCTCCGGGCGAGGCCACGGGGGCCAACCCTGCGATCGACTTCTTCGTCCTCGGGCTGCTCTGCATGATCGCGCCGTACGGCTTCGCGATGACGGCCAAGCTACGGAACATCTCGAAGATCGAGGAACGGCTCCCGGACTTCCTGCGCGATGTCTCCGAGGCGGGGCGGTTCGGTATGACCCTGCCGGACGCGATCGTGGTCGCGAGCACCGGGCGCTACGGTCTCTTGACCGACGAGATCAAGAAGATGGCGAGCCAGATCGAGTGGGGCGTCCCCGTCGCCCAGGCGCTCGCCCTCTTCGAGCAGCGGGTCCCGACCCCGCTCGTCCAGCGCGTCGTGTCGATCGTCACGCGGGCGAACGACGCCGGCGGGAACGTTGCGGACGTGCTCTCGATGGTAGCGCACGACACGCGCGAGGCCCAGCTCGCGCAGCAGGCGCGGCAAATCTCGATGATGACCTACGTGACGGTGATCTACATCGCGTTCTTCGTCTTCCTCGTCACGATCTACATCATGTGCGCGACCTTCCTGCCCCAGATGATCACGGCGGGCCAGGGCGTCTCGACGTCCGGGCTCTCGTCGTCGGGAGGCGTCAGCCTCGCGTTCGGGTTCGTGCCGGCCCTCTTCCTCGCGTTCCTGGTGGCGGTGATCGCCCACGCGGTCGGGGACGGCATCATGGCGGGCGTCTTGATGAACGGACGGGTCGCGGAAGGCCTCCAGCACGCGACGATCATGCTCGCGGTCGGTTGGCTCATCATGCGGTTCGTCGTCCCGCCGCTCAACGTGGGATAGCGGAAAGAGGAAGGTCATGGCAGGCGAAGCGATCGAAGCACCGACCCCCGACGTGGAAGGGACCGCGATCCCGAGGGCCGGGGAGCGAAAGAAACGGTTCTCCCCGTTCCTGCGGATGGGGGCCTCGCTCCGCAAGGGGTCGGCCGAGCCGCGGCCGGTGAAGCTCGCTCGTCTCGGTATCTCGGGTCAGGGCGCCGAGCGCGAGGTGACGGTGGTCCCGCCGCTCTCCGACCCCGCGCTCAAGGAGCTCGACCTCGCCCCGATCCGGCCGGGCCTATCGTACATCCGCATCACCTTCCACAACACCCGCAACGAGTACAACTACGAGGTCATCGAGCCGCCGCTCTCCCGGATCGAGCGGGACCTCCTCGAGCGACTGCGGACCGTCCTCGTGGAGCAGTTCGAACCGCTCGCCGAGCATGACCCCGAGTCGAAGCGGCGCGAGCTTCGCCTCATGGTCGACCGTCAGCTCCAAGGGTGGGAGCTCGCCCCGAGCCCCATCACGAAGGGGCGGATCCTCTACTACCTCGAACGGGACTTCATCGGCTACGGGGTCATCGAGGTCCCGATGACCGACGTCGATGTCGAGGACATCTCGTGCGACGGTCAAGGGATCCCGATCTACATCTACCACCGCAAGTACGGCTCCATCCGCTCGAATCTGAAGTTCCAGACCGCGCAGGAGCTCGACGATTTCGTCGTTTGGCTCGCTCAGCGCTCGGGCAAGCACATCTCGGTCGCGAGCCCGGTCCTGGACGCCACGACGCCGGACGGCTCCCGGCTCCAGGCGACGCTCGGAAAGCACATCACGAAGCACGGCAGCACGTTCACGGTCCGACGGTTCCGCGACAACCCGTTCACCCCGGTCGACCTGCTCAAGTTCCGGACGATGAGCCCGGAGATGATGGCCTACCTCTGGATCGCCATCGAGAACGGACAATCGATGATGGTCTGCGGGGGCACGGCGAGCGGCAAGACGACCACCCTGAACGCGACGCTCCTGTTCATCCCGCCCCAGATGAAGATCGTCTCGATCGAGGACACCCGGGAGCTCAACCTCCCGCACGAGAACTGGGTCCCGTCGCTCACGAAGGCCGGCTTCGGCGCGAAGAACCTCGTGAGCGGGAAGGCCGCGGGCGAGATCGACATGTTCGACCTCCTCGCCGCGGCGCTCCGCCAACGTCCGCAGTACCTGATGGTCGGAGAGGTGCGTGGGGCGGAGGCGTTCATCGTCTTCCAGGCGATGGCGACCGGGAAGACCTGCTACACGACGTTCCACGCGGAGAGCGTGAGCGCGATGGTGCACCGGATGGAGAACCCGCCGATCACGCTCCCCCGCTCGCTCGTCTCCGCGCTCAACCTCGTCCTCCTCCAGCGGCAGGTGAAGGTCGGCACGAAGATGACGCGCCGCGTCCAGTCGCTCACCGAGATCGTCGGTCTCGACCCCGAGACGAACGAGCTGATCACGAACTCGGTCTACTCCTGGAACCCGGCGGACGACACGTTCCTCTACTCGGGGCACTCGTACATCTACGAACGGGTCGCGCTGATGAAGAACCTCACGATGAAGGAGATGGAACGAGAGGTTCGAAACCGCGTCGAGATCCTCGACTTCATGATGGCGAAGGACGCGCAAGCGACGCGGCAGAAGCCGTACACCCACCGCGACGTGGGCCAGCTCGTCTCCTTCTACTACAAGGAGCCGCAGAAGGCGCTCCAAGAAGCGCGCGCGGAGCTCCAGCGCGTCAAGGCCGCGACGCCGGCGACCCCCCGCTCGTGAGCTAGGCGAGAGGGGCAGCCCTATCCGCCCGGACGCCTCCCCTCGAGCGGAGGCGCGAACGTGCCGCTCTTCGACGAGGTCTCCCTCGGCCGGGGCCGCTCGGTCCGCCTGTACTGCGAGGACGCCCTACCGGGGCTCGGGCGGCGCCTCGGACGCGCCCGGGCCGACGTGGTCGTCACGAGCCCCCCGTACAACCTCGGGGTCCCGTACTCGAGGTATCGGGACGACCGCCCCCGGGAGGAGTACCTTCGCTGGACGGGCCGCGTCCGGGACTCCGTTCGCGAGGTCCTCGCCGACCGGGGCTCTTTCTTTTTGAACATCGGGGGCCCCCCGTCCGACCCGTGGCTCCCGTGGGACGTCGCACGGGAGGTCGCCCAGGGGTTCGTCCTCCAGAACGTCCTCCACTGGGTGAAGTCGATCGCCATCGACCGAGTCTCCGCCGGTCGCGCCGCCGGCCTATCGAGCGACCTCGCGCTGGGCCACTATAAACCAGTCCGCTCGGCCCGGTACGTGCACGGTGCCCAGGAGTACGTCTTCCACTTCACGCGGCGCGGCGACGTCCCCCTCGACCGGCTCGCGGTGGGGGTCCCGTACGGCGACAAGTCGAACGTGACGCGGTGGCGGGCCGCCGGGGCGGCGGACCGGCGGTGCCGCGGCAACACCTGGTTCCTTCCCTACCCGACCATTCGCTTTCGGGCGCGCGACCGGCCCCACCCGGCTACGTTCCCGCCCGAGCTTCCTGAGTGGTGCGTCCGTCTCCACGGGCTCGAGCGCGCCCGTCTCGTGGTCGACCCGTTCGTCGGGATCGGGGCGAGCGCGGTCGCGGCGGCCCGGCTCGGGGTGTCCTTCGTCGGCTTCGACATAGACCGGGAGTACCTGCGGGTCGCGGCCCAACGGGTCCGCCGCGAGGTCACCGACCCGCGGGGGGGACGGCGGCGGACAGCTCCGAAGAGCCGGGCTCGGATTACTGAGTCTGTTCGGACGGCGGGGACTCCCCCGTAGCGGGGGGAGACCACTGACGCATCGGGGTCCGCTTCACTCCGGCGGCCGTGGCGAGGGCGTTCTTCGTGCCCGTCTTCGCGGCTTTGCCCGCGGCGACGACCGCGTCCCGGGCGGCGCCGGCCGCGCGGACGGTACCGGAGCCAATCGCGACGCCGGCGTCCGAGATGCGTTGCGGGATGCGGCGCATCTCCTCGTCCATCGTCTTGCCGAGGTGGGAAAGGTCGTCCTGGATCTCGAGGCCGAGGTACTTCGCTTCCTTAGCGGTCGCGGTCCCGAAGCGCTCGATCTTCCGGTCGAGGTCGGAGAACTCATGCGCGAAATCGCTTCCCAACCCGCCGGCCGCACGTCGCATCTCGGCGAGGTGCTCCCGGAACTTGGCCTGTTGGCGGAAGTCGGTCATGGTCGTTCGGTCGGTCAGCGTCGGGTCGGAAGATAAAGGTTGACGGGCATCCGCAACGCCGGTCAGCCGCCCATCCGGCGGTCGGACTTCCGTCGACGGCTCCGGGCGGCGGCCCTCGGAGGGGCGGGGGGGGCCAACGGGGCGGTGGTCGTGAGGCGGCGCTCGGTCTCTTCGCCATGCGCCCACCGCACGAGGAGCTCGACCCCGAGGTGCGCGGGGTCGGTCACGACCATCTCTCCGCGGAGGGTCCGCGCGATCGCCCGAGCGGCCGGTTCGTACTCCGGATGCTCGGACTTGAGGAGCAACACCGTGCTCTTCAGCGACACGACGGTCGAGAGCTCGCGGGCCCGCACGAGGGCGTGCTCCATGGCAACATCGAGCTGTCCGCTACGGACCCGCCCGTCCTCGTCCGTGTACGCCTCCGGTAGACCGTCCGTTAGGAGGTAGAGCTCCCGGCGAGTGGCCCGGGAGGCGCGCAGGAGCAAGTGCGCGGCCCGAAGGGCCTCCGCCGTGTTCGTGAACGCGCCGGCCCGGCACTCCCACAGCTCGACCAGGTCGAGGACCTGGACCTCGTTGTCGAAGGCGAGCACGTCGATCGTGGCATCGGAATACCGACGCCGGATGGCGACGTAGAGCGCGAGGAGGGCCTTCTTCGCCGCGTCGAGCTTCCCCTCCTCCGACATGCTGCCCGACCGGTCGAAGGCGAGCACGACGTGGACCCGCTCGCTCGTGACCTCCCGGAACACGTAGCTGGTCGATTCGTCGATGTGCTTCGAGCCGGTGAGACGGGCCGCTAGGAGCGAGCCCGGGACGTCCAGGTGAGCGATCTCCTCGGGACGTTGGAGCCGCGCCTTCTCGTAGACGCCCGTCGACCCCCCTCCCCGTAGCGACATCCGGATGTCGCCGGGGAGCCGCTGGCTCTCCTCTGCGAGCAAGAGCCGGGCGAACCGCTCGACGAGGCCGTAGGTGACGACCAGCTCCCCCCGGTGCTCGGCGACGAACCCCCGTTCCTTGAGCTCCCGTTCGACCCGGCGCTCCTCGGCGTGGCGGACCCGGGATTCGGCGTCCGCCTCGGCCCGGCGCTGGGCCTCGGCTCGCTCCTCCTCGAGACGACGGCGTTGGGCCTCCGCCTGGCGGCGTTTCTCCTCGGCCTCCTTCTCGATCCCGCGCTCGCGGGACTTGAGGGACCCCGTGACGTTGTTGGCGAGCTCCTGGCGCTCGCTGCCGGAGAGCTGCGCGAGGGCGTTCCCGAGCTCGGAGGGGCCGATCGACCGACCGTCCGCCGCGGCGGTGGCGAACAGCATCCGGCGGCCTTTGGAGGGGGTGGGACGCGCCGTGCGTTTTCGAGAGAAGAGCCCCCGTAGCCATGCGAAGAAGCGGGCGATCGCCGCCCCGATACGAGAGAGGATGCCCGGCGGTGGAGGAGGGCGGTTCCACGATGCGTCGGGCAGCAGGAGGGCGTTGCGGACGTCGTCTAGGAGGTCGGGAGACGGCAATCGGGACCAATCGGTAGCGCGGGCCGATCGGAGCCGCTCCTCGAGCTCGGCGATCTGCTCGGCGACCTCGGCATCGGTCCGGTGGCGGACCTCCTCGAGGGCGACGACCTGCTGGTCGTACTCCTCGACGATCCGCTCGATCCGTCGACGGCCCTGCCGGCGGAGGCGGTCGCGCAGCCGCTCGAGCCGCTCTCGGAGCTCGGCGTCCTCGCCCGAACGCTCGCGCAGGAGGCGGCGGGCCCCTTCGACCCCCTCCTCCGCGAGCGCGCGGACGAGGGCCGCGGAGTCGACCGCGTCGAGCAGATCGTCCGAGACGACGTCGTCGGCGTAGCCGGTGCAGTCGGGAAGGCGAAAGGCGTCGCTAGAGGGGGTCGTCGTCGCCTTCGTCCTCCTTGCAGGAGAAGAGCGAGAACTCCTCGAGGAGGCCGAAGACGTTCGCCGCAGCGTCGGCGGAGGAGACCGTCGGCCCGGGCCGTTCGCGCTCCTCGACGTACCGGACGAACGTACGGAACTTGGGGAAGATCTCCGGGTTCGTGGAGAGCTGCCCGCGGAGGCCCGCGTCGTCCTTGAGCCGCCGACCCTCGCCGACCAGCGCCTCGGCCTCGCCCCCGTTCTCCTTGAGCACTCCGCGGTAGAACCGGCACCAGTAGACCCCGGCGCTCCGCTTCAGGGACGCGGTGAGGTACTGGTCGACGAACTCCCCGACCCGGCGTTCGTTCTGTCGGAACGAGTCACCGCTGCGGGCGCGGATACGGCCGCGCATCGCGTGAAGAAGGCCGGCCTTCAGGTCGGCGCTCGAGGGAGGGATGCGCCCGGCGAGGGTCGCGATGGCGGCCGTGCGGGCCGCGACGTCGATGAGCGTTCGGTTCGAGCCGACCTCCCCGATGTCCGGGTTGTCCTCGCTCGTCTTGAGGCGCCATGCCTCGATGACGCGCACCCCGGCATCGACTAGGATCTCGGGCACGTACACCGAGGGGAGGTCGGTCCGGGCGAGGGTCACGATCTGTCGGTTGTCGGCATGGCGGGCGTTGTAGCCCACGTGCAGGCTCGTGAGACGGTCGGAGAGCGGGTCGTTGATGTTGTCGAGGTCGGAGAGGTTCGACGTGCTGACCGCGACGAACGAACCGGGGAAGCTCTCCCGAGACTTGGATGGGGTGACGGTCCCCTCCTGGAGGGCTTGCAAGAGGACGTTCTGGGTCCCGAGCGGCAGCTTTCCGATCTCGTCCACGAGCAGGAAGCCGCGGTTCGCCTGGAGGAGCTTTCCGGGCTCGAGGACGAGGGGGCTCATCGGGTCCCCGATCTCCTCGAGCTTGCGCAGATTGATGTTGCCCGTCATGTGGTCGGGGAACACCTCGGAGCTCCCCTGGAGCCGGGCGAAGCCGAACCCTTCGCGCAGGAGGATGAACTGGGCGGGGATCTTCGCCGGGTCGATCAAGCTGGGGTCGAAGCGGGCCGGGTCACCTCCCGCCGCGAACCGGCGGGTGCAGATCGGGCACGGAGGGAATCGGGCAGCGGCGGCGGGGTCGACGAGCGAGAGCGGATGGTCGAGGACCGGGCAGCCCTCCACGACCCACACGCCCTTGGGGAAGAGGTTCCAGAGCTCCTTCGCGAGGCTCGTCTTCCCCGCGCCGGACGGACCGAAGAAGAGGAGGTGGGCGCCCGAGACGATCGAGGTGACGACGTCCTCGTAGGTAGCGTCGGTGAGGACGGTGCGGGGGAAGAGCGCCCGGAGCGCTTCGGAGCGGTCGAGCCCCTTCTGGCGAAGGCCATCGATGGTGCGCAGGACCTCGTCGCGGAACCGTTCGGCCGGGCTCTCGACCGGAGCCCCGGCGTCCTTCAGGTCCGCGGCGGTCGCTCGGGTCCCCGGTAGTGCCGAAGTTCGTGGCGTGGCCGCCATGGCGCGCGAAGTCGGGGTCGAGTTAATTAGGTTGCCGAAACGCACGCTCTCCCCGCTCGGGCCGCGCTCCCCAGCGGTCGCGAGCGCGGGAACGGGCGCGGGTGCGACAGGGCGGCACTTTTAAGTAGCGTTCCCCGGTCCGCGCCCCCGCGAGCGATGGCCGAGAAGGAGTCCGGAGCGAAGAAGCCCGCCTTGGCCCGTACGGTCAAGGACAAATGGCGGTCGAAGCGCTGGTACAAGGTCCGCGCCCCCGGGCTCTTCCAGCACGTCGAGCTCGGCGAGACGGTCGCGACCGAGCCCGAGCAGCTCGTGGGCCGGACCCTCGAGGCCACGCTGCCCGAGCTCTCGGGCTCAGGGGACTCCGGCAAGGCCCACGTGAAGCTTCGCTTCCGCATCGAGAGGGTCTCGGGCGAAGGGATTGCCGAGGCGCGGTTCGTCGGCCATGACCTCACGAGCGATTACGTCCGGAGGCTGGCCCGTCGGAAGCGCTCGAAAATCGACCTCGCCCTCACCGTCACGACCAAGGACGGCGTTCAGATCGTCCTCAAGCCGGTCGCGGTCGGCGAGCAGCGCCTTCAGACCCGACTGCGCGCCGAGCTCCGCCACAAGATGGTCCAGGTTCTGCTCGAAGAGGCCCAGCTCCGCACCTCTCCCGAGTTCGTGCGGGAGATGATCCAGGGGGACCTTTCGAAGGTCCTCGCCCACGGTGTGAAGACCCTCTATCCGCTCAAGAAGATCGAAATCCGACGCTCGGAGGTCCTCGGCATGATCTCGGACGAGATCCCGGTACCAGAGCCGACCGCCATCCCCGAGCCGTCGACGCCTCCCGAAGAGGTCGCCGCTTCCGTGACCGACGCGGGCGAGGGACCGGCGGCATAGGCCCCAAGGGCGCGAGATGACGCGTCCGATTCCTGTCGGAGTGGCTCAGCCCGGTAGAGCACGGGACTCATAGCGGGACGCGTGCCGCGTCCCGGGAGATATCCTGGGGTCGGGGGTTCAAATCCCCCCTCCGACATCTTTCACCGATTTCTCGCCAAGAATTCGCGTCTTTTTCTCGCTCCTCCAGAAGATTTGAACCCTCGGGGGGTTCGAATCCCCCCTCCAACAGTTGAAACATCCAGGTGTGCCCGTTCCGGAAAAGGGTGGGTTTCCGGAGGAGATGCGCCAAGGTGCGGGAGCTGGTCGGCCCCGCGCGCTCCTTGCGGTCGTGTCATCGAGCGGGCGCGCCCCCGCGTCAAATTCTCGGTCGCCCGGGAATGTTCGTTTGGAGGAGAGGGGCGACTCCCCCCCTCCCTCGACCCGAAGGCTTGACAGTCGATGGAGACACCCGGCAAGTAACCGCGTCTGCTCTTTAATTCCGGGGAGACCGGGGGCTCAGGATGGCTCCCCTTCGTCGACCTCTCGTACGTTAGACTGACCTAAACCCGACGGGGTCGGGCCTCCGGGTTTGGAAATCCGTGCTCGACCTCGGTCAAACCATGGCCGGCTCCACAGGGCGAGGTACACGAGCGCGAGGAGAACGGGTACCTCCACCAGCGGACCGATCACGGAGGCGAACGCCTCCTGGGACGCGACTCCGAAGACGACTACCGCCACCGCGATTGCGAGCTCGAAGTCGTTGCTCGCAGCGGTGAACGCAACGGTTACCGACTTCTCGTAGCCGAAGGCGAGCCAGCGGCTCACGAGGAACGCGAGCAGCCACATCCCGAGGAAGTATGCGAGCAGCGGTGCGACCACGCGAAGGACCGTAAAGGGGAGTGTGGTAATCGAGAGACCCTGAATCGCGAACATCACTACCACCGTGAACAGGAGTCCCCAGAGTGTCAGGCGACCCACCGCCGGTGTGAACCGGTCGTCGTACCAGCGTTGCCCTCTCCACCGGGCGAGGCCGACCCGGCTGGCGATGGCCGCGCCGAGCGGAACACCCAGGAAGACGAGCACGCTGAGGGCGACGGTCCAGGCGTCCACCGAGATCGTCTGCGCGGACAGGTGAAGCCAAGCGGGCAGGATATCTAGGTAGAAGACGGCCAGGCCGGCGTAGGCAAGGATCTGGAACACGGCGTTGAGCGCGACCAGCACTGTGGCGTACTCAGGGTCCCCACCGGCGAGCTGGTTCCAGACCAGCACCATCGCGATGCACCGGGCCAATCCGACCAGGATCACTCCTGTCCGAAGCGCGGGAGCGTCCGGAAGGAACGTCCACGCGAGCCCGAACATCAACGCTGGACCGACGACCCAGTTCAGAACGAGAGAGAAGCCCGTTGCTCGCCAATCCCGAGCAACTTCTCTGACCCGCCCGTATCGCACACGGGCTAGGATCGGGTACATCATCAGCAGAAGACCGATGGCAATCGGTACTGAGACCGACTGGATCTGCCAGAGACCCAGCGCGGTGCCGATTCCCGGCCACACACGGCCCACTGTGAGGCCGACCGCCATGGCCGAAATGACCCACACGGGGAGGTACCGGTCCACGACGTCAAGCTGACGACTCGGGGGAGGGGTCGACGGAAGAGCCCCTTCCGGTGAAACAGTGGCCAAGCTCACCTCGCACCCTCGATGTCGACGCGACCCCGAACCATCGTTGGGGACGCGCGCCGAGAAAGTCTGAGCCGTGAGGGGCGACCGGCTCTTGCCATGGAACCGACCGTCGCGACGGTCCGTCGGCGGGCGCAGACTAGGGGTAGAGCCGCGCGAGATGACATTAGGCCGATCTCGCGGAAATGTCCTCGGCGACCCCTTTCCGGCGGCGGTCCGAGAGGGCGAGCTCGGTTCGGAGGCCCTTCACGGACCTCGCGAGCCGGTCGCGGACCTCTCGGAAGCCGTTGTCGTCCAGGAGCGCAGGGTCGGGGAGCGACCAGTCCCGCAACTCGAGGGTCTTGAGGCGTGCCGGACAGCTCGCGTCATCGAGGCACCCCATCGTTACCCGGACCCGGGCTTGAGTCATCATCTCGGGGGTCAACAACTGTGGCGGATGCGGCGGGAGGTCCAGCCCGAGTTCGCGGAGCATCGGGGCGGTCCGCGAGTTCACCGACGCCGCCGGACTCGTTCCGGCCGAGATTGCGGTCCACCCCTCGGGAGGGTTCGCGTTGAACATCGCCTCGGCCATCAACGAGCGGCCGGAGTTCCCGACGCAGATGAACAGAACGACCTTGGACGCCGTCACGGATGGGGGCCTCCAGGTTTCGTCGCGCGGACCTCTCCCGGCACAACTCCAATCTCATCTTGGGCGCGGAGAGACTCCGTCGGAGCGTCACCCCCGAGAATCGAGACTTGGATGGATTCGAATCCGGCCGTGATCAAGCGCTCCGTGACCTCGGCGCGTGTCAGCGCCCCCGAGGAACAGGAAGCCCATAGTTCCGAGTCGTTCCTCAACTCGTCGGAAATCGGGCGGGTGGCGAGAACGTCGGCGACCACGAGGCGTCCCCCCGATCTCAGGACCCGAAACGCTTCGCGGTAGACCTGACCCTTGTCCGGGACAAGGTTGATGACGCAGTTCGAAAGGACGACGTCGACCGAAGCGTCCGCCACCGGAAGGTGCTCGATTTCCCCAAGGCGGAACTGGACGTTGATCCGGCCGCTCGAACGCGCGAGGCCGCGGGCGCGAGAGATCATCTCGGGCGTCATGTCCACACCGATCACCTGACCGGACGGGCCGACCTTGCTCGCGGCTAGGAAGCAATCGACCCCCGCACCACTGCCGAGGTCGAGCACCACCTCCCCCGGCCGGAGCCCCGCGAGTTGCGAGGGATTCCCGCATCCTAGCCCGAGGTTCGACCCTTCGGGGAGGCTTGTCAGTTCAGCATCTGTGTAGCCCGCCGCACAACAACCCGTTTCGGCCCCGCGGGGGGATGGTTCGCAACAAGAACACCCGCCGGAATGCCCATTCTCCCCACAACCACCGATGTCGTGTCCGTCGGCGAGGCCGCCATATCGATTCCGAACCGAACGACTAATCGTCTCCTCGTCTCGCTCGGGTTCGCTCATGGCATCTCCGCGAAGACTCCCGGCTTCAGCTGGTAGTACATCCACTTCCCCCGTCGCCGGGCCGTCACGATGCCGGCAGCCGTGAGTACGGACATGTGGTGGCTAACCGTGGCGTGAGTGAGGCCAAGAGCGGCCTGGATCTCGCACGCACAGAGCTCTCCTTCTCGACGAAGAATCGCCACTGCCGTCAGCCGTTGCTCATCCGAGAGCGCCCGAGCGCGCGCGAGGGCCTTCGCGAAAGCGCTTCCCTTGGCGACCTGCTTGCCCATGCCCTGGTAGCGGGGGAGACAGCCCGCACCGTCCGAACCCGTGAGCCTTCCCAACCGGCCCACAAGGCCCGTCTCGGGCTTCGATGACGCCATCATGTCGATGCAGGTCAACACAGTATATGTAGATGTTCATCGACATATATGCCCGGGCTGGCCTGATTTTGGCCATCGGCGGGCCTGAATGTTTGGGGCCGAAGTGCGTGAAATCGGCCGCCGTGCTAATCCCCGCTCACGCCGAACAGCCGTTCACCGCGGAGTCGTCCCCGTTGAACTCGGCGAAGCCGTAGTCCTCGTAGAGGTCCGACTCGGTGACGGTCACGTGGTTCACGGGATCGTAAAAGACAACCACCCCGGTGGCCGAGTCGTAGGAAAGAATGATCGAGGGCCCAAGAAGTTTGTGGAGCTGGGAAAGCGTCGAAGAGGGGATGGAGGGGTTATCGGACTGACAGTTCGCCGGGGAGCCGCCGCCTCCGCCCGGCGGGGTCGGGCTCTGGAGCAAGGGGACGGCGTTGTGAGCGACCGGGTTAGCGGCAACGACCGCGGTGACGGCAATCAGGCTTAGAATCCCGGCCGCGGCCCGGTAGCTCGCGGGCCACCGAGGGGAGGCGCGGCCCGTGGGCCGATCGGCCCGGCCCTTCGAACGCGCCTCGGAGCGGCGGGGGACGGTGGCACTCACTCCCCGGCGCCGAAGCAGCAGGGCGAGGAGGTTGCCGAGCGCGAGCGCGACAAGAATCCCGAGGCTCGGGATGAAGAGAGGAAGGAACGCGGCCGAAATCCCGACGACTCCGGCAAAGAGGACCTGTTCATGGGCGGCCCCCGGAGCCGTTCGTGGTTCGACCACCATGAAGAGGGCGAAGAAGAGGGTCGCCGGGTCGACCGCCTGGAGCAACAGCACGTGAGGGTCTACGCTGGTTCCCGCCACCAGATGCTGCACGCCGGCGAGGAGCCCGTACGTCACCAAGAACACGGCGGGGAGCCGCCACTGACGCGGGGTTCGAGCCAGCAGCACGAGACCCAAAGCGATGATCGCGATCTCACCGTAGGGTCCGATTCCGACCCACCAGGCCGGTGCGAGTCCCAGGAAGAGCGTGCCAAACAGGACTCCTATGGCCGCGGGATTGAACCAGGGCCGGCCCCGGAAACGCAGGACGTGTCGGAACGCAACCGCGGCAAAGGCCACTGTCGCGACCAAGACCAGGCTCGCGGTGGGCGGGAAGATGAGGGCAATGAATAGACCCGTCGCGAGAGAGGAATCGGGGAAGCGAGGTCGATCGAACCGGACCGACTGGAATCCGAGGTCGACAATGCCCGCAATGACCGGGGTGACCACCAAGGAGGTCGCGCCGAGTCCCCCGAGGTAGTTCGACCCGTAGATGCCGAGGCCAATCAGCACCAACCAGAGGACGCGAACGGGGGGTAGAGCACGGCGGAGGACCGCTCTGAACCTCGGCACGGCGGAGGGTATCTCGACGATATTCCCCTCCGTGGCCACCTCCTCTCTCGACCCGAGAACTTGGCTTAAACCCTCCGTTCTGTCATTTTGGGGCGGTCGGTCGACCTATCGTTCCGACCACTCCCCCAACGGTAACGTGGGGGATTCGAACTATCCAGTCGTTCCCCCCTCCGACATTCTTATCCGGCTCGTCACCGGTAAACTGCGACGTCTGACCACTTGTGTATTATGGGCTTGAAACCGAAAATGCGGCGGGTGATAAACGAGGGTGGCTCTCGCCCTCGGCAGCGTTTATCCCGAAGGTCGTTGGCGCCTAGAGGCTGTTGAGTCTTCGGGGGCGCGAGTAGCCCGACGGGGGGGCCACCCGGGCCCGAAGACGCCGGCGATCTGGAGTAGTAGGTACGCGACCACGAACAGCACGATCGCGACCAGAAAGATGTCGATGTAACGGAAGTACGATGTAACAGCCGTCCAATTGGACCGAAGCACCATCCCAGCGTACACCAAGGCCAGCGTGAAGGGAATCGACCCGAGCAAGGTGTACACCCCGAAGCGGACCGGCGGCATCTTCGCTGTTCCCGCGGGGTAGGAGATGTAGGCACGCACCACGGGCACGAGGCGCGCGAGGGCGACCGTGAGCTCTCCTCTACGGGCGAAGAATCGGTCCATCCGTTCGAGATGGCGGGCTTTGAGCCGTAGATGCCCGATGCCGAAGCCCGTGATGCGCTCGCGCCACAAGCGACCCACCGCATAGGCGGCAAACGAACCCACCAGGCCGCCGGCCAAGGCGGCCACGAGCGACCCTCCGAGCGAGAACGTCCCTTCGGCCACTAGGAAGCCGGTGAACGGGAGGATGATCTCGGAGGGCACGGGAGGCAGTCCGAAGCTTTCGACCACCATGAGCGCGAAGAGACCCGGCAAGCCGATGGTCGTCAGGACGGTCGTGATGAACTCGGCCACGCTGCCGATGAGTGAGAACGTCACGATCGAGCTCCCTCGTCGCGATAGCTGGCTTGGCGGCGGTTGGCTTAAGCCCTCCATCTCGCCGCGCTAGGCCCGGGGGGCCTATCCGGGTCCTTCGGATCGGCTGAGATGTACGGCCCACCCGGTTTCCGTTCCTCTCCTGCACTCTCCTCGGTCGGCTATCGACCGCGCACGTCGCGCAAGATGCGTTCCAGGGGCTTGGATGTGCCCGTGAACGGTGGATCCAACGTCCCTCCTTTTTCGACCCCGTTATGCGAGCGCGCGGGATGGCGTGATTCGCTGGTGGAGCCCCGTGAGTCCTGCCACCGTCTGGGGGGGGCCAGGTCCCGCCGCCCGGCGGAAGACACGCCGAACGTGGTTCGTCGCGGGTTTCTTGGTAGCCGTAGTCGTCGTAGCGGCCGTCGTGGCCGCGCTCCCCCCGCGCGCTTCGTCGTCGGGGGGCAAGCTGGGGCCATACACGTTGAACTCCCTCGGAGGCCCCGAGAATTCGCTGTCGGTAGAACTCTCGTTCCCTCTCTGTACCAACGTGACCGTTCAATGGAACATCACGGCGGACCCTCAGTGGGAGGCGAGCGGCGAGGGCAACGTGACGTTCACGGTCTGGACACCCGCATCGGTCCAGAACTCCACCTGCCGGGGGACGCCCCCTGCCGAGAACCTCACCTGCCCTTCGCAGGGTTGCCCGGTGTACGTCGGTCAACCGGTGTGCATCGATACGGGCGCTGCCGGGACGTGCGCGTTCCAGGCTACCCAAACGAACTACACCTTCCTGCTCTACTCCCGCTTCGACCAGGGCGTGATCGGCATCCTCTCGTTCACCGCCAGTTACTCGTAGCTCGAAGACCCTCTATGGGACCACTTCGCCCCGAGGCACGCGAGTCGGCCTGAGCATCTCCGTCGAGTCGCCCGTGGTCCGAGAGGCGCACGGCGGGCCGAGACGAAGGCCGGTGACGGAGGGCACGGCTCAGAGCTTCTGCCGCAGCAGGGTTTATCGGGCTGGCAATAATCTCGACTCAGGGTGGGTGTCTGTGGCGGAACAAAAGGCGATCTTGCCTACGTGGGCGCGAATACTGGCCGTCATCGTCGGAGTACTCTTGCTAGCCGCGGCGGGTCTCGTGTTGCTCGAGCCCGTGTATGGACTCTTCTTGATGGTGGTCTTCCTCGGGATTGCGTTGGTCTTCCTCGGCATGGACCGGATCGTCGCGGGGATTACCGGCCACCCGTACTCCTGGATGACCATGACCCCCGTCGGACCGACCGGCCCGGCCGGTGGCCAACCGGGTGCGCCGCGCTCGCCTTCGTAAGCCACCCGCCTGGCGGTCCAAGATAGACCCCCACGACGGGGGCAGCCGACCTACGGCGTAGGGGGCCGCTCGGTCATCGTCCGACAGGGGAGGTTTCAGGCCCACGGTCTCGGGGCGGTCGGTCCTTCGGAACGGCGGGACGGACTATTCCCCGGAGGCTGACCCAGGGGGCTCGCGAGACAGTCCCTCACCCTTCTCCTCGACGAGCGTCTGTTTGAGGTGCTCGAACTCTGGTACGAGGTCCGGACGGAGAGCGGGCAGGTTCTGGCGTTCGAGGTCGTTGACGTAACGTCGGGTCTTCGCGTGGTCTCCCCGTCGCTCGGCCAACTGGGCGAGCCTTCAGGACGGTCGGGGGACGAAAGCGACGTGCGGCGGACCGGCGTTGGGGGCCTCGGTCACAACGTAGCTCGAGAAGGAGGGCCGAACGCCCCGGACGATGAGCCCAACGTCGTCTCGATGGAGCGCGAACTCGGCGTCGGCCAATCGGCGCACGCCAGCGGCGCACCCCAAGCCGGGCCCGAGTAGGCCGATCCCAAGGTTCCCGATGGCCCGTGTTCGTTTTGCGCCGTAGAAGAACATCTGCAACGCTTTGTCCACTCCGAGCAGCGTTTCGAAGACCTCGAAGGCGGTGACCTCGAGGAACGTCTTCTTGCGACCCCCTTGGACCACCCGCTCGGCCTCCTCCATCTTGGCAACGGCAACCTTCCTCTCCGTCGGAGTAGTCGCGTGTCGGTCCGGAAGCCCTCGGTGGCTGTTCAAGTTCACGACGTACGGCGGGCCTTCGTCCTCGCCGATGTAATCGATGACCCGAACCCGACTATCGAACCGCCGCCGGGTCACGAAGCGTGTGATCCGCCCCCGAAACCCGTGAGGGGAGTCACGAGACGGCAGTACGGCCATCATCCCCCGGGACTGATAGAGGAAGTTGAGGAACGTCGGGAAGAGGAGCAGGTCGAGGTCCTCCAACCCCACGGTCTCGTCCATCGCGAAGAGCGCCAGGCTGCCGCGTGCGAGCCCTCCCCCCAGAAGTCGGTCGAAATCGATGATGCCGGTAGAGTAGCGACCTTCCGGATCCGGTATCGGCTTCCAGCCGGAGGCTTTGTGAGCGGTCTTCGCAGGTCCGCGCATGGCAGAGGGATGGGCGAAAGGAGTTCTTAGAATGATGCCCGGGGAAGGGCGATTTTCTGACGGCAGAGCGGGTCCGTTTTTTGGTACGCCGTGGGCCTACGCTGGTACCCAAAGTGGGTTTTCCGGGCGCGCACGATGGAATAGCGGTCTTGGGATCGTTCCGGGGTATTGTCCCAATTACGGTCGAACGCCCCTTGCCGGGGCGACTCAGAATCGCTCCAGCCCAGAACGGAGGATACTATCGGCGGGTGAAATCGGACTGACTGAGAGTATTAACGGTCCCTCTTGCACCATTGCATCATCCTGCAAGTGAGCAACTGCGGGAGAACGGAATCAAACCTAGGAGTCGGGAAATGTCGGGAGCAACCGCGGCCACATCCGAAGCGAACCTGCACAAGAACCTCGGGCTGTCCTCGGATCGCCCGGAACCGTCTGAAGCTGCCCCAAGCGGTCTGTCCATGGTGGTCTTTTCCGGGGACCTCGACAAGGTCCTCGCGGCGATGATCATCGCGAACGGTGCCGCGGCGATGGACCTGCCGGTGAACATTTTCTTCACGTTCTGGGGACTCAACGTGCTCCGCCGCGGAGGGCCGGTGCGCGTCGAGGGGAAGAAGACGATGACCGAGGGGATGTTCGGTCGCATGATGCCCCGCGGACCGGACCACCTCCAGCTCTCGAAGATGAAGATGGGCGGGCTCGGGACCCGGATGATCAAGAAGGAGATGGGCAAGAAGCACGTCATGAGCCTACCGAACCTCATGAAGTCGGCCCAGGAGCAGGGCGTCCGCTTCATCGCCTGCACGATGTCGATGGACCTCATGGGGATCCACAAGGAAGAGCTCATCCCGGGGATCGAGTATGCCAACGTCGGCACTTTCATCGACGCGGCCGACCGAAGCCGGATGACGATGTTCATCTGAAGGCAGCGGGCACCCATGACCGGTCGACCACGGGCCTCGTTCACGGGGCTCGACCTCGAAGGGTTCGAGCTCGAGGCCGACATGATTCGCGTGCTCGCGAACCCCAAGCGGCTCATGATCGTGGACCTGCTGGGACGGGGCCCCAGCACGGTCACCGAGATCGCCGATTGGCTGAACCTCTCCCTGCCGAACGCCTCGCAGCATCTGCGCGTGATGAAGGACCGGGGCATCGTCTCGGCACGTCGTGACGGGCGCGAGGTCCGCTACGCTCTACGAAGCCCCGTGCTCTCGCAGAGTTGCCAGCTCGTCCGCCGAGCCCTGCTCGCGGAGGCCCGGTTCCGTACCGGGCGCTTGCCCCTGGAGAGAGAACCCGCAACCTCTTCGAACTTGCCGCGGACGCGCGAATCTCGGCGCGTCCGAGTCCATGTTCCGGTCACCCGTTGAACCAAGGTAGAGGAAAAAATGAACGTAGATGAGTTGAAGAGCCTCAAGGTAGACAAGGTCGTGGACGCCCGCGGAACCGCCTGCCCGGGCCCGCTCCTCGACGCCAAGCGGGCGATGGGGAGCATCCCGATGGCCGGGGTCATGGAAGTGATCTCGTCCGACATCGGCACAACGCAGGACATCCCACTCTGGGCTTCCAAGGTCGGGCACCAATACCTGGGCATGGTGACCGAGCCGGGGCTCTGGCGGCTGTACATAAAGCGCGGAAAGTGAGAGGCGCGGTGCCCGCATCCCCCGACCGCTCATCTCCGCCGAGGATCCTCGTGTTCTCGACGAACGCGATCTCGGACATGGCCATCGACCTCGCCGGGAGTTCCCACCTCGACTATTCGCCGACCGTCCAGGTGATCGCCATACCCTGCTCGAGCGGGATCAACCCGACCTGGATCACGCACGCCGTAGAGGCCGGGTTCGATGGGGTGTTCGTTGCGGCGGACGGAGGCGAGTGCGCCTACATACCGGACTGCACGGCCCGCACCGGGCGCCTGGTCGAGCAGGCCCAAAGCCTGCTCACGAAGAGCGGGTCCGATGCGCGCCGGGTCAAGATGGGGGCCCTGTGCTCGGTCTGCTCGGACGCGTTTGTCAACCACATGAAGCAGTTCGGTCGGGAGCTCGAGGAACTTCGGGCGACCGCTGCGGCGGCGTAGATGAGCGGCCCCGAAGCGTCCTCCGAATACGACGTGCTGGTCGTCGGGGCCGGAGTCGGCGGCATGGAGTCGGCCCTCTCCCTCGGCGACATGGGCTTCCGGGTCCTCCTCGTAGAACAGGAGGCCAGCGTCGGAGGACGCATGATCCTCCTCAGCAAGGTCTTCCCGACGCTCGACTGCGCCAGCTGCATCTCCACTCCCAAGATGGCGGGGGTCAACAACCACCCCAACATCCGGACCCTCGTCTACTCCGAGGTGGACGATATCACCCCGAAGGAAGGCGGAGGGTTCCTGGTCCATCTGACCCGAAAACCGACCTTCGTGGATGCGGCCAAGTGCACCGGGTGCGCGCTCTGCGAAGTCGCCTGCACGGTCGCGTTCCCCGACGAGTTCAACTACGACCTCGCCGCCCGACGCGCCGCCCACATCGCATTCCCTCAGGCGGTGCCCAAGAAGGCCGTAATCACGCGCCGCGGCACCTCCCCCTGCTCGTTCGCCTGCCCCGCCGGGGTGAAACCGCACGGCTACGTTTCGCTCGTCCGCGCCGGGAAGCACGACGCGGCATTCCGCCAACACCTCGAGGACGCCCCCCTCGTGGGGGTCCTCAGCCGGGCGTGCTACGCTCCGTGCGAGGAGCAGTGCTCGCGAGCGGCCCTCGAGGGAACGGTCTCGATCCGTGGGATCAAGCGGTTCATGGCGGACCGATACTACGGCGAGCACGCCGACCCGGAGTACGGCCCGACCTCGAAACGGAGCGGAAAGAAGGTCGCGATCGTCGGCTCCGGCCCGACCGGCCTCTCTGCCGCGTTCTTCCTGGCCCGCTCGGGCCACGACGTTACCGTGTTCGAGGGCGACAGCGAACCCGGCGGGATCATGCGCTGGGGAATCCCATCCTATCGACTCCCGAAGGACGTCCTCGCTCGGGACCTGAAGAACATCACCGCTCTGGGGGTCCGGGTCGAGACGAACCACCGCATCACGGCGCTCGCCCCCCTCAAGGAGGAGGGGTTCGACGCCGTCTTCCTCGCCACCGGGGACCGAGGCGGCCGCAAGCTCTCGGTTCCCGGAGAGGAGCTCGCCGGCGTGGTCGACTCGATGGATTTCCTCCACGCTACGAATGCGGGCCATCCGACGGACCTCCACGGAAATGCGGTGGTGGTGATCGGGGGCGGCAACGTGGCTATCGACTCGGCCCGGAGCGCGCTACGGCTCGGGGCGCGGTCGGTCAAGCTGTTCTGTCTCGAATCCTCCCCCGAGATGCCGGCTCATCGCTGGGAGGTCCAAGAGGCGGAGGATGAGGGGGTCGTAGTGACCACCTCGTGGGGCGTTCATGAGATCCACGGCGAGGAAGGGAAGGTCCGAAACATCGAGCTCGTTCGTTGCACTTCGGTCTTCGATTCGGAGCACCGTTTCCGACCAACGTTCGACGAGACGGTGAAGGAGACCGTACCCACCGACGTGGTGATCACCGCTATCGGGCTGATGGCGGACACCGCCCCCTTCGCGTCGCAGCTCGAACTGAACCGCGGCGGCACCGTTCGGGTCAACCCGGAGACGCTCCAGACCTCGGTACCGTACGTCTTCGCCGGCGGCGACGCGGTGACCGGACCCTCGATGATCGTCGCCGCGATCGGCCAGGGGAAGCGGGCGGCGTACTACATCGACCGCCAGTTGAGCGGACAGCCCCTCGAAGGGGTCCGGTTCGACGATCGGTTGCCGGTCTCCGACCGGGCGAAGGTGATCGCCCAGGCCCGCGACCATGTCACGCCCCGCGAACCGATGAAGCCGAAGCGTCGCACCATCGCCGAACGGGTCGCCTCGTTCGCGGAGTACGAGGACGGGCCGAGCGAGGCCGATGCTCGGTTCGGTGCCAACCGATGCCTCGACTGCGGCGTCTGCTGCGAGTGTCGGGAATGCGTAGCCGCGTGCCCCGCCTTCGCGATCGACCTCGACCAGCGGGCCCGCCATGAGACGGGGAGCGTCGGCTCGGTGGCGCTGGCGACGGGGTTCCATCCGTTCGACGCGCGTGAGAAACCCGCCTACGGATTCGGACGTTTTCCGAACGTGATCTCGGGCACCCAGATGGACCGTATCCTCGCGCCGACCCGACCGTTCAACGCCGTGGTGCGTCCCTCGGACGGAAAGGCCCCGGCCAACGTGGCGTTCGTCCTGTGCACCGGGTCGCGGGACGAGCAGGTGGGGAACCGACTCTGCTCGCGCGTCTGCTGCATGTACTCGATGAAGCAGGCCCAGCTGACCCTCGGGGCGCTTCCGGTCGCGGACGTGACGATCTACTACATCGACATCCGGGCCTTCGGGAAGGGGTACGAGGAGTTCTTCCAGCAAACCCGGTCGATGGGCCCCTCCTTCGTCAAGGGGAAGGTCTCTCGCATCGAGGGGGCCGACCACGATGACCTGATCGTGCACTACGAGGACATCGAAGGCGGAGGGGGCGTGAAGACCGCGCGGCACGACATGGTCGTGCTCGCGGTCGGCCTTCAGCCGAATCAGGGAGCGTTCCGCCTGTTCCCGGAGGGTACCCTCGCCCGGGACGAGTACTCCTACGTGAAGGAGACGGACGAGGAGCTCGAACCCGGTCGGACCAACATCCCGGGCGTCTTCGTGATCGGCTCCGCCGCCGCGGTGCGCGACATCCCCGACACAATTCTTCACTCGGAGGCCGCCTCGGCTCAGGTCGCGGCCTATCTGAAGCGACCGGGGGCGAAGACATGACGGAGGAGCCGCCGCGCCGCATCGGAGTGATGATCTGTCAGTGCGGCGGCAACATCAGTGACTACGTGGACACGGAGAAGGTCCGCGCTGAGGTGGCCAAGCAGGGGGACGTAGTCGCGACCCGGGTTGAGATGTTCGCCTGCTCCGATTCTGCCCAGGAATCGATGGTGCAGATGATCCGGGAGAAGAAGCTCGATGGGGTCGTCGTGTGCTCCTGCTCCCCGAAGCTCCACCTCTCCACGTTCCGAGCGATGACCCAGCGGGGAGGCCTTAACCCGTACGAGTACACCCAGGTCAACATCCGGGAGCAGTGCTCCTGGGCGCACACTCACGACAAGCCGGCCGCCACCGAGAAGGCGCTGCGCCTCGTGCGCGCCGGGGTCGCGAAGACCGCCCTGTCCACCCCGCTCGAGCGGATGCGGGTCGAGACGATCCCCCAGGTCCTCGTGATCGGGGCGGGGATCGCCGGACTGCGGGCGGCCCTGGCCCTATCCGACCTCGGGATCTCCGTGCACCTCATCGAGAAGGCCCCCGAGCCCGGCGGCCACGTCGCCCGGTGGGGCAGGGTTTTCCCGAACGACAAGGACGGCCGAGGACTCATCGATACCCTCGTTCGCGAGGTCCGGGCCCGCGAGAACATCGTCCTCTATCTCGGGACTGAACTCACCGAGATGAGCGGACGCATCGGCTCTTTCAGGGTCAAGGTCCGAACTCCGACCGCGGAGACGATCTCGTTGAACGTCGGGAGCATCGTGGTCGCGACCGGGTTCGAGACCTATGCTCCGAAGCCCGGAGAGCTCGGCTTCGGGTTGGAGGGTGTGGTCACGCTGCCGGAGCTCAAGGAACTCCTCGCGACGAACCCGAGCCGCCTCGAATACCATGGAAAGGCGGTCCGCTCGATCGCCTACGTCTATTGCGTCGGCTCGCGCGAGGAGGGGTCCGAGACGAACCTCCGCACCTACTGCTCGCGCTACTGCTGCAGCGCCACCTCGCACATCGCCACCGTCATCACCGGGATGGACCCCGGAATCCGCCAGTTCCACCTCTTCCGCGACATCCGAACGTACGGCAAGTACGAGGCGATCTACGAGCGGGCCCTACGGGGTGGCTCGGTCTTCCTCCGCTTCGGGGAGGAGGCACCGCCGTCGGTCACGTCCGAGAACGGCCAGCTGGTCGTGAAGGTCAAGGACCGATTGATGGCCGGCGAGGAGGTGGAGCTCCGTCCGGACCTCGTCGTCCTCGTCACGGGCATGGTCCCTCGGGAGGATGGAGAGGTCGCACGTGTCCTCAAGATCCCGATCGGCAAGGACGGATTCTTCCATGAAATCCACGTCAAACTGCGCCCCGTGGAGACGGTCGTCGACGGGGTCTTCATCGCCGGCGCCGCCCAGGGACCGAAGAACCTCGCGGAGAGCGTCACGAGCTCGATGGCCGCGGTCTCGAAGGCCGCCGCTCTCCTCTTGAAGGGATACGTCGACCTCGACCCGATGGTAGCGGAGGTCAACCCGGACCTCTGCGCGTGGTGCGACGCGTGCACCCTCGCATGCCCCTACGGGGCCGTGGAGAAGGTCGACCACGGTGGCACCGCGGTGGCGCGGATCAACGGCATCCTCTGCAAGGGGGAAGGTGCGTGCGTGCCGGTTTGCCCGAAGCAGGCGGTCTCGGTCAAGGGATACACGAACGACCAGGTGCGCTCGATGATCGACGCGCTTGTTCAGGAGGTCGCATGACGGGCACGTCCCGCCTCCGGGACCTCGGAGAGGTCCTGAGGGACGAGCTCGTCGAGCAGGACCGTATCGCGGAGGTGCTCCGCGCCGGCCCGAAGACGCTGCCCGAGATCGCCGAAGCGCTCGGTCGCCCGCCCCATGAGGTCACGAAGTGGGTGATGGCGATGCGCCGGTACGGACGGGTCCGAGACCTGCCCAAGTCCCGGACGGACGACTACTACCCGTACGAGCTCGTGGAGGAGCGCCGATGAGGGTGGACCCGCAGTTCCTGACCCGCGTCCGTCAGGGCGGGGAGTTCGATGCGAGCGTCTGCATGAACTGCGGCGTGTGCACCGCCCTCTGTCCGCTGGGGGTCGAACTGCTCCCCCGGCGACTCTTCCGGTACGTTCTGCTCGGCAACCCCGACGCCGTCCGTGAGCAGACGGAGACGATCTTCTCCTGCCTCCTCTGCCACATGTGCGAGTCGAACTGCCCGGCCGGGGTCCACATCACCGAGAACGTGCGAACGCTGCGGACCCATCTCAATCGCGAGCAGTACCACCTCGCGGAGGCCTGAGGTCGGAGGGACCATGTCGGTACCGATCGGAAGCACTCTCGGCATCCTCGGCGACAACCTCCGCAAGCGCGGGAGCGCCCTCCCCCTCTCGCGTCGTGTCGCGACCGCTTGGGCGAAGGGGCTCGACCTTCCACGGGGAGGCGAGACCGTGCTCTACACGGGCCAGATGTGGCAGATGGTCCCGGCGATCAACGCGATGAGCCGACAGCTCGGCAAGTACGAGGGGCGGGGAACGCGACTCTTCGGGTTCGCCCGCTCGATGAACAAGGTCGTCAACCTGACCCCGTTCCTCGCCCGGACCACTCCGAGCGAGCGAACGGCGTACAACGAGCGCCTGCGGAACATCGTCCGCCTCCTTCGGGCCGCCGGCGTCGAGTTCGGCTACCTCTACGAGAAGGACCTCTATCCGGGGACGTTGGCGTACGACGAAGGCCTTACTCAGGGGTTCGTCGCGCACGCCCGCCGCGTGGCGAGGACCCTTCGCGAGAGCGGGGCGAAGCGGTTGATCACCGTCGACCCCCACACGACCAACATCCTCCGCAGCGTCTACCCGAAGGTGGTAGACGGCTTCGACCTGAGCGTCCGTAGCTACCTCGAGGTCCTCGCGGATCGCACGCTCACGGCGACCGAACCGCTCCACGAGTCGGTCACGATGCACGATTCCTGCGTCTACGCGCGGTACGAGGGGGTCGTCGAGCAGCCCCGTCTCCTCCTGGCCCGCGGCGGGGTCGACATCGTCGAGCCCGAGCTTTCGGGTTCGATGACGTTCTGCTGTGGAGGCCCGCTCGAGACGCTCTTCCCGGGAAAGTCGACGGAGATCGCTCGCAAGCGGGTCGAACAACTCTCCGCGTGCCGCCCGAACCTCGTCACCGCCTGCCCGCTCTGCCTCGCGAACCTCCAGCGGGTCGCCCCGACGGGAGTGGAGGTCCGGGATATCTCGGACTATCTGGTCCGGGCGTACTGTCCGGTCGTGACCCCCGCTTAACGTGCTGCTCTAGGAAGAGCGCGTCGCATCGCGTAGCAGTTCCGCGGGGCACAGCCGACGTCACGGCCCGAGCTCGGGTCGATGTCTCAGCTTCGGGCTATCTTGGCGCGGTCGATCTCCGCCTTGATCCGGGACGCGGCCTCGTCGGGGGTCACGGTGACCGTTTCGCGTCGCCGCCCGGCCTTCTTGACCTCGCGGAGCCCGGCCACCGCGGTCGGGGAGCCCTTGAGCCCCAGGTACTGCGGGTCGCCGCAGAGCTCCTTCTCGTTCCAAACCTGCACCTTCGCGCTCTGGGCGAACGCCCACCGGTCGTAGTCGAGGAAGCGGGGCTCGTTGGAGCCGACGACCACGGAGATGACCGCGGGGACCGAGAGCTCCACGGTCTCCTTTCCGTCCTCGAGCACCCGCGTCGCGTGGACGGTCCCGTGCTTTCCTGGGACGAGACGCTCCACGTAGGTTGCCTGGGACGCGTTGAGCCATTCGGCGATGCTGGGGGGGACCTGGCTGGTCCCTCCATCCGAAGACTCCTCGCCGCAGAGGACCAGGTCGACCTTCCCGATCTTCCGGATCCCGGCCGCGAGCGTGTAGGAAGTGGCCAACGTATCGGCTCCGCCGAACGCTCGGTCGCTCAGCAGGATCGCCTCGTCCGCGCCGACGGCGAGGGCCACGCGCAGGTACGGCTCGAACGGAGGAGGGCCCATCGAGAGCACGGTCACCTTCCCGCCGTGGGCGTCGCGGAAGGCGAGCGCGGTCTCGAGGGCGTTCATGTCGGAGGAGTTGATCACCGACCGGGCCCCGGCCCGGTCGAGCATCTTGGTCGCGAGGTCGACCTTGACCTCCTCGGGACGGGGAACGACCTTCATGCAGACGACGATATGCATCGTCAGGCCCCCCCGAGCGACCGCAGCAGGGATTCGACGACGGGACCGAGGTCCCCCACGATCCCGAGGTCGGCGTGCTCGAAGATGGGAGCTTCGGGGTCCCGGTTCACCGCGACCACCGTCCCCGCTCCATCGATGCCGACCGTGAACTGCACCGCGCCGCTGACGCCGAGCACGAGGACCAGCTTCGGTCGGGTGATGACCCCGGTCTGGCCGATCATCCGGTCCCGGTCGACCCAACCCGCGTCCGTGGCCACGCGCGTCGCGCCGACCTCGCCTCCGAGGCGACGCGCGAGCTCCTCGATCCGACCGAAGTTCCCGCCCGTTCCCCGTCCCCCGACGACGATGACGTCGGCCCGGGTGAGGTCGATGGAGGAGCCTTTCGGTTCGAAGGAGACCCGGCGCGAGCCCACGTCCTCCTCCGAGAGGTCGACCTTCACGGTCTTCACGTCCCCGGTGGGAGACCCCTCGGGAGGCGCGAGGAAGACCCCGGGCCGGACCGTGACCATCTGGGGTCGCTTCTCGGGGCAGGTGATCCCGGCCTCGATCCCGCCGCCGAACCCCGGCACCCAGCCGACGAGTTGACGGCCTCCGTCGAGCTCGAGCGATGTGACGTGCGCGGTGAGGCCCGTGCGAAGCCGCACGGCCAGCCGTCCGGCCAGGTCCTGGCCGTTCCGCGTCGCGCCGAGGAGGAGGGTCGAGGGGTGGGCCTTCTGGATGGCCGTGCCGAGCGCCTTCGCGTAGGCCTTGCCATCGTGGACGGCGAGGAGCGGGTGGACCAGTTCGAGAACGTGGTCGGGACCGTATCGTTGGAGCTCGGAGGCCGCTCCGCCGTCGTTCCCGACGGTCACGGCCGTCACCTCGACGGAGAGCTGGCGCGAGAGCTCCTTCGCCTTGCCGAGGATCTCGAGGCTCACGGGGGTGAATGACGACCCGCGCCGCTCGGCGTAGACCCAGAGGCCGCCGTCGTCCGTGGCCGTCATGGCTTCAGGCCTTCACTCGCCCGGCGATGAGTTCGGCCACGTCCGTTACGGGGATCGCCTCGGACCCCCGCTCGGACTCGAAGACGCTGATGCAGTACGGACACGCGGTGGCGAGGAGCTCCGCACCGGTTCCCGCGGCTTCCTGGACGCGACGGGTCCCCGGCCGCTCAGCCGGAGGGGTCTCCATCCACATCCGTCCCCCGCCGCCTCCGCAGCAGAGCGCCTGGGCGCGGCTGTTCCCCATCTCGACCACCTTGAGTCCCGAGAGCTCGAGCAGCCGTCGGGGGGGCTCGTAGACGCCGTTGTGGCGGCCTAGGTAGCACGGGTCGTGGTAGGTGACGGTCCCCTTCTCGGACCCTTTGGTGAGCTTCCCGGAGTCGAGCAGCTGCTCGATGGCCTGCGTGTAGTGGACCACCTCCGGCCCTCCGTTCGCCGACTGGCCGGCCTTGAGCGCGTCGAAGGAGTGCGGCGAGATCGCGATCACCCGTTCGACCCCCCGCTTTCGGAAAGCCTCCGTGTTCCGCTGCTGGAGGTCCCGGAAAAGCCCGTCGTGTCCGACCGAGCGGGCCGCCTCCCCGCAGCAGACCTCCTCCGTGCCCATGACCTGGTATTCTACGCCGGCGAGGTTGAGGAGGGCGGCGACCGATCGGGCGATGCGTTGCGCCCGGGGGTCGTAGGAGGCCGCGCAGCCGACAAAGAGGAGCGTGGAGCCCTTCCCGGGAACCTTCACGTCCTGCATCCAAGAGGCGCGCTGCTTCGGCGGGAGATGGAAGGTGTTGCCGTCGGAGTACATCCCCCACAGGAGCGTCGGTAGCCCTTTCGGCACGTTCCGGGTGCGCCACTCGCGCCCCCGGAGGGTCCGGACGAGACCTACAATGTCCACGCCGCGCGGGCAGGACGCGTTGCACTCCGCGCACGTCATGCACTTCCAGAGGAACGCGTCGGTTTCGCCGAACTGGGCCTCGCGGACCAGTTGGCGCACCCGCAGCGGGGTGTTCTCCGCCAGGGGGCACGCCGCGGTGCACGTGCCGCACTGGAAGCATAGGTTCGCGTTGGTCGTGGCCGCGAGGGCCTCCCAGGCCTCGTCGTCGAATCGGACCGGGGCGGGGTTCTCGGAGCGTTGGGCCATGGCGACCACCTTAGCTCGCCCCCGCAACCGGCGCCGCCGGCGGCGACGTGACGTTCTCCCGTGAGGCGTTGTAGCGGTCGAGGACCTTCGCCATCTCGCGAACCTTGCGGGCGAACTCCTTGCCCTCGGCGGCGGAGATCCACTCGAGCTGGAATCGCTCGGGGGTGATCCCCTTGCGCTCCAGCATTCGACTCCAGGTCTTGAATCGCTTCTCCGTCCAGGAGTTGGCGTTGATGTAGTGGCAGTCGCCCGGATGGCAGCCGGTCAGCAGGACCGCGCCGGCGCCCTTCTCGAACGCGTGCTTGACGAAATCCTCCGAGACGCGACCCGAGCACATCGTGCGCACGGTGCGCGCGACGGCCGGGTATTGGATCTTCTCGATGCCGGCCTGGTCCGCCCCGGCGTAGCTGCACCAGTTGCACGCGAAGACGATCACCTTGTGCTGGGGGTCGTCCTCGAGGGCGGCGTCGATCTGGGCCAGGACCTGGTCGTCGGTGAACCCGGGGTTCGTGATGGCGTCGCGGTAGCAGTCGGCGCCGCAGGTCCCGCACCCCATGCACGCCGCT
Organism: Thermoplasmata archaeon UBA61; assembly: GCA_002503985.1. Classification (GTDB taxonomy): domain Archaea; phylum Thermoplasmatota; class Thermoplasmata; order Lutacidiplasmatales; family UBA184; genus Lutacidiplasma. Next base: position 114,141 of record DASW01000007.1, read on the forward strand.
CCGACCACGCGGACCTTCTTCTTGCCGTCCACGACGATCGGTTCGATGGCCCCGTACGGGCAGACGGGCACGCAGCGACCGCAGCCATTGCACCGCTCGAAGTCAACGAGCGCGACCAGCGGTTCCTTTTCGATGATCTCGTGAGAGAGGAGCCCGCTCGCCTTCGCTGCCGTTGCCAGGCCCTGCGCGATCGCCTCGGTGACGTCCTTCGGTCCCTGGGCGCTGCCGCACAGGAAGATCCCCGCGCTGGCCGCCTCGACCGGTCCGAGCTTCGGGTGGCGTTCGAGGAGGAACCCGGCCGAATCCCGCGAGACCTTGAGCATCTGGGAGAGCTCCGGCTCGGTCGGCTCGATCGCGCTCATCAGGACCAGTAGGTCGGTGGGCAGTTCCACGTCCCGTCCCAGGAGCTCGTCCCGGAAGACCACGCATCCGTCCCGGATTTGGAGCGCCTTCTCGGGGGTTGTGTCGGGGTACTGGAAGAACGCAACCCCGGCTGCCGCGGCCTCGCGGTAGAGGTCCTCGGCACCGCGCGCGTAGGCGCGCATGTCGCGATAGAGAACACGAACTTTCTTTCCCATCCGTCGGAGGCGAAGGGCCTGACCGACCATCGAGCCGCAGCAGTATCGGGAACACTCGAGTTTCCCGTTCCTCGAACCGACACAGCCCACGAACGTGACCCGCTCCCCGGGCACCTGGCCCTCGCGGATCATCTCGTGCAGCCGCTCGTTGGTGATGCTGAGCGGTGCCTTCGCGCTCGAGAGCGGGCCCTCGGTCGCCGCCTCAGTGGAGGTCTTGCCTCCCGTCGCAAGGATCACCGTTCCGACGTCGATGACCTCCCCGGTGGAGAGATGGGCTCGGAACTCGCCGACGTGGCCCTCGATTTGGGCGACCACGGAGGAGAGGTGCACCCGCGCTCCGGACGACTCCACCTCATGGACCATCGCCTCGAGCAGCGGGCCGGCCTCGACCCCGGACGGGTCGATGTACGACATGAAGCGCAACGCTCCGCCGAGGCGGTCGCTCTTCTCGACGAGATGGACCTCGTAGCCCATCCGGGCCAGGCTGGAGGCCGAGGACATCCCCGCGGGCCCGCCGCCGATCACGAGGGCCGCGCGCACGACCTTCTGCTCGAGAGGGATCAGCGGCTTGAGCCGAACGGCCTTCTCGACGCCCATCCGGACGAAATCTTCGGCCTTGGTCGTGGCCTGCTCCTTCTCGTTCTTGTGGACCCAGGAGTCGAGGTTCCGGACGTTGGCCATTTCGAGGAGATACGGATTCAGGCCCGCGCGTAGGCAGACCCGCTTGAACGTTCCCTCGTGGGTCTTGGGCGAGCAGGCGGCCACCACGAGGCGGTTGAGCTGGAGGTCGACGATCTTCTTCGCCATGTCCGCCTGGGTGTTCGCGGCGCAGGCGAACCGGACTTCCTCGGCGTGCACGACGTGTGGCAGCGACGCCGCGTACTGCGCCGTCCTCGGTACGTCCACGGTGCCGGCAATGTTGCTCCCGCAGTCGCAGAGGAAGACCCCCACGCGGGCCTCGCCGTCGGTCGGGAGCGGCGCGCCGATCTCCGGCTTCGCCCAGGCACGCTCGTTCGCCCGTTCCATCGACCGCGCCGCCGCTGCCCCGCCTTCGACGACGCTGTCGGGGATGTCCTTCGGTCCGGCGGCGCTGCCGGCCACGAAGACGCCGGGAGGCGCGCCCTCCTCGGTCATGAAGCCGTCCGTCCCGGTCCTTAGGCCTAGGACCTGGGCTAGCTCGAACAGTCCTTTCGGGGGCTTCGCGCCCGTCGCGAGCACGATGAGGTCGGCGCCGACCTCTTGAAAGTCACCGGTGACGGTGTCCGCGACGCGGACCTTGAGCTCCTCACCATCGAACCGGACGCGGGACGGCCGTCCGTGGACGAAGTGGACCCCCAGGTCCTTGGCGCGCTGGTAGAAGCCGTCGAATCCCTTGCCGTAGCTGCGGATGTCCATGTAGAGAATCGTCACGTCCTCGACGCCGTGGTCCCGCGCCTGGACGGCCTCCTTGATGGAGTACATGCAGCAGAATCGGGAACACTGCGGGATGTTCCGGACGTCCCGGGACCCCGCGCACAGGACGAAGACCACGCGTTTGGCGTGCCGTCCGTCGGACGGGCAGATGATCTCCCCACCGCTCGGACCCGCCGAGGAGAGGAGCCGCTCGAGCTCCATCGAGGTGAGGATGTCCGGGTGCGTTCCGTACCCGTACTCGGGTAGGAGATGGGGGTCGAGGAGCTCGAACCCGGCCGATACGATGACCGACGAGACCTCACGCTTCAGCTCTACCCCGAGCGGGCGGTCGTAGCCGATCGCCTTCGGCCCACAGGCATCGTAGCACCGGGTGCACGGGAGGAGGATCGGATAATCGTTGACGCACTGCTCGACGTCCAAGAAGTACGGCCCGGGGACCGCCTGAGGGAACGGGGTGTAGATCGCCTTCCTCGAGGCCAACCCCTGGTCGAAGGCGTTGGGGAGCACGACCGGACAGGCCTGGACGCAAAGGTCGCAGCGGGTGCACGCGCTGCTGACGAGGTTCCCCTTCTGACGGATCGTGACCTCGTACCCTTCCCCCTTCTTCTCGAGGCCCACGACGTCCGCGTCGGTGATGATCTCGACGTTACCGTTCTCCGCGACCTCGCTCAGCTTCGGGGCCTCGATGCAGATGCTGCAGTCGAGCGTCGGGAAGTTCTTGTCGAGCCCCGCCATGACACCACCGAGAGAGTGGGTCTTTTCGACGAGCACCACTCGGCAGCCCGCTTCGGCCAGGTCGAGCGTCGCCTGGACGCCGGCGATGCCGCCGCCGATCACCATGACGGGAGCCGAGCTCACAGCCGCGCCCCCGCGTCGAAGGCCTTCATGTTCAGTTCCCGGGTCGACGCTTTGACCGTTTCCCGAAGCGCGGCCTCCATCGCCTCTCGCGGAACGATCTGGGAAGCATTCGTGAACGCGCCGAGCATCACCACGTTCGCGACGATGCGCCGTCCCAGGCCATCCGCGGTCCGGGTGAACGGAAGTTGGTGCGCTTTCTGAGCGACGTCATCGTCCAGGTGGACCAGGTCCACGTCGCTGAGGACGAGCGACGCCGCCCTCGCTTGGTCCATGTGCTTGGTCGCCGCCTCCTGCGAGAGCAGCACCAGGACGTCGGGGTGCGTGACCATCGGAGTATCGATCTCGGCGTCGCCCACGACCACGTCGGCCTCGCAGGAACCCCCGCGCGACTCGGGCCCGTAGCTCTGGGTCATCGTGGCGTGCATCGGGGTGTGGACCGACACCGCCCGACCGAGAATGAACGCGGAGAGGATTACTCCCTGACCGCCGAACCCGGCGAACCGGACCTCCTTCCTCATGATTTCGACCCCCTCGCCTTCGCGACCACCCGCACGTACCGCTCGCGGAAGGTCTCCCGCTCTCGGTCGACGAACGTGCCGACGACTATCGGCTTTCCGAGCTCGATATCGGTCTTCGTGATCTCGGTGCTCTCGACGCGGGACTTCAGGACCTCGAGCGCCTGGTAGTATTCCATCTCCTCGACGCCGCTGCCGATCTTGTTGGTCTTTCCGAAGCTCACCGGGCAGGGAGTGAGGATCTCGACGAACCGAAACCCGTGGCGGTTGACGACGTCTGCGAAGGTGTTCCGAAGCCTCCGCACGTCCAGCGTGGTCCAGCGGGCGACGTAGGTCGCCCCGGTCGCCCATGCGAGGTTCGGGAGGTTGAAGGGAAACTCCGGGTTGCCGTACGGGGTGGTGGTCGAGAGGGCCCCCGCTGGGGTCGTCGGACCGCCCTGGCCGCCGGTCATGCCGTAGTTGAAGTTGTTGATGCAGACGACGAGGATGTCCATGTTCCGCCTCGCCGCGTGAATGAAATGGTTACCGCCGATGGCGAAGAGGTCCCCGTCGCCGGCGAACGCGACCACGTTCAAGCTGGGGTTACAGAGCTTCAATCCGGTGGCGAACGGTATCGTTCGGCCGTGGGTCGTGTGGTAGGCGTCGGTCTTGGCGTAGAAGACGATCCGAGAGGAGCAGCCGATCCCTCCCACGATCACCCGCTTCTCCTTCGGGACCCCCGCTTGCTCGAAGCCGTAGATGAGCGCCCCCACGGCCGTTCCGATGCCGCAGCCCGGGCACCAGATCGTGGGCAGGTCCGCGCTCCGGAGCAGATGGTCGTACGGGTGGAGCTCCGGGGGGAGCGCGACCTCGGCGTTCGCCGTCATGGCTTCGCCCTCCGCGGGGACATGCACGCCTCCAAGATCGTCTCCGGCGAGATGACCTGTCCACCGGGATTGCCGACGTGGACCACCTCGGCGTAGGGCCCGGCGATCCTTCGTACTTCGAGCACTACCTGGCCCAGGTTGATCTCCGCCACGACGATCTTCGTGACGTTCTTGAGCGAACGGAGCTGTTCCGCAGGGAAGGGCCAGACGGAGATCGGCCGGAACAGGCCGAGGGCGAGACCCTTCTCCCGGCCGAGGTCCACCGCTCGGCGGGCCGATCGCGCGGTGATCCCGTAGGCGACCACGAGGGTCGTCGCGTCCTCCGTCTTGTAGAGGCCGAGCCGTTCGTAGACGTCTCGGTTCTTCAGAATCTTGTCTCGCAGTCGGGGCACGAGAACCTTCTGGGCAGCGTACGTGGTGACGGGCCGCCCGTCCTCGTCGTGCGTGAGCCCGGTGAACAGGACCGAGTATCCCTCCCCGGCGAGCGCCATGGGGGGCACCAGGTCCGGCCCGGGCCGGTAGGTATGGTACTCCTCCGGGGGGACAGTAGCTCTCGGTCGGGCGACCAGCGGGATCTCTCCGGGAGGAGGGATGACGACCCGCTCGTGCATGTGACCCACGACCTCGTCCATCATCAGGAGGACCGGGGTCCTCAGCCGCTCCGCCACGTTGAACGCGTGAATGGTGAGGTTGAACGCCTCTTGGGGAGACTGGGGAGAGAGTGAGATCGATGTGAAGTCGCCGTGCGGGCCGAAACGGGCCTGCATCATGTCCTGCTGGCCCACGGTGGTGGGGAGACCGGTGCTCGGTCCGCCACGTTGGACGTCCACCACCACCGTGGGCACCTCCATCATGTAGGCCAGACCGAGGTTCTCCATCATCAGGGAGAATCCCGGGCCGGAGGTCGCGGTCATGCTCTTGGCGCCCGTCACGCTCGCACCCAGGATCGCGATCATGGAGGCGATCTCGTCCTCCATCTGGATGTACTGGCCCCCGACTTCCGGGAGCCGTTCCGCGAGCCGCTCCGCGATCTCGGTGGCGGGGGTGATAGGGTAGCCGGCGAAGAATCGGCAGCCGGCATAGAGCGCACCCTCGGCGCAGGCGTGGTCCCCGGAGAGGAACTGCGTGCCGGTACGGGGGCGGTCCCACACGGGGGAAAGGATCAGATTCGGGGGCTCGGTCACGCTCCGGGCTTCGCTCATGGTGAGTCCTCCACCACGTAGATCGCATAGTCCGGGCAAACGTGCTCACAGAACCGACAGGCGATGCAGTCGCCCTCCTTCCCGGTCTTCACGCGGGCGGGTCGGTACCCCCGGGGGGTGTAGTGGTCGGAGATCTCCAGCACCTCCTCCGGGCAGAACTGGACACAGAAATTGCACTCCTTGCACCGGAGCTCGATGACGTGGACCGTCCCGTGGTGACGGGTGGGCTTATCGATAGGAGCGCGCGACCCATGCGATGTTTGGAGGCTATTCGCGATAGCCATGTTCACGACTCAGCGCGGGTGCGGTCGGTACAACGGGGGGCCAAGGCCATCCCGGGCGTCGTTACCACGATAAGCACAGGTTGGTACGGAACGCATGAGCGCGTAGTCAAGCTATATTGACGCACGGGAACCGCTTAATCCTTCGGAATCAGGACCCGAGGGCAGTTCAAGGGCTCCGGAGCGCGGTACGTTCGAGTGAGTTCGTAGGGGAGAAATCGCCATGATGGATGAAAGAGGAGGTCCCGAAGAGGACCAGCCGCCGCTGGCCAGCTCGACCTCTCCTACTCCCAAGACCGCCGAAACCTTCGACCGACACTACGCCAACCGCGTCATGCTACTCCTGGCCGGGGTCGTCCTCGTGGTCCTCTACATCGAGGGGATGCTCCTACCGTCCCTGAACACGATTCAGTTGGACTTCCACGTCGACGCCGCCCAGGTCACGTTGATCCTATCGGCCTACGCCGCCACGGGCGTAGCGCTCAGCCCGGTGGTCGGCAAGCTCGGGGACATCTACGGGAAGCGGAAGGTCATGATCGTGGTCATGTTCACCTACGCGGCGTCCGTCTCCGTCACCGGCTTCTCGCCCAACTTCGCTTTCATGGTAGGGGCGCGGACCATCCAGGGCGTCGGCCTGACGATCATGCCGCTCGGGATGTCGCTCATGCGGGAGGAGTTCCCCCGCGAGATGGTCCCCCGGGCCCAAGGACTCCTGAGCGCTATGTTCGGTATCGGCTTCGCGATCAGCCTTCCGCTCGGGTCGTGGGTCTCCCAGGATTACGGGTGGCGAACGACCTACCACTCGGCGGTGCCGTTCGTGATCCTCATGGCTGTCTTGGTCTTCCTCCTGGTCAAGGAGTCCCCGTACCGCCGACCCGACACGCGCGTCGACTATCTCGGGGCGGTATTTCTGGGCCTCAGCCTAGCGGGCATCGTGATCGCCCTTTCCCAGGGAGAGGCGTGGGGATGGACCTCGCTGATGACCTTGGGCTTCGCCGTGTTCGGGGTGCTCATGGTCGTCCCGTTCGTGGTGGTCGAGAGGAGGTTGACCGTTCAGAAGCGCGAACCCATCGTCGACCAGCACCTGCTCCGAGAGAGGAACGTGGCGGTCACGAACATCGTCCTGACCGTCGCCGGTCTCGGGATGTACCTGGCGATGTTCAGTCTGATCTACCAGTTCGAGTACCCAATCGCCTCTGGGGGATACAATGCCTCGTGCACCTCGCTCCTGAACTGCAACTTTCAGATCCTCAACGCCGGTATCGATATCCTTCCGTTGGCCGTTGGGATGACCTGCTTCGCCCTGTTCACTAGCTTCGTGGTCTCCCGAGTAGGCATCAAGCCGCTCGCCCTCGCCGGTGGTCTCATCACGGCCCTAGGTTTCGTCTTGGAGGCCTACGCCCGTACGCTGGGGGTCGCTCTGGGCATCGAGGTGCTCGTCGGGGCCGGAATGGGCCTTCTCAACGCCTCGATCATCAACCTCCTGATCCTGACCGTGGACCCCAAGGACATGGGCCAGGCCACGGCGATGAACAACGTGTTCCGCAACGTGGGAGGCAGCGTGGGCGCTCCCGTCGCCGGTTCGTTCCTCTCCACGTACCTTCTGACCACGGGACCCTTCGCCGGGGTTTTCCCGGCTCACATGGCGTTCCAGTCCGTCTACTTCCTCGCCGCAGGGATCACTGTGGCCGGGACCGTGACCGTCCTATTCGCTCAGGAAGTTCTCGGGGTCCGTCGGCACGCGAAGTTTGCCCATCACCCAATGCTACCGCGCAGGGCCTGGAGGGGCCGCGATGCGCCCGCACCGGCGGACCCGACCCCGGCGCCTCTGCTCAGTCGTGGGCCTTGAAGAACTCGACGAGCGTCCGCATGAAGGCCGCGCGCTCCTCCCAAAAGGGCACGTGGGAGCTCTCCTCGAAGACCATCTGACGCGCCCCGGGAATGTGGTCGCGGATCTGGCGCGCGACGTTGGGCGTGACCTCGTCGTATCGGCCGCCGGTGACCAAGGTGGGCACGTGGATTGTGGAGAGGCGGGGTGTGAGGTCGATGTCCTTGATCGTTCCCGTGATCGTGAACTCGTTCGGCCCGTTCATCCGCTCGTAGACGTCGGGGTTGGTCTCGGCGAGCGCGCGGGTAAGCTCCGGCGGGAACACCGGCAGTCGGCAGAGATGACGGTGATAGAACTCGTCCACGGCCTGGAGGTATTCCGGGTGATGGAACTCGCCGAGGCGGCCGTACTTCTCAATGACCGCGCGGGTCCCCTCGGGGAGCTCCCCGATCAACCGCCACATCTCGGCAGTGGTGAACGGGACGTCAGCGAGGCCACCGATCGTCACGAGGGTCTTGAGGTGGTCTTGATGTTGGATCGCGTACGCGAGCGCGAGGAGCCCTCCGTAGCTCGAGCCCACGAGGTGGACCCGGCCGAGGTCGAGCGCTCGGCGCACTCCCTCGACCTCCTGGACGTTATGCTCGAGCGTGTAGACCGAGGGGTCGGGGGACCGCTCGGACTTCCCGCATCCGACCTGGTCCATGAACACCACGCGATAACCGTGGTCCGTCAGGTCGGCGAGAGGGACGAGGTACTCGTGGTGCGCCCCCGGCCCTCCGTGGAGGGCGAGCACCGTGCTCGTGTAGGAAGCGGGTTCGAACGTTCGATAGTAGACCCGAAAGCCTGCCGACGCCACGAAGCCCTCGTATTCGCGAACGGTCACGCCCCCGGGAAACGCCCTCGAAGAAAAGGTCATGCCGAGGTGAGAGAAGACGCGAGCTTCGGCGTGTCCGGGAGGCCGGACGGCCTTCCCCCGGCGGGGCTGGCGCGCGAACAGTTCATCATCGAGGGGTCCTCTCGCTCCTCGTCCATGAAGGCGATTCAGGACTACTATCCGGACGAGCTGGCCCACTGCCTCGGTTGCGGACGGCTGAACGAGCACGGGCACCACCTGCGAACCTTCTGGGACGGCGAGACGAGCGAAACTCGGTTCACCCCGCAGCCGTTCCATACGGCCCTCCCCGGGTTCGTGAACGGGGGGTTGCTCGCGTCCCTCATCGACTGTCACGCGACGGGAACGGCCGCGGCCGCCGCGTACCACGCCGAGGGACGGGAGATGGACACCTTGCCGGCCCATCGGTTCGTCACCGCCTCGCTCCGGGTCGACTACCTTCGACCGACGCCGCTGGGCCCGGAGCTTCTCCTACGCGGCCACGTCCGCTCGATCTCGGGACGAAAGGTCGTGGTCGAGGTCACCGTCTCCGTCGGAGGAGAGACCACCGTACGGGGCGAGGTCATCGCGGTCGAGATGCCCGATTCGATGCGGCCACGGCCGACGAGCACCTCCTCGTGACCGGGATGGGCCGGGATAGGCAGCGATGAAGTACGCGGGGACGATACGCGTTCCATGAAGCCCCGTCGGCTGGGCCGTGATGGGCCCCTCGTCTCGGCGATCGGTCTCGGGTGCATGGGCATGTCGCAGTCGTACGGGCGACCCGACGAGGCGGAGGCGGTCGCAACCCTCCATCGGGCCCTCGACCTCGGTATCACCTTCCTCGACACCGCCGACGTCTACGGCCCGTTCACGAACGAGGAGCTCGTGGGACGCGCCATCCGAGAACGGCGGGACGAGGTCTTCCTGGCGACCAAGTGCGGGCTGCTGTCCGACACGAGCGGCGGTCCGATGGGCGTGGACGGAAGCCCGGACCACATCCGCGCGGCGTGCCACGCGAGCTTGCGCCGTCTCGGCGTTCAAACCATCGACCTCTACTACCTGCACCGGGTCGACCCCCGCACTCCGATAGAGGAGAGCGTCCGGGCCATGGCGGGCCTGGTCGACGAGGGCAAGGTGCGCTATCTCGGGCTCTCCGAGGTCTCCCCACGGACGCTCCGGCGAGCCCACGCGGTCCACCCCATCACCGCGGTGCAGAGCGAGTACTCTCTGTGGACCCGAGAGCCCGAGGCCGGCGTGCTCCCCGCGTGCCGCGAGCTCGGCGTCGGCTTCGTGCCGTTCAGCCCGCTCGGCCGCGGCTTCTTTTCCGGTACGGTTCGCACCCTTGAGGGACTTCCGGCCAACGACTTCCGTCGTCGGCTCCCCCGCTTCCAAGAGGGGAACCTCGGCGAGAACCTGGGACTGGTCGACCGCCTCGGAACGATCGCCCGTGAGAAAGGCTGCACACCCGCCCAGCTCGCCCTCGCCTGGCTCCTCGCCCAAGGGGACGACATCGTGCCGATCCCGGGCACCAAGCGCCGGAAGTTCCTCGAAGAGAACGCGGCGGCCACAGAGGTCTCGCTTTCGGCATCGGACCTCGAGCGCATCGGAGCCGCCATCCCGAAAGGTTCGGTGGCTGGGGACCGCTATTCCCCCGAGAGCTTCGCGCTCATCGAACGGTAGCGCCCGAAACGGGGCCGAGCAGGACCTCGAACCGCGGGTTCAAGTGGGAGGAGGGATGTTCCACCACGATGGCCGCCCGCTTCTGTTCCCACTGCGGTAGCCCCCTCGTTGCGAACAGCAGCTTCTGTGCGTCGTGCGGAGCACCGGTCGGCGGCATTCCACCGCCACCGGCTCCGCCGGGAACTCCCCCTCCGCTGACCTTCCCCGCCCCGCCGCCCTACGCCCCCTACCCCCCGTACGCGTCGGCCTATCCGGCCGCGGGCGGAGGCCCTCCGCCCTTTGGCGAAGCAGACCGGAATGCGCTATCCCATGTGAGCCTCGCGGCCATTTTGGGGTTGGTCGGCGCCGTGCTCATCATCGTGGTGCCGCTGTTCACCCCCTTGTTCGCCTTCACGAGTGCCTCGACGGTCGGGTCCGGGACATCCGTCTCCCTGGACCTGTCGGGGCTCTTCCTACTGGCAACCACGGGCGCCATAACGCTGGTCTTCACCGTAATCGAGCTCTGGTTCTTCCGACAGGCGTTCGGAACGCTCGCCGTCGGGGATCGACGGTTCTCGACCCCCGCCACGTTGACCTTGCTCGCCCTCCTCGCCTTGATCATCATCGTCGTGGCAGTGGTTGCCCTGGTCGCGGTCGTGTACCAGGCGATCCTTTGTGCGGGAGTGGGGAACACCATCACCTCGACCTGCCTCAACGTCGGGGCGGCCTTGGCGATGATTGCCGTGGTGGCCATCGCGGCGATTGTCCTACTGGTAGGATACATCGGTCTTTTGATCGGGATCTGGCGGCTCGGAACGCGTTACGGACAGGGGATGTTTCAGGCCGGCGCGATCCTTCTCATATTCCCTCTATTGGGAATCGTGGGGCTCATCCTGATCCTGGTCGCGGCGCGGTCCGTACGCGGAAAGTTCGACAGCACTGCGTACCCGATGACGTTCGGTTGACGTTCTGCCCCCCTCGGGAGTACGCGAGCCGTGGTCCATCGAACGAAGTGGATAGCATTCTAGCTCGTTACGCGGCGGTGCGCTCGACCTAATGGGGCTCCCGGCACTTCGACGATCGGGGGAGATTCGTGAAGGCCGCCATCGTTCGGGAGTTCGGGCATCCTCCGTACTACGGGGACTTCGCCGAACCCACGCCGCTACCGGGCGAAACCGTGGTGTCCGTCACGGCGACGGCGGTAAGTCCTCTCGTTCGAGGACGCGCCTCCGGCGCGCACTACAGCGCGGACTCCACGCTGCCGCTCGTCCCCGGTGTGGACGGCGTAGGGCGGACCCCGGAAGGGCGACGGGTCTACTTCGGGTTCCCGAGGCCGCCCTTCGGGTCGATGGCCGAGCGGGTGGCGGTATCGGCAGACCGACTGATGCCGCTCCCGGACAGCCTGGGCGACGCGACCGCCGCCGCGGCGGCGAACCCGGGCATGTCGTGTTGGGTCCCGCTCACGATTCTCGCTCCGGTCCGCCCGGGAGAGTCGGTGCTTGTCAACGGCGCCACCGGCGCTGCGGGGCGGATGGCGGTCCAGGTCGCGAAGCACCTCGGCGCGCGGAAGGTGATCGCGACCGGGCGCGACGAGGCGAAGCTCCGAACGCTACCGGAGCTGGGCGCGGACGTCGTCCTCTCCCTGGGCCAGAGCGCCGAGTCGCTGCGCGAGGCGGTGCGGAAGGAGGCGCGCGAATGCGAGGTCGGCGTCGTGCTCGATTACCTGTGGGGCCCGCCCGCGGAGACGATCCTCTCTGCGCTCGGGGGACCGGGCGCGCCCCGAGGAGCGGCCCGCATCCGGTACGTGCATATCGGGAGCCTGGCCGGTAACACGATCTCGCTCGCAGGGGCGCCGCTCCGGAGCTCGGGCGTCGAGATCCTCGGGAGCGGCCTCGGAAGCTCGACCGACAAAGACCTCGTGACCGGCATCGGTCAGTTCTTGGAGGCCTGCGCCAGCGCACGGTTCCGGATCGCGATCGACGTCCACCCCCTTTCAGAGGTAGAGCAGGTGTGGACCCGGACCACCGGGGAGAAACGGCTCGTCTTCCGCGTCCCGTAGGACCGCCCTCCGCCTTCGTAGGGCTCCCGGCCCGGGCCAATTCCAAATGTGCGCCTGCGAAACGTGGCCTATCCAGCGGACGTGGAAGGGGAGCGGGCGGACTACCTGGGACCGCGGGTCCCGGAGGCGACGTCCAGGTCGACCCGCTCCCGGAGACCGATCCAGCGATCGACGTCCAGCGTCTTGTGGGCCATCCGCACCCAGTCCGGGAAGCGGGCGGTCCCCGGGCCCTTCTTGAGTCCCGAGAACAGCACGACCAGTTCTTCCTGGTTCAGGGAGGGGAGCGTCCAGCGCATCCACGTCTCGAACAGGGAGAGTGGGAGATTATCGTAGAACTCGGCCCTCATCGCGCGGAGCTGCTCGTCCGTGAACCGCTCCCACAAGAGCGGTACCAAGGTCGCCTCCTCGTTGTTCATGTGCGAGAGGTAGAACGCGCACAGGTCGTTCACTTCGAGGTCCAGACGGTCCCCTACCTCGACGCGACGAGCGGATGAGGTGAGGGTCAAGATCTCGTCACACGTCTTTGCGACGCCGTAGATGCGACGGGCCGCCTCAGCGTGTTCCCGCATCATCAGGTCGATGGCGTCGGGGTCGTGGACCCGCAACCGGGAGAAGATGTCGTTCTCCTCGTGGCCGGAATGAGCGCGGAGGAGGCAGAGGATGCAGTTCGAAAGGGACCCCTCGAGGTCCTTCTTCAGTTGGGAGACGAACTGGTTCGACTCGGCCACGTCGGCGAAGTCCGTGGTCTGCAGCCGGCTTCCAAGGTCGTAGAGCATCGTACGGATGCCCTTGTGGATGGGCCGGAAGAGATTCTCTCGATCGCTCATGTCGGACGCCAGTAAGCGGGCGTGCGGTCGGGGATGGTATAAGACCTCGTCGTCCCAGGTAAAAAGTTCTCGACGACCGACGGAGACGAGGGCGGCTCGTGAGGGCACCCTACGGCGGCTGGCTCGGGTTCCACCGCGTGACGGACCCGGCCCTGCCATCAGGGAAACCGAACCGGAGGGTGCCCGCTAGATTACGGGTCTGGCTCGTCGTTGGGAGCCCGCGGCGCGCGGCGCCACCCCTTCCAGATCCGGTCCTTTCCGAGGGCCAGCACTGCTGGGGTAAGGTACGTCTGCACCACGAACGCCTGCAGGAGAACGGCGATCCCGATGCCGAGGCCGACCCCTGCCAACATCCCCAGAGGGCTCGTGAGGCCAAGGAGGAGGAAGGCGCCTCCGAGGATGACCGCCGCGGCCGCGATGACCCCTCCCGCATGGGTGACGGCCTGCTGGATGGCCTCGATGGAACCCCGCCCCCGGGCCCGTTCCTCCCGGACCCGAGTGAGGAGGAGGACGTTGTAGTCCATCCCCAGCCCCAGGACGAGGATGAGGATGATGAGCGGAAGGAGGAAGATGAGGGCCTCATGTTCGACGATCCCGACCACGAAGTACGTGGACGCCCACCCCCACAGGATCGACAGGCCGATCGCGCCGAGGGCGAGCACGGGGACGAACGCCGACCCGAGGATGATCAGCAGGATGAGGAAGAGGCCGACCGCCGCCCCGATCAACATCCCTTCGTTCGCGTGGTTGACCATCGACTGGATGTCCTGGGTCGTGGGAGCGGCCCCGCCGAACAGTACCTGTCGGACCTCGGGGTGACCGGTCGCGAACGTGTTCGCCCGGCTGTGCAGGTCATCGAGCACCGAGATCGCCGTCGCGGAGTACCCGCTCGCGTTGGTACCTATGTTGAAGAGGACCGTCGTCCCGTCGGCCCCGACGTAGGAACCCAGGGCCTCGTGGAGCGCGACCTGCTCCGCCGGTAGGAGGGTCGTGAAGTTCAGCCAAGCGTCGAGCGGCGCGCCACCCCCACCCACCAGCGTGACGACGGAGGCGACACCCGGAGTCGTGGCCATCGTCGCGGCAAGGTCCGCGACGTCCCGGAACTCCGTGGCGTTGGCTCCGCTCGAGGACATGAGAGGCGCGGAGAAGTTGACCAGGGCGTAGCTCGGGGAGAAGTAACTCGCCCCGAACTGGTCCGTGAGCTGGTTGAAACCGACCTGGGCGGGGTTGGAGGACGGGAGCCCGATGTTCGTGATGTCGTAGGAGACCGGCACGTTGAGCGCCACGACCACGACGGGGACCGAGAGCAGGGCGATGACCGCGATCACCGTGATCGGCCGGCGCGTCGCGGTCCGCCCGGCGCGGGCGATGAAGTCCCGGTGGGACTCGATGCTCTGCCGTCGGCGCTCGGCGTACCGCTGGAACCGTGCGCCGGAGTTGGGCCAGAACACTCGCGGCCCGACCAGCATGAGGATCGACGGTAGGACCGTGAGGTTGACCAGGAGCGCGACCAGGACCGTGATGAAGAGAGCCTCGCCGAGCTGACCGAGGAAACTGATCCCCGACAAGGTGAGCGCGACCGTCACGACCATGACGGTGAGCCCGCTCGTCGTGATGCTCTGGCCCGCCCATCGCACCGTGGTCTCCACGGCCTTCGCCGGCGAGACGCCCCGGACCAGCTCCTCCCGGTACCGAGCCAACAAGAAGACCGAATAGTCGGTGCCGATGGCCATCAAGAACACCAACATGATCGACTCGATCTCGGGGTTGAACGGGCTGACGAAGGTGCCCAGCACGAAGATCATGGCCAGACCGACCACCATCGCCACGCCGATCAGACCGAAGGAGAGCAGAGGGGCGGCGGGCGCCCGGAAGTAGAGGAGCATGATGACGAGGAGCACGACGATCGTCAGGACCAGGAGGAGGCTGATCGCCGACGTCGCCAGGTAGTTCACGGCATCGTCGAGCGGGGCCGCTCCGGTCTCGTAGTTGGTGATCCCCTCGTACGTCGTCGAGGAAGCGAGGACCTGGGAAACGTCGTTCTGGATTTGGGAGACGTCAGCGTACGTCACCACCGACCCGTTGCTGGTGTAGGTGTCCGACACATCGAACGAGACCACGACGAGGGTCGCGGTCCCGGAGGGGTTCACGAACGATGAGTATAGCGACGCGGGGATCGGTAGCGGGAACCGGTCAATCGGATTCTCTCCGACCTGGTCGCCGACCCACGCCGCCACGGCAGTGAGGGAGGGGGGTGTCCCGGACGGGAAGGCATTCCAGAGAGTGAGCAGCCACGAGGGGGAGAGGCCGACCTCGGCCCCGAGCAGGGCCGTGACGACCGCGTGCTGCGGGACGGGAAGGGTCCAGTTACCGAGAGCGAGGCCCGAGAGAACCGCCTCGGCGGCGGAGCGGTTCGCGGGAGAGGGGAACAGCCGAGGGACGGCCGTCGGGAGGGTGCTCCACATTGCGTTGTTGGCGCACGTCGTGACGTTCTCGGCTCTGAGAGAGCCGTTCGCGACGCTCTGGTTGAAACCGACGGTCGATCCACCGCTTCCGTTGTAGAAGACCGTGAGGACTTGGGCTTCCAGCGACCCGGAGGCGTACTCCCCACGGGTCTGGTTGAAGGCCGGCCAGTCCGCCTGCGACAGCGGCACGTCTCCGGAGAGGTTCGAGGCGATGCTCTCCCAGTTCCGGACGTAGGCGGCTGCGGGACCCCAGATTGTGGCGGCGGTCTGGTTCACCACCACGGGGAGCGAGGACGTACCGTTCAGCGCCGGTCCCAAGAACGACCATCCGAGCTCCACCTGGCCGGTCAGGTAGGCCGAGTACGCCGAGTAGACCGAGAGGACCGAGCTCACGTTCTTCAGACGGGGGTCCTGGGTCAACGATTGGGTGACCGCGATCGTGGCGTTCTTGCCCGCAGGTCCGATGATGTTGGAGGACTCGAGAAGGACGATCGCGGAGGAAGGGGACGACGCGGCATGCGGGAACTCGGCATTGTACGCGTTCTGGGCCAGGACGCTCTCGTCCGAGCTCGGGAGCGGATTACTGAACGTGTTCGTGATGACCGACCCTACGTTCGCGGCGGGCAGGATGCAGACCGCGATGATCGCGGTCCACACGATGAGCGACCGCCACGGATGCCGGACGATGCTGCGTCCGAGCCAACCGAGAGGGGAATCCCTGGCCCTCCCGCCGTTACGGGAGGGCGGCTGAGTTTCGGCCATGGAACGCTCTATAGACGATTCCAGTCCTCCGAGACTCCCCGAAGAACGGAAGGTCCGGCCACAGGCTTAGAGGGTCACGTCAACCCCTGTTCACCGCGGGGGGGGTCGTGGGTTAATACCGCGCCGGGATTCGAGGGGCGGTGAACGCCGGCCCGCGGCCTTCCCGGCACTTTCGGCTCCAGGAGCTCGCGAGCGGCGTGCATGCGGCGGTGGCCGTCGACGGGGGATACGCCCTCTCGAACTCGGCGGTCGTCGACCTCGGGGGGGCGACCCTCGTCTTCGATACGGGGCTCACCCCTCGCTCGGGCGCGGACCTCGCGCGCGCTGCCCGACGGCTCACCGGCCGCCCGGCGGACTACCTCGTAAACAGCCACTGGCATCATGACCACATCCGGGGGAACCAGGTGTTCGCGAACCCTCGGGTCATCGCCACGACCGAGACATGGGAACTGATCCGGACCCGAGGAGCCGAGGATGTGGCTAGCGACCGCGCCGAGGCGAAGGTCCGCTGGGAGGAGTTCGCCGCGGGAAAGGTCCCCACCCCACCCCGCGACCGCGCCCTTCTCCGGGGCTGGCTCGGGGGGATCGTCGATTCGTTGCCCAAGCTACGGCTGACGCTGCCGAACCTCACCTTCGATTCGGAGCTCGTCCTTCGGGGCACCCGACGCACGGCCCGGATCCTCACCTACGGCGGGGGTCACTCGCCGAGCGACACGTTCGTCTTTCTTCCGGACGACCGCATCGCCTTCCTCGGGGACCTCCTCTCGAACGGCTACCATCCTTGGCTCGGGGACGGCAACCCCGACACGCTCGTGCAGATCCTCGACCGGATCTCCTCCCTCGGCCCGCGGACCCTGTTGCCGGGTCATGGCGCCCCGGGGGGCCCCCGCGTCCTCTCCGCGATGCGGGAGTATGTCACGTCCGCCCAGCGCCAGGTCGCCCGTCACCGTCGGGCGCACCGCCCTCGCAAGGAGCTCGCCGGCCTCGCGATCCCCGAAAAGTTCCGGAACTGGAAGTTCTCCTCGTTCTACCCCGATACGCTCCGGTTCCTGTACGGACGCGCCGCCCGGGGGTGACCTGCGCCGGCGACGCGGGCCTCGACCGTGCGTCAGGCCGGTCGGACGCCTTCGAGGAGCGAGTCAAGGAGACCGATCGGGGGGCATCCGAGGCCGAGCAGGGTGTCGTGAAACGAGCGCAGGTTCCCCCCGAACGTCGGCTCCAGGAAGCGGGAGCGGGCGTTCAGGATCGCGAGCTTCCCGAGGGTGTAGCAGAAGTACTCGGGGTTGAACGTCCCGCGGATCGCTTCCCGCTCGGCCGGAAGCCGTTCGAGGTGCGCCTCCGTCTGGAAGAGCCGCGTCGCCGCCTCGAGGGTCATCCCGCTCGTGTGGAGGCCGATGGACACGAGGAGCCGAGTGTCCCGCAAGAGGGCGTCGTGGATCTGCGCAACCTCCGAGAGGACGTTCTCCCGGCCAAGACCCTTCTCGACCGCGAGCTGCTCCGAGTAGTGCGCCCATCCTTCAGTGAACGAGGACGAGAGGTAGACCTTCCGCGCGAGGCTGCCGGTCGACCGTCGGAAGTGCAGGAACTGAAGATAGTGCCCCGGGTAGACCTCGTGGACCGTGGTGTTCCGAAGCATCGACCGGTTGAACGACCGGAGCCACTCCTCCTGCTGCTGGTCCGTCCATTTCAGGTCGACCGGGGTCACGTAGTAGATGCCCTCCGTCGAGGTCGCGTCGAACGGTCCGGGCGGGTTCATGCTGGCCGTGGAGAGCGCGCGCCCCCAGACCGGGGTCTCCTCGACCCGGCACCGGGCTTCCTCGGGAATGGTGGCTAGGGCGTGGTCTTTGACGAACCGACGCGTCTCTTCCACGAACTCCTGGGCCATGGGAAGAACCTCGGCCGCCGTCGGGTGGTCGGTGTTGAGGCGAACGAACAGCTCGGGGACCGTCACGTTCTCCGCGTGTGCGATCTCCTCGAGGCGGTGCTGGTTGCGGGAGAGGTCGGCCGCCCCAGCCCGACGGATGTCCTCGAACGGGGCCTCGATCCCTTCCCGGACGAACAGGAGCTGCTGGTAGCGGGCCGGCCCGAGGGCGAAGTCCGGGATCGCCCGAGGGACCTGGTACTCTCGGAGCCACGCGAGGAACTCCGTGACGGCCGCTTCGGCGGGGACACGGACCGCGCGGACCTCCTCGGCGAGGTGGGCGCGACCGGCGAACTCCTCGGCTTCGGCGAAGTGGGAGGGGAGGCCGCTTCCGATCGCGAGGGACAGCTCGAGGAACGGCTTCGGGAGGGGTCCGCGGAGGCGGTCGCGGCCCTCTCGCAATAGCCGCGGGACCTGCTCGAGCGTCCGAACGATCGGGCCGACGCGCTGCTCCACCGGAGCGTAGTCGCGGCTCAGGTAGGCCGTGAGCGAAACGGCGCCGAGGTAGTTCATCGGGTTCCGTTCGAGGTCGGAGACCATGCGAAGGTCGAAGAGCGGACTTTCGAGGAGCAGGCTGAGGAGGAAGCCGTCGGCCTTTCGATCGGGGGAGAGCGACCCTGGGGAGACGGCGGCGAGGCGCGCGAGCAGGTCGTCCGCGCCCCGTATCCATCGGTCGGTCCCCGAAGGGGAGAGGTCGGGAAGGCGGCCGTCGTACGCATGGAGTCCGAGCCCCACCGCGTAGGAAGGGTACAGGACGAACAGGTGGTCGACGACCTCTCGCTCGATCGAGTCAAACTCGGGGACCGGCGAGGTCGGAAGGCTCATGGTTCGGGGAACTGGTGGGGCTCAAAAGCTCGCGGTCGAAGCGGCCCGTGCCGCGGTCGGTCCCTCACTCAGCCCAGGTCATCCGGCAGCTCGGGCAGGTCTTGCCCTCGAGCAGTGTTCCGCAGACGAAGCACTTGGATAGCCCATCGGGCGGAGGGGACGGCGGCGGAGTCGGCTCGGATACCGGGCGGTCGGGCAGCGGGGGCGGAATCTGCGGCGGCGCGGGCGCGGCAGGAACGACGGGAGCCGGAACGGGGGCCTCGGCGGGGGGAGCGGGAACGGCGGGGGTCCGCTCCTCGGTGGGAGAAGGGGAAGGTTCGGTCGAGGCCGGCGTCTCGGTTCCCGGCTCGTCCTCCTTGTCCCGACGGAAGCGTCGGAAGAGGGACATCGGTGGACGGGAGCCAGATTCCCCTCTTTACTCCGGCGTCGAAGGGTCCGCACACGTTTTTCGGCCGGGCGGCTCTCCTCTACCATGACCTCGACCCCTTCCGAACGGCTTCGCGAGCTCGGACTCGTGCTTCCCCCGCCTCCGCGGCCCGCGGGCACCTACTCCCCGGTCGTCCTCGACGAGGAGCGGGCCTGGGTCTCAGGGCAAATCGTGACCGAGGCGGGAAGTGTCGTGCACCCCGGGCTCGTGGACCGGGACGTGCCCATAGAGGTCGCTCGAGACCTCGCTCGCCGCGCCGCGCTTCAGGCGTTGAGCGCGCTGGCGGCCGAGCTGGGGTCGATCGACCATGTTCGACGTTTCCTTCGGGTCACGGTCTATGTGGCCTCATCACCGGGGTTCGCTCGGCAGCATGAGGTGGCGAACGGGGCGACCGACCTCCTGGTCCAGGTGTTCGGCGAGGCCGGGCGGCCGGCGCGCGCGGCGGTCGGCGTCGCCGGCCTCCCGCTCAACGCGCCGGTCGAAGTCGAGTTCCTGGTCGGGACGGTACCGCTCCGGTGAAGCCCGCCCCCTGGGAGAGGGTCTACCGGGAGGGACGAGACCTCTACACGGTCAATCGAAACCCCGGAACGAAAGTCTACGGGGAGGCGCTCTCGACGGTCGATGGGGTCGAGTATCGGGCCTGGGACCCGTTCCGCTCGAAGCTCGCGGCCTTTCTGCTGAAGGGGGCTCCCGCGGACGTCCTCGGCCGGCCCCCCCGGACCGTCCTCTACCTCGGAGCGGCCCACGGAACGACCGTGAGCCATCTCTCCGACCTCTGGCCCGAGGCCACCCTCTTTGCGATCGAGAAGAGCCCGACCTCGTTCGCCCGGCTCCTCGCGCTCGCTCGGCAGCGACCCGGGCTCGTCCCGATCCTGGCCGACGCCCAACTGCCCGAGCGCTACCAGGCGGACGTCGGGGCGGTCGAGCTGCTCTATCAGGACATCGCTCAGCGGAACCAGGCCGGGATCTTTGTCGAGAACGCCAGAGCCTGCCTCTCTCCCCGCGGTCGCGGGATCCTGATGCTCAAGGTCCGGTCGGTCACCCAGCAACGCCCGACGGCGACCGTCGTTCGGGAGGCGCGGTCCGCGCTATCGGCGGCCCGTCTCGCCGTCGCCTACGAGACGGCCCTCACCCCGTTCTCGCGCGAGCACGCCGCCCTGGCGGTAGTAGCCTAGCGACGACGCACCTTTCACCCACCGCCGGGGGCTGGCGCGCGAAATAGCAGGCCCCCCATCCTCGACCCCGGGTGGTCGCGTGACGGAGGTCCGCACCGAAGGGGCGTCCCGCCTCCTTCCAATCGCGGTGGACTCGATCCTCCTCGTGGGACTGCTCGTCACGACCCTCGGGCATTCGGGAGCCCCCGTATCCTCGGAACTCCTCGCGAACACCCTCTCCCATCCCTCCAACGACGCTTCGGCGGTCGACCTCGCCATCGACCCGCCATCCTACGAGATGCGCACCGGCTCCAACCTCACCGTCCAGGCCGTCTGGTCGGCCGGAACTCCTCTCTGCCGCGTAACGGCCCTTTGGTACCGCTGGTCGGTTGACAACGGGAGCGCGACGGGGTTCCTGAACGCCAGCATCGGACCGTCCGCGACGTTCACCGCGGAATCGTTCGGTTCGGGAACGGTGCCCGTGTCCGTCCGGTCGGGAGCCGTGCTCGACTGCAGCGGGAACGAGACGGTTGTCGGACGGTCGAACCGAACGAGCATCTCGATCGTCGTTCCCCTCTCGTTGTCGGGGGTCGATGTCGGACCGAACCCCATGGCACCCGGGAACACGGCCGTCCTCGAAGGTACGGTCACCGGAGGTGAACTTCCGTACACCGTGGAGGTTACCTGGGGCGACGGCGCCCATTCTACGGTCGCCGTTCCTGCATCGGGCCCCTTCTCGGTCGGCCACCCGTTCTCGGCAGGGGAATTTGTCCCCTTCGTGGTCGCGAACGACGTCGGTGGCAGTTTCGTCAACGTCTCGGTCGCGGAGGCCCTCTCCGTTGGGACCGGCCTCGAGGTGGCCATTACCCCGGCCAGCTACGTGGCGGTGGTTGGGGTCCCGGCCGAGTTCACCGGGGTTGCCGAGAGCAAACCGGCCGGGGCGGTGACGCTGTTCGATTGCTCGAACGCTACTGTCGGTCCGGACCCCACTTCCCCGGCGTCTCCCAACGCGACCCCGTTCTCCTGCACGTTCATCGCACCGGGGACCCAGGAGGTCCTCTTCGGCGCGTACCCTCCCCAACCCGGAGGGACATCGGCGAGCATCGTCCTCTACGAGAACGTCGTGACCGCGCCACAACTATCGGCGACGCCCGTCGAATCGGTGGGGGAGGAGGGCAGCACCGCGCTCGTCCAGGTCCACCTCTCCGGTGGTGCCCTACCGATCTCACTAACGTGGAATCTTTCGGGAAACCGGTCGGGGGGCGCCGAGACCGTCGGTTCTGACGGAAGTGGGGTCCTGAGGGTCCCGCTCGGGGTCGCGGGGGAGTACACGCTCGGGGTCCGGGCGAGCGACGCCCTGGGAGACATGGGAACGAGCGTGACGGCGACCGTCTGGGTCGACCCCCCGCTCGATGCCAACGTGACCGGCGCCCGTTCTCTCGTTTCCTACGGCGCGGTCGCAGAGGTCGCCGGCGAGGTGCTCTCTGGCTGTCCGCCGTTCTCCTGGTGGGTCGTCCCTGACCTCGCACCCGCGAACGGGTCGCCCGGGAACGGGACCCTCCCGGACGTCGGAGCGTTCTCCTGGAACGGGTCGTACGACCAAGAAGGGAACCTTTCGCTTACCGCGGGAGTAGCCGATGGGTGCGGGGCTACCTGGCGGACGGGGCTCGAGGTCCCGCTCATCCCTATCCTGTCGGCCGAGGTCGCCGTCGCCTCGGGGCCGACCTCGCCCAACGAAACGCTCGCGGTCAACCTGTCGGTTCAGGGCGGACAGTCGCCGTTCCAACTGTACGTGAACGCGAGCGACAACGAATCCTGGAACCGAACGCTGCCGTCGGACGGGACGTACCGTTGGCTGTTTCCCGCACACGCGAACGGCTCACTGGAGGTACTGGTTTCGGTGACAGACCGTCTGGGCAAAGACCTCGAGACCCACCTTACGGTCGCCCTGATTGCCCCAGCGGAGCCGACCGTTCCTCCGCCTCCCCCTTCGACGCTGCCCGGACCATTCGGTAATTCGACCACCACGGCCCCGATGGACCCGACCTGGCTGCTGCTGGCTCTCATTCCGGCGGGTGGCATCGCGACGGTCGTGTTCCTACGGGGGCGTCGAGCTCGAAAGACACGCGGCGAAACTCCCGGACCAGACCCCGTAGAGACACTCAAGCGCATTATCGAGCCGGCCGAAGGCGCGGAGCGATTCACTGTCGAGCTATTGGCAGAGGAAGCGGGGATTCCGCTCGCCGTCGTTCGCTCGACCATCGACCGACTGGTCTCCGAGGGCGCGATCCGCTCGGAGAGCGGAGCCGACGGGGAGGAGGTGCTTTCGTGGTCATCCGAAGCTGGTCGGTAACTCATCTAGGAACGGGCGCCTCCCGAAGGACTCGGACGATTGCATTCCTTCTCATCGCCCTGGCGACCGTACCCGTACCGGCAGGCCATTCCTCCCCACCTCCCGTACTCGGTCTCCGGACCTTCGGAACAGCCCCTTCGACCCCCGTGAGCAACTTCTCAGCTTCGATCAATCGTCTGGTCGACTTGGTGGCTCTCGCGGGGAGCGGGATCCTATCGCTCGTCTGGGCTCGCGTCGCATTAAGCTGGTTCTCCAATGACATTACCAAGAAGATCCAAGCGAAGGACCGCGCCCGGGACGCCTTGATTGGAACCTTGTTGTTCATGGCGGCGGTCACCGGACTCCTCTACGGGCTCGCCCACTGGGTTCTCACGGGCAGTTAGGAGGGACAGGGTGCCGATCCCCTCCGTGGACCTGGGCGACCTTGTCCGGACCCTTCTGTTCCTGCTCTTCGCCGGACTCACGGCCATCATCACGGCGGTCATCGGGCCGACGTACGACAACCTCCTCGTTCCCGAGCTCCAGCCCAGTGCCCTCTTCCCTCCCCTCCTGGGCTCGGGAAGTGGCGGCGTGAACTACCTATCCACGGGGGCGCGGTTCTCAGGGTACGTCCTCACAAACGTGGTCGACCCGGCGGTCACGCTGGTCGCGCTCGGCGTCGCTGTTCTCTACCTGTCCCGGTCGGTCGTCTCGCGGTGGGCAGACGCACTGGATGGGCTCCTCCCCCGGCTCATCATCGGCGTCGTCGGAGCGAACTTCACGGTGCCGATCGCCGGCGCAATCATCGGCGTTGCGGGAGGTCTCTACCCCATCATCTCCGGCTGGGATGGTGGTGCCTGGCAGCACTGGGTGAACTTGGCCGGTTGGGGACAGGTCCCGTTCTCCTGGGACAATGGAGCGCTCGCATTCGTGCTTTCCCTGGTCGAGTTCGCCGCAGTCTTCGTCCTGGTCCTCGCGGTTGGGATACGGGATGCCGTTCTGGCCGTCCTGCTCGTGCTGTTACCGATATTCACGCTATTGTGGCCCCTTCACCCCCTCTCCCCCCTCGCCCGAAGAGGGTGGCTGCTGTTTGGCGAGCTCGCGTTCCTACCTTGCGTTCTCGTCGTTCCTCTCGAACTCGCTGTCGGGAGCCCGAATCCCGTCATGCTGGTTGCCTATCTCGCCGTGGCCGTTGCCTCCCCGTTCTTTCTCTCGCTGGCCGGCACCTCCCTCGTTTCCTTCGGATTCGGTGGTGCATCGGGGGTTGTCCAATCGAACGCGCAGCGCGGTCTCCAGGTCGCACCGTCTGCCGCTGCCTCCTCGTTCGCGCCGGCGGCCAACGGAATACGAACCAGCAGTCCCGCGGGGGGAGCGTTCGCCGGAGTTACCCGAGTCGCCGGATCGGCGGCAGCTCCGGCGGCGGCCCCGCTCGTGGTCGGTGAGCTGATCGGTCACGGCGCGTGGCAACTGTTGCGACACGTCGGACCATCCCACGGAAAGAACGGCCCCTCGGCCCAGCCGCCGATGCTCAAGGGAGGGGCGAAATGAGATGGGCGAGCGCGAGGGCGGTCCCCTCATCATCGGGCTTCCCGAACGATTGGACCGCCGAATGCGACTCGGTCCGTTCCCGTCTTCGCGCGACGCGCTCAAGTTCCTCACGTACGCCGCGACGGGGGCGTTGTTGTCCCCCTTCGCGAGCCCCCTCGTATGGCTCCCGGTGGTGCTGGCGGGGTTTGTCATCTCGGCCTGGCGCCCGGACGGCCGTGCCTTTGACGAAAGGATGCTCACGTTCGTCACTTGGAAGGTGCGTACGGCGGGCCCGAGGAGTGCCGTGAAAAGCGCCGGGTCCCGGCCCCTCGTCCGCCAGGGGCTACTCCAGCTCGAGTCCCATCGCTACGTGGCCGTCGTTCGCACGGGCGGCATGCCCATGGCGTACCTGCCACCCGACGAGCTCGCCCGGCGCTTTGAACTCTATCGTGAACTCCTACGCTCGACGGACACCAGCTTCTCGTTCCTCGTCACAACAACTCCGATTCGCTCCCAAGCCGTTCGACCGGGAATCCCCTCGGGAGGCGGTCAGCAGGCCCAGGCGCGCTCGGGGTACTCCGAACTCGTGACCCTGCTTTGCCGGCGCCGGTTCCTCCGGCGAGTGTACTTCGTCCTCGGCACATTCGAGGTCGACACGGATGCCATCGGGCGTCTGGAGGGGAGGGTCGCAAACCTCGTCGAGCGACTCGGCTCCCTCGGGCTCCGACCGGTTCGGCTTCGAGACCGATCCCTGGCCGAGGCTGCACACCGGTTCGGCTGGCCCACGGAGGGGCTAGGGGCATGACCGGCGGAACAGGTGCCGGCCCCGTATTCGAATTCGAAGCGTTCGGCGCCGCCGTTGGATTGGCCGTCGTCTGCGGGGGGTTGTCGATAGTGTTCCCGCTCCTCATCGCGCCGACGGCCACGCTCGCCGCTCTCGCGTTGGCGGGATGGGTCTCGCGGGCCCGACGACGGGGTTCGCTCACCCGAAAGGGTCCGGGCACTGGGCCGGCGATCGCGCTCAGCGTTCTGGGGGCCGCTGCGATCTTGTTCCTCATTGCTCCCCCATCCCTCGCCGCCTTTCGTGGCCTCCTCCTTGCGGGGGGTCTCGTCCCGCTCTTCGCGACCGAGCGAACTTCGTCTCCGCTTCGCTCCCCGGTGTTCTCCCGTTCATGACCCGATCCCTCCCTTCGAACGCGCCCGCCGAAGCGCCGACCTTTTGGCGGGTCGGCCGAAGCTACCGCGCACCGCTCCTGATTCGAAGTTTCCCCCCGGAAGTTCCCTTCGGGTTCCTTAGCCGCATTCTTCCGACCAATGAGACGCTCGAGCTCTCGGTAGAGGCCCACCAGATCCCGTCTTCGAACGCGCTCGAGCTCCTGCATGGGGCGAGGGCCGTCGCCGAGGCGGAGCTCGCCACCGGTGGCAACGGAGGGCAGACGGCCGAGCTCGAGGTCGAACGTGCGAGTGCCGAGGAGCTGGGCCGCGCGGTCGCTCGGCGGACTCAGGAGCTCTGGAAGGTCGGAATACGCTTCGTGGTCCTAGCTCCGACCCGGCCGCACGTCGAGGCGAGGAGGATGCGCCTATCCGAGCGGCTCTCCGCCATCGGGTTTCGGTCACGTGTTCCTCGGTACGAGGTCCGCGAGGCGCTCCTCCCGCCGGACCTGTCCGCGTCCGAGCCACGGCCCTCGGGTTACTGGCACACCTTGCCGACCGATGGGCTCGCCTCGCTCTTCCCGTTCGGAGACGAGACGCTCTTGGAGCCGGGAGGGGTCCTCCTGGGTCTCGCGCTTTCCGACGCGAGCCCGGTATTCGTTGACCGGTGGTCCCACGCGAGCTACTCCTGGGGTATCTTTGGTACGACGGGGTCGGGCAAGTCGTTCGCGGCGGCGCTGACTCTGCTGAGGACTCGGTGGCTACGACCCGACACGTCCATCGCCATATTGGATCCTCTAGGGGAGTACTCGACCTTGGTCAAGGCTCTCGGAGGCTCGGTCATCCGTGTCGCGGACGGGGTTGGGGGGAGACTGAACCCGCTCGACCCGGTGACTACCCGGGGCGACCGACGGGAGAAGGCCGCCCGGGTCGGAACGATGCTTCGGGCCCTCTTCCCGAGCCTTCGAGACGAGGAGGCGGCCGAGCTGGACGCGGCCGTGACCCAACTCTACGAGCGAGGACCAGACGTGCCGACCTTGCGAGACCTTCGGGACCGAGTGGTCGAGCGGGGCGGAGCGGGAACCCGCCTCGCGACCCTGCTTGAGGTGTTCCGGTCGGGTTCGCTGCGGGCGTTGGATGGACCGACGACCGCTCGCCCAACCGAAATGGTCGTATCGGTCGACTTCCAAGGAGTGCCCGATGACCAACTGCCGTTCCACCTCACGTACGTCCTCGATTGGGCGTACGGGCGGATGGCCGGGCTCACGGGCGGCAAGCTGCTCCTCATCGACGAGGCGCACCTTCTCGCGCGCCACGCGATGACCGAAGAGTTCCTGGACCGGGTCGTGCGTCACGTGCGACACTTCGAGGCAGGGCTACTGGTCCTTTCTCAAAGTCCGGAAGATTTTCTCGTCCGTCCGGCCGGAAGGTCTCTCCTCAGGAACTTGTACGCGACCGCGTTCCTACGCCTCCCGGAGGTGTCGGCCGAAGCGCGGACGTTCTTTGAACTCACGGACGCGGAGGGCGATTGGCTGCCGCGGGCGCGTCTCCCGAAGGAGACCGGGTACTCCGAATCGCTCTGGAGAGTGGGGGAATTACACCTGCCGCTCGCGATCGTAGCGTCGACCCCCGAGTACGAGTTCCTCGAAGCCAGCCTGGGTCGACCCAGGACGACTCCGGACGCCCCCGATGCCGCTCCAAAGGGAGGTTTATAGGGGCCCGCGCGCCGAACGAGGAACGTGGGCGCGGACGCGACGGTCGAAGGCCCGCCGCGCCGCCGGACGAGCTGGAGCCTGAAGACCATCGTCGAGGACGTTGCGGGTCGACCTATTGGGGAGCTCCAAGACCCCGGGCGACCGGTGCACCCGTACCTGAAGGGAAAGGTCGTGGAGGTTCCTTCGGAACTGTCCACCTCCTCGAGGCCCCCCAGCGAATGGTACGACCCGGTCGACCGACTCTATCCCCCCTTGGTCGGCCCGACCGGGCGAGAGTTCCACGGACCGGACCACGAGAACCATGCCGACACGATTGACCGACACCGACCCCTCCCCGGTCACCTCCCGGGGCCTACGCATCGCCCGGAGCGGCTCTACCTGCACTACCTATTGCTCCACATGGACCGGCTGAGCGCCTCGGCGCTCCAGTACCTCAAGCTCGCCGTGGACGAGGAGATCGCACACCGCGCCCAACCCGCGCCTTCATCCCCTTCGGGCCCCGCGCCCGAGCGGAAAGCGTGAACCCGCGCGCCAGCGCACTCGCCTCGAGGGCACCGTAGGCGCCTCGGTCCCATTCCACGCCGATCGCGTCACGACCCCAGCGGCTCGCCGCCCAGAGCGTGGTGCCGGTCCCGGCGAACGGGTCGAGCACCGTGTCGCCCTCGACCGAGAACATCCGCACCAGCCGTTCGGCGAGCTCGGGCGGGAACGCGGCGCTCCTCCCCCGGGGCGAATCCTGGCGAGCGCCCCGGATATCGGTCCAGACCTGGCTGAACCAGCGGTCTCGCTCTTCGCGCGAGAACCGGCTGGCGAGCCGAGCGGCGTCGTGGGTCGGGAAACGCCGGAGCTTTCCCTTGCGGAAGAGGAGAACGTACTCGCAGTCGAGGGTCACGTAGGCGTTCGGTGGCAAGAACCCCGAGCCGAGGAACGCGTTGGGGCGGTTGGTAGGCTTCTTCCAGAGGATGTACGGGAGCGGAACCAAGCCGAGGCGAGTCGCCGACACGAACGTCTCGGCCGGGTTCGGCCAGAGGCGAAACTCCCCGTCCGCCGAGCGGAGCGCATCGCCGATGTTGACCGCGAGGATGCCGCCGGGGACGAGAACGCGTTGGCATTCGGCCCAGGCGTCGGCGAGCACCCGGAGCATCCCTGGGTAGTCGGTCGCTCCCAGGGCACGGAACAGTCCGTCCCACTGGGGGATCATGGGGTACGGAGGCGACGTGACGACCAGATGGACCGTTCCGCTCGCGATGCCGTTCAGCTTGCGCGCGTCGCCATGGATGAGCCGAACGGACCCCAGGGGTGGGCGCCGCACGCCGGGCCGAAGCCCTGGCACGGTTAATATCGCCCGCCCTCTCGGTAGGACATGCGGCTCGACCGACCGGTCCTCCAGGTCGCGCTCGACTTCGAGAACCTCTCCCGCGCCCTGCTCGCGGCACGCGAGGCGGTCGAAGGGGGAGCGGACTGGGTGGAGGCCGGGACCCCGCTCATCAAGAGCGAGGGGTTGGACGCGGTCCGCGAACTGAAGAAGGCATTCCCGGACCACCTGATCGTAGCCGACCTGAAGGTGATGGATACCGGGGCCTTCGAGGTCGAGATCGCTGCCAAGGCGGGGGCCGACATCGTCACGGTCCTAGGCGCCGCGGACGACGACACCATCGCGGACGCGGTCCGGGGTGGAGAACTTTACGGAGCCGAGGTGATGGTCGACCTGCTCGGCGTCGCGGACCCGGTGGCTCGTACGAAGCGGGTCGCCGAGCTCGGCGCGGCGGCCGTCTGCTGGCACGTGGGGATCGACATGCAGATGACGGGGAAGACCCCGTTCGCCGTGCTCGCAGAGCTCGCGAAGGCATCCCCGATCCCGGTTGCGGTCGCCGGCGGTCTCACGAGCGAGAGCGTCGTGGAGGCGGTCCGCGCCGGCGCTCAGATCCTCATCGTCGGAGGAGCGATCACGAAGAGCCCCAAGATCGTCGAGGCGACCCAACGCATCGACGAGGCGATCCGGACCCAGAAGGCGGTCGCGAGTGAGCATTTCCGTCGCTACCGCAGCGAGGACCTCCGGGAGGCCTTTCTGAAAGTGTCCAGCCCGAACGTGACGGACGCGATGATGCGACAGGGGGCGATGCACGGCCTCCTCCCGCACCTCAAGGGCCCATCGGTTCGCGTGGTCGGGACCGCCGTGACCGTCGTTACCCGCGACGGGGACTGGGCGAAGCCGGTCGAAGCGATCGACCGAGCCGGGCCCGGTGACGTCATCGTGGTCGACGCCGGAGGCGGGACGACCGCGGTCTGGGGGGAGCTGGCCAGCTGGTCAGCGCACGGCCGTCACGTCGCAGGTGTCGTCGTCGACGGGGCCATCCGGGACCTTGACACGATTCTCGAGATGGGATTCCCCGCGTTCAGCCGGTCGGTGAGCCCTAATGCTGGGGAGCCGAAGGGTCACGGCGAGATCGGGGTCGAGGTGACGGTCGGCGGCCAGCGGGTCCGCCCCGGCGACTGGATCGTGGGAGATGTGAGCGGGGTCGTGGTCGTCCCGCGCGAGCGGGCGCAGGAGATCGCGAACCGGGCCCTGGACGTGCTCGAGCATGAGAACCGTGTCCGGGAGGAAATCCAGCGCGGCTCCACCCTAGGCGCGGTGCAGAAGCTCGAGCGCTGGGAACGGGTCGGGTAGCGCGTCCCTGAGTTGCTCCAAGGTGGCGCGACTTACACCGTGCTCAGCGCCTTGAGCAGCTCGGACTGCATCCATAACGAGTCCGTCTGCGATCGAATCCGTGCCTGCTGGTGTCGGTTGGGCCCTGTCCAGCTCAACGTCCAGGGCAGGGGGTACTCGACGTCCCACAGCACAAGACCCTCCGGGTCTACTGTCGGCAAGGTGAGGCGGACATCGCCCTTGAGCGCGGCTTCGAGCCGCGCGAGCGTCAAGCGGCCGGCATCGTATTCCCGCAATGCCCCGATGATCTTGCGGACCATCCCCCAGACGAATGAGGGGGCGCGGACTTCCACGATGAGTCCTCCCTCCGTTGGGGCCACCGTGACAGATTCCACCAACCGCAGGATGGGTACTCCCGCTGGGAGACCTCGCCCGAACGACCGGACGTCAATCGCTCCGGAGAAGAGGCGCGCCGCGCGTTCCCATCGATCAGGGTGGTGCCCTCCGATCGGTTCGAAGTAGCGATAAGTCCGCCGCACGGCTCCTCGCACTCGGAACTCCTCGGGGACCGGGGTTGCGGCCGAACAAATCAGTTCCGTGGATATTCCGTTTAGAGAACGCAGCAGAACCCGGCTCGGAAGCTCGGTCGACACCACAAAGGCGTTCGCCCGCGCGCTAACCCCCCGATCGGTCCGGCTCGCCACGGCGACCCTCGCTGCCTCCGCAGAAGGAGTCACTCCAAGACGGACAAGTCCACGGAGAAGCTCACTCTCTACCGTACGGAGACCCGGTTGGCGGGCCCATCCGGCAAACTCGCGGCCATCGTATCCGAACCGAACGAGCCACCGCATGCGTAATCCCTTCCGCGGAGCACCACTGACGACCAGTCGGGCCGCAACGAAGAAAGTTGCTTGACAACCCGTGTCAAATAGACGCCTATTGTAATCTATATACTCTACGGCAGATTAGTATAAATCCCCTGTAAAGTTCGTTCCTCCGATGTCGACCCGGACGGCTAGCCGCGTTGTGGACGGGCTTTCCCTCTAAGGTCGACGGAACCGACACAGTCCGTGAACAGAAGAACGGCAGGAGAAAAATGAGTAGCAGCCAAGCAGGAACGAGTG
Source organism: Thermoplasmata archaeon UBA61 (assembly GCA_002503985.1). Classification (GTDB taxonomy): domain Archaea; phylum Thermoplasmatota; class Thermoplasmata; order Lutacidiplasmatales; family UBA184; genus Lutacidiplasma. The sequence continues at coordinate 145,152 of DASW01000007.1, forward strand.
CGCCACCGACAAGTGAGGCCGGAACTCCGGCAATCCAACGGCAAAAACGAGGCCGTGGCCCGATGATCGCGGTGGTTGCAGTGATCGTCGTCGTCATCCTCGTGCTGGTCGTCGGGTGGTCGGCGGGATGGTTCAACAGTAGCAGCAGCAGCTCCAAAGGAACGTCGGGATGCACGCTCCCTAGTGTGGTCCAACTCAAGGGCGAAGGGTCGACTCTGGTCGCTCCCTTGATGGACCAGTGGGCGACATCCTACTGGAACGGAGCAGCCGTCACGTATGACTCCGCAGGGAGTTCGGCGGGTATCCAAGCTATCACGGCGAAGACCGTGGATTTCGGAGCCAGCGATGCTCCTCTCACCTACGCTCAACGTGTGGCCGCGCCGGGGATTCTAACGATTCCCGAGTCGGCCGGCGGTGTCGTCCCGATCTACAACTTGCCCGGCGTATCCGCGGACCTGAACTTCAACGGGAGCGTCCTCGCCCAGATGTTTGACGGCGGGATAACGAACTGGAACAACTCGGCTCTCCAGACCCTGAACCCCCACGTCGTCCTACCGGTCCAGACCATCTTCCCCGTCCACCGGACGGGCGGAAGCGGAACCACGTTCATCTTTACGAGCTTCATGAGCGTGGAGAACGCCGCGTGGGCCCATACCTACGGTAAGAACACAGCCTGGCCCACCAACATCACGATCGGAGGCGGAGCCTCGGGGAACGGCGGCGAAGCGTCCACGGTTCAAACTACGCCGTATTCGATCGGTTACGTCGACCTGAACTACGCGCTGAACGCGGGGTCCGGGGTCGGTGTCGGGAACGTCCAGAACCCCAAGGGGGACTTCATCCATGCGACGGTGGCCAACACCGAGTCCGCGCTTGTCGACTCGAGCGTCGTGCTTCCCGCGGGAACGGGTGACTGGTACAACGTCTCGTTGCTCAACGCACCGGGCGCGAACGACTACCCGATCACGTCCCTTACGTACGTGCTAGTCTACCAGAACCTGAACGCGTTCAGCAGCTACACGCTGACGAACGCGGAGAATGTGGTCGACTTCTTGCACTGGATCGTGGCGGTCGGACAGAATGACTCGGCGCTGCTCTACTACGTCCCCTTGACCTCGGCCATCGTGAGCGCTGACATCGCGTCCATCAACTCGATTACCTTTGGCACGCAGACCATCCCAGTCTGCGTCCCGAGCTCGAGCTAGTCGAGAGGCCGGGCGGACCCACCGAGGTTCTCCGGATGGAGCCGCCAACCCTTTCCAATTCTTCTTCTTCCTCGACACCGGTTATTCCCCGCAGGGCACCCCGGCGGTCTCGACCGACGTCCCGGTGGCCCGACCGGGTGTTCTTTGGCATCGTCACCGCCGTAGGGGTCTCGGTCATTGGTCTCGCGGCGGCGATCGTCGGGATCCTCGCCTACGGCTCCCGCTATTCGATCCAGGTCTTCGGCTTCTCGTTCCTCTGGGGGACGGTCTGGAGCCCCACTACCAACGTCTTTGGGGTGGTGCCGGTCGTCGTCGGAACGCTACTCACGAGCGCCATCGCCCTCCTCATCGCTATCCCGCTCGCCCTAGGCTCGGCGATCTTCCTCACGACCCACGCGCCGCGATGGCTCCGCGGTCCGGCGGGTACCGCGGTCGAGCTCCTCGCGGCAGTTCCCTCCGTGATCTATGGGCTCTGGGGAATCTATGTGGTCCATCCCTACATGGCGTCGACCATCGAACCCGGATTGAAGCAGTACCTCGGGTTCACCGGCCTCTTTGACGGCACGCCGATCGGGCTCGACGTGCTCACCGCGAGCGTGATCCTCGCGATCATGGTCATCCCTACCATCTGCGCCATTAGCCGGGACACGCTGGCCGCGGTCCCCCAGGCCCAGAAGGAGGCCGCCCTCAGTCTGGGCGCTACCGACTGGGAGACAACCCGCGTTGCCATGATCCCCTACGCCCGATCTGGGATCATCGGCGGCATTATTCTCGGACTCGGACGAGCGCTGGGCGAAACGATGGCCGTGACCATGGTGATCGGCAACGCTGACCGGATCCCGACTTCCCTCTTGTCGCAGGGTCAGACGATTGCGAGCCTCATCGCGAACGAGCTGCTCAGTAACAGCGGACCTCTCCAGGAGTCCGCCATCCTCGAGGCCGGTCTCATCCTACTGGTCATCGCTCTCTCGGTGAACATCATCGCCCGGCTCCTGGTGTGGCGCGTGCTCAAGGGTGGGGGAGGGGGAATCGTCGAATGAGGAAATTCGACCGCTACGCTCGCCGCAAGCTCTTGAGCCAGATCATTGCCGTGCTCACTGGGCTCTGCGTCCTAGCCGTCCTCTACCCACTCGTGAGCATCGTGTACGAGTCGTTCCTTCAAGGAGGGGCCGTTCTCTTCCAGGCCCAGTTCCTCACGTCGGAGGCACCCAACGCCTGTTCGGCAATCTCGTGCAAGACCGTCGGAATCGGACCCGCCGTTCAGGGGACGCTGATTGTCGTCGGCCTCGCCGCGGCCATCTCGGTCCCGGTGGGCATCCTCGCCGCCATCTTCGCGTCCGAGTACCGCGCTCGGGGCCTCGGGCGGGCGGTCAGCTTTATCGCGGACGTCCTCACCGGAGTACCCTCCATCATCATGGGGGCGTTCATCTACGGTTACTTCGTCATCTACTACCCGCAAATCGCCCTCAGCTTCTACACGGGCGCACTCGCTCTTTCCGCCATCATGATCCCGATCGTCGTGCGGACGACCGAGGAGGCCCTACGAGTGGTCCCCAACTCCATCCGGGAAGCCGCACTGGCCCTCGGCATCTCGAAGTGGAAGGCCACGCTTCGAATTGTCCTGGTCGCCTCGTTGCCGGGCGTCGCCACAGGGGTCCTGCTCGCGGTCATGCGAGCCGCGGGCGAAGCGGCCCCGCTTCTCTTTACCCTGGGCTACTCCACGCTCTGGTTCCAGGGCTTCAACCACCCGGGGGCGAACCTACCGATCCTGATCTACACCTTCGCTCTGAGCCCGTACTCGAACCAGGTTAAGGTCGCCTGGGGCGCCACGCTTTTCCTCCTCATCCTCATCCTTGTCGTGAATGTGATTTCGCGACTGGCGATCCATCGGATGCGGGTCCGGATGGGAGGAATCTAGAGTACCATGAACCCAACCAAGCTCAAGGTCGACCACCTCACTGCCTACTACAGCGAGAAAGCCGCGATCACCGATGTCTCCATCGAGTTCCCCGAACGAGCCGTCAGCGCCATCATCGGACCGTCTGGCTGCGGAAAGTCGACGTTGATCCGCTGCCTCAACCGTATGCACGAGACCGTCGTCCGGACCCGGGTGGAAGGGCAGGTCCTGCTCGACTCGGAGGATATCTACCAGCTTGACCCCGTGCGGGTGCGCCGACGGATCGGGATGGTCTTTCAGAAGCCAAATCCGTTCGTCACGATGTCCATCTACAACAACGTGAGCGCCGCGCTTCGATTCAACGGACGACCTTCGAGGGAGGAGACCGACCGGCAGGTGGTGCGCAGCCTCCAGCAGGCGGCCCTCTGGGACGAGGTCAAGGAACGGATCGACGCGCCCGCGGTCTCCCTCTCCGGCGGCCAGCAGCAGCGGCTCTGCATCGCGCGGGCACTTGCGGCGGAACCCGAGGTCCTTCTCATGGACGAGCCGTGCTCGGCCCTGGACCCAATCGCCACCGCGAAGATCGAGGAACTGATCAAGCAGTTGAAGACGGAGTACACGCTCGTGATCGTCACGCACAACATGCAGCAGGCGGCCCGCGTCGCCGATTACACCGCGTTCATGTACCTCGGAAAGCTCATCGAGTTCGGACCGACCGAGGAGTTGTTCGAACGGCCGAAGGATTCTCTCACGGAAGCGTACATCACAGGAAGGTTCGGATGAACAAAGATCCCCTCGCCGACACAGGACGACCCCGCGGTTACGACCTCGAGATCCGTCAGCTGAAGGCTCGCGCGGTGGCGATGGGAGAATGGGCGTTCGCGATGGTCCGGGACGGATGGCGAGCGTTCTGCGGGGGGGACCTCGTGGCCGCGCAGGCCGTTCTCGACCGAGGTACCGAGCTCGACCGGCTCGATGAGGACATCGAGCATGCAGCCATCGCCTTCCTCGTCCTTCGCCAGCCCACGGCCGGCGACCTGCGGACCGCCGCCGGTTTGCTGAAGATCACCACGCATCTTGACCGGATCGGTCGGCTCGGGTTCGACATGGCCCGAATCACCACCGAGGGCGCTCCCAGTGAACCCGCGGACCTCCGAGAGGTTCTCGAACGGATGGACTCCGTGGTCGAATCGATGGTCAGCCAATGCCTCGAGGCCTTGGGACACGACCGAGCGGACCTCGCTCGCGACCTGTTCCGCAGGGACGATGAGGTCGACCAGCTCCATCGCGATGCCAACCGGATTATCCTACGGGAGCTGAACGCGAAAACCAGCAATACGACCCGGGTCGCGGACGACCTACTCGTGGCGCGTCATTTCGAGCGAATCGCCGACAATGCCTGCAAGGTTGGGGAGAAGACGGTCTATGCACTCAGGGGTCAACGACGGTCGGAGTACCTGCCCCGCCACCGCTACATACCCTACACCCTCGAGGGACCGACGTCGACACCGAGAACGACAGATGATTCGCCTCCCGTCTGACGGCGACTTTGCCTTCGATTAACGAGGCCGTCTGTTTCGAACTTCCCTGATTCGTGGTCTCGGGTACACCTTGACCATCGTTCACCCGGCGGTGAACGTACATATTCTCCTTGCAACAGACATCGGACTGTGCCCTACAAGGATCCTGCTAAGCGACGTGCGTACAACCTGGCCTATCGGCGAGAGTACTATCGGAGTCACAAGGTCGAATACCTCGCCAAGAACCGGGTTCGGAAGAGGGCGGCCCGACAATTCCTCTCAGGTGTGAAGCGACGCAATCCTTGCGCCCGATGCGGAGAATCCGACTTGCGATGCCTCGACTTTCATCATCGAGGTGGTCATGAGAAACTCGCAGGGTTGTCTATCATGGCAACGGACGGGGCTGCGATTGCCTCCCTGGAAAGGGAACTGCGCAAATGTATCGTCCTTTGCAAGAACTGCCACGCGAAGGAACACTTCAAAGGGACCGGCGATTCAGGGAAACGGCCGGGGACGCTCCCGTAGTCTAGTCCGGTCAAGGATAGAGGGCCTTCGAGGCGCCCCATGGGGCGTCGAGGAAACCCTCCAACGCGGGTTCGAATCCCGCCGGGAGCATCCCAAACATGGTTTAATACCGCCGTACTGACATGCCGAAACCGTGCCTCGGTCTCCGATGGGCGGTATCGAGATCCGCGAGTTCCTTTCCCTTCCGAGCCTCAGGGCTTGGTATGAGAACGTAGCTCGAGGGTCACGGATCACGGCCGACGTCTACTCTCGTTCCCTACGCCTATTCTGTCACCTGACAGAGAAGGACCCATCCTCGCTGCTTCGACTTGCGGAGCCACAGCTCCATTCAATCCTGCTCGAGTTCGTGACCGCCGAGGAGAAACGGAAGCAGGCGGGCAGCTCGACGGCGACCCACCTCAAGGCGGTGAAGTCGTGGCTCGCGTTCAACGGTATCCGCATCACCCGACCCGTCAAGGTCCGTCGCGTGCAGGAGACGCCGACACTCGCGGAAGAGCGTACCCCCACCCAAGACGAGCTGCGCCGAGTGTTGCTCGCAGCGACCGCTCGAAACCGAGTATCCTGCGCGATGATGGCCTTCTCGGGCGTTCGTCCAGAAGTCCTCGGGAGTTACCTCGGCGATGACGGTCTCCGCGTCAAGGACCTCCCGGAGTTGCGGATCCGCGGCTCCGAGGTGCGTTTTGAGCGAACCCCGGCGACGGTGGTGGTCCGCTCCACTCTCTCCAAAGCCGGACACCGATACTTCACGTTCCTGGGGGAAGAGGGGTGCGGGTACGTCGCCGAGTACCTCCGCTCGAGAGTCAAGGAGGGAGAGACCCTCGGTCCCGAGTCCGACATCGTTCACGCTGAGGCCGGCCACAGCACCCTGCGTGGAGGAAACACGTTCATCCGGACAACCAACGTCGGGGATGGAATCCGTCTCGCCCTACGGAAGGGGGGTTTCCCGTGGCGTCCGTACGTGCTTCGTGCCTACTTCGATACCCAGTTGCTGCTTGCCGAGTCGAAGGGCAAGGTCGCCCACGACTACCGAGTGTTCTGGATGGGGCACAAGGGATCGATGGAGGCCCGGTACACGACCAACAAAGGACGCCTCCCGCAGAATCTCGTCGACGACATGCGCGATGCATACTGTCGGTGCGAACCGTTCCTGTCGACAGTCCCCTCACGAAACGAGCAAGATGCCCAAGCAAAGATGGCGAAGACCATGTTGATGGGCCTTGGCTACACGGAGGCAGAGCTCGCCGCGATTGACTTCGAGAATCTGGACGTCACGTTATTCCAAGACCTCGTCACGAAGAAGATGGTCTCCTCAGGTGCGGGTGCAAAGCAGCAGCTCGTAGACGCGGGCGATCTTCCCCGCTACCTCGAACAGGGCTGGACTGTCGTCACCGCGGTCAATGGACACCAAGTCGTGCTGAATCCACCGGCGTCACGATAAGCCGGAACCATCCGACCACCTTCGCCGCATACTCCTGACGGGGGATCTCGTCGGGTTCGCCAAGGACCAGGATCCGCAGAGGGTGGGAAGGGTCGAGACTCTGGGCCATCGCCTTCATCTCGCGCAGGGAGACCAAGAGGTCCGCACCCCCGAAGCGCACGAGGGATGACGACCGGGAGGCAGTAGTGAGGGCTCCCGCCCTGGAAATCGGTGTTCCGCGGGCCATCCCGGTCGCCACCGAAGTCGTCGAGCGAGTCCTGCCATAAGAATCGAGTTTCCCCGATGAAGCGTGGAAGCTGCTCGGCGTCGAATCTCCGTTCAGATTCCGCCGGGTGAAGTAGCCCAATAACCCCGAATCGGCGCTCGCCTATGCATGGACAGCGGACCCGTCCATCGCGAACTGTTGCTGCCGACGCCGACCAAGGACCCGCCCGAAATCCCGCCGCTCGTCTGGGCCTCGTCGACCCCGTTCTGGCTGGAGATCCACCGAGAGACGACCGGACGAGTGCGATACTCGCTCGGTTCCAGCTCCGTATCGGACCTCGAGGCGATGCTCGCCTGCCTCGAGAGCACGCGCCCCCGCTTGACGGGAGGCGCGCCGATCGAATGCTTCGCCGCGACGCTCGTTCCGGAAGGGGTCTATGCTCGGGCCGTACCCGTCCAGAAGCACCACCACCTGCCCATCCAGGTCCAACCCAAGGTGGACAGCGCGAGCTTCCTTCTGCGGACCCTCGGTTCGCGGACGCTGCGCGACCACGACGTACTCCTGCAGCTCCTATTTCGAAGGGTCCGAGGCTGGGAATCGAGTTTCTTCTCGCCCCTCTACGATACGGTCGCCCAGCGCCAGGCCCACCAGCTGAGGGGCCAGATGGAGGTTCGCCAGGGCGAAGCCGCCTATCACGTCGAGCTGAGGACGAACATCAAGGGACCACAGCCGGAGGAGGCGCTGACCGCGCTCGGTGCCTGGCTGGGGCAGTGGACGACCACTGGGGGAGTGCCCTGGAGGCGGTGGAAGGTCATCCGCCCCAGGGCGGAGTGGGGATTCCACGCGGCTCTGGCCAGCCACGACCTCCGCCGATACTCGAGCAGGAAGGCCCGTCGGAACGTTTCCGGCACGGAGCTCGCGCATCTGCTCAGCATACCTTGGGCCACTCACCACCCGGAATGCTCCTACGCCGGGGCGCCTCGTAGCCAGCCGGCGCCAGAACTCGTCGTGCGTCCGTCCTCTTCCCCCAGCTCCCCCGCCGACGCGCGGCTCATGGTTGGGGTCAGCGGCTCTCGCCGGGTCACACTTCCGCGGGAATGGAACCACGTTGCCATACTTGGCAGGACCCAGTCGGGTAAGTCGACTCTCGCCCTCAATCTCGTCCTCCAGACGCTGAGAAAACACCCCAACTCCACCGTCGTCGTGATCGAGCCCACCGGGACGCTGGTCGAGGGGATCGTGTCGCGACTTCCCCGCGAAATCGCCTTGGAGACCGTAGAGATCGACCCCGCCCACGCCACCTTCCAGCAGGGTGACGCGACCATGGTCTCGGTCCCCCTCTCGTTGCTCCTGCCGCCGGAGCGGGCGGACGAATTGCCTTCGGTCCGCGATCGCTGGTCGGAGGCGCTCGCGGGCGACCTCCTCGCCGCGATCCGGAGCGCCTGGGGGGAGGAGAGCATCGGGGGCCGGGCCGAATTCGTCCTGCGCGCACTGGTGCAGGGCCTCGCACTCACGCCCGGCTCGAACCTGGTCGACGCCTACCACATCCTCACTTCGAAAACCGCGCTCCAGCGGTTTGTCAAGTCCGCGCCGCCCGGGCCGCTGAGAGACTTCCTCGAACACCACCTCCCTCGCCTCGACTACACGTTCACGATGTCGTCCCTCGACAAGGTCGGTAAGGTTGCAACCAATTCCCTCCTCCGGATCGCGCTCTGCCAGCGGAACCACGCGGTCTCGTTCGACCGGCTGCTCGGGCATCGCCTGCTCCTCCTGAACCTCTCCAAGGCCGCCCTGGGAGCGGACGGGGCGAACTTCCTGGGGGCGATCTACCTAACCCAGCTCTGGGCCGCCGTTCAGCGGAGCGGACGGCCGGATCGGCCGGTCTACCTGGTCCTCGACGAGGTCCACAACTACGCCGTCCCGGCGCTCGCCGACATGCTGAGCGAGGGGGCGAAGTTCGGGCTCCACGTCGTGGCCATCACCCAGTACCTCCACCGGGTGCCGCTGAGGGTCCGGGCGGCCCTCCTGGGGAACGTCGACGCTTGGTTGCTCTTCTCCCTCGGGACGGAGGACATGGACGACGCGTGGAAGATCGTCAACGGGGAGACCCACGGGTGGCTACCTCAGGACCTCGTGGACGGGCTCCGGCCTTACGAAGTCGCGATGGCGGTGTCAGGAGACCTTCTGAAGCTGGGAACGCGCCCCAGCCCTCCTCCAGACGCGCAGGCGAACGACCTGAGGGACGTCGTGACGACGAGCTCTCGAAGGTATGCCCAGCCCGAGGACTCGGAGGCGTCGCCCTGGCTTGTGGGTCAGGAAATGGTTGAAGTCATACTCAGGGGGCTATCGATTCAGCCCAAGACACGCGAGGAGCTAGCCGCCGAGACTGCGCTGGCAGCAAATCGACTGGACGGAGCGCTCAGCGTCTCCATCACCTCTGGAGATATTGAACAAGAGCCGACTCACGGGAAGTTCCGCCTGACTTCCCGCGGAGACTTCCACCTCCGGGCGCTCGAGTCGCGGAGGAACGAGGGGTCGGACCACTCTGACCTGCTAGCGGACGGCGTAGCCCCTCTTCAGGGTCTCCGGCCACGGGTCACGGCGCAGGGTGGAGTGCTCCCTCAGCCGGACGGCGTATTCGAATGGAACGGGCAGACCTACAATCTGGAGGTGGAGACGAGCAACTTGGTCAAGCACCCGGAACAGGTAGTCCGCAATCTTCGGAAGGCTCTGGCGATGGAACGACCGTGCCTCTTTGTAGTTCCGGACCGGGAAAGCGCCGGACAGCTCTTCCAAATCCTGGCCCGAGCCGCCCCCGAGGTTGCGCTTTGGAGGGAGTTCGGGCTGATGTGGAAGGAAGGGCCGGGAAAGTTCCTTCCCTACATCTCGGGCTCCGGGCAGCCATGGAGCTTCTTGATCGATGGAAGGGGGTCCGCGGGGGGTGTGGTTCCACCGAGCACAATCTTTCCCCAGGCCATCAGTTCGGCGGATTCGGACCTTTCCCGAGTGCACCTTCGTGTCAAACAACTCTTGGCCGAAGGCAAGTCAGAGGCGACCTTGCAAGACTTCGCCGATCTCTTCGGTCCTGGCCAGGGCGGTGTCCTCGAACGGCAGCGCCTTGGGATGGCCCTCATCGCCCTTGGTGTGAAGAGCCGAAGGGTCCGCACGGCGGACGGCCAGGAGCGCGTCTACGACATCGGTCAACTGGCAGATTCGGTTGGCAGCTCACAAGACGGGGCTACGAGGCCCGCGGACCACAGTCGCAACGAAGGCGACAACGGGAACGATTCCGGGGTCGGACCGAACAACTGAGCGCCCGGTACGCGCCGACCTTGTGCCGACGGTGCCGACGTGCCAGTGTATGAGGAAAGAGGGTACGTTCTATCGGCACAGCAGGGTCGACACAATCATCGGCACTGAATTCGGTCAGTGGTCTCGAATGGCTCAGGACTCGCCGACGGTTGTCGTCATGCGAGCGAATCGCCCGTGATCACCTGCCTCCGCCACGCGGGAGGGGCCCACGAACGAAGTGAGTGGGAGGGACCCGCGCCAAGCCGCCGGCTCGTTAGGGGAAAAACGCTCGCATATCCTTTCGCGAGACCTCAAGGATCCTCGCACCTGTCACGGCCAGAACAATCCCGACCGCCAGGATCGCGAAGAACGCTCCCACGTTGAACCCGGACGCATCGGGAAGGCATCCCGGGTCCGCGACGCACGCGTTGAAAACCGCGAGGGCTTCCACGCCCGCCGCGATGAAGATCAGACCGACCGCGAGAGTGACCTCTCCCGCGCCACGGAACGCGAAGGCGGCTCGAACGTTCCCCGCCATTGTCCCTCACGCGGGGGCGGTTGCCGCATCCGAAATGAGCAACGCGCTCGCTGCGGCCCGTTCGAACCCCCGGGACCGCTCCGGGCTCACGCGCGGGCCAACCTCATGCGTAAGGATCTCGGTCGCAACCTGGTAGGCCGACCAGCGGGTGAGGAGCGCGTTGTGCGAGGCAGCTGCCTCCGCCCGCGCACCAATCGTGGTTGCGTAGACGCGGGGGAGCCCCGCCGCGATGAGCAAGGGTGTCACGTCCTCCGCGAGGACCTCATCGCCCATCGCGTCCGCGTAGACCTGCAGCGCGTCCCGGAAGCGGCCCAGGATCGTGTGAATGGCCTTCTGGAGCATCGCCATCAGGTCCGTCTCCGAGGAGAGGTGGACCTCACGAAGCTCCACTAGGGAGTGCATTCCCGCATAGAGCTGGTTCGCGCAGGCGATCCGCACCCCCGTTCCCTCGGCCCGGACCGCCCAACTCCCGTCCAGGCTGTTCATCACTCGGACGCCGGGATAGACGGACTCCCCCGGCGCGAGCTCGTACCGGGTCCCGACCACGAGTCGGACCTCCATCCGACGTCCTCCCGCGAAGAGGCGGATCTGCTCGCGGGGGAACACGGGGGCGTTCGCGTCCAGGACGGGGCGTTCCAGGGCCTCCCCGATGGCATGGACAGCTTCCGCGACCTCGCGGTGCTGCACGAGCTGGTAGCGGTCGCTCACGATCGACACGACCTGGGAGGTGTCCTTACGGCGGACGCCCCGGTAGGCCTCGAGGGGCTCCCCCTGGGGTCCATGTACGGGGACCAGGTCATAGAGGGGAACCTGGTCGGGAGTGACCACGGTCTCGTACGGTCGGCGCAGGTTCTGGCTTTCGGTCGGGTTCGAGGCTATCATCGTTGTCCTCGGTCACGAGGGACAACGAGGGAGCCTCGCCAGAGGACTAGGTCCCTCGAGACGCGAGGGCACGGCTCGCGAGGTCAGCAATCTGCGGCACCCGCCTCAGGGTTCAGGGCGTGCTCCGCGTCCTCTATAGAAACAACGGGAACTCCGGACCGGAGCTGTCCTTCCGTGACCCCAAAGCACGCATAGAACTACGCCGCCTTGCGCCCGTCGCGCGCGAGCGTCTCGACCCGGCCCGGGGAGTCGCGACCGCCGCCCGCGCCACCTTCACGCGGGCGCGGTTAGGGACACGGTGAGTACGAGAATACCAAACCCGCGCCTGTGCTCGACGTCTGGGCGAGATCGTCGTATTGCCAGACGCCCCCGTTGGCAGGAAACGTGTAGTTGTACCAGGCGTACGTCCCGTTGGCATAGTTCGCGCTGTTCGCTCCGCTGGGGTCGAGCGGAACCGAAATTGAATGGCCCTGCCACTCGAAAGGAGACGTCACGGGCCACCCTTGACTGAAATCTCGAACCACTTGGCCTTGGGTAGAGCCACAGGTATCGACCGTGCCTGTGGCCGCATGGAAATTCAGGTCGAACTGCGCCCCCACACCGCACGATAAGTAGGATGTGTTCTGGACCTGTTCGCAGAGTTGGCTGCCGTTCAATCCATTCAAGAGTCCAGTGTCCGAGACAAGGTGAGAATACATCGGCCAAGACGTGGTCCCGCCATGACGCAACCCCTGCGCCGGACTTGCGGAGAAGTAAGCGACCATCGAGCTCAAGCAAGGAGTCTGAGCGCCGGGTCCTGACACGGACGCATTCGTCAGCGAGTAAACGGTCCAATTCTCGAATCCGACAATAAACGCCGTGACATTGCCGTCAGTCACAGGGGTATAGTTCAGCGAGACACTCAGGTTTCCCCCAGGTATCTTGCCCCAGATCACCACCTTGCCCGACACCAATCCGTGGTAAGGCGCGGCCGCAATAGCGCTCGGTACCCAGACTGTAACGTTGCCGAGACGTTGGTCGACCTGGCACTCCGTGTGCGAAAAGAATCCCCACCCTGGATGTCCTGTTATCGCTACGGCGAGAACAAGAATCACTCCGACTACAACCCCGAGCACCGCGGAAGGTACCGAGGCGCGCATCGTGGGGAAACGTAGCACAGGAGCCTGTATAATCGTGCCATCCAGGAAGGCTCACGCGGTCTGGCTCTCTCCTGACTCGTGGTCTGAGTCTTCCGGACCAGAAGCAGGAACACCCTGGCGGAACTGGGTCTCGGTGATGCCAAAGCTCGCGTAGAATCGCGCCGCCTTCACCCAGTCCCGCCGGAGGACCTCCTCCGCTCCGGGCGTGCCCGAAATCGCCGCCCGGGCCGCCTTGACGCGCCCGCGCAGGTCGCGCAGCCTCCCCTTCACGGCACGTTCGTCGGCTTCGCGAGAGTCGTCGGGGAGGCCGCTCGTGGTCTCCGAGACGCTGAACTGCCGGGCCGAAGTCGCAATCTCCTCCGCGTCCTCGTCTTCGTCCGGGCCGCCGAACGCGACCCGCGACTCGAACCGCGTTCGCGTCCGGGTCGCGCCGCATCACGCCCGTCGCTCGCGAGCGTCTCGGCCCGCGCGGGGGGGACCCGCGAGCGAAGCGAGGGGGGAGGACCCGCGCCGTCCGCGTGCCAGCGCGAATCTAATGAGCCTGGCCGGACGCGCCGTCGGGCGGGGGCGTGGTTGGCGAAGGCTTCGCCCGACGCTTGCTCCGCGTCAGGACGACCACCACCACGGCTGCGGCCACGAGCAGCGCAACGAGTCCCCCGACGATGTAGTACCCCGTCACCCCGGGGAATCCGAAGAGCCCCCGGGATGATCCGCCACCGCACGCGGAGGTTGAAAAGGTCACGTTCAGCTTGGTCGGGCCGCCCGCAACGGTCACGTTCCCTGAGGAAGGGCACGCGGTGTGGTTCGTTTGGTTGCTGACGGTGAAAGGAAACGTCCCGTTCGTCTCCGGGAACGTGATCGAAGTGTTGGTGGACGAGAGAGTCGTTCCTCCCACGGTCGCCGACCAGTTCGTCCCGGTAGGGAGGCCGGACTCGTGCACGGTCAGCCGGAAAATCTGAGGTAGGATGGTGATGTTGTTCGTGTCCAAATCGGCGACATAGACGTTGTGATTGGCCGGGTCATACGCGCTTCCGAAAGGTTCTTGTTGGACGGCTTGGGTCAAGACAATTCGGTTGGTATCAGGGTCGATGACTGTCACGTTGGACGCGGGCTGACCTCCGATATGGTACCTGTCGGTTACATAGACGTAGCCATTGTACGGATCGTAGAGGGCGGACCCACATCCAGTGGCGATTGGGATTGTGGCAACTACCTCGTTGGTGGTTCCGTTCACTACACTGACGACATTCGAAATGCCGGGCTGGTTCCCGTTCGTGCAAGCGTAAACGTCACCGTTCGAACCGGCGTACGCCACACCAGGGCCACCGCCTGATGGGTAAGCCTGCCCAACGACCCGATTGATTGTAGTGTTGATTACCGTCATGTTAGAGGGTATGGCATTTCCCTCGTTGGAAACGAACACCTTTCCGTTCGCCGGGTCGTAAGCGGCCCCATTCGGACCGGCTCCCACCGGAACGACTGCCACGACCGCGTTCCCATGGATCACGGTCACGTTGTCGCTGGTGAGGTCGGTCACGTAGATGTCGCCGTTCGCGGGGTCAAAGACCTGTACGTGGGGGGCGCAACCGGTTGGGCACCCGTAAGCAAGGAGAGGGATGGTCCATTGGACCTGATTGGTCGATGAGTTGATGGCGTAGACTCTGTAGACAGTCTCAGCGACGTAGACCATTCCGGTCGAGGAGTCTACCGCAAGCGTCCCGATTCCGAATGGCATCGGAATCCACGCCACGACATGGTTCGTGGAGGTGTTGACCACGCTGATATTGCTCGAGCCGAAATTGGTTACGTAGAGAAGCCCGTTGACCGGATTGTACGCGACGCCGATTGGGCCGGCTCCGACCGGGAATGTGACATTCGCCGGCACTGCAGAAGCGAGTGCCGACTGGGAATGAGTTGGGCCACTACGGAACTGGCTGACATTCGCGACGGAGGGTACCAGGACCGCAACGACAACAACGATCGCGAGCACGGTGAGGAGGCGGCGTGGCGGCTCCACGATTCTCTGAGGGCGTCACGCCGTATACACTTGGCCGTGAATCGTGGCGTGCGGCCGCCGTGCGCCCGTCGCGCGCGAGCGTCTCGGCTGGGCCCGGGGGGGTTTCGCGACCACCGCCCGCACTGCCTTCACGAGGGTGGCTTGCCTCGAATCCGGAGTATAGTCCGTGGCCCACGACCGGATTGAGAGATGGTATGGACCTCCAATCCCGCGCCACGGGCGGATCCAAGAACCGCGTGAAATGCCTCCTGCGTGAGAGGGTTGTCCAGCGGATAGAGGGTTCGGATTTCGTGTTGCGCGAAGGGGTATGGCTGGCCGTTGGGCAAGGTGGGAGGCGAGAGCCACAGCGTGAGCTTTGCCTCGGGGTCGTTCCAGCGATAATCCTTGCTCCGACCTTTGGCATAAGCGAGACGAATCCCCGTAGCAGAAACCTCTAGCCGCACGGCGCCTGGCGAGAACATGAATATGGCTAGGGTGCACAGAAATCCGACCCCTACCAGGATGAGCGACGCCATTCCGATCGAGTAGAGGTTCGAGAAGAAGCCCGGTGTCGTCGCGATTACGCCAACTGCGATCGCGAGTAGAAGCACGAACCCTGCCGTGAAGATAATTTGGACGGTTCGAGACCCCCCACGGTAGTCGTGTAGGGAAGCGACTGAAAGGTCGAAGACTGCGGAGGCGGCTGCTGATTCAGTCATGATCCCTCGTGGAACTCGCCAAGCCCGATTCCCAAGGATGTAAAGTCGAGGCCTGCGGTTAAGGCGTTAAGGACGAGAAGCGGGCCCGATCTGTCCGCGGGGTAAATCGCGAAGTCGATGAGATCCAGCGTTACACTCGTCCCGCTTACCCCCAGGGATGTCTCTTGCACTAGGCGATTTCCGGAGGCGCCCGCAATCCCGAGAGCGATACTTACTAGGGCGAGACCGAAAGCGACGGACGGCAGAATGAGTCCATCGCCCTGAAAGTATGCAGCTGCCAACAATCCGAGACCAATTTGAGTACTCAGCAGTGTCGCGGTCCAATCCGCCACACCCGCAAGTGCGTTCCAGTTTGTCGTCCAATTGCCGTCATTCTTTGCCGGAGGGCTTGTCGAGTTGGCCACACCCTCAGTAGCGTGAATGGCCACGGCATTGATGAAAGTAACTTTCGAAAGCCCCGAGGTGTTGGGGGACGTAGACGATTCAATTGCTTGCAGAACCGCAGAGACGATGAGGCCGACGACGATTCCGACCAGGAGTCCCGCACCGAGGCTCAGCCCCATCAGTATCCCGATGACAACTTCAGCTACAACCGCTATCGCGATTCCGGTCAGGAACAGGGGACCGAGCAGCGCGTTCCAAAACGATGCGGCGTGAGCCTCGGAAACTGCCTTCCCAGCCACGGTGTCGCTCACCGCGCCCGAGAGACCCACCGATACGGACGAGCCGTAAGCCGAAATCGCGGCTTGGAGTGGAGCGAAGGCCGTTGCCAGGATGGCCTTCACGAACGAGATGATGTAGTTGAGGAGAGCTTGGAGGACCGTCCACATTGCAGTCCCGATGGCTCGCAACGCGGTCACGGTCTGGCTCACGAGAGCAGTGATTCCGAGCTTACTCGCGAGCGCGGCAGCTGCGTCGGCGAGGTAAGCTGCGGCGGCTGCGATCCCATTCCAGCCCACTGAGAAGAGCTTGGCAACGACGGTGACGACACCAGAGACGGCATTCCAAACGTAAGAGGCGGCCACGTCCCACCAAGGCTTGGAGGGAGGGGGAGGCTGCGAGGTCGATACAGGGGTGCCATAGGCACCGTCGTTTCGGTAGGTGGCGTTGGCGAGGGTAGTAACGACGTTGGAAGAGAGGCCGAGGGCGGGCAATCCTGCAGTCTCGTTGATGAGGTTCCCTGTAAGGTTGCCCGACTGGTTGAGAAGGAGACCGCCAAGGAGGTCGTTGAGTTCTGCGGCACTGGTCGTGAGGTTCGAGTTGTAGCCGGCGCTGGAGACATTGATCCAGAAGACGGCCTGGACCTGTCGGGACTGGTATCCGTTCTCGAGAGAGGGATTGGAGGCAACGCCCCCGAAGGCGCTCGGGTCGATGCCGGAGTAGATCTGGGTCGTGTTAGAGAAGACGTGGATGAACCCGGCCGAGGACGGTCGATTTGTCGAGGTGTTGAGGACACGAGGCAACCAGTTGTAGGGGTTGAAAGTGAGGCTGGAGTCCTGATGCTGGGAGGGGACCTTCGCCGATGCGGTCGCATTGATCAGGGTCTGACCCAGAGGGCTGGCGAGGAACATGGCCCGGGGAATGAGCAGATTGTTAAGTCCCGGAAGAAGTGTGACAGTATACTTCCAGTTCGACTGAGGTCCGAAGACGCCACTGATCGCAATCTTGCTTGCGTTGGTTCCCGGGGGCGCCGTATCGTTGAGCACGAGCAGGTCGAAGTCCTGCTCGGCGGTGTAGCGGGAAAGCCCGGTGGGCAAGGGGGAGAGGGTCGAGTTGTTCGGCGGGGCGAGAATCCAGGTCGGGGCCTTCGAGTAGACGGGCAGGACTTGGTAGGTGAAGGAGATGCTAGGGGTTGCCCCGGCGCTGGGATACGAGACACTCTGTAGCTGGCCGTTCGCCAGGTCCACCTTGTAGTGCGGCGTGCTGGCGATGGCATAGACGGTGTTAGGCGAATTGCTCGTGGACTCGTTTTGGACAAGCGAGAGGTTGAGGTAGGCGAACTGTTCGGTGTTGGTGACAGGGAAGGTGACGACAAACGACTTCGGAGAGGTGGAGCTTGGGAAGTTGGCTGTGCCACCGGAGCCGGCGGAGACCTGCACCGAGTATCCGCCGTAGTCCGTTCTAGCGGCTGAGTAATACGTAGCGGAAGAGTTCGCCGCGACGAACGCCGACACGCCATTTCCTGCGGCGTTGGCTGTATCCTTCCAGCCGGTAAGTGTCACCTGGAGGTCGGTTCCGCCTAGGGGGTTCACCTGTGCGCCGTCCGGAGCGCCATCGTTGGAAGTCGAAACCGCGAGGGGGTTCGCCCCCCAAGAGAGCTTTCCCCACACTGTCAGGGTCGGAGTCCCGTTCCATTGGCCCTCAACGGCTCGTAGAAAGTCAACCCCGCTGATTTCACTCTCCAGCTGGGTCCAGACGCCCCACAACATCTGGAACGCCTGTCCCGACCAGAGCACTTCGGCCGCCCACGGAGATCCGTCACCGCTGTAGATCCCGTTCTTCGGATTCGGTGTGAGATTGGCGATGTTGGTCGCCAGGGGATACCCCTTCTCGTGGAGTCCTGGAGCGTACAAAACGTTCGAGCTGAACGGCCGGTATGTCGTGCTCTCATTCCATAGATTGTAAACATCCCACCCAGAATTCAGCAACGACCAGCTCACCGCGAAGGTCAGGTTCCAGGTATCAAGCATCTGGCTTTCGGCGGTGTCCAACGTGTTCGGATCGAGTCCAAGCTCCTTTTCCACGAAGTCACTGACAAGCCCGTTCGTCGAGAACTTGGCTGGGTTTGCGGTAACGACGGCTTCGGAAGGAGCTATGCAGCTGGATGGCGGGCAGGTGTTCACCGGTCGGCCACCTGGCACCTGAGTATACGGCAACGGGATCGTCCAACCGGCCTCCTTCTCGACGTCGGTGAGCCCGTCGCCTGAGCTGTCCCGCTCGTATACGAACGTGGCAGAACCGGTGGCATTGACCGCACGGCTCAAGGCCGTGTAGTTGAGGTAGACCGAGACGGAGTAGGTATCGTTCAAAGTGGGCAGAGTCACGTTGAACCCGAAATTGGTGGCCGACCCGACCGGTCTGATGATCTCCGACGACGACGCGATGGGCACAACGAATTGGGACCCGTTCCGGATATCCTTGAACCCAAGACAGCCAGACGAAAGAGAGGGCGTCTCGCCGACGAACCAAGATGGAAGCGACCATTGGATCTCCGCTCCTCCACCGACATGACCTACCGAGTCGTAGGGCAGGTCCTGTTCCCACACGGGGAAGACGGGAGGGGTGACGATGGAATCCGGAGCGTTCGCGTGGACCGAATCGACGACGCAACCGCTACCGTAGGAGATGCCGTAGGTGACTGAGTAAGTCGTCCAGGGTTCGAGGTCGTCGAGCTCCACGCTGTAAAGGCGAGTGCCTCCGGAGACCAGCTTGCCCGGGATCGAGGAAACCGATTCAGTGATTCCCCCCCATGTCGACTCCGAGAGTGTAACGAAGCCCGTGCCGCTGGTGTTGGCGTACCAACTGAACAGAGCACTTGTGGCCGTGTCGTTCGAGGTCGAGTTTCCCCAGATAACGAAACCCGGCGGCGAGAGCGTGAAGCCGCACGAAGAGGTTGCAGTCTGAGCGGGCGCGGTCATTCCGGGGTCGTAAGCGATCACCGGAGAGGAGCCGGTCGGCACCCCCGTCCCGGCACGGCTGGTCGCAGTGATTGACGCGGAGTAGATGTTCCCAGATGTTCCGGCAGGGTTGACCGGTAGGTTCTGTGAGAGCTGGTACGAGGTACCCGGGGAGACAGTGGCGTACTTCCCGGTTGTCTGGTTGTACAGCGTACCGCTCCCGGTTGCAGGCATGGTGGTGCCCCAGGAGTAAGAGATGGTGGCGGTCTTGGAGCCGGAGCCGAACGAGGCTTGAACGACCGCTCCGCCGTTCGTGATCGAGAGGGTCGTCGTGACGCTCCCGGACCCGGAGGAAGGAACGCTTAGGGATTCCGTGCTCGGACCGTCGGTCACCGGACTGACCGGGCCCCAATCCACCACACACGGTCCCGCATAGGCCCACATATATTCGGAGTACGATGCGGTGAACTTCGCCGTCCAGGTGTAGGTCTGGTAAGGTGTGAGGTTGGTGACCCAGACCGGCGAGGGATACGACGTGGTGCCTGAGAAGACATGGGCAGTTCCGCCATTGATTGAGACGGACACCGAAGTGCTGGTGAGATTGGTCCACCACTTGTAGTAGACCTCGTTCCATGCTCCATTACATATCACTCTGTAGTTGGCGTTGGCCAGGCCGGAGAACTTCGACGGGATCGAAGCGCTGGTTCCCAGTTGGAACGAAGTGGGACCGTAGAGACTCGGAGTCACGGTCACGGACTCGAGCTGGCCCGAGTAACTGAGCTGATTCGACGCGGACGAGGGCAACGAGCTTACAGTCTGCACGGTGGCCGATTGATTGGCGAGGGGAGTCACACCGACCGGCACGCCTTCCGATTCGAGCAGCCAGTCAGCATAGACGGCGAGGTAAGTGTTGGGAGCAAAGGGACCGACTGTCGGAGCGATTGGTGAGGTTTGGTTGTTCGGCTTTAGACTAGAGGCACAGACGGTACCGGACTTCAGGACGCTCAGGGCGACGTGCGTGACGTTGGCGTAGAGACGGAGAGCTGTCCAGTTCTGCAGGTTACAGAGATTCGAAGCCTGGGCCGTGTAGCTAGAAGCCGTGGCAATCGCCGAGGCTACACTCGTGTTGAAGTTTGACTGGGTTGTGGAAGTGGAGGGGTTGAAGTTGGCAGGGGCCAGGGGGTCGGTAACGGCCAGATTGATTAGCGACAGAGATTCATTGACCGAAGGGAAATCCCCGGTGAACGAGATTGCATTACTCGTGGCCGGGTTTGGAGAAGGCCAGGCAAGCATCGGTCGTTGGAATCCATCGACCGCGATTGCCGGCGCCCCGGAGGGAGTGTTGGTGGGGATTCCCGTCCCGGCAAGAGCGGACGGTTCGGACAACGGCATCCCATCGGGGAAGTAGATCGCCTCATCGATACCTCCGGAGCCATAGTATGGGTCGATCCAAGTCGCGTAGACTAGACCGGCGGGCGACACGCTGAGACTCAGGTTCTGAACCGCCCCGTACACCGGACCTGACGCGTACGGACCATTCCATGACTGACCGCCATTGCTGGATGCCTCGGTCATGACCTGCGCCTGGCCGGAGGCAGTCTGGGTCGTGTAAGCAAGGAAGAGCCCGCTGCCGATCGAGGTCAGGGCGACCTGACCGGGGGTCGAGGCTGCCGGAGCCAGGCGCGTCGCTCCAATCGAGGAAAGGCGAGGATCGGGAGTCAGTACGCCGAAGGTCGCCACGGCCGTTGGAGCAGTGTAGGACGCGCCGCCGTTGGTACTGGTGGCCAGTTGAATCTGGTCCGACCCAAGGACGCTGAAGATCGTTGCCTGGAGATACGTGGACCCGTAGGGAACAGTCGTGGACCCGGTTTGAAGGATTCCAGTCGCTCCCGAACCTGATGGGGTGAGGGTGACCTGACCGACCGAGGAGCCGGTCAAGGTGCGGCTGGTCACCGAAACGCTGGTGATCCCGAGCGTAGCCACCGAAACCTCGGAGGGAGTGGCCGCGACCGAATTGACAACCCCCGAAATCGAGGTCCCGAGCGACCTCCAAGTTTGCCCGAGGTTGGCCGATTGGTAGAGATAGGTCGTTCCTCCACCCGAGGCCGCGACGACCAGCGTGTTTCCGACGGCGACCAGTGCATCGGAGGAGATGGGAGCGCTGAAGGAAGCTACTCGGGTCGGACTGTTCCATAGGAGAGGCACCGTCGAGCAGTTGGTCGAACAGGTCCGCTTCTGAATCTGGACAGCAATCGAAGCGCTGTAAGATCCGGTCTCAAACCAGAGGGCCCCGGCGTTCCCACTCCTGGAAGAATTGATCATGCCGAATGAGGACGGAGAAGAAGGAAGCGCTATCAGCCGAACGCTCGACGTAGGGTGCGTCGAGCCGAGTTGAGAAGGCGTGGGGAAGAGGGATGCACTGACGTTGTAGATGTATTCGAGGGGCCCATAACTGGCCGGCGATGATGCCGCCGGCCGGAGTCCGGAGGATTGGACAAGGGCGGCGGGGTTCGGCAGCGACGATTGGACGAGCATTAGCCCGACACAGAAGATTGCGACGACGACGGGGACTGAGAGAAGCCGAGAACGCCGGCGCCACGGACGCAAGTCTCCCATCGGGGATACTGGGGCCACCTGAGGAGGGCCTTCCCGGTCCGCGAACGTTTGACCGTTCTGGGTGTGTCGAGACGACTTCATAAAGTTCTCACTACTCGCGGCCAGCACCGGTCCAGGTCTCGGGGCCATTGTCGTTCTCCGAGCCGTCTCGGTACCCGGTTAGCCCAAGGCGTCCCAATGGGGGCGACCGGTCTCGGTCTTATGAATCCAGCGTTGGAGCGACTCACGCGGTCGGCTTCGGATGAGATTCGGACCTGCTCTCCGAAGTCGGCGTCACGTTCCCTTGACTCGATGGGTATCGTAGGGACCCCGATCCGGACCTGCCTCTCGGTGATTCCCCAACGAGCGTAGAACCGGGCCGCCCGCGTCCAGTCGCTCAGAAGGATGTAAGCGAGCCCAGGAGTTCGTGACACGACCGCCCGGGCCGCCTTGACGCGCCCACGCAGGTCGCGCAGCCTCCGCTCCGCGGCCCGCTCGTCCTCCTCCCGGGAATCGTCGGGGAGGCCGCTCATGATCTCCCACACGCTGAACTTCCGCGTCGAGGCCGCAATGAATTCATCCTCCGCGTCCTCGTCTTCGTCCGGGCCGCCGAAGGCGACCCGCGACTCGAACCGCGTCCGCGAGTAGTCGCCAAACCGGGGGCGCGGATACGAGCGAGGGGCAGGGCCACGAGGGTGAGGCAGCTGCGGGCTCGCGTCGGGCCCGTTGATCGCGGCCAGGTCGGGGAACGGGTTCGCGGTCTCGGGGCTATCGCTCTCGGTCGCGCTGGCGGCGCTGATTGCGGTCATCGGCGCGAAGCGAGCGCGCAGGGCTCGCGGCGAGCGGTGCGAGCGAGACGCGAGCACGCAGGTCGACCGAGGGCCGATTCGAGGCCCGAGGGCGACCGAGCCCCCATCATGGTCGCCGAGCGAAGCGAGGGAACGGCGGCCGAAGGCCGCCGCGACCTTGATGTGGGGCGCGCGCGACCGATGACTTGACCGCAATCAGCGCGCGGGACGAGGAACGACCGCGAGGAGCGCGCGAAGGCCGGCGCGAATCCTCGCTCCTTCCTAACGAGAAAGACTACGCAGCGGTGCTATCTCCTCGGTACAGGGTAAACCAAGTACGAATCCCCTGCATTGTCCCCAATGCCGCGCATCCCAGGCCTAGGGCAAGGCTCGCTACTCCCGCAGCCCACGCAAGTCCGGTCCCACCGGCCACGATTAGAACCCCGTCGACGATGGTCACGGCGCTCGCAAGGGCAACTGCGCCCATCACCGACGGGCGGATGACATACGCGCCAAATGTGCCGAGGACCAACTCGAGGAATCCCAATGCTATCACTTGGGTTCCCAAAGTCTGGTAGCCCATGGACCGAGCAAGCCCGGCGAGAATCAGGAGGCTAAAGGCGACGGTGAACGCTCCAAAGATTGCCACGGAAATCCATAGGTCGATCCGATCCTCGACGTCCTCGAACACGCCGGCCTCGAGAGACTCGGGACCTTGGTCTGGCCTCGAGCTCGTCGGGAGACTAGCGATGCTGGGGTTGTCAGGCAATGCCTGTACCACCAGCGATCGACCCTGCGGCATACGGCGACTATCGATGGCACGATGGCCCAAGTAGGATTTGCGTTCTTCGATACATCGTTCCACCCCTGCTGAGCGGAAAGTCGCCGCGACCTTGATGTGGGACGCGCGCGACCGATGCTATGAACGCTTCGTCCGCCAGCCGGGGACCAGCGAGTGCTGAGTCTGGGGCTAGAGACGAGCTACGTGAACCTCCAGCTTCTCACCTGTGTTCGCGCACGCAGTATGCTATCGGCGTCTGACACGCACTTGGACAGCGGCGGCCGCGAACCCCCGAGTCGCCTCCCGGCACAATGACGGTGGCGGCCGTCTTACGACGCCGCAATCGGTCGCTGGCGGCTCGACGACTCGGGAGCGTGAGGTTGGTAAGGCGAGCGACGGCGAAGGACCGAGGCGGTGATCCGCACGAGTTTCCGTGCGGCGGCCACTGCCCCAGTCCCCATGCCCTTCCGACGGGCGACCCGATGGCCGACTCGATACACGTCCCCTTTCCCCTCATGCCGGCGGACGTTCCATTGGGCCTCGACCAGGACCCACTTGAGAAGGTGATTCGCGTCCCACACGAGTGGACCGTTGTAGCTCGTCGTTGCCGATTGATGGACAGAAGGGCAGAGGCCACAGTACTTCACGACGGCATCGAGACTCGAGAACCGCTCGATCGGACAGAGGAAGGCGACCAGAGCGACCGAAGTGAACTTGCCCACTCCGGGAATGGTGGCGAGGAGCTGAGCTTCCGTGGAGGCCTCATAGGCATCTCGGATCGCCCGATCGAGTGAGTGGGTGATCTCTTCGATCGAGGTGAGCTCCTGGAGTCCGCGCTCGATCTCGGGAAAGCGGGGATCCGCGACGCTGTGGCGGAGGGTGCGACGTTGCAGAAGACCGGGACGAAACGAGATCCCCTTCTGGAGGAGGACGGCGTAGACGTGGTTCGCCACGCCGGTCCATAGGCGAGTGTAGAAGACTCGCTCGCGGACCAACTTGCGCAGCGCCCGCTGCTCGGGGGTCGGAACGTACGCCTCGGGGATGGCTTGGAGTCGGGCGAGTTTCGCCAGCTTCTCGGAGTCCACTCGATCGGTCTTCAGCGTCGTCTTGCTGACGAGCTTGGTCTGGAAGGGATTGGCAAGGAGAACTTGGGCACCGGTGGCGGCCGCGGCGTCGTAGATGTGCTCCCAGACGTTGCACGCCTCGAGCACGACCTGAATGGGTCCCGGGAGATCCTCGAGGAATCGTCGGATCTCCTCGTCACTGGTTCCCAGCCTCTCCTGTCGCCGTCGGTGTCCCAACGGGTCCACGGCGGTCGCTGCAACACTGCTCTTGCTCACGTCGAATCCGACATACGTAGAGATCTCCATCGGTCGCCTCTGAGGCCGGGACAGGAGGCGACCGGCTTGGGGTCTTGCCCGCATGGTCGAAGCGTATCATGTCCAATGACGGGACCGCACTTATGTGACTTCCGCCGACTTCGATTTCCTGTTTACATGGTTCTCCCGGTGTGTGTGCGCGGGCTCTGCACCCACTTATTCGCGCTTTGTGCGCACGATGACAGTCGCAGCCGCCCGCTCCCGACCGACAGACCCCAATCAATACATCGCGGCCGTCTCACGACTCCGCAGCGGTCCTCTCGAAGCTCGGTCGGTCAGGAGTGTAAGGGGTTCCTCGTTTGAGAACCGCATAGACGATCTTCAACAGTTTGTGGGCCCCGGCGACATTGCCCGACTGCTTGCCGCTCCGTCGGGCGACACGGCGGGCCACTTTCGTGACGTCACTCTCCTTCCCCGCCCATTGGCGATGCGACCACGACGCCTCGACGAGGAGCCACTTCACCATCCGATTCGCGTCGGTCTTTAGGTGACCCTGATACGAGGACTCGCCGGACTGGTGGTTGGTCGGGACCAGGCCGGCATACGAGCAGAGCTTCTCGACGTTCGGGAATCGGTCGATCGGACACAGCTCGGCCACCAACGCGACCGCCGTGTACTCCCCGATGCCGGGGATCGTCTTCAGGAGCTGGGCGTCCTTCGACTCCAGAAACTCCTGATGGATGGCTTCGTCCAGGTCCTTGGTCAGCTCATCGAAACGGTTCAGGACGTCCAGTCCCCGATCGACCTCGGGGATCTGATGGGAGCGTAGCTCCTCGCGCTTCCGCTTCTGACCGAGGAGTCGATCGTCATACTGGACTCCCTTGCGGAGGAGCATGGCATAGATGTGGCTCTTGATGCTGGCCTCCTCCCGCTTGTAGAACCAGCGGTCCCTCACCAGCTGGCGAAGAGCGCGAATCTCGGGGTTGGGAGCGTAGGCCACAGGGATCCCTCGGAGGCGGAGGAGCTCCGCCAGAGTCTCCGAATCCACCTTATCCGATTTCAAGCTCGCCTCTGAGATCAACCGAACCCGATAGGGGTGGGCGAGGGTCACCTCCGCCTCGGTGGAGAGCGCGGCATCGTAGTAATGCTCCCACACATTGCACGCCTCCAGCACGACGTGCTTGCGACCGGGGAGGCCATCCAGGTAGGAGATCAGCTCCGAGTCTCGGGAACCGAAACTCGACTGGTCCACCCGATTCCCCTCGCGATCCACCGCGGTGGCCACGACGGTCTTCTTGTGTACGTCCAACCCCACAAACAGCTCGCTCTCCATGCGGCGCCTCGAGGGTGACGAAGAGAGGCGCCGCACATGCTCCTTGCCCGACATCGGGCGGAAGTCAGCATGTCATCAATCAGCGCGCGGGGCGAGGAAGGACCGCGAGGAGCGTGCGATCCGAGTATGCATCGTCCACTTTCGTCCCCGGGAAAACCGGGGCCGCCTTAACCGGTGTCTTCACGGTGAGGGAATTCAGGGTTGAATGCAGGAGTGCCCCGCTACTTACGGTACGACACCAGATTCAAGCTAACTAGCGCCCATGCCCGCCCCATGGCCGCGGGAAACGCTCCGACCCATCCATATCGAGGCGGCGGGATAGCCTTACTCGTCTTGGGCATCGTGTTCATCATCGGAGGTATCGCCGCATACGAGTACTGCAGCGTCAGCCTTCTCGGCGTATGCTTGGACTACCCATACCAAGCCGCGGGGGGCGGAATCGCTGCCCTCGGCTTTGTCCTCCTGATTGTAGGAATCGTCCTTTCGGTAATCAGTAGGCCGGCTCCCGCGCCGGTTATGTCCACTCAACCGCAGACCGTCTACTACGTCACAAGCCCCCCTCAGCCTACTCCGCCACCACCGACCCCGGCCGCCGAACGGTACTGTCAGTCGTGTGGGATGGGGAATGCGCGCGCGGCTGCCTTCTGCCAGAAGTGCGGCAAACCGCTTCCGCCTCCACCGTAGGCCGGCGGGAACCCGACAACAGCTCGCAGGCTGCCTTTCGTCGGTCGACTTCGGCGTGCCCAGGTCGGAGTTGAATGACCAACCGCGCTGAACGCGGGGGAATGCGTCTTCTCAGGTGGTCACGATTGTCCCAGAGATGCTGTAGCTTCCCGTCACGGACGGCACTTGAATCGTCAACGTGAAGGTCTGGGATCCGCTCGGGGCCAAAGTTACCGGGAGGGTCGGGCTCACCGACGTAACTGAGAACCCGCCCGTCACGGTGAAGTCGTCGATATTGTGGTTCAAGAGGGCCGCAGTGCTCGTGAGTCCAAGAGTAATGGTCAGACTACCCCCCACGGCGACCTGAAGAGGACAGCCAGTACCGCAGGTGTAGGAAGAGCCTAGGTAGCCAGACGTCGTCCCCGTGTAATCGGGAGTGAACGTGAACCCGGTAATGGTAATCGGGGGCGTACTCCCCGATCCAGAGGAACTGCTCGAATTGAAAACTCCCGCGGCCCACAAGCCAACCAACACGACGACGAGAACCACCACAACTGCGATCACCACGATAAGGGCGGTTCGTGACTTCTTCGGCGGTAGAGGCGCAACAACAGGGGCCCAGGCTGGTGGACTTGAGGCGGCTGGAGCTTGTGGGGGAGGGCTCGGTGGGGGGACTGTGGAAAGCGCCGCCCCGCACTTAGAACAAAACTGGGCCCCTGCCTGGTTTGGGGTCCCGCACTTCTGGCAATAAGAACTGGCCATGAGCGCGCATCTCTCACCCATGCCTTATAATGTGGCTCGGACGCGCCTGTGCCCTGCGACCCATTGCAGAGTCTCCCAGCCAAGATCACTTCGCCACAGCGGCCGCGCTGGTCGATTCACGGCCGCGACCGTAGAACCGCGCCCACGTTCGATTGGACATGATACGTTCCC
>DASW01000001.1 GCA_002503985.1 Thermoplasmata archaeon UBA61
ATCCTCTCCCGAGGGGGGTAGTGGCCGACCTCTCCGGTCCCATCGCCAAAGAGTGCGTCGAAGGGTACCTTTTCGCCTCTCCCCCGCTCGAGCTCCTGATCTTTCGGCGGGTCCCCGCCCGAGGTCGGGTCTGGGGCCCGGTTCAGGGGAAGGTCGATCCGGGCGACCGGGACTTCCGGACCGCCCTCTGTCGCGAGGTGGAGGAGGAGACCGGATTCGTCCCCCGACCGGACCAGCTCATCGACCTCGATTGGCACGTCCCGTTCCGGGCCGATAACGGAGAGACCTGGCGCCTCCACGCCTTCGCGGTCGAGGTCCCCCGCTCGTTCCGGCCTCGCCTAAGCGAGGAGCACGAGGCCGCAGAATGGGTCTCGGCCGAGGAAGCAGTCCGACGTCTTTACTACGAGGACAACCGGGCCGCGGTGGAGCGGCTCCGCGAGCGTCTTCCGGGCCGGCGCCCGGACGTTTAGGTGTTGGCCCACCCCAAACGTTTAGCCGCGTCCCCCGCTCTTCAACCGATGGCGGGAGATTCCCTCGGGTCCGGGCCGTCGGCCCCGGTAGCCCGCGTGTTCGCCACCGTGGGACCGGAGCTCGTGGAGGCGATCCGTGAGGCGAAGCCGAACCGGGTGATCCTTCAGGTCCCCGGAGGCCTGGTCCGAAACGCCCACGAACTCGCCGCTCGACTGCGCGATTCGACCGGGGTCCCGGTCGACCTCGCGACACGTCCGTGCTTCGGAGCTTGTGACTTTCCTTCCCGCGACGAGGCGCCACGGGCCGACCTTGCGGTAGTGCTGGGACACGCGCCGATCCCGAACGTCCCGCTCCCGCGTTCCACCTTCTTCGTCGAGATGCGCGAAACCGGGGGCGACCCGGAAAGGCTCGCCGGGATCGTCGCCGAGGCGAGGCTGCCTAGGCACTTGGGACTGGTGGCCTCGGTCCAGCACCTTGACCTCGTCGAACCGCTGCGGACCGCCCTGGGTCGTCATGGCTACGAAGTTCATATCGGGACCGGGGACCGCCGCCTGGCGTTCCCAGCGCAAGCGCTCGGATGCAACTACACCGGCGCGGAGGCGGTGGCGGGCAAGGTGGACGCCTTCCTCTTCCTCGGGACCGGGAACTTCCACCCGATCGGCCTCGCCTTCGCGGTCGACCGCCCCGTGCACGCACTGGACCCGCTCCAGGGCGTTCTGGAGGCGCCGATCGACCGGGGAGCACTCATCCGGAAGCGCCAGCTCGTGGTAGCGGGGGTCCGTGAGGCGCGCCGTTGGGGGATCCTCGTGTCGACGTTCGCGGGACAGAACCGGAGCCCGACCGCGCTCGCGCTCCAAGAACGGGCCCGAGCCCGCGGGTGGGACGCGGAGATCCTGCTCTTCGACCGCTTGGACGGCCGGGACCTCGAAGGACGCGCCTTCGACGCCTACGTCAACACCGCGTGCCCACGGATCGCCCTCGATGATGGGGGCAACTATCCGAAGCCGATCCTGACGCCCCCCGAGTTCCTCATGGTGCTCGGGGAGCTACCGCTCGAACCGTACCGGTTCGACACCTACCACTAGCGCCGCAACCCGAAAGAACCGGGACGGTGGTCGTCTCTCTCGTGAAGGGGTTCCTCCTCGGGGCCGTCGGGGCCCTGGTCGCCGGGGTCGCGCTCATCGCGCTGAGCATTGCCGAGGGGGGCGCGTC
This sequence comes from Thermoplasmata archaeon UBA61, assembly GCA_002503985.1. GTDB lineage: Archaea > Thermoplasmatota > Thermoplasmata > Lutacidiplasmatales > UBA184 > Lutacidiplasma. Next base: position 1,684 of record DASW01000001.1, read on the forward strand.
CATCGCTCTCGTGGTCATCGTTCCGGTCGTGTCGGGTTCGTCCCTCACCTTCCTTCTCGGGGTGGTGCTGCTCATCGTCGGGTTCCTTTGGATTCCCTTCGCCCTGGTCCGGGAGCCCGACGAGGAATCCCCGTCACTTCCCCCTTCGACAGGGACGGCACCCGCGGAGGGTCAGGGCGGCGTCGGGGGATTCGTCCTCGTGGGCCCGGTCCCGATAGTCTTCGGGTCCTGGAAGGGGATCTCGAGGAGGACCCGGTGGTGGCTCGCGCTGGCTGGTGCGGTCCTGCTCAGCGTCGCGCTCGTCGCGTTCGCAGTGGTTCTGCGGTAGGACCCAGCGCGGCGGCGTGGGCCGCCTTGAGGAAGAGCCTATGGAGGCGAGGGTCCCCCGCGAGCTCCGGATGGAACGTGAGCCCCCAGATCGAGCCCGCACGGACCCCAACAATCTCTCCGCCGTGCCAGGCGAAGGGCGTGGCCTCGGGGCCGACCGAGTGGATACGCGGGGACCGGATGAACACTCCGGGGAACGGGCCTCCCTCGAGCCCCTCGACCCGCACCGGAGCCTCGAACGACTCCCGCTGGGAGCCGTAGTCGTTGCGACGGACCTGAACATCGAGGACACCCAGGGTGGGGGGGTCGAGTCCGGAGAAACCTGGGACGAGCTCGCGCGCGAGCAGGATGAGCCCGGCGCATGTAGCGAGGACCGGTAGGCCGGTACGAAGGCGGTCGGCAAGATGGTTCCAAAGGCCGGCTTGGACCAGGAGGCGGGCGATCGTTGTCGACTCGCCACCGGGGAGGAAGAGGGCACCGACACGGCCCAGCTCCTGGGGAGTGCGGACGGCGAGCACGTCGTCGCCCGGCAGGATCGCGCCGAGCGCCGAGAGCGTCTCGGGAACGTCGCCTTGCAGCGCGAGTACACCGACCTTCATTTGTGCTTTCGAAGCTCCTCGATGAATGCCTTCGCGCGGTCGAACCGGACCTGGTGGTTCTTCACCAGCCGACCGACAACTCGGTCGACCTCGTCGGATCTCGCCCCGGCGCTCACCGCGAGGTTCCGGGCGTGGAGCTCCATGTGACCCCTCTGGATCCCCTCGGTCGCGAGGGCCCGAAGAGCAGCGAAGTTCTGCGCGAGCCCGACGGAGGCGAGCACCATCCCGAGCTCGCTCGCGGACTTTACCCCCAGGATCTTGACGTTCGCCTTGGCGGTCGGGTGTACGGCGGTCGCGCCCCCGATGAGACCGACCGGGACCGGGATCTCGATGGTCCCCACGAGGTTCCCATTCGGGTCCTTCTCGTAGGTCGTGAGGGGTAGGATCGCTGTGCCGAGTCCGGTGGACTTCAAGGCGGCGTAGGAGTGCGCGCCCGCCTCGATCGCCCGGAAGTCGTTCCCGGTCGCGACCACGACCGCGTCGACGCCGTTCATGATCCCCTTGTTGTGCGTCGCGCAGCGGTACGGGTCGGCGACCGCAAGGGCGTAGGCATCGAGGATCGAATCGACGACCTGGGGACCGGTGCTGGTCTTGGTCTTGAGGAGGTTCGCGGGGAACGTGGCGTGTGCCCTCGCGAGCCGGTGGACGGCCAGGTTCGAGATGATCCGGAGGACCGGCCGACCGCCGGCGAGTCGTCCGATCTCGGGCGCGAGCGCCTCGCACATGGTGTTGACGGCGTTCATGCCGCCCGCGTCCCGAGCGTCGACCAGAATGTGGACGACGACCATGACCCCGCGTGTCGAAGGGACGATCCGGACCTCGAGGTCCTTCGCGCCGCCCCCGAACTTGACGAGCACCGGGTCTTTCGCGTTGGCCGCTTCGAGCAGGCGGTCGCGCTGGTGAAGGATCCGGTGGCGTGCCGCCTCCGGGTCGGGGACGTCGAGGATTTGGATCTGTCCGATCATGACCGGCGGCGTCGTCTCTGCCGTGAACCCTCCGGCCGCCCGCACGAGCTTCGCCGCGTTCGAGGCCGCCGCGACCACGCTGGGCTCCTCGATCGCCATCGGGATGAGGTAGTCGATGCCGTTGATCCGGAAGTTGGTCGCGACCCCGAGCGGGAGCGGCATGACCCCGATCACGTTCTCGATCATCCGGTCGATCGTCCCCGGGTCGATCCCCGGCGGGAACTCGAACGCCTTCGCTTCCTCGGGCGTCAGCTTCGCCCATTTCTGGACGAACGCGCGGCGCTCAGCGACGGTCCGCCGGTAGAATGCCGGGATTTCCGATGACCTCTCTTCCATGGTTCACTCCTGGATCGACGGCTCTTCGTCCGCCGCGTCCTTGGGAGACCCCCCCATGGGGGCCCGCGCTACAATGACCTTTGCGGGTCGCAGCAGCCCCCCGAAGAAACGGTACCCCTGCTGCACGACCTCGACAACCGACCCGTCGGGATGGGCCTCGTCCGCCGGGGCCTCCCCGATGGCCTCCGCTTCCTCGGCCCGGAACGGTCGACCGGCCGCGGCTACGGGCTCGACCCCTTCGTGCTTCAGGAACGTGGTCCACTCGTGGTCGAGGAGGTCGAGGCCCTTGCGCATCGGGTTCGACTCGGGCAGGGCCGCCAACGAATCCCGTGCCACCCGGAACGCCTCGATGATAGGGAGCAGTTCGCGGACCAGGCCCGCCCGGGCCTGTCGTGAGATCGATTCCCGGTCGCGCTCGACCCGGCGCCGGAAGTTGTCGAAGTCGGCCAGGAGGTACTTGTACCGGGTCGCCCAGTCCTCCGCAGGTCCCTGCGAGGCTTCGACGGTCGGCTTCGACGTACCCTCGCCGTCGGGGCGATGGGTCGGAGGGATATCCGCGGTGTCGTCGGGCATCTGGGTCGGTCGGTCGCAGTGTGGCTGGCCCTAATGAGTCTTGTTGCGGGTTCGAGAATCCGCTCGAAATCGAGCACTGGGGGAATCGTCTGGGACCTCCAGCCACAGGGCCGATGAGAGCCTCTCCAGGCTTCGTGCGGAAGGCGGGGAGAACCATTCCGGAGGGTGGGCCGGAGTGACCGAAACCGCCCGTTCCCGGGGGGTCGTCCAGGGCTCAGTTTTCCTCCGAAACCCAAGCGTTATAACGCATGCCTGGCTCGCTAATTTCGGGCTGATTTCCGCCCCAATTTACGATGGCACAACAGTCGGTCGACGCCCCAGTGTACGACGCGAGTTCCATCCAGGTTCTCGAGGGTCTTTCGGCGGTCCGAAGGCGCCCGGGAATGTACATCGGGTCGACCGATGCGCGCGGTCTCCACCACCTGGTCACCGAGGTCGTCGATAACTCCATCGACGAGGTCCTGGCCGGGGCGTGTGACGAGATCCAAGTGACCCTGCAGACGGACGGTTCGTGCTCCGTTCGGGACAATGGCCGGGGCATCCCCGTCGAGATCCATCCCAAGTACAACCGCCCCGCGCTCGAGATCGTGATGACGGTCCTCCATGCGGGCTCGAAGTTCGACCGGAGCACCTACAAGGTGTCGGGCGGGCTCCACGGGGTCGGCGTCCACGTGGTGAACGCCCTCTCCGAGTGGCTCGAGGTGCGGGTCTCTCGCGACGGGAAGGAGTACTTCCAGCGGTACGAGCACGGGGCTCCCATCGCGCCGCTCAAGGTCGTGGGCAAGGCGGACTCGACCGGAACGGATGTCCGGTTCAAGCCCGACAGCACGGTGCTCGAGACCACGGCCTTCGACAAGGAGACGGTCGCGCGCCGCCTCAAGGAGCTCTCGTTCCTCAACCCCGGCGTCACGATCCGCTTCAAGGACGAGCGGGACGGGTTCGCCGAGACCTACCACCACGCCGGCGGCATCACCGAGTTCGTCGAGGACCTGAACAAGGGCTCGAACGTGCTCTTCCAGCCCCCGATCTCCCTCCATGCGAAGCGCGACACCACCGACATCGAGGTGGCGCTCCAGTACAACGACGGGTACAACGAGACGGGGCTCGCGTTCGTCAACAACATCAACACGGTCGACGGCGGCACCCACGTGATGGGCCTGCGTTCGGCCCTCACCCGGACCCTGAACGACTACGCGCGAAAGCGCGGGTTCGTCAAGGGCGACAAGGAGGGCCTCACGGGCGAGGACGTCCGGGAAGGGCTCACGTCGGTCCTGTCGATTAAGGTCCTCGAGCCGCAATTCGAAGGCCAGACGAAGGCCCGGCTCGGGAACTCCGAAGTGAAGGGCCAGGTCGAGACCGCCGTCAACGAGAAGCTCGCCGAGTTCCTCGAGGAGCATCCGTCGGTCGGCCAGTCGCTGATCTCGAAGGCCGTCCAGGCCTCGCAGGCCCGGGAGGCCGCGCGCAAGGCCCGCGAGCTCACCCGCCGCAAGGGGCTGCTCGAGGGAGGCGGACTACCGGGGAAGCTCGCCGACTGTCACTCCCACGACCCCGCGGAGTGCGAGCTCTTCCTCGTGGAGGGGGACAGCGCCGGCGGGACCGCGAAGCAGGGCCGGGACCGGGAGTTCCAGGCGGTCCTCCCGCTCCGAGGAAAGATCCTGAACGTCGAGAAGGCCCGCCTCGACAAGATGCTCGCGAACGACGCGATCCGGGCGCTGATCACGGCGATCGGGATCGGGATCGGCGACGAGCTGGACCTCACGCGCCTACGCTACCACAAGATCATCCTGATGACGGATGCGGACGTCGACGGCTCGCACATCCGAACCCTCCTGCTCACGCTGTTCTACCGGAAGATGCCGGCGCTCATCACCGAGGGCCACGTCTTCATCGCCCAGGCGCCCCTCTACCGGATCCAGAAGGGGTCGCGCATCCAGTACGCCTACTCTGACGACGAGCAACAGAAGATGCTCGCCGAGCTCGGCGGGATGAAGGGCGTGACGATGAACCGGTACAAGGGGCTCGGCGAAATGACCGCGGAGCAGCTCTCCGACACGACCATGAAGCCCGGGATGCGGACGCTCCTCAAGGTCACGGTCGAGGACGCCGGTCGCGCGAACGTGCTCTTCCAGATCCTGATGGGTGAAGAGGTCGAACCTCGCCGCCAGTACATCCAGGACCACGCGGTCGAGGTCACGAACCTCGACATCTGATCAGGGCCCCTACCCGCGCCCTCGGTCGACGTGCGAGGCGTGAGACCGGCTCGGAGAGAACGGCTTTAACGCATGACCTAGTCCCGCCCGGCGTGATGCCCCCGACCTCGCCCCGGTCGATCGTGTTCCGAGGGGGGCTTCTGGTCACTCAGGACCCTAAGCGGCGCGTGGTCCGCGGGGACCTTCGGGTCGAAGGCGGACGGATCACCTCCGTGGGGGACGTCGGCAAGGCTCCGGCCGAGGAGGAAGTCGATGCCTCGGGGTTCGCCATCGTGCCAGGGTTCGTCAACGCCCACACCCACGTCGCGATGAGCCTCCTGCGGGGGATCGCCGACGACCGGGAGCTCGCGGGGTTCCTCGAGACGCTCTTCGCGGTGGACGCGCATCGGACCGAAGCGGACGTCGAAGCGGGCGCCCGCGCCGGCATCGCCGAGATGCTCCTCTCGGGAACGACCTCGTTCCTCGACCTCTACTACTTCGAGGACGCGGTCGCCCGCGCCGTTGAGGCGCTCGGGATCCGAGGGTTCCTCGGCTGGGCGATCCTTGACCCCGAGCTGACCACACAGAAAGGGGTCCCGGTCGACAACGCTCGGGCGTTCATCGAGCGCTGGAAGGGCCATGCCCTTGTCTCGCCCCTCGTGGCCCCCCAGGGAGTCTACGTCTGCGGAAAGGAGACCTGGCTGCGCGCCCGTGAGGTGGCGCAGAGCGCCAAGACCCTCGTCCACTACCATCTATCCGAGACGCGGCGGGAGGTCCACGAGCACCAAGCGAAGACGGGCCGCCGCCCGGTCGTCTGGCTGGAGGAGATCGGGTTCCTGGGTCCGCAGTCGGTCGCCGCGCATACCGTATGGCTGACCGGAGAGGAGATCGGCCTTCTCGCGAAGCGCGAGGTCGGGATCGCCCACTGCCCGAGCTCCAACCTGAAGCTCGCTTCCGGGGGAGTGGCCCCCGTCGTCGAGCTCCGCGCGGCGGGTGCGACCGTGGGGCTCGGGACGGACTCGGTCGCCAGCAACAACTCCCTCTCCATGCTGCGCGAGATGCACATCGCGGGCCTCGTCCAGAAGAACCAGCGCTGGGACGCGACCGTCCTATCGGCACAGGAGCTTCTCGACCTCGCGACCATCGACGGGGCGCGTCTTCTCGGACGGGCGGCCGACCTGGGTTCGCTTGAGGTCGGCAAGCAGGCAGACTTCTCCCTCTTCGGACTCGACCACCCCACCCTGTTTCCGGCGCGGCCTGAGGCAATCGTCTCCCACCTCGCCTATTCGGCGGCCGACGAGGCGATCGATTCGGTCTACGTGGGCGGAGTACCCGTCGTCCGCCACCGGAGCCTGGCACGAGCAGACTGGGCCTCGATCCGACGGGATGGCGAGACCGCCGCCGAAGCCCTCTGGTCGGCGCGACCGAAGTGAGGCGGACCGCTCGGGGCTACCGTCCCGAAAGAGCGTCGGCGAGGCCCGCGGCGAGCTTCCAGGCGAGCTCCTCGGGGGCGCCCTGGACCCCGAGCTCCCGGAGCGACGTCAATCGCTCCAGAGCTTTCGGAGAGAGGGCAAACACCGTCCGGAGAAGGTCTCGGTCGAGCTCGAGGGGAACGATGCCGCTATGGAGCAGGGCGCCCCCGGCGAGGTGCTGGGCGGCTCCCCCCAGAACCTTCTCCTGATGGCTCAGGACGGAGCCGCGAGCGCTCAAGAGGCAGTAATCCGGGTCGGCGCCTGGGGGATCGACCCACTTTGCGGTCACGCCTCGCTCCGACAGGAATCGAACGACGCCCTCTCCCAAGCGAGCGTAGGCACGGACGTAGTCGTTTCCGACGCGGGGGTCGGTGCGGGGAAGGACGATCGACCAGGCCAGGTCACCGGGTGCGTGCAGTAAGCCGGTTCCGCCTGTAGAGCGACGGACAACCGGGAGCCCGGCTTTTGCCGCTCGGGCGAGGTAGGCCGCCTCAGCGTGGACCCCCACGCCGAAAGAAACCGCGCGATCCGTCAGGACGGCAGCGCGGACCGCTGGAACCCCGCGCCGAAGGATCACCTCGTCCGTGCGGATGTTCTCCGCGCAGGTGACCCGAACGTCGACCCAGGTCGTGAGACCCGGGCCGGGAGGATGGGCTTTCGTCGTTCGTCCAGCGCCGGACATGACCTCGGTACCCCGATTCCGAGGGGGTATCAAAAGGCTTAGAACACATCGCTGCTGGCAAGGCCATGGCAGAACTGACGGAATTCCGTTTGCACGCCGGGGACCCTGCTCCCGACTTCGAACTGCCCGGGGTCGATGGGAAGACGTACCGTCTCGGAGACTTCGCCGACCGCAAGCTGATGCTCGTGGTCTTCTGGTGCAACCACTGCCCGTACGTCCAGGCGTGGGAAGGTCGCATGGTCGAGCTCGGCCGACACTACCAATCCCAGGGGGTCGGTATCGTGCTGATCAATTCGAACGACTCCCGCGCCTACCCTGAGGACCGTCTCGAGTCGATGGTCCAGCGCGCGGCGGAGAAGAGGTACCCATTCCCGTACCTCCAAGACGAGTCCCAGGACGTCGCGCATGCCTACGGCGCGCTCGTGACTCCCCACCCGATGCTCTTCGGGCCGGACCGCAAGCTGCTCTTCCAGGGTCGTATCGACAACGACCACCAGCACCCCGAACGCGCGAACGAGAAGTACCTCGCGCGGGCCCTCGACCAGGCGCTCGCTGGGAAGCCAGTCGCTCCGGCCGAGCTACCGGTCGCGGGTTGCACGGTCAAGTGGAAGGCCTGATCCCGAATTCGCGTCGGCGGTCCGGCTCGGCCGGCCCCTCCGAGCCCGCACCTGGACCCGACGTGCTTCGAACGCCGCGTTGAGGCTCGGGTCGACCGCCGTCCCTTGGTGGTCGAGCTTCGCCGCAATAGCGACCTTCCCCGCGAGGGCTCGCGCGAGCTTTCCCCGCTCTGAGCGCGGGGCGGATTGGATGGCAGGGTGGAGGAAGAGGAGCCCATGGCGCGGAGGTGGAGCGTGGCCTCGGAGGTGCTCGAAGAACGCCCGTTCCGCGCCGAGCACCTGAACGGTGCTGGACGGTAGTCGAGCGAGTCGGTCCAGCCCTCCGGCTTGCGCCACCATCCGGGCGGCGAGCTCGGGTCCCAGGAGAGCGGTCAGGTTCGGGGTCCGAACAGGGGAGGAGGCACTGACGGCGTCTTGGAGAGCCTTGCGCGCATCGGCCACCGAGCGGTAGAGTTCACCTAAGCGACGCCTTGCCTCGAGCAGGCCGGGGTCGGCCGGGCCGAGGTCGGGCCGGGAGGTGCCTTCGGCCGCGGCCCGTGCCGCACGGGCGTGGTCTCCCGGGTCAAGCTCCGGGAAGTCGCGGGAGACCCAACTTCCGAGGCGTTCCCCAATCAGGTTCCGGACACGGTCAAGGTCGGCTCCGGCTCGGACCGCCTCCTGGACGTGAATAGACGGGTCCCAAGACGCCTCGAGGGCACGCTCAGCCTCCTGGAGGAGTGCGGTCCCAAGGAGCGACCGGTCGGGGATCGAGATCCCTGACGGCACGGTAAGAGGGGCGTTCGGGTCGTAGCGAAGGCCGTGTTCCGCGAGGCGGCGGTCGCGGGTTCTCCACTCGGCCGTGTCGGCTCCGCGGAGGAGCTGTTCCTCTTCGGAGGTCAAGTGCCCCTCTCGTCGCAATCGAGCCCTTTCGGCGAGCAGGACGGGTTCGGTGGGCGCCGGAACGGCCTGCACCACCTCCTCACCCTCGAGGAGGAACGTCCCGAACCAGGTCGTGACGACGCTCTTCACGAGCTGCCCGAAGCCGCGCGGCATAAATAGGCCGGCGCGGCTCGCCGCCACCAATGGCGGAGACCCCTTCGCGTGACCTCGTCCGCTTCGAACGGAGGGGAGGGACGGTCCTCCTGACGTTAGACTCGCCGCCAGTCAACGTGCTTTCGATGCCTGTGGTCGCGGCTCTTTCGGTTCGGCTGTCCGAAGCGGAGGCGGACCCCGAAGCCCGCGTCGTGGTGATTGCAAGTGCCTTCGAAAAGGCGTTCGCGGCCGGTGCGGACGTCCGAGAGATGGCCTCGATGGATTCCGAGCGGGTGCGGGTCAACGGTGCCCGAGGCCAGGCCCTCACCCGTCAGATCGAGCACCTCCCCCTACCCGTCATAGCCGCAGTACGCGGAGTTGCCCTGGGAGGAGGATGCGAGCTGTGTCTCGCATGCGACTTCATCATCGCGAGCGAGGACGCTCAGTTCGGCCAGCCCGAGATCAACCTCGGGATCATGCCCGGGTGGGGAGGAACCCGCCGTCTTCCGCGCCGGATTGGTGCGGCGCGGGCTCGGCGGTGGATGATGACTGGCCGCTCCGTTTCGGCCTCCGAAGCCTTCACTCAGGGACTTGTCGACCGAGTGGTACCTCGCTCGGAGGTCCTTCCGACCGCGTTCGCCCTCGCCGAGGAGCTCGCCACCAAGCCCCCCATTACCCTCGCCGCGGTGAAGTACGCGGTCCTGGGAGCGGTCGACCCACGCATCGATTCCGGCCTCGCCTACGAGCTCGACATTTGGGCTCGGCTGTTCGGCACCGACGGACAGAAGGAAGGGATGCGGGCCTTTCTCGAGAAGCGCGCTCCTCCTCCCCCGATGTCGCGGCGAGACTGGGAAGCCGCTTCCGAGGGCTTCCCCTGGGCGCGGGACGCCACCCGCCGGTCGATGGGAAAGCGGAATAAGGACGAGACGTCGAGACGGGACTGACGCCGCGGTGGCTCAGGTTGGCAGAGCGGCTCCTTGGTAAGGAGCAGGCCGAGGGTTCAAATCCCTCCCGCGGCTCTTCATACTGCTTCCCATTCAATCGAGTGTCACATCAACCCGAGGGTTCCGTAACAGGGGCTGAGGAGGAACAACCACGCAGAGCCGGGCATTGGGAAAGCCGACAGCTGGCATTTGCCGGAAAAAGAGTTAACAGGGATTGCTGTTAGCGGGGGCGCGTATGGGGGGAAGAAGGGCGTTCATTACCGGGGTAACCGGACAGGATGGTTCGTACCTCGCGGAGCTGCTTCTCAAGAAAGGCTACGAAGTCTTTGGCCTGGTTCGTCGGCTCAGTAGCCCGAATATGTCGAATTTGCAGACCGTCCGAGAGGAATTACACACCCTGGACGGCGACCTGACGGACCAATCCTCCCTTAGTCATGCAGTGAAGTTGGCTGACCCTGAAGAGGTTTACAATCTTGCGGCTCAATCGTTCGTAGCAACGTCGTTCTCCCAACCGGTGCTGACTGGTGAGATCACTGGATTGGGTGTGATACGACTCCTGGAAGCGGTCCGTGCCCACAATCCGTCGGTGAAGTTTTACCAAGCTTCTTCGAGCGAGATGTTTGGCCATATCGCGCAGGAACCTCAGGACGAAACCACTCCATTCCATCCGCGGAGCCCCTACGGCGTCGCGAAGGTCTACGCCTACTGGGCCTGCGTGAACTACCGAGAAGCTTACGGTCTACCGATTTCCAACGGGATCCTATTCAACCACGAATCACCACGACGTGGCCTTGAGTTTGTGACACGGAAGATCTCCGACGGGGTGGCCCGCATCGCTCTGGGAAAGGCCGACTCAATCACTCTCGGAAATCTGGAAGCACGACGGGATTGGGGGTACGCCCCGGACTACGTCGACCTCATGTGGCGAACCTTGCAGCAGAGCGAGCCCGGAGACTTCGTCGGAGCCACCGGGGAGGCTCACACCGTCCGCGAATTCCTCCAAGAGGCGTTCAAAGTTGCTGGAATCGAGAACTGGGAAGGCCACGTTAAGACCGACCCGAAATTCAACCGGCCCGCCGAGGTCTACGCCTTGCGTGGCAACCCGGCGAAGGCGAAGCGGGTGCTAGGCTGGGAGCCCAAAGTGCGATTCAAGGAACTGGTTCGGATTATGGTCCGGGCCGACCTTGAACGCCTGTCCAAGGGTCAATCGGGCGCCTAGGCGCGTCCCATAGCCGTTTGGGCAGCGTGAGTCGAACTCCATTGGCCACCGGGGTTTCGGGTCGCGACAGGGTCCAAGGGGCAAGCCCCCTCTATCCAGTCCGCCAGTTCGTCGATCATCCGTTGTCCCAAGAAGTCCTGTGCGCGATGGACGCACGCGTCTCGGGAAATACCGGTGTCTCCGCGTCGCCATATCTCCGTGGCCTTGGACACCATTTCATCAGGGGTGGCCACTAGCCAGCCCGTTGTGCCGTTCACTACCGTTGAAGCCGGGCCTTGCCGATTGTACGTCAGAACCGGGGTGCCGCAGGCCATCGACTCGATTGGAACGAGCCCCATGGGCTCACACGTGAAGGGGAACAACGTGAACAAGGCGTTGGAGTAGAGTTCGACGAGTTTGCGTTTGCTCACTCGGCCGAGCCACTCGATCGAGTTGGTGATGTGCTTCAGGCGGGTCCCGGTGGGAATCTTGTTTCCGAAACCCACGATCCGGACCCCCGCATCGAGGAGGGCGCGGAAGTTCAGCGTATCCGTTTCCTTACCCACATACAGCAAGACATAATCGCGACGCGGAGGCTGAGACGTGGGCTGGAATTCGGACATGTCCTTCAGCGTGTAGACGACTCCCTCCACGGGGACACCGCGCTCTTGGTAGAGGTCCATGAGGTACGGAGAGTTCGCGACGATGCGCATCGTCCTCGTCCGGATTCGACGGAGGACTCTGGCGTCGAGGGACGCCAAGGCACCCCCGGCAATGAGATTCACCATACGCGCGACGGGGTTGGTGCTTGCCATCCCCTGAATCGTCTGGTCCAGAGGTGTCCCGAGAATCCACCAGAGGTCACTAATGACGGGAACCGTCATGGAGAGGTTCACTACGTACTCAGACTGGCCCGCCCTCAAGCAGTTCGATGCATCGCGGGCGTTCCGCTGCATCAGGGCCTCGCGGGTCCAGCTCTCGGCCCAAAGCATCGACTCGTTGTGCGAGCCGCGAGCACGAAGGAAGCGGTTGAAAGGAAAGCCGCCATTGCCGGGGGTGATCAAGTTGCACCCGGACTCGACCAGTGCCTGGGCTTGCTTGTGGTCACAGTACGGGGTGTAGACCGTGAGCTCGTACCGATACCTAAGGCCCTGGGCGAGTGAATCGAGAATTTCAAATTGGACGGACGTCGTACCGCCGATGGGGTCTGCCACAAGCAATAGTCGCTTCATTGGCAGAGTTAGCCGACGCCGCTGGCTACAATTCATCGGTGGCAGTATTTAACCCCACGTGGCCCACATGATGCCCGGACCGACGACGAGGTCCGGGTAGAAGTAAGAGCCGACGCCGCGCTTCGAAGGGGAATGCCCCGCCTAAGTCGTCCCCCCAGACACTCAAACATGCCTCGATGCCCTCATTTATCCAGAGTTGGTTCTCTCGACCGTGCGAGTGTTGATAACCGGGGGAGCCGGGTTCATCGGGTCCAACCTTGCCCATTACTGGCTAACTAACCGTCCCGAGGATTCGGTCGTCGTGTATGATTCCCTAACCTACGCCGGCCACCGCGAATCCCTCAGCGACCTCGAGTCCCACTGGAACTTTACGTTCGTCCGAGGGGATATTCGAGATCCCTCCGCTCTCGGTCTGGCGCTAAAGGACATCGACCTTGTCTTGCATCTGGCCGCGGAGAGCCACAACGATCGCGCCATCCGGGACCCAATCCTCGCGGTCGAAACCAATGTCCTCGGCACGTCGATTCTTCTCGAAGCCTGTCGCAAGTCCCGCATCTCGCGGCTCCATCATGTCTCCACGGACGAAGTCTACGGCTCTCTGGAATTGGGGACCAACGAACGGTTCACTCTCGACTCGCCCTACGCTCCGCGCGGTCCGTACTCGGCCAGCAAGGCCTCGTCAGACCATATGGTCCGAGCATGGTTCGAAACGTATGGTCTGCCTTCCACTATCTCCAACTCGGGGAATAATTTCGGTCCGTACCAGCATCCAGAGAAACTGATTCCACGGGCGATTACGAATCTCTTTCTGGGCCGAACCGTCCCCCTGTACGGTGACGGCCTGAACGTCCGCGACTGGATCTTCGTCGACGACCATTGTTCTGCGCTGGACCTGATCGTCCACCGCGGGAAGTTGGGCCAAACGTACCTCGTCTCCGCCCGAATGGAACTCTCCAACATCGAGGTGATTCGGCGGATCCTCCGGCATCTGGGAAAGGGAGAGGATTCGATCGAATGGGTGCCGGACCGCCCCGGGCACGACCGTCGGTACGCGTTGGAGGCTCAACGGCTCACCGACGAGCTCGGTTGGCGCCCCGCCCATGATTTCGACCAAGCCCTGACCGAAACCATTGAGTGGTACCGTCGCAACCCCGCGTGGTGGCGTGGCATTCTCCCTCCAGTTCCACCGGTGAACCGATGAAGTCCGACCTCCCGCGTCTGCGTACCATTTCACCCGAGGCCAGCCGGATCTCGTTCGTGAACGTCGTCCCACGGACCCTGCACGGAGACCCACGGGGTTTCCTCCTGGAAACGCACCGTCGAGATGACCGGTCGGTAGAGGGAGATCACTTCGCCATGACGTACGTCTCGGTCACCGTCCCGGGAGAGTTCCGGGACCGCAATCGCTGGCACATTCACAAGATACAGACCGACCGATTCGTGGTCGCGCTGGGAGAGATGATCATAGCCCTATACGACCATCGCGAGGCGTCTCCTACCCATGGACGAATCGAGGCGATCCGCATGGTCGGCGCTCCCTACGACCGGCTTTCTCCACCGACCAAGGAGGACATCGTGACGTTCCTGGTATCGATTCCCCCCGGGGTTTGCCACTGCATTGGCAACCTCTCCCGTCATCCCTTCGTCTTGGTCAACTCGCCGACCGAGCTCTACGACCCCGCGGACGAAGGCCGGTTGCCGTTTGCCGGCGTCCACATAGACAGCCTAGAGGGGCCGTTCGACTGGAACCGGGTTGCGATCGAGCCGCCGAATCCATGACCGACCTCCTGGTCTTTGGAAGCAGCTCCTTGGTGGGCTCTCACTTCGTAATGACGACCCGCCATCGTGTAATGGACATGGGCCAGATTGACCCCCGAGCGGAGAAGCTGCCCGTGGTGGGGTTTGCCCCCATCGACCTCACGGACGCTGCCCGCGTCGAGGAGGCCGTGCGTCGTTCGAACGCCGAGGTGGTCGTGAATTTCGCGGCTGCGACCGACGTCGACGCCGTCGAACGAGAGCGCCCCCGCTCACCGGAAGGAGCTCAAGGACCCGCGTTTCTGATCAACGCTGCGGCCCCCGAAGCCATGGCACGAGCGACACGGGAGACCGGTAAGTTCCTCGTCTCCCTCTCGACAGATTTTGTCTTCGACGGGGTGGACGGACCGTACTCGGAGGATGCCGGACCGATGTCGTTCTCCCCTAAACTTTCGTGGTACGGCTGGACCAAGGGGGAGGGCGAACGACGGGTCCGAGCGATCAATCCCGCCGCGGCGGTCGTCCGTATCGCCTACCCATACCGTGCCTCGCATTCGGGCAAACTCGACTTCGCTCGCAAGATCGTCGACGGGCATCGACGGCGCGCCCTTCCGCCCTACTTTTCGGACCAGCAAATCACTCCAACGTGGGTACCTGACGTGAGTCGCGCCCTGGAGTTCTTGATCGACGGGCGGAAGGCCGGGGTCTTCCACGTGGCCTCTCCCACGGTCACCTCCCCGTATCTGTTCGCCCGCGAGCTCCTGTTGGCGATCGAACACCGCCCTCCTGAGCTAACTGAGGGATCCTTGAAGCAATTCCTGGCTCGTCCTGGGACCACCCCGCGCCCCATCCGGGGAGGCCTGCGATGCACCCGCCTACCTGCGGCCGGCCTGCAGCTCACGGATTGGCGCGATGGAATCCGTCAATTCGCCGCGGAACGGGGGGATGCAGGATGAAGGGACTTCTACTCGCCGGCGGACATGGAACCCGCCTCAGACCCCTGACGTTCACCGGGAACAAGCACATGATCCCGATCGCCAACGAGCCGATGCTCTTCTACGGTCTGCGACACCTCGCAGAGGGGAGCGTCAAGGAAGTAGGGATCATCCTAGGCCCGCTTCACGAAGGGATCGAAGAAGCGGTCGGGGATGGAAGCGCGTTCGGTCTCAGAGTTACCTACATTCACCAAGGAGACCCGAAAGGCCTCGCCCACGCGGTACTCTGCGCCCGCGCTTTCCTGGGTGACGAGCCCTTCGTGATGTATCTCGGAGACAACTTGCTGCAAGAGGGAACCCGACCTCTCATCAAGCTGTTCCATGACACAGAGTGCGACGCTGCGGTCGGTGTCACCCCGGTGCCGAATCCCAGCAGTTACGGGATTGCGGAAATGGATGGTGACAAGCTCGTCTCCATCGCCGAGAAGCCCACGGCCCCTCGCAGCAATCTTGCCCTAATCGGGGTCTATGTGTTCTCTCCGCGCATCCATCCCATTATCCAAGAGCTGATACCGTCGCGCCGCGGGGAATTGGAGATCACGGATGCGATCTGGAAGCTCCGCGAAGAGCACCGAACTGTGTCTGTCCGGCATGTTGAAGGCTGGTGGAAGGACACCGGCCGCCCCGAGGACCTCCTTGAGGCGAACGACCTCGTTCTCCAGACCTCCGTGCCGGGGGGATTTGTAAACCTCGGGACAGTTGCTGAAGGCGCCGTCCTCGAAGGGCCAATCCGCATCGGTCGCGGGTCGTTCGTCGCCCCGAACGCAAGAATCGAGGGGCCGGTGGTCATCGGAAATGACGTCCGGATCGAGACAGAGGCCCGGATTGGCCCTTCTGTTTCCATAGGGAACCGCTGCACGATCGGCCGGCGGGGCGGCGTTCGCAGATCGATCGTCATGGAAGAAACGGTCGTCGAGGGGTCCGTGACCCTCTCCAACAGCATAGTCGGGCGTCGAGCGACGATTAGTTCCGGAGGAAACGAGTCAATCGAGGTCTCGTGCATTGTCGGGGATTCCTCCCGTCTCCTGTTCTAGCCGATCACCAGGGAACGCGGAGAAGCATGCCATTCTCGGGCCGCTCGGCCCCCACATCGATGCCGGCCTCGCCTACGAGCTCGAACTATGGGCGCGATTGCTTGGGATGGAGGGACAGAAGGAGGGCATGCGAGCGTTCCTCGAGAAGCGCCCTCCGCCTCCCCCGGGGTCGCGGCGCGACTCGGAGGTCGCTTCGAAGGGCTTTCCGTGGGCGCGAGACGCGACACGACCGTCGAAGGGAATGCGGAATAAGGACGAGCCGTCGAGGCGGGACTGACGCCGCGGTGGCTCAGGTTGGCAGAGCGGCTCCTTGGTAAGGAGCAGGCCGAGGGTTCAAATCCCTCCCGCGGCTTTCCCCGATGGTCTAAGTCCCCGACGAAGTGCCAACATCGACGACGACGCCGAGTTGCGCGTTCCCCCGATGGCCCATTCGGCCCGTTCCTGGTTCGGGTCTTCGGCCGGACGAGCCAGAGGAATCCTTCAACAAGACGACCCAGGCAACCTCCCGTTTCGAACTGATCGAGAAGGCTTAGGACCAATGATTCCAGCTTACCATCCGGCGCGGTGGTCGTTGCCGAGAAACGGTCAGAAATGGAGTGCCCCCGTCAGAAACAGATAAACGAGGACGAACAGCACGGCCACCACGATCAACGCCAGCAGAAACTTCGCGAATGCAGCGATGACCACGATGATGATCGCGATGACGATGTCGGTCGTGGAGCTTCCCGGAGCTCCCGGCCAGCCATGGAGCCGGGATCGCGGACCGTCCCGCTGGAAGGAAGAACACCATCGGGTCCGGAGTGCCCGTCTTCGAAACACGCGATCGGTGTGGGTCGAGCTCCTGCCGGACTTCGACCCGAAGAAGATCCGGTACAACCTCCTCGCCGTCTTCGACGGGCTCACCTACTGAGGCTCGGTGCCCACTCCGCGGATCGTAGAGAACCTGGTGGCGGCCGGGCGGATTCGTCCCACTGTGGTCGTGCTCGTGGGAAACGTCCCGCACTCGCGGGCGAAAGAGCTGGGCGGAAACCCCGCGTTCGTCGCCTTCGTTGCCCGAGAGCTCCTCCCATGGCTCCGTCGTCGCTATGGCCTTTCGACCGAACCCTCAAGAACGGTGCTCGCGGGATCAAGCCTAGGGGGAGTCGCCTCCGCGTGCGCCGCGCTCCAATACCCCCGGCTCTTCGGCAACGTCCTCGGCCAGTCCGGGGCGTTCATACATCCGGTGCCCCTTGGCAGAAAGTCGTCCTCCACCCTCATGGAGCAATACGCTCATGCTCCGCGGGTACCCATCCGGTTTTACCTCGACGCAGGGACGCACGAATCGGAAACAATCCCGGAGATGGCCGAGTCGCTCCTCGGCAGCGTCCGCCACCTGCGCGACGTGCTCGAAGCCCGGGGGTACGCGGTCACATACGCCGAGTTCGAGGGTGGCCACGACTGCGTCTGCTGGATCGGCACGCTCGCCGATGGGTTCGTCCACCTCTTGGGTTGGTCATAAGGTCCCCTTCCAGAACATTTCGCCCGTCAAGGGAACAGGCTCAAGAGGCGCGAGGAATCCAGCCTGCCACCTTCAGGCCTGTTGCGCGAAAGCCGTCTCACCGGGGAGCGTCCGGTCACTTCAGGGAGTCGCTGTCCGCAGGCTTCCGATGAGTCTCCAAACCCTCCGAAGGGTCGTGGGTGCGTCGTAAGCCGACCGTAGACCGGAAATCTCCCAACGAGGAACGCGCCGAGCGTGGACCCAAGGTTTCCAATCGACCGCGCCCTTATAGGTGGGGCGAGAATCGGCTCTCGCGGAGACGATAATCGTCGTGAACGACAAGATTCTCGTTGTCATCCCGTCCGTGCGAAATCCCGCCGTAATTTCGGACTACTCGCGAAATGCGACCGACCACCGATTCCCGCTCTCGCGACTCTTCTTTGTCGTTTTGACAGAAGATCACGTGGAGAAGAGCGGATACCAGAACGCCTTGAGAGACTCGGGTGCAGAGGGGCTAGTGTTGAACCAGACCGACCGGGACCAAATGCTGGCGGACCTCCACCTCTCCTCATTCTCCGACCTGATTCCGCGGCGGTCGCACGCCGAAACCAGCTTTGGGGTGCTCTATCTGCACCTGCACCCGGAGTTTGCCTTCGGAATCTTCATCGACGATGACACGGCCCCGTTGCCCGCAATAGACTATTTCGGAGGTCATGTGCGGAACCTGGACTTCCGGGGTAGCGTGACCGCTGTCCGGTCCGAGTCACGTTGGACCAACGTCCTTTGGCAGAGTTTCCCGAGACACGGGCTCTACCCACGGGGATACCCCTACGCCGCGATGAAAACGGCCCACATCCAAGAGACAGAGGCAATCGATCGTGTTGTCCTGTCCCAGGGGCTGTGGACGAATATCCCCGACCTCGATGCTGTCCGAATCCTGATGGACGGGGACTTGCACGGTCAATCTAGGACCCGATTGACCGTCGAGGACTACCAAGGCAACTTCTCGGTTCCTCACGGCTGCTTCACGACGGTCTGCTCGATGAACCTGGCGTTCGCTCGGGAACTCGCACCGGCATTCTATCAATTCAAGATGGACGATAATCCCTGGGCCGTCGGCCGGTTCGATGACATCTGGGCTGGAGTCGTGGCCAAGAAGGTAATCGATCAGCAGGGGTGGGCAATACTCAATGGAAACCCGTTGTGCCAGCACAACAAAGCGGAGCGAAGCACGTTCCGAGACCTCAAGGCGGAAGCCAATGGGTTAGAAGCCAACGAATGGCTCTGGATGGAGGTGGACGGTGCTCCCTTGGGGGACGGTTCGGTAATGGACCATTCCCAAAGGATTGCCGAGCAGCTGAGTCGGTCCCGGTTCGAGTTCCTCGCCTATAGTGGGCAGTTGATGACCCGGTGGGTCGAATTGATACGGCGAACCGCCTAGGCGTGTGCCCGATGAGTTCTGGATGCCCCGTTCGAACCCGAATGGTCAACAGAGGGCCCCACGGAGGCCGTTAAGCCGTGGAGCGCGCGCGATTTCCGGGATCGACGATATTCGAGCGGAGGGCCCTAGTTCTACCACGTTGATTCTCATTAGGGGAACATCCTTCCATGGAATCACTCAAGATTAATTTCCTTCTCTACTCGATGGAAAGGACGGGCGGCGTGCGAGTGATTCTCAACTTCGCCCGTCGTCTTCACGAACGTGGCCATGGAGTAACCTTGGTCACCGGTCGGAGGAGCGCGTGGTTTTCCCTTCCGAAAGACCTCTCGATTCGGGCGAGGCCGGGGTTGACCTACCTCGCGCATCTTGCCATTCAGCGGAAATGGAAATACTCCATTCCGCGGGAAATAGGGTACCTCGAGCGCCTTGGCGCGAAGCTGCCCCCCGCCGACGTAAACGTCGCCACATTCTCGACGACGGTGTATCCCGTCACTCTACGATCCGCCCAGGTGACACCGTTTCACCACATGCAGCACATGGAGACCCTGTTCGCGAAGAGTCCGACGGAGCTTGGGTTCATCCGGGCCTCGTACTTTGTGCCTGCGTACCGCGTCGCCAATTCCCGGTGGTTGGCAGACCGGTACTACGACCTGACGCAGCAACGGGTACCTGTCCTCAACGCAGCGGTCGAGCACGAGGTGTTCCATCCGCAGAAAGGAGAGACGAAACCACACAACGAGTTCCGGATCGTCGCACTTGCGAAGGGCGGCTGGAAGAACATCGACACCGTAATTCAAGTCGTGAAGAAGCTTCGCGCGGAATACGCCCCCCGAATAGACATCAGGTTGAAGCTGTTCGGTGGAAGCCGAGCCTACGTTCCCTTACGGGAAAGTTGGGTGGAGTATTGTCGAGGGTACTCGGACGATCAACTCGCAGCCCTCTACTCTAGTTCCGATGTGGAAATCACGGCGTCGTTCGCCGAGAGCTTCCCGTTACCTCCCTTGGAGGCGATGGCATGCGGATGCCCGGTCATTACCACTCCGTATGGCACCGAGGACTACGCACGCGATTCTGACAACTGTCTGATAGTTCCGCCCAACGATCCGTCGGCCCTGTCGTCGGCCTTGCACCGGTTGCTGGACGACGGCTCCCTGGGAGAGCGGTTGTCCTCCAACGGGCTGGCGACGGCGGCCCGCTTCAACTACGACGACCAGACGAAGCTCTACGAAGCGAGTCTTCGAGAGGCCATCGCCCAACACTCACAAGAGCAAAACAATCTCAAGAGCGTCTTTGACCGCTACTTGATTCCCGTCTGAACGGACTCAGACGAGTCGAAACCCGAGGCGAACTTGACGACACCGACCATTTCGGTCATTGTCCTCGCGCACGACCGACGGCAGTACTTGACCGCGGCAATCGACAGTCTCCTCCAGCAGGACCTGGACCGAAATCGATTCGAGATCATCGTCGTGAAGAATTTCGCGGATGAAGCGATCGATGCTCGCCTCGAGCGGGAGGGCGTCCATTGGGTTCGCTGCGACGAGGTCCCAATTTCGGCCAAGGTCGCTGAGGGCATTCGACAGAGTCAGGGCGCCGTGCTGACCTTCTTGGAGGACGATGACCTGTACGAGACCTCGAGACTCCGACAGATTTGGGAATCGTTCCAAGCCGATCCGCAGCTGGGTTTCTATCGGAATCGATTCACGTACATTGGGGCCGACGGGAAGCCCCTGCGCTCCAGCGACATTCGGGCCTTCAGGCTGCGACGCATAACGAAGACGAACCGAGTCGTACTTCGCCCCGAAACCAAGCTCCAGGAAACCAATCGTCTCATTGGCCAGTACCCGGACTTCAACCTGAGTTCCAGCGCGATTCATCGCCGAGTCGTCGACACAATCGCTTCGGTCCTGACTCGGGTGGAGGTCACGATTGACACTCTCCTCTTCTTTGCCGCGTTAGTCGCCGAGTGTTCGATCTTACTGGATGGAGATGCCCTCACCCGATATCGGGTTCATGGGGAGAGCTCGACCCTTGCGGGATCCGGGTCTCCGGATGCTCGCATCGACAAGCTCCTGCAGTTCGCGGACCTCACGGAGAGGGACTATCTCATAATCCGCGAGTTCGTCGCAACGTTTCACCGAGAGACCGCGCTCCGGTTGATCGATGCACGCATCTGGGTCAATCGCCTCACTCGACTTTTCCGGTCGCCCGACAGCCAACGACGAGGTTTCCTTGCCCTCCTCCGGGATGTTCGTCCGCTTGCCGATACGTACCCGGTTCGAGAAGACCTGGTTGGCGTTGTCGGGATCCTGCCATTCCTAGTCTCGCCGTCCCTGGGTCGGCGGCTCTACCATCGCCAGGTTTCCGTTCGCTGAGGGCGAAGCCCCTGCCCTGCACCTACGCGTAGGAGCGCGGACGAGCGGAATTAGCTCCCGCGCGCCGACGTCCCAGTGGGCGGCCACCCCTCTATCCTCGGGTGAGCTCGATATAATTCAGGGTCACCTCACCGTTAGGGGTGCCACCGGAGTAGGCGAGGTAACCCCGAAGCTCCACCAAGGGATAGGGCTCAGAGACGAGGATCTGCCAAGAAAGGGCCGTCCACCCTACGGGGTTCAGCTGCGACGCGAGGATGCGCAAATTGAAGAAGTGCGTGGCGACGGACAGCCCTACGTAAGGGCCTCCGTTCATGAGGAGGACGGGATTGGAAATGTTGCCGCCCGGCAACAAGCCACCGGAAACATTCACCGTAACGATGTAGCTTCCGGCCAACAACGAGACGTACGGGCCGAACCAGATGCAGGATGGCGTGTAGCTCGGCTTCGGGGCCCCGACACTCCGTACGACGCTCCCGAATTTCCCAGACGGGTCCTTGGAAATCTGCCCCGAGACCCCAATCGAGAGATTCGTCGCGGTGTAGTAGTAGGTGGTCGGGGCCGCGGTCGCGAGCCGCATCGCGGAAGGTCCGGTGTATCCGGCCTCGAAGAGGTAGATTGTCCCGGGATACTGGTCGGAGAACACGAAAGCCACTATCCCGTAGGTCGACGTGTTGAACAGCAGGTTGCTGATGGATGTGGGGAGGTCGAACCAGTCCGAGCTGTCCACCAGAACGAACCGAGGAAGATTCGAGGCCGAGAAGGGGAATTTCATCGGCGGTTGGCCCGGGATTACGGGGAACCACGGTACCGCCCATGCGTTGGGGTTGTTGGCCACGTAGGGAAACAGGACGTCCGAGGCGAGCACGACGGCGTCGGAAGGAATACGGTTCACGAGCCACTCCATGTACTGCGACGACGGGTTCGCACTGTACTTCAACCAGTATCCGGGATATGGCGTGGCCTCGTAATTCTCGGTATTGAGCGGGGACATGATCAGATTGAACGCTACAAACGTGACGAGAACGACTCCCACCGCCGCCATCCTTGGCCGTGAAGCGCGCCATCGCGCCATCTTTGGACCCGAGCGATCGGTCACCGTTCCGCGGTCGTGGTGCCAGAGAAAGTACACGACAAGAATCGTCGCAGCGACGGGCAGTCCGATCAGCAGAAACAGCCAATTCGCCGGGGCCGCCAGCATGAGGCGGGACCAGAAGATTGCGGCGGTGAGCACGGCGAGGCCCGCGGCGAGGAGTAGGCCCATCGTCGCGATTCCCCGACGGCCGTGGAACGGGAGCTGCTCGATCCTTCCCGCACCGTAGATGAGTGGGACCGCGAGGGTGGCGACGGCTACGAGAGCGTATTGGTTCCCGTAGCCGGACGAGAAGGACGGAGTCAGGAAGACGGAGTACGTGAACCACGGCACCGTCAGGAGAAGGTATCGCGGCGCGAACAGAGGAAGGAAGGCGAACGCCGCCAGCAGAAGAAGCCAGTAGTCCGCGGAAAGCCGGAGGGACATCGGCGTGGAATTGACCGCTAGGATCTTGGTAACGCCCTGAGAAAGGCCAGGGGTGACGCCTGCCCCCGCGAGGGGTGGAATCACCAAGAACATCGTAATTCGCAGCACGACGTAGACCACGGCCATACTCAGCAGCAACAAAAACGACATCCGGACAAGTCGATCCCGGAACAATGATTTCCAACGAGGACCGACGTCCATCGCCCGCTCGTAGATCACGAGAACGGCAACTCCGCCGACCAGGAAGGGAAAAACTTCCAGTGTCAGGATCCCGATGACGCTCGGGACGACGCTCCATGCGTAGCGTCGGGTCCGGAACAGGTAGAAGAACGACAGAAACTCAAGAGGCATGAACGCCTCCCAGTGAAAGTCGTACAATAGCGCAGAAAGCACGGGGAAGCTCGCGATGTACAGACCAATGACGAGGAAGACCAGCGTGCGACTCTTGAGCTGGTCCCGTGCAATCAGGTAAATAGGAAACGCCGATGCCACGAAGATCACGCTTTGCAGCGCGAACAGGGTGACGGGGAAGGGAGCGGCCGCATACGCCGGTGCGATGAGAAATGCGATGTACGTGCTATGAACCTGCAAGAAGGAGGCTAGGCCGTAGAACTCGGCGTCACCCGTCTCATACAGCAGGCGGCCGTGTGCCCCTGTCCACAGGAGCTGTTGGTTGATGCCGAGGTCCCAATTCGTGGTGAAGAAATCATCGAAACGAAGAAGACCGAGATACGTCAAGAGAGCTACATAGGCCGATCCCGCCACCAAGAGGATGGCGAGATCTGTGACGGGCAACCGAAGGATGGTTCTACCCGGTCGCGGGCTGATTGAGGGTTGTGCTGTCTCGCCCTTACAATTCATGTCCGGCTGAGAGCCAAGGTTGGTCATCTATTCCGCAATGCAAGGGCTTGTCTGGACACATATAGGTCTTGGGTCGCAGTAACGCCTCCCCAGCTCACGTGGGGAATGCGTCGGATGGGAGAGCCCAGCACTCGCGCCCTCATTCCCCCCGGTGAATGTCGTTCGGGTCACCCTTTCGGACCATCGCGAGGCGGACCTATTGCCGATAGGGTGGCTCGGTACAGCTCCACGTGCGATTGACCAATTCGGTCCCAGGACTCCCTCGCGGCCAACTGGTTCAGCCCTGAGGCAAGTTGAGTTCGAAGCCGAGCGTCGGTAAGAACTCGACGTATCCCAGTAGCAATCGATGCCGGGGTCGGGGGAACGTGGAGGGCTTCGACTTCATCCACGAGCTCATCGAACCGTGGAACGTCCGAGCATAGAATGGGAGTGCCGCAGGAGGCGACGTCGTGGACTACACCGCTGATTTCCACAAACCGGTCCTTGTACGGCAGAACAATCAGTGCGGCTCCTTGAACTAAAAGGCCCTTCTCCGCGTAACTGATGAACTCATTTCGTAACGTGATCCGGTCGCGAAACGGATGGCGTGCCAACGCGTCGTTAAGCGCCACGACGAATGCGGACTCCTGCCGCTTGGCGGGCGCCCCGGCGATAACGAGGCCGAGGTCGGGGAACTCGGACGCAATCGTCGCATACGCGTCCAAGAGCTCGAGGATTCCCTTGCTGGGGCGAAGAAATCCGAAGAATAACAGGTAGGGCTTCTCAGGTTTTGGACGTTGAGGTGGGGCCGGATCACAGCCCATTGGAATTACCGTGACGTTGTCCAGCCCGTAGCTCGCCGCGAGCTCGGAACGCATGCGCTCTGACAGAACGACCGTGCGGGAGGCGGAGTGGGCCGTCCTCCGCACCATGGTACGGAAGACGCGGAAGCTGAGTCGGTCCCACAGCCTTGCTCCGCTGTCCCTCGCCACAACGCCGTGAAATGTCACAACGACCGGGCATTGCTGGGAGACTCGCGAAACGAACAGGGGAAGCGAAAGCAGCGTGCGTACGGCGCCGCCGAAAGCGCGATACTCGAATTGTAGGTGACAAAGGAGGGGCTGCTTCTGGCGGACGGTTTTCACCAGATTCCCCAGCGGCTGCTCGGTGCGGAGGAGCTCGACCCCTAGGGTTGCATAGAGCTTGCGAGCATAGTGACTGGTACCGAGGCGCTCCCGCGAGGTGGCGACGCTTACGATTCGGCCTCCCCCCAACTCGCCCCTGAAGCCCGCGCTTTCCAGGAGCAGAATTCCCTCCTTCGGAGACGTCGCGTCGGCTTCACCTCTCGAGCGCGATTGCAGCCCGAGAGGTCGGCCTGCGTCTACAATGGCATTCCCTGTAGTGATTACCAGCTCAGGAGGGTTTGGAGCGGATACCTTGGACGGCGTCTTGGTCTCCTGACCAGAGGACCCAGCGCGGCTCACATCCGCCTCCTTGTAAACTCTAGCCACGCGGAGCCACGTGGGACCCGGTACGCCTTGCCCGATGCCTGAATCCGTAGGGCTGCTGATCCAGGTGCGCGGGTGAGTAGGGTCATCCTATCTTCACGTTGTTTCCCTGCCTGGGAACTCTGTCTTTCCACGGTACTCTCCAACCACACCGTGGCACCGGCAACGGAAGAAGCTCGTTTCATCGATTAAAGCCTCTCAGGATCGCCAGAGGCGTATGGGAATCCCATGAAGACCCGCCCTCGGTAGACGTTTCGGTCGCCTCATGGGAAACAGCCGGTCTGATTGACTTCGGGAACGAACGAGAAAACTCGGGCGTCGCCGGAGCTGAATAGCGAGGAAAAGTCCGGGGAAACAAGCAAAGGAGTGCCCACAAACGAAGGATACGAGACTGAAGTCTGGCCGGTGACGAAGATCTCCGTGACTCCCAAGCTCTGGAGGGCGCTCTGAGTGGTCGAGGAGTATTCACCGGCCGTCAGATTGGAGATTGCAATCACGTAGGCCTGATTCGTTGGCACTGGGTTCATGGGGAATACCAGGTGAACATTACTGTACTCCGGGAGGAATTGGCCCGAAGACCCCGGTGCGACTAGCACTGAAGAGCACGAAGGGAGGTGGCTCCCAATCCATTCCATCACGGCTACGTCTCCTATCGTAACGTTCGAGGTCTTTCCGACGTTCTGTTGGATGAGCGAGGGCCCATCGGCAAGGGTGAGCCAAGCGCCCGTAGAGAGAGGAATCACGAGGACAAGGACCGCCACGATTCCGACGACCGTTCGGACTCTGTGTGCTCTCGGAATCCGCCGTGCACGCGATGGCGGTGAGCCCGTCTCGTCCTGTGGTGGCGGTAGTGACCGAGACTGAGACGGGAGGCGCCCCGCTAGCGCGCTCAACCCCAAGGCCAGGGGGAAGACGCACCCAGCCGAGAAGAAGAGGAAGAGCAGGATCGACGACTGGTCGAGGTTGGTGACACTTCGGATGTCCGAAGCTACGGGTCCGGGGAGCGCAGTGAATAGGAGAACTCCAGTCAGGACGAACATTGCCGCCGTTCCGACCCACAGGTCGGACGCGAAGCGAGAGAGAGGTAGGAACCGAGGCCTGTTGGGGTCCCGCACGAGAGCCCAGGCCGCGAGGACCAGGCCGACGACCAGCAGGACCTGGAGCTCGAAGCTCAACCAACCAAGGGGGGACATTTTGTCCTTCCAGGCAACCAGCGGGTCGAGCTCGCCTTCGATCAACCGCTGGTTCAGGGTCCCGAACTCGCTGCCCGGGGTGTATCCCGACCCGCCGTACACTACCCAGGCGACCACGCTTCGGAGGGTGAAGAGGACCTCGAACCCCGCGACGATGGCCGCGCGTCCGAGCCAGGAGACGAGGGCGTTCGCGTCCCTCCAATGAGTCGCGATTGCAAACGCCAGCACGAGGACGATGAGGGCTTCGCCGGCGGCGAGGCTCAGGGAGGCAAGGACCCCGGCCAGCAGCCCGAAGGCGAGGACCTGGCTCACGGCAATACGTTCGATCCGAACAAAGGCCGGGACGAGGGCGAGCGCGAGGAGGAACAGCGGTAGGGCGAAGGCGAAATCGTACGAACCTCCGGTGTAGAATCGTGGCCAGCTCGCGACGAGACCAAAGAAGGCGGCGAACAGAAGTCCCATCCATCGGCCAGAGGTGGATGAGCCGCCACCCCAGCGCGCCCCCCAAACGTACGCGGCAGGCACCGTGAGACTGAGGAAGAGAGGCGGCAACAGCACGGGCGTTTGGACAACGGGCCAGCCGAGGATCAGAACGGGCAGCGTCATCCAGACCGTGGTGGCCAGGGGATAGATGACCGGGGCGGAGGCGAACGGAGAAAGAGTGGTCGGCAGAGTCCCGTTACGGAGGGTTAGGTTCATCCACAGCGCGGTGACGCTGCCGTCCCACGCGTTCGGGAACGGGTGGTTCCAGATTGGAACAACCTCGAAGACGAGAAGGCCCAAGAACCCGAGACCTAAGACAATCGCCGTGGGGGTGAGGACGAAGGCGGCCCCCGCTCGCAATCCTCGCCCTTTGTCCCAGAACGCGAAGAGCCCGTAGACCACGGCCCCGAGCGCCAGAACAACCACAACCAGCGGGGCTCCGTAGACCGGGACCGGAATTGAGACAATTACGAAGATGAGGGCACCCGCGGCGTAGAACGCGATGAGAAGACGTTCGATAATCGACAAGCGGAAGGTACGTCCCAGGATTCGCTCGACGCCCTTCAGGAGGGCGAGACCCGTCGGAAGGAGTGCAACCAGGAGAAGCAAGCTTCCCCCGACCACCTCGCCGGGAGATGCCGGCACGGCGTCTCCGAGTCGACCCGAGCACAAATACCCGTCGAACCCGGCGCCCTCTCAGGTCCGCTGCAGGTCGGAGGTCCCTGCGGAGTACGGCCAAGGGGTCGGACGATCTCGGGGCACAATCGCGAATCGGTCGAGTGTTCGCCCGCATCTACGGACCTATTAAGGGTCCCCTTTTCCCATGCCGATGGCTACGTCTTCCGGAATCCGACGTTCACGATTCGAGGACGCCGAACGGCCCGGAACGGTCGATGTAGGGCCTGAGATCCCAGGGGGTGGTTGAGGCGGAGCGGGAGCGCATCGAGATTCGCGTCCGGGGCACTGTTCAGGGTGTCGGCTTCCGGCCGTTCGTCTACCGACTTGCTCGGGAGTTGGGAGCAGTCGGTTGGGTGCTGAACGACACACAAGGTGTGCTGATTCAGGCCGAGGGATCTCAGCCAATACTTGAGGAGTTCCTCCGTCGCCTGACCGTCGAGGCGCCCCCACTCGCAGTGGTCGAATCGGTCGAGTCAAAACCTGTGCCCTGCTCCACCGAGGAAAGTTTCAGAGTGCTGGCCAGCCCTCCCGCGGGTTCCCGACAGACGGTAGTGCCCCCCGACGTGGGGACGTGCCCTGACTGCCTCAGAGAGATGTGGGACCCGACCGACCGACGATTTCGCTACCCGTTCCTGAACTGCACGAACTGCGGTCCTCGCTACTCGATCATCGAAAGCCTTCCGTACGACCGTCCCCGGACCTCGATGAAACAGTTCGAGATGTGCCCGGCCTGTGACGAAGAGTACCGCGACCCGGGCAATCGACGCTTTCACGCGCAGCCGACCGCTTGCCCGACGTGTGGTCCGGCTCTCACCTTCGAAGCATCGGACGGAGTCGCTCTCGCCACGAAGGGGAGAGTGATCGAAGAAGCGACGGGCTGGTTGAAAGAAGGAAGGATTCTCGCTCTCAAGGGGATTGGCGGGTTTCAGCTTCTCGCCGACGCCACGAACGAGGAGGCTGTCCACCGGCTTCGGGCCCGCAAGCAACGCGGACGGAAGCCGTTCGCTGTCATGTTCCCGAGCATCGCGTCGGCAGAATCGGTCGTGGAGGTGGACTCCCTCGCGAAGAGCGTTCTCGAGTCCCCGGCGAGCCCGATCGTGCTGCTGAACGGACGCGCGGAGTCGAAGACGCTGGCCCCGTCCGTGGCACCGCAGAACCCCCGGGTGGGCGTGATGCTCCCGTACTCTCCGCTCCACCATCTGCTGCTCCGCGAGGTGGCTTTGCCGCTCGTGGCGACCAGCGGCAACCTCTCGGACGAGCCGATTTGCATCGACAACGGCGAGGCCCGGGAACGGCTGAGGACCCTGGCCGACGGGTTCGTGGTCCACGACCGGTCGATCGTTCGACCGGTCGATGATTCCGTGACCCAGATTCTTCGAGGGCGCTTGCAGATCCTCCGTCGCGCCCGCGGCTACGCTCCCCTAGCCATCTCAGCTGGCCGCCAACTGCCCGCGACGCTCGGGGTCGGTCCCCAGCTCAAGAGCACAATCGCGGTGTCGCTCGGAGACCGGGTCATCGTCAGCCAGCATCTTGGGGACCTGGACAACGCCGAGACGTACGCCGCCTTCCGAAGGGCGGTCGACGACCTCCGACAGTTCTACGATTGGTCGCCTGAACTTGTTGCGCACGACATGCATCCGGAGTACCTTTCGACTCGCTACGCCCTCGAGATCGGTCTGCCCACGCTGGCGGTCCAACACCACTACGCGCACGTCCTTTCCTGCCTCGTGGACGCCGAGGTCGAACCGCCAGTCCTTGGGGTCGCCTGGGACGGGACCGGCTACGGGACCGACGGTACCATCTGGGGCGGCGAGTTCCTTCGGGTCGACGCAAACGACTTCGAGCGCTTAGGCCATCTCCGCACCTTCCCCTTGGCCGGAGGGGACACCGCAGTCCGTGAACCCCGCCGCTCCGCGGCCGGCCTTCTTTTCGAACTAGGAGGAGAACGTGCGCTCGAAGAGGGCGGAGCCGCGCTCGCGCCTTTCGACCGCGTGGAGGGACCGGTCGTCCGGGCGATGCTCCGTCGGTCCCTCCAAGTTGTTCGCACCAGCAGCGCGGGCCGCCTCTTCGACGGGGTCGCCTCGCTTCTCGGCCTGGTCCAGCGGAGCGACTTCGAAGGGGAAGCGGCGATGGCGCTCGAGTTCGCCGCTGGGGAGATTTTGCCCAACTCTCCCGAAGCGGCTCCCTACCCGTATGGGGTGACCCGGGAGAACGGTGCGTTCGTTCTCGACTGGGGCCCGATGGTCGAAGCAGTCTTCGCCGAGCGACAGCACGTTCGGATGGCGGCCGCGCGCTTCCATGTGACGCTCGCGACGGGCATCGCCGACATCGCCCGAAAGGTGGGAGAGCCGCGGGTCGTGCTGACCGGAGGCTGCTTCCAAAACCGTCTCCTGACGGAACTGACCTTGGACCGACTATCGGAGGCGGGATTGGAACCCGTCTGGCACTCGCGCATTCCTCCCAACGACGGGGGAATATCGGTAGGTCAAGTCTGGGCAGCCGCGCGAGTTAAGACCCCTACCCGCATCGGTACCCCATCTTCGGCGCCGGAATAGGCCGGAGGGAACAATGTGCCTTGCAATCCCCGGACGCGTTGAGAGCATCGACCCCGCCGACCCGACCCTGAGGATGGCCCGGGTCCGCTTCGGGGGGATCGTCAAGCAGGTCAGCCTCGCCTACACGCCTGAGGCCGCCGTCGGGGACTACGTCATCGTGCACGTCGGGTTCGCCATCAGCCGCCTCAACGAGGCGGAAGCGCAGCGGGTGTTCGAGTACGCCCGTCAGATCGGCGAGCTCGAGCAGCTCAAGGACGGCTCTACCGCCGGGGGCGCTCCCGTCCGATGAAGTACTTGGACGAGTACCGCGACGCGGCCACCGCGCGGACCTACGCCGAAGCAATCGCACGGATGACCACCCGCCCGTGGACGATCATGGAGGTCTGCGGAGGCCAGACCCATGCGATTGTCCGGTTCGGGATTGACACGCTTCTCCCGCCGCAGATCTCCCTGCTGCACGGTCCCGGCTGCCCGGTCTGCGTCACTCCTCTCGAAGTGCTCGACCAGGCTGTCGATATCGCCGCGCGACCCAACGTGATCTTCTGCTCCTTCGGGGACATGTTGCGGGTTCCCGGCTCCCAGAGCGACCTCTTCCAGGTCAAGTCGAACGGGGGTGACGTCCGGATCGTCTACTCTCCCGTGGATGCCGTCCAGGTCGCCCGAGAGAACCCGGAGAAGGAGGTCGTCTTCCTCGCCGTGGGCTTCGAGACAACGGCTCCCGCCAACGCCATGGCGGTCCACCGGGCCAAGGAGGAGGGGATCTCGAACTTCTCGGTCCTCGTCTCGCACGTCCTCGTCCCGCCCGCGATGGAGGCGATCCTGAGCTCCCGCCACAATCGGGTGCAGGGATTCCTGGCCGCGGGCCACGTCTGCACCGTGATGGGCTACACGGAGTACGAACCGCTCGCCCGCCGCTACCACGTCCCGATCGTGGTCACCGGCTTCGAACCCCTCGACATCCTCCAGGGGGTCTACCTGTGCGTGCGCCAGCTCGAGGAGGGACGTGCGGAGGTCGAGAACCAGTACTCCCGCTCCGTGCGTAGAGAGGGCAACCAACCGGCCCAGGAGCTGATCCGGGAGGTCTTCACCGTCGTGCCGCGGAAGTGGCGAGGGATCGGGGAGATCCCCGCGAGCGGCCTCGGACTGGCCCCGCCGTACGCGGCGTTCGACGCCGCCAAAAGGTTCCAGGTCGACTCTCATCACGCGGAGGAGAACCCGGAGTGCATCTCGGGGCTCGTTCTCCAAGGGATCAAGAAACCCCAGGAGTGCCCGGCGTTCGGAACCAAGTGCACGCCGACCCACCCCCTCGGGGCGACCATGGTCTCCTCGGAAGGGGCGTGCGCCGCCTACTACAAGTACCGACGCCACGAGACCGTGGAGCCGTCCCCATCGGCCGCCGTCGGAGGCGCCGCGCCATGATCGAGGATTTCGCCCTCCAATGCCCGATCCCGCTCGACGACAACCCGACCGTCCAGATGGGCCACGGGGGCGGGGGACGCATGACCCGCGACCTCATCGAGAAGATCTTCCTGCCCGCCTTCACCAACGACCTGCTCGCTCCCCTGCACGACGGAGCGATCTTGCCCCCGGTCGGAGGAAGACTGGCTTTCACTACCGATTCGTTTGTGGTGCGGCCGATATTCTTCCGGGGAGGGGACCTCGGCAGCCTCGCCGTCAACGGCACGGTGAACGACCTCGCGATGTGCGGGGCCCGTCCCCTCTACCTGAGCGCCGGGTTCATCCTCGAGGAAGGACTTCCCATCAAGGACCTCTGGCGGGTCGTCCGCTCGATGGCGGACGCCGCCGCAGCCGCTGGGGTCCGGGTCGTTACAGGCGACACCAAGGTCGTCGACAAGGGCCACGGCGACGGGATCTTCATCAACACCGCCGGGGTCGGCGTCATCGAGACCCGCCTCACGATCGGGCCGATGAGCGTGCGGCCGGGCGATGCTATCCTCCTCAACGGCGACATCGGTCGCCACGGGATCGCCGTGATGGCCGAGCGGGAAGGGCTCGAGTTCGAATCCGACATCTCGAGCGACTGCGCCCCGCTCAACGGTCCGGTCTTGGCACTTCTCGACGGCGGGGTCGAGGTACACTGCCTGCGTGACCTCACCCGCGGCGGGCTCACGAGCGCGCTCATCGAGATCAGCGAGTCGGCGAACCTCCCGATGCGGGTCGAAGAGGAGACCGTGAGCGTCCAGGACGGGGTTCGGGGGGCCTGCGAGATCCTCGGTCTGGAACCGTTCTCGGTCGCGAACGAGGGTCGGTTCATCGCCTTCGTGCCGGCGGGAGAGGCGGAGACCGCCCTCCGGTTGCTCGGCTCAGGCGCGGCGGTCATCGGTGCGGTCGACCCGCCCGGGAACCAGCCCCCGCTGGTCCGGGTGCGAACGTCGCTCGGCACGAGCCGCATCCTGGACCTACCCAGCGGGGAACAGCTCCCCCGGATCTGCTAGGGCGGCCTTCGCAGAGGGCCGCCGAGCGGCCCCTGCGACGTACCGGTCGACGGGCTCAGCGAGTGTAGGTGAGCCACGACTCGTACTCGGGTGCTTTCCCGTGGATGGCGGCTTCGTACCGGAGGCGTAGGCGCTTCGTGATCGGGTAGGACCCGGTCCCGATCGGGCGTCCGTCGACCTCCCGGATGGGCATCACGCCGGCGGCCGAACCGGTGTAGAACAGTTCGTCCGACGTGAACAGCTCCTCCCGGGTGAAATCCGTCCGGTGGAACGTGAGGTGCTCGTCCTTCAGGAACTGGATGACGCTGTCACGAGTGATCCCTCGGAGGATCCCCGAGCTCGCGGGCGGCGTGCTCACGACGTCCTTCATCACGCGGAAGATGTTCTCGCCGGGCCCCTCGGCGACCATACCCGAGCCGTTGAGAAGGATCGCCTCGTCATACCCGCTCGAGACCGCCTGCATCTTGGCGAGCGCCGAGTTCGCATAGTTGGCCGCGCACTTCGCCTGCGGAGGGAGCGAGCGCGAGTCCATCCGCATCCAGCTCGACACGGTCGCGCGGATCCCTTGGTCGACCCCATCGCCCAGGTACGCGCCCCACACCCAGTTGATGACCGCGACCTGGATCGCGCTCTTCGTCGGGTCGAGCCCCATCTCGCCGTACCCCGAGAACGCGATCGGTCGGAGGTACGTCTCGGGGATCCCGTTCGCGCGGACGAGGTCGATGCACGCCTGGTCCAGCTCCGAGCGGTTGTAGGGGATCTTCATCCGATAGATTTTGGCGCTGTTGAGGAACCGGTCATTGTGTTCGGGGAGACGGAAAATGGCGGGTCCCTTCGGGGTGTCGTGGCACCGGATCCCCTCGAAGACGGCGTATCCGTAGTGAAGACCGTGAGTGAGAACGTGGATACGGGCGTCGTCCCAATCCACGAGGCGACCGTCGAGCCAGATCTTCTTGAGCGGGCGGATCCCGACCATGGGAAATCGGACGCGCGGACCCCGAATTAACTGAGCGTCAACCCGGCCTCACCTGCGGCTCATTAACTATGCAACGGGCTAGTTGATGTGGGGTTGCCCATGATCGAAATTCGCTTCCACGGTCGGGGTGGCCAAGGCGCCGTCCTCGCCTCTGAAATGCTCTCTCAGGCCGCCTTCATTGACGGCAAGGTTCCTCAGAGCTTCCCGTTCTTCGGCGTCGAGCGCCGGGGCGCCCCGGTCACCGCGTTCTTCCGGGTCGACGACCACCTGATTCAGATCCGCACCTCGATCACTCAGCCCGACATCGTGGTCGTTCTCGACCCGGGTCTCCTCAAGGTGATCCCGGTCGCGGACGGTCTCCGCCCCGGCGGCCTCATGCTCGTGAACTCCCGCCGTCCCCCGGCGGAGATCGAGGCGCCCCCTGGGGCGCGCCGGGCGACCGTCGATGCTTCGCGGATCGCGCTCGCGCACGGCCTGGGGTCGAAGACGATGCCGGTCGTGAACACGGTCATCCTCGGCGCGCTCGCGCGCGCGAGCGGCGTCGTTTCGCTCGAGGCGATCTCGGCGGCGATCGAGAAGTACGCCCCGGCGAAACCGGCCCAGAACCGGGATGCCGCGATCGAAGGGTACGGCGCGGTCCGGACCATCGACCCCACCACCTCTCCGGTCCCGCCGGTCCCGAAGGTACCTCACCCCCTTCCTCCCCTCCCGGAGGGTCCGATCGCCTCCCGACCGACCACGAGCATCCACACATCGTCCTGGCGCACGCTGACGCCGGTGATCCACCTCGCGCACTGCACGAAGTGCAACTTCTGCTGGAAGTTCTGCCCCGACGATGCGATCGGGTTCGACGACCAGGGGTTCCCCGTGATCAAACTCGATTACTGCAAAGGGTGCGGGATCTGCGCGGAAGAATGCCCGCCGAAGACGATCGAGATGATCTCGGAGGACTGAAGGAGGGTTCGAGATGACGGTGATGGTCCTTTCGGGGAACTCCGCCCAGGCGCACGCCGTCCGCCTCGCGCGGGTCCAGGTCGTCTCGGCCTACCCGATCACCCCGCAGACGTCCATCGTGGAGAAGATCGCCGACCTCGTCGCGACGGGCGCGCTCAAGGCCGAGTACGTCCAGGTCGAGTCCGAGCACAGCGCTCTCCAGGTCGTGGTCAGCGCCTCGGGGATGGGCGCGCGGACCTACACGGCCACCTCGAGCCACGGCCTGCTTCTCATGCACGAGCTCGTGCACTGGGCCTCGGGCGCCCGCGACCCTATCGTTATGGGCGTCGTCAACCGCGCCGTCGGTCCACCCTGGAACATCGGCGCCGACCACACCGACTCGATGAGCCAGCGGGACACCGGCTGGATCCAGTTCTACGCGGAGAGCAACCAGGAGGTCATCGACACGGTCCTGATGGCGTTCCGTCTCGCAGAACATCCGGACGTTCGCCTCCCCGTGATGGTGATGGAGGACGCGTTCTACCTATCGCACACCCTCGAACCGGTGGATGTCCCCGACCAGGCGGTCGTGGACGGGTTCCTTCCCCCGCGCGAGGCCCATGCGACCCTACATCCGGGCACCTCGGCTCGGCTCGGGTCGTTCACGGGACCGGACCGATACGTCGATTTCCGATTCGAAGTAGCGAAAGCGATGGAGCGGGTGCCGGCGACCTTGCGCCTCGTCGAGGAAGAATACAAGAAGGCCACTGGGCGCTCCCACGGCGGAGCCGTTCCCACGTACCGGGTCGACGACGCGGACGCCGTCCTCATCACGATGGGGACCTCGACCACGACCGCCCGGACGGTCGTCGACGACCTGCGGGCTCAGGGCAAGAAGGTCGGCCTCGCGAAGCTCCGTCTCTTCCGCCCGTTCCCCAACGAGGAGATCCGGGCCCTCGGGGCCATGGTCGACCGGATCGGCGTGGCCGACCGTTCGTACACGTTCGGCCCGATGGGCGCGGCCGGCACCGAGGTCTCGGCCGCACTCTACCCGTCCTCGCATCACCCCGCGGTCACCGGTTTCTATGCCGGGATCGGCGGTCGCGATGTCACCCCCCATGTGGTCCGGAGGATGTACGAATCGCTCCTCTCCGGAGCGGTCCCCGAAGTCCATTGGGAGGACATCGAAGAGGAGGTGTCGGTCGATGGCTAAGCTTACCCTACCCGCCCAGGAGCTGATGTTCTCCGGACACTCGGCGTGCCCCGGCTGCGGAGCGGCGCTCGCGATGCGCCTCCTCCTGAAGGGCCTCGGCCCGCGCACCGTGGTCTCGGTGCCGGCGTGCTGTTGGACGGTCATCGCCACTCCCTACCCGACCACGGCGCTCGGGGTCGCCATGATGGACAACCCGATCGAAGCGACGGGGGCGTCCATCTCTGGCATTCGAGCGGCGCTCGACGCCATGGGAGAGAAGGACGTCACGGTCGTCGGGTTCGCGGGAGACGGCGGGACCGCCGACATCGGGATCCAGGCGCTGAGCGGCATGCTCGAGCGCCGGACCAACGCGCTCTACGTCATGTACGACAACGAGGCGTACATGAACACCGGCGTCCAGCGGAGCGGAGAGACCCCGCTTGGCGCCTGGACGACCACCACCCCCGTCGAGGGGCACGAGCACGGGAAGATCGAGGCGAAGAAGGACATGATGGCGATCGTGCTCGCACACCACCCCGTGTACGCGGCGACGCTGAACCCGAGCTTCCCCGAGGACTTCGAGCGGAAGGTGGAGAAGGCGAAGGCGATGAGCGGTCCGAGGTTCTTCGACATTTTCGCCCCGTGCTCGACGGGCTGGCGGTTCGACGCCCAGAAGACGATCGCGATCGGCCGCCTCGCGACCGACACGGGCGTCTTCCCGCTCTACGAGGTCGAGAACGGCCGCTACCACGTCACCCGCAAGGTCGGGAGCCTGAAGCCGGTCGAAGAGTACCTCCACGCGCAGGGCCGATTCCGCCACTTGACCCCCGCGAACATCGCCGCGGTCGGTGCCCAGGTGCGGGATGGCTGGGAGAAGCTGCTGACGTTCGAGAGCGAGTCGCTGGTCGCCCCGACACCCTCGGCGGCCCCCACCGCGCCGCCCGCTACGAGGGCCTAAATAGGCCACCTTCCTCGTCCTCGCCGCAGCGGGGTAGGGTAGTCAGGAAAACGGCCGGCGTCGCCGACCGTCCTGAAATCCCGACGGGCTCATAACCCGTAGATCCATGGTTCAAATCCATGCCCCGCTATCCGACCCGTGTCAACCGCGCTTCTCGCGTTCCCTAGTACGATACCATTGACCGGACCGGATTCGCGGGCCTCCAATCAAGAGTAGCTCGCGGTGAACGAGACGCTCGTCCAGACGGTCGAGTCGTAAGGGACGTAGTTCACGAACGTGTAGCTCGTCTGAGTTGCGAGGAAGGCGCAGGTCCCGCCCGTGCCGTCTTCGATACAAACTAGCTGATCGACAACGGGGGTCGGGCAGCCTCGCGGGGGGCACGTGATGTTCTCCGTGGGCGGCGGGGCGGTACACGTCGAAGGATGGCTACTGATCGGGGTCCAGACCGCGAACGTTGCGTTTCCGCTGCCCTGGAGGGTCCATTGAACAGTCACCACAGAACACTGCGGGAACGCGAGCGGCATCGACAGGTTGCCAATCGCTTGGCTCAACGAATAGGGACCGAGGGTGCCTCCCGACCCGGACGATGACGACGGGGGAGGGAACGCGGCTACGACGACCGCGATGACAACAACGGCCACCAACACGCCCACAACGAGCCAGTTCCGCCGTCGGGCCGCAGGGCCCGGGCCGTCGAGCATGGTGGCAGGACTCACGGTGGTCCACCCGCTGGTGGCCACATGGTGGACGGTCGCATAATCCCGTCGGAGACAGCCGGGCCTCGGGACCCCCGACCGAGGTCAAGGGCTGTTGTATTCGAACCCAAGCTAGAACTTCGGGGGTCTCTTCTCTAGGAATGCTTGGATCCCTTCGCGGTAGTCCCTCCCGAAGTAGACATCCCGTCGGAGGCTCTGGAGGTACTCGTACGTCGCCGGATTGATTGCCACCGCCTCGCTCAGCACCCGCATCGCCTCTTTGGAGGCCGCGATCGACGCCGCCGACCGAGTCGAGATCGTCTTCGCCGTGCGGTAGACCAACGCTTCCAGCTCGGCCTCCGGCACGATCGCGTTCACGAGACCCGCCCGTTCCGCCCGCTCGGCCGAGATCGGCTCGGCCGTGAAGACCATCTCCTTCACGATCCCGATCGGCAGTCGGTTCATGAACGTCAGGAACCCGCCCGCGTTGTACGGCAGCCCCAGCTTGGCCGGCGTGAGCGCGAACGCGGCCGTCTCGTCCCCGAAGACGAGGTCGCAGTTCATCACGAGGTCGCTCGCTCCACCGAACACCGTCCCGTGGATCATCGCGATCACCGGTGCTGGGAAGGTCTTCACCGCCCGCAGCATGTGCTCGAACGGGTCCGTGTATGGCAACGGGTCCACGTCCGACTTCGGTAGCTCGGACACGTCGACCCCCGCCGACCACACCTTCTCGTTCCTCGCCGTACGCAGGACCACCACCCTCGCGGCTTCGTTCTTGAACTCGGCCAGGGCCCCGACCACCTCCGCGATCAGCTCGCTTCCGAGAGCGTTACGCTTGTCGTAGTGGTCGAGCGCGATTGTCCCGATCTTCCCTTCCAGCTTCTTCTGAACCAGCGTCATGATGGTTTCCTTCCAAGGCTCCGGATTTATCCCGCTCGGCCCGGCGCTCCGGGTTCCTCGGGACCGTTACCGATGTTATAGCCCTTCGACCCGGGCGGCTCCGGCCGCCCGCGCGCGGACGGCGTTGGTCCGTTCGTCTCTACGAGGACGGGGTCGTCGGAGCGTCGTCGCCTTTCCCCTTCGACCCTCGGCGGCGCCTCGGCTTATGCTCGGTGGCCTCGGGCGGGGGAGCGCTTTCGGTCGGGGGTGGCGGGGGTGGGAAGTTAGTCATCTCAGGAGGCGTTGGGGGCGCTTCGGCGGGTGGGGGCGGAAGCGGAACGGGAGCGGGCGGCTGCGGCGGAGCCATCTCTGGCGGCGGGGGAGGAGGTGGGGTCGGAGCCTGCACGGGTGCTACCGCGGGGGGAGGAGCCGGTGTCGCCACGGGCGCGATGTGGCCGGGATGATGCGCTGCAGGGGGCGACGGGCGGGGTGTGATCGGAGTGAACTCACCCGGCTTCCAGGTGTGTGGCATCCTCAGGACCGACGGGTCCTTCAGGAACAGGTCGGCGTGGCCGCAGGACCGACAGATCCGGGTTCCAAGCGAGAGCTCCCCCCGGGCGCGCAGAGAGAGCGACCCTCCGCCCAGTCCGCCCGTCTTAAGGTCGTTCGCCCACACGAAGTCGGAGGCGCCGCAGTTACTGCAAATGGGAGCCAATGGAGCCACCTTGCGCTCGGCTTCAGGCGGCCTACCCGTAAAAACGGTTGCGTAGCCCCCCAGGGCGCGGAACGGGGCGACGGGAGCCTGTCTCCCGGAAGTTCCAAGTACCTTTCCGCCCGTCCCGGGGCGGTATGCCGTCGTCGCGGTTCGCTAGAATCATGGTCGCGGTCGACGGCTCGCCCAACTCCCAGGACGCGCTCGCGGAGGCGATCGACCTCGCGAAACAGTACGGTAGCGAGTTGACGATCCTGAGCATCGCCCCCCTCGTCCCGCTCTACCTGCCGTCCACGACCCCTTACGCGTCGCCCCCGATCTCCGAGAGCCAGGTCACGCGCTACCAGGCGCTCATCGACCTGGCCGTCAAGCAAGCCCAGGAGGACGGGGTCAAGGCCGTCACCGGTCTGTGCGAGGAAGGAGTGGTCGTCGACGAGATCCTTTCGTTCCTGGACACCAACCCTACCGACCTGGTCGTGGTTGGGTCCCGCGGGTTGTCCGCGACCAAGCGGCTCTTGATCGGGAGTATCTCGTCCGCGCTCGTGGCACACGC
Source organism: Thermoplasmata archaeon UBA61 (assembly GCA_002503985.1). Classification (GTDB taxonomy): domain Archaea; phylum Thermoplasmatota; class Thermoplasmata; order Lutacidiplasmatales; family UBA184; genus Lutacidiplasma. Next base: position 41,036 of record DASW01000001.1, read on the forward strand.
ACCGTGCCCGGTGCTCGTCGTGCGCGCCCGACCGTCTACGAAGCCCGCTCGGTGATGCTGACGCGGGTCGGCACGGGCAGCTTGTGCGATGCCTTTCGGAGCGCTTCCTTGGCGGCGTCCAGGTGCGCCTTGGTCGTGTACACCGTGAGGAGCTCCGAGCCGATCTCCGCGCGCACCGCGTGACCGACGGGCTTGCCGAATGCGCCCCGCATCCCAGCCGAGATACGGTCGGCGCCGGCCCCCATCGCCATCTTGTGCTCGCGCAGGATCTGGTGGGGGAAGCGACGGACCTTGAGGTGGAACTCGTTCGGCGCGGCCTTCTCCATGACCCGGACCGCGCTGATGCGCGCCGCCTCGAGGGCGATGTCCCGGACCTGAGCCGCTTCCTCGGTCCCGAGCGACAAACTGAACGGGAACTGGGTCCGAAGGTTACCCGTGTCGAACTGGGTGATCCGGCACGTCGGGATACCGCCCATGTACTCCTGGCGGGTGTAGACCTGCCCCTCGACCTTCCGGTACATGCGAGCAGGCTTTCGCGTCATGGGAGCCGCCGAGACAGGCCTTCCACTAAAAGGCTTGCGGAGCGCGCGCTCCGCTGCGTTCTCGAGAGAAGAGCCTACTCCGCACGGGCGCGAACGACCCGGGCGCCCTTCGACGACGCGTGGATCTCGACCGCTCGGACCCCCGAGCGCCGGAGCCACTCGAGGCAGGCCGCTCTCGACCGGGCCGAAGGGGGCATGGCGAAGAAGGCCTGACCGAACATTGCCTGGCACGCAAGGGCGCCCTGACGTCGCAGGGCTGTGACGGTTCGGGTGACGACGGACGAGGAGAGACCGGCGAGGTCGGTGAACCGCTCGCTAAGCCGGAAGAGCCGCTCGGGGGTGGGATGGGCACCGAGCTCCTCGAAGTCGCGAGCGGCCCGAGTGATCCGTCTGAGCGCGGCGGGGTCATGGAGCACGGACGGGGAGGGGATGGGCCGACCTACGACCCCAACGAGGAGCGCGGGACGGAAGGGTCTATGGATGACCCGACCGAGGGGCGGGACGCCGGCCCGGGTGCGGACCTCGAGGCCGCCCCCCAAGATCGCGGCGACGCCCCCGAGACCGCCTCCGCCGAAGAGGTCCGCGAGATGCGCGACCTCGACCGCGTGGGCCGTGGGGCGAGCCGAGAGGGCACCGACCGCGAGGGCGGTCGCGAGCGCACCGGCGGCGCTCATTCCGAACCCCTGTCCGACCGGGAGTTCGTGCGTCAGGCGGACGGTGAGGGTTCCCGGTTCTTCGGGAGTCATGCGGCGGGCCACGTCCTCGGAAATGGGCCACGGACCTCGCCCGTCGGCGACCACCCGAATGCGGGAACGGGGCCCCGGGGAGAACCGAGCCTCCGCCCACGCCCCGAGCTCGAGAACGATACCCGCCCCCACCGACCCGCGGCCGCGCGGGTCGCGGTGCGTGACCTCGGGTCGGAAGATCCCGGTGACGTGGCCGGGAGCGAACGCACGGGTCGAGCGGGCTAGAGAGACGGTCATCGTCCTCGCCCTGGCGTTTTAGTCACGCGTAGTTATAAGCGGAGTTGCTTCTATTGATGGGAGACGCGCCCACGGTAGGTCAGAACTCGCAACCATGAGCGAACCCGAAGCACCCGCGGCCCCGCACGACACGCTCGACCGGCTCAGCTTCCTCGAGCTGAGGAACACCCAGCTCGCCGAGGCGATCAAGCGCGTCGAGAGCGAGCGCCACTACATGGAGGCGGAGATCCTTCGGCTCCAGCGTGAAGTGAAGCGGCTCAAGACCGAGCTCGACCGCCTGCGCTACCCGCCCCTCATCGTCGGCAGCGTCCGAGACGTGCTGACGGACGGTCGCGTGATCGTGAAGTCGTCCACGGGCCCGGATTTCGTCGTGAACTCCGCCGAGACGGTGGAGCACGGGAAGATCACGGTGGGGAGCCGCGTCGCGCTCAACAAGCAGACCCTGGCCGTGATGGGCATCCTACCGGCGTCGCTCGACCCGCTCGTGACCGCGAGCGAGATCGTCGACAAGCCGCCCGTGACGTACGAGGACATCGGGGGCCTTACCGAGCAAATCCGGGAGATCCGCGAGGCGGTCGAGTTTCCGCTCCTGCGCGCCGAGCTGTACAAGAAGGTCGGTGTGGACCCCCCGAAGGGTGTGCTGCTGATCGGCTCTCCCGGAACCGGGAAGACGATGATCGCGAAGGCGGTCGCGCACCACACGAACGCGACGTTCGTGCGCCTCGTGGGGAGCGAGCTCGTCCAGAAGTACATCGGCGAGGGGGCCCGGCTGGTCCGCGAGCTCTTCGAGCTCGCCCGCCTGAAGGCGCCCACCATCATCTTCATCGACGAGGTCGACTCGATCGGCGCGAAGCGGCTCGAGGTCGCGACGAGCGGCGACCGCGAGGTCCAGCGGACGCTGATGCAGCTGCTCGCCGAGATGGACGGCTTCGAGCCGCTCGCGAACGTCAAGATCATCGCGGCGACCAACCGCCCCGACATCCTGGACGACGCGCTCCTGCGCCCCGGACGGTTCGACCGGATCATCGAGATCCCGGTCCCGACCTACGGCGGACGCGCGGAGATCTTCAAGATCCACACCCGCGGAATGGCCCTCCACGAGCCGATCGACTTCGAGGCGCTCGCGAACCGATGCGAGGGCGCGACCGGCGCGGACATCCGCGCCATCTGCACCGAGGCCGGCATGTGGGCGATCCGCGAGGAGCGGGACAGCGTGACGACGGCGGACTTCGACCGCGCGATCGAGAAGGTCGTCGGCGAGGAAGAGCTCCGCAAAGAGTCCGTCACGATGTTCGCGTGATCGGCCGTCCCTGACCCGGCGCCCTCGCGCGCCGCGCGTTCCGAGGGCGGGTCATCCCTCGACGGTGAACCGGCCGATCAGCCGCGGCCCGGTGGGGACCGAGAGGTCGACCAGGTACGCTGGCAGGCCCTTCATCCGGACGACGGAGCGGTCGGGGGTCACGCGCACCGCGCCCGAGCCGAGCTCGCCGACCTCCGCGGGGACCACCTGGAGCCCGTGGGAGAGCTGGACGGACGCGCCGGCCGCAGCGTCGCCGCGGTAGTATCGGCACTTCTGGAACGGACCGTGAAGCTCGGTGACCGAGGCGAGCGACCCCTCCGGGGCGAGGACCTGGCCTCGGGAGAGCTCGTCGGCGTCCACTCCCTTGAGGGCGATCCCGACGCGCTCCCCGCACTCGGCCTCGTGCCGGTCGATGTCGTGGACCTGGATCGAGCGGATGTCGAGGACCTTGTCGGTGGGCCAGAGGCGAAGCCGGTCGTGGGCATGCAGCGTGCCTCGACGCACGACCCCGAGGGCGACCGCGCCCACCCCTTTCACGGGGAAGGCATGGTCGATTGGGACCATCACCGGCCCTTCGGCCAGCGGGGCTTTCCAACCATCGATGAGGTCCCGCAGCTTCGGGAGGTCGAACGGAACCTTCGGGGCTGCCTCGAGCCGACCGCCCTTCAAGGCGCGGGCGAGCTCCGCCTCTCCCACGGCGGGGCCGAGGACGACCGTCGTGGGGGCCTCCGCAAGCTCGACGGTGGCGATCGTCTCCGCGACCGACCGCGTGAGCTCACTCACGACGAGCAGGCATCGGTCGGCCATCGAGAGCGCGGTCAGGAGGGGGGAGAACTTCTCGGGGAACTGGGTCGGTTCGACCAGGGTGGTCGCGTGCCCCTCGGTGACGGAGTTGAACAGGGTAAGGTCCGACTCGGTCCCCTTCTTGCCGAGCTCCTTCGCGACGTTGGGCGCCCCGACGATCGCGACGGTGACGCCGGTCGTCACGAAGCCCTCCCGCCGCCTTTCGGGGCGGAGATCGCAAGGACGACCTCTCCGTTCTTTGCGTCCACCGTGACCTCGCTGCCGTCCCGGACCTCCCCAGCGAGGAGCTTCGCGGTGAGCGGGTCGACGACCATCCGCTGGATGGTCCGCTTGAGCGGTCGGGCCCCAAACGCTGCGTCGAAGCCAGAGGTGGCAAGGAGGGAACGGGCCGCGGGCGTAGCGGTGAGGTGGATGCGCCGGTCCTCGAGACGGAGCGTGACCTGTGCGAGCTGGAGGTCCACGATCTCCTCGATCTCGGGCTCGGTGAGGGCGTGGAAGATCACTACCTCGTCGAGTCGGTTCAGGAACTCGGGCCGGAAGTGGACGCGAAGGGCCGGCTCGAGGAGCTTGCGCCGCTCCTCGTCGGTGTGCGCCCGAGCGATGAGGTCCGAGCCGAGGTTGCTCGTGAGGATGACGAGCGTGTTGCGGAAATCGACCGTCCGCCCCTGACCGTCCGTGAGCCGACCGTCGTCCATCAGCTGCAGGAGGACGTTCACGACGTCGGCGTGGGCCTTCTCGACCTCGTCGAAGAGGATCACGGTGTACGGTCGGCTCCGTACCGCCTCGGTGAGCTGCCCTCCCTCCTCGTAGCCGACGTACCCCGGGGGCGCGCCGATCAGCCGCGCGACGGTGTGCTTCTCCATGTACTCGCTCATGTCGACCCGCACGAGCGCCTTCTCGGAGTGGAAGAGGAAGTCGGCGAGCGCCTTCGCGAGCTCGGTCTTTCCGACGCCCGTCGGCCCGATGAAGAGGAACGTGCCCATCGGACGGTTCGGGTCGCCGAGACCGGACCGCGCCCGGCGGACCGCCTTCGAGACGGCCGCGACCGCCTCATCCTGTCCGACCACGCGCTTTCGTAGGGCGTCCTCCATCGTGAGAAGGCGCTTCATCTCGCCCTGCAGGAGGCGGGTCACCGGCACCCCGCTCCACTTCGAGACCACGAGCGCAACGTCGTCCTCGGTGACCTCTTCCCGGAGCATGCTTCCCGCGGTAGGGCCCTCCGCCTCTTTGGTGAGCGCGTCCGTCTGTTTCTGGAGCTCAGGGACCGTCCCGTAGCGGAGTCGCGCGGCGGCCTCGAGGTCGCCGGAACGCTCGGCCTGCTCTTCCTGGGCCTTCGCCTCGTCGAGCTTCGCCCGGAGGGCCCGGAGCCGCTCGACGTGCTCCTTCTCCCGCTGCCAGCGGACGAGGAGGCCCTTCTCCTTCTCCTTGAGGTTCGCGAGCTCCTTGTCGAGCGCCTTCAGGCGTTCCCGACTGGCCGGGTCCTTCTCGCGGGCGAGCGCGGTCCGCTCGATCTCGAGCTGCCGGATGCGCCGAGAGAGCTGGTCGAGCTCGGTGGGCCGTGAATCGAGAGTGAGCCGTACCATCGACGCGGCCTCGTCGATCGCATCGATCGCCTTGTCCGGAAGGTGACGGTCCGGGATGTACCGGGCCGAGAGGGTCGCGGCCGCGACCAGTGCGGAGTCGTGGATGCGCACCCCATGGTGGAGCTCGTATCGTTCCCGAAGGCCCCGCAGGATCGAGATCGTGTCCTCGACGCTCGGCTCGGAGACCGGGACGGGCTGGAATCGCCGCTCGAGCGCAGCGTCCTTCTCGATGTACCGCCGGTACTCCTGGGTCGTCGTCGCTCCGATGCAGTGGAGCGTGCCTCGGGCGAGCGCGGGCTTGAGGAGGTTCGACGCATCGAGCGCCCCTCCTTCGGTGGCTCCCGCGTGGACCAGTGTGTGGAGCTCGTCGATGAACAGGATCACCTGCCCCTCGGACCGCTCGACCTCCTTCAGCACCGCCTTGATGCGCTCCTCGAACTCGCCCCGGAACTTCGCGCCGGCGAGGAGGCTCCCCAGGTCGAGGGTGACGATCCGCCGCTCCCGCAGCGACTCCGGGACGTCCTTCGTCACGATCCGCTGGGCGAGGCCCTCGACGACCGCGGTCTTGCCAACCCCGGGCTCTCCAATGAGGACGGGGTTGTTCTTGGTCCGACGGGAGAGGATCTGGATCACGCGGCGGATCTCGTCGTCCCGGCCGATCACCGGGTCGAGCTTCCGCTCGCGCGCGAGCGCGGTAAGGTCCTTGCCGTACTTCTCGAGCGCCCGGTACTGGGCCTCCTCGGTGCGGCTCTCCACGGGGTGGTCCGGCCCGCGGACCTCCTGAAGGGCGGCCTCGACCGCGGCCCGTCGGACCCCGAACTCCTCGAGCAGCTCGCGGGCGGGCGACGCGACCGAGAGCAGGCCGAGGAGGAGCTCATCGGCGGTCGTGTAACGGTCCTTCCGCTTCTCGGCCTCGGCTTCAGCGGCGTCGATCACCTTCGACAGGTCGCGGGAGAGGTACTGGTCCGAGGGCGCGACCCGGTCCGCCGTCGGGAGCCCTTTGAGGCGCTCCGAAACGCGTTCGATGAGGCGGTCGACCGGGACCTTGAGCCCGGCTAGGATCGCCGCGGCCGGGCTTTCGGGGGAGTCGACGAGAGCGGAGAGAAGGTGCTCGGGCTCGACCGCGGGGTGGCGGAGCTCCGCTGCCCGCTGGAACGCCTTCTCGAGCGCCTCCCGCGCGGCGTCCGTGAGCCGTTCGAGACGCATGGGCTTCCGAGCATCCGAGCGAGGCGATTTAAGGCCACCACCTGTCCCTCGTCCCGTGGCCGAGCTCGCGGTCCGCTGCGCCGGAGTGAACCTCCGCAACCCGTTCCTTCTCGCGTCGGGCGTCTGGGGAGAGAGCGGAGAGTCGCTCGCGGGGGCTTGGAGCGCCGGGGCCGGCGGGGTCATCACGAAGTCGATCGGCTCCGTTCCACGCCCGGGGTATCCGAACCCCACCATCGAGGCGTACGAGCGTTGGGGCTTGCTCAACGCGATGGGGCTTCCGAACCCGGGGATCGACGAGTACCCGCGCGAGATCGAGATCGCCCGCCGGGCGGGGGCGACCGTCATCGGCTCCATCTTCGCCGGGGACCCGGAGGAGTTCGCACGGCTCGCCGTCCGGATGGCCGCCACGGGGGTGGTCGCGCTCGAGCTCAACCTGAGCTGTCCCCACGCGGAGGGATTCGGGACCGAGGTCGGCGGGACCCCCGAGAACGTGGAGAAGGTCGTCCGAGCGGTCACGAAGGCCGTCACGATCCCCGTCATCGCGAAGATCACCCCGAACACGGGGGACGCGGCGGGCCTCGCCCTCGCGGCCCAGCGGGGGGGCGCTTCCGCGGTCAGCGCGATCAACACCCTGCGCGCGCTCGCGATCGACGTTCACCTTCGTCGTCCCGTCCTCTCGCACGGCCTCGGCGGCCTGAGCGGGCCCGCCATCAAGCCCGTGGGGCTCGCCTGCGTCTGGCAGATCTTCGAGAAGGTCACGATCCCGGTGATCGGGGTCGGGGGCATCGCCTCCGCGCAGGATGCCCTCGAGTACGTGATGGCCGGTGCCCGCGCGCTCGAGGTCGGGACCCAGGTGACCTTTGACGGGATCGGCGTGTTCGGGCGCTTGGCCACGGACCTCTCCCGCCTCCTGGATGAACTGGGGTTCGCCCGCCTCGAGGATGCGGTCGGGGTCGCGCACCGTGCGAGTTCGGTCCCTCCCGAGTAGAGCCGCCGTCCCCTCCGCCGTCCCAGTCGCTATATCGCCGGCCCGCTAGGCGGACGTCGTGCGCACGGTCGTGGCGGTGACGGAGCGGGTCGCCGAGACCCCCTCGACGGTCACCCTGCGCTTTCCGTATCCCACGGCCGCCGTCCCCGGACAGTTCGTCATGCTCTGGGTGCCGGGCGACGACGAGCTTCCGATGTCCCTCTCCTACACGGACGGACCCTCGAAAGGGGTCACGGTCAAGGCGATGGGCGGGACGAGTCGGCGGGTCCAATCGATCCGCCCGGGCGACCGGGTCGGTATCCGGGGACCCTACGGGAACCACTTCGACCTATCCCCGAAGCGGGTCCTGATCGTGAGCGGTGGTTCGGGAGCCGCAGCGCTAGCGCCCGCCGCCGGACGGTCCATCGCGGCCGGGAGCTCCGTAACGGTGGCGCTCGGGGCCACCCGGGCACCCGAGCTATTGTTCAAGGAACGGTTCCGCGCGATGGGGGCCCACGTCGAGGTCGCCACCGACGACGGGTCGGAGGGCGCGAAAGGGTTCGTCACCGCGGTCGCCGATCGGCTCCTCCAATCCGAATCGTTCGACGCGGTCTGGACGTGCGGTCCCGAGGTGATGATGAAGAAGGTGATCGCCGCGGCGGCCCCTCGCTCGGTCCCGGTCTTCTGCTCCCTGGAGCGGCACATGAAGTGCGCGCTGGGGATGTGCGATGCCTGCGCGATCGGCCCGTACCACGTCTGCGTGGACGGCCCCGTGTTCCCCGCCCCCCGTCTCGAGAACCTGAGCGATTTCGGCACGTTCCACCGGGATTCCTCGGGGCGACGCGTCCCGCTGTGACCCGCCCCGACGGCGATGGGACGGTTCGCCACCCATTGGCGCTCAAGGCCGGTCCGGCTTTGGGACCTCAATCGGGTGCGGACCCATTGGGTGGCGTTCCCGAAGAAATCGCCTCCCTTCCCGTCCGCTCCACCCGTGCCCAACGGTCGTTGCCCGTTGGGTAGAGGGGTCTCACCACATCATCGAGAAGGGCGTCGGGGTCAAGTCGAAGACCCCCAAGCCCCGCGGTTCGTCGCAGGGCAGTTACTCCCAGGTTCAATCCTGCGTTCAGCTGCCGGTCGAGTGACCAGCCACACTTCGCGCAGTCGAATCGGGTTCCCACCCTTCTTCGGTGTTCCGACACTTCACCACATCTCGGGCAGGTACGTGACGTGCGATAGGGACTGAGCCAGAGGACCGGGACCCCCCGATCCTGCGCCTTGTAAGCCAGTTGACGGTGGAGCTCGGACCGGGGCCAGGAAGAGAGGCGGCGCCGCAGCACGCGCGAGCGGGGAACCGAGTGACTTCTCGAACCCCCGACCCTCCGACGGGGTCCCGACATGCCGGTGAGGTCCTCGAGGGCGAGAGCGGAGTGGTCGGTCGCCAACCGGTCGATGATCGAGCGAGTGATATTGTGGAGCTGGGAGCGGACTCGGTGCCTCTCCCGCCACCCTTCCCGACTCAGCAAGAGCCGAGAGACGCGTCGGTCGTGGGCCTTCTTTCGACCGAGATACCGTCGACGCCCGAAGTGTCGGGCTTGGATCTCGCGGACCTCCGGGAAGAGCACTCGAACGAAGGTGGCCCCTTCCGAGGTCACCCGGACACCGTCCAGTGAGCTTTCATTGGTATCGAGCGCGACGAGGGAAGTAGGAGCGTACGGCTCCTCCGGAGTCTTGGCGTAGATGACGACGACTCGGTGTAGACCGATGTGCACCTGGGTCACTCGATGGTCGAGTTGAGACAACACTTGGCGATGGTAGTTGGAGACGGGAATCGTGAAGGAGGTCCACTCCCCCCGTCGAAGGGAGAGACGGAGTTTCCCGGTGTCGAGATCGAAGTGAAAGCACTTCGCAGGAACCCGAACGAACGGAGTACGGACGTAAGGGGTTCGACGTGCGATACCCTGTCGAAGACGGCGCCGATGTCCGGCGGCCAAGGAGAGGGCGATCTGGGAGGCGGCAAGCCCGATCCCTCCCGTGACTCTCGTCTCCAAGGCTCGCATCCGCGCATACCGGGAGATACGTCGGTGGGACGTAACGCCAGCAGTGAGCACTTCCCGCAAACATTCGTTCACCAGGAGACGAAAGTCCTCCATCAGCCGTCGGACCGGCGTGGGAATGGCTCCTGGCTCATCTCGAACTGTCGGGAAATGGTCGATGCGAGGCACATGAGCGATCGAGCACGGAAGGTTCGTCGGCAATGGGAACACGAGAGACCGGCGTGGGTGCACGATGGGTCGCACCGGCCGTAAACTGGATGCTCCTTTCGCACCCGATGGAACGTGAACGATGGAGGCGAGGGCGGGCGGGACACTGGCTACACTCCTCTTGCGACGGTCGACAGAAATCCCAAAGCAGCCCGGTCCACAGGCTTTAAGCGAAGGGTCCGCTACACGGGCCGGTCGGGGGTTCTGTGAAGGTAATCGTCGTGAGCGGCGGAGTGATTTCGGGTCTCGGGAAGGGGATCACGACCTCCTCGCTCGGCCGCCTCCTCAAGGCCCGCGGCATCTCCGTCACGATCGTCAAGATCGACCCCTACCTCAACGTGGACGCGGGCACGATGAACCCGTACCAGCACGGCGAGGTCTTCGTGCTGGACGACGGCACCGAGGCCGACCTCGACCTCGGCAACTACGAGCGGTTCCTGGGCCAGAACATGGCGGGGACCCACAACCTCACCACGGGCAAGATCTACCGCTCGGTGATCGAGAAGGAGCGGCGGGGCGACTACCTCGGCAACACGGTCCAGATCATCCCGCACGTGACGGGAGAGATCAAACGATCGATTCGGGAGGTGGCGCAGGCCACGGGCGCCGAGGTCGTCCTGGTCGAGGTCGGAGGCACCGTCGGTGACATCGAGTCGATGCCGTTCCTCGAGGCGTTGCGCGAGCTCTCCTACGAGCTCGGCGAGGGCCACATGGCGTTCGTCCACACGACCCTGGTCCCCGTGGTCGGGCCCGTCGGAGAACCGAAGACGAAGCCGACCCAGCACTCCGTCCGGGAGCTGCGGGCGATCGGGATCCGACCGAACGTCATCATCTGCCGGGGTCCCCTACCGATCACCTCCGACATCAAAGCGAAGATCTCGCTCTTCTGCGACGTCCCGCCCGACGCGGTGATCGCCGTGCCCGACCAGCCCTCGATCTACGAGGTCCCTCTCGTGCTCGAAGCCCAGGGCGTCGGGACGCTCCTGACCCGCATCCTGGGCCTTCCCGAGCGCCCGCCGGACTACACCACGTGGAAGGAGTTCCTCGCGACGTACCGTCGGTGCGACGGGTCAGTCGAGGTCGCGGTCGTCGGGAAGTACACGGAGCTCCGCGACGCCTACCTCTCGCACTCCGAGGCGTTCCATCACTGCCAGGGTTCGCTCGGTGTCGAGATCCGTCTCCAGTGGTACGACTCCGAGGACATCCCGAAGAATCCCTCCCTCTTGGCCCGTCTCCAGCGCTCGGACGCGATCATCGTGCCCGGGGGGTTCGGCTCGCGGGGCACGGAGGGCAAGATCAAGGCGGTCGAGGTGGCCCGGACCGGGAAGATCCCCTACCTGGGAATCTGCTACGGCTTCCAGCTCGCGGCCATCGAGGCCGCGCGCAACGTGCTCGGGCTCCCGAAGGCGAACACGACCGAGGTCGACGCGACAACCCCGGACCCGGTCGTTTGCGTCCTCGAGGAGCAGAAGGGACTGCACGAACTCGGCGGCACGATGCGCCTCGGGGCTCAGCGGATCATCCTCACCCCCGGCTCCAAGGTCGCCGGCCTCTACGGGAAGGGCGAGATCTGGGAGCGCCATCGGCATCGCTACGAGATCAACCCGAAGTACATCGAGCCCCTCGCGGCCCACGGCCTCGTGGTCGGCGGGATGAGCGTCGACGGGCGGGTCGAGGTCCTCGAGATGCCCAGCCATCCGTTCTTCGTCGGGGTCCAGTACCACCCCGAGTTCCTTTCCCGTCCCGAGGCGCCCCACCCGCTCTACATGGAGCTGGTCCGGGCCGCTATGGCTCGAAAGGAGGTCGCGTCCCCTGTCGCCGCCACGCCGGCTCTCGCGTGAGCTCAAAGAACTGGACGGCGCGGTCGTCCGGGTCGCCGGACACCTCGAGGACTACCGAGCCCTGGGGGGCGTAGCGTTCGCTCTCGTACGGGACGGCTCGGGGACGACCCAGGTCACGCTGAAGAAGGGAGTCACCGACCCCGCGCTCTTCGCGCTCTTCTCCGAGCTCCCCCGCGAATCGGTGGTCGCCGTCGAGGGAACGGTCCACCGGTCCGAGCGGGCGAACCGAGGGGTCGAGCTGATCCCCACGGCGGTCGAGGTCATCGTTCGGGCCGAAGTGCCTCTCCCGCTCGGGATCGTCGACAAGGTCGGCGCCGAGCTTGACACCCGCCTCAACCACCGCGTGCTCGATCTACGTAAGCCCGCGGTCCGCGCAGTGTTCGAGTTGCGCTCGAGCCTCCTAGCGGGGTTCCGCGACGCATTCATTCGCCGCGGCTTCCTCGAGGTCGAGACCCCGAAGCTCCTGCGCCAGGGTGCGGAGGGAGGTGCGACCCTCTTCGCGGTCGACTACTTCGACGGACGAGCCTACCTCGCCCAAAGCCCGCAGCTGTACAAGCAGATGCTGATCGGCGCCGGCCTCGAGCGGGTCTTCGAGATCGCGCCCGCGTTCCGGGCCGAGCCGTCCGACACGGTCCGCCACATCACCGAGTTCGCGAGCCTCGACGGGGAGATGGGGTTCATCGACTCCGTGGAGGACGTCCGCAACGCCCTCGAGGGAATCGTGACCGACGCCTTCATCACGACGAAGAAGGACCTCGCCGGGCGGGGGAACGCGCTCGCGGAGCGCATCCCCGAACCGAAGACCCCTTTCCCGCGGATCCCGTTCGCGAAGTGCGTCGAGTGGCTCGGCCGCCCCGGCTCCGAGGAGGACCTCGGGACCGAGGACGAGAAGGCGATCGGCGAGCACGTCGACCGAGAGTTCGGCGTCCCGCTCTATTTCATCACCGACTACCCGACCGCGATCAAGGCGGGGACGTTCTACGCCCAGCGGCAGGACACGAACCCGCGGCTCACGTACTACTTCGACCTCGACTTCCGCGGCCTGGAGATCGCGAGCGGCGGCGCCCGGGAGCACCGGCTCGACCGCTTGAAGGCGAACATCGAGAGCGCTGGGTTCGACCCCGAGAAGTTCTCGGGGTACCTCGAGGCGTTCCGGTTCGGGATGCCCCCCCACGGCGGTTGGGGGCTCGGTGTCGACCGGGTGGTGCAGGTCCTGGCGGGGCTCCCCAATATACGGGAGGCCCGCCTGTTCCCCCGCGACCGCTACCGCCTCGACCCGTAGCGGAGGTCCGTCCGATCGATGGTCGCTGTCAAGAGGACCCTCCCCGCGCCGCCCGAGCTCCAGAGCCGCTGGGGCGCCGTGCTCGAGGAGGCCGGTTTCCGGCCCCGGATCCTCCACCTCCACGACCGTTTCCCCGAGGAGCGGTCGCTCGAGTTCCCGTTCGCGGCCTTGGACGGCGCCGACACTCCCCTCGCCGACCTCCTGCTCGAGCGACCCGAGGAGGTCATCGACGCGGGCATCCGCGCGATGAAGGAGCTCCTGCCGGTCGCGGGACCGGAGGCCGAAGGCCTCCGGCTACGGATCATCGGGCTCCCCCTCACCGCGCACCGCACCATCCGCGCGATCCGGGAGTCCGACCTGAACCGGTTCGTCGCGCTCGACGGGATCGTTCGCCGGGTCTCCGAGGTGCGGCCCCAGATCCGGGACGCGGTCTTCGAGTGCGTGGCCTGCCGGACGAAGTTCCACGAACCGCAGGACGAGACCTCTCTCGTCTTCCGAGAGCCGCTCGAGTGCCCCGAGTCTCAGGGCGGCTGCGGGAAGACGCAGGGCCGAACCCGGTTCCGCCTGGTCGCCGAGGAGTCGACCTACGTGGATGCCCAGCGCATCGAGATCCAGGAGCACCCCGAGACGCTTCGGCACGGGGCCCACCCGCAGGGACTCTCCGTGCTGCTCATGGAGGACCTGACGGGAAAGGTGCTGCCGGGGAACCGGATCGTCCTCAACGGGGTCCTGAAGAGCTTCCAGCGGGCGACCGCTTCGCGGAGCGGCGTTGTGCGCAACACGACGTTCGACCTGATGGTCCTCGGGAACTCCTTCGAATCGAAGACCCGCGAGTACGAGGAGATCGACCTGACTCCGGAGGACATCCGGCTCATCGAGCAGTTCCGTGGCGACCCGACGGTCGTCGACAAGATCGTCCTCTCGCTCGCGCCGACCATCAAGGGGATGGAGGAGGAGAAGGAGGCGATCTCGCTCCAGCTCTTCGGCGGGGTCGAGAAGCGTCATGCGGACGGCATCCGGGTGCGCGGCGACATCCACGTCCTTCTGGTCGGTGACCCCGGTACCGCGAAGAGCCAGCTTCTCCGCTACATCGCGGACGTCGCCCCCCGGGGGATCTACACTTCCGGCAAGGGAGCGACCGCCGCAGGTCTCACGGCCGCGGCCGTGAAGGACGACTTCGCGGGGGGCCGCTGGGTGCTCGAGGCGGGCATGCTCGTGCTCGCCGACGGAGGGATGGCGATCATCGACGAGCTCGACAAGATGAGCGCCGAGGACCGCTCGGCGATGCACGAGACGCTCGAGCAGGGCACCGTGTCGATCGCCAAGGCCGGGATCACCTCGACCCTCAACGCTCGCTGCCCCGTCCTCGCCGCGGCGAACCCGAAATGGGGCCGGTTCACGAACGACCGGACGATCGCCGAACAGCTGGACCTCCCGCCCACGCTCCTCTCCCGGTTCGACGTCATCTTCTCGATCCGGGACATCCCGAACCAGGAACGGGACCGGTCCCTCTCGCACAAGATCCTCGCCTCGCATCGCGAGGTCGAGCACCCCGGCGAGTACGCCGAGTTCGCGGGACCCGGCGGCTCGCCGTTCCCCCCCGACCTCCTCAAGAAGTACATCGCGTTCGCCCGCCGCACGGTCCGCCCGACGCTGAGCCAGGCCGCGCTCGACGCGATCGAGAACTACTACGTCCAGGTCCGTCGGCAGGGCGAGGAGCCGAACGCCCCCGTCCCGATCACGGCGCGGCAGCTCGAGGCGCTCGTCCGTCTGAGCGAGGCCGCGGCCCGGGCACGCCTCTCGAGCGAGGTGGGCATCGAGGACGCCGAACGGGCGATCCACGTCATGCAGAGCTTCCTCAAGCGCGTCTCGATGACCGAGGAAGGGAAGCTCGACATCGACCTCACCCAGACGGGCGTCAGCCACAGCCAGCGCGAGCGCATGGACATCGCGATGCGGGTCATGCGCGACCTCCAGGAGCAGGCGAACGGGACGTTCACGATCGAGCAGTACCACGAAGCGGCCGAGAAGGCCCGCATCTCGATCGCGCACGCGGACTCGATCCTCCAGACGATGCGCAACCAGGGCGAGATCATCGAGCCCCGCCCGAACCAGTACCAGCTCGTCCGCTTCTGACGGGCGCGAGCCGGCCCCCTCTTTATTTCCCCTCGGTCCTGCGGGTTCGAGCACCGGAGGCCAATCCATGGACGACGGGGTGGTGATGCGGGTCCATCGGGTCCGCTCCGAGTTCGTGGTCGCCGCGTGCGACGCGGACCTCCTCGGCCGGGACCTCCCGGTCGGCGACAAGGGCCGCACGGTCAAGGTCTCGGCCCAGTTCTACGGGGAGCGGCGGGTCTCCCGAGAGGAGCTGCTCTGGGCCCTTCAGCGCGCCACGATCGCGAACCTGCTCGGCGAGCGGGTGATGAAGCTCGCCGCGGAGGGGGGCTTCGTCTCCGCTGACGGGGTCGGAACGCTCGGCGGGGTCCCGCACGCCGAGATCATCGCGATGAGCGGGTAGGGCGGTTCTCGGAACCGCACCGCGAACCTTACGAGGGCGGGTGGCCATTCTTCCTCTCCACGGAAATCGGCGATGAGCGAAGGGGAGTTCTGCGTGGTCTGCGGCGCGACCGGCCGGTCGCTCGTCGACGGCGTGTGCGCCGAGTGCGCCGCCGACCGGACCCCCCTCCTCTCCGCCCCGAAGCGGGCCGAGGTGACCGTCTGTCCTACCTGCGGGGCCCGAAGGCGAGGCGCTCACTGGGAGCGGGCAGGGTCGAGCCCGGTCCTGACCGCGGAGGACCTCGCCCCGTTCCTTCAGATTCCCGACGAGGTGGCGGTCCGCCGGGTGCAATGGGAGGAGACGATGGCCACAGCGACCGTCCGCGAGCTCGTCGGCCGCGCGCGCGTGCGCTTCCGTGGCATCGAGCGGGATGTCGAGGTACCGCTCTCGGTGCGGACCATCCGCATGACGTGCCCCGAGTGCAGCCGAAAGAGCGGGAAGTACTACACCGCGACCATCCAGATGCGAGGGCCGGCGGACGGACCGAGCGAGAAACCGATCGCGCTACGCGCCCGGCTCGAGGAGGAGTGGACCCGCCTGGTCCGGGAGATGCGTCCGGATTGGCGCAACGCGGTCGCCTGGCGCGAGGAGCTCCCCGAGGGCTGGAACTGCTTCTTCACCGACACGCTCGCGGCCCGGGCGGTGGCCAAGCTCGCCAAACAGCGCTTCGGCGCGTCCCTGAAGGAGTCCTCGAGCCTGGTCGGCCGCAAGAACGGCCAGGACCTCTACCGGGTCACCTTCTGTCTTCGGTTCGCGCGCCGCCCCTCCGACCCATCGAGCAAAGGCCCCACGACGGGCGTCGGCGGCGTAGTCGAACAATAGCCTTAAGAAGCAACCTCTCCGTCGAGGCTCCCGGTAGCGGGGGCACTTCTCCATGAGCAAAAGCGGCATTCTCCGGCGACACCACGGGTCCGATACACTGGAAGAAGGGACGTTCCTTGACCTCGGCGCGATGAGCTTCGAGGACGAGGCCGGCGCGCTCGCCGGTCAGAAGGGGACCGTTCGGCTGGCGGAGATCATCCGCTTCGAGGACCTGCACGGGATCTCGAAGCTCGCCTACCAGGGCGACATCATTCTGCTCGACTATACGTCCATCTCGAACGACCAGATGGCCGTGAAGAGAATGAGCATCGACCTCAAGAACATCGCGAAGGATACGGGTGGCGATGTCGCTGGGATCGCAAAGAACCTGCTCGCCATCACGCCTGCCGGAATTCGCATCGACCGACAGAAGATTCGACCCTCGTTCTAGGCACGGGCCGACCGAGGGACCATGAAGGTCCAGGTCGACCGCCGCGACGGCCTCACGGCCGCGGCGGACATCACGGCGAGCGGCGTCTTCGAGCGCCCCGAGAAGGACGACACGTTCCCCCGGACACTCCAGAAGGAGGACGAGGCGACCCGCGGGCTCATCAAGGCCGCTTGGGCTCGAAAGGAGGTCAAGGGGAAGCGGAAGGAGCTCACCGTCTTCCACCGACCGGACGGCAAGGGCCGCATCGCGCTCATCGGCCTCGGCCCGCACGCGAAGTACACCCCCGACGTCGTTCGGCGCGCGGCGGCCGAGGTCGTTCGGGGCTTCAAGGGGAAAGGGGCCCGGACGGTCGCTTTCCGCTTGGGCTCGTTCGTGGTCGACAACGTCCGCAGCGAGGCGGCGGTCGCCGCCCTCACGGACGGAGCCATCCTGGGCAACTACGAGTTCCAGAAGTATAAGTCGACGAGCGAGGGCGGCGTCGAGGACGCCAGCATCCACCTCGGTGAGGAGTTCTCGCGGGACGAGGCGGCCCTCAAGAAGATCGTGAACGACCAGGCGACAATCGACGACGTGGTCGTCTGGACCCGGGACATCGCGAACCTGCCGGCCGACACGGCCTCCCCGGAGCGCCTCGCAGAAGAGGCGGTCGCGCTCGGCAAGGAGTTCGGGCTCAAGGTCAGCGTCTTCGACGAGAAGAAGCTCGCCGAGATGGGATGCGGGGGGATCCTCGCGGTCGGCAGCGGCTCGTCCGGCCACCCACCGCGCATGGTCGTCCTCGAGTACCCCGGTGGGGCCCGTCGCGGACGGACGGTCGCCGTGGTCGGCAAGGGGATCACGTTCGACTCGGGCGGGATCTCGATCAAGCCCGCGATGAGCATGCAGGAGATGAAGTTCGACAAGTCGGGGGCGGTCGCCGTCCTCGGCATCCTGCGCGCGGCGGCGACGCTGAAGGTCCCACCCCGCGTGATCGGGGTCATGTGCTGCGCGGAGAACGTCCCGAGCGGGACCTCCTACCGGCCGGGCGACGTGGTCCGCTCGTTCAACGGAAAGACGATCGAGGTCATCAACACCGACGCCGAGGGCCGTGTCGTCCTATCGGACGGGCTCGGGTACGTCGTCAAGCAGTACCGCCCCGACGAGGTGATTGACCTCGCGACGCTGACCGGGGCCCAGGTGGTCTCGCTCGGCGACGACACCGCCGGGCTCGTCTCCAACGACGAGAAGCTGGCCCAAGGGCTCCTCCTCGCCTCGGCGGCGACGGGCGAGCCGGTCTGGCATATGCCGCTCACCGACTACCACCGGGAGCTCGTGAAGAGCGAGATCGCGGACGTCCGCAACTCGACCGAGATCGCGGTCGCCGGGATGCTGACCGCCGCCGCGTTCCTCGAGACGTTCGTGGGCACGACCCCGTGGGCGCACCTCGACATCGCCGGACCGGCCTACACCACGGCCAAGACCCGCAAGTACCAGCCGGCGTACCAGAACATCGGCGCAACCGCGTTCGGGGTCCGACTCGTGACCCGGTACCTGGAGACCGCGCCTCCGCGAGGCTGAACCATCCTGTTGGGACGCGGTCCTCCCGACGGGGGAAGGGAGCGACGGGCGGAAGTAACGTCGATTCCTACCCGAGCATGGCACGCCGCGACTGGAGACCGGTGATTTGGTCCGCGTGCCTCGCGGCGGCGGTCACGCTCGCCGTTGGGATCACTGTATGGGTGTACGTCACTGGAAAGGTCACGGGTTGGGTCTTCCAGTTTGCCAACGGCGCGATCTTCGTGTGCATTCTCTGGGCCGTGAGTTGCGTGGCGGTCTTGCGAAGCCTCCGAGGCTGATTCCTGATCCCGGCACTCAGAACCAGGTCCAAACGGGCCCGTCAGGCCGCGACGATCTGAACGCTTTCCCCGCCGTGGCGGGTAGAACGGGGACGGACCTCGCAAAAGAGCGGCGTGTGGTAGCCGCCGCCGGTGATGAGGGCGACCCCGACGGGCAGCGACTGGATCATCTCGGTCATCCCGTTCGTGAGCCCTTCGATCGACTGGGTGATCGCCTTCAGGTCTAGGGGGTTCGTGACCTGAAGGATCAGCTGGGTGTTGCACTGCGAGAGGACGTTCTTGTCGATGCGGGCCGCGCGCTGGGTGACGACGCACAGGCCGAGGCCGAACTTCCGCCCTTCGCTCGCGATGTTCTTCAGGATCCGCGAGCTCGTCACCTGACCCTGCTGGGGGGCGAAGTTGTGCGCCTCCTCGATGACGAGGAAGAGCGGCGGGATCTTCCCCCGTTTGCGGTTGTCGAAGAGGGTCGAGGCGATCCGAGCGACCACGAGCTCCGCGACGTCGGGCGCCACCCCGCGCAGGTTGATGAGGGTCGCATCGCCCTCCTTCACGAGCTCGTTCAGGCTCGTTCCCTGAGGGCCGAGGAGCTTCGTCTGCTCGACGTACTCGAGCCGCTCGTGGAGCGTCTCCGCGACGGCTCCCTCGCCCGCCTCGGCCGCGCGGACGAGGTCATGGACGGTGAAGTCGGGCGTGCTGATGCTGACGCGCTCGATGATCTGTTTGAGGGGAGGGAGGAACGTCTTCACGTTCGTCAGCCCCATGAAGACGAGGAGCTCGCGCGGGTCGAGGTGGCGGAGCGAGAAGGTGAGCGGCTTCGCTCCCGGGTTGAGCGTCGCGTCGGGGGAGAACTCCCGGACCTGCTTGGCGAACCCCTGGGCGGAGACGCCGAAGCGCGCATGCCCGCCGTTCGGCTCCGAGGAGAAGCGCAGGGAGCCGTACTCCCCGTGCGGGTCGATGACGACGCACGTCACCTTGTGCCGGAGCAGCTCCTCGATGAGGACGCCCAAGAGGTAGCTCTTCCCGCCGCCCGTCTTGGCGAGCACGCTCACGTGCCGCTGGACGAGCTGGTTGATGTCGAGCTCGACGTGGATCGCGTGGTTCCGCAGCAGTCCCACGTACGCGCCGGAGTTCGGCCGGTGCTTCAGGCCGAGGACCTCGGCGATGAGCGGTTCATCGGCCCGGAAGACGTGGGCCCCCGGTCGGAACGGGATGGTGGGGATCTTCACGACCCCCCGTGCGTCCCGATAGCCGATGATTCGGACCAGGCCGAGCAGGTTCTCGTGGATCGGCGCCTCTTCCGTCGGCTTGAGCGCTCCGGCCGCCTCGAGCCCGAGGTCGCTTTTGCGCTTCAGGTCGTCCAGCTGGCAGAGGACCTTCCCGTGGAGCTCGTCGTCGACCGCCAGGTAATCGCCCCGTTCGACGGGCTGGGAAAGGCTGAGGTGGAACTGACCCAGCCCTACGTCGCCGTAGATGCGGCCGACCTCGTCCACGGCCCGAATCATCGAGAGTCGCGGTTATTAGACTGACGCGGCAGGAGAAAGCACGGTCGGCGTGCCGCGGAAGCCTTTATATCGCGCACTTCTGTCGAAACTTTCCCCGACCCAGGACGTGCTCCTACGGCGGAACGGTGGCCTTGAGCGACGCGATCGAAGAACTTGAACGGAAGCGGGCTGAATCTAACGCGAAAGCCGATGAGTCGCGCGCGAAGCGTGACCGGCTGAACGCGGAAGCCCGAACGACGGCGGAGACCCGGTCCCGCATCCTGGACGAGCTCCACGACAAGAGCGCCGAGGCCCAGGACCATCGGCGGCTCCGCGACACCTTCAACACGCAGGTCCGCGAGGAAAAGCGGCTGCGCGAAGAGTGGAACCACAAGTTCCAGGAGCTGGGGGACAAGGTCCAGGAGCTGAAGCGGACCCGTCAGCCGAGGGCCGGGGCCGTGCCCGTCTGGCGGCTCCGCAAGGAGCTCAAGGAGCTCGAGTTCCGGCACATGACCACGGCGCTCACCGGTGAGCAGGAGAAGCGGCTCATCGAGGAGATGAAGCGCCTCGAGGCCTCGATCCGGGAGCAGGACGAACAGCTCCGCCAGGACCCCGAGGTCGAGCAAACCCTGAAGGAGTTCACCGAAGCGCGAACGGAGGCCGAGACCCACCACGCCGCGGTGGGGAAGTTCGCCGAGGACGCCCAGCGCGAGCACGAGGCGATGGTCGTGCTGTACGAGTCCGTGGACGCGCTCCGCCGCCAGGCGGACGAGGTCCAGACCCACCTCCTCGAGGTGAAGGCCCAGGCGGACGAGGCGCACCGCGCCCACATCGCCGCGATCGAAGAGGTCCGGGACATCGAGAAGATGCTCTACGCGGCCCGCGGCGGTCGCGCTCCGCAGACGTGGGGCGAGGCCGAGCCGCCGAAGGAAGAGGATTTCCTCGCCCGACTGAAGAAGGGCGAGAAGGTATCGACCGAGGACCTGCTCGAGCTCCAGAAGAGCGGGCGCCCGTAGTGTCGCACCGACCGTGACGCTCTCCTACGGTCCTCACGAGGTCGACGCCGTACTGTTCGACCTCGACGACGTGCTCGTCCCGTTCCAAACGCCGGCCGCCTGGCAGTGGGCCTGGCGTCCCCAAGGCCCCGTGCTGGGCGACCGTCGGGTGAAGGCCGCGGTCCGTCGGTCCCTCAAGAGCTGGGACCGCCGTCGCTGGCAGGGCCTCACCGGAAAGGCCCCGCCCGCCGACGCGGAGGCCCTCCGGGAGCATCTCGCGAACGCGCTCGCGACCGTCGCGGGACACCCTCTCCCCCTCCCCGAGACCGAGGCGGTCGTGCGCCGCTTCTTGCGTCCCGCGGGCGAGGTCGAGCGGTACGAGGACGTTCCGCGCGCCCTCGACCGTCTGCGGGCGCGTGGCATCAAGTTCGGGGCGGTGACCCCCCTCCCCGCGGAATCCGCCCGCTGGCTCCTCCACCGGTGCGGCCTTCCCGAGACCCTCTTGCTCGGCTCGGGGGACGGCCCGGGACCCTGCGTCCCGGACCGGTCCGCGTTCCGGGCCGCGGCCGAGGCGCTGGGCGTGCCTCACGAGCGGGTCGCGTACGTCGGCGACCTCTTCTGGAGCGATGTACGGGCCGCGGCGCGCGCCGGTCTACCGTCCGTGCTGCTCGACCGCCGGGACGCGTGGCCGAAGGTGCTGACCGGGCGGCTGACCACCCTGGCCGTGCTCGAGTCCACGCTCGCGGCCGGGGGCTCCCCGACCGAGGCCGAAGGGACCGAAGGGGAGTGACGGGCCGACCCACCGCCGCTCGACTGATAACATATATACAGACCACGTTGGTGCGACCCGTGTCCATGCGGTCCGTCAAGATCGACCAGACCGAGCTCCACCAGATTATGGAGCTGTACGAGAGCGTGATGTCGCATGCGTGCCACGGACTGTTCTTCAAGGAGGGATCGGTCATCGGATCGGCGATGGCCGAGGAGGCCCTCAAGGACCGGGCGCACTATTTCGACCGCGTCGCCCATCTGTTGAAGGAACGGGGATGGGTCGAGGAGGTCACCTTCTCCGACCCGGAAGTGGTCGTGAAAGGGTCGATCGAGGTCGCCCCGAGCGACATCCCGACCTGCCACCGTCTCCGGGGCATGCTTCGCGAGTTCTACGAACGTTTTAAAGGGGGGCGCGTTAAATGCACTGAGGAGATGTGCTCTAGCACCGGGTCCCCCGAGTGCCGCTTCCGGATCGAGGAGCTGTAAGGAGGGGAATGAAGTGATGGCGACGGGAAACGTAGGGGCAGTCGTAAAGGACCTCAAAACCCGCATCGGCGGGATCGCGACCGCCCTGGTCTCGCGCGATGGCCTCGTCCTCTACGCGGACGTGCCCACCGGGGTCTACACCGAGACGTTCGCGATCATGTGCGCCACCATCCTCGGAGCGGCCGCCACCGCCAACACGGAGCTCAACCGAGCCCCGCCCGAGCGGATCGTGATCGAGGGGAACGACTCCAAGACGATCATCGTGGGGAGCGGCAAGAAGGCCCTCCTCGTCGCCGTCGTCGACCAGACCGCGGACCTGACGAAGGTCCTCGCCGAGGTCGTCAAGGTCGCCGACCTCCTGAAAGCGAACTGAACTAACTAACTAAGCACCTACCCGACGGACGGGAGGGGCTCGACGGCCCCGGGCGTTCTCTTTCTCTCTCTTTCTTGCTCACGTCGGCGACGCGCTAGGCTCCGGTGCCTTGCGCTCGGAAGCCAATCGGTGGGAGCTTCCTGTGGCGACGCGGCTGGTGTACCCGGCGAGCGCCGCCGTGAGGCGAGCCCACGCCATGACCCCGCGCTGGTCCACGATCAGCTGACGGAGCCGATAGCGCCCCCACAGGCTGCCGTGCTTCTCCGTGAGCTGCTTTCGGCCGTAGCCGTTCCAGAACGCCTGCATGAGGAACCGAAGGAACGTGGTGCGCATGTGGTGGTAGACGACCGCCTCCGGCCGGTAGACGATCGTGGCCCCGGCCTGCACGGCCCGCATGTTGAGGTCGATGTCCTCCGCGGTGATGAACCGCGTATCGAACCCTCCCAGGCTCACGAACAGCTCTCGGCGGTAGGCGAGGTTGCACGAGGGGAACGTGACGTCGAACCCTTTCTGCAGCAGCTCGACCCGCTCGAGCTGGCCATAGCGATGCTTCCCCACGACGGCTGTGCGACCGGCTACTACGGGGGACCGGGTAAGGCCCTCCCGCAGGCGCTTCAGCCACTGGGAGTCCGCGAAGCAATCGCCGTCGATGAACGCAATGAACTCCCCGCGGGCCTCGTCCACGCCCGCGTTCCGGCCGACCCCACGCGACCCCGACCGCTCGAAGACCCGGAGGATGCCGGGGTGACGGGCCGAGAACGCCTCGGCCGCTTCCCGGGTGCCGTCGCGGCTCTCGGAGTCGACGAGGACGACCTCGAACGGGCCGTCCTGAACGAGGAGGCTCTCGAGGAGCTGGTCGATGTGCAGCGCTTCGTTACGGACGGTGATGACGACCGAAACGAGCGGGGGCGGGGACGGGTTACTTCCCAATGTCCATCACGACGACGTCCTTCACCGCGCGCATGCTCTTGAAGGGGAGCACGAGCCGGCCCGACGCGTCGCTCTGGAACAGGCGCTGTTCGACGTCCTCGCTCGGCGTCACGAGGACGTGGGCAATCCCGCCCGTCAACGTGTCGACGACGAAGTTGTCGATCATGCCCAGGATCTGGCCGTCGTTCGTCATCACGGTCTTTCCTCGGAGTTCGGTGAGGAACTTACGCATAGGGAGGGCCTCGAGCGCCGATGGCGGGCTGGCGTATTTAACCGTTGGCCGGTAATGGAAGCGCAGGAGCGCTCGACCGGACCACCGGCGACCGGTGGGCGTCGTTCCGGCATCTCTCGAAGCGGCAACGCTTATATGAGCCACCCGGGTCGAGGGCGTCCCGCCCATGGCCCATCCCATTCCTAAGGACAATTCGGAGCTCGTCCGGCTCATCGTTGAGCTGCGCCGGGCAGCGCGTTCGAACGAGGCCCCGATCTGGGCTTCGGTCGCGGAGCGCCTGGAACGTCCCCGACACCAAGTGACCCCCGTGAACGTGGGCCATCTCGAGCGGCTGACCGAGGCCGGCGAGACCGTCATCGTCCCCGGAAAGCTCCTTTCCGAAGGGCGGCTCTCGAAGAAGCTCACCGTCGCCGCCTTCGCCTACTCGAAAGAGGCCCGGACGAAGATCCACGCGGCCGGCGGGGTCGCGATCACCGTCAGCGACCTTCTCAAGACCAAGCCCGACGGGGCAGGGGTGCGTCTCTTTGCCTAACGCTCCGGCGCCGCCCGTCACGGTCGTGGATGCGACCGGCCTCGTCCTCGGCCGGGCCGCGAGCTTGATCGCGAAGCGCCTTTTGAACGGCGAGACGATCGTCGTAGTGAACGCCGAGCAGAGCGTCGTGACTGGCGGTCGCTCGCAGGTGGTCGCCCACTACACCGAGGCCCGCGCCCGCGGCTCAGTCCGCAGCGGGCCGCACTTCCCCCGGTACGCCGACCGGATATTCCGCCGCACCGTCCGCGGCATGCTTCCGCACCTGCAGACCCGCGGCAAGGTCGCGTTCCGCCGCCTCCAGGTCCACATCGGGGTCCCGCCCGAGTACGCGGGGCATCCGACGGAGACGATCGAGGGCGCGAAGGCCCGGCCGACCCTCCGTCCGCCGGTCACGCTCGCCGAGATCACGAAGCTCCTGGGGGCCCGTGGATGAAGGCCCCGACGATCGTCATGGCCACGGGTAAGCGCAAGACGGCGGTCGCCCGCGCCACCGTGCGAAAGGGAGCCGGTCGGGTCCGGTTCAACGACCGCCCGCTCGAGATCGTCGAGCCCGAGATCATCCGCCAGAAGGTCCAGGAACCGCTCTTGATGGTCGGGGACCGCGCGAAGAACCTCGACATCGCGGTCCACGTCGCGGGCGGGGGCTATGTCGGCCAGGCCTCGGCGGCACGGACGGCCGTGGCCCGCGGGCTCATCGCGTGGCTCAAGGACGACCAGCTGAAGGAGATGTTCAAGAGTTACGACCGTTCGCTCCTCGTGAACGACCCGCGCCGCAAGCTGCCGAAGCGCCCCGGCGGCCGCGGGGCCCGCAAGCGCCGGCAGAAGTCGTACCGCTGAGCTCGGAGGTGTTCGATCGATGACGATGATGGTACCGGTCCGCTGCTTCACCTGCGGGGCCGTGATCGGCCAGCACTGGGACGAGTACCGCGAACGGACCGCGCGCGGCGAGCCCGCGGGAGCCGTGCTGGACGCCCTCGGGCTGAACCGGTACTGCTGCCGCCGGATGCTGCTCACGCACGTCGACCTCCTGGACGAGGTCGGTCCGTACGGCTGAGCCGGCGTGAGCCTCCGCGCCGGGAATTTCCTTATCGCGAGCGCGGCCGGCCGGGACCGGTCTTAGCCAGAAGACTTCGCCAAGGGTCAGGGAAAGGGTTGACCTCTCCCGCGTCGGCGGGAAGGCGGTCCGAGGCGGGCGCCCCTACTTCTCGTCGTCTTCGTCGTCCTCTTCGTCCGCCGAGCGCTTGTTCCGCTCGAGCCCCGAGCGCGCGGCCCCGCTCTTCGCGGCGCCCTTTCCCGTGCGGCGGCGGTAGTAGAGGATGAGCAGCAGGATGACCACAACGACTGCGACCGCGATCGCCGCGTACTCGAGCAGCTGGGTCGTGGGGTTCGGTCCGATCGAGATCGCCATCGACGCGACGTTCGGGCCGGTCTTGTAATTGCCCGAGAACTCGTTGGACGCCGTCACGTTCGCGTAGAGGTTGTAGTTCCCCGTGATCGTGGCCGGTGTCCAGGTGATCACCGCGCGCACGGTCGTGTTGAACGCGAGCGTGGCGATGCTGCCGGTGGCGAACGGGGTTGCGTTGACGACCCCCGGCGAGGTGTAGTTGAAGAACTGGACCGAGCCCGGAGTGCCACCGATGTAGTTGCGGCTCCCGCTCCCGCTCGTGGAGAGCAGGTAGAACGCGACCGAGACGTCCTCGCCGACCGACTTAGAACCGCCGCCGACCGTGATGTTCACCCAGAACGTCGCCCCTGAGCCGTCCGTGAGGCTGGACGGGCCCGTGAGGTTCGTAGCGGCCATGATGGGGCTCGTGGTGGTGTTCTGCGAGATGGTGAGCGACTGGGTCGCGTACCCGCTGTTGCCGTTCAGGTCCATTACGGTCAGGTTGACCGTGTAGGCCTGGGTCGAGGCGGGGAGCCAGTAGGACGGGTAGGGCTTCACCGCCGTGCGGTTGACCCCCACGTGGATCGACGTGTTCTGTGAGTTCGTGACGAGCCAGTAGTAGTGGACGATCGAACCGTTGTGTGGGTCGGTCGCGTTCGCCCCGCTGAACAGGACGTTCGCGGAGAGGTTCGTGCCGGCGACCACGCCGCTGCCCGTGACGACCTTACCGCTCGCGGTGAGGACCTGGAACGCCGAGGTCGGCTTCTGGGTGTCGTTCACGAGGATGACGAGCGTCGTCTTCGCGGTCTGGCCGGTCCCGGACCACACGGTCAGGGTGAGGTTGTACTGCCAGCCCTTGAACGGTACCGCGGTCCCGCCCACGGTTCCCGAGGTGAGGTAGCTTCCCGCACCCAGGAACTGGACGGTGAAGTTCGACCCGAAGTAGGCCCCCTGGCTGACCGTGTAGTTCGCGGTCTGCTTGAATCCCTTCGAGGAGACCAGCGAGAACGACGCGACCGAGAGGATGCCCGCGACCTTCGCCGTGGGACTGACGGCCGACGTGCTGGCGCTCGCGTTGAAGTAGAGGACGGTCCCCCAGTTGACGAACACGTAGGGCGTCGACCCCGCGGTCTTGTTCTGGCTCGCCGTGGAGTTCACGGAGATCTTCGGGACCACCGGTCCCTGGGCGACCCACACGTTGAACAGGGTCGAGTTCGTGAGCCCGCCCGAGCTCGTGACCGTGAGCTTTCCCGCGAAGGGGGTCGCGCCGCTCGCCGCCGCGTAGGTGTGGTTCGAGCTCGCGGTCGTCGAGTTGGTGGTCTTGCCGTCACCGAACGCCCAGGAGAACTTCGTCCCGTTGGTCCCGGAGGGATAGAGGGAGTTGAGGGCGCTGAACGTGACGTTCTGCCCGACCCCGACCTCAACGGTGTAGTTGCCCTCCGTGCTGTTGAGGACGTTCTGGCTCGAGAACGCGAAGTTCGACACCGAGGCGTTGACGATCGGGGTTAGCGCGGAGTACCGCACGATCGAGAACTTGGCGCTGCCCACGAGGGTGATGCTGGGGAGCGATTGGAGGGTGAAGCTCGTCCAGGTCCCTCCCGTGCCGGCCGCGCTCAAGCGCGTGTCCGTGGGGGCTTGCGTGGCGGCGGCCAGGACGTACCCCGTCGGCAGCACGAGCGTGTAGTTGTAGACGTCCGAGCTGGACGCCGGGTGCGCGAAGTTGAACGCGATCGAGTACGTGGACTGGTTGATCGGGACCGTCCCGTTGAGTCCGTAGCTCTGGGACCACGTGTAGTTCAGGCTCGCGGTCGAAGAGAGACCGCAGGGGCCCGAGCAGGAGGTGGTCCAGTTGGCGCCCTGAGCGGGAGCGGTCGGTGCGACGAACCCGGTGCCGTTGACCGCGGTCTGCGCCTGTACGGCTGGGAAGAACGGCCCCGTGGAGTTCACCCAGGTCGACACCGCGCGAAGCATGGAGCTCGGGAACGTCACGGAGTGGTTGAAGTCCAGACCCAACTGTGCCCACAACTGGCCGACGGTCGCGTTGGGGAGGTTCGGGACGACCGTGTTGTTGCCGAGGGTGGCGACGGTCGAGACCGCGAGATTGCCAGAACCCTTCGCGACGTCGATCCCCGAGAAGTTGAGGGTCGTCTGATAGCTGCCGAGCTGGCTCGGCGTCAGCGGAGAGACGAGCACGTTGTGATTGATCGAGTTGTTGTTGTCCACGCTCAGGGGGTACCAGACCGTTCCGTAGCCGACCGAGGAGAGGACGACGTCGAACGATTGCGCCCCTCCGACGAAGTTGGCCGGATACGTGCCGGCGGAGTAGAAGCCGCCCGCCGGGGTGGCACTCGAGTAGAGGTAACCGTTGGTCGGGTCGAACAGCGTGACGTTACCGGCCGACGGAACGTGCGCCGCCGGGTGCGCAGCCTGGTTGATGAATCCCCAGACAACGTAGTTCTGTAGGTTGGGGTTGATCGGCACCGGGGTGCGGTTCGGGATCGTGGCCTTGGTGTAGTTGAACTGCGTGGATGACGGCCAGACGGTCTTCAAGACCCAGCTCCCGCCCGGGACGTTACCGGTCGAGATCGGGACGTTCATGGAGAACGTGCCATTCGCGGCGGTCGTGTTGTTCACTAGAACGAGCCCGTTGTAGTAGGGGTCGAGGAGGTAGACCTGAGCCCCGGCCTCCTTGTTCGGGCCAGAGTACACCGTGCCGCTGATCCTGCCGGTATACGGTAGGACCGAAAGGTTCGTGATGGTGGGGAACGGGTAACTGGTGGTCGTGAGGGCGCTGGCGTTCTCGAACTGGAAGACCGGGACCTGGTTCGAGGGAAGGACGGCGCACTGGTACGGCCTTACCGGATTGCAGCCCGGAATGCTGACATTCCCCTGCGCGGGAACCCAGACCCCCCAGTAGCCGGGCACCAAGGCCCCGCTCGTGCTGTTGGTCGTGAACGAGTACTGTCCGCTGCCACCGGTGACCGTGGTCGTGAAGACCTGGCTCGTGGCCCGGGAAACGAGGTCGACCTGCACACCGGCCGGGGCCGGGAATCCAGACCCCAGCTCCAGGGAGCCCGTCAGCGTATAGTTCGCTGAAGAAGCGGCCTGAGCCCCAGCGATCGCAGCCAGTGAGCTCGTCACGAGCGCGACCAGTACCAGGACCCACAGTGCGGCGCGGTACTGCTGTCGAACCAAGTGTTTCACATCTCCCGTATCGGCAGCCCCCTATCGGAGGCGGCGCGCCGAACTTGGCCCTGCTACATATAGCTTGCTTTGGGGAAGGGCTGCGACCGGTGTCGGCGGCGCGCCCTAGCGGTAGATGGCCTCGACGGGCTCGTCACGGCGAGGGGCCACCCGCTCGCGCAAGAGGTGCCGCTCGAATTCGGCGTAGAACTTGAGCCCCTCCGCGTCGATGGAGGGTCGGACCTGCTTCAGGGCGGCCTCAAAGTGCGCGCGGGTGACCTTCGCGGCCTTGATGTTCTCGCGGATCGCGGTGAGCCCGGCCTCCCGGCAGAGCGCCGCGATGTCGCTTCCGACGTATCCGTCGGTCTTCGTCGCGAGGGCGTCCAGGTCGACGTCCTCCGCGAGCGGCATCGACTTGGTGTGGACCTTTAGGATCTCGAGGCGCCCAGCGACGGTGGGGGGTTCAACGTAGAGCAGGCGGTCGAACCGACCCGTCCGGAGGAGCGCCTCGTCCACGATGTCCGGCCGGTTCGTCGCGGCGATCACGAGCACCCGCTCCAGGCTCTCGAGCCCGTCGATGGAGGTGAGGAGCTGGTTGACGATCCGCTCCGTGACGCCGCTCGAGTTCTGGAGCCCCCGGCGCGGGGCGATGGAGTCGATCTCGTCGATGAACACGATCGACGGGGAGGCCTGACGGGCCTTCTTGAAGATCATCCGGATGGCCTTCTCGCTCTCGCCGACCCACTTGCTCATCACTTCGGGGCCTTTCACCGAGATGAAGTTCGCCTGGCTCTCCGTCGCCGCGGCCTTCGCGAGGAGGGTCTTCCCGACACCGGGAGGGCCGTAGAGGAGGATGCCGCGCGGCGGCTCGATGCCGATGTGGCGGTAGACCTGAGGGTTCTTGAACGGGAGCTCGACCGATTCCTCGAGGATCCGTCGGACGCGCTCGACACCTCCGACCTGCTCCCAGTGGGTGGTCGGGACCTCGACCGTGACGTCCCGCAGGCTGGACGGTTCGATCTGCTTCAACGCCTCCCGGAAGTCGTGCTCGGTGACCTTCATCCGCTCGAGCAGCGAGATCGGGATCGGCTGGTCGAAGTCGATCTCGGGCAGGTAGCGACGCAGCGCCCGCATCGCAGCCTCCCGGGCGAGCGACGAGAGGTCGGCGCCCACGAACCCGTGGCTCTGGGCCGCGAGCGCCTTGAGGATCCGTTCGCGGTCCTTGTCGGAGCCATCGATCGGCATCCCACGGGTGTGGATCTGGAGGATCTCGAGCCGCCCTTCCATCGTCG
Organism: Thermoplasmata archaeon UBA61; assembly: GCA_002503985.1. Lineage (GTDB taxonomy): Archaea > Thermoplasmatota > Thermoplasmata > Lutacidiplasmatales > UBA184 > Lutacidiplasma. The sequence continues at coordinate 71,105 of DASW01000001.1, forward strand.
GCACGCCGATCTCGATCTCTCGGTCGAACCGACCGGGACGTCGGAGGGCGGGGTCGATTGCCTCTTCTCGGTTGGTCGCGGCGATCACGATGACGTTCCCGCGACCCGAGAGACCGTCCATGAGCGTGAGCAGGGTGGCCACGACCCGGCGCTCGACCTCGCCGGTGACCTCGTCCCGGCGGGGCGCGATGGAGTCGAGCTCGTCGATGAAGATCACGCTCGGGGCGTTCTTCTCCGCCTCCTCGAACTTCTCGCGGAGCTCCTTCTCGCTCTCCCCGTAGTACTTCGAGATGATCTCCGGACCTTGGATCCCGATGAAGTGGGCGCCGGCCTCGTTCGCGACGGCCTTGGCGATCAGCGTCTTCCCCGTTCCCGGCGGCCCGTAGAGCAGGACCCCTTTCGGGGGCGTGATGGCGAGACGGTCGAACAGCTCGGGGTGCTTCAGCGGAAGCTCGATCATCTCTCGGACGCGGCCGAGCTTCTCGGTGAGGCCACCGATGTCCTCGTAGGAGATCCGAGGCGCGGTGACCTCGGTCTCGCTGACCGTCTCCTCCTTGATCGTGATGAGCGAGGACGGGGCGACCTGGACGATCCCCTTCGGTTGGGTGGAGACCACCATGAAGGGGAGCGAGCCCCCCATGAGGAAGACCCCGGGGATCACGAAGACGTCCCCGCGGATGAACGGCCGACGGGCGAGCGCCTTCGCGACGAAGCTCTCGAGGCCGGGCCCTAGGTCCATGCGCGCGGACCCGGCGTAGATCGGGGCGATCGTGACCGCGTCGGCGTTCGGGCAGTCGACCCTCTGAACCGAGACGCGGTCGCCGATGCTGACCCCGGCGTTCCGACGGACGACCGCTTCGATCCGGACGAGCCCCTTGCCCTCGTCGTCCTGCTGGGCCCGGGCTACGACCGCCGGCGTGGGCTTGCGGCCCCGGACCTCGATGATGTCGCCGAGCCCTACCTTGAGCCGCTGCCGCGTTTGAACGTCCAGGCGGGCGGTCCCCAAGCCGATGTCCTGCTGGAACGCTTCGGCAACTCGCAGGGGGATAGCCTCGGCCATCTACGAGGGGTTTGGACCCCGGAGCGACCTAAATAGGTTGTCCTCGAAAGACGCGCCCGGTCCCTCGGGTCCGGAGCTCTATGCGACCCGTGTCCGGTCGTGGTCGGCGGCGAGCATCCCGTGCTGGCTCAAGGGGGTCGAGGCGGCGTTGTGCTTGAAGACCCTCCACCGCCCGAAGCCCTGCTTGCGTAGGCGTGCGAGCAAGGCCGTCAGCGGCGTCTCGCCCGCGGAAAGGCCGGGCGCGATCCAGTAGTACTCGATCGCGACGTGGTCGAACCGACCGATCGCCGGTTGCCGGGCCAGCTCGTGCTCGGCCCCTTTGCAATCGGCCTTGAGCAGGTGGACGCGGTCCCGACCCCCGAGGATGGTCTCAAGGCTCACGGCTTTCACTCGGCGAACGGTGCCGCCGGTTTCGTACATGCTGCTGCCCCCCCGCAGACCCACGTGGAACTCGACCTCCCCATCCGCCCCGGCGGCGTAGGGGAACGGGTGGATGTGGGGACGAAGGGTCGGGTTGAGGTCGAGGTTGGCCCGCAGGCCCTCGAAGTTGGTGGGGTCGGGCTCGTAGGCGAAAACCTCCGCACCCTGCTCGGCGAAATAGAGGGCCGTGTCGCCCACATTGGCCCCGACGTCGATGACGGTCTTCCCGCGTAGGTCGCCCGCGTAGTGGATGTCGTACAGGTAGGTCTCGGCCAGGATCACCCCGTCCGCCGACGGAAGGTGGAATCGGATCCCCGTCGGGGTCGTGATGATCCGGTCCCGGGGGTCCAGCCCCCAGGTCAATTGGGTCGGGTCGCCGGTAGGGGCGAACTTCACCCCGTTCGCGCTCAGGAACAGGAGGGTTCCTGCCTCATCTCGGGTGGCCTTCGGGAACGATGACCCCTGGCGGAAGCGAAGGGTGATGGGTCGCCCTAGGAAGCGAGCCATCCAGTAGGCGGGCCAATTCGTTAGGCCGGTCAGGCTCTGGGTACTCTGCCTCGCGAGCCCCTGAAGATGGGCACGGACCGGGTTCGGATGGTCTTCTTCGATGCCCATGGACGCCCTACCGGCGGTGGAGCTCGAGAGAACGAGCCCCTCTATTGAGCGTTGTCCCCGAGTGAGCCGGCGACAGGCGGTCACCGGCCCCGACGGCCGGGCGACGGAACAGCGTCTCTTGCACGGCCCGCCGGAGTCCATGGTGGGCCTGGACTGAATAGGTCTCTCGGTCCGCCATCGGTCGCGCGCGTTCTTCACGAAGTCGACGCGGCCACCACCGTCACGTCAGGGTTTCGCGCAACCCATTCCGGCGGCCGGAATACGGTCCGCGTCGATCCGGGTCCGGCCCTAACAGTTCGTCGCGATCCGGGCGAGCTGGTTTCCGCGGACGCGGAGCGAAGGAGGCTACTTTGGGTCCTCGGATGCGGGTTCGGTCCACTCTCGCAGCGTCGTCCTCCGAACCCCAGCAGCCCGCGCAAGGGCGTTCTTCGTCCCTTCCTTGGCAAGGTGGGGCGCATGGGCGACATCAATCTCGACGTCCTTGCCGATCCCTCCCAATGACTCCCGTATCTCGTGTAGGTGCTCTCGGAATCGCGGTCGTTCGATCTCCTCGGTCATGGACCCGGTTCAACGAGTTCGAGCTCCCGGTCCAAAAACCTTGAGGTGAATAGGAATCGAGGGAACGCGAACCGTGGGCTTCCGAACGGATGCGCATCATCTCACTGTCATTTCGCGCGCTGATCCCAGTCAGGTCATCGAACGCGCGCGGCCTTCGGGAAGGTCGCGGCGAGCAAGCCACGGGCATGGTCTCCGCCACTTTGAAGCAGGCTCTCCCCGTTCACCTCGCAGTCATGGGGAGCTACTACGAGGACCGGCTCTTTGGTTCGAAGTTGCAGCAGGTCTACGACCTGGCGTCTCCCAGAATCCGACAGTACCTCGACGCCGAGGCCCGTTACGTCATCGAGAATGTCCAGGGTACGAGCAGGGTCCTCGAACTCGGATGCGGGTACGGGCGGGCACTGAAAGAGGTCGCGCCCCATGTGACGAGGATTGTCGGCAACGACATCTCGCGTGGAAGCCTCAACCTAGCGACATCGTACCTGCGACGCTTTCGAAACTGTGATCTCGTCCGGATGGACGCATCGCGGCTGGCCTTCCGGGACGAGATGTTCGATGCCGTGTTCTGCATCCAGAACGGCATCTCGGCGTTTGGGAGGGATCGTCACGAGCTCGTTGCGGAGGCCGTTCGGGTCGCGAAAGAAGGAGGCGTGGTCCTATTCTCGAGCTACTCTCCCCGGATATGGGCGGACCGCCTCGATTGGTTCCGGGCGCAGTCGGGGGCGGGCCTCCTCGGAGAGATCGACGAGTCACGGACCCGGGATGGAACCATCGCGTGCAAGGACGGTTTCCGAGCGATGACCGTAAGCGGTGACGAGTTCCGCGCGCTCTTCGCAGAGGTAGGTCTAGCAACAACCATCCGCGAGGTTGACGGGTCGAGCATCTTCGCTCGGGTCGTGAAGAAGGGGCAAAGTTGACTTCGCCGTGTCGACGCGCGCTCTCCGCGGGCGGTCATCGCACGCGCCCGCTCAAGGCCGCAAGCACGATCACATCGTGCCATCTGCGGTTGAGTCGCACGGCCTCCCGACGAAGGACTTCGACCTGAAAGCCACACTTCTCCAGGGCGTGTACTGCGCGGCGGTTGGCACTCAGGACCAGCGCCTCGATTCGATGGAGGTGCATCTTTCCGAACCCGAAGGCACAAACCGCCCGAATGGCCTCCGGACCGAAACCCTCCTCCCACCAGCGTCGGCCAATCCAAACGCCTATCTCGGCCGTCCGGCTCTCTCGATCCCAGCCGATTAAGCGCACTTGACCGATGGGGCGACCTAACGCTTTCGGAACGATGGCGAATGCGTATCCGGTGCCGGAGCGCTGTTCTCGTATGACTCGGATAATGAACGCTCGCCCACCTTCGACTCGTACTCTCCGGGGAAGCATTCGGGCCACTTGCGGATCATGAAGGATCTTCGTGAAGGGTTCCCCGTCGGCAATCCTCAGGGGCCTGAGGTACAGGCGCGGAGTAGCCAACACGGGGGCAGTAGTGGATGGCACACCGCCCTGACGGCTCTGCCCATAATACGCATTTTCCGTCGACGGCGGTTCCAATCAATCTAGACCAGACTCGCGCGCTCCTCGCGGCCGTTCCTCGTCCCACGTGCTGATTGCAGTTCCGTCATCGGCCGCGTGCGTCCCTTCGCTTCGTTCGCCAGGGTTTCTGAACGATGGGTCCCTAAACGGAACTCATCTACTCTTGCGAAGCTACCTCAGGAATGCTCCCTAGCCCCAATCGGGCAGGCCGAGAGATCATCGACCCGGACCCTCGCCTGGAGCGAAGACGTGCGACTCGAAGTCGCAATCGTATCATTTTTTCCGTGGGGTATGTCTTAGTCGGCGTCACCTCGCTCGTGCTGGCACTAACGGCTCCGTCATCTCGATCCGTCTTTCTATTCGGATTCGCGGGAATCGGAATCTTCGGCGGGATTGGCTACTACTTTGCTGTGGGATACGATCTTGCCCATTCCATCGAGAGCGTAATTGTCGGAGAAGCCGGTGTCCAGCTCCGACGTCGGAACGGTGAGCTGCTCCTCGCCAGCTGGACGGATCCGGAACTCAATCTGACGGTTTGGGAGCGACGTTATCCGAGTCTGGCTGCGCCAGTCTGCACCCTTCATTGCAAACTGAAGGGAAGGACCTCGCGGGCAGCCATCACCAACGAGGGTGCCGCTCTCATGGGCCAAGAAGCCACAAAACGCGGTCTACAGGTCGACCTGAAACTCGACCGCACCGGCAACGTGACCCGGATTCGCGCCAAGGCGCGTGAAGACGTGTAGTTCGAAGGTCGAATCGAGATCTACGGTTCCCGCGCGCTGATTGCGGTCAGCTCATCGGGCCCGCGTGTCCCACATCCAGCCGGCTCTGGCCCGGAGCGCGACCCGCAGCCCCGAGGTCGGGGCTGGGCTCTCCCAGCACCTCGGAGATGACCGCGGCCGTCCCCGGTCCGAATCCCATGAAGTGGTTGTTCGCAAACGCGAAGACCGTATCGACCGCGCGTCCCTCGTTCTCGAGCAGGTCCTTCATAGAGACGATCTCGGGTCGCGCGTCCCTCTGAATGCGGTCGAACTGCGTGAGCGCCCGGTCGCCGATGAACCGGGCGTAGAGGAAGTCGCCGGTGACCCACGCGGGAGGCCGGGTCTCGGGAACGACGGACCAGACCAGCGCCGCCCTTCGTCCTTCGAGCGCGGAGCGCGTGGAGTCCGTCCACCACGACCGGTGCCGGAGCTCGACCGCGAGCGCGTATTCGCGGGGGATGGCTCCGAGCAGGAGGTCGAGGCGGGCCTTCCCGCTCGCGGCGTGGAACGACGGCGGGAACTGGAGGACCACCGGTCCGAGCTTGCCACGCGAGCGCAGCGGCTCGAGGCTCGAAAGGAATGGGTCGAGGACCTTGTGAACGTCCGTGGACCCCGCCTCATGCGTTACGTCCCGAGGCACCTTGAGAGCGAACCGGAAGCCCTCGGGGGTTCGCTCGGCCCACCGACGAACCAGGAAGGGGCTCGGTGCTCGGTAGAAGCTCGAATCCACCTCGACGACCCGGAACACGCGCGCGTAGCGGGTGAGGAAGTCCCCCGGTGCGGATCCCCTGGGATAGAACGGGCCGACCCAATCGTCGTACGCCCATCCCGAGCATCCGATCCAGTACCGACCCACGCTCACCCCAGGGAATGCTCAAGGCATTAGCTCTTTTTCCGTAGGAATCGGGAAACCGGTGGAGCGTTCGGAACGAGCGCACCCCCGTCGCGCTACGAACACAAGCCACATAATACCCGGCGCGCGTTCTCGACCCGATGACTCGGAGCGGACCATCTAGCTCCGTCCTCGGGAAGCTCCTCGAGGCGGCAGGCTACCACGTGGAGGTCCGGCCCGACACGCTGATCGCGGTCCGCAGCCGGGACCGGCGGGCGGTGGTGGTCCTCACGACGGCCCGGTCCCCGGCGGACGTGGAGTCGTTGTTTCCCTCGGAGAGCATCCACCGCACGATCGTCTACGACGATGAGCCCGGCGAGAACGCTCGGGCGCTCGCCGCGGACCGGGGGATCGAACTCCTGGACCCCTCTACCCTTGGCCCGGGGCTCGGGGAGATCCTGTTGCTTCCGCCCGCGGGAGCGGAGCTCTCGCCCGTGGACGCGGACCCGGCCGGCCCGCTCGAGCCCCCGTTCGCGATCGCCCCCCACAGCGAACGCACCGTGCGCCCTCGGATCGACCGCTCCGAGGCGGAAACCCTCGCCGGCGTGGACGACCCTCGCTCCACCCTGCGGCTCGTCCCGTTCTTCGTCGCGGCCTACCGCGTCCGCCCCGCCTCGCCCGATGGGGGCCATGGGGCGGTGGTCCGCAACCTGGTCGCGGTCAACGCGGTCACGCGACGCGCCGAGATCTGGGAGGACGGCGACCGAGAGCTGATCGCGGACGTCGGCGAGCCGCACCAGCGGCTCTCTCCCCAGCTCGAGGAATCCCAAGTCGTCCCGCTGGCGCTCGACGCGATCCGTCGGCACCACACGGTCCACGTCGACCACACCGAGCAGCACCAGGGAGCGCTCGTGATCGAGACCCGCCGGGTCCCGCCCACCGCCGACGACATTCGGCTCGGGCCGTTCGTGCTGCTCTACGTGCCCCACTGGTACGCCGAGGGGTCCCAGGGCCGGGTGGTCCTCGACGCGGTCACGGGTCGCCGGACCACGGCACCCGACCCGGGTGGCCCGTAACGACTTCCCCCACCCTCAAATACGCCCCCCTTCTCGCCGGGGCGTGCTCCTCGACCAGTTCCGCATCGGGCCGTATCTTAACTTCACCTACCTCGTGGCGGAGGAACCCGGTGGGGAGGGGGTCGTGATCGACCCCTCGTTCGGCATCGACCCCGTGCTCGAGGCGATCGATGCGAGGGGCGTGAAGGTCCGATACATCCTGAACACCCACAGCCACCCAGACCACATCGCCGGCAACCAGGACGTGAAGGAGCGCACCGGGGCGAAGGTCGTCGCCCACCGCGTCGCGCCGATCCACCAGGACATCTCCGTCTCCGACGGGGACGCCGTGGCGGTCGGGGGGCTCCGGTTCCATGTGGTCCACACGCCGGGCCACACCAAGGACAGCGTCCTCTACATCTTCGAGGGGAACGTCGCCACCGGCGACACGCTCTTCGTCGGGGAGTGTGGACGGACCGACCTTCCGGGCGGCGACCCGGCCGAGCTCTACGACAGCCTGCACCACCGGCTCCTCACGCTCGACGACGCCCTCGTCGTGCTGCCGGGCCATGACTACGGCACGACCCCTACGTCCACGATCGCCCGCGAGCGCGAGGAGAACTACACGCTCCAGCCTCGGACGCTCGACGAGTTCCTCAAGTTCATGCGGGAGTGACCCCTTCGATGACCCCGCTTCCACCGCCCGAGGAGCGTCCGGTCCGCGCCGTCGGCGCCCGCCGCGCCCGCGCCGGTAGTCCCACGACGCCGTCCATCATCGGTACCCTCCGAGAACTGGCCAAGGAGTCGCCGGCGCTCGTCGCCCTCTTCGATGCCAGCGCCATCGCGGGGGAGCGTCACCTCCTTTCGGCCTGGGCCCATCTCGGCCGCGCCCGCACGCGGGGCGAGACCCGCCTTCGGGACCGGGGAGCCGAGTTCGCGCTCTACGTCGCCGGCGACGACCAGCTTCCGCGCGCCCTCGCGAAGGTCGGGGTCTCCGATTCGACCGAGCAGTTCGCCCTGGTCGCCGAGCGACCACACGACCCGGTCGTCCTCCTCGAGCGGTTCGGGCTCACGTTGGACCCGAGCGCGTACCCGAGACCCGTGGACGAGAAGGTGCTCGAACGCCTCGGGATCGAGGCCGCGGAGCGGAGCGCGGTCCCCGCGTCCGGGTGGGAAGGCCTCGTCCTCGAGCGGGTCGCGCTCCTCGACCTTTCGGCTCCGGCGGCCCACAGTTCCAAGGAAAAGCATTAACCGCGCAGGGCGGTCGAGGCCCCGGTCCGGCGGCGGCCGTGCAGGTGTAATCTAGTGGTAGGATGTCAGCCCTCCAAGCTGACTACCCGGGTTCGAAACGCGGGACCCATCGGGTTCCGCGCGAACGTCCCGGCACCTGCACTCCTCCGCCCCGGACCCCCTGGGAAAGGGAGGGTTTATTCCTCCCGGCTCCGCTCTGCCCGTTGCGCTGAGGTAGCCTAGCCCGGCAAGGCGCCAGCCTTGAAAGCTGGTGGCGGTTCCGCCACGGGAGTTCAAATCTCCCCCTCAGCGTCCGCCCTCCCCCGACGTTAGATTATATGGGGCCCCTCGCTCGACGGCGAGGCCGATGCCCGATGCCGCGTCCCTCACGCCCCTCCTCGAGCAGTACGAGGGCGTGAAGGCCCGCTACCCCGGCCACCTCGTGCTGTTCCGGGTGGGAGACTTCTACGAGACCTACGGGGACGACGCGCGGCTCCTGTCGCGCGAGGTCGATGTGGTGTTGACCGCGCGTGCCGCGGACGCCCAGGGGGTCCGGACCCCGATGGCGGGCGTTCCCCACCACGCGGTCGAGACGTACCTCGGGCGGCTCGTGCGCAAGGGCTACAAGGTGGCCATCTGCGACCAAGTAGAGGACCCGCGCTTCGCGAAGGGGCTGGTCCGGCGCGAGGTCACCCGGGTGGTCACGCCGGGCACGGCGGTCGAGGACCGCATCCTCGGTGGGTCCGACCACAGCTTCCTCGTCAGCGTCGTGGCCCCGACCCGTACGGTCGGAGCCTACGCGGCGGTCGACATCACCACGGGGGAGTGGTACCACGGGTTGGCGGACGGACACGGCCCCGAAGGTCTCGTCTCGTCCCTCGCGGCATTCCAGCCCCGCGAGATCCTGTGGGCCGTCGGGGAGGAATCCCTCTCGTCCCCTCTGCTCAACGCGTTGCGACGGGAGTTCCCGTCCGCGCGGATCGAGGCCGCCCCGGCTCCCGCCGTCGCGGGAGAGCTCCCGAGCAACCTCCGCGGCGGAGCCGACCTGGCCGAGGAGGTCCTCGAGGCCGACCGACGGCTCGCGGCGTTCCTGCGGGCGACCCAGCCCCGCCTCCTCCCCCACCTCGACCTCGTCGAGCGGGGCAGCGGTGGACGGCGTCTCGTCCTGGATGCGAAGACGCTCCGTCACCTCGAGATCAATCGACCGATGAACCCGGACGACCCCAAGGGCGTGACCCTTCTTGGGACGTGGGACGAAACGGTCACCGCCCCGGGCCGGCGCACGCTCGCGTTTTGGTTGACGAACCCGCTCGCCGACGCGTCGGCGATCGCGCTCCGCCAGGATGCCGTGCAATCGCTGGTCGACCGCGGCGCCGCCCTCGAAGGGTGGCGGACGCGGCTCAAGTCGATCCCGGACCTTTCGCGCATCGCGGCCCGGGTCGCCGGACGTCGGGTTCGGCCGGTCGAGCTCGTCGCGTTAAGAGCGGGTCTCGAGGTCGCAGAGTCCCTCGGCGGCAGCCTGAACGAGGGTGGGTCCTCGGTCCGGCTGACGTTGCTCGCCGGAGAGCTTACACCCCCGGCCGGACTGGTCGCGCTCCTCGCCGGGGCGCTGGCCGAGAACCCCGCGCCCACCCAGGATGAGGGCGAACTGTTCCGGCACGGCCACGCGCCCGAGGTGGACCGGTGGCGAGAGGCCGAGCTCTCGGCGCTCGCCGAGATGACCGCGCTCGAGCGGGCCGAGCAGGAGGTGTCGGGCATCAAGACGCTCAAGGTCGGCTACAACCAGGTCTTCGGTTACTACTTCGAGGTCACCAAGTCCCACCTGGCCCGGGTCCCGCCCCACTTCCGCCGGCGGCAGACGGTCGCCCAGGCGGAGCGGTTCACCTCGGACCGGCTCGAGGAGATCGAGCGACGCATCCTGGAATCCCGGGACGAGATCAAGACCGCGGAGACGGCCCGGTGGGAGGAGCTGCTCGATTCGGTCGAGCGACACGTGCCGGCGGTCCACCGCGTCAGCCGCGCTGTGGGAGAGCTCGACGCTCTCACGACGTTCGGGCACCTCGCCCAGAGCCGGGGCTACGTCCGTCCTACGGTCGACGATTCCTCGGTCCTCGTCTTCCGGGATGGTCGGCATCCCGTGCTCGACCGGCTCCTCGGGGAATCGTTCGTCCCGAACGACCTCGACCTCGACCCGGACGCGCGGCGGATGCTGGTGTTGACCGGCCCGAACATGTCAGGGAAGTCGACCTACATGCGCCAGGTCGGCCTCTTGGTCGTGCTGGCGCAAGCCGGGTCGTTCGTACCGGCCAAGTTCGCCCGGGTGGGGCTCGTCACCCAGCTGTTCACCCGGATGGGCTTCACGGACGAGATCGGTCGGGGAAAGTCGAGCTTCATGGTCGAGATGAGCGAGGTCGCCGAGATCCTCCGGGCGGCCGACGCTCGGTCCCTCGTGCTGCTCGACGAGGTCGGTCGCGGAACGAGCACCTTCGACGGGCTCGCGATCGCGTGGGCCACGCTGCGGCACCTCCACGACACGACCCGGGCGCGCTGTCTGCTCGCGACCCACTACCACCAGCTCACCGACCTCGTTCGAGGGCTCTCGGCCGCCGAGAACGCCCACTTCGCGGTTCGCGAGGGTCCGGACGGGATCGTCTTCCTCCACCGCCTCGTCCCGGGCGCGACCGACCGCAGCTACGGCGTGCACGTCGCGCGTCTCGCCGGGGTCCCGGAGGGGGTCCTCGAGGAGGCCGAACGCCTTCTCCACCGTCTCGAGACCGAAAGCATGCTGCCGACGGCTTCGAAGGGCTCCCGCCGTCGTGGGCCTCGGTACACTCAGGCGGTGCTCCTCTCGGAGGGGGTTCCCGAGCACCCCGTGGTCGAGGAGCTGCGGCAGCTCGACCCGGACCGCCTCGCTCCCGAGGAGGCCGTCCGTACGTTGCGCGAGCTCAAGCACCGGGCGTCGGTAGGGTCCTCCCCGAAAGAGGACCCACCGTGACACAGCTCCCTCCCACACCGCGCCGACCGATCCGACGGCTCTCGAGCGAAACGGTCGAGCGGATCGCTGCCGGCGAGGTGGTGGAACGTCCCGCGTCCGTCGTGAAGGAGCTCGTGGAGAACGCCGTGGACGCCGGCGCGTCGAGCATCACGATCCGGCTCCTGGGCGGAGGGCTCGCCCGTATGGAGGTCGCCGACGATGGGTGGGGGATCCCGCCCGAGGAGCTCGAGCTCGCGGTCGAGCGACACGCGACGAGCAAGCTCGAGCCGGAGGGCCCGGTCGAGCGGATCGGGACCCTCGGCTTCCGAGGCGAAGCACTCGCGGCCATCGCCTCCGTGTCCCGCTTCCGTCTCCTATCCCGGCCTCCCGACCGTGAGGTCGCGGAGGGGATCTCGGTCGTCGGGGGCACCCTCAGCGGTCGATTCTCCGCCCCGCGCGCCCCGGGAACGACCGTGGAGGTCGAGGAGCTCTTCTTCAACACACCCGCCCGCCGGAAGTTCCTCAAGGGCGCGCCCGCGGAGCAGGTGGCGGTCCTGCAGACGGTCGAGCGGCTCTACCTCGCCCGGCCCCAGGTGGGCCTTCGCGTGGAGTCCGAGGGTCGCGAGGCCGGTACGTATCCTCCCGCGCACGACCTGAAGGACGCCGCGGCCCGGGTCCTCGGTCCGGGGTTCCTCACGTCGTCGTTCGAGCTGTCCGCGGAGATCCCCGGGGGCCGTCTCTTCGGGGCCCTCGGCCGGCCCGGGGCGGCGGCCGCCTCGTCCCGAGGACTGTTCGTGGCGGTCAACGGGCGGGCGGTCACGTCCCGCACGATCGCCCAGAACGTACGGCTCGCCTACGGCGACTACCTGCCGCGTACCCGGTTCCCGGTCGGCGTCCTCCACTTCGAGATCGACCCCGACCGGCTGGACGTGAACGTCCATCCGACGAAACGCGAGGTGCGCTTCGCGCGCGAGGCGGACCTGCTCGACGCCGTGCGGTTGCGCGTTCGCGAGGCCCTCGTGGCCGCCCCTCAGGTGGCGGACCTCCCCGCCGCGCGAGCGGCCGTTCGACCCGCCGTTCGACCGGCGCTCGGCGGGCCGCGACCCCCGTCCCGAGGCGTTCCCACCCCTTCGGCGGGGCATCCGGGCGTCCAGCACACCCTCGAGGGTCCGGGCACGGCGATGCCGCCTCCCGCTCCGCTTCCCGCGGCGGCCGGGCATCCGCGATTGACGCTGCTCGGCTGCCTGCACACCCTCTACTGGGTGGCCGAGAGCGACGAGGGCCTCGTCCTGATCGACCAGCACGCCGCGAGCGAACGCGTCCTCTACGAGGAGCTGTTGCACGCCGGGACCCTCCAGCGGCAGACGTTGGTCGCTCCGGTCACCATCCGCCTGACAGGCGCCGAGCGGAGCACCTTCGAGGCCAACGGCGAAACGGTCCGGGTCGCTGGCTTCGACATCGAACCGTTCGGTCCCGAGTCGTTCCTCGTCCGGTCGGTCCCGGCGTACCGGGGCCGTTCGGCGCGGCCGGAGGCGGTCGCGGAGCTCCTCGACGAGCTGGCGACCGGAGGTCGCCCCACGCTCCCCGACGGGCTCGAGGAGCGGCGCGCCGCCACCGTGGCCTGCCACGCCGCCCTGCGGGCGGGTGACGTCGTCACCGCGGAGGAGTTCTCCCGCGTCCTCGCAACGCTCCATGCGCTTCCCGAAGCGGCCTACTCCTGCCCTCACGGGCGTCCGATCGTGCTCGGGATACCCCGGACGCGCCTGGACCGCTGGTTCCTGAGGAGCGGTCCTTGAGCCGCGCGCCGGCAACGCGTGCGCCCCGGATTTCGGAGAGAGAGGTCGTCGCTACCGCCGCGACGTTCCTAAAGCAGCAGGGCTACCGAGTCTACCCGAACCCGGACTCGACCGACTACTTCGACCTCGTGGCACGTCGCGGGGACGAGGTCGGCCTCGTCGAGGCGAAGGTCTCCGGGAGCCGCGCGGTGCTCGTGCAGGCGCTCAAGCGACGAGCGTGGGGCGACTGGGTCGCGGTCGTCCTGCCGTCCGAGAGGGCCGCGGCCCGGCTCGCGGCCCGCACGGACGGAACGAGAGCCTCCCGGGTCGGGGTGTGGGCCACCCACGAGGGCACCGTCCGGGTCGTTCGCGCGGCCGGTCCGTGGGTCCGCCCCGGCGAGGAGGACCCGTTCTCTGACCTTCGGGTTCGATTCCGGTCCGTCCTCGACCGCATCGATTCCGGGGACCTCCCGCCCGACGTACGATGGGCGGGCGTGGTGCGGGAGGTCCGAAGGGCCTCGGGCGGGCGGGGGTTCGCGGAGTGGCGTCTCGACGAACCGGTCGAGCGCGACCGCTGACGGGCCGTCGGCCCGCCGTTACCCTGCTTTCGGGGAGACCGCTTCGCTGAGCGCGGCCGCGACTCGCTCCGGAAGGAACGCCTGCGCGAACCGGGTCGCGGCTTGGCCGACCTCTTTCCGCACCACCGGGTCGGCGAGCAGCTCCGCGAGCGCCGAGGCAAGGTCTCCCGGGTCGTCGCTCGCCGCGACGTGTACACCGCCCGCCGGCTCGACAGCGAGGCGCGCGCTCGGCAGCACGATCGGCGGGACGGCGGCCCGGGCCGCGAGGACCACCCCCGGGTCGAAACCGGGAACGCGTCGAGCGAAGACGGCCACGTCCGCGCTCGCGAGCGCGTCCGCCAGCGTGTCCGCACGACGGGCCGGCAGCACGATCACCCCCGGGTCCGATGGGGCGGGAGCACCGCACAGCACGAGGCGGACGCCCGGGAAGAACGGACGGACCCGGCGGAACGCTTCGAGGACCCGGTCGACCCCGCTCGACGCCGGGGCCTCGAAGGCCGCCGGCGCGACCACGACCGGCACGTCCGGCGGGATCCGAAGGTCGTGGCGCGAGGACTCCCGGGTCGGGAGCGGAGGTAGCAGAGGCACGGCCGGAGGCAGCGCCACGAGCTTTCCATCGACGACCCCGTACTCCTCGGTCAGGGACTTGGCCACCTCCTTCGCGTCGTAGAAGACACGGTCGGCCTCGTCCAGGGCCGCCCGCTCGAGGCGACGGACCGACCGACGGTCGCGCCACGTATCGAGTCGGTCGACGAACCCGGTCGACGAAAGTCCCTGCCGCTCTCCTTCGAAGGCCTGCAGCTCGAGCGCCCGCGCGAACCCTGCGACCAGAGGCGGGCCTCGCCTCAGCCGCCGGGCGCCGAGCGAGCCGAGACCGAGCGGGTCGCGGAGCACGAGGTCGAGCGGCTTCCTTAGGCGACGGCCCGCAGCACTGGCGAACTCCGCCGGCTCGACAGGGCCTCCCGGCCGGCGCAACGGGATCTCCACGGGGATGGCGGTGACCCCGGGCGGGACCGGGCCGGTGCCCGACCCAGGCAAGTGGAGCACGCGCACATCGTCCCCCCGGGCCGCGAGCGCGGCCGCGAGGGCCCAGGCGCTCGCCGATGGTTCGTACGGGTCAAGAGGGGGCGGACCCACGGTCACGACGTCCACCGTGCGCCCCGGCATCCGCGGTCGGAGCGAGCTCATAGCGAAAAGGGTTCCGGCGGAGGGCGTTGCTTACCCTGAGAGGCCCAGACGCCGACCGAACGAGTGGCCGCCCATCCCGGTCGGCGCGTCGTACCCCATCCCATCGAGGATGGTCGGCGCGACGTCCACGAGGTCGAGCGTGCTCACCGTCGTATCGGGTCGGATGTCGTCCCCGGCGGCGATCAGGATGCCGTTCATCCGGTGGGTGCCCGTCCCGCAGAAGTAGTCGGGGCGCTGCCGGATGAGCGCGTCCGGGTACCCAAAGTCCATCCGCGGCTCGGTGTTCATCCCGTCGACGCGGATGAGCAGCGCCGGAGCGTGCGAGAGGTTTCGGCCGCGGTAGATCGTCCGCGGGTCCATCACCTCGATGTGCGCGTCGGGGTACGCCTCGAGCCGCTTACGGATCTGGGCGCGGATCGCGTCGCGGCGCTCGGGGGTGAGATGGGGGTTGTTCGGGTTGAAGTAGATCCCCTCGGGGACCGGGTAGGAAAACGCGACGGTGCGCTCCCAGTCGATCCGCTTCGAGAACTGCTCGAACGAGGTCCCTCCGCCCAGCCACTCCGCGAGCTGGGCTCGCCGGCCGTCCCGGACGAACTCGACCAGCGGGCGCATCGCGCGTCGGGCCAGTCGGTTCTTCTGACCCTGGAGCATGAGGCGGCCGAGGAGCTTGCGGCGGCCGAAGTCCCCGCGGCCCCGGAAGACCAGGAACTTCTCCTCGGCGAGCCACCGGTTGGTGAGGAAGTCCGACTGGATCGGGCCGTGGCCGTGGTCGGAGATGACGAGCGTCACGGCCGGGCCTCCCCCGGCACGGAACGCGTGGTCGACCTGCTCGCACGACCGGTCGACCGTGCGCCAGAACTGGAGAAGGTCCGCGGGCATCTCCGACACCGGCTGGCTCATCTCGGTCCAATGCTGGTGCTCGAGCCGGTCGGTCTCTCGGAACAGCGCGAACAGGAAGCCGGGCTTGTGGCGCTCGGCGAGGGTCGCCGCGACCTTGCCCCGCTGCTCCACCGCCCGGGTCGCTTCCGCGATCCACTGGGCCCGCTCGGCCTCCTTGTAGGCCGGGAGCTCGCGCGGGTACTCCTCTCCGATCGTCTCGTGGATCTCATTGCGCAGGGCCACGGGATACGTGTCGTGAGTACCGGTGAACATGCCGGGGACCACGAACCCATGGATGGGGTAGGCCGTCCGGAACGGGAAGTTGAGCACGCCCACCTTCACGCCGACGCGCGAGAGCGTGTCCCAGAACGCCTCGGCCGGGCGGAACGTTTGGACGAGCTTCGAGTGACCGGGCCCTCCATCGGGCTCGGTGAACCCGAAGATCCCGAGCTCGCCCGGGTCCTTGCCCGTGGCGAACGAGTACCAGGCGGGGATCGTCTTCGCGGGGTAGACCGAGCGCAGCGGCGCGCGAACGCCCCGGTGCACGAGCGACTTCAGGAACGGGAGCTCCCCCGCCGCCATGAGGGGGTCGAGAAGGTCGAAGGTCCCCCCGTCGAGACCTAGAACCAGGAACCTACGGTATGGATGTCCCATTCAAAGCCCTCCAAGCGGGGGTCAGTCCCAATGACCCCGGAGCGTCTATAAAGGGTTTCGTCCCGCGAACCACCCGCTTTCGAGGGAAACGACGCCCGGTCGTTCAGATAAGTCGAATTGCCTCGAGGTTGAACGGCGCCCGGGATTCGACGTTGAAGCGCTTGTGGAGGCTCGACGCGAGGTCGAGGATGCGCGACTCCTCGCCGTGGTTCAGGATGATGCGCTGCGGTCTCGGGTCGAGCGAGGCGACGAAGTTCATGAGCTGGACCCGGTCGGAGTGGCCCGAGAACCCTTCGATGGTCGCGACCTCGAGCTTGACGGGGACCGACGCCTGGCGCGACCCGTCGAAGAACGTCGCCTCGCTCACGCCCCGCTGGAGGCGGTTCCCGAACGTCCCCTCGGCCTGGTAGCCGACGAAGAGGAGCCCGTTCTTCTCGTCGGGCGCCCACGCCCGGAAGTACTCCATCACCGGCCCACCGCTCATCATGCCGGACGTGGCCAGGATGATCGAGGGCTCCTTCGAGTCGAGGACGGTCGAGCGCATCGATTGGGAATCGATGCGATGGAAGACGTCCGAGAGGAACGGGTTGTCGCCCTGCTGGAAGATCTGCGTCCGCAGCTGGCTGTTCAGGTACTCCGGGTACGCGGTGTGGATCGCCGTCGCCTCGAAGATCATCCCGTCGAGGTAGACCGGCACCCGGGGGACCTTCCCCTCGCGCATCTTCTCCTCGAGGACGAGCATGACCTCCTGGGAACGCCCAACCGCGAAGACCGGTACGATGAGCTTGCCGCCCCGCGCGAGGACCTTGTTCGTGAGCGAGCTGAAGTCCTCGGTCGCCTGCTGGCGGCTCGGCTGCACGTTCCGGTACCCTCCGTACGTCGACTCGAGGACGAGGGTCTCGAGCCGGGGGAACCGGTTCGTCGCGGGGTTGAACAGCCAGCTCCGCTCGAACTTGATGTCCCCGGAGTAGGCGAGGTTGTGGTCGCCTTCGCCGAGGTGGAAGTGGCAGATCGAAGACCCTAGGATGTGCCCGGCGTTGTGCATGGTGAGGCGGATGTCCGGAGCGATGTCGGTCGTCTCGCCCCAGCGCAGGGGGATCGTTCGCGTCACGAGGTCCCGGACGTTCGACGAGTCGTAGAGGGCCTTGCGCGCCTCTTGGTTGACGACCTTGATCGCGTCGAGGAGCATGAGGGTCATCAGGTCGCGCGTCGGGGCCGTGCAGTAGATCGGCCCTTTGTACCCGTACTTGAGCAGCACGGGGACGAGACCGCAGTGGTCCAGGTGAGCGTGGGTGACGACCACCGCATCGAGCGAGTCGAGCGGCAGGAGCTCGGGGGCGTTGAAGAACGGGGTGCGGTCCGACCCGGGGTCGATCCCGCAGTCGATGAGCACCTTCGAGTTCTGGGTGGTGAGGAGGTGGGCGCTCCGCCCCACCTCGCGGTACCCTCCGAGCGCCGTGCTGCGGGCCCAGAGCTTCTCGGGGAGCGGGTCCCGGGCGATCCGGATCCCGACCTTCTTGAGGAAGGTCCGTCGGTCATCGAACGAGTTGCGAAGGTGGATGCGCACCTCTTCGACCGTCTTCGAGGGGATGGGGGGCGTTCGGACGACGGTCGGCACCCAGCCGATCTGTTTCTTGAGGTCGTTAAGGACCGAGCCCCCTCGGCCGATCGCGGCCCCCGGGCTCGCGGCCTCGATCGTTACCTCGCCCGTCTCGGGCTCGAAGAACAGCTGGGCGATCTCGGCCTCGGGCGGGATGAGGGCGCGGATCGCCTTCTCGGCCTCCTTGGGGTCGATGAGCGTCGCGGGGTCGGACCGGACGACCACCCGTCGGTGGAGGCGCTGGGCGACCTGGCGAAGATAGTCGCCCCCGGAAAGGAACGCGTCGAGCTGCTTCGTGTAGACCACGACGTGCGGGCCTTCCAGCTCGATGTCGCTGACCTCGATGGTTTCCGGCAGCACTTCGCGAAGCGCTTCCCGGGTTTGCTCTATGAGCGATTCGAAACTCATCCTTCGATGAACGGAATGGGTTGGCGCAGAAAGGGTTCCGAAGGCCGCCCGGGCCCGTAAATCCTTACGGAAGAACAGGAGGCAGCGGTATCTTGAGTGCCTTCAGACGTTTATTAATTTCGTCCTCGGACAATTCTCGGTATTCCTTGGGCGTGATGATGTGGACGAGGTAGCCGTCCCCGCTCGCACTGTCCCGCTTCATCGCCGCCGTGAGGCCCCGGAGCGCGAGGTCGACCGCGTCGGCGGTCGACATCTCCCGGGAGTAGCCCTCCTCGAGGAGACCGTAGGCGATCGTGGAACCGGAGCCGACCGAGACATACCGGTCCTCGATGCAGCCCCCCGCCGGGTCGACCGAGAAGACGTGCGAGCCCTTGCCGTCGACGCCGCCGAGGATGAGCCAGGCGTAGTAGGGGTAGTAGCGGTTCCCGCTCAGGATGTTCGCGAGCAGCGTCGCCGCGCCCTCCGCGGTCAGCGGAGCGCTGCGGCGCAGCCGGTAGAGGGAGACCTCGGCCTTGAGGTAGCGCGCGAGGACCTGGGCGTCGCCGACCAGCCCCGCGATCGTGATCCCAATGTTCTCGTCGATCTTGAACAGCTTCTGGGTCTGCTTGTTGGAAATGAAGCTTCCCGCGGTGGCCCGGCGCTCGGTGGCCAGGACGACCCCGTCCTTGCAGACGATTCCGATCGTCGTGGTGCCCTTCAGGAGGCGCTCCTCGTCGGCCGAGCTGATCACACTTTGCATCGTCGTACCTCCGGTCACCCGGAATGTGCGACGGCGGACCCGAGGTCGCTATATAAGGGCTCACGCAGCGATTACGCCGGCATCACCGAGGCACCCGGTCGCGACAGCGCGGGGGGTCGTTCCTCGGTATGTGCAGTCCGGAGAACGGCACTCATTAAAACCCCGGCTTAGATAGACCCGGGGCTTCCTATGTTGCGTCACGAAGTCGTAGTGGTGGGCGCGGGTCTCGCCGGTCAGCGCGCGGCCCTCGCGGCGGTCCAGGCCGGGAGGGACGTCGCCATCGTCACGAAGCTGCACCCGCTTAGGTCGCATTCGGGGGCGGCGCAAGGCGGCATCAACGCGGCGATCGGCGTGAACGACTCGATCGACGCGCACATCTTCGACACGGTCAAGGGGTCCGACTACCTCGGCGACCAGGACGCGATCGAGTTCTTCTGCAAAGAGGCCGGCCCGACGGTCATCGAGATGGAGCATTTCGGCACCATCTTCAGCCGGACCGACGACGGTTCGCTCGCCCAGCGGCCGTTCGGGGGCGCGGGGTTCCCGCGCACGGTCTACGCCGCCGACCGGACCGGGCTCGCGCTGCTGCAGGGATTGTGGGAGCAGCTCGGTAGCCAGCGGTTCACGCTCTACGAGGAGTGGGAGCTGGCCCGGGTCGTCGTGCGCGAAGGTCGGGTCCAGGGGATCGTCGCTCTCGACAAGAAGACCGGTGAGTTCCAGCAGGTGGCGGCGAAGGCCGTCATCATCGCCACCGGCGGAGCCGGTCGGATCTACGGCCGGTCGACGAACGCCCACAGCTGCACCGGGGACGGGGCCGCCGCGGCCTACAACGCGGGGGCGTTCCTGAAGGACATGGAGTTCGTCCAGTTCCACCCGACCGCGCTCCTCGAAGGCGGCATCCTCGTCACCGAGGGCGCCCGCGGCGAGGGCGGGATCCTGAAGAACGCCTCGGGGGAGCGGTTCATGACGAAGTACGCCCCGAAGGTCCTCGAGCTCGCGTCCCGGGACGTGGTCGCGCGGGCGATCACGACCGAGATCCTCGAGGGACGGGGATTCACCGGGCCGTACGGCCCGTACGTCCACCTCGAGCTGATGCATCTCGGCAAGGAGAAGATCGAGAGCCGCCTTCAGGAGATCTGCGACCTCTGCCGGTCGTTCGCCGGGATGGACCCGGTGACCGACCCGATCCCGATCTCGCCGGCCCAGCACTACATGATGGGCGGGGTCGGCACGAACATCCCGGGGGAGACGAACGTGCCCGGCCTGTACGCCGCGGGCGAGGCGGCGTGCGTCTCGATCCACGGGGCGAACCGCCTCGGCGGCAACTCGCTCATGGAGACCCTCGTCTTCGGGAAATCCGCCGGTGCGGCGGCCGCCGCGTACGCGGCGAAGGCCCCCGCGACCACGTTGCAACCGAGCGACCTCGACGAGGTCACGGCCACGTACCGGACCTGGTTCGGTCGGACGGACGGGGAGGACCCGAGCGCGATCCGGACCGAGCTTCAGCAGACGATGGACCGCTACGTGAACCTCTTCCGGATCGAAGCGGACCTCACCGAGGGGCTTCGACGGGTCCGGGCCGTCAAAGAACGGTTCTCCCGGGTGCGCGTGGTGGACCAGTCGAAGGTGTTCAACATCAACCTCTCGGACGCCATCGAGACCGAGCACATGATCGACCTCGCCGAGGTCATCATCGTGGGCGCGATCGCCCGGACGGAGAGCCGGGGAGCCCACTTCCGCAAGGACTACCCCAAGCGGGACGACAAGAACTGGATGAAGCACACGCTCGCGCTCCGCACTCCGAGCGGTCCGGCCCTGTCGTATTCGCCGGTCGCGTTCACTCGCTGGGAACCGAAGGAGAGGGTGTACTGATGCCCGAAGAGAAGATCTCCGTACCGTTCGAGGTCTATCGGTATCAGCCGGGCAAGGACACGACCGCTCGCTACCAGAAGTACACTCTCGACCTCGTTCCCCACACCCCGATCCTGACCGCGCTGCTTCAGATCCGCGCCGAGGTCGACCCGAGCCTCGGGCTCCGCTACTCGTGCCGCAGCGCGATCTGCGGGTCGTGCGCGATGCAGATCAACTCGAAGAGCCGGCTCGCGTGCGAGACGCAGGTCGGGCCCGAGGTCGCCCGTCACGGCCGGATCGTCGTGGAGCCGATGCGCAACCAGCCGGTGATCCGGGACCTGATCGTCGACCAGAGTCGGTTCTGGGAGGAGTACAACAAGATCGAGCCTCACCTGAAGCTCGACCCCCGTCGCCCGATGCCCGAAGGGAAGGCGACCTCGATGACGCCGGCCCAGGTGGACCGGTTCAAGGAGGTCCCCCGATGCATCGCCTGCGCGGCCTGCTACTCCGCGTGCCCGGCCGCCGAGGCCGACCCTGGCTTCCCCGGTCCGATGGCGCTCGCGAAGCTCTACCGGTTCGCCGTCGACCCGCGCGACACGGCGCATGAGGAGCGGCTCCGCCGGATCCAGCCGAACGGGCTCTGGCTCTGCCTGCGCTGCCACCTGTGCACCGAGGCGTGCCCGAAGGACGTCCGACCGTCCGAGCGGATCCGCGACCTGAAGGAGATGGCGATCGCGGTCCAGGGCGCCACGGAACTGGGCTCCCGCCACGCCGTCGGGTTCAAGGAGAACCTGAAGGGCGCGGGCCAGCTCAACGAGATGAAGCTCGTCCGGGCGACGGACGGACTGCTGGGGATGGTAGGCCAGCTCGGCCAGGGGATCCGGATCTATCGGAAGAAACCCGAGATCATGAAGAAGCCGCGCAAGATCGAGGGCATGGACGAGCTCGAGAAGATCTACGCCGCTCTGGACCCACCCCCGAAGGAGGGACCATGAGGATCGCGTACTACCCGGGTTGCATCGCGCAGGAGTCGGCGAAGGAGCTCGACATGGCGACCCGCTGGGTCTGCAAGAACCTCGGCATCGAGCTCGTCGAGTTCCCGAACTTCTCCTGCTGCGGTTCCGGGTTCATCGACGAGGCGAACGAGGTCCTGAACATCGCCATCAACGCCCGCAACCTTGCGATCGCCGAGAAGGCGGGCCTGGACGTGCTCACGATCTGCTCGACGTGCCAGGGTATGCTCACCCTCGCCAAGGTCCGCATGCAGGACCCCAAGGTGAAGGCACGGGTCGACGCGGCGCTGAAACCGATCGGGATCGAGTACAGGGGGACCGTGCAGGTGAAGCACCTCCTCAAGGTCCTCACCGAGGACATCGGGCTCCCCGCCGTGAAAGCGAAGGTGCGCCGACCGCTCCATGGAATGAAGGTGGGCGCGTTCTACGGCTGCCACCTCCTCCGCCCCGCGGACGAGATGCAGAGCGAGAGCGGGGAGGAGCCTCGCTCCTTCGAGGACCTCCTCGCGGCGATCGGCGCGACCCCGGTCGACTACCGGGGCCGGGTGATGTGCTGCGGGTTCCCGATTCAGTTCGTCAAGCCGGCCACCGCGAGTGCGATCGCCGGCCGACAGATCCTGGACGCTAAGGCGCACGGAGCCGATGCGATGGCGACGCCCTGCCCGCTGTGCCACCTCTCGCTCGACGCCTACCAGAACAAGGCGGCGAAGGAAGTGCGCGCCCCGCTCGACATGCCGATCTTCCACCTCCCGCAGGTCGTCGCGCTCGCGCTCGGGGCATCGCCCGAGGAGCTCGGCCTCTCCCGCCACCTGGTCCGGACCGATGGCGCCCTCGCGAAGGTCAACGCGTCCGCTCCCGCGTGATGGGTCCGGGGACGACCGGACCCGCTACGCGAGCGGAACGCCGTGGGAGCCGAAGGTAGGGTACAGCCGAGCGGTCCGCGTCGGCCAGCACGTTTACGTCTCGGGAACGACCGCGACCGCTCCCGACGGGTCGGTCGTGGGCCGCGGGGACGCCTACGCGCAGACGGTGCAGACCCTGGACAACGTCGAGCGCGCGCTCACCGCCCTCGGGAGCCGACGGGAGGACATCGTTCGCCTTCGGGTCTATGTGACCGACATGGGCGACTTCGAGGCGATCGCGCGCGCGCTCGGTGAGCGGTTCGCGGAGACCCGGCCCGCGAACACGCTCGTCCAGGTCTCCGCGCTCATCGACCCCGCAATGAAGGTCGAGGTCGAGGCCGACGCCGATATCCCGGACGAGGGCTAGCGCGGATACTCTCGATCGTGTAGCGACGACGGGGCCGAGAGCACGGCATGCCTTAGGGGCCGGTCGAAGGCTCGGAGGGAGTCGTTTCCGCTCCGAGCTGTCGTGCCCCCTCCCCTTTCGTGACGTAGAGATGGAGGCGGTCGCAGGTTCCGCGGAAGTAGGCCGGGCCTTGGGCCGCGAAGGCCTGTAGCCGCTCGATCACTTCGTCGTCCGTCAGTCCTTCCTCGATCTGGGGAGAGAACAAACAGCGGAACACCAGGAACCGATGCCCCTCGATCGTGAACCGGTCGGTCTCCGGGGCTCCGCAGAACGGGCAGGTTAGCGCGCCGGAGGAGGCCGTGGCGGGGTCCATCGCCGACGCTCAGTCGATGTACCCGAGCGAGCGAAGCCGTTCCTTCAGGCTCCGCTCCTCCTCCTCGCTGAACCCGGTGGTCCCGGGCTTGTCGAGGAGGCGAGCGAGAACGAACGCGATGAACGCGTCGATGGATTCGAATGAGGTCCCACGGAACCGCGATTCGAGCCCTACGACGAGCTCCTCCGGCAGCTGGACCGAGCGCATCCGGGGGGCTGATGGGGATGTTTCTACCACAAGGCACCTTTGGCGCGCGAGCGTGGGGGCGATAGATATTCCCTTCGGGCCGACGGCCGCTACTCCCACTCGATGGTCGCCGGGGGCTTGTCGGTGACGTCGTAGAGGACGCGGACCACGGCGCCCGCCAGCGCGCGGGTGATCCGCTCGCTCATCCTCGAGAGCACCGGGCGCGGAAGGGCCATCGCGGTCGCGGTCATCGCGTCGACCGACTCCACCACGCGGACGACCACGGCCTCTCCGTGCACCCGGTTGTCGCCCGTGACGCCCACCGTACGGACCGGGAGGAGCACCGCGAAGTACTGCCACGGCCGCGCGATCTCCTTCGCCGCGACCGCGCGCTGGACCTCCTCCTCGACGATCGCGTTCGCGACCCGGACACGCTCGACGCGCTCGCGCGTGATCGGTCCGTTCACTCGGACGGCCAGCCCGGGCCCGGGGAACGGCTGGCGCTCGGCCTCCGGGACCCCGAGGTGCCGCGCGACCGCGCGTACCTCGTCCTTGTAGAGGTCCCTTAGCGGCTCCACCAACGTGAGCCGCATGTCCTTCGGGATCCCACCGACGTTGTGGTGGGTCTTGATCGTGTCCCGGAGCGCTCCCCCGCTCTCGATCCAGTCGGGGGCGATCGTCCCTTGGATGAGGCGGTCGCAGTGGAACTTGTCGGCCTCCGTCTCGAAGACGCGGACGAACGCGGCGCCGATCCGTCGCCGCTTCTCCTCGGGGTCGGCCACGCCCGCGAGCGCCTCGAAGAAGACGTCCGCGGCCGGCACGAGCTGGTAGGGGAGGTGGCTCGCGGCGAAGAACCCGGCTACCTGCTCCACCTCGCCCGCGCGCAGCATTCCCGTGTCGACGAAGATAGCCCTCGCCCGCTCCCCGAGCGCCTGATGCGCCAAGAGGGCGGCGACGGTCGAATCGATCCCGCCCGAGGCGGCCACAATCGTGCGTCCGGTCACGTCGGCGCGGAGGCGACGAATCGCCTCCTCGACGAACGCCGCGGGGTCGTTCATGGGGAACCCCCTAGGGGGGTGGTCGGCTCCTCGTGCCACTTCGCGCGGTACTTCTCGAGCGCGGCCGTGAGCTCCGGGTAGTGGAGAGCGAGGATCGCGACCGCGAGGAGGGCCGCGTTCTCCGTGGCATCGAGCCCGACCGCCGCCACCGGGATGCCGGGAGGCATCTGGACGACGGACAGGAGGCTGTCGAGGCCCAGGCCGCGGTGGAGCGGGACGCCGATCACCGGCTTCAGCGTTCGGGCGGCGACCGCCCCGGGCAACGCCGCCGAAAGGCCCGCCATCGCGATGAACACGTCGGTGGCCGGGTCGCGGACGAGTCGGTCGACCTTCTCCGGCGTTCGGTGGGCGGAGGCGACATGGACCTCGCACGGGACGGAGAACTCCGATAGGCGCGCGCGGACCTTCTCGGCGAGCTCGAGGTCCGATTTCGACCCGACGAGGACCGTGACCTTCACAACCCGGTCGAGCCCTGCGACAAGAAAACCTTTCTCGGCCGGTCGGCTCTGCCCGACGACCCTGAGGAGGCTTCGAGCGCTTTGGAACTACGGCTCCATCGACACGGCCAGTTCCGCCGGTGGCTCGGTCACGCGCTCGGGGGCGACGAGGAGCTCGGCGACCGCGCGTGGCGAAGGATCCTGCACCTCTTCGGCGCGCTCGTCCTCGTCTACTATGCCGTCCCGAACAACTTCTTCGTCGTCGCCCCAAAGGCCGACATCCTCCTCGCGGCCCTCGGGGTCATGTTCGTGCTCGAGGCGCTGCGGCACGCGGTCGGCCTCGAGCTTCCGACGATACGGCCGTACGAGACCCACCGGATCGCCAGCTTCGTCTTCTTCGCGCTCGCGCTCGTCCTCGCGGTCCTCCTCTTCCCGCTCCCGATCGCCGCGGCGGTCGTCCTCGGAACGGCGATCGTCGACCCGGTCGCAGGCGAACTTCGTCGGCAGTCTAACTCCCCGGTCCTCACGGTCGGCCTCCCCGTCGCCGCCTACGGGCTTCTCGCGTTCGTGGGGCTCGCCGCGATCGGTGGATGGCCCGCGGGTCCCTCGGCGCTCCTCGCGGTGGTGGCGGCGCCGATCGCGGTCGCCGTCGAGCGCCCGAAGTGGCCGTGGGTGGACGACGACCTGATGATGACGTTCTTGCCCGGGCTATTCCTCTACGCCGCGGGGGTCCTCGCGCTCGGGCTGCCCGGGTAGGCCGTCGGGGCCGCGCTTAGACGATCGGGATCAGCGTCGCGTGCGGGGCACCCTTCTCCGGGTCCGGGCTGATCGCGTAGATGGTCGTGCGCGGCCGGATCCCGTAGATGCACGTCGCGCTGTCGATGTTGATGATCCGGAAGTACGAGTCCATCATGTTCAGGATCTCGCTCGACACGAGCAGCCCCGGCTTCAGCAGACCGATCCCGAGGTTTCCCACGTGCTTCGTGCGCGAGACGCCCTGGAAGTACATCCGGATCGCGACCTGGTCGCCCATCAGGCTCTCGAACGTGTCGAACGCCATGTACTCGAGGAACGGCTTGCGGTCGGGCCCGGCGACCGCCCTTTCCGCGGCCACCATCGCCTTCGCCGCCTCCTCGCGCCCGTAGCGGCCCATGGGGAGGATGTACGGCTCCTCGGTCTCGTTCGCGGAGTAGTCGGGGATCCGGACGCGCGTGTCGAACTGGTTCGTCGACACGTGGCGGACGAGCGTGTCGCGGAGCTTGTCGGGGGACTCGCCCGCGGCGAGCACCGCGATGATGCCCCGACCCTGCGAGAGGAAGTTCAGGAAGGTCGGAGTGAACAGCATGTAGTAGTCGTCGACACCGACGTTCACGTCGACCTCGAACGCATTGAAGCTCCCGCGGCGGAACCCGCCGCCGAGCAGCTTGTCGAAATCGGGGACTCCGGTGGAGTAGTACTTCTCGGCGTCGGCGACGGGCTTCCACGGGCTGTTCGTGGTCGCGGCGGCGGGGGCCCCCGCGGCGTTCCCCAGGGCCTGGAAGCGCCCTCCGTCGAGCGTGACCGCGTAGCGGGCCCGCCCGATGTTGGTCGCTCGGAGCTTCTCGAGGCGCAGGTGGCGCACGCGGCGTTCGTCCAGCTCCTCGCGCTGGATGGAGATGAGCCCGTCGACGAGGTACTCGATTCCGCCCGCCTCGGGTTTTTCGAGGATCATGACGACGTCCGTGCTGGACGCCTCGACCAGGTCCTTCTGGAGGGCCATGACGAACTCTTCCATCTCGAGTCCGTACTTGTGGGTCACCCCTTCGAGAGAGTCGATCACGAGGAGCGACTTCTCGGGAAGCGCGCGCTCGATGCGCTGGTAGACGTTCTCCACCTCGGGCATCGGGCTTCGCTTGAGGAGGGCGGTCAGGTGAGTGCGGTCGACCCGGGTCGGGGGTCCGCGCTCCTGGCCGAAGCTCGCGAGCACCTCTCGGCCCGCGCGCACCTTCTTCTGCTCGACTTCGGGCAGCTCGATGTCCCGGGACCTCGTGGACGCCTGGATCGCATCGAGGAACAGCTTCGCCGCGTCCAGGACTCGGGTCCGCATCTCCGAGGTCCTCAGCCACGGGAACTGCCGGAACAGGGCCTCGTCCCCGATACGCGTGGAAAGGTAGTACGACCGGTTCGGCTGGCCGACGCGCTCGAGCAGCTCGAGTCCGAAGGTCGTCTTCCCCGTTCCCGCGCCGCCCTTGATGATGAGCGACCGACCGCCCTTCCCGCTCAGGAAGGTGATCACCTCAGTCGGCACGCCGCCGACGGTACTCCCCTCGCTCGCGGTCATTCTAGGTCCTCTGTATACGGGTGGTGCGAGCTTCCCGAGGCCCTACGAACCATCCCGTATCCCGTGCCATGATGGGTGCCAACTCAAAGTAAAGCTTTCGTCGGGACAGGACGAGGAAGATTATCCGTCGCCAGCCGCCCCGCGTGCCGTTTTTCGGGCCCGTTCGAGGGCGTTCGTGAGCGGAGCACCGGGCTCTCCTACGGCGGTCGCGGCCGAGGGATTCCCTCCGCCCTTTCCAGCGAACTCCGCCTTCGCCGCGTCGAGCGTGGTTTGCGCGGAAACCTTCGGCTCGGTCGACCCGACGAAGAGGAGACCGCGTCCGTCCCGCTCGCTCGCGAGCAGAGCGACCCGACCTTTGTCCTTGGTCAGGAGGCGAGAGAGCTCCATCATCTCGGTGCGGTCGAGGTCGACGCGCGCTACGACGAGGGTCGTTCCGCCGACCACTTGCGTCGCGGCCGGGTCGGCGAGCAGCCGGGCCGCCGTCGCTCCGAGGTCCCCTTTCTTCCGTTCCCGGTCGGTCTTCCGTGACTCCTCTACCTCGGTGAGGAGACGGTCGATCCCGTCGGGGAGCTGGGTGACCGGGACGCCGAGCCGGTGGGCGGCTTCGCGCAGGATCGCCTCGTGCTCGTCACGGACATCGAGCGCTCGGTCTCCGCTCACGTAGGTGAGACGGACGACCCCGTCCTGGATCCGCTCGACGTCGAGCACGGCGATCGCCCCGACCTCGCTCGTGTGCGTGCAATGGGTCCCTCCGCAGGCCTCGACGTCGAACCCTTCGACCTCCACGATCCGAAGGTCGCGGCCGGGAACGGCGCCGCCCTGGTACAGGGTGAACCCGAACCGGCGCTCCGCCTCGCCTCGCGTCTCGAAGTAACTCTTGACGGGCCGGTCCTCGCGGACGACCTGGTTGACCCGTCGCTCGACCTTGTGGAGCTCCTCCTTCGTGAGGGCCCGGTAGTGCGTGATGTCGATCCGAGCGGAATCGGTCCCTTTGTACGCCCCCGCCTGCCAGACGTGGGGCCCGAGGACCTCCCGCAACGCCCCGTTCAGCAGGTGCGTCGCGGTGTGGTGTTGCATCAGCTGGGTGCGGCGCGGCTGGTCGATCGTCGCCCGGACCCGCTCTCCGACCGTGAACGGCGAGGGGCGCTCGAGTCGGTGCAGGACCCAGGGTCCCCGGCGGACGACCTCGACGACCTCGAGGTCGCCCAGGTGGCCCTTGTCCGTGACCTGACCCCCTCCCGTAGGATAGAAGTACGTGCGGTCGAGCGCGACGAGCGGTCCCTCGGACCAGACGACGTGCGCCTCGAAGCTCGTCGTGTACGGGTCGAGATAGTAGAGGACCTCGGTGGGCGGGGTCCCGGGAGGAAGTTCGGGGAGACCTTCGGTCGTCTCCGTGTACTCCGTCGTCGGCCCCTCGTTCTCGTGGCGCTCGGCAACGCGCGAGTAGAAATCCTCGGGGATCGCCGGGGGTTGGGCGAGCTCTTCCACGGCGAGGTCCGGCGGGACGCCGAGCGAATCGTACCACTCGATCAGCGTGTCCGCTCCGACCCGACCGCCGGTCGCGCGGACCCGCTCCTCGGTTCGGCGGATCGTCTGCCGCGCGCGGCCGATGGCGTCCTCGTAGCGCTCCACCTCGGCCTGGACCACCTTGTGCATGTCCTCGCGATGCGCGCCGACCTCGGGGAAGTCGCGGGCGATCTCGCGGCCGACGCGGTCGAGGACGGAGAGGATGTCCGGGGCCTCGGGCGCCTTCTGAAGGATCCGAAGCGAGCGGCGGAGCAAAAGGCGCGCGAAGTACCCTTCCTTGCTGTTGGAGGGCACGACGCCGTCCGTGAGGAGGAAGTTGAGGGCGCGGGCGTGGTCGATGAGGAGGGCGCTCTCCCGGGGGGGAAAGGTGCGACGGAACTCTTCGTACTCCGCGCCGAAGACCGCCTCGTAGGCGTTCTTCGTCCCCTGGCTCGCCCAGACGAACCTCTCGAGGCCGTAGCCGGTGTCCACGACCTGGAGCGGCATCGGCTTCAGCCGCTCGCCGTCGCGCACGTACATCATGAAGACGAGCGTCGCGAGCTCGAGGCCGGAGACGCTGACGCTCAGCGACGGGCCGACGTTGCCTCCGCCTTCCCAGACCTCTTCCTTGTACGTGATCGCCTTCGGGTCGACCCCGAGCTCGCTCGTCAGGAGCTCGTCGCACAGCTCGACGCATCGCTCCTTGAAGTAGACCTCGTGGTCGGGCCGGTTGAACGCGTGGTGCGCCATCATCTCGAAAAGCGTGAAGTGGCGACCGCTCCGGCCCACCTCCTCGAGGTCGATGAACCGCAGGACCGGTTGGCTGATCGTGAGCGGGTTCGCCGGGGGCGGGATCGTGCCGTTCGTCACCCAGGGCTGGAAGTCGTAGATCGACGCCTGGGTGAAGAACACGTCGTTGCGCCACCGGGCGACCGTGGGATAGCGTCGGATCCGGGTGTGGCCCCGCCGCTCGAAGAACGTGAGGTACGCCTCCCGCATCGTGCGCAGGTCGTACGGGCGCCCGAGGATCGGCCGACCGACGAACCCGTAGTCACGGCAGGGCGCTTCCTGACAGCGGTCGAAATCGCCGAGGGTCCAGAAAGCGTGCCCGCAGACGACGCAGGTACTCCGGTGAAATCCCCGTTGATGGAAGAATGTGAGGTCGTACTCCGACGGGTCCATGACGGCGCGCGGACGGCCGCCGATGTTTAAACGTTTGGTTGGTGGTGATGGACGAACGGTTCCGGAGGGCGCGCCCCCCGGAAGCGAGAGGCGGTCGAGCCGGTGGACGAGAAGCTCGGGGGGATCCCCCTCAGTCCGCGAGCGGCGGCGCGGGCCGCCGGTGCCCTCATCGCACTACGGATCGGCTACGCCTACAACTGGTTCGACATCGGACCCGCGCTCCCTTCGATCGGGTCGAAGTACGGGGTCGGACCCGCGGACTGGGGACTATTGGTCGCCGCATTCCTCGTAGGCGCCGGCCTCCTACAGGTTCCCGCCGGCCTGCTCGCCCGCCGATACGGGGCGCGCTCGGTCTCTCTCGCCGGGGTCGCCCTCCTCGCGGTGAGCGCCGCGGCGTGCGGGCTGGCACCCTCGTTCCCGATCCTCGTCCTCCTGCGTCTCGTCGCGGGGGTCGGCGCCGCGCTGTTCTTCTCGCCGGCGATCGGGCTCATGGCCAGTCTCTACCCGCCCGGCCGCCGGGGGGTCCCCGTCGGGGTCTTCAGCTCCGCGTTCAGCGTTGGGTCGGCGCTCGGGATCGTGGTCACGGCGTTCCTGATCCCGCCGCTCGGCTGGCAGCTCTCGCTCGTGGTAGGCGGCGCCGTGCTCGGCGTCGCCACGGTGGTCAGCTTCGTCATGGTCCCCTCCACGGTCGGGGCGGCGCCGAAGGCGCCAACGGTCCCAGGTCCCCGGGTTCCCGCGGCGTTGCGCTATCGCGGGGTCTGGGCGGTCGGCATCGCGTTCGTGGGGTTGGAAGGCGCCACGTTCGCGACCGGCCAGTTCGTGGTCCCCTGGGGTGAGTCGGTGCAGGGTTGGTCGATCGGCCTCGCGGGCGTGGTCGGGATGATGTTCGTCCTACCGAGCATCGCGGGAGGTCCGATCGGAGGGCGGGTCGCCGAGCGGAACCGCAACCACCGAACGCAGTTCGTGGTGGCCATGCTCGCCGCCGCCGGAGTGCTCGCCCTCCTCCCGTGGGCCGGTCTCGCGGTCGCGCTGGCCGCCGGGACCGTCTTCGCGTTCTCGTATGGGATCATCTACGCGGTGATGTACGTCCTTCCGCACTTCTGGCGAGAAGTGCCTCCCGAGGAGGTCCCGCTCGCGATCGGGCTGTTCAACTCGATCCAGCTCGCCGGCGGTGCCGGGGTTTCGGCCCTGTTCGGCGTGATCGTCGCGACGCATTCCTACGCCGTGGCGTGGGAGGTCCTGCCGCTCGTGATGCTCGCGACCTTGGTGGCACTCGTGGGGCTGCCGGCGACGCCCGCCGCCCCGGTCGGTCCTCCGGTCGTGGAGGGTTCCGACCGTCGCTGAGAGCGAGACCGGTCGCGCATTGGTCGGCGATCGGACACTCCGAACAGCGCGGGCGGTTCGGCCGGCACAGGTTCTGGCCGTGCTGGACGAGCAGCGGGTTGACGGGGGTCCAGAAGCGCGGGTCCACCCGCTCGCGGAGCTTCGCTTCGGTCTCCTCGGGCGTTCGGGTGCGCACGACGCCGAGACGGTTGGCGATGCGATGCACGTGGGTGTCGACCGGGATCGCCGGGATCCCGTACCCGAAGACCAGGACGCAGTTCGCGGTCTTGGGACCGACGCCCGGAAGGGAGGTGAGCTCCTCGAAGGTCCGGGGCACGGTACCGCCGAAGCGCTCGAGGACCTCGTTCGCGACCTTCCCGAGGACCCGCGCCTTCACGTGATAGAAGCCGGTCACCCGGATGAGCGACTCGACCTCGGAGCGCCTCGCTCGGGCGAGCGAGGGCGCGTCCGGGAACCGAGCGAAGAGGCGCGCGCTCGCGACGTCCGTGTTCGCGTCGCGCGTTCGCTGGGAGAGGATCGTGCCGATCAGCACCTGGAACGGGTCCTCGGCGTGGTCCCGAAGGTACGGGCGACGCCAGTCCCCCGTCCCGTAGAGGGCGCTGAGCCGGTCGAGGAGGCGTTCCCAGTCGAACGGGACAGCGGGGCCCTCGCGCGTCACCCGGAGTTCCTCCGGTCCGCAGAGGAACGCGGGGTCGCGGCCTGAGGAGATGAGACTCCTGGGTCCGAGAGGTCCGGCTCGTCTGGGTCCCCCGACTCCCTAAGGAGCTCTCCCACGAGGTAGTCGCTTCCCGTGACGAGGGTGAACCCGTCCGGTCCGGTGCCAGCTCGGGCAATGGCGAGGCCCTCGGCCGCCGAGCGGGCTTCGACGATCCGCGGGAACCGGCCGAAGGCGGCCAGCCGCAGCTCGGAGGGGCGAGCGCCGCGGTCCGAGTGAACCGGCACCACGACCACCGTTCGCGCGAGCGGCGAAAGGGCGTCCAGGATACGGCCGGCGTCCTTCTCCCGGAGGCATCCGAAGACGATCGTGCTCTCCTCGGGGCTCGCGAGCGGGGAGATCTCGGCGAGGCTCTGGGCGAGCGCGGTGGCGCTCTCGGGCGTGTGGGCGACGTCGTAGAAGAGCTCGGGCCGCTTCGCGACCCGCTCGAGCCGACCCGGCCAGCGCACTTCCGCGAGACCCGCTGCCACCTTCTCGTCGCTCAGCTCTAGGCCGGAGGCCTGAGCGAACCGCACCACCGACGCGAGAGCGAGGGCCGCGTTCCCCGGCTGGAACCGACCGAGCAGGGGGACGAACAGGTCGGGGAACGACCGCCCCGGTACGCGCACCGTGAACGTCTGTCCCTCCTCTCCCAGGGTTCGCCCCTCGACCCGGAGCTCTTTCTCGGCGTGCCAGAGGGGGACCCCGAGCTGCGTCGCCGTCGCCTCCACCACCGCTCGGGCCTCCGCCGGAAGTTCCCCGACGACGCCCGTCATCCCCCGGTGGAAGATGCCGGCCTTCTCGCGAGCGATCGACGCGAGGTCGGGTCCGAGGAGGTCGGTGTGCTCGAGCTCGATCGTCGTGATCACGCCGACGCGCGCGTCGAGCACGTTCGTGGAGTCGAGACGGCCCCCGATCCCGACCTCGACCACGGCCGCGTCCACCTCCTCGCGAGCGAACCAGTCGAAGGCGAGGACGGTCGTCGCTTCGAAGAACGTCGGAGGCCGGTCGATCGTCCCGGCGGCCTCCGTCTCCCGGGCGGCGGCTTCGACGCGTCGGATGCCGTCGACGACCGCGGAACGGGGGATGAGCCGGTGGTCGATGCGGGCGCGCTCGCGGTAGGTCGCGAGATGCGGTGACGTGAAGAGGCCCGTCCGAAGCCCGTGCGCGGTGAGGATCGACTGCGCCATGACCGCGGTGGAGCCCTTCCCCTTGCTGCCGGTGATGTGGACCGCCGGGAACTGGCGCTCGGGGTGACCCAGCGCGGCGAGGATCCCCTGGACCGTCTCGAGCCCCGGGCGAAGCCCGAAGCGACGGCGCCGGAACAGGTCGTCGAGCGCCGCGCGATACTCCTCGCGTGTCACGGCCGCTCCCTGGTCGCTAGTACATCGACCGCTCGCGGTACGACCCGAAGATCTCCTGGAACGCGCGCACGATCTCTCCGAGCGTCGCGTCCGCCTGGAGGGCTTCGAGGACCGCGGGCATCGTGTTCTTCTCCTCGGTCGCGGCGACCTTGCGCAGCCGGTCGAGGGCCGCCGCGTGGCGGGAGGCGTCGCGTCGGGAACGTAGCGCTCGCAGCCGACGGCTCTGGGCCCGGCGGGCCTCCTCGGTGATCTTGAGCCGCGGAACCTTGAGCGGAGTGTCGACGGTGAAGGCGTTCACGCCCACCACCTTCTCCTCCCCCGACTCGACGGCCCGTTGGTAGCGGAACGACGCCTCCTGGATCTCGCGCTGGAAGAAACCGCGCTCGATTCCTGCGACGACCCCGCCCAGAGCATCGATCCGGTCGAAGTAGCGACGGGCATCCTCCTCCATCGTGTCGGTGAGCCACTCGACGTAGTAGCTGCCCGCGAACGGGTCGACCGACTCGGAGACCCCCGATTCGTGCGCCAGGATCTGCTGGGTACGCAGCGCGATTCGGACCGCGTCCTCGCTCGGGAGCTGGATTGCCTCGTCATAGGAGTTCGTGTGCAGCGATTGGGTGCCGCCGAGGACGCCCGCGAGCGCCTGGACGGTGGTCCGCACGATGTTGAGCTCGGGCTGCTGCGCGGTGCACGAGCAGCCGGCGGTCTGGGTGTGGAAGCGCAGCCACATCGACCGCTCCGACTTCGCGCCGAACTCGTCGCGCATCACCTGCGCCCAGATCCGACGGGCGGCGCGGAACTTCGCGACCTCTTCGAAGAAGTCGTTGTGGGAGTTGAAGAAGAACGACAGCCGCGGAGCGAACTCGTCCACGTCGAGGCCGCGCTTCTTGGCTTCGGCGACATACGTACGACCGTCCGCGAGGGTGAACGCGAGTTCCTGCACCGCGGTCGAGCCGGCTTCCCGGATGTGGTAGCCCGAGATCGACACCGGGTTCCACTGCGGGGTCGACCGGGTGGCGAACTCGATTGTGTCGGTGACGAGGCGGAGCGCGTGACGCGGAGGGTAGAGGAACTCCTTCTGGGCGATGTACTCCTTCAGGATGTCGTTCTGGGTCGTCCCGCCCATGCGGGCGAACGGGACCCGGTTCGCCGAGCCGGCGAGCAGGTACATCCCCCAGAGGATGTTCGCGGGGGCGTTGATCGTCATGCTGGTCGTCACGTCGGCGAGCGGGATCCCCGCGAGGAGCCGCCGCATGTCGTCGAGCGAGCCGACGTTGACCCCGCACTTCCCCACCTCGCCGAGCGACTCGTTGTCGTCCGCGTCGAGTCCGTAGAGCGTCGGGTCGTCGAACGCGATCGAGAGTCCCGACTCTCCGTGCTTCAGGAGGTAGCGGAACCGACGGTTCGTGTCCTCGGGCGTTCCGAACCCGGAGAACATCCGCATCGACCAGACCCGTCCGCGGTACATCGTCGGATGGACCCCGCGCGTGAACGGAGGCTGCCCCGGGAAGCCGATCCGGTCGAACGACCCCCGCGACGAGCGGGGCGTGTACAGCCGGTCGACCGGGATCCCGCCCAAGGTCGTGAAGCGCTCCTTTCGCTCCGGGCTCTTCGCGACGGCGGGAGCGAGGGTCTCCGCCTCCCAACGGCGGGTACGCTCGATGACCGGGTCGTTGCGGTCCGCGTCGACCGCGGTCGGGGAGGAGGGTCGGAGCGGGCGGCTCGCCGACATCGGCCTCGGGGAGGCCGGCGGTTCCTATAACTCCGGGGGACAGGGAAGAACGACGGAAGGCGAGGTTCGGCTCACGAGGAGTTTGACGGCCCAAGGCGAGGTTCCTTGGGGACGAGTCGGGCCTTCGTGATCCGAAGGCATGACGTCGAACCGGTGACACTTCGCTCGGCCACCTCCGACTCGATCCGCTCTCGGAAGAACGGCGCGTCGACGACCAACGTCTCGAACTCGCCGCCCTCTCCTGCGACGTTGACCGGCCGGACCTCTCGGCTCCGGCGCTCGAGCTCCGATACGAGGCCGAGGTCGAGCCGGCGGCCCAGTAGGTCGGGGGTGAGCGGCTCGGCCGCGAGATGAACGAGACGGATGTCGAGGCCGGCCGCGATCTCCTCGCGGACGACCTGTACGGGCTCTTTCCTCCACAGTGGTGTATAGACGCGTCGGCCCACGCCGCTCGCGATGCGCAGCAATCGCGCCCATTGGTACGAAGACTGGATGGCGCCCGCCACGACCGGTCCGCGGTCGCCCTCGATCGCTTCCTGCAGGGCCGCGAGCTCGCGCTCCTCGCCGGTGCCGCGCACCAACACTCGGCGGTGGCTCTTCCTCCAGGCCCGAGCCTGCAGGGCGACCAGGTCCAGGTTCGGGGTGTGGAACATCATCGCGTCCGGTTCCTCGGGGACGATCGTGACGAGCTCGTCGACCGGCCAACCTTGCGTGTCCGAGAGGTACGCCGCGTAGATCGAATCTTTTCCGCCGGAGACGAGCGCCGTGACCGTCATGGGGGCGCGCTAGGGGAGTCCGAGACCGGTGCGCCAGCGCTCGTAGAGCGGAAGCAGCGGGACGGTCGCGAGCTCGCGGCCCGCCCAGCGCAAGGTCGCATCCGTCGCCACGACCTCGCCGAGCCGAGAGCATGTGGGTGGGGCGAACGTCCGCTCGAAACGCCTCCGTTCCCCTTCCGGCACCTCGACCACGAACCGGCTTGCGCCCTCCGCCACGAGCGCGAGGGAAGCGGTGCGAAGGCCCGTGGCGTCGAGGTCGACCGCGAAGCCGAGGCCCCCACCGAACGCCATCTCCGCGAGCGTCACGCTCAGCCCGCCGTCCGAGACGTCATGGACGGCTCGTACGAGGCCGCGCCGCTCGGCCGAAAGCAACCGCTCGCCCAGTCGGCGAAGGCCTGCGGGGTCGGTTCGCGGGAGGGCGAGGCCGGTCCGTCCCCGCCGCCGAGCCCAGAGCGAGCCGCCCAGCTCGGGGGCGGACCGTCCAAGGAGGAAGAGGCGGTCCCCCTCCGCTTTCAGGTCGCTCGTCGCCACGTGCGTGATGTCGTCCACGATCCCGGTGGCGAGCAGTACCGGGGTCGGAGGGATCTCGGTGCCGAGTCCGCCGTTGTAGAAGCTGACGTTCCCGCTCGGCACGGTGAACCCGAGCGCGCGGGCACCGCGGGCGAGGCCCCGGGTCACCGACGCGAAGTCCGCGAGGACCCGCGGGTCCTCGGGGTTCCCGAAGTTGAGGCAGTTCGTGAACGAGTCGGGCCGCGCTCCGACGGAGTAGAGGTTGCGCGCGGCCTCCTCGACGACCATGACCGCCCCGTTCTCGGGGTCCTCGGAGCACGCCCAGGGTTGAGTGGCCGTCGTGACGCCGAGCCCGCGTAGGCTCGAGGGCCGGGGTTGGAGCACCGCCGCGTCGCCGTGCGATGGAGAGGTGACCCGACCGTGGAG
Organism: Thermoplasmata archaeon UBA61; assembly: GCA_002503985.1. Lineage (GTDB taxonomy): Archaea > Thermoplasmatota > Thermoplasmata > Lutacidiplasmatales > UBA184 > Lutacidiplasma. The sequence goes on from DASW01000001.1 coordinate 107,981, forward strand.
CGGCTTCACGACCGTCCGGCCCTGGACCTCGTGGTCGTAGACCCGGAGGACGCCCTCCCGCGAAACGGAATCCGGGGCGAGAAGGAGGTCCACGAACAGGCCCACCGGGTCCTCGTTCGCAAGGTCGGGGGACCGCGCCGACCGGCGGCGCCGGGCGCGGGTCGGTCGACGGACCGTGGGCGGGTCGACGCGGAAGCCGACCTTCATGTGAGCCGCCAGGGAGCCCTTCCAGAGCAGGGTCTCGTAGGGCCCGGGGACCACCTCACCGATGTCGGTCGCCGGCACGTCGTGGCGCCGGAAGATCGCGAGGAGCGCAGGGAGGTCGGCGGGAGCGACGTCCAGGATCATCCGTTCCTGGGACTCGGAGACCCAGACCTCCCACGGGCGGAGCCCCTCCTCTCGGAGCGGTACGCGGTCGAGGTGGATGCGCGAGCCGAAGCCTCCGGAGTTGACGAGCTCGCCCGACGCCGTGGCGAGTCCTCCGCCCCCGAGGTCCTTCTGGCCGCGGACGAGGCCGCGGTCGTACGACTCGAGGCAGGCGTGGATGAGCGGCTCCTTCATGATCGGGTTGCCGAGCTGGACCGCGCCGCGGGACTCGGATTCACTACGGTCGGTGAGCTCCTTCGAAGCGAAGGCCACTCCCCCGATGCCGTCGCGGGCCGTGAGCCCCCCGACGAGGACGAGGTGGTCGCCGACGGCGTGCGCGCGGTTCGGGGTCAGTCGGCTCTTCGGCAGGAACCCGACACAGCCCACGTTCACGAGCGGGTTCACGACGTACGCCGGGTCGAAGTAGACGCACCCCGAAACGGTCGGGACGCCGACCCGGTTGCCGTAGTCTCGGATCCCCGCGATGACTCCCTCGGCGATGTACCGCGGGCTCTTCACTCCCGGCGGAAGCGTGTCGGGACCGCGTTCGAGAGGGCCGAAGAAGAGGGGGTCGCTGAGGGCGATCGGCTTGCCGCCGACCGCGAGGACGTCCCGGAGGATCCCTCCGATACCGGTGGCGGCGCCGCCGTACGGTTCCACGGCGGACGGGTGGTTGTGGGACTCGATGCGGATGGCGTAGGCGAACCCGTCCTCGAACTGGAGGACCCCGGCGTCCCCGGTTCCCAGGACCCGGGGCTTCGCATGCAGCTTCGAGAACGCGCGCTTCAAGAACGGTCGGGAGCTCTTGTAGCTGCAGTGCTCGCTCCAGCTCTGCGCGATCCCGGCGAGCTCGACGTCCGTCGGCTCGCGCCCTTCCTCGCGATAGTACGCTTGGAGTCGCCGAAGCTCGCGACGGTCGAGTCCGAGCCCCCGCGCTTCCGAGAGACGGTCGAGCCCGGAGAGCGACACGCGGCGGATCGGGAAGCGGGTGACCTCGTCCGCCCAGTCGGACATGCGTTTAGGCCGAGAGCGGGCGCACCGACACTCGGTGGATGACGGGGTTCGCGAGGAGGCGTTCGACGGCGCGGCCGGCGAGGCGGCGGGCCTCCGTCGCGCTCACGTCCGCGAACTCGAGGTCGTAGACGCGGGCGGTGGTCACGTGACGCACCGACGGGATCCCGAGGAGCGCGAGCGACTTCTCGATGCTCTCCGCTTCGGCGTCCATGACACCCGGCTTGAGCTCAACGCGGACTTCGATGCGTACCGTCGAAGCGTTCGTTCTCCCGACCTCCCGGAGCGCTTGTAGGGGACCGGAGAGATAACGATACGCCCGCGCCGGCTCGCCGCTGCCGTCGTCCGTCCCCCCCGACGACCGTGTCGGAGTTTCGGCCCTTTGCAAAAGCCTATATAGAGGAGGTTTTTCGGGCGCCCGGCTCGGTGGGGGGCCGGCCGTCAATGGAGGAGTTCATCTGCAGCGTTGAGTTCCTGCGCGGGGCGGCCGACGTCATCGCCCGCGTCTCGAGCGAGGCGGGGGGCATCCGCGAGTACCGCGGAGGCACGGCCGGTGCCGTGATCGACCAGGTCATCAACGACCTCCAAGAGGAGTTCGAGTCCGCCCCGGTGGCGTAGGCCGGTGTGGGGTCGGGCATTCGCTTTTCACTAAGGAGACGACGCTTTCCGGAAGGAGGTTTACTATGGAAAAACCCGCCGCGGCTCAGCCGCCGGTCAGCCGTGCTGTCGAGAGCGCGTTCACGAACGTCTGGGGGAACGAACACGTCGTGGCCCTCATCGCCCTCAAGGTCGAGACCGCCGAGGCGGACAATGTCGCGATCGAGGTCGCGAAGTTCGCCGAGGTCGAGGACGCCTTCCTCGTCACGGGGGACACCGACATCTTCCTCAAGGCCCGCTTCCCGCACTACGAGGAGCTGAAGGAGTTCGTCCTTCGCCGGCTCCCGTCGGTCCGCGGCATCCGGGAGACGAAGACGCTGCTCGTCGTCACCGCCTACAAGGAACGAGGGGAGGCCGCTCGCCTATGACGAGCCCCACCACCGCGCCTACGACACCCGCCGTCGGGGCCGTACCCCCGGCCGGTCCGAGGACCACACCGGACGTCGCCGGCTTCCAGCGGATCGTCGACGCGCTCACCGAGCTCGCGGACGACGCGCTGGTCCCGCGGAACGTCCGCCGCGGAGCGCAGTCCGCGAAGGACGAGCTCTCGAAGCCGCGGGCCGCCCTCGACATGCGGATCGCCAGCGCCGTCTACGTCCTCGATGACCTCGCGAACGACCCCAACCTCCCGACGCACGGACGCACCGCCATCTGGTCGATCATCTCGAGCCTGGAGAGCCTTCAGTGAATCCCGTCAGGCATACTGTAAAATACGGCTCCGGGGTCCTGCTCCCTCGGAGCGGAAACGGGCCCGTAGCTCAGTTAGGTTGGCCGTCCGGCTCGCCGGGTGGCCCTACAAAGAGCATCTGGCTTTTAACCAGGTGGTCGGGGGTTCGAACGAGCCTCCTCGCGTCGGCCGCGAGGTCGCTCCGGACGTCCCCCCGGGCCCGTCACGTTCCTTGGAGGACCGCATGACCCCCAGCACCCCCCGTCGATCGCGCGCGCGCCCGGCCGCGGCCAAGCCGGTGGTAGCCCCCCGACCGTTCGTCGCTCACCACCTCGCTCCCCCTCACGAGATCCTGAGCGAGGAGGAGTCGCGGAAAGTGCTCGAGACGCTCGGCGCTTTGCCGGAACGTCTCCCGAAGATCCTCGTCTCGGACCCCGGCCTCAAGACCGACCCCAAGTTCGAGGGCCTGCGCGAACGCGGGGAGACCCTCGTCGGCCGGCTCGTTCGGGTCCGCCGACCGAGCGCCACGGCCGGCATGGCCATCGCCTACCGGCTCATCGTTCCGTCCGTCGGAGGGGACTAGTCATAATCCATGCGAGAAATCGTGGACGCGTTCTTCCGGGAACGCTCGATCGTCAACCACCACCTGGCGAGCTTCAACGACTTCCTGCCGACCAAGGACAACCCGAACTCGCGGATGCAGCGCATCGTCGACGACGCGCGCGTCAGCGAGGATTCGACCGAGCGCGGCGTGATCCGCCTGGACGTTCAGAAGACGAAGAGCTCGATCTACGTGCGCGTCGGCCGCCGCCGAGACGCCCGGGGGAACGTCAACCCCTCGGCCGAGCCGACCATCTTCATCGGCGCTCCGTTCGTCAAGGAGCCGGTCGGTTCGAAGCCGACCCTTACCCCCATGGAGGCGAGGCTCCGGAACCTCACCTACCAGGCCCCCATCTTCCTCAAGGTCACGGTCGTCGAGAACGGTGTGGAGCGCGCCCCCGAGGACGTGCACATCGGCGACCTTCCCATCATGGTCAAGAGCCGTCCGTGCAACCTGAACCGCTACAAGATCTCCGAGGACGACCAGATCTGGCTCTCGGACGACGAGTACCGCGCGAAGCTCGTCGAGTACGGGGAGGACCCGCTCGACCCCGGCGGGTACGCCATCATCGGCGGAACGGAGCGCGTCATCATCAGCCTCGAGGACCTCGCGCCCAACCGGATCTTCGCCGAGTTCAACGAACGCTACGGCACCCCGATCGAGAGCGCGAAGGTGTTCAGCCAGCGCGGCGGGTACCGCTCGCTCACGGTCGTGGAGAAGAAGAAGGACGGCGTCCTCCAGGTCTCGGTCCCGACGGCGAGCGGGCAGATCCCGCTCGTTATCCTGATGAAGGCGCTCGGGATGAAGAACGACGAGGAGATCTTCCAGGC
>DASW01000002.1 GCA_002503985.1 Thermoplasmata archaeon UBA61
GAGCCGATGGCGCTCGCGTAGGCGAGGATGCGGTGCTGTTCGGGGGAGAGCGACTCGAGCGGCGGATTCGAGCCGCCGGCCGGAGGACGCTCTCCTGTCGCTCGGTCCGCCATCGTCTCCGTGACAACCGTCGGACGGAGTTAAACACCTACCTGCGAATTGTTCCCGACCATCGGTCATCCCGCAAGGGTTATCTAACGCTCCTCAGGTCGGCGGCGCGCGATGGCAACAGCCGAGCCGACGGTCCCTTCCTCCCCGCCCTCCCGCCTTCGCGGGATGTCGGTCACTCGAAAGGTCTCCTTCTGGGGCTTCGCGACCTTGGTGGTCCTCGCCGTGGCTTTCTACGTCTGGTGGGGCGTCGCGTTCGGGGTCTGGATCGACAACGGGGTGTACGCCGTGACGATCACGCTGCTCCTGTTCGGTCTCGCGGGGATGTGGCTCGTGATGCCAAACCCCCCGTCTTCTCCGCCCGCGCCGCGCTCCTAGGCGGGACGCTCGGCTCAGAGAGAGCGCCCGGCCAGCGCCCAACGAACCCCGGTGCTCGACCCGCACGAGATGCAGGCGGACGGGGCGTCGAGCTCGAGGGGAAGCTCGCTCTCCGGGGTCCCGAGAAGCCCGCCTTCCACGGCCGTCTCGACCGCGTGGCCACACTCTTCCGAACCGCACCAGCCGAGAATCCCCACGTGCGAGAACGCCTTCAGCTCGTCCAGGGAACGAACGACCTGGAACTCGTCTCGGAAGGCCGCGAGAGCCCGGTCATAGAGCGCCCGGTCGAACTCCTGTAGGAAAGTGTCGACGTCCCGCTCGAGGGTCCCGAGAGCGACGGTCTGCTTTCGCCCGAGACGGTCGACCGCGGTCGCGGTCCGGGCGGCCGCCTCCCGGCGACCGACCTCGAGCCGAACGGGCACGCCCTGGAGCTCCCAGCGGTAGTACTTGGCCCCCGGCCTCTCGTCCCCCGCGTCGAGGTGGACCCGGCGACCGTGCGTACGGAGCCGTTCGACGATCTCGCTCGCGGTCGTCTCGGGCCCCGGTCCGGCCCCGGTGCTGGGGATCGGGACGATGACGACCTCGTAGGGGGCGACCGAGCTCGGGAGGACCGCTCCCTTCTGGTCTCCGTGGACCGCCACGATGGCGCCGAGCAGGCGTTCCGAGAGCCCGAACGTCGTCTGGTGCACGAGCCGCTGAGCGCCCTCGGCGTCCTCGTACCGGATGCCGTACGGCCCCGAGAAGTTCTCCCGGTAGTGGTGGACGCTGCCGATCTGCAGGGTCCGGCCCGCGCCGACCGGGATGTCGAACGCGACGGAGTAGGCGGCGCCCGGGAACTTGTCCCAATCCGGTCGGCGGACGGCCACGTACGGGAGCGCGAACGCCTTCGCCATCCGACCGAACGCCTCCAGGTTGGAGCGTACTCGTCGGTCGGCCGCCGCCTCGTCGACCTGGCAGGTGTGTTCCTCGAAGAAGTGGATCTCGCGGACCCGCAGGAACGGCCGGGTCGTCTTCGTCTCGTAGCGGAACGTGTTCACGATCTGGTAGACGTTCAGCGGAAGGTCCCGGTGGGACCGGACCCAGAGCGCGAAGATGGGGTACATCGCGGTCTCGCTGGTCGGGCGGAGGACGAGGGGAATGTCGAGCTCGGAGAGCCCTCCCTTCGTGACCCAGTAGACCTGGGCGTCGAACCCTTTGATGTGCTCCTTTTCCTTCGCGAACTCGTTCGCCGGAATGAGCGCCGGGAACTCGACCGGGGATGACCCGGTCACCTCGATCTCCCGAACGAGGACCTCATCGAGGTGACGGCGGGCGAGGAACCCGTAGGGGGTCCAGACGTTCATGCCCTTCACGCCGTAGCGTTTGTCGGTGAGGTTCGCCGCGTCCACGACGGCGAGGTACCAGTCGATGAACGCGGCCTTCTTGTCCGGAAGCTCGGGCATGAGGAACGGGGAAAGGGGGGCACCGGGAGTATAAGCGTATAGGCCCGGAGCAGCACGGTTTGCCCCCCGGGTTCCCGGGCCGCGTCGAGCGGACGTCCGCGGTGGGCCAGAGCCGTACGGACGCGAAGGTCGACACCAATGAACGCAAGCTGTTAAGCCGAGAGTGAGCCATGTAACGCGAGCCATGCGCCTCGTCGTCTGCATCGACCGGGACGACGACCTCGGCCGCAAGGCCTCGGTCGCCGGGCCGGTCGTCGGCCGGGCCGCCGTCGTCGACGCCGCCGTCCGGCTCGCGACGGTGGACGCCGAAGATTCCGACACGAACGCGATCTTCGCGTCGGTGGGCCTCCTGGATGAGCTCAAGGGCGCCGGCGAGGAAGCCGAGGTTTGCATCCTGACCGGCTCCCCGAAGGTCGGGATTCTGTCCGACCGGCGGGTCGCCGACCAGTTCGACCGTGTCCTCGCTCAGCTCCACGCGACCTCGGCCTACCTCGTCAGCGACGGGGCGGAGGACGAGTACCTGTTCCCGATCATTGCCTCGCGGGTGCGGGTCGATGGGGTCCGTCGGGTCTACGTCCGCCAGAATGCGAGCATCGAGTCGACCTACTACACCATCGTCCGGGCGATGAAGGACCCGAAGCTCCGGGCGAAGACGATCCTGCCGGTGGCGATCGTCCTTCTCATCCTCGGGATCGCCGCGGCCGGCAACGTCCTGATCTGGGGGTTCATCGGGCTCGCGATCGTGCTGGGCATCTACCTCATCTTCTGGACGTTCGACATCGACGAGGCGTTCATCGACTCCGTCCGCTCCGCGTCGACCGACATCCGCCAAGGCTCGGTCGCGTTCGGCTTCGGCCTGTTTTCGCTCGCTCTCGTCGGAGTGGGCTTCCTGACCGGCTACAACACGTACTACTCCAACCTCACCCAACCCGACATCCTCAGGGCTCTCTTCTTCATCCAGGCCGGGCTACTCTACTGGATCCTGGCCGCCATCATCTGGGAGACGGGCCGGGCCATCCGACGTCGGTTCGCCCGGGGCCGCTTCCCGCGGACGTACGCGGTGGCCGGGACGTCGATCGTAGGGATCGGCGCCGTGAGCTATGGGATTGTCTTCCTAGTCCGGTATCTGGAAGGGACGGCCCCGGTCCCCCAGCTGGCCTCCACCGTCGTCCTGATTGTCATCGGCTTCGGACTCGTGATCGGAGCCGGGGTCCTGCAGCAGTACTTCAAGTCGGTCGCCCGGCGGGCCGTGGCCGAACCGACCGCGTAGACCGCCGTCGGTCAGCGAGCCCGTCTATCGGATCGGCACGAGGTCCGCGACCCGTTCCAGGTCGGCGAGAGGGACGTCCAGGCCCGAGCGCGTACGCAGGGTCTCTCGGATCGTGCTCACGCCGCGGCCGAACTCGGCCGCCTTCGTGGCCAGGGCGGCGAGGTCCTCCCAGTAGTTCCAGGGGAACACGACCCAGACCCAGCCCGCCCGGGGAATCTCCTCGGCGAAGTAGGTCGGAAGGAACTTGGAGTGCGCGATGTGCAGGAACGCCGCGGTCTCGAGGCGGGCCGGATGCTGTTCTGCGACATGGGCGGTGGCCAGCGAGAGACTCTCCCCGGTGTCGGTGATGTCGTCCACGACCAGGACCTTCTGGCCCTCGACCGGCCCGCTCAATCCCTCGGTGAGCTTCGCGGTCCCATCCGGCGTGGCGGTCACGCCCCAGTGCTGGGCGCGGACGGAAACCAAGCGGCGCACGCCGAGACGGTCGCAGAGGAGCCGGCTCGGGACCCACCCCCCACGGGTGAGGGCTATGATGATCTCAGGGACCGCCTGCGCGGAGCGAATACGCTCCGCGAGGCGGTCGGCCCAACGGTCGACGTCGGACCAAGTGGTTAGGCGACAGCGGGGGAGGTCGGCCATCCGGTGGTCGACCCCGCCCCGCCCTTTTCTCTCTTGCGTTCCTTCCTACGGGTAGATGCCCCGGAGCCGGATCGCCTCGGCGACCCGCTGGATCGCGAGGACGTACGCGGCCGTCCGGTTGTGCACCTTGCGCTCCACAGCGATCTTGTGGACGTCGTTGTACGACTGGACCATCACCCGCTCGAGGCGCTGGTTGACCTCGGCGAGGGGCCAGAAGTACCCCTGGATGTCCTGGGCCCACTCGAAGTAGCTGACGGTGACCCCGCCTGCGTTCGCGAGGATGTCCGGGAGCACGGTGATCTTCTTCTGGAAGAAGATCGTGTCCGCCTCGGGGAGGGTCGGGCCGTTCGCCGCCTCGCCGATGAGCTTCGCCTGGACCTTGTCGGCGTTCTTCGCGGTGAGCTGGTTCTCGAGCGCCGCGGGGACTAGGATGTCCACCTTGAGCTCAAGAAGCTCCTCGTTCGAGATCGCCTTCGCGCCCGGGAAACCGACCACCGAGCCGTTCTTCGCCTTGTACTCCTCGAGCGCGTGGGGGTTGAAGCCGTCCGCCTTGTAGATCCCGCCCTTCGAGTCAGAGGCCGCAACGATCTTCGCGCCCTGCTCGTCGTTCAGGATGTTCGCGCAGACGCTGCCCGCGTTCCCGTATCCCTGGACCGCGACCGTCCCGTTCTTCACGCGAACACCGGCATGGGTCGCCGCTTCGCGGATAGTGTAGGCGCAGCCGCGCCCGGTCGCCTCTCCGCGGCCTTCGCTGCCGCCGAGGGCAATCGGCTTGCCCGTCACGACGCCCGGCACGGAGTACCCCTTCAGCATCGAGTACGTGTCCATGATCCAGGCCATTGTCTGGCCGTCAGTGTAGACGTCAGGCGCCGGAATGTCCCTCTCGGGCCCGATGATGCCGGAGATCTCGGTCGCGAAGCGCCGGGTGAGGCGCTCGAGCTCGCCCTTCGACATGTGCTTCGGGTCGCAGATGACGCCGCCCTTGGCGCCGCCGTACGGGATGTTGACCACGGCGCACTTCCAGGTCATCCACGCTGCGAGCGCCCGCACCTCGTCGAGCGATACCTGCGGGTGGTAGCGGATACCGCCCTTGCAGGGCCCGCGCGCCATGTTGTACTGGACCCGGTAGCCGGTGTACACGTGGTACCCCCCGTCGTCCATCCGGACCGGGAAGTTGACCGTGAGCTCCCGCTTCGGGTGCTTTAGGACCTCTCGCATGCCGCTGTCGAGACTCAGTAGGTCTGCGACAATGTCCACCTGTCTCTTCGCCGTCTCAAACGGATTGGCTGTTGAACCGCTGTTCACCATACCCGAAACCTCCGGGTAGTCGAGGAGTTCGATTCCTGATACTTGAGGGTAACGTGGACCGCGTGAGGGTGCCGCATGGTTTCGACACAGAACGAACCTTACGACACGGGACAAAGCGGGCCGATCAGAGGCGCCGGCGACTCCGTCGGACGAATGGCTGCCAGCCCGCGGGCGGCATCGGCCGCTTGCGTCCGCCGTCCCCGAGCCAGGCGCCGCGCCCCGGGGCCACGCGGCCAATGACGGTGAGCCGGCCCCCGACGTTCCGGACAGCCCGCTGGGCTGCCGGGAACCCTCGTGCCGGGAGCGTGAGCAGGAGCTCGTAATCGCCCCCGTAGAGAGCGCGTCGTCGGCGTTCCGCCGCGGAAAGGTTCGGGTCCCGAAGGGCCGTGGTCAGGGGAAGTCGGTCTTCGTCGACCTCCACGCGGACATGGCTTGCCTCGGCGAGCAGGCGGGCGGCCTCTGCGAGGCCGTCGGACGTGTCGAGCATCGCGTGCGCCCACCGAACGAGCACCGCCCCCTCCGCTACGCGCGGGCGCACGTCGAGCATCGCGGAAAGGGCCCGCGGGTCAGGGCGTTGGGACGTATTCATCCGAGCGGCAGCAACGCCCCCACGCCCGACGGATCCGGTGGTCGCGAGCAGGTCCCCCGGGTGGGCCCCGGACCGTGGGGCGAGCGAACCTTCCCGGGCCCAGCCCACCACGCTGCTGACCACGGTGCGGACCGGTCCCGGCTTAGTGTCCCCTCCCACGAGCGACATCCCGAACCGCTCGGAGGTCCGCTCCGCGCCTCGAATGACCTCTTCGGCCCAATTCTGGGGGGTTCCGATGGGCACGACGATCGCGAGGAGGAGGGCCGCCGGCTGGGCTCCTTTGGCCGCGAGGTCCGAAAGGCTGACGCCGGCAGCGGCCGCCCCGACCTGCTGAGGCCGCGAGCGGGGAAGGAAGTGGGTCCCTTCCACGAGCGAGTCGATCGAGAGGACCGCGACCTTGCCGGGAGGGGGGCGAATGGCCGCCGCGTCGTCCCCCAGGGGGAGAAGACCCGTACGACCCGCCGGGAGCTCCCTCGCGAGCCAGTCGTGGAACCGTCGCTCGTCGATCGGCTGCGTCCGCGACGGGCGACGTCCGGTCATCGGTCGCTTACTTGTACGGCAGGAAGTCCTTTCCGAGGAGTTCCCGACCGAGGATGATCCGCATGATGTTGAGCCCGCCCTCGGCCCCGACCATGTACGACATGATCCCCCGAAGCCCGAGTTCGAGGCCGACTTCCTTAGTGTACCCGGATGCGCCGTGCCACATCATTACCCGCTTCACGCATTCGAAGGCGATCTGAGGAGCCGCGAGCTTGACCGACGAGACCACGCGGTCGACCTCGGAGCGGTGGGACGTGTCTCCTTTGAGGGTATACGTGTCGATGAGCCAGGCAGCTCGACGGACCTGCCACTTGACCGCTTCGAGCTGGGACCACAGGTCTGCGAGCTCGAACTGGATCGCCTCGAACTTGCCTAGGGGCTGGCCGAAGACCGACCGTTCCCGGATATACTTCGTCCCGGTCTCGAGCGCCCGCTCGGCGGCCCCGATGCACGCCGCGGCGACGTACGTCCGGGCGACCGAGAACCCACCCATGGCGAGACCGAACCCCTTCCCCTGGGTCCCGAGAAGGTACTTCTCCGGGACCCGAGCATCCTGGTAGGTCAGTCCACCGGTCGAGATGCCCATGCGACCCATGTTGTGGAACCGCTGGGTCGAGATCCCCTCGGTGTTGGTCGGGACGTAGAGGAAGTCGAAACCTCCCGCGGGGTCCTTCGCGAGCGTGAGGTGGCCGCCGCCCAATTCCTTCGCCTCCTCCGTGCCGGAGATGAACGATTTCTCACCGTGCAGCACGAACGAGGTGCCCTCCCGACGGGCGGTGGTGTGCATGCCGGCGAGGTCGCTTCCCCCGGTCGGCTCCGTGCTAGCGATCCCGAGGAACGCCTTTCCGGCACAGACCGGTGGTAGGACCTCGCGCTTCGCCTCCTCCGTTCCGTGCAGGGAGAAGGCCGTGGACCACCCCGCCTCGAGCAGGAAGAAGACGGCGGTCGCCATGGAGGAGTCCCCGCGCCCGATCTCCTCGGCCGCGAGCTCGGTGAGGACCGCGGAGGCTCCCATCCCGCCGTACTCGACCGGCACGGGCATCGCGAGCAGGCCGAGGTCGGCCATTGCCGCGAGGACGTCGGAGGGGATCCGTCCCTCGGCGTCGATCTTCTGTTCGTTCGGCCGGAGGACCCGGTCCCCGAAACGACGGACCGCGGCCTGGAACGCCTGCTCCTCGTCGCTCAGCTCGAAATTCATGGTAACCGAGCGCCGACGCACGCGCCGGGATTTAGCGTATCCGCGGGCGCGGCCTCTCGCGGCAGTTCCTTTAACCTGGACGAACTTCGACCGCCCGGAGGAGTGACTCGTGCGGGTCCGCGTGGCCGTCAACGGGTTCGGGACGATTGGGAAGAGGGTCGCCGACGCGGTGGCGAAACAGCCGGACATGGAGCTCGTCGGCGTCGCCAAGACACGACCGAGCTACGAGGCCCGGCGCGCGATGGAGAAGGGGTATCCCATCTACATCACGGGCGGGGGGAAGCCCGAGGATTTCAAGTGCGCCGGCCTTCCCGTCGCCGGTACCATCCACGACCTCCTCGGTAAGGTCGACATCGTCGTAGACGCCGCCCCGGATAAGATCGGTCGGGAGAACCGGAAGCTCTACGAAGCAGCGGGGGTCCACGCGATCTTCCAGGGCGGAGAGAAGGCGGACGTCGCCGAGGCTTCGTTCAGCTCGCTCGCGAACTACGCCGCGTGCCGCGGCAAGCGGACCCTGCGGGTCGTCTCGTGCAATACGACGGGCATCGCACGCGCCGCCGCCATTCTTCGGGAAGGTTGGGGGATTGACCACTGGGAGGTCACGATCGTCCGCCGGGCCGCCGACCCCGCGGAGACGAAGAAGGGACCGATCAACGGGATCATGCCCACGTTCCAGCTGCCGTCCCACCACGGTCCCGACGTGCTGACGATCCTCCCCGAGCTTCACATCGCGACCCTGGCCGTCGTGGTCCCGACGACCCTCATGCACGTTCACGTGAACCACGTCCGTCTGACCCGGGCGCCTAAGGACGCCACCGAGGTCACGGACACCTTCCGCAAGGCCCCGCGGTTCCGGGTCTTCGCCCCTTGGGAGCACGTGGATGGGACCCCTCAGGTGATGGAGTACGCGCGGGACCGCGGGCTCGGCTTCAACGACATGATGGAGAACGTTCTCTGGGACGAGGGGTTCCGCATGGACGGTCGGGACGCCTACTTCTTCCAGGCGATCCATCAGGAATCGATCGTGGTGCCGGAGAACGTGGACGCGATTCGGGCGTCCCTCGACCTCGAGGTCGACGGTCGCGCGTCGATCGCGAAGACCGACCTCGCCCTCGGGCTCAGCCGGGCTTAGCCACCATCCGTTCGCGTCCGGAGCCGGGTTATCTCATCCGCCCCGGTGGGACGGCCGTGCCAACGCACCCGAGCCGGGGGTTGCGGCCCCGATTGCGGCCTGCGGCGCGTTCGAGCGAGCGACGTCGTCGGATCCGCGAGCGGTTTGACGCGCAGGTCGATCGAGAGCGACACCGGTATTCCGGCGAGGCCTGGCGCGTCCTCGTCCGGGAGCTCCGCGACCGATTCCTCGAGCGCCACCTTCCGAGGGGCCGCGGGTGGGTGCTGGAACTAGGACCCGGGCCCGGCCGTTTCACGCCCACAATCCTCGCGTCCGGCGCAAAGGTGGTCGCGGTCGATCTGAGCCTCCCCATGCTACGCGCTCTCCGCCGCCGCGCCTTCGCCCGGTCCCGGCAGCTTCGCGGCGTCCGCGGCGCTGGAGAGCACCTGCCGTTCGGGGAGGGAGTGTTCCGGGGCGCGGTGGTCTACGGGAACATCCTCGGCTTCTCCGCTGGGGACGGACCTCGGCTGCTCTCCGAGGTCGCGCGCGTCGTGCGGCCCGGAGGGGTGCTAGTGATCGATGTCTCCTCCCCGGTTGCGGCGACGACCGAGTTCCTGTCGAGCGGGGCACGGAGAAGGTTTCTCCTCAAGGTCCTCCGGGACCCGGAGTACTACTTCCTGGACTGGGTCACCCGTTCGACGGACCGGTCCCACCAGCCCTACGCTCCCGGGCGCATGTGCTTCTTCGAGTTCGACTTCTACACCGCCGCCGGCGCGGAAGCCGCGTTGACCACAGCAGGGTTCCGCACGGTCGACCGGATGGCGCTGGGGTCGATTGGGGCCTTCCGGGACCGGCTCACGACTATCGCGCGGCGAGAGCCTCGCGTCTGGCGGAACCTCCCCGAGCTCGAGGAACGAGTCGGTCGGAGACCCGGCGTCCTCGAGACCGGTCATGGGTTCGTGGTGGCGGCCGTCCGGGAAGGTCGCGGTCGTCGAACCCGCCCGCAGGCCTGACCCCAAGAATCTTATAGGCCCCCCCGCTCGCGCGCGGCGCATGTACTATCTTGACCACCGCCGGGACGTCGTCCGCATCCCGCCCCAGCGGCTCGGGCCCGACCTCGGGAGCGTGCTGACCGAGCTCGCGCAGCAGCAGTTCGAGGGGAAGCTCGTCGACGGCCAGAGCGTCGCGGTGACGATTCGGGACGTGACACCGGTCGGCGAAGGGCACATCATCCACGGCGACGGCGGCGTCTATCAGGAGGTCGAGTACGAGGCCCTCCTCTTCCGCCCCGAGATCCAGGAGGTCGTGGAGGGGATGGTCGTGGAGATCCGGAAGTTCGGCGCGTTCGTCCGGTTCGGCCCGCTCGACGGGTTGCTCCACGTGTCCCAGATCATGGACGACCGGGTGAACATCGACGAGCACAACCAGCGGCTCGTCGGCGTGGAGTCCAAGAAGGACCTCAAGGTCGGCTACAAGGTCCGGGCCCGCGTCGTTTCGCTCTCCTTATCCGAAATCTCTCCCCGCGACAGCCGCATCGGGCTCACCATGCGCCAGCCGGCGCTGGGTCGGCTCGAGTGGATCCAAGAGGCGCACAAGAAGGCCGAGGGCGCCGCCAAGAAGGCGGGGCCGGCCCCCGCCAAGAAGACGGTCGCGAAGCCCGCCGCGAAGCCCGCCGCGAAGCCCGCCTCGAAACCGCCGACCCCGGCGAGCTGAGGGGAACGATGATCAATCTGAAGGCGTGCAAGAGCTGCAGTTCGATCACCGACCAGCTGAAGTGCCCCCGCTGCGGGGGCGAGGTCTCCCGCGAGTGGCAGGGGTACCTCATCGTCATCGACCCGGAGAAGTCGGAGATCGCGCGCAAGATGGGGATCCATGCCGCGGGCCGGTACGCGCTCCGCGTCAAGTGACGAGCGGGCGTGGGCGGTCCCGGAGTCGCTGCGCGCGACCCTGGGAGTGCGGTACGGTCCGGTCTATTCGGGTCCGGAGGCGGACCGTCATGTGCTCGCGCTCGAGACGTTCGGAGCGTGCGGCGACCTCGTGACCGCGCGAGCGATCGAGCTCGCCCATCCTCCCCTCATCGGCATCGTCGACCTCAAGACGCGGCGGAACGAGCCCATCGACCCGAAGCTCTTCCGGTCACTGGCCCGTCGGCGACTCGTTCGCGTCAAGAACCCTCCCGGGTTCCTCACGGAGCGGCTCCGGGACGCCGTCCGCGAGCTGGTCGCTTCGGGAGGCGGGCTCATCGAGGTCGAGGGCGAGGAGGACCTCGGGTCGCTCGCGCTCGTCGAATCGCTCCCCGCCGGGGCCACCGTTATATACGGAATCCCAGGTGCGGGGGTCTCTTTCGTCCGCGTCGACGCGGTGTCGAAGGAGCACGTGCGGCAACTTATCGCCCAAATGGAGCTTCGGAGAATCGACCGTGGAGATTAGAATCCTCGAGGACCGGGCGAACCCGCTGATGAAGCGCCACGAACTTCGGTTCGAGGTCGCGCACGCGACCGCCGCGACGCCCAGCCGGGACGCCGTTCGAGGGGAGCTCTCGAAGCTCGTGAAGGCCCCGAAGGACCGGGTCATCATCGAGCGGATGAACGCGCGCTACGGCACCGCGGTCACGCGCGGGGACGCGGTCGTCTACGAATCCGCGGAGGCGGCGAAGGCCACCGTCCGCGGGCACATCTTGATCCGAAACGGCCTCAAGGAGAAGCCGGCCAAGGCCGCGCCCCCCGCGACCACGGAGGCGCCGCCCGCCGCCGCTCCGCCCGCGGCCGAGCCGGCGCCGGCCGCGCCCGCCCCCGAGAAGAAGGAGTGAGCTGCCATGTCGAAGGCACGCATCAGCCTCTACGAGGTCAAGGGAGACACCCTCACCCGGACCCACAAGTCCTGTCCGAAGTGTGGTCCCGGCACGTTCCTCGCGAACCACAAGGACCGCCGCTCCTGCGGGAAGTGCGGCTACTCTGAGTCGAAGGCCCCGCCCCCCGCCGCTCGTGTGAAGGCCGGCAAGGGGTAGTCCGCGGCCCCACGGTGGGCCTGTCCCTTCGACCCGAAGACCCCCTAGGTCCGGGTCCGCGTTGGTTGGACGGGTTCACGACTACGTGCGGAGGACCAGGACCTCGCCCGGCTTCGGGGGAGGGTGCTCCTTCCCGCGGCTCGTCGTGTCGTTCGTGGGGCTCCAGCCGTGCCACTTCCTTAGCATCTTGACGCGGACCGGCAATCGTGCGCCCCGGAAATGGTGTCGGTAGAAGTCCATGGTGATGACGTGCTCCTCGAAGACCACGGACTCGTTGTACCCGCCGACCGCTTCGAACGCTTTCCGACGCACCGCGGCGAACCCGGACATGAAAAGCTTGTAGTGGAACACGGCGATCAGCACGTCGAGCAACGTGCTCTCGGCCCGCATCATGAATCGGTTCACCCTCGGGGCCGGCCAGTAGAGCTCGGCGACGGCGAACTGCCAATCCCGTTTCAGCCACGCGTCCCAATCCCAATCGGTGATCAGCTGCACGTCATCGTCCACGAAGACGAAGACGTCCCCGGACGCCGCGGCCGCTCCGATGTTGCGGGCATGGGCCGCGCCCCCGGGGGCCGAGACAACGATGAATTCGGAACCTTTGGGCAGCATCGACCGGATCCGCTCGATTTCGGTCGGGTCGGGGCGACGCATAGGGGTGATGAACGAGATCACGACCTCACCTGCCGGTCCTCACCGCTCTAACGACGGCCGTAATAACGGCCCGTATCGAACGCCGCTGCAGCCCGGGCACCCGAAACCCCTCCCGGTCGCCGCTCATGAATACTTTGCGCGCCATCGGTCGACGGGCCCGATAGCCTCCCGCGCGCCCGGTTACCCTCGTCACTCGAACCCCTCCTCTGGGACATGGGGAGGACCGCAGCTTCGCTCCGAGCAAGCACCTAAATAGGGTCCGGCGTCGAATGCGACGCGCGGGCTCGTAGTATAGCTTGGACATCACGGAGGCCTCCGGAGCCTCAAACCCGGGTTCGAATCCCGGCGGGCCCGTAACTCCCGTACCCGGGGCACCCGTCGCCCTCGCGCGTGTCGCTAACAACGTTCAAGTAAGCGTGCTCGGGTCCGGGGTCGGTACATGCCCGTGGAGAAGGAAAGGGTCGGTGACCTCGAGTCCGAGGGCCCCGAGGGAGAGGAGCCGGTCCACCTGGTGGAGCGTATCGAGGAGGAGCTCGACCTTCTCGCGCGGAATGTCGACATCCTCGAGAAGCTCGCGAAGAGTCCCCCGATCGGAATCATCCGCCTGAGCGAGGCGCTCCAACTGCCGATCCACAAGACCCGGTACTCGCTCCACCTGCTCGAGCGAGAGGGCGTCATCCAACCCTCCGCGGACGGTGCGGTGATCACCGACAAGTCGAAGGAGTTCTGGGCGGACCTCAACCAGTCCCTCGAACGGATGACCGCGATCATCCAGCACCTCAAGAGCCGCGCCATCGAGCACGAGAACCGGCCGCCTCCGAGCCGGAAAGGCTATTAGCGCGATGCCAGCTCGGCACCCTCGGTGCCGCCGTAGCTCAGCGGTAGAGCGATCGGCTGTTAACCGAAAGGTCAGCGGTTCGAAAGGGCGGCGGTGTTCTGCCGCCGCCCCCAAACTCCGCTCGGCGGCGCCTCCTTTTCCTTCCCGGTGGGCCCGTAGCTTAGTCCGGCTCAGAGCGACCGGCTCATAACCGGTCGGTCGACGGTTCAAATCCGTCCGGGCCCATTCCCCAAAGGCGACCACGGGTCGGAGGGACGAATGACCACGCCAAAGGTGACGAAGAGCGCTCGACTGACGTATCGAAGGGCGACCCTGGCCGACCTCCCGTTGCTCGTCGACCACCGGCACCGGATGTGGTCCGACATCGCCACCCGCTCGGAGCGGGAGATCACCGAGCATGACCCCCGCTACCGCCGATGGGCGCGGACCCTTCTCAACTCCGGCGAGCTCATCGGCTGGCTCGCCGAGTCCCCGGAAGGGTCCGTGGTCGGGAGCGGCTGTGTGTGGTGCCACTCGGACCAACCGCGTCCCGGCATTCCCTCGTTGGTCAGTCCGTACATCCTGTCCATGTACACCGAGCCCGCCTGGCGGGGGAAGGGGGTCGCGACCCGGATCGTTCGCGAACTCGTCCGAGAGTGCCGGGAGGCGGGATACCCGAACGTGGAACTTCACGGCTCGCGGTTCGGACGGCGGGTCTACGCTCGCCTGGGATTCGAGCGGACGTGGGAGATGCGCTACTGGATCGACCGAAGCATTCCTCGCCGGCAGGCCCTCGCCTTAGCGAAAGTGCGGAGAAAAGGGAAGAAAAGGTTGGACCGGGGGCGCTAACCGCCCCCGCACCCGCCGGAACCGCAACCACAGCCGCCGGCCTCCGCCCCGGACTCGGGGTCCGAGGTCGTCGGCGCGTTCGGCGGCGTGATCTTGAATCCGGAGACGTTCAGGTCCTGGACCCAGTCGATCCGAGCCCCGTTCACGAGCTCGGCAGATAGGTCGTCGACCACGATGGAGAAGCCGTCGATCTGGACGACCTGGTCCCCGTTGCGGGGCTTGTCGAACGCCATCCCGAACGAGGGGCCTCCGCCGTGGCCGCCTCCGCTGCCACATCCCCCCCCACCCGACGAACCGCAACTGCAGCCGCTTCCGCAGCCGCCACCGCTACCGCTACCGCCGGATTGGAGATAGACGCGAACGGCCATGCCGGGCTTCTGGCTCTTGATCAAGTCCCGGACCTGGTCCTGCGCCTCTTTTGTGACTTCCAATGTGATTTTACTATCGCTCATGCCTGGGGCCCTCCTCGATTCCCCAAGATAGGACGAAAGGCCGTCTATAAAACGCCGGTGTCGCGCGCGTCGTGACTCACGCCGAGAACGACTTGCCGCACGAGCAGGTCTCTTTGGCGTTCGGGTTGTGGATCTTGAACCCTGAGGCTTCGAGGCCGAGCAGGAAGTCGACCTGGACGCCCTCGAGCAGCGGAGCGCTCGCGCGGTCGACGACCACCAGGAGCCCGCCGCCTTCGAAGGCGACCTCGTCGCCCGTCTCGCGCTGGTCGAACGACATCCCGTACGTGAGGCCCGAGCATCCCCCGCCCTGGACGTAGAGGCGCAGGGCGGACCCGGGCTTGCCCTGCTTCTCCATGATCTTCAGTACCTGGTCCCGTGCGGCGGGAGTGACTTCGACCGTTACCATCGGGCTCTCTCGAACGTTCCAGCCCGGGCATGGGTAAAAAGGGTTGCTAACGGGCGGGAAAGTTGTCGCGGCCGCGCCGGAGGCTTATCTAGGTGCCCGACGTGCTCAGGTCGATGTGTCGACTTTTCGGAGTCTTGTCGGTCCAAGCGGAGTCCGCAGAACCGTGGCTCGTTCGCTCCGACCGGTCGCTGCTGGCCCAGTCGAACGTTGACCCCATCCGTGCCCAGAAGGATGGCTGGGGGATCGGATGGTTCGTGGAGGGCGGACGCACGCGGGTTGAGAAAGGCGCGAGAGGCGCGTTCGCGGAGGGAGAGCGGGAGCACTACCTCCGAACGGCCGCGGAGGCTCGCGGCTCGCTGATCATCGGCCATCTCCGACACGCGAGCAATCCCCTGAAGCTCCCGTACGAGAAGCTGATCGCCCTCGAGAACTCCCAGCCGTTCGAGAACCACACGAGCCTGTTCGCGCACAACGGGGCGATCTCGTTCCCGAACGAGACCCGTCCGTTCCTCGGGGTCCACGAGCCGAAGGTCCGTGGCGTCAATGACAGCGAGGTCCTCTACTGGTTGCTGCACCGGAACACCGAGGAGACGGGAGACCCGCTCCGCGGTTTCGTGCACACGGTCGAGGACCTGGTTCGGGTCTGGGAAGGTCTTGGCAAACCGATCATTCCTCCCTTCTCGGGGTTGAACGTACTCTTCACGCGCGGGCCAGACGAGCTCTGGGCGTTCTGTCTGTGGACGGGAGACCACGGGACCGGCCTCTTCGACGGGACCCGCCGCTACTACGAGATGACCTACCGGGCGACGTCCCAACGGGTCATCGTCGGCTCCGAGCCGTTCGACGGGGAGCCCGGCGTCTGGAAATCGATGCCGAGCGGAACGTACCTGGTGGCTCGACGGGGCGACCACCACGTGGACGTGACGGTCGGGTCGATACCGCTTCCCAGCGCGCTCGAGATTCGCCCGCCTCCGAGCTGACGGGACCGACCTCGGACGCTCGTCGGCACCCTCGGGCGGTCATGACGAGCGAGATGGTGTCGGGGCCCGACCTCGGGGCCGGCTATCTCCACCAGCTGTCCCAGGACCGGGACGGGGAGCGGACGACGTTTACCTACCATGCTCAGGACGGAGGCGCGGACGCGAACGGACCGCCCAAGGGCCCGCTTGACGTCTTCGGGTTCGTCCATCCCCCGTCGCCGTGCCTGTTCGGCGGACCCCGGTGCTGGCACCGTCGGTTCCTGCTCCCGTTCTCGGAGCTGGCCCGTGCGCGATCCGCATACAACCGGAACCGGTTCGTCCTCGCGACGATGCTCGACCAGGTCTACGAACACGTCCCGGTCCGCGTCGAGAGCGCGCTCGAGGAGGTCCTCCGAAGGGTCTCGGGCCCGCTCGCCCAGGAAGGGGTCGAGTGGTACGTGGGCGGGTCGGCGGCCGCCGCCCTGCTCGGGGCCCGGGTCGCCCCGGGCGGCCTTGACCTGGGCACAACGCGCGCCGGCGTGGACCGGATCGCCGTGCTGCTCGCGGACTATCTCATCGAGCCGCTCGCCCCGACGGACTGGCCCGCGGCGGGGATCGTGCAGGGAGCCCGCGCCTTCGTGGGGACGTTCCGGGAGGGGGCGCGCGTGGAGTGGGCAGTGCCGCTAGAACCGCGGACCCCGGTTCCGTTCGAGGAATGGAGCGGTCGGGAGGGTGTCGCTCGCCTCACGAACGCTTCCTTCCGCGGGCACACGGTTCGGGTCACTCGACCCGAGTATGCTTTTGTCCGGGCTCACGAGAAGCGCCGACCCAGCGACGCCGAGGCGATTGCCGCCGTCGTCCGGCGGCTCGGGCCCGACACGGAGCTTCTCGATTCCCTGCTCGCACGCTCTCGCCTGCCGGCCCCCGAGCGGACGGCGGCCCGACGGCAGCTCTTCGGCGATACCACGGGATAGCGTACGACCGGTCTCGCCGGTTTCGCGTGAAGGCGCACCTTCATAGACCTCGAGCCCGAGGCCCGAGGGATGCTGGCCCCTCTTTCGGTCCCCGCTGCGGAGCACCTGACGCCCCACGACCTCGTCACCTATTTCCGGTGCCCGCACGAGATGGAGCTCGGGCGTGCCCTGCACGCGCTGCGGAACACCGGGACGCTCGGGCCGGTGCGCACTCCCCTCGACGTCGTCCCGCTCCGGCAGTCGCCGCTGTTCTCCCCGCCCCTCGGAAAGCTCACCGTGAACGAGGGCCGGCTCGACCTCTTCGACGACGACCGCTTGGTCTACGAGGACCCGGGCGAGGACGACCTCCCGATGCTGTTCCCCTCCGAACGCGTCCAGATCGACCCGAAGTTCACGAACTCGCACAGCACGCTCGTGGACGCGGCGTGGGGGTTCGCCGGCCGCCCGGATTTCGTGATCCGACAGGCGGACGGAGAGTTCTATCCCGTCGAGTACAAGGAGACCCATCTCTTCGGCGGCTACCACGAGGCCCACGTCCGCCTCTTCGACACGATCCAGGCGGTCGCGGAGTGCCGCCTGGTCGAGGTCACGTTCGGTCGTCGTCCCGCGTTCGGTGTCGTCCTCTACGGGGACGAAGCCGGCGGCGGCCTCCACGAAGGTTGGGTTCGGGTGCCGTACGAGGAGGCGGAAGCCCACTGGCTCGAGTATGCGTTACGCCAGGTTCGCGAGGACCGCGTGCGAGCCCCGGTGCCGGCCGAGCGCAACTGCGTGAGCTGCGCGCCGAACGCCGAAGGGTACTGCCGGTTCGCGGCCGCGCGCCCGCCGGACGGCCGAGACCCCACGTCCCATCATGGGCCCAGCGGCTTCCGTCCCTGACCCCGGCCCGGTCGCTGCGGTCCCCCGGAGCCCCCCGCCGGCGTCGGGGGAGCGCCCCGGAAGTTTCCCCGTCGCAGTGGTTAAATAGCGCCTCCCACTGGCACACGAGCCGCGCCACGGCGAAGCTGTTCGGTCGGCACATGCACCCGCAGAGGCCGGGGCCTCTCCGGGGAAGGGCGAGGGTCCCTTCGCCGACCTGGGGAAGGGGCCGATGACGCCGATCACACGCGTTCTGGACGCTTGTCAAGTGTAATCAGTGTAGCTGACTCCTGTCAGTTGGGGAATGGCTAGGCTCGGGCGCCGATGAAGGTCGTGCCAAGCTGCGATAAGCGGTGGGTAGGCGCAAGGAACCTGTGATCCACCGATCACCGAATCGGAACTCCGGTCCCGCAAGGGACATTCCGCAAGGAAGGGGAACCCCCCGAAGTAAAGCATTCTAGTAGGGGGAGGACAAGAAATCAACCGAGATGCCGCTAGTAAAGGCGATCGAACGCGGCCAAGGACAAACCGAATCCCTGCCCGGTGAGGGCAGGGAGATGTGGAGTAGTGGACCTTCGTACTCGCTGGCTTTCTAAGCTGAACGTGCCTGGAACGACGGACCCAAGAGGGTGAAAGTCCCGTAGGCGAACGAAAGAGGCGAGATTGGAGGTATCCCGAGTACCGTGCGTTGGATATCGCGCGGGAAGCCGGGTGGTACAGTCATCCGATCCTAAATACGTCCCGAGACCGATAGTGCAATAGTAGCGCGAGCGAAAGCTGAAAAGTACCTCGGAAGGGAGGTGAAAAGAGCCTGAAACCAACTGACGTTAAGCCGCATGTGGTCCCCAAGGAACGAAGCGGTCGCAAGACCGTGGACACAGGATCCATGCGTCCGTTTTGAATAACGGGCCAGGGAGTTTCGATATATGGCGAGGCTAAGGCCCGCACGGCCGCAGCCGAAGGGAAACCGACAGTCCGCAACCTCGCAAGAGGCCAGGGACGGGGTGTGCTCGCCCGAAGTCATATGTGGAAGACCCGAAGCCAATCGATCTAAGCGTGGGTAGGTTGAAGCCTGCCGAAAGGTAGGTGGAGGACCGAACCGGTGTTGACGTGCAAATCACTCGGATGACCTGTGCTTAGGGGTGAAAGGCCAATCTAGACTGGGGATGGCTGGTTCCTCCTGAAACTACTCGCAGGTAGGTCTCGGCCGAGCAAGCACGGTATGTAGAGCACCGATTACGGGAAGCGGGACCGAAAGGTCTCGGCCTGTTGTCGAACTCCGAAGTTCCGTGCAGCGAAGACGCCGGGAGTGAGCGCGGCAGGGGTAAGCCCGCCGTGCGAAAGGGAATGCAACCCAGCCTCACATTAAGGGCCCAAAGTGCCGGTTAAGTGTTATGCAAAGGGCGTCCGTGTTCGAAGACAACTGGGAGGTGGGCTCAGAAGCAGCCATCCTTCAAAGAGTGCGTAACAGCTCACCAGTCGAGGGCATGGGCACCGAAAATGGACGGGGCTAAACCGGCCCCCGATATGTGGGCGCGCCGCCAACCGGCGGCGATCGTGTAAGGAGGCGTGGTGCTCGGGTAGAAGTAGGGGCGTGAGTTCCTATGGACCGGGTTCCATCGAAAATCCTGGGAGGAGTAGCAGCAAAGACGGGTGAGAATCCCGTCCGCCGAAGGGGCCAGGGTTCCACGGCAACGATCATCCGCCGTGGGTTAGTCGAGCCTAAGCGAGTCCTTAATCGGCACTCGCGAACGGAAATACAGTTAATATTCTGTAACCCCAAGGTCAAAGCGTCTTCGAGGAAGCCGGCCGCTAGGGAAGGTGGGCATATGCCAGCCTATCGTTCCCCCGTCGCCCCGGGGAGTACCGTTATGGTGAGAACCGGGGACAGGGGGATCGGGACTCCGCGAGGAGTCTCTCCCCAATGCGGGCGGCCCGTGAAAAGTCGAGGACGGCATCTTGGGCTCGTACCGAGAACTGACACAGGTGCCCCTGGGTGAGAAGCCCAAGGCGTGTCGGCGAGAATTCGAGCGAGGGAATTCGGCAAATTAGCCCCGTAACTTCGGGATAAGGGGTGCCAGACCTGTAGAGGTCTGGTCGCAGTGACCAGGGAGCTCCGACTGTTTAATAAAAACATAGGTGGCCGCGAGACTGAAAAGTTGTGTATGGCCGCTGAATCCTGCCCAGTGTCGGCATCTGAAAGCCCGGTACAACGGGACGAAGGACCGATAAACGGCGGGGGTAACTATGACCCTCTTAAGGTAGCGTAATACCTTGTCGCTTAATTGGCGACTTGCATGAAGGACCAACGAGAGCTCTACTGTCCCCGCTCGGAAGCCGGCGAAACTGACTCATTGGCGAGCAGTCCAATGTCTTCCGTCTGAAAGCGAAGACCCCGTGGAGCTTTACTGCAGCCTGCGGTTGTGATACTAGTCCGAATGTGTAGCGTAGGTGGGACTCGTTACCAGGGCGGAGCGCAAGCTCCGTTCCGAGAGGCCGATGAAACACCACCCTTTCGGGCTGGTATCGCTCACCCTGTAAAGGGGACACCCGTAGGTAGGCAGTTTGGGTGGGGCGCCACGCCCTCCAAAAAGTAACAAGGGCCCCCAAAGGTCGGCTCAGGTGGGTCAGAAATCCACCGTAGAGTGCAAGGGCAAAAGCCGGCTTGACGGGAATCTGCCTAACGAGGATTCCCGATGCGAAAGCAGGGCCTAGCGAACCACTGTGCCTCCCCTGTAGGGGCCAGTGATAAGAGAAAAGTTACCCCGGGGATAACTGAGTTGTCTCCAGCAAGAGTCCCTATCGACCTGGAGGCTTGCTACTTCGATGTCGGTTCTGCCTATCCTGGTGGTGCAGCAGCTACCAAGGGTGGGGTTGTTCGCCCATTAAAAGGGATCGTGAGCTGGGTTTACACCGTCGTGAGACAGGTGTGTTGCTTTTTGGCGGAAGTGCAAGGGTCTCTGACGAGAAGGTTCCCACAGTACGAGAGGAACGGGGAATCGGCGCCTCTAGTCCATCAGTTGTCCGGCAGGGCATCGCTGAGCAGCCACGCGCTCCGGGATAAGGGCTGAAAGCATCTAAGCCCGAAACCCCCTCGAAAAAGAGAGACCTCTAAGGACATTCGTAGAAGACGAGTTCGATAGAGATGGGGTGTACGCAGAAAGCCTTCGGGCGATCTGTTCAGCCCGCATCCACTAACGTCCGCAGCTACGTTATCTGGCTACACTTGACAGTTAAACAGAACGCGTGTGGTTTCTTTTTTTGAAACCCCGGAAACCAACGGCGAGCCGACCGGCCCGAGAGCGTAAAGCGGCCTCCGTCCTCCGCCCGGGCGTGCCGTCGCTCGGGGTGTCGCGGAGCCACTGGCCCGTGGTCGCGTGGATCCGCCTTAAGCTCCCGTTCCGGCCGCCGCCGATGACGCTCATGCCGGGCATCGCCCCTCCTCCCGACCCGCCGCTCGACATCCTCGTGCCGAACCCGGTCGCCACGGACCCACGCAAGCGGGTCTTCGCGTTCGAGCTCGAGAAAGAGGAGTGGGTCGTTCGGCTCGTCTGGGACGCGGACGACCCGGACCTATTGGAAGCGGAGTGCCGGGCACCGCTCTACGGTCAGCGGCTCCCGCGGTCGGACGTGCCGAAGTTCTGGGCCGTCGTGAAGGAGCTCGTCGCTCCCCTCGGGCCGCTTCCCGTCGAGTCGGCCGACCCCCGTCCGTAGCCGGCCCGCAGAGACTAAAGGGCCGACGACCGTCGCGGCCTCCGTGCTTCGGGCGACGTTCCTGCATCTTCCCGGGATCGGCCCCGCGACCGAGGCCGACCTCTGGCAGTCGGGGTTCCGCGATTGGCGCGACCTGCTCGAACGGCCGGAGGCGCTCGGCCTGGGCGCGCCGACCCGCGCGCGTCTCGCGAACGAGCTCGCGCGCAGCGAGCAGGCGCTCGCCGAGCGGGATGCGGGGTGGTTCGCCCGCCGCCTGCCGAACCGCGAGCACTGGCGTCTCTATCCGGCGTTCGCCGCCGAGACCGCCTACCTCGACATCGAGACCACCGGGCTCTCCCCGTACGGCGGGATCGTCACGGTCGTCACGGTCCACGGCGGCGGAGCGACCCGGACGTTCGTCGCGGGGGACGACCTCGAGGAGCTCCCCGCGTTCCTCGGTCGATACCAGGTCCTCGTCACGTTCAACGGGAGCCGGTTCGATGTCCCGTTCCTGCTCACGTCGTTCCCGCAGCTCCTCGTTCCCCCCGCGCACATCGACCTACGGTTCCTGCTCTACCGGATCGGCCACGCCGGGGGGCTCAAACGGATCGAGCAGCGGCTCGGGGTCGGCGACCGGTCGGGGGTGGAGGGAGTCGATGGCCTGGATGCGGTCCGGCTCTGGCAGGAGTACCGCCGGGGGAGCGCCTCCGCGCTCGACCGTCTCGTCCGCTACAACCGCGCCGACACCGTGAACCTCGAACCGCTCCTCCACTACGCCGCCACCGAGCTCGAGCGTCGCGTCCTTCCCGGGGGGTCGCCGTCCGGGGCCGCCGCCGCCCGGAACGTTCCCCGACCCCCCTCGGGGCCGGGTCAGCCCCGGGGATAGGAGCTGCCGTGCCCGAGGGACCGGAGGTCGCCATCGTCATCGGGGCCTACCGTCGCGAGCGGTTCCTCCTGTCGGCGGTCCGTTCGGTCCTCGCGCAGACGCTCCCTCGCGAACGCTACGAGGTCGTCGTCACGAAGAGCTTCGCGAACCCGGAGATCGACCGGTTCCTCGAGCAGCAGCGGATCCCCACGCTCCTCGACGACGACCCTCGGATCGGCTCTTGGCTTCTCAAAGCGGTGGCCGCCACCCACGCTCCGTACCTGGCCTTCCTCGACGACGACGACGAGTTCGAGCCCGAGCGGCTCGCTCACGCCTTGGACGTCCTCCGGGCCGACCCGGGTCTCGGATTCTACCGCAATCGGGTCCGCGTGGTCGACGAACACGGCGACCCGGTCCCACCGGAAAAGTGGCGGTTCTACGCGGTCGACGATTACTTTGACGGCCGGGGACCGATCCCGGTACCGCCTCGCGACAAGAACGGCCTCGCCGAGCTGGGGCTCGAGCGGACCCGTGTGTCCTTCAACTCGAGCACGATGATCGTCCGTCGCGAGCTCCTCGAAGGAGAGCTCGGGGCCGCGTTCGCCCGGACCCAGCTACCGGACGTCGCGCTGTTCGTACTCGCGGCGGTCAGCCGGTTCGGCCTGTACTTGGACGACCGCCGGCTCACGCGGTACCGCTACTACCCCGAGAACGTCACGAACCGCGTTCCCTGGCTTCAGCACGCCCACGAAGCGTACCGCGACCTCGCGGCCCTGGCGCAAGCGCACGCGAACCCCGACCTCGCCGGTCGGCTCGCAAGGGTCTCCGAGCATTACGATCGCGTCTACCGTTCGGGAACGATCGTCGAACGGGTCAGGGCGGGAGCGGACCGACGTGAGGTCGCCCGGCTCGCCGGGGAGTACCTTCGGTTCCTGGGACACCACCCCGCCGAAAGGGAGCTCTCGCTCGAGGTGTGGGCGGCCGAGATGTCCGCCGCGTCCTACCTCCTGGCCCCCGGGGTCGCCCGGCGGATGAGCACCCGTCAGGCGGCTCGACGCGACCCCTAGGCGGCCTCAGCGACGCCCTCGGGAAGGGCGAACATCGAGCCCGTAGGAGGGGCCGGGACCCGCACTCCCTTCGGAGGTCGTGCACGACGTACCCGGGCCGCCGCGAGCAAGCAGTACTCATGGGACGCGTCGATGTGCAGGTAGTGCCGGCCCAGCCGGCGGGCGACGGCCGCTACCGTCCCCGTTCCGCCGAACATGTCGAGGACCACGTTCCCGCGGTAGCTGTAGAACTTCACCAGACGCTCGATCAGCTCCTCGGGGAACGGCGCCGGGTGGCCACGGCGGTGCCGCTCCGGAGGGATCTGCCAGAACCCGTCGGAGAACTGCTCGAACTCCCGCGCGCTAATGTCGACCGCCTGAGGGTCACCGGGGAGGCGCCACTGTCCCTTCGAGAACACGAGCACGTACTCCCAGGACGGGACGATGTGCGGGTTGGACGGGCTCCGCCAGCTGCCCCAGGCCGTGCGCCGGCCCATCGTCTGCTTGTACCAGATGATCTCGGTCCGCATGATGTAGCCCAAGTCGCGGAGGTCGCGCGACAGGTCGTGGTGGATCGGGCGGAAGTTCTTGATCGAGGTCGGGGCGACGTTCAGGACGAACCGCCCGCCCGGTACCAGAACGCGGTGGAGCGACTTCCAGACGTCCTTCAGCCACCGGAGGTACTCCTCCGGCGGCAGGTCGTCGGTGTACCCCCGATAGGGGATCCGAACGTTGTAGGGAGGACTTGTGATGGCCAGCTGGACCGACTCGGCCGGCAGCCGGTCGAGCACCTCGCGGGCGTCCCCCTCCACGATCCGGTCGAACCAGCGGGTCCCGGCGGCCCCTTCCGAGCGTTCCGCCATCGTCGCGAGGACGATGAGGCCGTCTATGAGCGTTGGCCCGAACCGGCGGGCCCGGTCGAGACGGCTCCCCGCCGGAAGTTCGCCTCGTCGGCGACCCGACGCCCGATCGCGAACGCGGCCGTCGCCGCGGGGGAGGGTGCGTTGAGGACGTGGAGGGATTGCGGTCCCCGGACGAGCACGAAATCATCCTCGAGAGAGCCGTCGGGTCGGACCGCCTGGGCCCGCACTCCCGAGGAGCGGCTGATGAGGTCGTTCTCCTCGACCGCCGGCCAAAGCCGACGGATGGCCGAGAGGAACTCCGCGGGGCTCCACGACTTCAGCCATTCCCGCGCCGCGTACATCCCGTAGCGACGCGCGAGACCGACCGTCCCCGGGAAGAGGGCCATGCGCGTCAGCTGGGCCGCCGTCCATTGGCCTCCCCGGTACCCCTCGCGAGAGAGGGCGAGCGCCGCATTCGGTCCCGCTAGGAGCTCGCCTTCCACCGTTGGGGTCAGATGGACTCCCAGGAACGGGACGTCGGGGTCGGGAACCGGGTAGACGAGGCAAGGGATCCGAGGGCGCAGCCGCTCACTGAGGTGGTAGAAGTCGCCGCGGAACGGAACGATGGAGACCGGTGAGCGGACCCCCATCATCTCCGCCAAGAGGTCCGACTCGAGACCACCACAGTTGATCACGTAGCGGGCGGCGACCTCCCCGGTCGGGGTATCCAGGTCCCAGCCCCCGTCCCGCCGCACGGCCGACCGCACCCCGCTCGATAGACGAGCATCGACCCCCTCCGCTTTCAGGAGGTCCATCAACCGCCGGGCCACCCCCGGGTAGTCGATGATCGCGGCCGAAGGGACCTCGACCGCGGCCACTCCCACTACCTCGGGGAGCCGGGTCTCGAGCTCGCCCGGGGAGAGTCTGCGGACGTCCGAGACGCCGTTGGCCCGAGCGCGTTCCTCGATCGTCGAAAGCTCGGGGACCTCCTCCGGCCGCGACGCAACGATCACTTTGCCGATCCGTTGGCACCGGATCCCCTCCCGGGTGGCGAAGTCGATCAGCGCGGCCCGCCCTTCCAGGCACAACCGGGCCTTGAGCGACCCCGGACGGTAGTAGACCCCCGAGTGGACGACGCCGCTGTTGTGCCCGGACTGATGGGCGGCGACAGCGTTCTCCTTCTCGAGGACCACCAGGGAAAGGTCCGGGTCTCGCTCGTGCAGCGCACGGGCTGTCGCGAGCCCCACTACACCGGCGCCGATGACCGCAACGTCGGCTTGATTACCCATTCGGTCAACCCCCGGACACATCAAGCGTATAATCTCGTCCGCCAAAAGCCCCCCGATTCTTATGGCAGTCCGGATCGTGGTACCTACTGAGGTCACCCCCGGCGAGAGACGCGTTTCCCTCGTTCCCGACGTCGTCAAACAACTGACGAAGGCGGGGGTCGAGGTGGTCGTCGAGGCGGGGGCGGGGGCCAGTTCGGGGTACCCGGATGCCCTCTACACCGCGGTCGGAGCCCAGACCCAGACGGACCGCTCCGCCCTCTTCGGCTCGGCGGCGATCGTGCTCAAGGTCCAGGCTCCTACCCCCGAGGAGATCGGTTGGATGAAGCCCGGGACGGTCGTGGTCGCCCTCATGAACGCCAGCCGGTCGCTCGACCGCGTGGCGAAGATGCGGGACGCGAAGGTCACCGCGTTCGCCCTCGAGCTCCTCCCGCGGATCACGCGCGCCCAGAGCATGGACGTGCTCTCGTCCCAGGCGACCGCGGCGGGCTACCGCGCCATGCTCATCGGCGCGAGCCTGTCCCCGAAGTTCCTCCCGATGCTGACGACCGCGGCCGGCACGATCCGACCCGCCAAGGTCCTCATCTTGGGGGCCGGGGTCGCGGGTCTGTTCGCGATCGCCACGGCGCACCGGATGGGCGCGATCGTCGAAGGGTACGATGTCCGTCGGGCGGCGGGGGAGCAGGTCCGCAGCCTCGGGGCGAAGTTCCTCGAGCTCCAGATCAACGCCGAGGGCGCGGGTGGGTACGCCCGAGAGCTCACGGACGAGGAGAAGAAGCAGGAGCAAGCGATGGTCGCAAAGGCCGTTTCCGAAGCCGACGTCATCGTCACGACCGCCGCGATCCCTGGTCGCAAGGCTCCGGTGCTCATCCGCAAGGAGATGGTCGCCGCGATGCGGCCCGGGTCCGTCATCGTCGACCTCGCCGCGGAGTCGGGCGGCAACTGCGAGCTCACGAAGCCGGGCGAGAACGTCGTGGTCAACTTGGTCACGATCGCCGGGCCCCTCAACCTTCCGAGCCAGCTCGCGTTCAACGCGAGCCAGATGTTCGCGAAGAACCTCGAATCGTTCCTTACCCTCCTATTCACGAGGGAGCATGCGCTCGTCACGGACTACTCGGACGAGATCCTCGCCGCGAGCCTTCTCGTATCCAACGGCGTGGTGATGCACAAGCCGACCGCGGACCTGCTCTCCAAGGGGGCGGCGTAGATGGCAGCAGACCTGTGGACAGCGCTGTTCATCGCGCTGCTCGCCGTGTTCGTCGGGTACGAGGTCATCAGCCGGGTCCCCACGCTCCTCCACACCCCGCTCATGAGCGGGTCGAACTTCATCCACGGGATCGTGCTGGTCGGGGGCATCGTAGCTCTCGGCCTCGCCAACAACGGGCCGGAGCTGGCGATCGGGCTCATCGCCACGATCATGGGCGCGATGAACGTCACGGGCGGCTACGTCGTGACGGAACGCATCCTTGCGATGTTTGACCGCACCAAGAAGAAGGGAGGTCCCGCATGACGAACTGGATTTCGATCGCCATCGATGCGGTGTACGTCGTCGCCGTCCTGATCTTCATCCTCGGTTTGAAGGCGCTGAGCTCGCCCGAGACCGCCCGGCGCGGGATCGTCTATGCCGGGATCGCGATGTTGGTCGCGGTCGCCGTCACGTTCTTCTCGTTCGTCGACATGAATCTCGCGCTCACCATCCCCGTCGAGAACCTCGGCCTGATCTTCCTCGGCGTCGCTCTTGGCGGCTTCGGGGGATACTACTGGGCTCGCGTCGTGAAGATGACCGAGATGCCCCAGATGGTCGCGATGTTCAACGGGATGGGAGGCGGGGCTGCCGCCGCCATCGCGGCCGTCGAGCTGCTTTCCACGCTCTCGGACAAGGTGACGGGCGGGCTGAGCGTCGCAGGGGCGATCATCGGTTCGATCTCGATCGCGGGCAGCATGATCGCGTTCCTGAAGCTGCAGGGCTGGATGCCGTCCAAGGCGATCGTCCTCCCGGCGCGGCAATTCGTGAACACGGGGATCCTCATCGTCGGCGTCGCATGCGGTGTGCTCCTCCTTGTGACCTCGAGCCTCTTCTGGATGCTACCGTTCTTCGTCCTCCTCCTCGCCTACGGGATCCTCCTGACGATCCCCATCGGGGGCGCGGACATGCCGGTCGTCATCAGCCTGTTCAACGCGTTGACTGGGATCGCGGTCGCCCTCGATGGGTTCGCGCTCGTCAACGGCCCCCTCGGGGACGCGGGCTACGCGATGGTGATCGCGGGGACGCTCGTCGGGGCGTCGGGTTCGCTACTGACCTTGCTCATGGCGAAGGCGATGAACCGGTCGGTCGGGAACGTCTTCTTCAGCGCCTTCGGCGCGGTCGAGGAGACCGGCGTCACCATGAAGGGGTCGATGAAGCCGATCGAGGCTTCCGACGTCGCCGTGATGATGGCGTACGCGAACCAGGTGATCATCGCGCCCGGCTACGGGATGGCGGTCGCCCAGGCCCAGGGGAAGGTCAAGGAGCTCGCCGACCTCCTCGAGGCGAAGGGCGTCACGGTGAAGTTCGCGATCCACCCCGTGGCGGGCCGCATGCCCGGCCACATGAACGTCCTGCTCGCGGAAGCGGGGATCTCCTACGACAAGCTGTTCGACCGGGACGAGATCAACGCCGAGTTCGCCAACACCGACGTGGTCCTCGTGATCGGGGCGAACGATGTCGTGAACCCGGCGGCCCACCGCCAGGGAAGCCCGCTCCAGGGGATGCCGATCCTCGACGTCGAGCTGGCGAAGAACGTCATCGTCAACAAGCGCGGACAGGGGAAGGGGTTCGCCGGCATCGAGAACGACCTCTTCTACCGCGACAACTGCCACATGCTCTACGGGGATGCGGCGACGGCGATCGGAAAGCTCGTCACCGCCCTCAAGCAGTCGTAACGGTCGCGTTCCTCTCCCGGCGCGCGGCGAGCTCCCCGCGCCACAGGTCGACGAACAGCCCGAGGAGCAGGGCGGTGAGGACGACGTCCATCACCTCCGCCGGCCAGACGACCCCCGGGCCGGACGCCCACGTGATGAGCCCGAGGTTGAAGTTGACCGCCCCGACGGTCGCGACGCCCCACAACCACCATCGGGGCCGGGCCCCGGCGAGCGCGCACGGCAGTAGCCAGATCAGGAAGTTGTAGGAGAGGAACGGAGTCACGAGGGCCACCCCGACGATCGTGATAGCGACCGCTCGGACCGGTGAGCGGACCCAGGCCAGGACGGCGACGACCACGGCGATCGTGAGCGTCGCTTGGGCGGCCTCGACCCCCAGCGAGGACGGGAGCGCGTTATGGAACAGGAAGATACCGTACACGTTCAGGGAGTACGACCGCCGGCCGATCTCGCCGACGAACACGCTGTTCAGGAAACCCGACCCCCAGACCGCGTAGGAGAGCGCCGTGGCCGCTCCAAAGGTCCCAGCCGCAGCCACGAAGCTCCACAGCCGCCGCCGCGGCACCGAGCCGTCCATCGCCAGCACGGGGAACAGGCTCGGGAACCTCGCGGTCGATAGGAAGCCGCCCAGGATGCCGGCGAGGACCTCGCGGCGCTCGGCGAGGTAGAGCGTGAGCAGGAGCGTCATCGGGACGATCGCGTTCGTCGCCCCGCCGAACTCGGAGGTGGCGAGCGGCACGAACAGGATGGACGACGCGACGAAGACCGTGATGTACCGCCGGTCGTCGCCACCGACCGCCCACGTCAGCGGCAGGATGCTCAGGACGACAGCCCCCCAGACGATGCAGATGCCGGTGAGGCCTCCCAGCGACCCGAGGGCGTCGAGGAGGACCGCGGCAAGACCGTACGGAACGAGGAGGGTCCCCCCGCAGTACGGCACGGCGGAGAACGGGTCTCCCCCGGCCCAGAAGGCCCGACCCGAGTCCATCACGCCGAGCGCGTCGCTCAGGATCCCGGGCTGGCAGCCGTACTGGCCGTTGAGGATGCCGTAGGCCGAGAATCCGCCGAACCAGATCGCCGCCATCACGAGCAACGGGCGCCAGTCGAGCCAGCCCAGGTCGGAGCGGCCCGAGAGCCGGTGCAGGAGTCGCTGCACGGCCGGTCGCAGTCGCACCCCGTAGCGGGTCCGATAGAGCAGGACCACTAGGTTGACGACGGTAAGGAGCCCGAACACTCCCCACGTGTCCCAGTTGCTGAGAACGGCGACCGCCTCGTTCGTCATCCGACTGGTGAAGGCTCCGGTGTGGGAGAGAACGGATTTCCCCGAAGGCCGGAGGACCCGTAGACGGACGGCCGCTTAAGCCCCGTCCGCAACGACCCCCTCGGATTCCTACGGAACGCCCGGCGACACTGAGGGGGCCGTGGCCCGGGACCGAAGACGCGCCTCTTCGGACCGGACGATCGTGACCAGCATGCAGAGCAGGATGGCCAGCAGCAGGATTCCGCAGAGCTCGTAGGGCCACCACACCCCACCCACGAGGGCCAGGTTCCAGTAGAGGACATTCTCGGTGACGGCGGCCACGGAGGCGTAGGCCAGGAGCCACCAATTCGTCGAGGCTCCGAGCAGGAGGAGGGGGATCAACCAGGCGACGAAGTGGTAGTTGAGGTACTGCGAGAAGATCATCACCCCCACGAGCGGGATGGCACAGGCCGCCAGGGGGGAGTATCCCCGCACGTGCACGAACAGCACGAAGAGCAGTAACCCGCCACCTTGGATGGCGGCGAGCCCGAGAGAAGGTTGGACCCAGCCTTCGTGGATGAGCAGCGCGAAGAGATTGAGCGACTCGCTGTTCGCGCGGGCGAACTGCCCCAGGTAGACGACCTGGACCGCGTCCCACCCCCACAGTGCGTAACTCACAGCCGCGGCTCCCAGAAAGACCCCCCCGACGAGCACGAGCTGCGCCCAGCGACGACGCTCTTGGGAGGCGGAGGACGCCAGCAGGGGAAATACGGCGGGGAATCGCGCAGTGCTGAGGAAGGCCGCCAGCCCTCGCAGGATCGTCGAGCCGCGTTGCGGGCGCGTCACGGCGTAGAGCATGAGGAGGACCGACACCGCGACCACTAGGTTCTCGACACCGAGGTTCGTGGCGATGTTGGGAAGATAGAGGACGGAGGTCGCGGCCAGGACGCTCTTGTAGCGTCGGTCGTCCCCCGCGATCTTCCACACGAGCGGCACGACCGCGAGAGCGAGGAGCTGCCAGACCAGCCAGATCCCGAGGATGCTCCCCGAGATGGCCCCGAGCGCATCCAGCGAAACCTCGGCCAATCCGTACGGGATGGACGTCGCGTACGGGTGGCTACAGAACGCCACCGAGAACGGGTCGGTCCCGTGGAGGGCGGCGGTCCCAGAGGCGAGGATCGCGAAGGAGTCGTCCGAACAGTGCGCCCCGGAGACGTTCCAGACGATGTTCGCCGCGGTGATGATGGCGAGGGGGAGGAGGATGTGCCACAACCGCAGCCAACGCCAATCCGAGCGGCCCGTGGCCCACTGCTGCAGCCGGTCGACCCCTCGCCGCACCGAGGACAGGGTCTCGGACCGATAGGCCAGGACGAGGAAGCTCAGGGCGAAGCTCGCGACAAAGACGAGGGTGGAGCCCGCGAGTCCTACCGTCGTCATCGAAGGCCGAAGCCCGGCGACCCCCTGGCGACCGTCTCACACATCGCTCGGATAAACTCTCCTTCGCGGCCCTCCTTCCCGCCGTCCTGGGGGGTGTCGTCTCCCCGGGCGGAGGAGGTCTGCCCGGCCGGTACGCCTCGACGACCGAGGGCTCATATTCCCCGCCCCATCTTGCGAGCGCGGGGCGTCCCGTCGGATGGGGGAGCACGCCGACGCCGGAGGGCCCTCGACCCCCGCGGGAGATTCGCGGGTGCGTCACCTCGCTCTGTACGCCACGGCGTGGCTGGCGGGCGCTGTCCCTCTCTTCCTAGTGGTCACGGCCCTCTGGCGCGACTTTCCCACCTTCGGCTCGACCGGTGAGATCACGATCGGAGCGTTCGCCATCGCCTTCCCGGTGGTGGTGCGCCGTCTCGGCGTGCCACGTCGGGACGGATTCATCCGGTTTCTCCTGGTGGCTGGGGTCGTCTTCGGGGTGGTCTCCATCCTCACCGGGTGGGGGAACGGCCTCACCGACGAGCCGTTCACGACACCTCGCTTCGTAACGCTGCTGTGGGCGCACCAGGACCCCTACGTGGTCCCGCTCGTCTTCAACTACGTCCAGTACGGACAGACGATTCACTCCTACTCGATCTATCCGTACCTGCCGTTGCTGATGTTCCTCCAGGTCCCCGGACTCGACTACAAGTGGTTCGCGCTCGCGTGCTGGGTCGGGATGGTCCTGTTGGTCCGGAAGCGGTTCGACGCCGGCGTTCTGCTCGCCCAGCCGTACGTCGTGGTGATGGCGGCGAGCGGCTACAACGACTTCCCGGTCTTGCTACTCCTCACGGTCGCGTTCGTGGGGATCCAGGGCCGACAACAACGTTGGGCCCAGCTCCTCGCCCTGGGAGCGAAGCAGTTCGCGAACGCGATCGTCGTGGTCTACTACCTCGTGCGGCGCGACTGGAAGAACGTCCTCGTCACCCTCGGCGTCAGCGCCGCGTTCATCCTCCCCTTCGTGGTCTGGAGCGGGCCGACCGTCCTCTGTCCCGCCGTCCTGGCCGACCGCCTCTCGTCGTGCCCGAGCGGCGGCACGGCCCAGTATCTCCTCAACTACGCTCTCTGGCCGGTGTGGGTCCTCGCGGTCTTCTATCTCCCGGTGCTCGCGTGGGCTCGCGCCACCGCGCAGACGGGGCGCGTCTCTCGCCTCCTCGCGGGGAGACGGATTTCGGTGGACGAGCTTCTCCGAATGCCCTCGTTCGCTATCGTGGGAATTTCGGGAGCGATGGCCGCAGTCAGTGGGTTCTTGATTCTGGGAATCTACCTAGGATCCACCTCGGCCATGACGCTCGGCGCCGCGGTCGCCGGGTTCGTGGTCCTCGCCGCGTGGGTCGTGGCCTGCGACCAAGCCGCGAGCACGCGCGGGCCGTTCCTGCGATGGTCTCTCTCGCGTCTCCCGTTCCAAGCGGCGGTCCACGGCGTCGCTCTCGCGTTGAACGTCGGGATGGTGATGGGCGCGGTCCTCCTGGGTAGGTCCGCGCTCGAAGGAGAGCTTGCGGGAGCGTTCCTGGCGAGCCTGTGGGAGAGCGCGCTCTTCTTCAACGCCCAGCGCCCACAGGGTAGCGCGCGTACGGATCAGACCGCCGGCGCGGTCCCCGGAAACCGGACCGCCTAGCGCGAAGGGCTCGAACCGCCTTCCGAGGGAATCCCCGTAGGCGGCGCTCCCGCCTGCCGGTCGGCGAGCTCACCGCGCCATAGGTCGATGAACAGCCCGAGGAGGAGAACGGTGAGGACCACGTCACAGATCATCGAGGGCCAGAGGACCTTGTCGTCCCATGCCCAGACGTTGAGGGCGAGGCTGTAGTTCAACGACCCGACGAACGCGACCCCCCAGAGCCACCAACGGGCCCGCGTCCCGACCAAAGCCACCGGGAGCAGCCAGATCAGGATCGTGAACGAGAGGAACGGCGTGAGGAGGGCGAACCCCACGAGCATGATCGACACCGCCGCGAGCGGGGAGCGCACTCCAAAGAAAACGGCGACGAGAAGGGCGACGATCAGGGTCCCCTGGATGACCTCGACCCCGAGGCCTCCCGGGAGCGCGTTCGAAAGGAGGAGGATACCGTAGACGTTGAGGGAGAACGAGCGTCGGCCGAGCTGGGAGATGAAGACCGGGTCCAGGAACTGATGGCCCCAGATCGCGAAGGTGAGCGCCGTCGTTCCGCCGAACACCGCGAGCGCGGTGACGAACGAGAGGTAGCGCCGGCGCGGGAACGACCCCGTTTCTCCCAGGATCGGAAGCAGGTTCGGGAACCGAGCGGTCGACAGGAACCCTCCGACCACGGCACTGACGAGCTCGCTTCGCTGGGCGAGATAGAGCGAAAGGAGGGCCGTGGTCGGGACGATGGCGTTCGTCACCCCGTCGATCTGGGAGCAGACGACCAGGACGAAGAGCGCCGAAGTACCGACGAACACTGTTACGTAGCGGCGGTCCGGGCCCGCGACCGCCCAGGTGAGGGGGATGAGGGCCAGGGCTACCACGCCCCACGCCGCGTATACCCCGGGAAGTCCGCCGAGACTCCCGATGCCGCTGATGAGGACCGCGGCGAGACCGTACGGTACTTGGCTAGAGACCCCGCAGTCCGGGACCGTGAACGGGTTCTGGCCGGCGAGGAACGCCTTCCCGGAGTTCAGGACCGCGATGGGGTCGCTTCCGCCCGGACGGCAGCCGTACGCGCCGCTCAGGATCCCATAGGCAGTGACGCAAGCGAAGGCGATCCCCGCGGCGACGAGGAGAGGCTGCCAGTCGAGCCATCGGAGATCCTCGCGCCCGGACATGAGTCGCAACGCACGCAGGACCCTGGGTCGAAGGCCCGCTCCCCACTCGGTTCGGTATACGAGGACGAGGAGGTTGAGGGCCGAGAGGGCTCCGAGGACGCCCCACGTGACCGCGTTGTACCAGTCCGCCATCGACGGTCGGAAGCGACGAGCGAGGTCGCGCTATTTTAGGGGCTCGCCCGGAACGGGCCGGGCCGCATTGGCCGCGCCACTGGTTCCCCGTTCGGTCGGGGTTTTTCCGTCAGTACCGTGATAAGCTTCCCCGAAGTGGGTCGGACCCAGGGCCGCGGTTCCCCGTATCCGGTCGAGAGGTCGTCACCATCCATGCCATCCTCAGAACCCGCTGCCCGTCCTCGCGCGATGACGAAGCTGAGGGTGAACGGGAC
Organism: Thermoplasmata archaeon UBA61; assembly: GCA_002503985.1. Lineage (GTDB taxonomy): Archaea > Thermoplasmatota > Thermoplasmata > Lutacidiplasmatales > UBA184 > Lutacidiplasma. The sequence goes on from DASW01000002.1 coordinate 34,085, forward strand.
CGACCACTCGGTCCCTATCGATCCCGACCGGAGCCTGCTCTATGTCCTTCGGGAAGAGCTTCGGCTCACCGGTACGAAGTACGGATGCGGCGAGGGTGAGTGCGGCGCCTGCAAGGTCCTCGTGGACGGGGTTGCCGTCCGTGCCTGCCAGACCCCGGTGGGCGAAGCGGTCGGTCGGTCGATCGTCACCATCGAAGGGCTCGCGCAGGGCGAGCACTTGCACCCGGTGCAGCAGGCGTTCGTGGAGGCCGGGGCCTTCCAGTGCGGTTTCTGCACCTCGGGCATGATCATCGCCGCCGTATCCCTGCTGGCGCGAAGCTCCCAGCCCAGCGTCGAGGAGATCCGAGCGGCGATGGACGGCAACCTCTGCCGTTGCGGGGGCTACCTGCGGATCATCGATGCGGTGCAGCGGGCGTCCCGCCTGTCGAGCGGAGCCGGAGGGGCGGTCCCATGACCGCCTCTCCGGCCGTAATCCCATTTGATCTCCTTCCACCCAACGAACGACCGTACTTCGACCGATTCGGCAACGGGCTCGTGGTCGTCCTCCCTCCCCGGCAACCCGATCCCTCCGGGTGGGGAGCCGGAGGACCGCCCCACGGCGGCGCCTGGATCCACGTAGGCGAGGACGGGAAGGCCCGGGCGTTCATCGGGAAGGTCGAGGTCGGACAAGGCACGCGGACGGCGCTCTCCCTCCTCGTGGCCGAGGAGCTTCGGCTTCCCCTCTCCTCGGTCGAGCTCACAATGGGCGACACGGACCTCTGTCCGTGGGACATGGGGACGTTCGGAAGCCGGTCGATGCCCGACGCCGGGGAGCATCTTCGGTTAACGGGAGCCGCGACCCGAACCTTCCTCACCGAGCTCGCGGCGGTCCGGCTTAGCGCCGCGCCGACGGAGGTGGAGCTCGCGGAGGGAACCGCCAAGGCCCGGGATTCGGGCCGGTCGGTCCGCTACGGCGAGCTCGTGAAGGGACTCCGTCGCGTGGAATTGGTCCCGTCGGACGCGAAACCCAACCCGCCATCGAAATGGACGCGGGCCGGACGCCCGGCCCAGGACGTAGGTGCCCGAGAGGTCGTGACTGGAAATCGTCGGTACACTTCGGACCTTCACATCCCGGGGATGTTGCACGGGAAGGTACTCTTCCCTCCGTCCTGCGGAGCGAAGCTGCGGAGCGTTGACCTCTCCCGCGCCCAGGCTCTTCCCGGGGTGACGGCAATCCACGAAGGCGACCTCGTGGCGGTCGCCGCCCCGGACCTACGGATGGCCTTCGCGGCCCTGAAGGCGCTTCGAGCCGAGTGGGAGGCGACTCCCCAGCCTTCCGAGAAGGAGATCGTCGAGTACCTGCGACACCACCCGGTCGAGGGGGAGGACTTCTGGGACATGGTCCACCACGAGACGGGAGACGTCGGCGCGGCGTTCGGCTCCGCCCCGGTCTCACTCCGCGAGACCTACACTACCGCCTACATCGCCCACGCTCCGATGGAGACCCGCGCCGTCCTCGCTTCCTGGGAGGACGGGCGTCTCACGGTCTGGTTGGGAACCCAGACGCCGTTCCGCGCCCGAGAGGCCGTTTCGGACGCGCTCGAGCTCTCTCCCTCGAACGTTCGCATCATCGTCCCACCGACCGGGTCCGGCTTCGGAGGCAAGCACACCTCCGACCTGGCCGTGGCGGCCGCCCGACTCGCCAAGGCCGCGGGGCATCCGGTCCGGGTCGTGTTCAGCCGAGAGGAAGAGTTCACGCAGGCCTATTTCCGACCCATGGCGGTGGTCGACATCCGGTCGGCGGCGGAGCAGGACGGGACCCTCACAGCCTGGGAGTTCCACGTCCTGAACGCCGGCGCGTCGGCCGCTCGCCTTCCCTACCGGGTGGCGAACCAGAAGATCGACAACCAACCTTCCGATTCTCCGCTCTCCCAAGCCTCCTATCGCGCGCTCGCGGCGACCGCGAACAACTTCGCTCGCGAGTCGCACCTCGACGAGGTCGCGGCCCGGGTCGGTGCCGACCCGGTCGAGTACCGACTCCGCCACCTTGCGGACGACCGGCTGGCCACGGTGTTGCGCACCGTCGCCGAGCGAGCGGGATGGAGCCCCCGCCCGGCGCCGGCCGCTTCGGGGAGCGGCCGCGGCATCGCGGTAGGGCTCGAGAAAGAGGGGCGTGTCGCCACGTTCGCGGAGGTCCGGGTTCCCGAGGACCGGCACCTCGAGGTCGTCCGGATCGTCACCGGGTTCGAGTGCGGCGCCATCGTGCACCCGACCAACCTTCGAAGCCAGGTCGAGGGAGGGACGGTCATGGCCATGGGCGGCGCCCTCTTCGAAGCGATCCATTTCGAGAACGGCCGCATCCTGAACCCGAGCTTCTCACGGTACCGGGTCCCACGGTTCCGCGATATCCCTCCGATCGAGGTAATCCTGCTCGACCGACCGGACCTTCCTTCGCAGGGAGGCGGGGAGACCCCGCTCATCGCGGTCGCCCCGGCGATCGCGAACGCGATCTACGATGCCACGGGGAAACGCCTGCGCTCGCTACCGTTGACCCCGGACGGGACCGTGCCCTGAGGCACCGACCCCCGGCACAACGAGTCCGCGCACCTCGACCGGGCGCTCTCCGTACCTGAGACGCGTTCTAGAAGAGGAACACGGTGACGATGATGAGCACGACGACCGCGGCTACCAGAATCTTCATCCACGAAAGGAGGCCCGCCGTGTTCTGCTCGATCCGTTGGAGCGTGTAGTTTGGGTCGGTCGGCGTGGGGGGCTGTGGCGTCTGTGACCAGGGCAACGAGCCGCTCATAGTGGCGTGGCTTACTCCCGGGCCACTTAAGGCTGCCCGAGGCCGCGTTGCCGACCCATTCTCCGATAGTGATAGTCTAGCGAGCTTCCTCGGGCGAGTCTCCTTAGGCTGCGAAGGCGACGGCCAGGACCCCTACGGATACGACAAAGGCGAGGCTCGCCCAATAGGCCCCACGCCAAAGCCCGCGGGAGGCCTCCGACCCCATCACACGGGAATCCGATGTGAGTCGACCCAGGAAGATTCCCGGAACCACGAGAATGAACACCATCGCGACCATCAGCGCGAGCACGAGCGTCACGAGCTGGGGGAAGAGCAGCGGCACGAAGACGGCCGGGATGCTCTCCCCGGCATAGATCCAGATGACGCTCTTCGGCGAGAGGCCCAACGCCTCGGTCACTCCCCAGGCGCTTCCGAGAGAGATTACGACCAGCGCGAGGAACGCCGCGGCGACGAGCCCGGCTCCTAGTGCGTACGTGGCGTACTGCCCGAGGCCGGCGGTCAGCGCCGCGGAGAAGCCGGCCCCCGTCGCGAACGTGAAGGCTCCGCCCACGTCCGCCCCGATCATGACTACCACGACCATCAGCGCTTCACTGACGAGGGCGCCCAAGAGCGTCGATTGTCGAGAGATCCGAACCGAGGTCCCTTTCGTGGCGGTCGCCGAGGATTGGAAGTACAGCATGAACGGCATCACAACGGCCCCTGCGTTGGCCGCGAGCAGGAGGAAGAACGAAGGCGAGGTCGAGCCCGCTAGCAGCGGGTAGGGTAGGAGCCCCCGGTGGAACGCCACCACCGCCAACGACACCACGACGCCCGCCGAGATGGCGATGAGGACGCGTTCGACCCAGGCGTAGTGGCCCCGAGCGACCAGGCCGATGTGGGCCAGGAACGCGAGCGGAAGGGACACGATCGGTGGGATTCCGAACAGGCTCAGGCCGAGGGCGATTCCCGCGTACTCGGCGATGTAGGTCAGGACATCGGCTACGGCCATGGAAATGGCCGCGGTCGAGGCCACCTTGGGAGGGAAGCGCTCCCGCGTGAGCTGTCCCAGTCCTTTGCCGGAGACGGCGCCGAGTCGGCCCGACGCCTCTTGAATGAAGAAGAGGGGAACCGTGAGGACGACGAGGAACCAGATGAATTCGTACCGGTAGCTCGCCCCGGAAGCGAGCGCCGTCAGGATACTGGCCGCGTCCACGTCGGCGATCATGACGAGCCACGCGGGTCCTCCCCGCCACCTTCGCGGGGCTCGCAGGTGGCGGGATAGGGCGGGTAGGGTCAGGTTCCCCCGGGTTGAGGCAGGTGCGTCCGGGGGAGGCGGGTTGCTGCTATCCATCTCCCGTTAGGCGAGTGAATGCCGTCCATAAGCGCTCGGGTTCTGCTTCCCCGGTTCCGTTTGGGGTGTCCGACTCCTCAGCATCCGCAGGGTGGGCCCTTGGTCGAGCGAAGGGTGAGGTTCCTCACGATGCCTTCCCCGACCAGGACGCTCCAACGTCGCCCCGCGGCGTTATGATGTCCCCCGGAGTGCCGACTCCCACCGTTCCGAGAGGATACCATCATGGCAGTAACCCCAAGGAAGCGCCCGTCGGCCGCCGGAAAGAAGCGGCACCACAAGGACCGTCAACGCAGAATCGCCGCCCGCCGCCGTCAAGTTCCGTTGGGAGGAAACCGGGCTCGCCGCTGACGGTCGTCGCTCTCTGACCGGGTGGTTACTCCTGGGATTCTCCCGGTCCCCGGGAGTGCGTCGCCACTTGCCGGTCGGTCTTCGCCCCGGTCTCCGGTTAGTGATTCCTCGAACGAACTCGGGAGGGGCCACCGGACGCGGGGTTTATGCCGACGAGGCGATTCCCCATTGTGTCCGGCTCGCACTTCATCGATGCGGTCGAAGTGATCGCCTGCATCGCATTCGTCGTCGCAGGATTCGCACTCTACGCTTCCTGTAACGGAGGGAACTCCCTCATCCTCTTCGGGGTCGCGGTCGCGATCCTGGGCGCCTTGCTGTACCGCACCGGAGCGTGGGCGACGATCATCCCCTTCGCGATCATCACGCTCTGCCTCATCGGGGGAGGCTGGTACGGAGTGACGGTCGCCGGCTGTTCCCTCTAAATCGACGCGCTCGCACGGTATCCCCACCCGTCCTCCCGGGGCGGAACCGAAGGAACCTGGAGCGGGCCAGGCGAAGAGCCTATTCGCCAGGGCAGAGTGGGGAGGCCAATGTCGACCGGCGTTCCCCCGAAGACCTTTGTTTCCGACCTGCGGCCGGGGCGCGTGGCGACCTTCGAGGCGACCGTTGAGAAGCTCGAGCCCATCCGGGAGGTCGAGCAGCGGGCCGGGGGCCGCAAGAAGGTGCGGAACGCCGTCCTCAAGGACGGGACGGGCGAGATCTCGTTCGTGCTCTGGGGCGACGAGGTAGAGCTGGTCGCCGAGGGAGAGAAGGTCCGTATCGTCGACGGCTGGGTGAAGGATTACAAAGGCCGACCGCAGGTCTCCCTCGGTAGAACAGGCAGGCTCGAGAAGGGGTAGCGCTGGGACCGCGTCACGGAGGAATGCGATAGCGGCCCCTCCTCCCCCCTCGACGGAAGAAAGCTCCTAATCGGGACCGGTGGTTCCGCGCGTCGTGAGGCGAAGAGCGGACCCCCTCAGCCGAAGCCAGCATCGGAGGATCGCCGCGGACCTGTTCAACTACACCTGGTCGCTCCTGGACCAGAAGGAACGTAGCCCGGAGGAGGCGGACGAGCTGCTCCACGCGGCCCACGCCTCGCGCTATCACTGGGGCCACGCGGGAACGCCCCTCAACCGCTCGGTCGGGGAATGGCAGATTTCTCGGGTCTACTCAGTCTTGGGCCGGGCCGAGCCGGCCCTATACCACGGTCGCCGAGCCCTCGAGACGGCTCGCCGACACCGATTGGGTCGCTTCTACCTTGCGTACGCGTACGAGGCCTTGGCGCGCGCGGCCGCTGTGGCGGGGCAGCGTCGAGCTCGGGACCGCTATCTCCGAGAGGCCCGACGGGTAGGAGCGAAGGTACGCGACCGGGACGACCGACGCATGCTGTTGGAAGACCTGACCACGATTCCCTGATCCGACGGTCGGTCGGCCCACCCCTCGCTTCCGGTGATCCTCGGCCGGAGAGGTGCGTGGGGCTCAGGTGCGGGAGCCTCGGAGGAACTGGCTCGGTGCCCGTTGGATGAGGTCGTCGAGAAGGGAAGCGACACCCTTCGTGACGGGGACCCCATGGCCCGGGAGCAGGACCTCCACATCCAGGGCCCGGAGCCGATCTAAGGACTGCACCGCTTGGCCCAAGTTCGCGGCGTACTTCGCGGCGGGGAGCGTAAGCTGTCCCTTCCGCTCGACCACGGAATCCCCCGAGAAGAGGATCTTCCGGGCCGGATGGTAGAAGGCTACTTCTCCCGGAGTGTGTCCCGGCACGTGGACGACGCGTAAGGGCCCGACCCGGTCCCCGTCTTTCAACACGATCGCGACCGGAGCGGGGCAGGTCCGGACGAAGAGGCGCATCATCAGGGGCATGCGAGGCTTCGTCCGCCCGTCGACGAAGGGGGCGTCGTCGGCGTGACAGGCGAGAGGCACCGACGCGTTCTCGAGCAGGTAGGCCGCCCCTCCCATGTGGTCCAAGTGGTGGTGGGTCAGGAGCACCTTCCCCACGCGGGCTAGAGGCACGTTGGCCTTCCGGAACGCCCGGACAATCGGCTTGGCGGTCCGAGAGAAGCCGGTGTCGATGAGGTAGGTCTCCTCCCCCTCGCGGTACGTATAGATGTTCACGAAGCCGCCGGGGATCCAGCCGACGCTGTCGACGACCGCCGCTCCCACCGAGCCCCCCGACGCCTTCGCCATACTCGCCTCCTACCCGCTCGCAGTCCGTCGTCGACCAAAGCCTTCTAGGGCGACCATCGAACGGAGCGGCCCAGCGGTTAGGCCGTCGGGCCGAGGGTGGCGGGGTCCCAGGCCACGAACCGCGTGGTCCGGGGTCGCGTCCAGAACGAGGGGTCGATTGGGTGCTCCGCGTGGAGCCGACGGATGATCTCGGCATGGACCTCGGGAGGGACCTGTTCCCGGCCGAACATCATCGCTCCCCACCGAGCGGCCCGCTCCTCGGCGGTGAGGTCTGTCGGGGGTGGTCGGGAAACGAGCCGAACGGATTTCGGAGGCGCGATCGCAGAGAGCTCCTCCAGGGTGTGCCAGTACCTTTTCCCTCGCGGGGGCAGCGGATGGCCGAGTTCCGCGGCCAGCTCACGGTACCGCGCGCGTCGATCTTGCCATGCGCTGGTGGGCTGTCGCTCGAACCATTCGGGGAGCTGTACAACGACCTCACGGCGAGCCACTCGACCGAGCTCCCCGAGCACCGGACGCGGGTCGGGAAGCAGCTGAAGGACGTGGGCCATGAAGGCCGCGTCGACCACCTTGTCCGAGAGGGGCAGGTGGAGGATATCCGCCCGAACGAGCGTCGCGATCCCCTTAGCGCGGGCCCGTCGCATCATGGCGAGAGAAAGGTCGACCCCGACGACCTCGAAATCGCGAGCGCGCAATGGGACGGCAAAGCGTCCGGTCCCCACCCCCGCGTCCAGGACCGTTCGGCAACCGACGAGCAACCCGGCCAGCGCCTGAAGTTCCTCTTCGGAAGGAGGGAGTCGGGTCTCGTCGTACACCGGCGCTATCCGGTCGAACTCGACGTTCCCGCTCACACGACGGGGTAGGAAGGTCGAAGAATTAGCCTTGTCAAGACATCCCTCGATGAGGGTCGCCGAGCCGACCAACGAGGTCGACTTTCGGTCGGTCACCACCGGGCCGCGAGCCTACCAGTTGCGGAGTGCCTGGGCCACCTGCTTTCGTTCGGCTTTCGTCTGATGGCGAGGAGCATTACGGGTATACGCGGTGCAGGCGCAGGCACGGCAACGGTTGTCGGGCCCGTGCAGGCGCCGCTGGTGCAGGCAGCCTGGGGTCTCACATTCCGTTGTCAAAAAGTCCTCCTGCCTCCCTCAACCCGTTGTCCTACCCACTCGGGTCGAACACTAAAGGACAGTGCTCCCCTCCGACCCGTGTCCTTCCGCCCTCGGTCGAGCTCGGGTCGAGCGCGAACGCAGACCCTCGAACCGTCCTGCGGCGCGCCCGTGAACCCCTTCGGGGGTTGTTCCCCCCCCGTCAGACGGGCCCCTTGGGAAGGGGAAGAGTTCACTGCTTCTGAGCCTGAGGTCCCGGAGCTTCCGGTGCCGGTTCGGGGCGAGCGTCCTTCGCGTCGAGCTCATGGACGTAGCGTCCGCCGCGCATCAACGAGACCACCGCGGCCACCGCCGTTAGGATGGCCGAGATCGCAAAGGCGAGGTCAATCCCCTTGAGGAAGGCCGGCCCCACCGCGTTCGGGAAGAACTGCTTCGCAGTGAGCGCCGTCACGACCGTGTTGGAAAATGTGCCCGGCGGGAAGAGCGAAATGTACAGTTGCATCGGGTTATAGCCCAGGAACGCCCCGAAGAGGGCTCCCGTGGGGTTGGACGCGACCATGCTCGAGAGCGAAGCCGCGGCCGGTCCCGTGGCTCCCGCCGAGCTGAGGGCGCCGGAAACCGAACCCGACAGCCCGCTCGCGAGGCCCACGAGGACGATGGTGAAGAAGACCGCCATCGAGAGCTGCATACCGGCATTCTGGAGCGTTGCGCGCATCCCCGACGCGGCTCCCCGGTCCTCGGCGGGCACCGAGTTCATGATCGCCGCCGTGTTGGGGGCGGCAAACATCCCCATGCCGCAGCCCTGAACGAAGAGGATGACCCCCATCTGCCAGTACACGAAGTTGTACGGCAAGAACAGGAGGAACACGAACGTCGCCGCGCTGATCCCCATCCCGGCGCTCGCGAGATAGCGCGCCCCGAAGCGGTCCGAGAGCCAGCCGCTGAGGGGCCCCATGACGACGAAGCCGGCCAGCATGGGCATCATGTAGATGCCGGCCCAGAACGGGGTCTGTGCGAACGAGTACCCGTGAAGGGGGAGCCAGATCCCCTGGAACCAGATGACCATCATGAACATCACGCCCCCTCGGGCGATCGACCCGAGGAGCCCCGCGAAGTTCCCCGCGGCGAAGGCCCGGATCCGGAAGAGCTCGAGACGGAACATCGGGTCCCGGACCCGAGTCTCGACGAACACGAACGCGATGAGGAGGGCGAGCCCCACCACGATGCCCGACCAGACCCAGGGACTCGACCAGCCCATGCTTTGGCCTCCGTAGGGAAGGAGACCGTAGGTCACCGCGACCAAGAGCAGGGTAAGACCGATCCCGAACGTGGCGTTCCCGACATAGTCGACCCGTTGGCCTTCCCGGATCTTGGCGACATCGTGGAGCTTGAAGTAGGCCCAGACCGTCCCGCCAACCGAGAACGGGACGCTCGCGAGGAAGATCACCCGCCACGCCGGCAGGACGAACGACCCGATGTGAACGTCGCTCAGGCCGGCGAGGACACCGCCGAGAACCAGTCCGACGACCGACCCGCCGATGGCCGCGACCTGGTTGATCCCGAGCGCCTTCCCCCGTTCGTCGTAAGGGAATGCATCAGTAATGAGCGCCGCAGAGTTGGCGAACAAGAACGCACCGCCAATCCCTTGGACGACCCGGAATCCGACCAGCTCCCAGGCCCCCAGGGTGCCCGTGTTAGGGGTCAGGAACAACATCACCGAGCCGACGGCGAAGATGGCGAACCCGAGGTTGTACATCCGGGCGCGTCCCCACATGTCCGATATTCGACCGAAGGTGACGAGGAGCGTCGCCGTGACGACGCCGTAGCCCAGCAAGAGCCAGATGAGGAGGGTGAAGTTGCTCGGGAGGAACGGGTCGACGCCCAAGCCTCGAAAGATGACGGGAAGCGAGATCAGGATGATCGTTCCGTTGATCGACGCCATCAGGGCGCCCAACGTGGTGTTCGAAAGGACCGTCCATTTGTACTCCATGGTCACCCCCCTCCGTCGGAGGACCGGGGACGACGGCCGACCGAGGCTGTACGCAGCTTGTCGGTGGTCATCGTGTTCTCCCGGTTACGAGGAGTCGCCCGTTCGGCCGCTCTCACCCTTCGGTGGAGTTCGTCGCCCAACACTGCTGGGAAACGTCGCTCAGAACCGAGAATCTTCGATGGTAACCGACTTCATTTGGACCGCGTAAGGTGAGATTCACTTGCGCCTCGCCCCGACCAGGGGGAAGAAACGGGGCGGTTTCCGGAGCCCAGGTGTGGGTTCGTCGAGGCGGGTCGCCCGAGCGGGCCGGCGTTAGTCGTCGCGACGCCGGCGCTTTCGACGACTATCGTCGTCACTGTATCGAGGAGGCCCGCGTCGGTCCGACCCTCGGAACGGTCGACCCCCCCGGCTCTGGTACGGGGGTCGAGACCCCGGCCCGGACCCGTACTCGCGTCTTCCGTACCGCGGTCCCCCGCGGTCGCCTCCCCCACTGTCGCTTCGGGGGGGCAAGGTGAACCGGTTCCCGCATGCCTCGCACTCTCCTACGAGCAGACCGTCGTCACCGGTGGAAAACCGCAGGGGCGCTCCGCACTTCCGGCACGGCCGACCCCGGGGTGCTCCGCCGTCAAATCCTTCGGGCCGTTCCCGTTCCCTCTCGGGTCTCGCCGACTCGCGTTTCGGCACGAAGACCGTCGTCGTTTCGCAGTCGGGGCAGACCACCTCGAGAGACCCACCCTTGCCTTCACGGAACGAAAGAGGAGATCCGCATTCGTCGCATTCGGGTCCGCCTTCGACCCCTGCGCTCGCCGACACGCCCTCGTCCGCAGGGGACGCGGGTCCTGACGGGGGCGACCCGAGACGGGAGGAGACCGTGGTCCCTTCCACGAACGCGAACTCCTTCGCGCATGCGGGACAGGTACCGGTCCGCAGACGTGCCTCATGTTGTTCGAAATCCATCGAAGTTCCACATTCTGGGCAGGTGTTGGTCATGGTTGTCCAGAAAAGGAACTCTTTCGCCCACATTACATCCCCCTAGAGCGGATTCTCGGACTGCCCGGCTCGGCGACGGTTCACGAGTGACCCAGGACCGGTCGTTTCGGTTCGAAACGAAGGGGTATCCAGGTCGCCCACGACGGAAGACCACCCTGGGCTTCGTCTACTCAGTTTGACGGAGGAGTTTCTCTGTCGCGCTCCTGCTCCGAGAAAGTACTTACGGCCATCTTCGATGGCCGGTGGAAAGTCTGCACAGGGGAGAGGATTTTGTTATGCCGGTAGTACTGGACGGGCACTCTCTGAAGGCCGAGGATGTTGTCAAGGTAGCCAGGGGCGGGGAGCGGATTTCGATCAACAAGGACGCGGTCGACCGCATCAACAAGTGCCGCGCCCTCCTGGAGCGCAAGATCGTCGCCAAGGAGATCATGTACGGTGTTAACACCGGGATCGGCGAGCTTTCCGAGGTCATCCTCAACCCGGAGCAGGTGGAGCAGTTCCAACGGTACCTGGTCTATTCGCACGTGGCGGGCTGCGGGGAGCCGATCGCGGAGGAGGACGCACGCGCGGCCATGCTCGCCCGTCTCAACACCCACTGCTGGGGCCATTCGGGCATCCGGCGCGAGGTCGTGGAGCTGATGGTCGAAATGCTCAACCGAGGCGTGAACCCCGTCATGTGCCAGAAGGGTTCGGTTGGCGCCTGTGGGGACCTTTCTCCCATGGCCCAGATGGCCCTGGTCCTCATGGGCGAGGGCGAGGCATTCTACAAGGGCAAGAGGATGTCGGGCGCCGACGCGCTGAAGGCGGCCGGGATCTCCCCGATCGTGTTCAAGGAGAGAGACGGGCTCGCCTCGATCAACGGCTCGAACGTCATGACGGCCATGGGCTGTATCCAGCTGGTCGACGCCGAGCGGTGGCTACGGACCCAAGAGGTCGCTCTGGCGATGACGCTCGAAGCGCTCAACGCCAACATGAAGGCGTACGACCACCGGGTCCACGACGTGCGAGGGTACCCCGGCGCTCAAGCGTGCGCCGAGAACGTCCGGAAGATCACGGAAGGCTCTGACCTGTTGAAGCGTCCCGGCAAGAAGGTGCAGGACGCCTACTCCCTGAGGTCTAGCCCTCAGGTCGTGGGCGCCGCGAAGGACGCTCTCGCCTGGACGCGGTACATGCTCGAGATCGAGCTCAACCATGCGGCCGACAATCCCACGTTCTTCCCTGACGAGGAGCTTGTGCTCACGGGGGCCAATTTCCAGGGCACGCCCATGGCCTTCGGGATCGAGCTCATGGGAATGGTGGTCACCACCGTAGGGGTCCTTTCCGAGCGCCGGACGAACCGTCTTCTGAACTCCCACCTCTCGGTGGGCCTGCCCGCCTTCCTAACGAAGGGAGCGGGGATGTTCTCGGGGCTCATGCTCTCGCAGTACACGGCGGGAGCCCTGGTCGCGGAGAACCGCGTGCTCTCCCATCCGGCCGCTACGGGCTCTATACCGGCCGCGGCCGACCAGGAGGACTTCGTCTCGATGGGCATGACCTCCGCGATCAAGTCACGGCAGATCATCGAGAACTCCTGGTCCATCGTGGCCATCGAGCTCATGGCCGCCGCCCAGGCGTTCGAGTTCCGAGCGCCCACGAAACCCTCCCCCGGCTGCCAGGCGGCCTTCGAGGTCATCCGAAAGCACGTGAAGAAGCTGGAAGAGGACCGACCCCTCTACAACGACATCAACACCCTGACCAGGGTCGCGCGGTCCGGGGAAGTGCTGAGCGCCGTCGAGAAGGTCGTCGGGGCCTTGCGGTAGGGCGCTTTCTTCGGGGACCCGAGACCGCCCCGGCGCTACGGAGAGATCGCGTAGCGGACGATGGGGTTGTCGACGTACTCGAGGACCTTCTCGGTGCCCTTCTCGAGACCCGTTCGATAGGCGAGGGTCAGCACCTCCTTGAGGACCTCCCGTTCGAGAGGAGGGAAGCTCTCGATGGTGGAGGTGACCGGAGTCGCGTGGCGGTCGAAGCACGCGAGGAACGCCCGGAAGCCCGGAAAAGCGCACTGGAACAGTCGGAGCTGGAGTCGCACATCCGGAGGCGTCGGGTTCGCGTGGTAGCTCTTCATCTCGTAGAAGCGGTCCCGTCCGTCCCAGTAGTCCGGTTGCGCGTAGACCCCGACCCGTTCGTTGATCAGGATAACTCGGCTCCGCGGCCGGGACAACCCCATGACCTCGCTCCGGCGAAACGCTTGAAGGACGCCGAAGACCTCGGAGAGTTGCTGCTCCCGGTCCTTAGGGGTAAGCTGAACGTCGGCGTCGGCCAGCTCCCGATCCAGGATCTCGGTCGCCAGTCGACTCATCGAAGTGAGCGTGGGCCGCCGCGACTGGCTGAACTCGTGGCTGTAGCGGGACAGGGTTTCGTCGATGGCCTTCCCGACCGCCATGCCGATCTCGTCCCTCTCGGTCACCGGCCGAGGGTAGGCCGCTTGGACGACCTCGTGCACAGCGACCGTTTTCACTATCGTCATCGAAAGGGCGTCGGGAGCCCGATGTCGAACGAGTATTGGGCATGTTTGCCCGGAACCACGGGCAGAAGGGTCACCCCTGGCCCTGACGCGGCTTCCCGAGCCGACGTGACAGCTTGGGGTACGAACGGCCCGGTGACGGCCCCCAGGCTGGAGGCAGGCGATCGGAGCAGAGGTTCTTTCACCAGCACCGGCTTGTTCCGGAAGATTTCCATGCCGCCTTCCGAGCGTGACGTCCGCCTCGCCGACGATCGAACTCTGCGCGTCCTGGAGGAGGGAGACCCTCGCGGGCACCCCGTCTTCTACCTCCACGGTACGCCCGGCTCTCGCGTGCTCTACGAGAAACAGGTCGGGGACGCCCGTCGCCGCGGCCTACGGCTGATCGGATACGACCGACCGGGATACGGCGGGTCCCCTCCGAAGCCCGGCCGACGTGTGGTGGACGCAGCTTCCGACGTGGTTTCGATCGCCGACGCGCTGGGGCTCGACCGGTTCGCCGTGTACGGTCATTCCGGAGGGGGGCCGCATGCCCTCGCCTGCGGGACCCTGCCTCCAAGACGCACGGTGGCGATCGCGTCGCTGGCCTCGGTCGCCCCGTACCCGGCCGAAGGCTTGGACTGGCTGCGGGGACAGGGAGAGGAGAACGTGGCAGAATTCTCCGCGACGTTGAAGGGAGAGGCCGAACTGGAGCGATTCCTGGAAGCGCAGCGACCCGGTCTCCTATCGGCTACTCCGGAGGGACTCGTGGCGGCGCTCGGGTCGCTTCTATCTCCCATCGACGCTAGAATCCTCACCAATGAGCTGGCCCCGTTCTTCGCGGCTCAAGCCCGTGAGGGCCTCCGGGAAGGAGTTGCGGGCTGGCGAGACGACGACCTCGCGTTCATGCGCCCCTGGGGCTTCCACCCATCCCAGATCCGAATCCCTACCCAGATCTGGCAGGGGGGAGAGGATCGGATGGTTCCGTTCGCCCACGGCGAGTGGCTGGCGACCCGTATGCCCCACGCGGAAGTTCACCTGGAGCCGACAGAGGGGCACCTAACGCTGGTAGGAAGGTACCCCTCGGTCCACGCGTGGCTTGCCACGCACTTCTGAAGAGGGCCCTCGCCGCGCCGGGGGTCGTCCTCGCCCGGAAGGAGGGAGATCCTTCGGACGCCGCCCGATTGCGCCGCGAGGCCCCAGGGACTTCGGGTTGGAGGAAGCGTCTATCCGGTCGTCACCAGCGCGGCCAGGAGATCGTCGAGCGGAACCTCTGTGCCCACGTCGAATCGGGCGGCAAACCGTGAGTCGGCGTGGGAACAATACACGTTGGCGCATTCGTCCGCCGGGGCTCGCGTCACCCGAAGCACCGCGTCGAAGTCCGAAGTGTTTCCTCTCGGAATCCCCGCGTTCGTGAAAATGACGGAGACCTCCAGTCGCTTCAATTCTTGCAGGAAGGGGGTGAACTCCCCAGGCGTCCCCGTGTAGAAGCCGGTGGCACGGTCGACGTTGGCGACCACGATCGCCACCCCACCGGCGACGGGCCCGGTCCGGTCGATCACCGAACGGAACGCTCCGGGGATCCGCAGGTAGTCGGATAGCCGCATGTTCTCCGCCGATGTGGCGGGTTCCTGCACGACCGCCCAGAGAGCCAACTTACCGAGTCTCTCATCGAGAGCGACGTCCGCGGGGGCCACCCGGAACGAATGAGATGGGTCTAGGTCCTGGAGCACGCTCGTCTCCCCGGCAGAAAAGGAAGCGTCCATCTGTATGTCCACCCAAAACACCTCCTTTGCGAGCGCCTTGGCGAGGGCGATCGCAAGGCGATCCAGGTCCGCCCTCTTGGATCCCCAGACGACGAAGGACGAGGGACCGGGCAGGGCCGCAGGTCCCCCCTCCTTCAGCATCTACCCCTCCAATCGAACCGGCAGTGAGACGGCAGGTGCGCACGGGCTCGAAGGTAGGGGAAGACGACAAGGAGCCGCGCCACCGGACATCTTATTTCCGTAACTCTTCCCCACGCTAATACTCTCCGTCGGGGGCTCGCAGAACCGCCGCCTCGAGAGGAATTCCCAGTCTCCCGTCGGCATCCGATCGGTCCCGTCCTCTCACCGGTCCAGGGGGCTCGCTTCCCGAAAAGGGCCGGGTCATTCGGGGCACGTCAAGTTCGCTTGACAGGGAGGCTTTGCACCCCTCTCCTCTGAAAATTCGTTCGAGGGTAAGGCTAAAGCGCCGGGTCACGTGGATGCGGGTAGGCCGGGACCCCGTTTCCCGACGTGTCGCGGACCGGACGGCCCCCCCAGGGAAGGAACGAAATGATGCTGATGGTCAGTGTCCAGAACCTCGATGAGGCGCGCGAGGCTGTCGCCGGCGGGGCCGACATCGTGGACGTGAAGAATCTCCGCGAGATGATTGTGGGGTCGAACTTCCCCCCCGTCATTCGAGAGGTCCGGAACGCCTACCCGAGACCGTTCCATGTCAGCGTCACCCTCGGAGTCGTGCCGAACCAGGCCGGAACCGTGGCCATGGCGGTCTACGGCGCCGCGGCGCTCGGAGCCACGTCCGTGAAGGTCGGGTTCATCGAGAGCGACTACGAGACCGCGCTTCGGATCCTCCGAGAGAGCCGGACCGCGCTCGAGGGGTTCGATACCAAGCTCATCGCGGCGACGTTCGCCGACAGCCACCTCTACCACGGGATCGACCCCAAGCTGGTCGTCAAGCTCGGGAAGGAGAGCCAGAGCGACGGTATGCTCATCGACACGCTCGTCAAGGACGGTCGAAACCTGTTCGATTTCCTGGGAGAGCGCGTGTTGAAGGACCTCGTCGTCGAGGCGAAGGAAGCGGGCATGAGCACCGCGCTCTCGGGGACCCTGCGGGTCGCGAACCTCCACACCCTGGTTCGGATCAATCCGGATATCGTAGGTGTGCGCGGAGCGGTCTGCACCCGCGGCGACCGAGAGAAGGGAGCCGTCGACGCCACGGCCGTGGCGGCATTCCGGGATGAGCTCCGGCAGCGGCTGAGCGGGAAGATCGACGTGTTCGCCGAAGTGGCGCCTCCCGCGGCGCGGATCCCGTCGTGACCTCTCCGACCATCACCCTCACGGTCGACGGGACCCTGCTGACCTGCAAGGGAGCGATCGCCCGACTGGAGAAGGAGCTCTCCGCCCTCCCGACGGGCAGCGTAGCCCGGGTCCTGGTGAATGACGTCCCGAGCCGGATCGACGTACGCGCTTGGGCCGACCGGAAGGGGCATCGCATCGTCCACGACGTGCGCCAAGGCGAGGTGTTCGAACTCTTGATCGCGAAGGGCGAACGCCCGAACTCCCCGGCGGCTTCGGGAGCCGTGATAAGGTCGCCGTGATTCTCCTACCCGGCGAAGGGCGCGAACAGGAGAAGGAAGATCATGCACTACACCCGGTCGGAAGCGAAGGCGTGGGCTCGGGAGAACCTCGTGGGACAATGGACGACGATGATGACCCCGTTCACCCCCGAGGATGAGCTCGACGAAAAGGGACTGGCCGCGAACATCGAGCACGTCCTGCGCCTCGGCACCCACGGACTCGGCTTCTCGTGGAACATGGGGGAGTTCTGGAGCCTGACCGAGGACGAACGGTACCGTTTGATGGAACTGGCCCCGCGCCTCGTCGGCGGTCGGGCCAAGGTCGCTTTTCAGGTCACGGACACCTGCCTCAAGGACGTCATCGCCATGGCGCACCGGGCCGAGGAGCTCGGGTTCGACTTTGTCATCCTCGCCGCGCCCTACATCGTGACGAAGACCGAGGAGCAGGTCGTCGATTGGGTCGCCCGGGTCGCCGAGAGGGTCAACATCGGCATCGCCTTTTACAATTCCCCGCAGTTTGGGGTCGTCCTCTCCGCCAAGGCGATGTCGAAGATGGCCGACCTCGAGACGCTGATCGCCATCAAGGAGGCGAGCTTCAACATGGGACTCTCGATCGACACCCACCTCCAGGCCGGTGCGAAGGCGGTCGTCAGCATGCCGGACGAGGAGATATTCTTCGTCGGGGAGCCGTACGGCATCCGCCAGCAGGTGATGTTCGCCAACACGAGCGACTGGCGGTTCGACACCGAGTCCTCGAACCGCTACGTCCGATACATCGACCTCGCGACCCACGGACGTTGGGAGGAGGCGCGGGAACTGTACACCAAGATCCGACCCATCAAGGCCGTCTCTCGGAAGTGGTGGGGGCGCCTCGTCGGACGGACCGGGGGAGCGTTGCCGGTCCAGATGGTGAAGTACTGGGGAGAGCTGATGGGAATGGCCGGCGGACCGGTCCGAGCGCCGCTCCTGCCTTTGACCCCCGCCGAGCGCGAGGAGATGCGAGCCGACCTCGCTCAGCTAGGTCTCACGAAGCCGAAGTAGGAACGTCAGGACGCACCCGCGGAGCTTCCCGTGCCCTCCGTACCGCTGCCTTCCGGCGACATCCCTCCCCCGTCTCCGGGAGCCGGAACACCTCCAACGTACGGTGGCCCGGCCCGCCCTCCAACTCGGCACCGAACTTGGTTGACCGTTGCCGTCCTGGCCGTGGTGGCCGTTCTCGTCCTGGGGACGATCGCCTTCGTCTTCCTCCCGACCTCGTCGTCCTCGAAGGTCATCGTCACGACCATCCACTTCACTTCGCTCGACAACGCCTGCGGAGTCAACGACCTGAACACCAACGGCTTCAACGCGAGCCCCGGCGAGTCCCTCGGAATCGGGGTCTACATGTACGGCAACAGCACCCCGGGCGGCGGAACCGCTGCGTGCACGATCCACAGTCTCTCGACCATCACTCCCGGTTTCAGTATCACCGAGACCAACGTGCCGCTCGGGATCCTGGCGAACAAGTCCGCGACCCTGAAGTTCACCGTGAACATGCCCGGGTCAGCGTACACCGGAGTCCTCACCCTGGTCGTATCGTGATTTGGCCCCGACGCTAATTTTCCCATCACGTAACTCGTAAGTAGAACGGCCGACTCGTTCGCGCCGAGGGAATCATGATCACGCTGCAGGAGGCCTTCGCCCTCGTCGAACGGGGAGAGCTAGACGCGTTCGGTCGTGACAAGATCGAGATTCCCGAGCGGTTCAACTGGGCCCACGAGGTCTTCGAAGGTCGTCACCTGAAGCGAGAACCGGACCGTCCCGCGCTCGTGTGGGCGGACGACCGAGACCACGAGCTGCGCCTCACGTACCGGGAATTCGTCGAGGCGGGGAACCGTCTCCTCAACCTGCTCCGTCGGCTCGGGCTCAAGGAGAAGCAACCGCTCTTCGTGATGCTGCCGGTCTACCCGGAGGTCTGGCTCAGCTACTATGCCGCAATCAAGGGCGGCTTCGTCCTCGTCCCCGCCGCCACGATCCTGTCCCCCTCGGACATCGAGTACCGGTTCAAGCAGCTCCGACCCGGGGCCGTCCTCGCCGACCCGGTGAGCGCCAAGAAGATCGACTGGGCCGAGATGTCCACCGGTCAACCCATCCCGATCAAGCTCATCACCGGAGGGGTACGACCCGGCTGGACGTCGGTGGACGCGAGCCGAACGGAGCCTACGGAGGCTTCCCCGGCCGCCACTCGTTCGAGCGACCCGCTGTTCCTGTTCTTTACTTCCGGGACCACCGGGCTACCGAAGATCGTGACCCACACGCACACGAGCTATCCCATCGGCCATCTGACCACTTCGGCCTGGGTAGGGGTGAAGCCCGGGGATGTCCACTCGAACATCAGCCAAGCGGGATGGGCCAAGTTCGCGTGGAGCTCGTTCTTCGCGCCGTGGAACGTCGGAGCCACGTCCTTCTCATTCTACTACTCGGGTCGGTTCGACCCCCGGCACCAGCTGCAAGCCCTCCAGGACCACGGAGTGACCACCTTCTGCGCTCCCCCGACGGTCTGGCGGATGTTCATCCTCGAGGACCTGTCGAAGTACCGCTTCCGTTTCCGAGAGTGCGTGAGCGCCGGCGAGCCTCTGAACCCGGAGGTCATCGACGCTTGGCGCAAGGCGACCGGCGTCACGCTGCGGGACGGCTACGGCCAGTCCGAGTCGACCCTGATGGTGGGCAACCTTCCGGGCCGCGAGATCAAGGCGGGGTCGGTGGGCTTCCCGTCGTTCCTCTACGACGTGCGGGTCGTGGACGAGCACGGCGTCGAGGCGAAGCCCGAGAAGGAGGGGAACATCGCGGTCCATCTCCCGTCGCATCCCCCCGGGCTCTTCGTCGGCTACCTCGGAGCCTCCCCGGAGGTCACCGCGAAGGCGTTCCGAGGGGAGTGGTACTTCACGGGGGACCGCGCCTATCGGGACGCCGACGGTCGCTTCTGGTTCGTGGGTCGAGCGGACGACGTGATCAAGTCGTCGGACTACCGCATCGGACCGTTCGAGGTCGAGAGCGCCCTCGCGGAGCACCCGGCCGTGGCCGAGGCCGCCGTCATCGGAAGTCCGGACCCTATCCGTGGGGCCCTCGTCAAGGCGTTCGTCATCCTGAAGCCCGGACAGGTCCCGTCCCGGGAACTGGCCCGCGACATGTTCCTGTTCTGCCGGACCCGCCTGGCGCACTACAAGATCCCGCGGATCCTCGAGTTCTGCCCCGAGCTCCCGAAGACTATCAGCGGCAAGATCCGTCGGACCGAGCTCCGCACGACGGAAACGGAGACCCGGAAGCGCAAGGAGCACCTCCCGAACGAGTTCCTCTACGCGGACGTCGTGAAGACCGAGGAGTCCCGGCCGGCGGGGTCCGCCCCGTCGGCCCCCTGAGACGGACCCGACGAATTCCCGAGACGACCTTTCTTATCCCAGGAAGGCGCGTCTCATCCGCGGACCGCTATGAACGACCCGGGTCCGTACTATCGACCCCAGGGCATGGGATACCGACGGCCGCCCCGTCGCTTCCACTGGCTTCCTGTCATCATCGGGGGGGTTTTCGTCGCCGTCGCGCTCCTGATACTGCTGATCCTGTTCTACCCGGCTTCGTTTGGGCTCGCGACCCCCTCCTCCCCGTACGGCTTCGGTCGCTTCGGGGGCGTGTGGGTCCTCTTGTTCATCCTGATCGTGGTGTTCTTCATGGTGCGGGTTGCGTTTTGGAGCACGCGCGCGAGCCGCTACGGCCGGCGGAACAACTCGGACTCCTCCGGAGGGTACGGTCCGAACCGGCCGGCGATGGTCGCTCGGATGCGCTACGCTCGCGGGGAGATCACCCGGGAGCAGTACGACCAGATCATGAAGGACCTCGGTCGCCCTCCGGGCTCTCCCTGACGAGCGCTGGGTGCCCGACGCCGGGCACCCAGAGCCTTCCCGCGGCTCAGCCCATGAACGGCCGGCGCCAGTCGTCGGGCAGCACGGCGTTCTCCTTGATGTTCCGGGGAGAGAGCCATCGAAGCATGTTCAGCACGGACCCCGCCTTGTCGTTCGTCCCCGACCGTCGGGCTCCTCCGAACGGCTGACGCGCCACGATCGCTCCCGTGGGCTTGTCGTTGATGTAGAAGTTCCCGGCGCTCCAGCGAAGGGCATCTTCTGCGCGGGTGACCGCCCGAGTGTCCCGAGCGAAGACCGCTCCCGTCAGCCCGAAGGGCGAGGTCGCGTCGCAGAGCTTGAGCGTCTCCTCGAACTTCCCGTCCGGGTACACGTAGACCGTCAGCACGGGGCCGAAGATCTCCTCCGAGATCAGCTTCCCGTGCGGGTCGTTCGTCCGGATCACGGTGGGGCGGACAAACCAGCCCTTCGAGCCGTCCGACTCGCCACCGACCACGAACGTGTAGTCGCGGGGGTTGCTCCGCGCGTACTCGAGGTACTTCACGACATTGGCGAACGCTGGCTCGTCGATGATGGCGCCCATGGTGTTCGTGCACTCGTCCACGCGACCCATGGGGACCTTCGGTACCTCCTCCTTCAGGATGCGTTCCACCTCGGGCCACCGGCTCTCGGGGATGTAGGCCCGCGAGCACGCCGAGCACTTCTGGCCCTGGTACTCGAACGCTCCTCGGAGTAGGTTCAACGCGGTGCCGCGAACGTCGCCCGACGGGTGCATGAAGATGAAGTCCTTGCCGCCGGTCTCGCCGACGATACGTGGGAAGTTGCGGTACTTCTCGAGATTGCTTCCGACGCGCTTCCAGATCTGCACGAGTGTTTCGTAGCTTCCCGTGAAGTGGATCCCGGCGAGGGCGGGGTGGTCGATGAGCACCGGGGCCTCCTTGCTCGGGAACGGGACGAAGTTGACGACCCCGGGCGGAAGACCCGCCTCGAGAAGGACCTTGTAGATCTCGTAGTTCGATAGGATCACCGACCGGGCCGGCTTCCAGAGCGCGACGTTGCCGACCATCGCCGGAGCCGTGGGAAGGTTCCCGGCGATCGAGTAGAAGTTGAACGGCGTGATCGCGAGGACGAACCCCTCGAGCGGACGCCAGTCGAACCGGTTGGTCTCGCCGGGGTACTGGTTCGGTTGCATCTCGTAGATCTGACGGGTGAAGTACGCGTTGAAGTTCCAGAAGTCGACGAGCTCGGCGAGGTCGATCTCGGCCTCGTACGGGTTCTTCGATTGGTTGAGCATGATCGCGGCGATGTTCCGGGTCCGACGCGGGCCCGCGAGGAGGGTCGCGGCCTTCTGGAAGACGGCGACCCGGTGGTACCAGTCCATCCGGGCCCAGTCGTCGTGAACCGCGAGGGCGCTGTCGACGGCGCGCCGCAGTTCGGGCTCTCCGGCAACGTGCGCGCGGGCGAGGAGGACGTCATGGTCGTCCGGGCATCGTACGTCGACGACGTTCCCGGTCCGTACCTCCTTCCCATCGATGATGAGCGGGATCTCGACCGTCGCCTTGCGCATGGCCGCGAGCTCTTCCAAAAGCTTCCGGCGCTCGGCGGAGTTCGGGGCATAGGATCGGATCGTGTTCACGTCGTTGACAGGGCGCTCGATGTTCCAGATCATGGTAATTGGGATTCGCCAAGGGGCCTATCCGTTTCGTGAAATCGCGTTGATACGGAGTTAAATACCGCCGCTCGGCCTGAATTGCTACGAGAGGAACATCATGTCCCCCGACCGGGTCGAACGACACCCCATCCTAGAGGTGCCGGCCCACCCCGAGATAGTGGAGTTCACCTTCGACGGGCGGAAGCTCGAGGGGCGGAAGTCCGAGATGATCTCCTCGGCTCTGTTCGCCAACGGGATCCAGGTCTTCGGCCGGCATCGTCGCGACGGCTCGCCGCAGGGGATCTTCTGCGCGAACGGGCAGTGCGCCCAGTGCTTGGTGCTCGCGGACGGCCTCCCGGTCAAGGCGTGCATTACTCCCGTGCATCCCGACATGGACGTCCGTCCCATCGAGGGGCTGCCCGAGCTGATGGCGGACGATGCGCCCGTCTATCTCCGACGGGAGATCCCCGAGGTCGAGACCGACGTGCTGGTCGTCGGGGGCGGTCCGGCGGGATTGATGGCCGTCACCGAGCTGGGCGCAAAGGGAGTGCGGTGCGTCCTCTGCGATGATAAGCAAGTGCTCGGCGGAAAGCTGAGCCTCCAGACCCACAATTTCTTCGGCTCGGTCGACGACTGCTATGCCGGCGTTCGCGGAACCGACATCGGTCGAATCCTCGAACAACAGGCGCGAGCCCAGAAGACGGTCGACCTGTGGACCGATTCCCCCGTCGTGGGAGTGTTCCAGGACGGCATGGTCGGAGTGTTGAAGCAGGGCCACTTCACGGTCGTCCGTCCGAAATCGATGCTCGTCGCCGCCGGCGCGCGGGAGAAGGCCCTCGCGTTCGCGGGGGCGGACCTCCCGGGGGTCTACGGAGCTGGCGCCTTCCAGACGCTCGTCAACCGGGACCTCGTCAAGCCCTCTCGTCGGCTGTTCATCGTCGGCGGCGGGAACGTCGGTCTGATCGTAGCATACCAGGCCCTCCAAGCCGGCATCGACGTCGTCGGCCTTGCCGAGGTCCTGCCCGAGTGCGGGGGATACAAGGTGCATCGGGACAAGATCCTGCGACTTGGCGTGCCGGTCTACACCTCGCACACGGTGCTGCGGGCCGAAGGAACCGACCGGGTCGAGCGCGTGATCATCGCCCGGGTGGACGCGAAGTTCCGGCCGATCCCCGGGTCCGAGCTCGCATTCGAGGTGGACACCGTACTGGTCGCGGTCGGCCTCTCCTCCGTCAACGAGCTGTTCGAGGAAGGGCGGCGGCTCGGCATGAAGGTCTACTCCGCCGGGGATTCCCAGGAGATCGCCGAAGCGTCGGCCGCGATGTTCTCCGGGAAGATCGTGGCGCGGAAGATCCTGCAGGACATGGGATTCTCCGCCGAGATCCCTTCCGAGTGGCTCAGGATCCAGGCGATGTTGCGCTCGCACCCGGGACCCGCGCTGGGCTTCTATCCTCCCCCGCGCGAGATGAACGTGTATCCGATCCTGCGGTGCTCCCAGGACATCCCGTGCAACCCCTGCACGGACGTCTGCATCACGGACGGGATCACGATCCCCGAAGGGAATCTCCTCGGGCGGCCACAGCTCGTGGGAGACTGCGTGGGTTGCCTCAAGTGCGTGGCAATCTGCCCGGGCTGCGCGATCAGCCTCGTCGACAAGCGCCACGACCCCTCGGCGACGGTGGCCCGCGTCACGATCCCGTGGGAGATGCCCGAGGAGCTCGTGCAGGTCGGTCAAGAGGTTCCGACGACCGGCAACGAAGGCGAGATAGTCGGCACGGGCAAGGTGGTCCGGATCCTATCGGGTAAGTCCCTGAACCGGCGCCGATTGATGGTGCTCGAAGTGCCGTTCGCCGACGCGGAGAAGGTGGCAGGCGTCCGGATCCGGTCGCCGGAAACCCCGGCCGTTCCGGAGTTCGTGCCGCCGGTGACCGACGACGAGGTGATCGTCTGTCGCTGCGAGCGGATCACGAAGCAGATGATCGTGGACTACCTCGAGAACACGGGCAGCCGGGACTTCAACGCCGTCAAGGCCGCGCTGCGAAGTGGGATGGGACCCTGCGGGGGAAAGACGTGCGCGGAGCTGACCGCGCGAATCTTCCGCGAGCTCGGAGTGGACCTGAAGGCCGTCACACCGCCGGTGCATCGGCCGTTCACCCAGGAAGTCCCGATGAAAGCGTTCCTGGTGGAAAGTGAAGGCAGCAACCGAGTTTGATGCCATCGTCATCGGCGCGGGGTCGGTCGGGAATCCCACCGCCTACTTCCTCGCCCGCGAGGGATTCCGGATGCTCGTGCTGGACGAGCTGTCGTCCTCCGGGCAAGGGCAGAACAAGGCCGCGATCGGAGGGGTTCGCGCAACCCACTCGGACCCCGCGAAGATCCGGCTCTGCCAGCAAAGCCTAGAGATCTTCTCTCATTGGAAGGAATCCACCGGCACGGACATCGGCTGGAAGAAGGGCGGATACTGCTTCCCGGCGTTCACCGAGAAGGTCGAAACGACCATCAAGGGATTGCTCCCGGTCCAAAAGAAGTTCCGGCTCAACATCGACTGGCTCGACGCGGAGGGCATCCAGAAAGTCGTGACCGGGATCAGCCCGGACGGACTGAGGGGTGGGACATACTCGCCCGACGACGGACAGGTGAGCCCGCTACTCGCCGCGGAGTCGTTCACCCGAGAAGCGGTCCGGCTGGGCGCCGTGTACCGCTACCGAGAACCGGTGAAGTCCCTGGTCCTGAACGGGAACGCCGTCGTGGGGGTCCGCACGGAAAAGGGGGAGTACCGGGCTCCGACCGTGATCAACGCGTCGGGCGTGAACGCGACCGGGCTCTGCCAGATGGCGGGCCTGAACATCCCGATCCTGCCCGACAGCCACGAAGGCGGGATCTCCGCTCCCGTCCAGCAGTTCCTCGACCCTCTCGTCGTCGACCTCCGGCCCGGACCCGAAGGCAAGACCATCAACTTCTACTTCGGGCAGGACGCGAACGGCCAGATCATCTTCTGCTACACCCCGAAAGTGCCGATCTCCGGAACGAATCGGAACTCGACCTACGAGTTCATGCCGATCATCGCAGCGCGCCTGGTCGAGGTCATCCCCCGATTGAAGAACCTGACGATCCGGCGGGTCTGGCGCGGGCTCTACCCCATGACCCCCGATGGCAGCCCCGTCGTGGGGAAGGCACCGAACGTCGAGGGGTTCGTGTTGGGAGTTGGGATGTGCGGGCAGGGGTTCATGCTCGGACCCGGGGTGGGGTTGAATCTCGCCTCTCTCGTCGCCCACGGGAAACCGGTGGTCGACCGCGAGGTGTTCGACCTGCTCAGCCCCGCGCGGGACCTCTACGCCGGCAAGAAAGAAGCGTTGAAGTGACCCGCCCGCCGGGTCCGCACGACGCTAGGCCAATCCGGAGCCCGCGGAAGGTTCGGGTACGAGGGCCGGGACGTTCCGGCGAGACCATCGAGCGGAGAGCGCTTGCCCCGCCCGGACCGCCACGTAGATGGCGAACGCGATGCTCACGATGAAGAAGCTCGCGGGGTACTGGGCGTAGAACTGGACGAAGAGCCCTACCCAAGTCGCGAACAGCGCCACGAGGACCGAGGCCACTACGGCATACAACGGCCTCTTGGTCAGCCGAACGGCGACGGCGGCGGGAGTGACCATCAGGGCGAAGATGAGCAGAACGCCGATGACCTGGACCGCGATCGAGATCGCCACCGCGAGCAGGATCATGAACGTGAGCCCAAGGGCGAGCATCGGCATCCCCTTCGCCTCGGCCACGTCCTCGTCGAGCGAGGCGAAGAGGAGCCGACGGTAGATCAGCACCATCACCGCCAGGACCACCACGCTGGCCTCGAGGGTGAAGATCACGCCGGCGTTGCTGATCCCCAGGATCTCTCCGAACAGGATGGAATAGGCTTCGGTCGCGTATCCGGTGTACAGGTTGATGAACAGCAAGCCCAGCCCGAGCATGAACGCGAGCACGGTCCCGATCTCGATATCTCGGTTCGAGGCCCGTCGGCCGAGCAAGCCCATGCCGGTGGCCCCGGAGGTCGTGAACAGCAGGAGACCGTACACCGGGTTCACCCCGAACAGCACGGCACCGGCGGCCCCGGAGAAGCCCACGTGGCCGAGAGCGTGCGTGGCGAACGCCAGGCGACGAACCACGACAAAGTAGCCGATGATCCCGGCGACGATGGCGATGATCGTCCCCGCCTCGAAGGCGTTGCGCATGAAGCTGAACTCCCACATCGTGCGGAGGTCGGTGATCAAGTTCCAGCTGAACGCGGCCCCACCCCCGGTCATCCGTTCTCACCTCCGTGGATGTCCTCGCCACCGACGATCACGATGTTGTTCCGGGAGTCGTGGAGCACCTCTACCGGGACCCCATACAGCTCGGTGAGAGAGGTGGACGTGAGGACCTCCTCCGGCGGGCCGGTGGCCACGCTGCCGTTGGCGATGTAGATCACCTTGTCGAGACACTGGATGAGGGGGTTGATGTCGTGCGCCACGAGTAGGGTCGTGACGTGACGGGACTGGACCAATCCGTGGATGACCTCCACCAGGTCCCGGCTCCGCCGCAGGTCGAGGTTCGAAAGGGGCTCGTCCAGCAGCAGCATCTCCGGGTTGCCCACGAGCGCCTCGGCGAGGAACACTCGCTGCAACTCACCGCCGGACAACGAGCCGAGGGACTTGGGTCCGAGCTCGGCCGCACCGACCGCTTCGAGCGCCTCGGCCGCGGCATCTCTCTCCGCGCGGACCGAGAACCCGGGTCCCCACTTCGTTCCTGAGACGCCCAGACGCACTAGGGTATCCGCTGCCACGTGGGTCTCGTTGTCGATGGTGTGGCGCTGAGGAACGTAGCCAATCCTTCGGTTCCCTCGTCGGGGCGGGGCACCGAAGACGGTGAGCGTACCCCCCAGGGGCCGTTGGAGCCCGAGCAGCAGGCGGAACAGGGTCGTCTTCCCCGCTCCGTTGGGACCGATGACCGCGACGAACTCTCCGCGACTGACCTCGATGCTGGCGTCCCGCCAGACGACCTTGTCTTGGTACCCCACGTCGAGGTGGTCGGCTCGAATGATCTCCGGGCTCCGGGCGCCCGGTTGTCGTAGACCGGAGGTTTCGCTCATCGCGGGTCACTGCCCCAGGGCCTTCGAGTTCAGCGCGTTCTCCAACTGCAGGTATTCCGCGTTCATCCAGACCTGGAACGGCACGTCGGGCGGTTGGATGGTCTCGGTCACACCGACGACGGTGACATTGTTCTCGGCGGCGATGGCCTTCATGTTGCTCGTGATGGGCGTGACGGTCTGTTCGTTGTAGACGAGCACGGAGACCTTCCCGCTCTCGAGCTGGCACTGGAATTGCACCACGCTCTGGGCAGGAGGGTCGTTCCCCTCGGCGATCGCCTCCATGAATGCCGGAGGTGAGACGAGGTCGAGGTGCGTGTAGTTCGCGAGGTAAACAAAGATGCTCTCGGTGGAGGCGACCTCGGTACCGGCGAACTGGGACCGGATCTCGGCGGCCCGCCCGTAGAGCTGTCCCAGCGAGACGTTCAGGGCGGCGTAGTTCGCCTGGAAGTAGCTGGTGGACTGGGGCTGGATGGTCACGAGGTCCGAGTACATCGCCGCCACGCTGTTGTTCACGTACACGGGGTTGTACCACATGTGCGGGTTTCCGGTAACGATGCCCCCGGTGACGCTCACCCCGTTCAACGTGCCGACATTCAGGACCACCTGGTTGGGGTTGTCGTCGGCGGCAATCAACTGGAGGGCCCAGTCATCGTACCCGACGCCGTTGACGATCACGAGCTGCGCGTTGGAGATGGCAATCGCGTCGGAGCTGTTCACTTGGTATTCGTGCGGGTCGGCGTTCGGGTCCGTCACGATGCTCAGGACCGAGGTGTGGTTACCCCCGAGCTGGGACATCAGGCTACCCCAGAAGTTCTCGGCGGCCACTACTTGAATGACCCCATCCGTGGCGGCAGGGTGGAGCGAATGGGCTGGGGCGGACGAGCTGATGGCAGAATGGGCCGCCGCGCCGAGCGGGCCGGCGGCCGGATCGGCCGGCTGTGAGGGGCTGGCCTGGGTCGGAGTCATCGCCGCGCATGCCGAGCTGGGAGCGGTGCTCGAGTACACCTCGTACCCGACCACTCCCGCCGCCACGATCACCACGGCAACGACCGCGGCGATCTTGGTCGAACTCTTCACAACGCCTCCCTTCTCCCCCGCTCGGCGATCCTCTCGTCAGCTCGCCTTGCCCGAGGTGCGGCAGGGGGCAATGGGCGCCCCGTGAGGGCAGACGGAGGGGTGGCCCTCCGCGGCGCAGATCTTCTCCACCGTTCGGTGGCTCAGTGCGAGGTCCACCTCTCGGGCGGCCCGACACGTGGCCTCGACCGATAGGCCGGCGCGAGAGAACAAGCTCTCGGCCACGCGGTGATGACGTCGGTATTCCTCAAGACAGGCGGCCCCCCGGGAAGTGAGGCGGCTCTTTCCCCGGAAGCGGGAGATCAATCCCCGCTCTTCGAGGGGCCCGAGGTGGGCGAGGGCAGAGGGTGGTCGCACGCGAAGGCCGGAGGCGATCTCCTTGAGGCTCGCTCCTCGGGACTCGCTCTGCCGCGTTGCGATAATCCGAAGGGCCTCGACTTGGCGATGGGTCAACTGTTGGAGGGTTTCCACGGACTTGGGAGAAATCGGCAGTATATATTGGCCACTCTAATTATTAGGTATAGGCAAAATATGGACCAGGGTGCGAGCCCGAAGGAGGCATGCGGGGCAGACCGTCAGAGCGCCGAGGGTTGCGTGTCGCACGCGCCGCTGCCCGCACCGAACGCTTGATTTGCCGCAGGTCCTGTGACGAGCGACGCTCGACGACCCTGCGCGAGCGGGGGAAGCGGCGCAGAAGGAAAACCGATGGCGCTCAGGGTGAGTTCGCCACAGTGGAAGCGCGGAGAGACCATTCCGAAGAAGTATACGGGAGACGGGGCGGACGTATCGCCTCCGCTCGTCTTTGAGGGGACCCCGACGGGAACGAAGGCGTTCGCGTTGATCTGCGATGACCCGGACGCGCCCGCCGGGACCTGGGTCCATTGGGTGATATACGACATCCCGGGAACCGCGAAGGGACTCTCCGAGGGCGTCCCCACCGACGCCTCGCTACCCGACGGAACCCACCAAGGGCGGAACAGCTGGAAGAAGTCCGGATACGGTGGTCCTTCTCCCCCACCGGGGAAGCCGCATCGGTACTTCTTTCGGCTCTACGCCCTCCGCGAGCCTCTGGGGGCTGCTCCGGGCCTCGGCGCGAAGGAGGCCGAGGCGGCGGCACGGGCCAAGTCCCTCGAATCGGCCGAGTTCATGGGAACCTACGGTAGGACCTGAGCCGAAGCCGAGCGCCGGTTCCCGGGGCGGAGTCTCTCGCCGGCCGCGCTCAGGGTACTCCCGGCCGGATCCGCGGCCGGGCTCGTGGGGGAGCACACGCTATTCGCCGCGCCGGGAGCGTCCTCGAAACCTCGCTGCCTCCCGGCCGGCTCTGCCCTCCCAAGTAACTTAGTCGCGCCGTCGGACCGAATGGGCGCGGCCAGATTCGAACTGGCGACCTTCACCGTGTCAGGGTGACGTCATAACCACTAGACTACGCGCCCGCGCGGGCGGCCACCGACGTCCGGCACTTATCTCTGTCGGGAGACAGCTCAGCCGTAGCCGCCCGGGAACTGGCCCGAGTCGGGGTGGTCGTTCCAGTTGTAGTAGCCCATCGATTGCCGCTGGGACTCGGTCGACTCCTGGCGGAGCCCACCCTGGAACGAACCGTAGACCTCCCGTACCTGCTCCTCGATCGAGCGCGCCCGGAGGAGGGCCTCCCGGACGTGGCTCGCGTCCAGGAACTCGCTTCCCGAGACTGCGGCGAGGTCGCCCGCCGTGCGGATGAGGCCGCCGAGCTCGCGCAGGCGCAGGGTCAGCGCATTCCGCCGGCCGTCGAGGACCTCCGCACGACGGCGGGCCTCTTGGATGAGCTCGAGGATCGCTGCTCGGGTCGCCGGGCGGATACGGCCGTCGACGGCGATCTCCTGGGCGCAGAACTGGGCGAGGCGCAGCCGGTTGGCCTCGTTGTCCGGCATCGCGGTCTCGAGGAGCACCTCGTAGCCCGAGCCTGCGATCCGCGAGCGGAGCGGCGAGAGGATCCGGTGGATGTCCTGGATGTTCGCCGCGGCGACCAGGATGAAGTCACAAGGTACGCCGTCCACGCGCACCGCCGCTCCCCCGGACTGGGGGTTGCGCCCGGTGATCGGGAAGCGCTTCTCCTGCATCGCCGTGAGGATGTGCCGCTGCAGGAACCCGAGGTGGGGGAGCTCGTCGATGAAGAGGACTCCCTCGTGGGCCTCGTGGATCACGCCGGGAATGACGCGCTCGTAGGGGAGCGTGCCCAGCTGAGGGTGGCCCCCGTACGGGTCGTGTCGGACGTCCCCGAGGAGCTCCGTCTCGGTCGCGCCGGTCGCCATCAGGAACGTGTTGCGGTCGAGCCGGATGAGGACCTTGCGCGGGCTCTGGTGCTGGAGGGTACGTCGGCGCTCGAGCGCTCGCTGGTCGAGGACCTTGATCTGCTCGCCCGCCCGCTCGTACGCGACAACCTCCTCGACACCGGAGCGAAGACGGGTCGTGCGAACCGATTCCTGAGGGTTCCCTCCAGGGCTCACGGTGAGCTCGAGGATGCCGCCCACGAGGTCGCGGAACGGGTTGCCGCTCCCCGATACGCCCGGCGTCATCTGCTTCACGTTCCCGCAGCTCGGGCAGTAGCGCTCGGTAGGCGTGGAGTAGAAGCTGCACCGCGGGCACCGGTAGCCGAGCCGCTCGGCGACCGCGGCCGGCGCTTCGGACGGGAGGATCAGCTCCCCCTCGACGGACCGGGCCGCCTCGCGTTCGCGGTAGACCTCCTCCCGGGAGACGACCTCGATGCTGGGGCGTTCGGGGTTCTCGGGGTTGTGGACGACCCGCAGCTCGGTACGAGGGCGTTCCAAGTGGAGCGCGAGGGCCTGCGCCGTCATCGATTTCCCGATGCCGGGGGGGCCGACCAAGAGGAGGTGGCGTCGCTGGTACGCCGCGATGCGGGCGATCTCGACCGCCTTCTCCTGGCCGATGACCCGCTCGAGCGGGTCGGTGGGGATGTGGATGTCCTCGGTGGTCGCGACCTCATCCAGGGCCGCGGGCACCTTGTGGGCACCCTCGCTTGCGGGGGTCGTCACGGTCGCGGAGGAAAGCGCTCGGGAGGGTAATAGGCTCGTCGCGGAGCCTCGGGGAAAAGGTTCCGCGACGTGGGGTGGCGGTTCCTAGCGGTTGCCGGTCGGAGTCCCGAGGTCGGCCTTCGTGAAGACCCGGACGTTCTCGGGCATCTTCCCGACGGGCCCGAGGCGGGTCGCCACGATCGTCAGAATCCCCTTCTCCTGCGCGACATCGAGGAGCCGCTGGCTCACGATCCCGTCGAAGACCACTGCCTTCGCGGGGGTGGCCAGGTTCGCGATCGCCTCGATCATCTCCTTCACGGGGGCCTCCCCCACGATGGCGTCGCCTTCGCCGACGAACACGCTCTTCGAGGTGTTCTCGACGCTCGTCAGGAGGTCGAAGTAGTGTTGGAGCTCCGGCGTCAGAGGGGCGGCCGGGGGCGGAGGCGGCGGGGGCGTAGGTGGGGGCGGTGGAAGGCGCGTGGGAGGTACTCGCTCGCGGTCCTCCCGGCGTCCTCCCCCGCCTCGGTCGTCTCGGCGGTCGTCCCGACGCTCCTCGCGCCGTTCGCCGCGGGCTCCGGTGTCCTCCCCGCGCTCCTCCCTCGGCTCCCGGGTCGAGCCCGTGGACTCGAACCCGCTCATCTCGAGGTACTGGTTGATGGGGATCTTGTTCCTTAGGCACTTCAGGAGCTGCTTCTGCGTCAGCTCCTCGACCTCGCTCCCCCGCGGGGCGCGCGCGACGAAATCGATGTCCATCGTCTGGAGCATCTCCCGAAGGATCAGCTCGCCCGCGCGGTCGCCGTCCGTGAAGACGGTCACGGTCTTCCCGCGCGAGAGGTCCTTCACGGTCTGGGGGACGCTCGTCCCCTCGACCGCGATGACGTTCTTGATCCCGCAGCGCAGGAGGTTCAGCACGTCCGAGCGGCCTTCGACGACGATGAGCGCGTCCGCCTGGTCGATGTTCGGCCCGCTCGGCAGGTGTTCGGGGCCGTAGGTCGTGATCTCCTCGACCTGGACCGCCTTGCGGACGGCCTCGGTGAGGTCGAGTCCGACCCCCTTCGATTCCTCCTGGAGGTGGGCGAGGATCTCCTTCGCGCGCTCGACGACCTTCTGGCGCTTCGAGATCCGGATGTCCTCGACGCTGATGACCTCGATCTTCGCTCGGCAGGGGCCGATGCGGTCGACGGTCTCGAGCCCCGAGGCCAGGATCGCGGTCTCGACCTGGTCGAGGGACGACGGGATCAGGATCTCGCCTTCGCTCTTTCCTTTGCGGCTGTCGATCTCGACCTCGATCCGTCCGATCCGCCCGGACTTCTGGAGGTCGCGGAGGTCGAGCTCGTCTCCGAGCAGGCCCTCGGTCTGTCCGAATACCGCGCCGACGACGTCGGGCTTGTCGATGACGCCTTCGGCGGCAATGCGGGCTCGGATCTGGTATTTCGCGGCGTTAGGGTCGTTGGTCATGTTCGATTCTCCTCATGGCGGAAAGCGCCCCGCTGTGGGCGGGTGCCTCCCCAAGGGACGATCTAGGTACGACCCGGGTCGCCGGACGATGCGCGGAGATTACGACAAAACCGTGGGCGGAACATGAGTCGTGATTCCGGATCTCCTAGCGACGTCGGGAGGGTTCCTCCTTTCGTCCCCGGAGGGGTGCTTTCCAGCGATATGGAGTCGGGCGCGGTATTTAAGCGGGCGGTCCCGCGACCCGGGCCCGACGGAGCCCCGCTCCCACCGGCGAGGCCCACTGCCGAAGCATGCTAACAGTCTTTATATCGGCCTCCTCTACGCGACCTCGGAGCCTTAACTCATGCCCCGTAAATCTGCGCGAAAAGTGCCCGATGTCCCGGAACCCGGGACTCCCTCTCCCGAACCTCCCCTCGCGGAAGATGACTTCGTTTCGTCGCTGAAGACCGAGCTTTCGAAGACCCAAGAGGCGGCGAGCGCCCAGACCGGGGAGGACCTGTCGCACCGGGCGGAGATCAACCGCCGACTCCTCCAGGACCTCTGGGAGGTCCACAATCAGTTCGAGGAGGTCTCGGTCCATCTCACCATCGACCCTTCCCAGACGCTCTTCGCGACGTTCACCGAGTACCCCACTACCTGGACGTTCAAGGAGAACTTCGACTTCGGGGCCGTCAAGACCATCGAGCTCGGCGACCGCGCGGCCGGCTGGGTCGGCTTCACCCTCCGCTTCTGGTACTACCGCACGCCCGAAGGGAAGTCGCACCTCCGTGGGATCTTCGAGTGGTGCGACGGGGAGAGCTACCACCGCTACTCCGGATGGATGCGGATGATGAGCCAGGCCGTGCTCTACGACAGCGCCGAGGACGAGGTGCACGTCGGGGAGCTCCATCGCGTCCTGAAGGACGTCGTGGTGCAATGGTACTCCGCCCACCTCGCGCGCACCCCCGAGGCGCTGGTCGCGCACCTCAAGGAGAAGTACCCGAAAGGGGCCTCCTACGCGAAGGAATCGTACCGCTAAGCGCGCGGACGACGCTCGGCACCGCCCGGGACCCGCCCGGACGCCCCAGTCTTGAAATAAGCCGGGGCTGCTTCGCGGACGAGCTGACCGGTCGTCGGTCCTAGGACCGGGACGGGTGGCCAGGGTAGTACGTGGCGGGAGCGTTGCGCGAGCACTTGGTCGCCTACTTCGAAGAGCACCACAAGCTCCTCGAAGCCGGGGCCCTCCAGCTCCTCCTCTCCGACCGACAGCCGCTCGCGCTCTCGCGGGAGCTTCTCGCTCGGTCCGACGAGAGCTCCCCGTTCGTCACCCGGGAGATGGTGGAAGCTGCGCTGGCCCGTCGGCAGGCTCCCGCTCACCGCGCCGAGGTGGCGGTCGCGGGGCTCGTGGCGAGCGCCAATGCCCGCCGCGCGGCCGTGCCGTTCGAGCTCCTGTCCGAGGGGTTCACAGGACCCCCGGTCGCGACCCAGCCGATCGCCGCGTTCGGAGCGCTCTTCCAGTCCCGCTACCGCGCTCTCGCCCGGATGCTCCGGGGCCGGCCGGACCTCCCGAACCTCCGGCCGATCCGAGAGCTGCGGGCGTCCGAGGGTACGTCGTCGGTCATCGGGATGGTGAGCGGGGTCCGGGAGACGCCCCAGCGGCACCACCTGATCCTCACCGTGGACGACGAGACCGGTTCGCTCGAGGCGCTCGTCCCGAAGGACTCGCCCGGGTCCCGCGTCACATTCCTCTCCGACGAGGTGGTCGGCCTTCGCCTGACGTTCGGGAAGGAGCCGGGCCGGATCCCCCGGGTCGCTCACGTCGAGCGTCCCGACATCCCCTCGACCCGGCCGATGGGCCGGTCGACCACCCCCCGACGGGTGATGTTCCTTTCCGACCTTCACGTGGGAAGCCGGTCGTTCCTCAGCGAGAGCTGGGCCCACTTGGTCGAGTTCCTGCGGGGGCGCGGCCCGCATGCCGAGCTCGCGGCGTCCATCGACTTTGTCGTCATCGCGGGAGACCTCGTGGACGGCATCGGGGTCTACCCCCGGCAGGAGCGGGACCTTGCGATCTCCGACGTGGTCGAGCAGTACGCCGAGGTCGGTCGTCGCCTCGCGGAGCTCCCCGACCGGCTCACGATCGTAGCGATCCCCGGGAACCATGACGCCGTCTCCCCGGCGGAGCCGCAGCCGGCGCTCCCCGCGAACCTCGCCTTCCTGCTGCCGCCGAACGTGCGGGCCCTCGCGAACCCGTCCTCGTTCGCGCTCTCCGGGGTCGTGGTCGAGGCCTACCACGGGAGGAGCTTCGACGACCTCATCCCGGCGATCCCGGGAGCCTCGTATTCCCGACCGACCGAGGTGATGAAGCGGATGCTACTGATGCGCCACCTCGCGCCGATCTACGGAGACCGCACTCCGCTCGCGCCCCTTCCGCGGGACGGTCTGGTCATCGACCCCGCGCCGGACATCCTCGTCACGGGCCACTCCCACACGTACGGAGTCGACCGGTACCGGGGCGTCCTCCTGCTGAACGCCTCGACATGGCAATCCGAGACCGAGTACCAACGGATGCGCAACATCTCGCCCGTGCCGGCCCGCGCCGCGGTCGTCGACCTCTCGACCCTCGCTCTCGCCACGCTCGATTTCTCGGCCGGTCGCCTCATCGTGGGAGGACCCGAGACGTGAGCCCATATCCCCTCGAAAGCGCCCGCGCGGCGGGCCCGATGCGCCTCGTGCTCACGACGTACCCGTCGCGCGAGGCCGCGCTGGCGGCCGTCGAGTCCACCCTCCGGGCCCGGCTCGCGGTGTGCGCGAACATCGTGCCGGCCCATTCCCGATACTGGTGGATGGGCCGGGTCGAATCCGCGGACGAGTCGCTCGTCCTGTTCAAGACGACCCCGAAGCGCGTGGGCGCGCTCTTCCGCCACCTCGAGACGACCCACCCGTACGACGTTCCCGAGGTCGCCGAGATAGACGTGCCGCGGGTCGGGAACGCCTACCTTCGGTACCTGGCCGCGACCCTCGACCCGGGATCCCCCGTGCCGCCGTCCGGCGGTCGTCCTACGCGTCGGGGAGCACGGCGAGCCCGGGGAGCTCGAGCCCCTGCACGAACTCGAGCGCCGCACCACCGCCGGTCGAGATGAACTGGAAGCTTCCCGCCACCCCGAGGTCGTGAGCGACCCGCGCGGAGTCCCCCCCGGCCGCCACGTGGTACCCGGGGACCTCGGCGAGGCGAGCCAGGACCTCCCGGGTCCCGTTCGCGAACCGCGGGTCCTCCGCGAGGCCGAGGGGCCCGTTCCAGAAGACCGTGCGGGAGCGTGCGAGCACCTCGGCGAACCGGGCCCGGGTCTCGGGCCCGATGTCCTTGGCGACGCCGCCCGGCGGGATGTGTCCCACGGCATGGGCCGTCGCCTCCGACGTTCCGGGCCGCTCGATGAGGAGGTCGGAAGGTAGGACCACCTCCGTCCCCGCCGACTTCGCTTGCTGGAAGAAGAGGTCGACCGCTTCCTTGAGCCCCCCCTCGACCTTGGTCGCTCCCAGGCCCGCGTTCTGGGCATGCAGGAACGGGAAGGCCAGGGCGCCCCCGACGAGGAGCGAATCCGCACGTCCGAGGAAGCTCGTGAGCAGCGGCAGCTTGTCCGCGACCTTCGCCCCGCCGACGACGACCATGTAGGGGCGCGCGGGAGCCTCGACGAGCTTCGACAGTTCCCGGACCTCCCGTTCGACCAGGAGTCCCGCGAACGACGGGAGGCGCTTCGGCACTCCGACGGTGGACGCATGCGCCCGGTGGACCGTCCCGAAGGCGTCCTCGACGAACACTTGGCCGAGGCTCGCGAGCTGGGCGGCGAACGCGGGGTCGTTGGCCTCCTCCCCCGGATGGAAGCGCAGGTTCTCGAGCATGAGGAACTGCCCGTTCTCGAGGCGGGTCGCTAGCTCGAGCGGCCTCGCGCCCACGATATCCTCGGCGAAAGAGACCGGCTGACCGAGCAGGACGCTCAGGTGGTGGGCG
Source organism: Thermoplasmata archaeon UBA61 (assembly GCA_002503985.1). Lineage (GTDB taxonomy): Archaea > Thermoplasmatota > Thermoplasmata > Lutacidiplasmatales > UBA184 > Lutacidiplasma. The sequence goes on from DASW01000002.1 coordinate 70,810, forward strand.
ACCGGCCGCAGCGAGAACCGGGGGTCCCGATGACCCTCCGGACGGCCCAGGTGCGAGAGCAGGATCGTTCGGGCCCCCGCGGCTCGGAGGTGGTTCAGGGTAGGAAGGGCCTCTTGCATTCGCCGATCGTCGGCGATCCGTCCGTCCGCGTCCTGGGGGACGTTGAAATCGACCCGGACGAGGACCCGCCGACCATGGACCGGCGCTGAAGCGATCCCACGTTTCTCGGCCATTCGGAGAGAGCGAGGGTCGGGCCACTATGAGGGTTGTGGCCCCGGGGGGGCACGAGATGAACGCGCGGTGATCTCCGCCACGATCGCGCGGGTCGCCGGAAGGTCGAGGCCGTGGCTCGCCGCCTCGCGCAAGATCTCTCCGGAGATGGCGTCGATCTCCGTCGGGCGGCCCCGGTCGAGGTCTTGGAGCATGCTCGACCGGTTCGAGGCGGTCGCCCGCACGATCCGCTCGAAGTCGCGCGTCACCTCCTCGCTCGTGAAGTCGAAACCGACCGCCCGTGCGACCGCGAGCCCCTCGCCGAGCAATCGGAGGGCCTCCGTGCGTAGGGGGTCTTCGAGGAGCTCCCCGTTCGTGACCCCTCGCGCCGCCGTGACCGGGTTGACCGCCGCGTTCACGAGCGCTTTCCTCCAGACCTCGCGTTCGAACTCGGGGACCGCCTCGACCGGGACCCGAGCCCCGGCGAGCAGCATCCGGAACAGACGCGCGGCTCCCGCCGACGGGCCCGCCTCGCTGGGAACGGGAAGCAAGACCTCCCCTACTCCGGCCTCCCGGACCTCGCCCGGTCCGACCCAGGTCGCCGGGATCGAGTTCACTCCGCGCACCGCATAGGCGGCGGGGTCGATCCAGCCCCCGGCCCTCAAGGCGTTCCGAGCGACCGAAAGGATCCCCAAACCGTTCTGAAGGAAGAGCACCGGATGCGGCGAAAGGGCACGGGCGAGCTCAGTGGTCGCGGCGGCGAGTCCGAACGTCTTCGTCGTAACGAGCACCACGTCCGCGTCGTTCCCGGGCGGGATGGTGACGGCGGCCTCGACCCGGACGACCCGAGGCCGGGAACCCGAGACCCGGAGTCCCTGGCCCTGGAGCGCGGTGACGTGGTCCGCCCGTCCGACCAGAAGGACCGAATGGCCCCCCTCCTGGAGCAGGGCCCCGAGGAGACTGCCGACGGCCCCTGCCCCCACGACTAAGATCTTCACGATCGCCCGAGCGTCACCCGAGGCGACGCACCAGGTCGGTGAGACCCGGAGTGGCCCCAAGGTCGCGCCGGAGCAAGCTCAGAAGCCCCTCATAATAACGAACCTGCTCGCGCGCCTGACGGACCTTGAGGAGGAGGTACTCCTCCTCCCGAGTGAGCTGCTCGATCTCGGCCACCAGCTGGCGCTGGGCCGAGGCGAGCGCCTCCTGCCTATCGGTAGGGGGGAGCGCCCGGGGCATTGTGGGTCACGTCCATTCGGGATCGGTCAAGGACCGCATCGACGGTATCGCGGAGGCGGCTCAGCTCCTTCTTGACGCGCCGCAATCGGGATTCGAGCCGGCGCCGACGGTCGCGGACGTCCCGAAGGGACTGTTCGAGGACCTCCGTTCGGTTCCGCCACTTGTCCCGTTCCTGCACGCCGAGCAGGATCGAGTCGACGTCGACCATCGGGGGCGAACGGGGGGGCCCCTGAATCAACCTTTCGGCGGGGGTGGGGGTCCCCCCGAACGCTCATGTTTAAGCCCGCCGGCGACTGGGTGGGAAGGAAGGGAACACGAATGAGCGCGCTCGGCAAGATCGTGGTGCTGGGGGCCGGGAACATCGGGGGCTCGCTCGCCCAGCGGCTCGCGGAGATGGACGTCGCCCGCGAGGTCGTCTTGGTCGACATCGTGGACGGCCTGCCGCAGGGGAAAGCGCTCGACATCCAGGAATCGGGCCCTATCCTCGGCTTTTCGACCCGGGTCACCGGGACGACGTCGCTGGACGCCCTCCAAGGGTCCGACGTGGTCGTCGAGACGGCCGGGCTCGCGCGCAAGCCGGGGATGAGCCGCTCCGACCTTCTCGAGAAGAACGCCGGGATCGTGAAAGGGCACGCGGAGGCGGTCAAGCTCCACGCCCCGAATGCGGTCTCGATCGTCGTCACCAATCCGGTCGACGTGATGACCTACTACTTCCGGGCGGTCAGCGGCCTGCCCCCGGCCCGCGTGTTCGGAGAGTCGGGCACGCTGGATACTGCTCGGTTCCGTTCGTTCGTCGCCGAGGCCCTCCACGTGGCTCCCCGGGATGTCACGGGGTTCGTCCTCGGAACGCACGGGGACACCATGGTGCCGCTCCTTTCCCTGACGAGCGTCTCCGGAGTTCCCCTAACGAAGCTTCTCCCTCCCGACCGCCTGGCGGCGATCGTGGCCCGGACGAAGCAGGGAGGCGCGGAGATCGTGAACCTGCTCAAGACCGGGAGCGCCTTCTACGCCCCGACGGCGAGCCAGGCCGAGCTCGTCCGGGCGATCGCTCACGACGAGCACCGGCTCCTGCCGGTGGCGGCGCACCTCTCGGGAGAGTTCGGAGAGAAGGACGTCTGCGTCGGCGTACCGGTGGTGCTGGGACGGCAGGGCGTGGAGCGGATCATCGAGGTCGACCTCCTGCCGGCCGAACGGGACGCGTTTCGGGCGAGCGTCGCCGCGGTCCGGGCGGACCTCGACATCCTCGCGAAGCTCCCGAAGTGAGGGGAAGGTAGACGATGGCGACGGCGGTGCCTCTCGCAGCGACCGGAGCGGTCGAGTTCGTCGACGTAAAGCGAAGGCTCGGCACCCTGAGAGTGACCACCGATTCCGCCGACCACGCGCACATCACGGTCAAGCCGGAGATCTGCGCCCGCTGCCCGCACTCGCTCTGCACCTTCGTCTGCCCCGCCGCCTGCTACGAGCGGATCGAGGGACGGCTGGTCTTCCGCTACGAGGACTGCGTCGAATGCGGAGCGTGCGACATCGCCTGCGACCAGGGGTCGGTGACCTGGACGATGCCCCGGGGCCCGTACGGGGTCCGCTACGCGTACGGCTGAACGGCCGGACCGCAGAGCGGAGCGTCGATAGACGCGTCCACCGACCGTGCGAGGAGGCGTTCCCGCCCTCCTCCCGTGCGAGTCAAGGCGCAGCTTAAAACCCCAGTCGTCCGCTCGGCGCTCCGGGAAGGTCGACCACGTCCGCCGCCACGACCGCACCCGAGGTGCCGCTGTTATTCCCGTACCGCCCGCGCCCGGGTCAGGAATCGATCCTCCGCGAGGTCGCGGAGGTCGGTCAGCGGGGCGGGACGCTCCTCGTGAACGCCCCGACGGGAAGCGGCAAGACCGTCGCCACTCTCGCCCCCCTCCTTGAGCACGCGGTGCGGGCGGACCACAAGGTCCTCTACCTCGTCCGGACCCACTCCCAAGAGGTTCAAGTCCTTCACGAGACCCGCGCAATCGCCCTCCGCCTCGACCAGCCGATCCTCGCGGTCGGTCTCCAGGGACGTGCCCGCCGCTGCTTCCTCCTCGAGAACGTCGCCGAGGTCAAAGGCGCGACCGCCGAAGAGCACGGCAAGCTCTGCGCCGACCGCAAGCGGGCGACCGAGCGGATGCTCCAGGGGGAGGCCCCGCTCGCCCCTCCGCCGGAGCTCCCCGAGGGTGGGGAGATCGACCTCACCGACCTCGACGGCTGCCCGTACTACGCCCGGGTCCTCCAATCGGACCTCGACGGCCTCATCGAGCGGTTCCGGACGAAGCTCCCGCTCCCGCACGAGTTCGAGGCATACAGCCGGGAGGAGAACCTCTGTCCGTACGAGCTCTCGAAGAAGCTCGTCCCGCATGCCCGCCTCATCACCGCGCCGTACGCGTTCTTCTTCCACCCGCACATCCGCCGTACCCTCCTCCGATGGATGGGGGTCGGCCCCGAGCGGGTCGACCTGGTCGTCGACGAGGCCCACAACCTGCCGAACCACCTGCGGGAGCTCACGACCGTCGCGCTACCGCTCGAGTCCGTGCGGCGGGCACGGGCGGAGGTCGCCGAGCGGGGGGATTTCCAGCTCCCCGACGGGCCGAGCGCGAGCCGCTTCTTTGACATCGTCGTCGCCGCCGTGGAGGAGCTGATCGAATCCCTCGTCCGGGAGGAGGACGCGATCCTTCCTCCCTCGATCTTCGAGGACGCGCTCCTGACGGCGCTCGGAGGCACCTCGCACCGTCTCGACACCTGGCTCGGGGCCCTCGCGACCTGGGGGGAGAACCTTCGGGACGAGCGTCGGCGGGAGCGTCATCTCCCGAGGTCCTGGGTCCACACGGTCGCCCTCACGCTGCTCTCGTGGCCGCAGCTCGACTCCCCGTCGTACGTCAAGGTGGCCACCCGCTCGCCCCGACCCGCGCTCGAGGCGTTCGCGCTCGACGCGAGCGCCCCGGCTCAGCCGATCCTCGAGTGTCACAGCTCCGTGCACCTCTCGGGCACCCTCTCCCCTCTCACCGAGTACCGCGACTCTCTCGGCCTGGGGGAGAAGGCGCGTCTGCTCGACGTTCCCTCGTTCTTCCCACCGGAGAACCGGAAGTTCCTCTACGACCCGAGCGTCACCACCCGGTTCGAGGAGATCCGCAACGACCCGCGCGCGGTCACGCGGCTCGCCGACCGCCTGGTCGAGGTCCTGGAGACGCTTCCCGTCAAGACGGCGGTGTTCTTCCCGAGCTTCGACCTCCTGCAGAAGGTCCTCGAGGCGGGGCTCCAGTCCCAGCTTCCGGGGAACGTGTTCATCGAGTACAGTCGGGTCCCGATGGGAGACCTCTGGCGGTCGATCGAAGGCTGGAAGAAGGACCCCGAAGGAACGGTCCTCCTGGGCGTCGCAGGGGGTCGGCTCTCCGAGGGGATCGACTATCCGGACGAGGAGCTCGAAGCGGTCGTGGTGGTCGGCATCCCCTACCCCCGACCGACCGCGAAGAGGGAGGCCCTGCGGGCGTACCTCAACGCGACCACGGGCAAGGGCTGGGAGTACACGATGGAGGCCCCCGCCCAACGAGCGATCCTCCAGGCGTGCGGGCGCATGATCCGGTCCGAGAACGACCGAGGCATCGCCATCGTGCTCGACCGTAGGGCCCCCACGTTCGCGAAAGTGCTTCCGGGCCTCGCCCCGGTCGGCGACCTCGCGGCGACCACTTATGCGTTCTACGGCCGCCGGGCGAGGTGGTCGCGGAGCGCCACGCCCGCCCCGGGGGCGGTCCGCCCTCCCGCGGAAGCCGAGGACGACCCCCAAAACCCATAAGTGGCCGTCGTGCGGCTTAGGGGCCGTGATCATCACCCGGACCCCGCTGCGCATCAGCTTCGCAGGAGGAGGTACCGACCTGCCCGGCTTCTACCGGGCCTACGGGGGAGGGGCGTGCACGAGCGCGGCCATCGACCGGTACATCCACGTCCTCGTCAACGAGAAGTTCGACAAGTCGATCCGGGTCGCCTATTCCCGTACGGAGAACGTCGACCGGCTCGACGACCTCCAGCACCCGATCTTCCGAGAAGCGATGCGCGTGACCGGAGTACACGAAGCGCTCGAGATCCACACGATCGCCGACATCCCCTCCGAGGGGACGGGGCTCGGCTCCTCTTCGACCCTCACCGTCGGCCTCTTGAACGCGCTCTACGCTTACCGAGGGGTCCTCAAGGACCCGGCCGAGCTCGCGGAGGAAGCCTGTCGCATCGAGATCGACCGCCTCGGCGGGACCCTCGGCAAGCAGGACCAGTACATCGCGGCGTTCGGAGGGGTCGAGCACTTCGAGTTCCGGGCGGACGATTCGGTCCGCGCGTCCCCGATTCCGCTATCGACCCAGGACCGCGTCGAGCTCAGCGACCATCTCTCGCTTTTCTACACGGGGATCACCCGGAAGGCCCAGGGGATCCTGGTGCAGCAGAACTCGCGGACCGACGAGAACAAGGAGTCGCTCCTGCGGATGCGCGAGCTCGCGGGCACGGCGCGCACCGCGCTCGTGCAACGGGATTGGGCCCGGCTCGGCGAGGTCCTGGACGAGGGGTGGCGGCTGAAGCGGGGCCTGACGAGCGGGATATCGAACGACGAGATCGACCGCCAGTACGCCGCGGCGAAGGCGGCCGGAGCGTACGGCGGCAAGATCACGGGGGCCGGAGGGGGCGGTTTCCTCCTCCTCCTCCACCCCCCGGAACGCAGCCATCAAATAGCGGCCGCCCTGTCGCCGATGACGCGGCTGCCCGTTCGGATCACCCCCGAGGGCTCGCGGATACTGTTCGTGGGACGATGACCGAGCTCCCGACCCTGGCGACGTACATCCAGAACTACGTGCGGGAAGCGCACGCGGCCCTGGACGCCCCCTACCTCCTCGCCGCGGTCGAGCGGATCATGCCGATCCTGCTCCGGGCCCGGGCCGAGGACCGGACGATCTTCTTCTTCGGGAACGGGGGGAGCGCGTCCACGGCGTCCCACTTCGTGACCGACATCGCGAAGGTCGCCGGAGGGACCGCCGGCCACGGCCCGGGCAAGCGGTTCCGCTGCGTCAGCCTCAACGACAACATCCCGGGCCTGACCGCATGGGCGAACGACGTCGGCTACGCCGAGGTGTTCTCCGGGCCCCTCAAGGCGCTGGCCGAGAAGGGCGATGTCGTGGTCGCGATCTCGGGGAGCGGGAACTCCCCGAACGTCCTCGAGGCCGTGAAGACGGCGCGCGCGATGGGACTCACGACGATCGGTCTCACCGGTATCGGTGGCGGGAAGCTCAAGGACATGGTCGATGTCGCGCTGGTCGTCCCCTCGAACAGCATGCAGCACACGGAGGACACCCACCTCATCACCCTCCACCTGCTGACCGCGTACCTGCGCGACGAGCAACCCGTACGGGATTGATGAACGTCCACGTCCGGGACTACATGATCCTGGAGGTCGAGCACATCCGCTCGACCGCGACCATCCGCGAAGCCATCGGAAAGCTGACGAAGAGCCGTCACCACGGGCTACCGGTGACCGACCCTACGGGCCGGCTCGTCGGGTTCGTGAGCGCGAAGGAGCTCCTCCGCCACGCGGACGAGGGCGAGACTCCCATCTCGAAGATCATCCGACCGGGCACGTACACCGCCTACCCGGAAACCGGCCTCGACGACGCGGCCCGGATCATGTTCCGGTTCGGCCTCCGTGACCTTCCCATCATCGACGAAGGCGGTCGGCTCTGCGGGGTCCTGTCGAACCTCGACGTCGTGCGCTCTCACTTCGAGCGCGCGTCGCCGATGAAAGCGGACACCCTGAAGCGCCTCCTCGCCGAGCGCTATGGTCTTCCGTTCTCGTCCCGTCGGGGACTGGTCCCGATCTCCCACCTCACCCCGACCCAATGGAAGGTCTTCGAGGACGAGCTCGAAGGCCGTCGGTACGAGCTCGAGCGCGGGTTCGCCGAACCGGTCCTGGTCGTGCAGAAGGGGGATGTCTGGATCCTCGTCGACGGCCACCACCGGGCGCTCGCGGCGCGCGAGATGGGCCTCACGCAGCTCCAGGCGTTCATCCTGACGTGCGACCGTCCCGAGGAGTTCGCCGCGAAGGAGACCGGGTTCGAGCGGATCGCCCGCGAGCACCACCTCACGACGGTCGCGGACATCGAGATCGACCACTCGAGCCACCACCCGTTGATCGAGGTCACGACCCAGCTCATCCGCCGCTTCGAGGGCGGGAGCTCGTCGGACGCCTCCACCATTCCCTGAGGGCTTCGACCCGTCCCCGACCCGAGAACCACCGGGGACCGGCTTTCGGGCGGGTTCTGAGCTTACCTTCCCGTCACGGCGCGCGCTGACCTTATCTCGGGGACCTGACTGGTCTCCGAAGATGTCCGCCACTCCCCGGGTCGCGTCCACCCCCGAACGGCAGCGGGACGCCGAGAACGTCCTGAAGAAGCTCGGCTACTCGCGGGTCTCGAACCCGCGGCGTGAGCCGGTGGTCGAGCCGTCGTTCTGGGTCCAGGAGGCCGGGGTCCCGCGCCGCACGTTCCCGGTGTATGTCCCGCCCGGCGAACCTGCCGCGGTCGAGGCGGGGATCGAACGATGGGTCACCGGGGTCCGAAGCGCGCGCCCCTCCCAGCGGCGGGCGATCTTCGTCGTCCCGACGGACGAGACGGCCGAGGAGGCCTGGCGTCGGTTCTTCCGGTCCGCGGGAGGGTCGGCCATCGACCACGAGGTCTCGATCCTCGTCGTGCCGTCCCCGGACCGGTCGGAGGACGTCCCGCATTTCCACCTACGGGTCGCCGAGCCCCGGGAGATCCTCGCGATCTCAACGGGGGTCGTGGCCGGGCTGTTCCGGCGGGCCGCCGCGGGCGAGGGCGGCAACCCAATCGATTTCGAGGAACTGCTCACGCTCCTGACGAACCGGTTCGGCCTCGATGTCCACCGCTCGCTCGGCGTCCATTCGGACGAGGACGCGCTGTACATCCTCTACCAGCTCGCGTCCCGGGACTCGTACGCTCCCGGAGACTCCGGCGCGAACCTGCACTTGCTCGTCCTGAAGCCGACCGGACCGGCCGCCCGCCTACCCTGGTTCGCGGCGTAAGAGCCCTCGAGACCGAACCGTTCCACGGGCCCACGCGACCCGGCAGTTCGCCCGCGGACGCCGCGCGTTCCTCCCGGGCAAACCATTATCTAAGTCGGTCGGGTCGATGCGCCACCGGCGTGGCGTGGGGCCGTGGGGTAGCTTGGACCATCCTTCTTGCTTGGGGTGCAAGAGACTCCGATTCAAATTCGGACGGCCCCATCGTCCCGCGCCGGTCCCCAGGAAGCCTCGCCCTCCTCAGGCCGAGCTTCATGTAGGTCCGTCCGCTCCCACCCTTCCGATGGGCCGACGGTTCGTGGACCAGCGGCGACGCGACCCGTATTACCGGGCGGCTCAGCGGGAAGGCTTGCGTTCGCGCGCCGCGTTCAAGCTCGCGTACCTTGACGACCGCTTTCAGCTATTCCGACGGGGCGCCCGCGTCCTCGACCTCGGGGCGGCCCCGGGAGGCTGGTCGATGATCGCCCTCGACCGGATCGCTCCCACGGGCATCGTCGTCGCGGTGGACCCACGCCCGATCGCCCCGGCCGAAGGTCTTCGGGTCGTCCGAGGGCGGGTCGGCGACCCGTCCCTCGTCGAGCGCTTGGGGGAGGCGTCATTCGACGTCGTGCTTTCCGACATGTCCCCGTCGATCAGCGGCGCGTACGCCACCGACCACGCTCGCTCGGTCGACCTCGTCCGCTCGGCGCTCGCTCTCGCGCTACGCGTGCTCGCGCCCCGAGGGGCGTTCGTCGCGAAGGTGTTCGCGGGCGACATGGTTGACGAGCTCGTGCTCGAGGTGCAGCCCCACTTCACGGAAGTCGCCCGCACGAAGCCTCCCGCGTCCCGTGCTCCGTCCTCCGAGCTCTACGTGGTCGCTCGCGGATTTCGCCCCGACGCCCGGCGCCGGGAACGGCCGGACCCCGCGCGGGCGCCTCGCCCGGATTCTGATATATAGACCCATTGATTAGCGCGTTCTCCCCATTTTGAGGCCTGGTTACTCGTGATCCGGTTTGGACCCGCGGGGATCCCTCTATCCTGCAAGGGGCGCACGCTTCGGGACGGAATCGCGGACGTGCACCACCTCGGCCTCACGGCGATGGAGGTCCAGTTCATCAAAGTGAACCACTTGACGCGGGCCGTCCTCGATGAGGAGATCGGCAAGTCCGCGCGCGAGCTCATCCAACAGTTGGTCGTCAGCGTCGGCCCGGCCGACCATCAGGGGGGTGCCCCGAACCTCGTCGCGATGACCTCCCCTCTCAAGCGTCGAGATTCGGTCACGACCTTGACGTGGAGCCTCGCGAAGGATTACGCGGACCTCCAACAGACGCGCGCGCTCGCGAAAGCGCTCGACACCGACCTCACGCTCCACGCTCCCTACTACGTGGACTTCTTCGGCTCCGCCGACGCGCGCGAGCAATCGACCCGACAGATCCAGTGGGCGGGCGTGCTCGCCCAGGGATTGGGCGCGCGCCTCGCGGTAACGCACCTCGGCTTCTACGGCCCCGGCGACCGCGGCGACTCCATCCAGCAGCTCACCGAGATCGTCTCGGACCTCTCCGATTGGCTCGCGAAGTTCTCGAAGGGGACGGTCCGTCTGGCGATCGAGCCGAGCGGCCATCCCGACGTCTTCGGTTCGCGAGAAGAGGTCCTTGAGCTCGTACGGCGGGTGAAGGGGACCGTGCCCGTCCTCAACCTGCCGCACATCGCCGCCCGCGAACGCACGAGCTTCGAGGAGGCGGAGCAGCTCGACCCGGTCGTGAAGGAGTTCGTTCGGGCGACCGACGGCCCGGTCTATCTCAACTTCTCGGGCGTCGAGTTCTACGGACCGGGAGAGTTCCGGCTCACGCCGATCAAGCGAGGGCTCGTCCGCTTCGACCCCCTCGCGGAGATCCTCTCCGAACGCGACTACGACGTCACGGTGATCTCGAGCTCGCCCCTGCTCGAGCACGACGCGATGTACATGAAGCTCCTCTACGAGCGGGCCCTCACGCGCCGCTGGTCGAAGCTGCACGCTCCGCCCGCCCCGCGGGCTCCGCCGAAGCCCCCCGCGACCCCGCCGCCCCGCATGGCGCCCAAGCCCCGCCCCTCGCCGAAACCCCGGCCCAAGCCCCCCCGCTCGGCCGGTCACCGACCGAAGCGGCCCCAAATCGTATCTCAGAAGCGACGGACGGAGGTGCGCCGTGGCGGTCATCGACGTCGATAACGGAACGACGTTCGTCCGCTCGCAGCGGTACATCGGGGAGCGCGTCACCCGCGCCCTCGAGCGCATCGACCCGACGGCCATTGCCCGCGCGGTCGAGATCCTCCTCAAGGCCCCCCAGATCTTCGTCTACGGCGCCGGTCGCAGCGGGATCATCGGCCGCGCGTTCGCGATGCGGCTCGTCCAAGCCGGTCTGCGGGCGTACGTGATCGGAGAGAGCGTTACCCCCATCGTTCGGCAGGGGGACGCCGTCTTCATCTTCTCGGCCCAGGGCGAGAGCTACTCCTCCATCCAAACCGCGAACATCGTTCGACGGGAGGGGGCGGAGCTGATCGTCCTTACTTCGAAGCCCGGTTCCAAGATCGCCCACACGTCGAGCCACCTGCTCTCGATCGAGTTCGAGGACGACCCGGACCAACCGCGCTACGCGCCCCTCGGGACGCTCTTCGAAGAGGCGAGCCTCCGACTCACCGACGGCCTCATCGCGGAGCTCCTCCGAGTGCGAGGGGAGACCGAGGCGTCCATGCGCCGTCGCCACGCCATCATGGTGTGAACTCGGCCGCACGGCCCAAACGTTAAGGGCCGGTCGACCTCCCCGCTCGCCGTGCCGCGACGCGCCGAGCCGACAGCGCACACCCTCGTGCCCGTACCCTCGCGATTCTTTGTGACGAGCGGGAAGGGGATCAACAAGACCAGCGAGCTGAACGCGTTCGACCTCGCGCTGCTGCAGGCCGGCATCGGGGAACAGAACCTCGTCAGCGTCTCCTCGGTGCTACCGATCGGCATCCGCCAGACCGACCGCGTCCCCATCTCCCGAGGAGCGATCACGCACTGCGTCCTCGCCCGGCACGGAGGCGGCGAGGGTGAGGTCATCAGCGCCGGGATCGCCTACGGGTTCCGCAGCGACGGGCAGGGAGGCTACGTCGCGGAGGGCCATCTGCACGGGACCCAGAAGTCGCTCAAGGAGTTCCTGAAGTGGCGGATGACCGAGATCGCTCATTTCCGGGGCGTCGAGCTCCGTCGGATCCACTACCGTACGGAGGAACTGTCGATCCCGATGGACCATTACGGCGTGTGCATCGCCGCGTGCGTCTTCCTGCCGTAGCCTCCGCCGCTCCGGGCGCGCTCCTCACAGGAGCTTGCGGAAAAGGAGCTTGTCCTCAAGGCTCCCTTCGATCGAGAGCTTGCGGGTCACGAGCGCCTTCATCGGCCCGATGTCCTTCTTGACGAGGGCATCGAACGTCCCCACATCGGTCGTGATCCGCACATCGGCGCCCGGCGACGGACCGGTCCTCAGATTCCGAAGCCGTCCCTTGGAGAGGTCGACCGCGTACGTCCCCCCATCCGTGAGGCGGATCTGGATCGTTCGGGAGATCCCGTCGAGCTCCTCGGTCACGCCCGGGGAGCGCTCCGCGTGCCGGTTGAACCGGTCGACCAGGGACGCGAGCGTCTCTTCGACCGTCATGGGAGGAAGCCGTCCAGCGTGCGAGCCGGTCGGCGGGGTTTAACCCTTTGCATCGTGGCCCAGGAACCGCGCACCCACGGAGGGACCGGCGAGCCGTCAGCGAGCGCGGCGCGGACGAACCGGACCGTCCGGCGGTCGGACGGGTATCCGCTGCCGAGCTCCTCTCCGAGCTCCTCGCGCAACCGCGCGAGCGCACGGTCGCGTTGGACCTTGGCCACGATGGACGCAGCCCCCACGACCGGGAAGTCCCGGTCGGCGTGGTGTCGAGCGATCACGCGGGCCGACCCCCCCGCGAGGCGAGCGACCCGAAGGCCGAAGCGCCGTTCGTTCGGGTCGCAGGCATCGACGTAGGCGACGTCCGGCGCGAGCTCGCGGATGAGGCGAGCGAACGCCTCGGCCTCGAGGTCGTTGAGCCCGCGCCGCGAGACCGCCCGGTCCACGGTCCGCGGCGAGAGCACGACCTCGGCCTTCGTTCCGAGGGCATCGAGCCCGGCGAAGACCCGTTCGCGGGCGCGAGGAGTGAGCGCCTTCGAATCCTTGGCCCCGAGGGCGACGAGGGCATCGAGCCGGTCGGCGGGGAGACAGAACCCCCCGACCACGAGCGGCCCCACGAGGCTTCCGCGACCGGCCTCGTCGACCCCGAGGACCCGCTTCGGTGGCGTGGCGTTTCCCCCGACCGCGGCACAGCGGCGTGAAGCCATTAAGTCGGCGCGCACCTACCGCGAGCGATGCCGCTCGAGGGACTTTCGGCGCCGGTCCCGACGCTCTTCACTTCGGACGGGGCCGTGGACCCGGAACGGAACGCCCGCTTTGCGCGGGACCTCTGCGACGCCCGGGTCGACCACCTCTTCGTCCTCGGCTCGACCGGGGAGTTCCCCTCGGTCACTCCCACCGAGCGCGGACCCCTCATCGAGGTCGTAGTCGAGAGCGCGACCGGTCCGACCGACGTCTGGGTCGGTTGTGGGGCCCCCTCCACCGCTCAGGCGGTGGCGTTCGCACAGGAGGCCGAGAGAATCGGCGCCGCCGCGATCGTGGCGGTCGCGCCGTACTACCTCCACCCTACGTTCGCCGCGGTCGACCGCTACTACCGCGCGGTGCGAAAGGCGGTGAACGTCCCGCTGATCGCCTACAACATCCCGTCGCTGGTCGGCTACGCCCTTCCGCCCTCCCTGGTCCACACGCTCGCGCGGGACGGGGTCCTGGCAGGATTGAAGGACACCGGGGGTTCCCTCGAAAGCATCACCGCGTTCTTGACCGGGGCCCCGGAGGGGTTCGCGGTCTTTCCCGGCGACCCCCAGTTCACCTCGGCCGCGATCGAGCGAGGCGCCAAGGGCGCCGTGATGGGCGTGGCGAACATCGTACCGAAGCTCTGCGTCGAGCTGGTCGCGGTCGCCCGGCGCGGGGACCGAGCTCGGTCGCAGGAGCTCCAGCCCATCGTGACCCGATTGGTCGAGGTGACGCGCTCCGGTCCTTCTCCGTCTACGATCAAGTTCCTCGCGGCGCACCTGCGGGGTGCGGAGGTCGGCTACCGGGCCCCGTACGACCCGCTCACGCCCGAAGAGCAAGCCGCGGTCCTCTCTCGGCTCGAACCGCTCCGAGAGCTCCTCAAGCCATTCCTGGGCCGCTTGCCTTCCGAGGCCGACGGCGCCCGGGGGTTGGGCGCGGCCAACCCCGTCCTCCCCGTCAAACCGGGCAGCCTGTCCCGCTGAAAAGGTCATATACCGAACCCCGGTCGGACCGCACCTCTCGGAGGAAATCGTGGGCATCTGGCAAGGACGGTCGCGTCGCAAGCGGACGGGCGGTCGCCTTCGGCCGATCCGCAAGAAGCGTCGGTTCGAGATCGGGCGGGAGCAGCAGCACGCGACCCTCGGAGCCGGCACGGTGAAAGTCTATCGGGTCCGGGGCGCGAACCGCAAGCTCCGCATCCTCACGACCCAGACGATCAACGTTTTCGACCCGGCCACCAAGAAGATGCAGCCGGCGAAGGTCATCACCGTCCGGGAGAACCCCGCGAACCCGAACTACGTCCAGCGGAACATCATCACGAAAGGCGCGATCCTCGAGACCGACGTGGGCCTCGTCCGCGTTCGTTCCCGCCCGGGCCAGGACGGGGTCCTGAACGGGGTGCGGGTCGCGAGCCCGGCCTCGGCCTGACGCGGCGCCGGTCCCTAATGCCCGACCACTTCTACGTGTATCCGGCGTACCTCGCGAGCGGTCTCTCGCGGACGGGTGGGCGTCGGGTCCCGCAACCGGAAAGCCTGCCGGAGCTGACCGCCGAGGAGATCGTCACGGCCGCCAAGCGCCTGGGGTTCCGCGCCGAGGTCGAGGCCGACAAGCAGTACCCTCGACGTTTCTTCGAGTACGCCGGCCGAGTCAAGGTGACGAAGAAAGGGGCCATGACGAAGGCCCACTTCCTCAAGGAATTGGCCACCGAGCTTCACAAACAGCGGGCCGCCGCGGGACGGAAGTGACCCGTGGAAGAACCGGGGACGATCTACTTCACGGGTACGGCGGGCGCGGGCAAGACCTCGTTGGTCCGTGCCTTCGCGGAGTGGACGCGTTCGGCCGGCTACGACGCGGCCGTCGTGAACCTGGACCCCGGGAGCGAAGCCTCGGAGGACGCGGCGGACGTCGACATCCGCGAATGGGTACGGCTCGCCGACCTCCAGGACGAGTACGGACTGGGCCCCAACGGCGCCCAAGTCGTCGCAGCCGACATGATCGCGCTCAAGGTCTTCGAGGTGAAGCAGGCGGTCCAGGAGCAGAAGGCCGACTACATCCTGATCGACACGCCCGGGCAGATCGAGCTGTTCGCGTTCCGAGAAGCGTCGAAGGCGATCGTGGATGCGCTCAGCGGGGACCGTTCGGTCATCGCGTTCCTCTACGACCCGGTGCTCGCCCGGACCGCCGCCGGATTCGTCTCGCTCCTCATGTTGGGCGCGACCGTGGAGTTCCGCTTCCGCCTCCCGACCGTTAACATCCTCGCCAAGTCGGACGTGCTGAGCCCCGAGCAGCTCCGCGAGGTGATGAGCTGGTCCGACGACCCGGGCATGCTCTACGACGCGATCGGCCGCGACACGCCGACCCCGGATGTGCAGCTATCGACCGAGCTCTTTCGGGCCATCGAGAACATGGCCCCGCTGGTCGACCTGGTCCCCACGTCCGCGAAGGAAGCGAGCGGCCTCGAGGACCTCTATCGCTCCTTCCAGCGGGTGTTCGCCGGCGGCGAGGACCTCGAGCCCTCGCACGCCCCTTCCAACGAGTGAGCGATCACTCCTCGGTGAAGAAGAGGCCCATCCCGGCCGATGCCGACTCGTCCTCATCCTTGAACCGGCGGTAGAGCGTCTCCGCCTCCGGAGCCGGCAGGCGCGTGCCGATAGGCGCGAGGAGCTCTTCGGCGTGGTGGACCGCGTCCGCGGCTCCTTCGATGAGCACGTACGTCGCGTCGGAGGGGCCGCCCACCGCGGCCGCGTCCCGGACCTTCTGGCTCTGTCGGGAGACCCGGTCGTCCTTGAGGACAGCGTCCAGTTCCGCCCGCTTCGCGGTCGGGACGGAGAAGAGAGTCCACGTCATGCCCTCGGACGACCCGGCTCGCCTATATGGGCGTTTTCGGGTCGACAGCCAGCGAGATGAGCGCCCCCGACCTCGGTCGGACGTGTACTCCTCGACCCTGGACGCCCCGGTCCTCCTGCTCGGCTCGGCCCACGTGGTGGACCTCAGCGAGCCGCTGCGACGCATCCTTTCCGACCGGGTCCTGGACGGAATCGCCGTCGAGCTCGACGCGGAGAGGGCCCAGTCGCTCATGTCCCCGGAGGGACCCGCGCGCGGGTCTGGGTCCTCGCCGCTCTTCGCCCGGCTCTGGGGGATCCTGCAACGCCGTCTCGGCGCGGAGATTGGTGCGGGCGTGCCGGGCGCGGAGATGAAGGTCGCGATCGGGGTCGCCCGGGACCGGAACCTTCCCGTCTTTCTCATCGACGACCCCATCCGCGCCACGCTCGCGAACCTCGTGCGCTCGTTGTCCTTCCGGGAGCGGGTCACCCTGCTCGTGAGCGGCGTCGTCGGCCTGTTCGTCCCGTCCCGCATCGTGACCCGGGAGATGGACCGATACAACGAGTCCCCGAGCGAGTACACCGACCAGCTGCGGCGCGTGAGCCCGACCATGGCCCGCGTCCTGTTGGACGACCGGAACGAGCACATGGCCGACCGTCTCCTCGCGCTCCGTCAGCGGGGTTTCGGTCGCATGGCCGCGGTGGTCGGTGACGCCCACCTCGAAGGGCTAAGGACCGCCCTCGCCCGGCGCGGGCTCCCGAGCGAGGTCGTCCGTTTCTCGGAGCTCAAGGCGGCTACAGGACCGTCACCCGGTTCTTCGTAGCGTCGTCGATGGCCCGAAGGAACGCGTCGGCGAGCGCCGTGACCTCGGGGGACGTGATCTCTCCCAGCCGACCGTCGTCCGAGAGCTCGGAGACCGGGGAGAGCACCGGAAGGCTCCCGAGGACCGGGATCCCGTACTCCTCGGCGACACGGGCGACCCGGCTCGGGCCGAACAGCTCGGTCCGCTCGTGGCAATGCGGGCAGGTCACCCAGGACATGTTCTCGACGACCCCGAGGAGCGGGACGTGAAGGTCGCGGGCCATGTTCATCGCCTTCTTCACGATCAACGCCGCGAGGTCCTGGGGGGTCAACACGAACACCATCCCGTCGATCGGGATCGTTTGGAAGACCGTGAGGGGAACGTCGCTCGTCCCCGGCGGCATGTCGATGAGCAAGTAGTCGAGGGGTCCCCAGTGGACGCCTCCGAAGAACTGGGTGATGAGGCGGGTCACGAGCGGGCCCCGCCAGATGACCGGGGTCTGCTCGTCCTCGACCATGAACTGGGACGAGATGACCGAGATCCCCGACGGTGTCGCAGCGGGTTCGATCCCTTCCCCCCGGTCGAACAGGGGACCGGTGAGGCCGAGGAGCTTCGGGATCGAGGGACCGGTGATGTCGGCGTCCAGGATCCCTACGTGCAGGCCGCGACGGGTGAGCTCGACCGCGAGCAGCGCCGCGACGGACGACTTTCCGACGCCTCCCTTACCGCTACCGACCGCGACGACGTGCTGAACCTCCCCTTTGTCCATCCGCTGGAGAATTCCGCGGGCGGAGGGGTGCGCGGCGGGAGTCGGAGAAGGCGGCGACGCGGCGGCAGGGTCGTTGGGCTGTCCGTCGGCGGTCACGCGGCGTTGACGGAGGTGTAAATATATAACGGACCGCCCGTCCGAAGACCGGAACCCTGCAAGGTGGCTATGACGAGCGGCCGGTCGGCGGAATTGGAGGAAGTCTTTCAGCCCTCGTCAGTGGCAGTCATCGGCGCCTCGAACAAGCCCGGGAAGGTCGGGACGTATCTCTTCCGTAACATCATCGAGGCCGGATTCGGAGGGGTCGTCTACCCGGTGAATCCGTCCTCGAAAAGCGTCTCGGGGGTTCGGTGCTATCCTTCCATCGAGGACCTTCCCGAGACCCCGGACCTAGGCGTCGTGATCGTGCCGGCACCGACCGTCGCGGACACCGTCGAGCGGCTCGGAAAGGCGGGATCCCGCGGTGTGATCATCATCTCCAGCGGGTTCCGCGAGCTCGGGGAATCCGGCGCGATCCTCGAGGACGACGTGGTCCGACGGGCCGCGAAGTACAAGATGTCAATCGTCGGCCCGAACTGCTTTGGGGTCATCAACACGGCCCCGGAAGTGAACCTGAACGCCACGTTCAGTGCGAGCCTTCCGCCGCGCGGGAATATCGCGTTCGTCTCTCAGAGCGGGGCCCTCTGCGCGGGGATTCTGGCCTACGGGATCAGCGAGCGGATCGGCTTCTCTCGGTTCGTTTCCGTGGGGAACCGCGCAGGAATCGACGAGAACGACCTTCTCTACTCGCTCGGCAAGGACGAGGCCACCAAGGTCATCCTGCTCTACGTCGAGAGCCTCGTGAACGGCCGAAAGTTCCTCGAGACCGCACGGGAGGTAACGGAACACAAACCCGTCCTCGTGATCAAGAGCGGTCGGACTCCCGCCGGGGAACGAGCGGCGAAGAGCCACACCGGATCGCTCGCGCAGTCGGGACGCGACCAGCTGTACGATTCCCTTTTCAGCCAAGCCGGGGTCGAGCGCGCCGAGACCCTGGGCGAGCTGTTCCGGACCGCGAAGATCTTCGCTTCCGGCCTCAAGATCGAAGGACCTCGCCTCATGATCCTCACCAACTCGGGAGGCCCGGGGATCGTCGCGGCGGACTCCGCGATCCGCCACGGCCTCGAGCTCCCCCCGCTCTCGCAGGCGATGCACGACGCCCTCGTCCCCCGCCTTTCCCCGTCGGCGTCGATCGCGAACCCTCTCGACATGACGGCGGACGCCGGGGCCGACCACTACCGCGACATCCTGAAGATACTG
Organism: Thermoplasmata archaeon UBA61; assembly: GCA_002503985.1. Lineage (GTDB taxonomy): Archaea > Thermoplasmatota > Thermoplasmata > Lutacidiplasmatales > UBA184 > Lutacidiplasma. Next base: position 89,409 of record DASW01000002.1, read on the forward strand.
CTCGAAGGCCCCGACATGAACGGGGCGCTCGTCATCACCACGCCGACCTCGACCATGACCGGCGAGTCGGTGGCGCGGGCGATCCTGGAAGCGAAGGCCACGACCCAGAAGCCGATCGCGGCCTGCCTGTTCGGTGTCAACGACCTCTCCCGGGAAGTATCGATCCTCGAGGAGGCCGGGGTCCCGACGTTCACGTTCCCAGAGGAGGCGACCCAGGGTCTTGCGTCCCTCGCGCGCTACCACGCCTGGTGGACGAGACCCCGCGCGCCCGAGCGGACGTTTGCCGTCGACCACGCCGTCGCCCAGGCCACGATCGACCGCGCCCGACGCGCGGGCGTGACGATCCTCTCCGACTCCGATGCACGAGCCCTGCTCAGCGCGTACGGCATCCGGTTCCCCAACGTCCAGCTCGTCCACTCGCTGGACCAGGCGGTCGCCGCGGCCGACACGATCGGGTACCCGGTCGTCCTGAAGGTCGTCTCGCCCGACCTTTCCCACAAGACCGACGTGGGCGGCGTCGCCTTGGGGATCCACGACGCGACGATGCTCCAGACGGCCTGGGAGACGATGCAACAGTCCCTTGCGGCAAAGGCCCCCACCGCTCGGATCGAAGGGTTCGACGTCGAGTCCGAGATCCAGGAAGGGAAGGAGGTCCTGGTCGGCGTCCAACGGGACCCGCATTTTGGTCCGATCCTCGCCTTCGGGCTGGGCGGCATCTACGTCGAGGTGCTCCGGGACGTCACGTTCCGGCTCGCCCCCCTCCGACCGCTCTCGGCCCTGCGCATGGTCCAGTCCGTGAAGGCGTTCCCTCTCCTCAAAGGGGTCCGCGGCGAGCCGCCCAGCGACATCGAGGCGTTGACCGAGGTGATCGAGCGGATCTCTCAGCTCGCGATGGAGATGCCCGACGTCCTGGAGCTCGACATCAACCCGCTCCTCGTCCTCCCGGACTCGGGGGGCGTGATTGCCGCCGACGCGCGGGTTGTACTCTCTCCGTCTTCCAAATAGGCGCCCTCGCCTTCAGCTGATCGATAAGGAATCGAGCGGCCGCGAACGCCTCCGTGCGGTGGACCGTCGCGACCCCCACGACGACCGAGACCTGTCCGACCGGGACCGAGCCCAGGCGGTGCCACAGCACGACCCTTTCCGCCCCGTAGCGGCGGTGGACCTTTCGCTCAAGTTCAGCGAGGACGACCCGGGCGAGCGTCCGGTGCGCCTCGTACTCGAGAGCGACCACCCGCCCACGACGCGTCGCGTCCGGCCGCACCCGGCCCGCGAACAACACGACCCCGCCGAGTCCCGGCCCTTCCAAGGCCTCCATCGCGGCGGGGACCGAGAGGGGGCGACGCGTCAGCCGAAGGCTCACGGTCAGCCACCTCCGTACGGTGGATGGACCGCGAACTCGTCGCCCGGGCGCACTTTGTTCGTTAGGCGCGTAAGGTAGCGTTCGTTGAGAACGAACCGACTCGTCCGGAGCGCGGGGGCAAGTTTTGGATAATGCTTTCCTAAGGAATCGATGAGCGACTTGGCTGTCACGCCGTCCGGGTCGACACGGATCCGTAGCTGGGACGCGCCGACCGCCACCCGAGCCGTCGCGAAGAGCCGGACGGTCACTCGGCCGGGCATGGGCGCACCCAGCCCGGGGCCCGTCTAAGCGTTACGGACATTCCGCTTGACAGAATCGATTAATACGGAGGCCCCCTCGAAGTTCCCATGAAGGAGCTTGCCGTCCGCGTCGGGGGTCAAGCCGGCGACGGAATCGCCTCGATCGGCGAGTCGATCGCCCGAAGTTTCTCCCGAATGGGACTGCATGTCTTCGGACTGAACGCCTACCAATCGGTGATCCGCGGCGGTCATGTCTGGTATCACGCGCGGGCGTCGGAGGGGAAGGTCCACTGCCAGGGCGACACCGCCGACATCCTCTACGCCTTGGACCGCCAGACGGTGGACGTCCACGCCTCCATTCTCCGGCCGGGCGGTACGGTCATCTTCGACCCGGAGAAGTTCCCGCTCGCGCCCACCGACGTTTCCTCGGAAATCCATCTCCTGCCCGTGCCCACTCTCGAGATCGCACGCAAGTACACGAGCCAGTCGATTCTCCAGAACGCGGCCGGGATCGGGGCGACGGCGTTCCTCGCGGGCATTCCGATAGACGTCATCCACCAGGTCCTGACCGACTCGTTCGGCCGGAAGGCGGGGGACGTGGTCACCTGGAACATCGGCGCGAGCACGGATGGGTACCGCTTTGCCGAAACGAAGGGACCGATCCACCCGAAGGCCATCGCCAAGAAGGACCCACCCAAGCTCCTGATGACGGGGAACCAGGCGATTGCCCTCGGCGCGGCCGCGGCGGGCTGTAAATTCCTTGTCCAGTACCCGATGACGCCGGCGACTTCGATCATGCACTGGCTGGCCGCCCACTCGCGGGCGCTCGGGATCGTGGTGAAGCAGTCGGAGGACGAGCTCGCCTCCATCAACATGGCAATCGGGGCGTCGTACGCCGGCGTGCGCACGATGACCGCGAGCAGCGGGGGCGGTTTCGCGTTGATGACCGAAGGTCTCGGGATGGCCGGCATGGCCGAGGTCCCGGTCGTGGTCGTCGATGCGGCCCGGGCCGGTCCGTCAACAGGCCTCCCCACCAAGACCGAGCAGGGCGACCTCAACCTCTTGCTCGGCGCAGGTCAGGGAGAGTGGCCCCGGGCGATACTCGCTCCGTCGGACCCGGTCGAAGCGTACAACCTCACGGTTGCGGCGTTCGACCTCGCCGAGCGCTTTCAAACTCCCGTGCTCGTCCTGACCGACTTCCATCTCGCGGAAGCGATGGAGGGGGTGGACCGGGAGGAGATTAACTTCAACATCCCGATCCCGTCGCTCTTCACGGTCGAGCCCGACTCGCATCGTTACCGACGGTACCTGGACACGGAGTCCGGCGTTTCGCCCCGGGCGTTCCCCGGCCAGCCCGGCCTCAACCACATCGCCCTGTCGGACGAACACGATGAGTACGGCGGCGACGTCTCCGACATCCGCGCGGGGATCCCCGCGGCGATTGCCGTGCGAAAGAAGATGATGGAAAAGCGGATGCGCAAGCTGAAGGGACTCGCGAAGGAGGTGCCTCCGCCCGTGCTGGAGGGCCCGCCCGACGCCCCGCTCACGTTCGTGGCTTGGGGCTCCCCCGTGGGCGCCGTGCGCGACGCGATGGCGATCCTGCAGGAGAAGGGGAAGGCGACGAACCTGCTTCGGTTCCCCACCCTCTACCCGCTCGACCCCGACGTCGTGCGATCGATGTTCGCCCGGACGCGGAAGACCCTTCTCGTCGAGGGGAACTTCTCCGGGCAGTTCGCCCACCTCCTCCGCGCGGAGACGGGCATCGAGTTCCCGCACAAGTTCCTCAAGTACGACGGAGAGCCTTTCTACCCGCACCAGATCGTCGCGCGCGCGCAGGAGGTGCTCTGACCATGGCGGAAAGCGTTGTGGCGCCGATCGCCTCCCATTCTGCGACCCAGCTCCCGATCGTCGGGAAGTCCGAGGTCAGGCCCACGTGGTGCCCCGGGTGCGGCGATTACAGTGTGGTCGCGTCCATCGAGATGGCCCTGAAGCGCCTCAAGATCCCGAGCAAGGACGTGGTCATTGTCTCGGGGATCGGCTGCTCGTCCAACCTCCCGCACTTCCTGTCGAGCTACGGTTTCCACGGACTCCACGGCCGGACGATCCCGGTCGCCGAGGGGGTCCGGTGGGGGAACCACGGTCTCACGGTCATCGGGACCGGGGGGGACGGGGACGGTTTCGGGATCGGGGTCGGCCACCTCATCCACGCGATGCGGCGGAACGTCAAGCTGACCTACGTCACCATGGACAACCAGGTCTACGGCCTCACGACCGGACAGGCGAGCCCGACGTCGAGGATGGGCCAGAAGACCAAGTCCACGCCTACGGGGGTCATCGAGAACCCGCTCGACCCGGTCTCCCTCGCGCTCGCGAGCGGAGCGACGTACGTCGCCCGCGGGTTCTCCGGGGACGTGAAGCACCTCACAGACCTCGTTGCGAACGGCATCCAGCACAAGGGGTTCGCGTTCGTGGACGTCTTCTCGCCCTGCGTGACCTACAACAAGGTCAACACGTTCGACTTCTTCCGCCAGCGGGTCTACAAGCTCGAGAACGCCGGCCATGACCCGAGTGACCTCGGCGCAGCGTTCCAACGCTCGCTCGAGTGGGGGGACAAGATCCCGATTGGCCTGTTCTACTCGGTCGACAAGCCCACGTACGAGGACCTCGAGCAAGTGCTCGCCGCGGGACCCCTGGCCTACCAGCCCTCGGGGCTCAAAGGGCGAGAGAAGCTCCTCGACGAATTCGTCTAAAGCGCCTCCGCTCACCGTCCGTCACGCGCCGATCGCGACGCGGGCCGCCGGCCGGTCTCCGCCGCCCGCACCGGGAATGCCCCGGCCGAGTTTCGGGGGTTCCCCGGCACGGGACCCGAAGGTACCTTCGGAACGCTACGTTTTTACCGTCTTGAGGGAAGACCGGCTCGCAGGCGAAGCTCTTGGCCACAGATTCCGACGCGGTGGTCCGGGAGGGGCTCTCGAGCGTCACCAAAGGCACCCTCTTTCTGTTGGTCTCCACCCTCCTCCTGGTCGCGCTCACGTTCGTTTCGAGGGTCATCATCGTCCGGAGCATCTCGCAGGCGGACTGGAGCGCGTTCTCCTTCGGCCTGACGCTCGCGGGCGTGCTCGCCGCGATCGGGTCGCTTGGCCTGCCGAGCGCCGTCGCTCGCAGCCTGCCTTACGCGAGCTCGGACGAGGAACGTCGGACGATCGTTCGAGGCACCTTGTGGATCGGGAGCGTGGCCGCGCTCGGAAGCTCGCTCCTTCTCTACGTGTTCGCCGAGCCGATCGGGCAGTCGCTCGGCTCCTCGGGGATCACGCTCGGCCTCCAGTACTTCCCTATCGCGGTCGGCTCGGGCATCGTCGCGAGCCTGATCGCTTCGATCTTTCAGGGCTACGAGGACGTCACTCCGAACGCGCTCTTCATCCAGATCGTGAACCCGACGCTGTTCGTCGCGTTCCTCGCGGCCTCGATCGTGGTGCCGCCGTTCGGGATCAGCTACCAAGAGGCGCTCCTTGCCTACGCGCTCGCGAGCGTGGTCACGCTCGGCCTGCTCGTCTTCTACCTGGTCCTCCGTTTGCCGCATCACCTCCCGCCGGGGCCCCGGGCGCCGACGGCGTTGCCGCGGTTCCTAAGGTTCACCGCGCCGCTCTTCGTCGTGGGGATCATGGGGACCATCACCGGCTCCGCGGACACGCTCGTCCTCGGGATCTTCCACCCTCTCGAGGTGGGCACCTACACCGCGTCGCTCACCCTGGCCCGCCTGCTCCCGATCGGAATCGGGGCGGCGGCGTACATCTTTCTTCCGGTCGCGAGCCGGTTCCTGCGGCTCAACGAACCGCGGTCGATCGGGATCACTTACGTGACCGTCACCAAGTGGATGACGCTCATCTCACTCCCGCTCTTCCTGATCTTCTTCTTCCTCCCGAGCTCCTCCCTCGGGTTCGTCTACGGACCCAATTACACGGCCATCGTGGTTCCGCTCCAGATCGTGGTCGCGGGCGCGTTCGCCACGACGCTCCTCGGGCCTGCGTCCACCGCCCAGGTCGCCTTCGGGCAGACGCGGCTCCTCGCGACCAACGCGATCGCGGCGGGGATCGCGGACGTGGTGGTAGCGTTCGCCCTCGTTCCGACGTACGGGTACACGGGGGCAGCGATCGCTTGGGGAGTGGCGACCGCGACGTACGCGGTCCTCTCTCTGGTAGAGCTCGCCGTGCTCACCGGGATCCACCCGTTCCACGATCACTTGGTCGTCCCGGTCCTGGCCACGGGGCTCCCGGTCGGGGCCGCGCTTTGGTTCCTGCACCCAAGCCTCCCCTACTGGGCCCTCCCCGTCCTCGGACTCGGGATCGCTCTTCTGTTCGTGGTGCTCGTCCTCGCGACCCGCTCAATCGACGAGGGGGACCGCCTCCTCCTCGAGGCCGTCGAACAGCTGTTCGGTCGGCCCCTTCCGTTCTTCCGTCGCCTCGGGCGATACGCGCTGCGACGTCAGGCTCCGTGAGTCGCGCGCGGAGTCTGGCCCGGATGTCGAGGACGAGGCGAACTCATCGCCGCGACCGCGTCCGGGCCGAACGGCGCCCGTTAAAAGGGCGCCCGGCGTTTCCTCCTCGATGACCGGGGCGGGTACGCCGGCGAGCGAGGACGCGCTCCTCACGGAGCTTCGCCGGGCGGTCGAGCAGTCTCCCGAACGACCGCGCGAGATCGAAGTGGGGATCGCGCTCTCGATCGCCCTCGGTCGGCAACGCCCCGTCGTGTCGTGCGGGGGTTGCCAGAACCCTCTCGAGTTCGACGGGATCCCGGCCCGGACGAACGCCCAATTGCGAGACCCGTTTCGTCTCCTCTTTGGACCGCCCTCCGGGACGTGAGCTCCGACCGCTCGTCGGAGCTGTGAGGGTCGCTCCACCATGGTGTTCTCCATTATCGGGGCGGTCGTGGACATCGTCACGACCGTGATGACGACGATCGGGCTCCCCGGCCTCCTCGCCCTGATGGTGCTCTCGATGGTCGGGGTGACCCCGATCCCGTGCGAGGTCATCCTGCCGTTCGCGGGCTTTCTGGTGGCCGACGGGACGTTCTCCTTTGGGTGGGCGCTGACCGCGGCGATGGCGGGCACGATGATCGGCGCCTACGTCGCCTACGGCGTCGGCCTTTGGTGGCGGGACCGTGTCACGGGGATCGGGATCGGGCGTTTGAGGCTCGAACCCCGCTATCTCGAGTCGATGGACCGGTACTTCGCTCGTCGGGGCGAGGTCACGGTCGCCCTCTTCCGTCTCCTTCCGGTCATCCGCACGTACATCAGCTACCCGGCGGGGACCGCTCGAATGGAGCCGGTTCGTTTTGGAGTCTACACGCTGGTCGGCGCGATCCCCTATACGGTGGCGCTGATCTACGCCGGGATGTTGCTTCGGTCGAACTGGGTCGTCCTCTCCTCGTACTTCCAGTTGCTCGACCTGCCCCTCATCGTGCTCGTGCTCGCGTTCGTGGTCTACCTGGTCCTACTGACCGTGGGAGTCCTGCAGCCCGGCTGGCCTCCCCGCCGGGGCCGCCCGGCCAATCCCACGCCTCCGTCCGGAGGCGCGCCGCCGGTCGCTCCCCCGTCGTTCCCCTGATCAACCGGTGGGTAGAAGCGGGTCCGTCGGCTCCCCGGGGGCATAGTCGGGTCGGACGACCCTGCCCACCGGTCCACCGACGTACTCGCCGGCCTCGACGATCCGCTGGCCATCCCGGTAGTGTTCCCGGGGTCGGACGACCTCCCAGCCCTCGAACGGGCTCCAACCGCAGGGGGAGCGAAGGCTCCGACCTTCGACCTTGGAGCGCTTCGTGAAGTCGACGACGAGAAGGTTGGCCCGGTGGCCCGGAGCGAGTCGACCGAGCGGCTGGCCGAGCCAGCGGGCGGGGCGGTCACATGCCGCGGAAAGGAGAACCTCGAGGTCGAGGTCCCCGGAGCGTACCTTCGCGAGCAGTAGGGGCAGCCCGGTCTCGACCCCCGGAACACCGCTCGGGGCGCGGTCGAACGGGACCTCCTTGGCGCTTCCCGGGTGAGGGGCGTGGTCGCTCGCGAGGATCGGGACCTCCCCTCGGCGGAACGCCTCCCAGAGCTCGGAACGCTCGGGCTCGCTCCTCAACGGAGGGTTGACCTTGAACCGGGCGTCCGTTCCCGAGCGGTCCGAAAGCAGGAGGTGGTGCGCCGTCGCTTCGAAGGATAGCCCGGCCGCCTTCAGGCTCCGAACGCCCGCGACGGTGGTCACGTGGGCCGCGTGCAGACGGAGGAGCTTCGGGGCCCGGGCCATTGCGTCGAGCGCGGCCTTCTCGGCGGCGACCGGGCGGTGGCCGTTCCACTGGGCGGGAGAACTGGGGCGTAGGCTCGTCACGAACCGGGTCGGGTCCTCCGCGTGCACGGAGACCGGGAGCCGGAGCTCGGCGAGACGGTCCCAGAGCGCGGGGAGCTCGGAGGAGGCCGGGGATTCCTCGATGCCGGTGGTCGGGGCGAGGTAGACCTTGAACCCGCCCGCCCGGCGGGCCAGAAACGGGAGCGCCCGCGGGACGGTGGGGGTGGCGAACAAGAGGACGTCGACCGCCGCCCGCCCTTCCACCAAGCGCACCTTGTCCTGCCAGCTCTCGGTGTCCGAGAGCGGCGGTCGGGTGTTCGGCATCACGCCGACCAGGGAGACCCCACCGAGCGCCGCACCGACCGTGCCCGTGGGGATCGTCTCGGCCTCGGCCGGACCGCCCGGTTCGCGGAGGTGGACATGCATGTCGACAGCGGCCGGCAAGATGACCGCGTCCCCGACATCGTGGCGCGGCGCTCCCGAACGGACCTTGCCGATAGATTGGATCCGTCCGGTGTCGTCGATGGCGATCTCGACCGGTTGAAGTCGTCCGCGGAGGAGCGCGCGGCCCGCCAGCACGAGGGCGGTCGATGCGGAGGAACGGGGAACCGCCTCCGCCTTCCGTCGGCGAGCGGGCCCGGGCATGCCTCCGGCGGACGCTGGGGGGGCGTAAATAGCTCAACCCCTGCCCAAGGGCGAGGGTATTTCTTCCCGCGTTCCTCGTCGGGTCATGGTACCCCCCCCTCGAACGGACCGGCCCTGGACCTATGCTCGTAGCGGCGTGGACCGGTCGCAGGTGTCCTCCGCGCTAGCGGTGCTGCTGGACCAGGTCACCTACCGCCCGCCCCCGTCCGCCGGCCGGCTCGTGGATGCCCCGGGGCATTACGCCGGCCTCCTGCGCATCGGCCGGGAGACGATTGCGGTCACCACCGACACGGTGGGGACCAAGACGAAGCTCGCCGCCGAGCTCGGACGCTGGGAGGAGGTCGGAGAGGACATCGTCGGCGTCAACGTCAACGACCTCGCCTCGGTCGGGGCGCGTACGGCCGGGCTCGTCGACACTATCCTCTGTCCTCGACCGGACCCCGAGGCGTTCCGAGGGATCGGAAAGGGACTGAACCGGGGCCTCCGATTGGCGCGTTGTTCCCTCTTGGGTGGGGAGACCGCGGTCGTCCCGGAGATCGTCGACGGGATCGACCTGGGGGCGACGGCGTTCGGCTTCTTCCCGCGCGGTCGCCGGCCGGTGCTGGGGGCCTCCATCCGCCCCGGCGACCGGGTGCTCGGGATCCCCTCTTCCGGGGTGCATGCGAACGGGCTGACGCTGGTCCGTCGCCTCCTTAGAGAGCGGTCGGTCGACCTGCTCCGTCCCCGGGTCGGAGGGGACCGTCCCATCGGCGAAGAGATCCTGACCCCGACACGGATCTACTCGGTCGTCGGAGACGTGCTCGCCGACTCTCCCGCGACGCACGGCCTCGCCCACCTCTCGGGCGGAGGTGTCCGCAACCTCGTCCGCCTGCATCCCAAGGTCGGGTTCGTGCTCGACCGGTGGCCCGAAGCACCCTCGTTGTTCCGGTGGCTCCAACAGCTCGGAGGTCTCTCCGATGAGGAGATGTTCCAGACGTTCAACATGGGGATCGGGTTCGTCCTCGTGGTCGGCCCCGCGCGGCTCGCCGAGACCCGCCGTCGCCTGGCCCGGGCCGGAGCGCCCGATGCCATGGAGATCGGTCACGTGGAGCGGGGTTCGGGCGTCTCGGTCCCGGCGTACGGTCTTTCCTTCGAGGGCTACTCGTAGCGGCCGACCCCGTAGGGACCACCGGCGGGCCGGTTTCGGCAACGATTATCGGGGCCCGGTTCTAACGACCCCGCGTGCCGGTCGGACGACGTACCGTAACATGGGCCATCGTCCTCTCGGTGCTCGCCGCGTTCGCGTGGGCCACGTGGTACCTCTTCGTCCTCTGGGTGACCCCGGGGACCGCTCCGTCGGCGATCCTCGCGTACCCGTTCGTGTTCGGAGGGGTCGCCTATGCCGGCTGGGCGGTCGCGAGCGGAAACGGCCGCGCCTTCGCGAAGCTGTGGAGGGACCCGATGGCGTGGGGACGCGTCGGACTACTGTTCACCATGCAGGTCGCGATCCTCGCGGCCACGTACCTGACCGGACCCGTCGACTGCTCCCTTCTGTCCTTGATCGGCGATGTCGTGCTCACGCCCATCCTCGTCGCCGCCGCGATCGGGGCGTACCGGCCGCATATCGCGACGCCCGTGTTCGCCGTCGGTCTCATCGTGAGCCTCGCCGGTGGCACCATGGCGATCGTCGGCGGACAGAGCCTTTCCGCCGTGCGCGGCTGGGGGTGGCTGGTGGTACCCGGCGTCCCGATTCTCGTGGCGGGGTACTTCCTCCTCACTGCGCGGGCCAATCGCACGACCGCGCCGTCCGCGGTGGTCGCTCAATCGATGCTCGCGGCCGCCGGGCTCTTCGTTGTCGCTGCCCCGCTCTTCCCGGGAGGGTGGGGCGGGCTCGTGTCGGTCGCCCCGGTCCCGCTCCTCCTGCTGGCGCTCTGCGGGGTCACGAGCTTCTTCCTCGCGCCCGCGCTCTACTTCCTGGCGCTGAGCGAAGTCGGCCTCGTGATCCCACCGATGCTCATGACCGCGATCCCGGTCTTCACGCTGCTGCTCTCGGCCGGTGTCCTCGGGATCGCGCTGCCGCTCATCGGAGTGCTGGGCATCCCGGTCGCGGTCGTCGGAGGGGTCCTCGCGATGTGGGGGGAATCCGCGCTCGCTCCCGAGGACGATCCAGGGCCCGAAACCGAACGACCTCGTGGGTGACCCCGGCCGGGGCGCTCACTGCCAATCGCTCAAGCTCCGGGTCGAGCCCCGACGCTTCGCGGGCTTTCCGACCTCGGAGAGCGGGGTGTCGAGCGTCGCGGGCGCGGCGTTCCGACCGGGAGCAGGGGCGGCCTCGGGAAGCGAAGCTAGCCGCTGCTGGTGGCTGCCGCGCAGGAGCGCCGCCGCGTCCCAGTCGAACACCTCTGTCACACGGGCGAGGGTCTGTGCGACCCGGTCCGCGTAGTACTCCCAATCCGGTTCCTTCGTGAACGGTCGGCCCTCGACCCACGGCTCGATCTCCTGGGGGCTCTTGCGGGAATCGGTGACGACCCAGGCGACCCGCATGCCCGGGATCACGTCGTAGCCCTCGCTGCGGAGCTGCTTGAACACGCGGAGGAACGGCAGGGATTCCCGCGTCGACTCGTTGTACTCGCTCTCCGCCCGGACCGTCCGGGCGATGACGAGCCGCTCGGGGGGGACCTCGTGGTTCCGCACCGACTGGACCAGTTCGCGTGCGCGACGGAGCGCGCCGTCGGTGTCCCCCTTGAGGACGAGGTCGAAGATCTCCATCAGGGCCACGGACTGGAAATCAAACGCGTCCGTCCGTCTCGTCTCGTACCCCCGAACGACGAGGTCCTCGTTGGGCCAGGCGGTCCGCCCGACGTACCGCTTCTTCACGCCGTGGGAGAAGAACGACTCGAACACCGACTGGAACTCGAACGTCACGCCCTCGTGCGTGAACCGCTTCGCGACCCGCTCCCCGAACTCGCGCGCTCCCTCGAGCGACGCGACGGGGGACCGGACGAAGACGGAGTCGGTGTCGGAGTAGACGACTTCGCACCCGTCGGCCTCGAGGTCCCGGATGATGGAGGTGATCGCCTCCCGGCCGAACGCCGTGATCGCCGCGCCGATGTCCTTGTTCGTGAACCGGTAGAAGCTCGAGGCGAGCACCCCGTAGAACGAGTTCATCAGGACCTTGACGGCGTTCTGAAGGCCGTCATAGTACTCCTTCATCTCCGGGTTCGTGGCCGTTTGGCCGGCCCGGCGGAAGCGGGTGCGGTCCGCGAGCAGGTCCGAGAGGATCGCCGGGATGATCCCCCGGCGGACGGAAGCGGCGACGAAACGCGCCCCGGAGGGGGCCACCGTCGCACCCCCGGGGGAAAGGGTCGTGAAGCAAAGGTTGCGGGAGATGATGATGGACGGATACATCGACTTGAAATCGAGGACGACCACCCACCGGTAGATCCCGGGCCGGATCGGGTGGACGTAGCCGCCCTCGATCGGGTTCTCGCGACCCGCGAAGTGGTTCATCGGGACGCCGACCCCTTGCGCGTCCGCACGGGGGATGAGCAGCGAGTCGACGTAGAGGGACGTCCGACCGTTCATGCCTTCCTCGAGCGGAAGATGGGCGATGGTCGCGAGGTCGGCCGCCTTCTCGACCGTGCGCAGACGCTGGAGAATCCGCAGTGCGAGGTCCGCGTCGTGCTCGCAGTACTCCATGACCCGAACCGGGTCGGCGGCCCACTCCCTCTCGATCTCTCTCCGGTCGACGTCGAGCTTGGAGTCGCCGAGGAGGGTGCGCGCGACGAACTGCAGCGTTTCCTGCTTGGGCTTCAGGTCGCGTCGGACCGACCACCAGGCGTCGGCCACGACCCGCCCCGTCACCTTCCAGAGACGCTCTCCCATCTCGCGCGGGGCGGACCGCTCGCGGCCGATCTCGAGCGGCCCGAGGCCGGTCGCCTTGGCCCGCTCGACCAGGAGCGGGAAGTCGTACCCTCCGATGTTGTATCCCGTGATCACGTCCGGGTCTTCCTGGAGGATCTGACCCACGAACCCCTCGAGGATCTGACGCTCCGGGCCCTGGAGCCGGAACGTGGTGCGCGGGCGGCCCCCGCCTTCCGCGACCCCGCAGATCGTGAAGATGGTCCGTTCCCGGATGGCGTTCTCGATGTCGAACGACAGGACCCTGAGCGACGGACGGAACATCTCGGCGGGCCGGATGTCGTGCCCGTCGGTGGTCACGACCCGGACCACGTCCGCTACCGTGTAGCGGGCGCGGACCTCCTCGCGCTCCTCCTCCGCCTCGAACGCGACGGCGAGACCGAGGTGCTTGTCGTAGAGGAAGCGGTGAACGAACGGTATGTCGCAGGCCAGCACGCTCGTTTCTTCGCCCCGCCGCCGGTACTGGTCTCGGTACTGCGGCACGAGCCACGGGCGGTGAAGGGTGACCCGCACCGCCGGCACGTCCTTGCCCGCGACCCAGGTGGTGATGTCCTCGACCCCGACGATCTCCTTGTCGGCTTGAAGGCGGGCCCGCACCTCGTCGGTGGGCTCCGTGATCATGAAGTAGGGACGGAATCCGTAGTAGCGTGCGACGATCGGCGTCCCGTCCCGAATGCGACCGAACAGTTCGACGATGACCCCGTCGTCGACAGCCTGGTACGAACCTTCCAAGAGGAACAGCTCGACCGTGCGCACGTCCGAGAGAGTTCGACTCGAGTTAAAGTCGTTTATGCGAGGCGTTCGGCGAGCCACTGATCGAGCACCCGGACGTCCCGCTCCCAGCGTTCGCGGAGGCGACGGGACCGAAGCGCCGCCGCGGGATGGATGAGCGGGAAGAGGGTGATCCCTCCGTGCGCGCGCGGTCGGCCGGCGGCGGAGAGCATCGGAAGGGCGGTCGGGTCGATCGCCGCCAACGCGCGGGCTCCCAGCGTTACGACCACCTCGGGATGGAGGAGCTCGAGCTGACGGTCCAGGTAGGGTCGGCAGGTTCGGGCGGCGCTCGGGTCGAACCGGTTCCCCGGCGGTCGGCATTTCAGGGTGTTGAGGACCCCGAAATCCTCGTCCGAGAGCCCCAGCGTCGCCACCGCTCGGTCGAGCTCCCGACCGGATCGGCCGACGAACGGCACCCCCGTGCGGTCCTCCTCCGCCCCGGGCGCCTCGCCTACGAAGACGACCCGAGGGGCCAGTCCCCCCCGGTACACGACCGCGTGCGTTCGCAGGTCGCCGAGCGGGCACCTCCGGCAGGCCCGGATCTCGGCCGATAGCCGGCCCCACGCCCTCCGCACCTCGGCGTCCACGGCCCGGTTCGGGTGTAGGGCCGGAGCCGTCCGCGGAGCTTTTGTCCGTCGCCGGGTCGTGCTCATTCCGTCCTTCCGGGCCCCTCGGACCCGCCGCCGTGCACGACTCGGCACGGACCTTAAATACCACTACCCTTCTGCTCGGCCCCTCCGCCGATATGTCGCCGCCATCGGGCCTCAACACAGCGGGCCGTCTGGCCACCCTCCGCCAGCGTCGGCGCTGGTCGGACCGTTACTACAAGCGACGCACCCTGCATCTCAAGGAGCGTTCGGACCCTCTCGAGGGAGCTCCCCAGGCGCGCGGGATCGTGATCGAGAAGGTCGGGGTCGAAGCGAAGCAGCCGAACTCCGCGATCCGCAAGTGCATCAAGGTCCAGCTCATCAAGAACGGCCGCCAGGTGACCGCCTTTGCGGTTGGTGACGGCGCGATCAACTTCATCGACGAGCATGACGAGGTCCTGGTCGAAGGGATCGGCGGACGGATGGGCCGGTCCTACGGGGACATTCCCGGCGTGCGCTACAAGGTGATCCAGGTCAACAGCGTCTCGCTTGACGAGCTCGTGCGCGGACGCAAGGAGAAGCCGGCCCGATGAGCGGAGGTCCGGAGTCGCTTCGGCCGCCCGAGCCCACCGAGGAGGACGCCGGGCCGGTCGTCCATCGGCCCGAGTCACCCCCTCCCCCTCCCTTCCCGCTCCCGCCCCTCTTCGGGAAGTACCCGTTCGAGGGGGTCGAGGTCCACGACCCAGGGCTGTTGCCGTACATCTACCTCCACCCGATCTACGCTCCCCATACCGAGGGGAAACTCACCGGGAAGCCGTTCCTTAAGACCCGAATGCATCTCGTGGAGCGCCTCGCGAACCACCTGATGAAGGGGGGCAAGTTCACCGGTAAGAAGTCGAAGGCGCTCGCGACGATCCGCAAGGCGTTCGACGAGATGGCGAAGAAGGAAGAGAAGAACCCTCTTCAGCTCCTGGTGGACGCGGTGGAGAACGCTGCGCCCCGGGAGGAGGTCACCCGTCTCCAGTTCGGCGGGATCTCCGTTCCGCGCGCGGTCGACGCGTCGCCCGCCCGCCGCCTCAATGTCGCCATCCGGAACCTCGCCCTAGGGGCGATCCAGGCGTCCCACAAGTCCACGAAACCGATCCACTCCTGCCTGGCGGACGAGATTCGTCTCGCCGCGAAGGGTGACCTGACCTCCTTCGCGGTCGGTCGGAAGGAAGAGGTCGAACGGGTCGCCCAGTCGGCGCGGTAGGCACGGGAGGGAGTTTTCGATGACCCACATTCGGGCGGAACTGGCGAAGGCCATCCCCGACATGATGCACAACATCGACCGGATCCGGAACATCGGCATTGTTGCGCACATCCACCACGGGAAGACGACGCTCTCCGACAACCTCCTGGCCGCGGCGGGGATGATCTCCAACGAGCTCGCGGGAAAGCAGCTCTATCTCAACTTCGACGAGCAGGAGCAGGCCCGATTGCTCACGATCAACAACGCGGACGTCACCATCGTCCACGAGTTCCAGGGAGAGCAGCATCTCATCAACCTCATCGACACCCCCGGGCACGTCGACTTCGGCGGGGACGTCACGCGTGCGATGCGCGCGGTCGACGGTGCGATCGTCGTTGTCTGCGCGGTCGAGGGGGTCATGGCCCAGACCGAGACCGTCCTACGGCAGGCGCTCCGCGAGAAGGTGAAACCGGTCCTGTTCATCAACAAGGTCGACCGTGCCATCAAGGAGCTCAAGCTGACGGCGGACTCGTTCCAGAAGCGGTTCCTGGCCATCATCTCCGAGGTCAACGAGCTGATCCGGAAGATGGCCCCCGAGGAGTTCGTCGACGAGTGGAGTGTCGACCCTCGGGACGGGTCCGTCGCGTTCGGCTCGGGCTACGAGAACTGGGCGATCAGCGTCCCCTACATGCTGAAGACGGGCGTGAAGTTCCCGGACATCATCGACTACGTCTCGTCCGGTCGCTCGCGCGAGATCGCGCAGAAGGCGAAGATCAACGACGTCATCTTCGACATGGTGGTCCGCCACCTCCCGAGCCCCCGCGTCGCCCAGAAGTACCGGATCCCGAACATCTGGAAGGGCGACCCCGGCTCCGCGATCGGTACGGCGATGTCGAACACCGACGCGTCCGGTCCGACCTCGTTCATGGTCACCGACATCACGATGGACCCGAGCGCGGGCGAGATCGCCACGGGCCGGGTCTTCTCGGGCCGCATCCAGAAAGGGATGGAGCTCCAGGTGGCCGGCGCGAAGTCGAAGAACCGGGTCCAGCACGTCTCCCTCTTCATGGGCCCCGAGCGCCTCATGGTCGAGGAGGTCACGGCCGGCAACATCGCCGCGGTGATCGGCCTCACGGACGCGTTCGCCGGGACGACGATGTCCGACATCCCGGACATGGTCCCCTTCGAGGAGATCCGCCACGTCTCGGAGCCGGTCGTGACGGTCGCGATCGAGCCGAAGCGGATGGGCGACCTCCCGAAGCTCATCGAGGTCATGCGGAAGATCGCGAAGGAGGACGCCAGCCTTCGGGTCGAGATCAATCAGGAAACCGGCGAGCACCTCCTCTCGGGCATGGGCGAGCTCCACCTCGAGATCACGCAGTACCGGATCGTCAACGACTACAAGGTCGAGATCGAGGCGTCGAAACCGATCGTGGTCTACCGCGAGGTCGTGAAGCACCCCGGCGGCCCGTTCGAAGGGAAGTCCCCGAACAAGCACAACAAGTTCTACTTCGAGGTCGAGGCCCTCCCGGCGGCCGTGGTCGAGGCCCTCAAGGAGGGCGAGATCCCACAGGGGAAGTCGTTCAAGGACACCAAGACCCTCGTGACCAAGCTCGACGCGCTCGGCATCTCGCGCGACGAAGGTCGCGGAATCGTGGCCGTCGAGGGGACGAACATCCTCTTCGACGTGACGAAGGGGATCCAGTACCTCAACGAAACGATGGACCTGATCGTCGACGCTTTCAAGGAGGCGATGAACCGCGGTCCTCTCGCGAACGAGAAGGTCTACGGGCTCAAGGTCCGCCTTGTCGACGCAAAGCTCCACGAGGACTCCATCCACCGGGGTCCCGCGCAGACGATCCCCGCCGCCCGCTCCGGGATCTACGGGGCGATGTGCCTCGGCGACCGACTGCTCCTCGAGCCGTTCCAAAAAGCGACCGTCAACGTTCCCCAGGAGGTCCTCGCGGGCGCCACCCGGGAGCTGCAGCGCCGACGGGGAGAGATCCTCGATATGACCAGTGTTGGCGACCTTCAGACCGTCGTCGCGAAGGTCCCGGTCGCCGAGATGTTCGGGTTCGCGAGCGACATCCGCAGCGCGACCGCGGGCAAGGTCCTCTGGGCCACCGAGTCGATCGGGTTCGAGCCCATGCCGCCGGAGCTTCAGCCCCAGGTGGTCGCCGAGGTCCGCCAACGACGCGGCCTCAAGCCGGAACCGTACGACGCGTCCTACTACTCCGGGTAGCGGGTCCGCCGCCCGGTGGGCATCCCTTACGCGGAGGTCTTGGCCGAGCGGCCGGCCTTCGGGGGTTCGGTTAGGGCATCCAAGGTGCGTTGGCCGTGGGGACGGGGTCCTTCGGCCGACCGTGAGCGCAACGGCCAGGCTCCTTCGTGGTCCAGGAGCCATCGCTTCCGCCAGAGGCCGAGCCCGAAACCGGTGATCGCCCCCCCTTGTCCGACGACCCGGTGGCAGGGGATGACGATCGGGATCGGGTTGCGTCGCATTGCTCCCCCGACGGCCCGGGCCGCCCCCGGATAGCCCACGCGCTTCGCGAGCTCCCCGTAGGTCACGGTGTAGCCCGCCGGAACCTCGCGCAGTTCCTTCCAGACCGCTCGGTCGAACGCCGAGGCGGTGTCCGGTTCGACCTCGAGGTCGAACTCCTTGCGGGTCCCCTGGAAGTACTCCCGGAGCTGGCGCGGGGGACTCGCAGCAGCGAACGGAGGACCCCGACGCACAGCCCCGTTGGGCACGCCGGTCTGGGGGACCCCATTCTCGAGTAGGTCCACGACCCGCACGCTCGAACCCAGGTAGGTGATGCGGAACATGCCGATCGGACTGGAAATGTCCGAGAACTGGACCCGTTCGGCCATTGTGGAGGGAGGAGCGTCCTTCCTTATCTCGGTTTATCCCGGACCCACGCTCTCGAGCCCGTGCGGCCCGATCCGGAACTCGGCCGACCCTTCGGGGAGGGAGCGGTGTTTGGTGAGGACGATCCGGCGGAGGGGCCCCGAGAGCCGGTCGAACCGAAGGATCGTCTTCGCCGCATGGTTCAGGAACGAGCCTCCGAGGGGTTCGAGCCCACCGTCCCGCATGCTCCGCCAGACCTGGTTCGTGAAGAGCACCGGAAGGTGGGCGCGAAGCGCGGTCGCGACCAGGTCGGCGACCGCGAGCGATAGCGCCTGGCGCGCGTCGTCCTCGTCCGGCCCCGAAAGCGACAGTCGGTAGAAGAACGTCCCGGAATCGACCACGATGAGGCCGACGGGCCGCTGACCCTCGCGCGCAAGGGCGCAGGCCGTTCCGACGGCCTTCCTCTGTTCCGCGAGGTCCTTCGGGGTCGAGAGGAGCCAGCGCTTCAGCACCCGGTCGAGGTCCTCGCCGGCGATCGCACGCAGGCGGTCGACGCTCACCCCCTCGGTGTCGACGTAGAAGACCCAGCGGTTCTCGAGCGCTACCCGATGCGCCACCTGGAGGCAGAAGAGCGTCTTCCCGCTCCCGCCTTCGCCGTAGAGCTCGGTGACGCAATCGGTCTCGAGCCCGCCGCCTAGGAGGCGGTCGACCGAGGCGATCCCCGTCGGGCAGCGGTCCGGGTCCATCCGAGCTCCGAGACCTTTCGGGAGGTTAACCTATCGTCGCCCCGGGGTCCCCTAGCGGGTGAGCGGGTACGCCACCCCGAGCTCGGGCAAGCGAACCGAGGGACCCGCCTTCTCGAAGGCCTCGGGATGCTCCGTGTGGATAGGGTAGACGGTCCGGGCGCCGGCGGCCCGGACGATGTCGAGGAGCTCGGTGCCCGACGCGTGCCCGCTCGCATGCATCTGGTGGAACTGGAGACCGAAATGGTCGAGCCAGTTGTGCATCACTCGGTCGTCCACGTCGTCCTCGCTGAACGGCTCGCTCATCGAGTGGATGAACGGGCTCCCTTTCGGGGGCCTCAGGTCGATGAGCTCGGGGAAGTGCGCGAAATCGAGTGCCAGCAGGTACTTCCGACCCCGGCGCCGGACCTCCTCCGACGGGAGCGCGTCGCCGAGGAACGGGCGCTCCCAGAGATAGGAAACCCGCTTCTTCCGGGCGTAGACCTGCAGACCGGGCGAGCGTCCGGGCACAGGGACCTCCCCGGGAGGAAAGCGCGGGGCCACCTGGGAGAGAAGGTGCGCCGTGCGGACCGACACAACGAGCTCCCGGTCCGCCGCGACCGCGGCCGCGTACAGGGTGCGGAGCCGGTCGATGTCCCGTGGGTACGTACAGGCGAGGGCGAGCTCGGGCCGTTCCGTCAGGACCCGGTCGACCCCGCTGCGGACTCCCGCCTCCGAGAGGTTACGGCGCGGGTCGGGTCCCGCGCGCGTTCCCTCGATCAGGAGCGCGTCGACCTTCTCGGCGGCGACGGCATCGAAGAAGGCGTGGGTATCGGCCGCCCGGGGGCCGTGGTGTCGGAAATCCCCTGTGTAGGCGATTGTCCCTTCGCTCGTTCGCACGATGAAGCCATAGGCGAACGGGATCGAGTGGTCGACCGGGAACGGGACCACCTCGATCCCGCCGACGCGGATCGGCTTCCGGTCGGCGAACACCTCCCACGGATGGTCGCCGTACTTCATCCTCGTGGACGTCTCAATCGCGGACAGGAGAGTGCGTGTCCCCTCCCCGACGTGTACCGGGATCGACGGGTCGACCAGCTCGAGGTACCCCGCGTGGTCCGCGTGGGCATGGCTCACGAAGATCCCGTGCACCTCGGGGGCCACGTAAGGGAGGTCCCCGTCGCCGAGCGTCTCCTTGGCGTACAGGCCCGAGATGCGGGGGATGAGGTCGAACTCGAGGAGGTCCTTCGCGCGGCTTGTCGACCGAGGTTGGAGGTACTCGACGTAGAACTCCTCCACCCGCGGAGAGAACGACGGGCCGAAGTCGAAGAGGATCCGGTCGGGGCCATCCTTGATGAGGATCTTGTTCCCACCGATCTCGCGAACGCCCCCGAGGAACCGGACGGTCGGACCTTTCACGCAGACCGAAGGGGGTTCCCTCCTGAAACGGTTTGTCGGTCCGGGGTCGGAGATGTTTTTCGCGCCGGGCCCTGCAGGACCGGAGTATGCCCGCGTCCCGGGAGGCTCATCCCTGGCCGAATCCCTCGAGGAGACCGCGCAATCCTCGCGCGACTCCCGCCGAGCACCGGGCCGTCCTCCGGATCGCATCCCGGCTCGTGGACGAGGTCGACCCCCAGCGACAGGCCGCGGTGCTGCTCGCGGGAAGTTGGGCCCGGGGCGATGCCCACCAGGCGTCCGACATCGACCTCTGGGTGGTAGGGAGGCGAGGTCGGGACCGGATCCTCGAGCGGGATGGGCACATGGTGTGTGTGAAGTTCAGCACCGCCGCGGACGAGCGTAAGGAAATGC
Organism: Thermoplasmata archaeon UBA61; assembly: GCA_002503985.1. Classification (GTDB taxonomy): domain Archaea; phylum Thermoplasmatota; class Thermoplasmata; order Lutacidiplasmatales; family UBA184; genus Lutacidiplasma. Next base: position 109,844 of record DASW01000002.1, read on the forward strand.
GCAACCCCGGTCGGCTCGATGGCGCTGTGCCCGGTTGGCGGAACGCGAAGATCCTCCGTGACCCGACCGGCGTCGCGGCTAGACTTCGGTCAGAGGCCTATCGTTTCCGCTGGCCGCCGGTCCGCAAGGCCCGCGACGCCTACGTCGCCGACCTGCTCGCGGGGTTGGCCGAGGAAGTCGCGAAGCTTCTGAGGGCCATCGAGATCGGAGAGAGAGAAACGGCCTCGGTCCAGCGCAACCTCCTCGCGAACCGCATGGCATTCCTGTGGTTGCTCTCGCAGGAGACCCTTTGGGAGACGGAGAACGGTCTCTGGGAGACCGCCGGTAGGACCTCCGGGGCGCAGTTCCGGTCCGCACAGCGCGCCGCGCTAGGCACGGACCAGCCGAGCTGGAGAGCGAGTTGCGAGGCCGCCCTCCGTCTCTATTCGCTCACCGCGCGATCGAGCCTGGCCACCCTCCGAGGGGAGAAGCGGCGGGTCGTGCTCGCGGCTTGCCGACGGGCGGGTTATCCGATCGCGTAGCGGTCGGTCCGATGGGCGCTAGCGCGCCTTCAGGACCTTCTTCACGTTCGGGTGTTCCTTCGTGAAGATCTTCCCACCGCAGTTGTCGCAGCGGACCCCGAAGAGGTTCGCGTCCGAGGGAAGAGCTTCCCCGCACCGGATGCAGCGGAACATGACTACCGGTTCGACCTTCCTCGGAAGCTTAAGCGTTACCCGGGGTGGGTTCTCGCTCGGTCCGCTGGATGGGGGGAGGCGCCGCGAAGACGTACGCGTTCGAGGAGTATCGGGTCCCGCAACGGCGACATTCGAAGACGCCGCTCGCCACCCGGTGGAGCGTCACGGTGGAGCAGCGAGGGCACGGCGCATCGGGCCCGCGGGCGCGGTCGATCTCCACGACGCGGCGGCGGATCCGGATCCCGTAGCGGGGTCCCATCCAACCGGTCGGGCCGGCCTTCTTCGTGCGCTTGCTCATGGGGTGCCTCCCTTCACGAGGACGCGGTGGCGCTCGCCGTGGCGGAACGCTCGCCGCACGACGTCCTTTACGTCGTCCGGGGAGAACGCTCCGACGAGCCCCTTCTGCATCGCAACGACCCGGCCGACCTCATCGGTCGCCACCGTGATCCGTCCCTGGGCCGCGCGTTCCTCGTCGAACGTGGGGTCGACGACGATGGCGTCCCCGAGCCGGACGAACGTGCATTCGATCGGGATGTGGTTGACCGCGAGGGGATAGTCGGCCTCGGCGACCTCGAACCGCTTCGCCGGGACCGTCGCGTGGCAGAGCGCGCTGACGGCGGCCATGAGGGCCGCGTCGATGAGGTTCCCCGTGTGGTCCAGGCAGTGGATGTCGACGTAGCAGACCCAGGACTTCTCCCCGGGGGTGACGCAGAGGCGGGCCAGGTCGATCGTTTCGGCGGCGCGGATCGCGCGGTCGACGACGCGAGAGACCTCGATCGCCCCGGGTTGGGGCGGCCCCGGCTCGAAGATCGCGTTCGAGAGCGGGATCAGCTCGGCGTTGGTCGTGAGGACGCCCGCGTTCGGGGTGTCGGCGAACGGCTTTCCCGGCTCAAGCTTGATGCCCGAGAGGACCGCGGTGTTGCCGATCCGGACCAGGGCGGAACCGTCCGCCGTGGTGACGAACCCCGGCTCGACCGTGATGGGACGGTATTCGTTCGGCCCGCGCCCGTCGAGGCGCTTTCCCTCGGCGGCGAGGTCGAGGATGTGGGTCGTGAGGATCTCGGCCGAGACCTCATCGCTCATGCGGAACCTCCGATCGGCCCGGTGGCGTAGCGCTCGCGCAGCGCCTGCTTCATCTTCTCGTAGATCTCGCGGCAGCCCTGGACGCCGAGCTCGAGCGACTGCGAGAGCTCGTCCTCGGTCATGTGCCCCTCCATCTGGAGCAGCACGAGGCGGCCGGACTGGGGAACGAGCGCCATCGGGAGGTCGGCGTCCCCGAAGTTGTCCTCCTCTTTCTTGAGGTCGAGGGCGATCTTCCCTGCGATCTTACCGACCGCGACGGCCGGCAGGAGGTCGACCATCGGGATGCCGGCGTCCGCCAGCGCCATCGAAGCGGCGACCAGGCCGGCGCAGCGGGTCCCGGCGTTCGCCTGAAGGACCTCGATGTAGATGTCGATGCTCGTGCGGGGGTACTCCTCCGCGAAGACAACCGACTCGAACGCTTCTCCGATGACCTTGGAGATCTCCTGCGAACGACGGTCGAGGCCGGGTCGCTTGCGTTCGTCGACCGCGAACGCGGCCATGTTGTACTTGCACTGGATGACGGCCTTGTTGTTCTGCTGCAGGTGGCGCGGGTGGACCTCGCGGGGTCCGTAGACCGCCGCCATGACCTTGTTCGCGCCCCACTCCACGAACGCCGAGCCGTCGGCGTTGTGGAGAGCACCGACCTGAATGCGGATCGGCCGGAGTTCGTTCAGCTGCCGTCCATCGATCCGGAGCCCTTCCGGGCTCAACAGCACGGGGACCTCTTTCGCTCCTACGCTTCCCATCTTCGTTCTCCTTAATGATGTCAGTATCCGTCAGTGTTCGCCGGGTTCCGCCGGCTCGGGGGGCTCGTCCTCGGCGGCGACCGCGTCCTCGTCCGGCTCCGCGGAATTGAGGACCCTCGGGGGGGCATCGCGATGCGCGTGCTCGTGCGGGGGCTCTTCGGGGCCCTGCCCGCCGGTCGGAGTGGTCGACCGGAGATAGCTCTCCACCCGGTCCGTCAGGCCCGAGTGCTGAGCGTTCTCCTCGATGATCCGAAGTACCTCGCTCACGCGGTGGATCGCCTCGGGAGTTCCGCCGATCCAGACCCGCCCGTTCTGGCCGACCACGACCTCGGCTCCGGTGAGGCGGCGGATGGTATCGATCATCGAGCCGTTCCGGCCCACGACGCGCGGTATGCGGGCGGGCGAGATGCGGACGATCGTCCCGCCGTCGAGCTTCCCGAGCCCCTCGCCGTTCATCGTGACGCCGATGCGCCCGGTGGCTTCGAGGCTCTCGATCTGCACGACGACGGCGTCCCCTACGCGGAGGAACCGCTCGGTCTCCCCCACTTCGATCTGCCACGGGGTCCCGGTCATGTGGAGCGGGGCCCAGCGCGGGGCGCCGATGTCGAGGAGCCAGAACGTCCCTTGGACGTCCGCGACCGTGCCGATGACCGTGTCGCTCGGCTTCGGGATGTACCGGCCGGAGAGCGGGATGACCTGGACGACCGGGGGCCGCTCGGAGAGCAGTCCCAAGACGCTCGCATACACCTTGCCGCCCGTGCGGTAGGTTCCGGGCCCCGGTTTCAGTCCCTGGGCGCGGATCTCTTCACCGGGAAGAACTAGTGTCCGGTCCCCGGAGGGAGACGAGGGTGAACCCTCGCGGCCACGAGTTCGGTGGCCCGGACGATGACCTCTGGACATTTTTCGTGCTGCACCGGGCCGCTCGACCGGCGTGCCCTATTTAACCAAAGCGGTCTCGATGGCACCCTTGGTGCGCGCGCTGAGCTTCTCGTAGAGCTCCGTCTGCATTCCCGCCGGGATCTCCACGACGCCGCTCCAGCTCCCGCCGGAGAGCCAGTTCTCCTCGAGGAGGCGGCCGAGTCCCTTCACTTCGCCGATCACGTGGGGGTAGAACTGGGCGGGGATCTTGATCCGGACCTTGACGACGTCCAAGCGGATCGGGATGAGCGGGCGCAACTTCGCCAGGACCTCCTGGACCTGCTCGTCGACGGGGCGGAACGGGTCGATGTGGACCTTCGCCTCCGTCATCGCTGCCTCGATGCGGGTCGCGGGGTGGGGGGCGCCGGTCTGGGGGTTCATCGCGTTCCGAGCGATGGTCGCGACGACCTGCTGGCGCTTGGTTGCCTGGAGGTGATGGCGCTGCTCGGTGGTGACCTGGACCTCGCCCTTCTGGATGATGATCCGGGCGATCTCGGCGAGGTTGCGGGTGTGGAACGTCTTCTCGAGGTGCTCCTCGGAGATCTTGTCGCCCTTCTTCGCGTCCTTGAAGACCTGGTCGAGGGCGAGCTTGTCGGAGAGGTCGACCTTCTTCCCGTCCTTCAGGTCCTGGACGGCTTGCGGGTCCACGAGGACCTCGAACCGGGAACCCCCGGTCTCCCAACGCGCGATGACCGCATCCTCGACCTTCACCATAGGGAGCGTGAAGGGGCGCCGGTCTAGGGGCGGCCGGGTCGACCGGCCCCGCCCGCCGGTGGGAGGCGCTGGACGTACTTCTGGACCTCGTCCGAGGGGAACCGTGTCATCCCCTCGCCGACCTGAGTGGAGCAGACCTCGACCTGGGAAAGGTTGCCGCCTTCCTCGAGGCCCGCCCGAAGGCCCTCGAGCGCCAGGAGGATCGCGGCGTCCCTGTCCATGCCGGGACGGTACTTCTGTTCGAAGAGGTCCATGACGGGACCCTTGTTGCCGCCGGTGCTCGCGGCCTTGAAGCTGGTGAGCGACCCGGACGGCTCGGTCTCGAAGAGGTGCACCCCGCCGTCGTCGTAACCGCCGACCAGGAGCGCGGTCCCGAACGGGCGGACCCCGCCGAACTGGGTGTACTGCTGCTTGTAATCGCAGATGCGTCGGACGAGGAGCTCGACCGACATCGGCTCGGCGTAGGTGACCCGGTTGATCTGGGCCGAAAGGCGGGCGTAGTCGACCAGCACACGGGCGTCCGCGACCAAGCCGGCGGTCGCGCACGCGATGTTCTCGTCGATCTGATGGATCTTCTCGAGGCTCGAGGCCTCCGCGAGCTTGGGGTTCGGGATCCGACGGTCGGCGATGAGCACCACGCCGTCCGCGTAGACGACCCCGGCCGTGGTCGCTCCTCGGCGCACCGCCTCGCGGGCGTACTCGACCTGGAAGAGCCGTCCGTCGGGCGAGAAGACCGTGATCGCCCGGTCGTAGGCCATCTGACCGGGTTGCATCTCCATGGTGAGCGCCTCGACCGGGCACTGAGGACCCCTTTATAACGAGCGCGCGGGGAGTAACGCTCCCGTGAGCCGGTTACGTGGACCCCTCGTCGACCGCCGTCGACCGGGAGGGCGGTCCGACAACCGTTAAGAGCCGCGGACGGACCCCTCTCCCATGAGCGCTCCCGCCGAGCCAGGACCCGAACGGTCGGGCGGTTGGCGTCTCGCGGGCCGTCCGTCCGCCTACCTACGGAGCGCCGCCGAGCAGCCGATCGAATGGTTCCCGTGGGGTCCCGATCCGTTCGAGCTGGCCCGGCGCACCAAGCGTCCGATCCTGCTCGATATCGGAGCCTCGTGGTGCCACTGGTGCCACGTCATGGACGAGGGTACCTACTCCGACCCCGAGGTCGCCCGCCTCCTGCTCCAGCACTTCGTGGCGGTCAAGGTCGACCGCGATGAGCATCCCGAGATCGACCGAAGGTACCAGCGGCAGGTCGGGGCGCTCACGGGCGAGGGCGGCTGGCCGCTCACGGCATTCCTGACCCCCGATGGCGAGGTCTTTCTCGGCGGCACCTACTTCCCACCGACGGACGGGCACGGTCGTCCGGGATTCCGTCGTGTCCTCAAGGAGGTTGCTCGTCTCTGGCAGGAGGAGCCCGAGCGAATCCGAGATAACGCGCAAGTGATCCAGAGCGCTCTGGAGCGGATGCGGGAGGCCCGCTCGTCCGCGGACCGCCCGCTCGATGCGTTCGTCGAAAGCGTGCGCGGAGAGGTCAGCGCGAGCTACGACCCGGTCCACGGCGGCTTCGGCATGGCACCGAAGTTCCCCCACCCGACGGCCGTCTCGTTCCTCCTCTGGGACGGGTTCAAGCACGGGACCCCCGCGAGCACCGAACGCGCTCACGAGACGCTGACCCGAATGGCGGACGGTGGCCTTTTCGACCAGGTCGGGGGCGGGTTCCACCGCTACTCCGTGGACGAAGGCTGGCACATCCCTCATTTTGAGAAGATGGGGGTCGACAACGCCGCGCTCTTGTCCGTCTACGTGGAGGGAGCGGCCCGGTTCACGGACCCCCGGCTCGAGGAGGTCGTTCGCTCGACGGTGGGCTGGGTGCGGGAGGTCCTCGCCGACCCGCGGGGCGGGTTCGGAGCGAGCCAGGACGCGGACAACGCGCCCGGCGACGACGGAGGATACTTCACCTGGTCCCGCGCCGAGCTCAAGGAGGCCCTCGACCCCGACGAGCTTCGACTCGTCACGCGGTTCTTCGGGGTCGGTACCGATGGGCTCATGCCCCACGACCCCGAACGGAACGTCCTCTTCCGGCTCCTACCGCTCTCGGAGGCCGCGGAGGGTGTCTACCCTCCCGAACGGGCCGCTGCGTCGCTCGCCCGCGCCCTCGAGAGGCTTCGGGCCGCCCGGTCGAACCGTCCGACACCCATGGTCGACCCCGGGGTCTACGCCGACATCAACGGCCGTTTCATCGCATCGTTCGCACGGGCCGGTGCGTTCCTCGGCGACCGCTCGGTCGTCGCCGACGCTCGGAAGGCCGCCGACCGGCTCCTGAAGGAAGCGTTCCGCCCGGGGCAGGGGGTCGGGCATCGTGTCGACCCCGACGGGACGCGAGGGTACGGGCTTCTCGAAGACCAGGTCTCGTTCGCCTCGGGCCTCCTCGACCTTTCCGGAGTGCTCGCGGAACCGAAGTACCTCGAGGCCTCGGTCTCCCTCCTCGAGCTCGTCGACCGGGAATTCCGGGGCGAGGACGGCCTTCTTCGCGACCTGTCGCCGGGCCTCTACGACGGACCGGTCGTCGGAGGGGTTACCGAGCCCTCGTACCCGCTCGAGGACACTCCCCATCTTTCCGCGAACGCCGCCGCCGCGACCGCGTTCCTCCGAGCCGGGTCCCTCACGCACGACGATCGGTGGACGGAGAAGGCCCGCGCCCTCCTGGGGCCAATCGCCCGTCACGTCGGAGACGCGGGCCTTTTCGTCAGCGGCTCGGCGTTGGCCGCGGGTCTCCTCACCACCCCCCCGGCCACGGTCGTGGTCGAAGGAGAAGGGAAGGAGGCCGAAGCCCTGCTCCGGGCGGCGCGCCGGGCGTGGCACCCGAATGTTTGGGTCTTCTCGGGGCACCCGCCGCTGCCGATCTCCCTTCCGGGGGAAATGGAAGCCCAAGGGACGTCGAAGGCAGCCCGGGCCCTCGTTTGCTTCGGGACCGCGTGCGCTCCGCCGGTCACCGACCCGAGGGCGCTCGGTCCGCTGCTCGCGAGCGGCGGGCGGTCTCGGACAGGTTCGTGAGAACGCCGAGGTCGGTGCCGTCGAGTAGGTACGCCCGGGCGACGCCTTGGGAAAGGAACCGTCGGTACAGGAACGAGCGGCCGCGCGCCGGCCGCTCGCGATTCAACGCCTCCGTGCCGGCGATCGGGTTAAACGCGGGCAGGATGACGATCTCCCGCGCCTGGGGCTCGATGTGACGGCGGCGTCGCGCCGTCTTCGGGGCGACGGGAACCCGCTCGACCCGCACCCAGCACCGACGTTTTCCCGCGGGGTCGTCGGCCGTAGGAGCGAGCCGGAACCCCGGGTGCAGGTGCCCGGCCACCAACCGCGGGGCCCGTAGGACCTTGTTCGACGGCCATCGATGACCGTGGAAGATCCCCACGTCTCCCCGCACGACCCCCGTCGCCGGATGTACGCGGACCTCGCGGGGCAGATGCCGGACGATCCCTACGTCGTGGTTGCCGAGGACGAGCTCGACCGTCAGCCCCTCTCGGAGGAGCTCGGCGAAGAAGTCGAAGACCACCGGCCGAAGCGCCGGCGGGGTCCCTACGATCGGGTGCTTCGCGTCCCCCGCGACGACCACCGCCTCTGCCCGTGCGGAGCGCGCTATCCCGACGAGGTCTTCGGCGAGGCGGTCGGCCGAGGCCTCGGGTGGGCCGAGCGAACGCTCGGTCGTGCTGCCGAGGCCGAGGTGGACGTCCGCGACGACGAGCGTCCGCTCTTCGGACCGCCCGACCGGTTCGATGACCAACGCGGGCGCGTCCGGCACCGGGTGTAGGGGGCTCTCCACGGTCCCCCCCAAGGGGCCGGCGGCCAAGACGGTTCTCGCCCCGCGGAAGGTCCCGCTCTCCGAGAGCCGGGACCATCTGTCTTTATATAAAAGAAGTAAATGGATTATTCTGGAGGGAAGTCGGTTGACGTCGCCGCGAGAGCACTCGATCGAGCACATCCGCGAGCTGCTCGAACGGGCGGGTTTTTACGTTGCGGACACGCACGCGATCCGACCGACCAGCTTCGACCTCGCGGCCCGCCGGGACGCGACGCTCATCCTGGTCAAGGTCCTCAAGAACATCGACGCCCTCGACTCCGAAGAGGCCACCCGCCTCCGCGAGCTCGGCCACCTCTTCCCGGCTATCATTCTCGTGATCGGGCAGACGTCGGGCGCCTCCGAGCTCGACGCCGGGGTCGTCTACACTCGCTACGGAGTGCCGATCATCAACGAGGAGACGCTCCAGGAGTTCCTCGAGAAGGCGCTCCCCCCGTTCTTGTACGCGAGCCCCGGGGGTACTTTCGCCCAGGTCGACGGCCCCCGTCTCCGACAGCTCCGGGACGAGCGGGGTCTCTCCCTCGGGACCCTGGCCTCCATCGCCGGCGTCTCCCGCCGGGCGATCCAGCTCTACGAGGAGAGCGCGGGGGCCGAAGCGCTCGTCATCGAACGGATCGAGTCGTTCCTCGGAGAGACCGTTGTGAGGCCGATCGACCTGTTCGATTGGTCGGCCCGGGCGCGCGACGAGACGGAGAAGACGAAATCGAAGGAGGGTTCCGAGCCGACGACGGAGCACCCGCGTCCGGGCACCGGGGACCCGTTGCGGGACGGGGTCGTCCGGCAGCTGAACGGGATGGGGCTCGAGGTCACCGTGACCGTGCGCGCCCCGTTCGACGCGCTTGCCCGCACGCCGGACGTGTTGCTCGCGGCCGTCGGAAGCCTGCGGACCGCGCTTCACCGGGCCGAGGTCCTTCCGGGCCTCGCCCGCGTGGCCGAGGGACACGCGGTCTTCGTGGTCCGGGACCCCGTCACCCGGTCGGCCATCGCCGGCTTGCCCATCCTGACGATCACCGAGTTCCGACGCCACCGTGACCCGGACGAACTCATCGAGGAGATCACCGAGCGAGAAGGCCCGTGATCACGGCGAAGTTCGAGAACGCGCCCGGGATCCTGCTGATCGCCCCGGTCCGCGGGCTCGCCTCCGAGGTTCCCCGGGTCCTCGCCGAGCTGGAGGCGTTCGCGCCGGCGCTCGTCGGTTTCGGGCTCTCGAGCGACGAGCTTCGCAGCCTGCACGACTACTTCGTGGCCTCGGACGCGGAGCCGATCGTCCCCCTGACCCCCAACGAGACGAGCGAGGTCCGAGGGCTCGTTCGGTTCGGCGAGGTTCGGGTCCCGAACCCGTCGTTCGTCGAGGTCCTCCGGTGGGCGTGGTCGCGCGGCCTCCCCACCGAGCCGCTGGACCCGGACGACGAACGCACCGCGGCGCTGTTCGCCGAGCATATCGGCTACTTCGAGCTCGTCCGACGGACGGTCCGGGAACGTCGCATCTCCCGCAGCCCGCCGGCCCCCTCCTCCCCCGACGAGTTCGCTCTTGAGTGGGACCGCGAGACCGCGTCGGGTCGGGGTTCCCGTGATTTCGCTCAGGCCCGGGACGAGCACCTCGCAAGCCGGCTCCCGTCGCTCGCGGCCGAACGGAGGCCGCTCGCGGTCCTGGTCGACCGAGAGCGCTTCGACTCGATCCGGAACCTGCTCACCCAGGGGCCGCCGTCCACGATTGCGTAGGCGCGCTCGGGAGGCTCACTCCTCGCGTGCGAGGATCTTCTCGAGCGCCGCCCGTCCCGCCTTGCGGAACTCGTCGAGCGAGTCTTCGTTGACGAGCATCCCGTCGGCGACGGCGAACGCGTTACCGATACCCCACTTGAGCTCGCGTCGGTCCCGGTCGAAGAACTCCTGGAGGTCGGCGGCGTCGTCCGCTCGGCTTCGGCTCGCCATGCGGTCGTGCCGGGTCTCGGGGGAGGCGTAGATCCCGAGGACGAAGAGGTCCCCGAAGTTGTGGCGGAAGACGGTGACCTCGGTATCGGACCGGCACCCGTCGACCAGCATCCGGGTCTCGGTGAGCTTCGGGATCGCGCGCTGCGCCCAGATCCCGGGGCCGTGCTTCTCCCGCTCCTCGGACGCGACCCGCGCGACGTTCTGGTTCGTGATCGGGAGCCCGCGGCGCCGGGTCTCGTCGCGGACCAGGTCGCCCATCTTGAGCGTCGCAAGGCCCATCCCGCGAGCGACGCCGACGAGCTCGTCCTTGCCCGAACCGGGCATCCCTACGGTGACAATGAGTTTCATAGCGAGGAGGGTGGCTCGTCGGAGGACCCCTTCGGTCCTTCCGCGGTCGCCCGGAGATGGTCCGCGACCTCGTGCTCAGAGACCATCTGAAGTCGGTCCGCCCGTTGTCGGTACGCGACCGCCTCCTGCTCCTCGAGACGCGAGGTCTCGAGATACCGGTCGACCTTGACCTTGAGCTCAGCGGTCTTCTGCGTCTTGGTCGCCGCCCGAAGCTCGAGGGCTCGAGCCTTCTGTTGGCGGTCGACCACCTTCTGCTGGAGCTTACGGACGTGATAGTGCATGCTCGTCACATCGGAACCGATCGGGGCGCCGCCCGTCTTCTTGGTCGCGGCGTCGATGTCCCGTTCTTGCTGCTTCATCTCCTGCTCGATCTCGGGGATCTGAGCGAGCGCCTTCTGGCCCCTCTCCCGAAGGAGGGTGGCCTGGTGCCGAAGCTTATCGATACGCGTGTTGAGCCGGGCGACCCGCTGGGAAGCTCGTGCGGCCGCCCGGTCGTGGCGGGCCGCGATCTCGCGGAGCTTCGTGATGTCCGCGTACTGTTGCCCGATCCAGCGGGACCGCCGGGCCGCGAGTGGGGTCGCCGCCCCTATCGGTTGAGGGGGCTCTCCTCCGCCGGTCGCCATCAGAACGTCGTGACTCGGACGCGAGATATAGCCGTTGTCTTGCGGGCGAAGGCGGGCCCGGGGCTAGCCGCGTGCCGGCCGCGGGGGCCGCAGGAACGGGGCCAGGCGGTGGGGTAGGTCCGTGACCAGGACCCGTTCCTGGGCCTTCGAGTCGCGCGTTCGGACGGTGACGGTCCCGTGCCTCGGGCCGTCCGCGATCGTCTCCCCGTCGACGGTCACGCAGAACGGCGTCCCCGCTTCGTCCATGCGCGCGTAGCGTTTCCCGATCGTCCCCGCATCGTCGTACTGGTTCGGGATGCCGGCGGCGCTCAGGTCATCGGAAAGGCGGAGTGCGAATGCCGCGTGTTCCTTCGCGATCAGAGGGAAGACACCCACCGGCACGGGCGCGAGGTACGTCGGGAGGCGCCAGACCGTCCGCTCCCCATCCTTCCCGAGATGCACGTCGGCGAGCGCCCAGAGGTTCCGGTCGAGTCCGAAGGTGAGCTCGAGCACATGCGGGAGGACCGACCGGCCCCCGGTGAGCGTAACGGAGAGGTCTTTCCCAGAGCCCTGCCCGTGCCGGCCGAGGTCGTAGTCTCCGCGATAGTGAACGGCCGCGAGCTCCTTGAACCCGCCCAGGCTCTCGAGGTTGGCCTCGACGTCGAACTGGATGCGGTTGTAGAACGCCCGCTCCTGGTCGGATTTCTCGAACAGGCGGATCCGGTCCGTCGGGACACCCAGCACGTCGCGATAGAACCGGTAGGTGTGGGCGAGGTGGAACGCGTAGAACTCGGGCAGCCCTCCCGCGCTTACGAGGTCCCCAGCGGAGACCATCTCCACCGCCTCGGACCCGGCGAGCCGCCGAGCGGCCCGGACGACGGGAAGCTTCTCGTCGCGCACCCGGTCGAACGGAAGCGGGAAGTTCTCTGGGTCGAAGAAGATCTGGAGCTCGCCCTGCGTGAACGTCCGCATCCGGAACAGGACCTGGCGGGGCGCGATCTCGTTCCGATAGGCCTTGCCGAAGATCGCGATCCCGAGCGGGAGCGCACGGCGACCGACGTCCCACATGCGGGGGAACGAGAGGTAGCTGCTCTGCGCGGTCTCGGGCCGTAGATAGGCCCGTTCGTGCCCGGTCACGCCGAAGTCGAGCCCGAACATCAGGTTGAACGGCTGGGGGACGCTCAGGGTCGTCGCTCCACAGCTCGGGCACTTCAACCCCCGCGCCCGGACGATCTCTCCGATCTCCGCGCTCGTCAGGCCGTCCACTCCCTCAGGCCGGACCTTCTCGAGGATGGTGTCCGCGCGGAACGCGTTGTGGCAGGTCTCGCACGTCACTTCCGGGTCGGTGAAGTTCTCGAGATGACCGGACGCCCGCACGACGGCTTCGGGGAGGATCTCGGCGGGGTCGATCACGTAGTAATCGTGCGAAAGGCCCACAAACCACGCCGTCCAGGCGTCCTCGATCCTTCGCTTGAGCGCCGCGCCGAGGGGACCGTAGTCGTAGAGGCCTTGCGCGCCTCCGTAGATCTCGGCGCTCGGCCAGAGCACGCCCCGCCGACGCAACAGTGCGAACAGCTCGTCGCTCTTCATCGTGCCGCGGCCCGCTGCCGACGCCGGGGCCGACCCCGGACGATAAGGTGTTCGGTGGTCCGCGTGACGACCTGGTACGCGGGGTCGTCCGGGGGCAACCGAAGGACGAGCGGACGGCCGGGCATCTCCGGCGCGACCAGGGCGGCCTCCGGTTCCCCGAGCCACTTCCAGGGCTCCACGAGTGCCGCGCGGGCGAGGAACGCCGCCGAGACCGGCCGCCGGCGAAGCCGGGAAGCGACGTAGGCGAACTCCATCTCCCTCCAAAGGGACGGCGCATGGAACATCGCGTTGTCGGTTCCGAGCAGAACGGAGACTCCGAGCCGCTCCATCGAATAGAGGTCGGGCTGGCGGCCGAACAGCGCGTTCGACCGAGGACAGACGGCCACCGAAACGCGTTCGTCCCGCACCGTCACAAGGTCGTCGACGGTTGCCTTCGTAAGATGGACCAGGAGGTCCGGCCTCGGGTCGAGGTAGCGCTCGGGCTTCTCCCGGACCGCTTCGCTCGCGTGAAGGCCGAACTTCTTCCCCGCGGCCCGGCATGCCCGGGCCACCGTTCGGCAGGTCTCGTCGGTCTCGTCCCGGGAGCTCGATAGGCCGACCCCGTCCGCGACCGCGAGCAGTCGGTCGAGCTCGGTCCGGACGACGGGCCGAGAGAGGGGACGTCCCAGGGCCAGGACACGGACCGAGCTCCCCCGGGCCGCCTCACGCAGGAGCTCGACCCCCGGTCGGCCCTCTTCGCGGAAGTCGACGGTCGCAGCGACCCCGTCCTGCTCCATGCGGAGCAGCGCGGCGCGGATTGCCCGGACCTTCTCCGCGCGAGAGGCGCCCGCCAGGAGTCGGAACTTGTAGCCGTGCGGTGGTTGAATGAGCGAAGCGACCGGGCCTGCCGGGGGTTCGCTCACCGACACGGCATCCCCCAGATGAGTGTGGGCGTTGACCGGAGCGGGGACGACGATCCCTCGCACCGTCCGCTCGCCCCGACGCCGACCTTCCGCGCCCCGTGCGCCGACTTCGGTGACGCGCCCGTTTCGGATGCGGACGTAGGCCGGTCGCGCGCCGTCGATGTCCAGGATGGCGCCTACGACGAGCATGCCGCGTTCGGCGGGAACCTCCCGGCGGCTTAAGCGGCTTACCGGACTCCCCCAAGCGATAAGGGACCGGGGGGTTGACAGGATTCCGCGGACCATGACGGGAGCGGTCGCCGACCGGCCCCGGGACCTTCTCGTCTCGGGTCATGTGAACATCGACCGTTTCTTGTCGGTCCGTTCGTTCCCGGAAGCGGACCGGACCGTTCCCGTTCTCGAGCACCGGGCCGAGGTCGGTGGCACCGCGGCCAACATCGCTCGGGTCGCTTCCAAGCTCGGGGTGGCCACGGGTCTCGTGGCCCGCGTGGGGGATGGATTCCCGGACGAGTATGTGGCCGAGTTCCGGCGCGCTGGGATCGACGTCCGCGGCATCCAGCGGGTGAGCGGCCGACCGACTCCAACCTGCTACACGATCGAGGACCTCGAGGGGGCCCAGCGGACCCTGATCGACCAAGGCGTGATGGCGCGGGTCCCGGGAGCGAGACTACCCCTGCGCTTGCTCCGAGAATACTCCTGGCTCCACCTGACGACCGCCGACCCGGAGTTCCAGCTTCGCCTTCTGAAGGCGGCGCGGGCCCGAGGCCTGCTGGTGGCGGCCGACCCGGCCCAGGAGATCCATTACCGATGGGACCGTCGCTCGTTCCGCACGCTCCTCCAAGGCTCGGAGCTCTTCTTCGGCAACCGGTCGGAGGTCGCCCGCGCGCTCGAGTTCGTCGGGGGGGACCGGCCCGAGGTCCTGCTCGAATTCGTCCCGCTCGTGATTCGGACCGAAGGTCGGTCCGGTGCCACCGCCTTCTCCCGGACGGGCACCGTCCACGTCCGGGCGGCTCGCCCGACCCGGGTTCGAACGTTCGTAGGGGCCGGGGACTCGTTCCGGGGCGGGTTCTACGCCGCGTGGTTCGCCGGCCAATCTCTCGTTGCGTGCCTCACCGCCGGTACGCGAAGCTCGGCTCGGTGGATCGAGGGAAAGAGGTAGCCTCGCCGCATGGAGATGCATGCCTTCGGTCGGCTGACGCTGGTCGACGTGGCCCGCCGCCGTCTCCTCGCCGCGGTCCGACCGATCGATCGCGTCGAGACGGTGCGGGTCGAAGCGGCGTTCGGTCGGGTCCTTGCCGCGAACGTACGGGCACCGGCGCCCGTCCCAGGGTTCCCGCGGACGACGTGGGATGGCTACGCCCTTCGGAGTCAGGACACGGAAGCCGCGACACGGGCTCGCCCCGCCGAGCTCCGCCTCGTCGGCGAGGTCTTTGCCGAGCAATCGTACCCGCGCCTCCTTCGGCGGGGCGAGGCCGTGGCGATCGCCACGGGCGGGGCCATTCCGAAAGGTGCCGACGCCGTGGCCATCTTCGAGGAGGTCGCTCGCCATGGTGGTCGGGTCCGGGTCTCCTGTCCGATACCGAAGGGAGACCGTATCTCCCCTCCCGGTCACGACTTTCCTCGAGGCGCTCTCCTGGGACGAAGAGGCGACGAGCTCTCCGCTCCGGCGGTCGGCGCGATCGCCGCCTGCGGCATCCCGAAGGTCACCGTGTACGCCCTCCCCCGGGTCGCGGTCCTCCCGAACGGTAACGAGCTCCTGGTCCCCGGCGACCCTCCCCAAGCGGGCCGGATCTACGAGAGCAACAACGCTCCGCTCGCAGCGGTGATCCTCGCCGCCGGCGGGATCCCCGAGCTTCTCCCGCCCGTTCCCGACGAGCCGGTCCCGATCGAGCGGGCGGTCCGGGCCGCGCTCGCCCGCGCGGACCTCGTGCTGGCCACGGGAGGGAGCTCGGTCGGGGAACGCGACCACCTGCCTCGGGTCTTGTCGAAGTTCGGCCCCCTGCTCTTCCACGGGATCGCCGTACGGGCCGGCAAGCCGACGCTCGCCGTGCGGAGCGGCCGGAAGCTTGTGGTGGGGTTGCCAGGTCACCCCACCTCCTGCCTCGTGAACATGTACTGGCTAGTACTCCCCGTCCTCCGACGGCTCGCGCGGAGGCCCGGCCCCGGCTGGACCGATAGTTGGGCCGTCCTCGGAAGCGACGCGGTCGCGCCGTCCCCGGGGCTCGCCACGGTCGTTCCGTTGCGGTTCGAGCGGGGCCGAGCGTACACGACCTACCGCGGTTCGTCCGTGATCACGAGCCTCGCCGGGGCCACCGGCTTCGCCCTGCTGCCTCCCGGGCGGAGGGTCGTCCGCCGGGGAGCGCGGGTACGCGTCCACTACCTCGACCCGCGCCTCGGTCCGGGGGTCCCCAGGGAGGGAGCGCGCCGACCGGGAACAACGGTTAAGCGGTCCGTCGCCTCGGTCGGGCGTGACGCGTCGTAGCCTCGCGGTCGCGCTCCTTTCTATCGAAGGAACGAACTGCGACGACGAGCTCCGCGAAGCGCTCGCAACCCTGGGCGCCCGTCCCGAGATCGTGCACTTGAAGCAGCTCGAGGGGCGCGACGTGCTGCCCGAGGCCCGACGTCGCCTCTCCGATTATCAGGCCCTGTTCGTCCCCGGAGGCTTCTCTGCGGGAGATTACGTGCGGGCCGGGGCGATTCTCGCCGCCCGCGTGCGGGCCTCAATCGGCACGGAGCTCGAGGAGTTCGTGCGGAGCGGCCGGATCGTCGCCGGCATCTGCAACGGCTTCCAGGTCCTCACCGAGCTCGGCCTGCTGCCGGGCCGGCCCGGCGGGCATCTCGTGACCCCCGAGGCCGCCCTCATGACCAACGATTCTGGTCATTTCGAATGCCGTCCCACGTTCGTGGCCTGGGAGGGCGGGATCTTCCCTCCGTTCCAGGGCGTCCCGAAGGGGACGCGCTTCCTCTTCCCGTCGGCCCATGCCGAGGGAAAGCTGGTCCTCGGGAGCGACGAGCTCCGCCGGTCGGTCGAGGAGAACGGCCAAGTGCTGTTCCGCTGGGTCGCGTCGGACGGTTCGTCCGCGCGCTACCCCTGGAACCCCAACGGTTCGGAGGGGAACATCGCGGGCCTCACGAACCCCGAAGGGAACGTCTTTGGTCTCATGCCCCACCCCGAGCGCTCGTTCTTCCGTGCCCAGTCACCGGACTGGACCCGGACCGGCTCGGCCGAGGGGTTCGGGGACGGGCGACGGTTCTTGGACGCGGTGCTGACCTACGCGGAACGGCACGCCTAGCGCGCGCCGAGGCGCAGTCGCCAGACGTCGAGCCGCTCTCCTTCGAGCGAGCGGGAGTCGGCGACCTCCACGCTTCCGCCGCGCGCCGTCCAGTCGGCGCGAACCCGTTCCAGAGCGCCGGCGTCCTGCCGCGACGACACCACGACGAACGCGGTCCCGTTCGCGGTCAGATGTTGGTCGAGCTCTTCGACCAGTCGGGCGGTGACCCGACAGCCGTCCGGGCCTCCATCCAGCGCGAGGTTGTGCCACCGGTCGGGGTCGCGCTCCTCGGGCCGGGTCGGCAGGTACGGCGGGTTGCACAGGAGCCGCTCGAACCGCCCAACGCCCCGCGCGAGCTCGGTCCGGACGGCGGTGAGGTCGAGCCCTTCCGCTCGGGCCTGCGCGCGCAGCCGTCGAAGCGCGTGGGGGTTCCGGTCGGTAGCGACGACCCGCGCCCCTCGTCTTGCGGCCGTGAGGGCCGCGAGCCCGACTCCGGCTCCGACCTCAAGGAGGAGGGTGCCCGGAGGTACCCCGGCGAACGGAAGCAGGAGCAGCGTGTCTTCACGCGGAGGGTAGACCTCCGCCTCCCCGAGGGAGCCTTCTCCTTCGCCGGTACCGGGCGGTTTCGGCGTCGAGGCCGCACGACGTCTTCTTATTGGTTCCACGCGTACTAGCAATCCTAGCGGTATACTTGGTGATGCCTCGTCGACTTTCCCCTCCGGTCAAGATCGGGATCACGGGTCTCCCGGGCTCGGGCAAGACCCAAACCCTGCTCCGCATCATCCAGCTGCTGGAGGAGGAGGGCGTAAAGGTCGGCGGCATGGTGACCGAGCCGATCGTCGAGAAGCAGCGGCGCGCGGGGTTCCAGATCGTCGACTGGACCACCAAGGAACACGAGGTGTTCGCTCACGAGGGGCTGAAGTCTCGCCTACGGAGCGGCCGCTACGGCGTCAACATCGCCGCGCTCGAGGGGTTGGGAACGCGGGCCCTCGCCGAGGCGCGCGAGTCGGCCGACGTGATCGTGATCGACGAGGTGGGGAAGATGGAGGTCGAGAGCGAGGTGTTCACGAAGAGCGTGATCGACACGCTCGACGCCCGAAAGTCGATCGTCATGACCCTCCACAAGAAATCGAGGAACCCGCTGCTCCAGGACATCCGTCGGAGGGACGAACTACGCCTGCTCGAAGTGACCCCGGTAAACAAGAACCTCCTCGCGTTCAAGATCGTCCACCTCATCACGGGCCGGGCCCACTAGCCCTCGCTATCGAGGGGAGGACCGAGCTCCTCCTCCCGCTCACCGCACCGGGCCGGGGTCCGGGGCGACGGTCACCGGTCTTCTACAACCCGGCGATGGCCGGCGACCGGGACCTCGGGGTCGCGTTCGCTCAGGCCCTCCTTCCCCCGACGAACGGGAAGCGGACCGGCTGGGAGATGACGGCCGCCACCGGCGTGCGAGGGCTCCGCCTCCTCCGAGAATCCGGGGCGTTCGATGCGTTCACGTTCTCAGAATCGAACCCGGAGGCGTGCCGTGTGCTGCGCGAGAACGCGGCCCGGTTCCCGGGCGCGAATGCGGTCGAAGGCGATGCGCGAGTCCCTCCTCCCGGAGCGCCGTTCGATTACGTCGACCTGGACCCGTACGGCACCCCCGCACCGTTCGTGCGCACGGCCCTTGGCTCGGTCCGGCCCGGGGGGGTCGTCGCCGTGACGGCCACCGACATGATGGTGCTCGCGGGCGCCCAGCCCTCGGCCTGCTGGCGGCGCTACGGCGCCCGACCGGTCCGCGGTCGCCTAGGACCGGAGGGTGGGCTTCGGATCCTCTTGGCCTACCTGGCGCACGAATCGGAAGCGCTCGGCCGTTCGGTCCGTCCCATGCTCGCCTACGCTCGCGACCACTACGTCCGCGCGTACGTCGAGGTCCAGGACCGCTCCGATACGTCGGCTCCCGTGGGCACCATCGACCCCGAGAGCTGGCCCGGCCCGTGGGTCGGCGACCGGGGACCCTACGGCCCGCTCTGGCTCGGTCCGCTCTTTGACGTCGACCTCGTCGGTCGCCTTCGGGTTCCCGACGGCGCCGCCCGCGCCCGTGAGGTCGAGCAGTTCCTCTCCCGGTTGAAAGAGGAGGTCACCGCGGACCGACCGTTCTATTTCGAGGCGAACGTCCTTGCGTCCCGCCTGGACCTGGCGGAGCCGCCGAGCCTGCGCGCCGTGGAGGAAGGACTACGGTCGCTCGGCTTCCGGGTCGCCCGCACCCATGCCCGACCCGAGGGGTTCCGGACGGACGCCTCTCAGAAGGTGGTGGAAGAGTTGGTCCGCCGTCTCGCCAACGCCCGTTAGTCCCAGAAGACCCGGGTTCGGGCGTACGCCCGCTCCGCACGGAGGATCTCCGTGAAGAACGCGTTGTCGTCGCGGTAGAGGCGCATCAGGAGCCGGCGGGCGGTCTCGGGTCCGATCCCTCGACCCGCGAGGGCGTACAGAGCGCGTTCCCCGTAATGGGCCACGAGCTCGGCCGAGGTGTACCCCGTGCGAACGAGCGCTTCCGTGCCCGCGGGAAGCGACTTCTCGCGACGGGCCCGGCGGCCCTGGGCCGGCTTCTCCCGGGCCCGCTTCCGCTTCGCGTAGGCGCTCAGCCGGTCGACCTCCTCGGTCCGGCGAGGGGACAGCACCGCCGACAGCGACCCATGGCAGAGTAGGCACCGGCTCCCTCCCTCCGCCTTGTAGCGGGAGGGGCTCGTCGTCCGGACGAAGCCGCAGCGAAGGCAGACCAGCGTGAGGGCCTCCTTCGCGAGCCGCTCCTGGACGGCCTTCAGGAGCGTGGGCGGAGGGACGTCGAGCACGGTCCGCCATTCGAGGCGTTCGAGCGGTCCGTCGGTGAACGCCGACGGGGGCGTGGCGACCACCTCGACCGCGCCGTCCCGGATCCGCTCGAGCACCTCCACCGCATGGTCGACGTCGTAGCGGTCGTGGAGCGTCTTCTCGAGCGTCTCCTCGCCGAGCGGGTTCATGCGGCTCGCCCCGAGCAACGGGTCGAGGGTCCGCAGGTCCCGGGGGTCCGCCGAGGCCGGGATCACCCCCAGCTTGCGGGCGACCGCGAGGAAGACCCAGCGGTAGTCGAGGCCCGACGGCACGAGGCGTTCGACGAGAGGCCGGAGGGTCGCCGGCTCGATCGCGAGAGCGTCGATGAGCGTGGGGGCGTCGACCGCGATCGGAAGCTCCAGAACGAACCACGTCGGCTCCACCGAAGCGACCTCGACACGGGCCCCGAGGCGGGCCGTAAGAAGCCCCGCGGCCGCGAGGGAGAGCGTCTCGTTCGTTCGAGTGCCGAAGCACGCGCCGTAGACCACCACACGACCGTGGGTGGTGACCGTGACCCGCCGGTCGGTCGGGATCGTGCCGGCGAGCGCCGGGCCTTTCCGACGTTCGTCAAGGTGCGCTCGGTCCTCGGGGGAGATGGGGTACTCTTCGAACGACCCTTCCCTACGGAGCTTCCCGATCTCCTGGGCGACATCGAACGGCACCGGGAGGTCCTCTCCGGCCCACCGAGGCTCGCGTCCGATCTCTTGGACGGTCTCGACCAGCAGTTCGCCCTCCCGGTACTCCACCACCTTCCACGTTCGTCCGTGGAGGAGGAAGATCTCCTCCGGTTGCGCCAGTATCTGGGTCAGGACGAAGCGCTCGTCGAGGGTCCCGATGAGCCGCCGCGTGCCGATGTCGCGAAGGCGATAGGTCCGCTCGTCCGGGATGAGGGAGAGGGAGGCGTAGAAACGGTGCAGGGTCCCGCGGCCCGGCGCCACTCGGTCGCCCACCCGCTTCGCGAGGCCGAGGCCGACGAGGTAGTCGATGAGCTCCGTCCATTCGACTTCGGAGATGTCCGCCGTGGCCGAGGCATGCCGCAGCGGTCGGAGCAGCTCGGAGAGCTCGAGGGTACCTTCCGCGCGCAGCGACGCGACCACCTGCTGCGCCGCCGCGAGCCGGTTTCGGGTGCGCCAGGAGACCGGTTCGATCAGTCCGGCGTCGGCCCTTCGCGCGAGGACGGCCGCCTCCTCGAGGTCGTCGTCGTCCAGCGACAGGACGGTCCCGTGGATCGTACGGTCGAGCCGGTGGCCCGAGCGGCCGACCCGCTGTACCAAGCGCCCTACCTGGTGCGGCGACCCGAACTGGACGACGTGGTCGACGGCGCCGATGTCGATCCCGAGCTCGAGGGAGGACGTCGCGACCAGCGCCCGCAGCTGACCGTCCCGGAACGCGCGCTCCGCCTCCTCGCGTACCTCGCGAGAGAGCGAGCCGTGGTGGACCGCGATCGGAAGGTCCGGCGCGAGCTTCTGGAGACGTGCCGCGAGCCCCTCGGCCGTCGGGCGGGTATTGACGAAGACGAGGGTCGTCCGGTGCTCCCGGATCTCCTCTTCGACCGCCCGGAGTCCCTCGAGCAACGGCGGGTCGGCCTTCAGCTCGCGGACCAGCGCTTCGTCGAGGGGGGGCCGCTCTCGGTCCGGCCTACGCGCGGTGAGCTCGAGCGGCCGCCGCTCCTGGGCGATGCGTATCTCCACGTCCCGCGGGGCGGGGGAGAGAAAGCGGGCGACCTCGGCCGGGTTCCCCACGGTCGCCGAGAGTCCGATGCGGCGGACGGCTCGCCCCGCGAGCTTGTCGAGGCGTTCGAGCGTGATCGAGAGCTGCGCCCCGCGGTCCGACCCTACGAGTTCGTGGACCTCGTCAATCACTACCGAGCGGACGTTCCGCAGGGATTCCCGAAGGCGGGCTCCCGTGAGGAGGAGCTGTAGGGTCTCGGGCGTCGTGAGCAACAGGTCGGGCGGTCGACGGGACTGAGCGAGGCGGGCCGAGGTCGGAGTGTCCCCGTGGCGGACCGCCGCGGTGAGGCCGACCTCCTTCACGAGAGCGACGATGCGGTGCTCGAGGTCCCGGTTCAGGGCTCGCAGGGGGGTGACGTAGAGCGTCGAGATCGGTGGCGTCGGGTCGGTGAGACGGCGCGAGAGGAGGGGAAGCAGGACCGCTTCGGTCTTTCCCGTCCCCGTGGGAGAGAGCAGGAGGGCGTCCGCGTCCGTCGCGAGGAGCGGGAACGCGAGGCGCTGGATCTCGGTCGGCTCGGCAAGCCCCAGCTCGCGGACCACCCGCTCGAGGCGTGGGTCCAGGGTCGTGAACACCGAGGGCGGTCCGGTCATGAACGGACCGTACGAGCCCGGCGGAACGGAAAGGGATGACGGGGGACTACGGTTCGTCCGGAGGGTCTAGGTCGAGCATCTTCAACCCGTAGCTCTCGACCAGGGGCCGACCGAACGTGCGGCCGGGAAAGGTCTCGACGAGCACTTCCTGGATCGTCCCCACGGTCGCGCGCAGGAGATGGCCCCCGACGACCCGGTGGTCCGGGCCGGCGACACCCACGTGGAGGTGAAGCGACGGTGCTCCGCCCGCGCGGGCGATGGTGCCGTGGAGGGAGACGACCTCGTGGGGGACCGTCAGTTCCTGGGTCTGGTACTGGCTCCCGTCCCAGTAGCCGAACGTCATCCGACGGAACATCCCGACCCCAAAGACCACGGTCCCGGCGCGAACGTTCTCACGCTGCGCGAAACCCGAGATCGCCTCGAAGAGGTCCTCTCCATCTTCGAGTCTCAGCATCCACCGGCTCCCGTCGCGGACCGCTTGCATCGTTCCCCCTACGGGCGCGCGGGCTATGGCCGTTGCACCTCCCTCTTTTCGCCCCCCGCACGGTGTTTCCGCACCCCTCCCCGAGGTTCTAATCCCCCGCGCGGCTCTGGCGGACGCGGAGGCGACGAGATTGTGACGAACGCCCATGGGGGTTTCGAGGTCGAGATAACCCGAGACTCGGACGACGACAGCGCCGACGGCACCGTCCTCGGGTCCCTGAAAGGGACCAAGCGGTTCCACGGGGACCTCGAGGGTTCCAGCCGGGGACGCATGCTCACCGGCATGACCGCCCGAGAAGGTTCCGCAGGGTACGTGTTGATCGAGCGGGTACAAGGCCGTTTACAAGGCCGCACCGGCAGCTTCCTCCTCCAGCACTTCGGCATCATGGACCGCGGCGTTCCCCGTCTGACGATCGAGGTCATCCCGGACTCCGGCACCGACGAGCTGGCGGGTATCCAAGGGCGAATGACGATCCAGGTTTCGGGCGCGGACCACTCCTACGATTTCGAATTCAGCTTCGTCGGCCGTCCGTGAGCTCGTCATCGCTCCTGCGGCGTCGACAGGTCGACCCCAGGGGCCTATCCGGCGGGCGCATCGTTGCCCGCTAAGCGATCGGGCCGTGGCCACAAGGAAAGGGTAATGGGTCACGGCGGCAGGACGATAGGAATGTCCCACTCGACCTCCCCGACGCTGCCGTCCCGCCCGGCCGACGAGATCGTCGCCCGTATCCGGGAAGGGGGCCGGGCGGTCGTCGCGCTCTCGGGAGGCGTTGACTCCTCTATCGTCGCCGCGCTCGCGTTCTCGGCGCTGGGACCGGAGGCGATCGCCGTCACCCTCACCGGCCCGGCGGTCTCGAAGGCCGAGCTCTCTCGTGCCCAGCGGGTGGCCGCGGCGATCGGCCTCGAGCACGTACTGCTGACGGCGGACCCTCTCTCCCACGAAGAGTACCGGGCGAACCGACCCGACCGCTGCTACCATTGTCGGACCGTGGAAACCCGCTTCCTTCGCGAGTTCGGGGCCGCCCGGTCGGCCGCCCAGTACCTGGACGGAGTGCATCGGGACGACCTCGCCGACGACCGGCCGGGGCTCCGCGCGATGGACGAGGCCGGGTTCTCCCACCCGCTCCTGTGGGCAGGCTGGGGGAAGACCGAGATACGGGCCGAAGCTCGTCGTCGGGGCCTCCCGAACTGGGACCAACCGTCGGATGCCTGCCTCGCCTCGCGCATCGCGCACGGCGACCCCGTTACGAGCGAG
The DNA here is from genome assembly GCA_002503985.1 of Thermoplasmata archaeon UBA61. Classification (GTDB taxonomy): domain Archaea; phylum Thermoplasmatota; class Thermoplasmata; order Lutacidiplasmatales; family UBA184; genus Lutacidiplasma. The sequence continues at coordinate 133,396 of DASW01000002.1, forward strand.
CTCTTGGGCCGCATCGAATCGGCGGAAGCCGTCCTCCTACGTCTCGGATTTCGCCGGGTGCGCGTGCGAGTCCGCGGCGGAGCGGCCCGGATCGAGGTTGACCCCTCCGAGGTCGAGCGCCTCCGAACGGAACCGCTCGCGAGCGAGGTGACGGGGGAGCTCACGCGGTTCGGCTTCACGAACGTGACGATCGACCCACGGGGGTATCCGGGGGCCGCCCACGAGCTCCCCGTCGTGCCATGACCCGGAACCGCGGCGCCCGGGGGCCTTCGGAGTCGCTTCCGGGGCAATTCCAGCTCGAGACCGACCTCGTGCCCCAAGGCGACCAACCCGAGGCGATCGACGCGATCGTCCAACGGGTGGAGCGGGGAGAGAAGTTCGTCACGCTCCTCGGGGTCACGGGCAGCGGCAAGACGTTCACGATGGCGCACGTGGTCGCACGCCTCCAGCGTCCGACGCTGGTCATCAGCCCGAACAAGACGCTCGCGGCGCAGCTCGTGAGCGAGTTCCGAGCGCTCTTTCCCAAGAACGCGGTCGAGTACTTCGTCAGCTACTACGACTACTACCAGCCCGAAGCGTATGTCCCCCAGATCGACCTCTACATCGAAAAGGATGCCTCCATCAACGAGGAGATCGACCGGTTGCGGCACCGGGCGACCCAGGCGCTCCTCACCCGACGGGACGTTCTTATCGTCGCCTCGGTGAGCTGCATCTACGGTCTCGGCTCGCCCGAGGACTACCGGGCCTCCGTCGTCGAACTCGCGGTGGGCCAGGAAATCTCGCGACAGACCCTGCTCGAGCAGCTCGTCCGGATGAAGTACAACCGCAACGACATCGAGCTGAAGCGGGGCCGCTTCCGCGTCCGCGGCGGGACGATCGACGTGATGGGCGCGGGCGAGACCGTTCATCGTATCGTACTCGACGGGAGCACGATCCGCGAGATCGTGGAACTCGACCCCGTGACCCAGGAAGAGCGCCGCGGGCTCTCGGAGCTCGCGGTCTTCCCGGCAACCCACTTCCTCACCGTGGACGAGCGTCTCCGCGGGATCCTGAGCGAGATCGAGAAGGAACGGGACGAACGGGTGAAGGAGCTCCAGCACGAGGAGAGGATCGTCGAGGCCCAGCGCCTCAAAGGACGGGTCGACTACGACCTCGAGATGATCCGGGAGACCGGCTACTGCTCGGGGATCGAGAACTACGCCCGCTACTTCGCCGGACGTCGCGCGGGGGAGCCCCCGTACACGCTCCTCGACTTCTTCCCGAACGACTTCCTCGCGTTCATCGACGAGTCCCACGTCACCATCCCGCAGATCCAGGGGATGTACAAGGGCGACCGGAGCCGCAAGGACAACCTGGTCGAGTTCGGATGGCGCCTCCCCTCCGCCCGCGACAATCGTCCGCTCAAGTTCCCCGAGTTCCTGACCCACGTCCCCCAAACGGTGTTCGTCTCGGCGACCCCCGGACCGTTCGAACGGAAGGTCTCGAAGGGCCTCGTCGAGCAGATCATCCGCCCTACGGGACTGGTCGACCCCCCGATCGAGGTCCGACCGCTGAAGGGTCACATCGCCGACCTCATGGTCGAGCTCCGAGCGTGCGTGGAGCGCGGGGACCGAGCGCTCGTGACCACCCTCACGAAGGCGACGAGCGAAGAGCTCGCGAACTACCTCGCGAACCAAGGGTTCCGTGTCCGCTACCTCCACTCCGAGGTGGAGACGATGAAGCGGGTCGAGATCCTCCGCGACCTTCGTCTCGGAGAGTTCGACGTGCTGGTCGGGATCAACCTGCTCCGCGAGGGGCTCGACCTTCCCGAGGTCAGCTTCGTCGCGATCCTGGACGCGGACAAGGAGGGCTACCTCCGCAGCGAGACGTCGATCGTCCAGACTTCGGGCCGCGCGAGCCGCAACGTCGACGGGCGGGTCGTCCTGTACGCCGACCGGGTCACGGGGTCGATGAAGCGTGCGATGGCCGAGATGGCCCGCCGTCGGGAGACCCAGGTCGAGTACAACCGGGTCCACGACATCGTGCCCGAATCCATCCGCAAGGAGGTGCGCTCGCTCCTGGCTCCCGAGGAGGAGGCCCCGTCTGGCTCGCTCTCCACGAGCGGCCTCGGACGGTACTGGAAGGACAAGCTTCCGCTGCTCCTCACCAACCTCGAGGAGGAGATGCGCCTCGCCGCGGAGCGCCTCGACTTCGAAGAGGCAGCCCGCATCCGTGACCGCCTGCGGGAGGTGCGCCGGGCGAACCCGAGCGCGCGCTCGTCCGGGCGAAAGGCCGGGCCCCCCTCCTAGGCAAGACCGCTTTCCCGATTGGTAAAGACTGTTTTATTCGCCGGAGGCCTCCGCGCCCCGTGGTCGGTGTTCGATCTTCCGAGGCCACGGGCCTCGCCGGGCTGCGACGGGGCGGTACGGTCACCGAGCTGCTCTTCCTGTACGAGTGCGCCACCCTCGAGCCGACCCAGCTGCGCCCCATCGCGGAGCGCCTCGGGCTCACGGTCCAGGCCGTGTCCCACTCCTACCGCCAGCTCCGGCGCCGTGGGCTCGTGACCGTGCGGGACGGGCGGTACCGACCGACGGTCGAAGGAGTCGCTTGGCTGCACGAAACGCTCCGCCGTCTCGGGGACGACCTTCGGGAGCGGATCGAGCGGGTCCACGTCATCCGGTCGACCCGCGCCCTCGCGCTCGCGGACCTCGCGGAGGGGGCCGCCGTCTCCCTCGAGCTCCAGCATGGCCTGCTCTCGGCCCGTCCGGGCGGAGGGGGTCCCTCACGGGGCCGCGTTCAGCGAGGAGGCCGGAAAGGCTCGCTCGTCGAGGTCTCGGACCTCGAGGGGATCGTACCGCTCACTCCGGCCCCGATCTCGGTGCGCACCCTGGCCTCGGACGACCTCGTGGACGGCCGTCTCGGGAACCGGGTCCGGAGCAGTCTGCCCTCGGACCCTCTCTCGCTCGTCGCCGCCGAGGGCCTCGAGGCCTATCATGCGCTCTCGAACGCCGGCGTTCCTTCGGTCCTCCGGTTCGCCGCCGGTACCGCGTGCCTCGAAGCGTCCCGGCTCGGCGTGCCGAGCTACATCCTGGTGCTCGAGAGCGACCTTCCGTACTTGCTCGCCCAGTTCGTCGGCCCCTCCCCTCCGCCGCTCGAGGTCGCTCCCCTTCCCGGAGGGGCCAAGGCCCGACGCCGCGGTCACTGAGGAAGCGGGACGCTCGGTTCGGCGGCCAGGGCCGCGAGCATTTCGGCCGCACCGGCGACCTGCCGGGCTCCGCCGCGAAGGAGTTCTTCTTCGAGCGCGCGCGCACGCCCCCCCGCAAAGTCCCATTCCACGCCGGACGGTCGGCGAACGAGGAGGATCGGCACGCGCCCGAGCCAACCACGGACCTCCTCGAGATTGGGCAGGTTGGACGGACCGACCGGGAACGGCGCGACCACGATCGCTTTCGCCGCCTGGAGGAGATTGCGCAGTCGCTCCCGCACCTCGTCCGAGATCGGTGCGAACGGCACCTCGACGGCCGTGAGCGCTCCGAGGTTCTCCGCGGTCTCGAGGTCAGAATCTAGCAGGTGGAGGGCTCCGGCGGTGACGCGGTAGCCGGCCTCCGAAAGAGCTCGTAGGTAAGGGGCGCCCGAACCCCCTCCACCCACGACGTGGACCGGTCCCTTACCGAGGAACGTTCCGGGGCCGGACGGTGCCGGCGGCACGAGGTGGTGGGGGAGCAGGTACGGAGCGCCGGTCCTTGGGTCGCGGCGCAGGTCTGCGACGACCCCCCATACCCGGGCCAGGAGCTCCTCGGAAAGGACCTCTGTCGGTGCCCCGTCCGCGACCCGCCGACCTCTCGAGAGCACGACGATGCGGTCGGAGAAGCGCGCGGCTAGGTTGAGGTCGTGGAGCGCGGCGACGACCGTCACGTTCCGCTCGCGGGAAAGTTCACGGACCCGGGTCAACAGGTCGAGCTGGTGCGCGATGTCGAGGTGGCTCGTCGGTTCGTCGAGGAGCACGAGTGGGGCCTCCTGGACGAGCGCCCGGGCCAGGATCGCCCGTTGCTTCTCCCCTCCGCTGACCGAGAGGATCCCGTCCTCCGCCCGCTCTTCGAGGCCGACCGCTCTCAGCGCCCGGAGGGCCGCCTCTCGGTCCCGTGCCGTTTCCCCCTGAAGCCACTCGAGATGGGCGTAGCGTCCGTAGAGGACGTAGTCGAGGAGCGGCACGTTCTCCCGGGGATTCTCTTCTTGGGGGACCCACGCGACCCGTCGGGCTCTCTCTGCGACGGACAGGCTGAGCACCTCACTCCCGAACAGTTCGACAGAGCCGGACTGGGGGGCCAGGAACCCCAGCGCGGCCCGCAAGAGAGTGGTCTTCCCGGACCCGTTCGGTCCCGTCAGCGCGAGGAACTGCCCCTTGGGCACCTCGAGGTTGACGTCCTGTAATGCCATCCTCTCGCCAAACCGAACGGTCACTTGCCGAAGTCGGAGCGCCGGGTCCGTCGGTCCGCTCATGGGGACCCCATGGTCGAGGTTCCCCGCCGACGGAACAGTAGGTAGGCGAAGAACGGGGCCCCGGCGAACGATGTGAAGATCCCGATCGGGAGCAGGGTCCCCGGAAATGCTACCAACGAGAGGTCTCGAGCCGCCAGCAAGAACCCTGCCCCGACCAGGGCCGCTCCGGGGAGGACGATGCGGTAGTCACTGCCCGCGATCCGACGCACCACGTGCGGAGAGACCAACCCGACGAACCCGATGATCCCGGTGAAGGCGACCGCCGCAGCGGTCGTGACCGAGGCCAGCAGAAGAAGGCGGACCCGCACCTTGCGCGAGTCGACCCCGAGGCTCTGGGCGACGTCCGGGCCGAGTTGAAGGAGGTTCAGCTCGCGACCGTATGTCGCGAGAAGCGTACCGGCCACGAGGACCACCCCGAAGACGATCCCGTCCTGGGTCCAATCGAGAGAACCCAGGTTCCCGAGGAGCCAGAAGTCGACCTGCAGGCTCCCGGTCGGGCTGTATAGGAGCAGAAGGGAGAGCACCGCGGACAGGAAGCTGGAGAGGGCGACGCCCGTGAGGAGGAGCGTCTCGACCGAACCGAATCGGCTTCGCGCCGCCACCAAGATCACGAATCCGGTCCCGATCGCCCCGATGAAGGCGAACAGGGGCAGGAGGAGGTTCTGGTCCGCCACCCCGATCCGAAAGACCACGACCACCGCGGCCCCGAGGGTCCCGCCCGACGAGATCCCCAACAGGAACGGGTCCGCGAGCGGGTTCCGGAACACCCCTTGGAGCGTCCCACCCGAGATCCCGAGACCGGCTCCGACCACGACCGCGAGCATGATCTCGGAGAGCCGCGCGTCCCAGACGATCTCGATGAGGCCCGCGCAGCCGCTCGCCGGCACGCTCGCCCCCGCGCACGGGTGGGAGAAGAGCGCCCCGCCCGAGACCTGGTGGAGGAGGATCCTCAGCACGGTGTCGGGGGCGACCGACACGGTCCCGAGGATCGGCGAAAAGAAGACCCCTACCCCGAGGAAGGCGAGAAGGAGCACGAGCACCCAGGGGCGCCGGCCCGACGCCCTCGGGCTGTCTGCGGGAGCCGCGACCGACGCTCCCACGAGGACGTTCCTACTGCGCGGAAGAGCCCGGATGAAGGATCGCCATTAGTTGAGGAAGGCCCACGAGGATCATCGTCGGGTCCGGCTCCGTGAAGTAATTCGAGTCCATGCCGACAGCGCGTCCATCCTGCGTCGCGGTGAGCTGGGACCAGAACGGAGCTCCCGCGTAGGTCGATTCGTTGATCCCGAACCCGGTCCCGTAGACGAGGAACTGCGGGTCGCTCGCGAGGACCTGCTCGCCCGAGAGCTCTGGGTAGGAGAGCGTCGCGTTCGCCGAGATGCTAGCGCCGCTCGCGAGCTCGATCAGCGACTCGCCGAACGTCCCGGGCCCGAATGTCCAGTACCCGTTCCCGTCGGCGGAGTACGTGACCAGGAGGGTCGGGAACGGCGTGCCGTTCGCGGTCAGGTCGTTCTGGAGCGAAGCCGCCTGGGCGAGGACAGTTTGGAGCGCGTTCGCGAGGGAGGAAGAGGCTGACGAGACCCCGAAAATCTCCCCCAGCAGCTGGTCGTCCAGGATCACGCCCGTCAGGGTTGCGGGTTGGAGCATCACGACCGGGATCTGGTAGGTTTGGGTGATCTGCTCGACCGCTGCGACCGATACGATGGTGGCGGCGAGCACGAGTTGGGGTCCGAGCGCGATGAGCTGTTCCACGTCGAACGTCGGCCCGGTCTGGACACACATCGACGAGGAGAGGTTCCAGAGCGCGACCTGGTCGGCAGAATAGTCGGAGGACAGTCCGCCCAGGGCCGGGGCGTAGCAGTCGACGCCCACGACGTGGCTCCGCAGTCCTAGGCGATACACCGAGTCCATGATCGACGGCCCCAGGACGACGACGCGCGCCGGGTCGAGCGGCACGGTCACACGGCGGCCCAGGTCGTCCGTGATAGTGAGCGGCCCGGACGAGGAACCGCCTCGGAGAGCGTAGCTGGCGGCAATGCCCACCACGGAGACTCCCGCGGCGACGATCACCACCACCGCGAACCACGCGAGCGGGACGGTCCGTCGTGGCGGCGCCGACGACGAGGAGAGGTCATACAAATGCATTGGATTCGGCACAAAAACACTTTCAGATAAACATTTCGCCGAGGCGAACGGTCCTTGACCGTGGGCGGGGGTCGGCGAACGCCTCGACGAAAAAGGCTATCTCTCCCGAGGTTCCCCGCGCTCCCGGAGGGAGCATAGGCTAATTTGGTAGACCAGCGGGCTCCAGTCAGGGCGACCGATGGTCGTCCTGGGAATTGAGTCTGCGGAGGGGCGACGGGCCCCCATGACGAATGACTGGAGCGCGCGGAGAGACCCGCATATCGGGGTTCAAATCCCCGTGCTCCCACCTCCCCCCAGCGCTCAAAAGGAATACCCGCTGACGCCCGGATTGGACACTCCTCACGGGGGGGAACGACGACCTCGACCCATCCGCCGGTAGCGGCCGAGGGAACAAAGCGAAGTATTCCCGTGGCTGAGCCGAGTATCCCTCGAGCTCGAGGGAAGCAAAGGAGGAAGCCGACCGAACGGGACGGTAGGCGAACGCGGATCAATGCCACTGGAATACACGGGGGTCCGGGTGCGAGACCTCGCCCGGGCGGCGCGGTTCTTCACGGAAGGGTTGGGCCTCAAGGTGGGCCTCTCCGGCCGCATGGCCGCGGGGGGTCTCTGGCAGGAGCTCTACGACCCGGAGACGAAGGCGATCCTTGAACTCAACTACTATCCGGGAGACCCGCCGTACCGTCTCGGCGACGAGCTCGACCACCTCGGGTTCCGAGTCACCGACCTGGAGGCCGTGGTGAAACGCTTGGTCGCCCTGGGGGCGCGGGTTGAGATCCCGCCCTTCGAGGAGGGCGAGATGCGTCTCGTCTTCCTTTCGGACCCGGACGGGCTCTGGGTGGAGCTCTACGAGCGCCGTCCCGGTGAGGAGCCCCCCACCTCCCGGCCCGGAAGCTGACCGAGGCTCTCGAGCGACGGGAATAAGAAGCGGTCCCCGCCATGTCCCGCCGGTAATCCGTGGAACCCACGGCCCCGCCCTCCGCGTCGCCGCCCGGTCCGACGGTCGTCCCGAAGGCGGCCCACTCGCTCACGCTCAGCTCGAGCGCGGTCTTCGCGGCGAGCCTTGCGACGCAGCTGATCGGGTTCTTCGCGAGCATCGCCTTTTACAAGACAATCGGGCTCACCGAGGAGGGTCGAGTCCTCCTCGGAACGGCGCAGCTGTTCCTGTTGATTGGCTCGTCCATCAACGGGGTCGGCGACCTCCGTCTCGGCACGGCATACACCTACTTCCTCGCCCGAGGGAAGCCGCCCACGGACAACACGTCGACCTACCTCCTCGTGCGGATGATGATGGTCGCCGCGGCGGGCCTGATCCTCTTCGTGATCGCGCCGATCTCGATCGGTGGGGCCCGGATCGCCTCGGGGAACACCCAGCTATTGTCGCTCGGCATCTTCGTCACCCTTCCTCTCCTCTGGTCGTTCTCCACGGTGTACAACTCGCTCTTCATCGGGTTGGGCAACTCGGTCAAGGCGCAGTACCCGTCGCTCGTCGAGGCGATCGCCCGGTTGCCGGCGATCATCATCGTCGCGCTGTACTATCCGACCATCCTCGGGATCACGGTGGCGTACGCGATCGGAGCGGCCGCATCGGCCCTCTACTGCCTACCGGTGATCATCCGACTCCTTCGACGGTTCCATTGGTCCGAGGCCCTCGGGATGTTCCGATTCTCTTGGCCCCTGATGGGCAGCCTGATGTTGAGCTACATGGTGACCAACATGATCCCGCTCATCGTCAACGCCTACCTGGGCGCGGCCGCCCTCACGATCTTCCTCGCCGCCAACGGCTGGCGCGTCCTCGCCCTCTCTCTTCCCGCGGCGGTCACCACGCCGTTGTTCCCGTACCTGGCCGGGCTGCATCGCAAGGAGGAGTACGAGCGGATACGACGCGGGGCCTGGCAGGCGTTGCGGTACTCGGCGATGCTGCTGGTCCCGGGCGTCGTCGCGCTCGTGACGTACCGCTACGCCTTCCTGAACGTCTTCCAGAACGCGGCCTACGCCAGCGCCGGTTCGATCCCCCTCGCGATCCTGGTCATCGGCGCTATCCCGCTGGCCCTGAGCCAGATCATGCAGGCGTCCATCAACTCGATCGGCCGTCAGCGCTTGGAACTCTACATCACCTCGACGCAGGTCGTCGTCCTCTTCGCGGCGGTCTTTCTCCTCATGCCTCGGTGGGCGCCCCTTTACATGAGCAACGGTCTCGTCGCCGGCGCGATCGCGGTGCTCGCCTCCTCGATCGCGGCCCTCCTTCTCAACACGTACTTCATGGAGACGCTCATCCAGGTCCACATCCAGCCCCGGTCGATCCTCGGCATCACGCTCAGCGCGGCGGGCGGGTTCTTCGTGATGTCCCAGTTCAACCACTACTTGCCCCACAACCGGTACTTCCAGCTGGCCGGCGGCGTGATCCTCGGTTTCGCGGCGTATTTCGTGATCTTGGTCCTGATCGGCGAGCTCACCCGCCAAGACGTTCGGCAGATCGGCTCGTCCGTGGGCCTTCCCGCTTGGTTCTACAACCCGATCGCCCGCCTCTGTTGGAGGGAGACATCGCCCGGACTGCTCCCCGTCGACCTGAGCCGCGCTCGAGGGCTCCGGCCCACGGAGCTACCGGAGACCTTCGTCGGGGACACCGAGCTGCCCGAGATGGCCGTGCTCGCGGAGGAACCTCCTCCGCCGCCTCCGAACGCCTAGGGAAGGACCGTTTGCACAGGGGATGTCAGGGTGCGGTCGCGCGAACGGCGGAGAGCTTAAGGTCGGGACCCGGGTCTTCCGTTCAAGGATGTTTAGCATCGCCTGTTTCGAGGTTCGACCGCCGGCGGTCGACCCGGTCCGGGAGCTCTGCCACAGTGAGGCGACGGGTAGGGCCGTCCGGACGTACGCGCCCCGTGGCGGTGAAGGTCGAGGTAGCGACGGGTGCGTGGGAGCGGCGGGATAGAGCCCGGTTGGAGCGCTTCCACGACGCACGTCCGATTTGAACCATCGACCCGGGACAGGCCGACCCCACGAGGGCCGGTGAGCCCGTGACCGACTTCGCGCTCTGGAGCGAGAACCTCCGGAAGGTCTACATGTCGAAGGGTGCGCCTCCCACCGAGGCTCTGGCGGGCGTTTCTATCGAGGTCCGACGGGGTGAGCGGGTCGCGCTCCTCGGCCGGAACGGCGCGGGCAAGACGACCTTCCTCAAGATCGCCTCGACGCTCCTTCGGCCGACCTCCGGGCGGATCCAGGTCTTCGGATTCGATGTCGACCAGACGCCCGAGAAGGCCCGCCCGTACATCGCGGTCGTGCCCCAGGAAGGAAAGCCGTTCTTCCACCTCACCCCGCGCGAGCAGGTCTACACGTACCTCCGGGCCCGCGGGCTGGGGCGGGAGACCGCCAAGACCCGGACGGAGGAAGCCCTCCAGAAGATGGGGCTGACCGAATTCGCGAACCGCCTTTCCATCACGCTGTCGGGAGGTCAGCGCCAGCGGGCCATGGTCGCTACCGTCATCGCGACCGAAGCCCCGCTCCTGTTCCTAGACGAACCGACGATCGGGATGGACCCGTTCGCCCGTCGCTCCGTGTGGGAGTCGATGCGAGCGCTCACGCGAAAGGGCTCGACCATCCTACTGACGACGCACTACCTGGACGAGGCCGAGGCGCTCAGCGACCGGCTCTACATCATCGAACGGGGGCAGGTGTTGGTCTCCGGGACCGCGGACGACCTGAAGCGGTCCGTCGGAGGCACGGTCAAGGTCCTCCTTCCGGAGGGGGCGGCACGGGTCGAGTCGTTCCGCACGTTCGGTTCGTGCGTCACCGACGGCGAAGCGCTCACCATCATCGTAGAGCCCGAGCGGTTGGGCGAGCTCATGGACCTCGCGGTGCGCTCGAAACTGATGGCGACCGTCGGACCGGTCACGCTCGAGGAGGCGTTCCTTCGCGTCGTCGGGCGGTCGATCGATGTCGACTAGCGAAATTGTCCCCAGCTCCCGCGCGTTCCGCGGTCTGGGCGCCTTCCTCTGGACCGAGATCCTTGTTCAGGCGCACGAGGGGCTCGCGATGGCAACCTCGATGCTCGTCCAGGGGGTCCTCCTCATCTTCGTCTGGATCCTGAATCCGGGGCTCCTGGGCGTCGCCTTCGTGGGGTCGATCATCTTCTCGACGTTCGCGATGGGCCAGCGGGTGCTCAACGAGGCGGCCTACATCCGTATCGACCACAAGGCGAACGACCTCTACCTCGCCGGCCCGATGTCGCCCGAGGCGTACTTCCTTGGGATGTCGACCGGGATCCTGGTGGTCTACATCGCGCCCGTAATCGCCCTTGGGGCCCTCGCGACCGCGGTCGTGCACTTCACGCTGGCCCAGGGGCTCCTCCTCCTCGCCCTGGCCTCCATCGTTTGGGTCTTCTCCGCGTCCGTCGGCTACGTCTTCTCGACGTTCTTCCGCGACAACCGAGCGATCTGGGCGTACTCAAGCCTGTTCTTCAACGTCTTCGGGGTCCTGCCCCCCGTCTTCTATCCGTTCGACCTCTTCCCCACAGCGCTCCACCCGGTCGCCCTGCTCATGCCCCCGAGCGGGGCCGCGGCGCTGGCCCAGATGAGCCTCGGCATCACCCACCTGACGTCGGGCGAGCTCGCGCTCGCCGTGGGCGGGCTCTTGGTCGAGACGACCGCCGTCTTCCTGTTCGCGATATACTGGGCCCGACGGACGGTACGGGGGGACTAGATGGCCACGATGCGTTCCGAGTTCCCGCACGTCCCGACGAGCGGGCGGGCGGTCCCGGCGTTCCTGATCGTCGGCTGGCGCTGGATCAGCCGCAATCCGGCGGTGGCGATCACGCCGGTCCTTCTCCCGTTCATCTTCCTGTACTTTCTTTCGCTCATCTCGCCTCCCTCGCTCCTTCCGCTCGAGGTCGTGGGAGCGATGCTCTTCACGATGCAGAACATCGGTTCCTGGGTCCTGGGGGACAGCGCGTTCTGGCGGATCGAATGCTCGCTCCAGGACATGTTCGTCGCGAGCCCGCTCAGCCGGGTCCGCTACCTGTTCGGGATTGCCGTCGAGAACCTGATCGCGATGCTGCCCGCGCTCACGATCCTGACGGTCCTCCTCATGTGGGCCGGGGCCCGGGAGGGGACCCCCCTGACGCCGTATGCCTTCCTCGTCCTCGTCGCGTGCTTGGGGGTCCTGTGGGTCCTCTTCTCGGCCGTGGGGATCGGCATCTCCAGCCGGATCCGCACCCAGCGCGAGATCTGGCCGGTCGGGAACCTGACGTTCACCATCCTCGGGATGCTCTCGCCGCTGTACTATCCGCTCTCCGCGCTCCCGCCGCTATGGCAGGACGCCGCGCGGTTCCTGCCGACGACCTATGCCGCCCTCCTCATCCAGGGGGCGCTCGGCATCACCCCCGCCTCCCCCACCCAGATGGCCTTCTACGCCCTCCTGCTGGTGACCTGCGCCTCGGTCGGCCTCGTCATCATGCTGCGCCTCTACCGCTGGGGGGAGGCGTAGGTTGATAGGAAACGTTCATGGGGAGTGCGGGCATGTCAACTGCGGTGCCTTCACCGAGAACCGCTCCCACTTCATCGTGCGTTCCGGTCGCACCGCTGAGTACTCCTTCGAACCGCTCCTACCGCTCGCTTTCCCGAGTCGCCGGCGGCAGGTGAACCTGAAATGAGTGAGGACGAGTTCGACGAGATCCTATCCGCGCTTGACCGAGAGACCGCCCGTATCCGGGTTCGGGCCGAACCCCGTCGGTACAACAAGCCGGCGACCGTGATCTCCGGGTTCCCCCCCGGGGTCGACCTTGCGGAGACGACCCGCTCGCTCAAGAACCGCCTCGCGACCGGGGGGTCCGTCGTCGACGGCGAGGTCTATCTCCAGGGCGACCACCGGGCGCGGATCCGCGCGGAGCTCGCCAAGCTCGGCTTCGACCCCGAGACGATCGAGATCTCGGACACCGCGCTCCCGAAGCGCGGGCGCCGCGGGTAGCCCTTCCTCGCCCTCTCAACGGGGGAGGGTCTGCGAAGACCCGGGCCGGGAACCGAAATTAGGCATACCAGCGAACGTATATTCCCCGGGTGTAACAGCCCCCCCCGAGGAAAACCGCCCGATGGCAGCGTACGCGCATCCCGAGGTATTGGTAGAGACCGACTGGCTCGAGGCCCACCGCAGCGACCCCAAGGTCCGCATCGCGGAGGTCGATTACGACCCCGCGGCGAACTACGAGATGAGCCACATCCCCGGCTCCGTCCTGTTCGACTGGCGCAAGGACATCAACGACCCGGTCGCCCGCGACATCCTCTCGGCGGACGCGCTCACCGCGCTCTTCGCCCGCGCCGGCGTCGACGACGACACGACGCTCGTCCTCTACGGGGATTTCAACAACTGGTTCGCGGCGTTCGCCTTCTGGGTGTTCACGTACTACGGCGTGAAGAACGTCAAACTGATGAACGGCGGCCGCAAGAAGTGGATCGCCGAGGACCGGCCCCTCACGGAGGCCGTGGCAACGCCGGCGCCCGGTCACTTCCAGGCGCACGCCCCGAACGCCCAGCTCCGCTCGTTCCTCGAGGACGTCCGCAAGGTCCTTCCGGAGGTGAAGGGCGGGAAGTTCTCGCTCGTCGACGTCCGCGGACCCAAGGAGTTCTCGGGGGAGATCACCGCTCCTCCCGAGTACCCGACCGAGCACGCGCAGCGGGGCGGCCACATCCCCGGCGCGAAGAACATCCCGTGGGCGCAGGCGGTCAAGGACGACGGGACGTTCAAGTCCCGGGACGAGCTCGAGGAACTCTACCGGTCGAAGGGCGTCCTTCGGGACCACCCGGTGATCACCTACTGCCGGATCGGCGAGCGGTCGAGCCACACGTGGTTCGTGCTGAAGTACCTCCTCGGGTACCCGGACGTCCGTAACTACGACGGGTCCTGGACCGAATGGGGGAACCTCGTCCGGACCCCGATCGAGAAGTAGGCGAAACCGCCGACCTAGCCCGGACGGCGGCGGGGCTTCGGCTCCGCCTCCTTTCGAACCAGGAACTGGTGAAGGTTGCCCTCCCGTCGGTGGGCGAGCACGGGGTGACCGGTCTGGTCCGACCAGCGGACCATCTCGATCGGGCTCGTCGGGTCGTCCGTCACGAGCAAGATGGCATCCCCCGGAGGATGCCCCGCGAGCTCCTCGTTGAGCCGGGTGAGGACCGCCGAGCATTCGACCCCGATCTCGTAGAGCTCGAGGTCCGGGGTCGCCGGCCAGCACCGGATCCGTTGTGCTCGGATTCGCTCCTCGAGGCGCTGGGCGATCTGGGCCGCGGTTTCTAGGAGCAGCCCCGGCGCGTCGGCGCGGACCGGGCGGACCTGGACGACCCACCCTTCCCCGTACGGGTCGTCGTTGAGGAGTCGGGGGCGTCTCGCGACCTCCTCGTTGCGAGCGAGGAGGACGACGTCGCACGGAACCCGGATCGCACCCGTGAAGCGCGTGCTCTCGACCGTCGCGACGCTACGCCCTTGTCCGACGGTTCCCTCGATGGGCCGGAACGTTAGGGACCGGAACGGTCCCGCGAACGCGCCCAACGTTCCGAGGATCCCGATGCGAGCCGCCCCCCCATGCGGGTCGTCCGCCCACCACACGTCGTTCTTGAGGTCGTACCGGCGGTCCTCGGGGAGAGGGCAACCCGCGACCTCCATGGGCTCGGGACGCTCGGAGGAGCTCTTAGGCCTGACTCGCGCGACAACCTTTTGGCGTAGGAAGCGAGTTGGTCGGACATGCGAGCGGCGGCCGCGTCCGGTGGTGCGACGCGGCCCGCGGGACGGCCCCGCTGCCGGTGCGGGCACCTCCCGACCCATCACATGGAAGTAGTCGCGATCGGGACGAGCGCGAGCTTTCGGCTGCAACCGACCGGCCCGTGCGCCCTCTGCGGGGAGGCGGTCTGCCACCGCTACACCCCGGGCGGTACGTGACCCGTACCGACCCGAGCTCTCTTCACCCGTAGGCCGTCTTGATGAGGTAGTCCTTCAGCCGAGTGAGGCGTTCTTCCCAGAAGTGGAAGTGCCACGAGCGCGCCTCTTCCCACGGCTCGCTCGCGCCCCATCCCTCGTGCTCGAGAGTGATGTCGACCCCCTCCGGAGATTCCTGAAGCCGCACGTAGACCTGGGTCCTGGGCTCGGGGTGGTTCATCAGCCGCTCGAAGGGGGGCGGAGCGAACCAGCTGAATCCGATATCGAGGTCAGGGGTCATGCGAACGATCTTCCCCGGGCTCTCGAAGGGAGTCGACCCCCTCCAGGAGAGGTGGTACGTCCCACCCGCCTTCGCGGTCACCTGGGCCCCGTCCGCGAGCCAGTTCGTGATCTGCGCCGGGTCCGTGAACGCGGCGTAAATCATTGGGACCGGCAGGGGAATGGTCACTTGGATGAGGATCGGGTCAAGGCCTTCCGATATCACGGGGCCCGTTTCGGCTCGCGGGCCTAAAGAGTTTGCGTGGAGGTCGGCCCTGCCCGACTCGTTTACCCACTCGGAGCGAAGTGGCGCCGGGGAGGCTTCGGACCCACCCCTCGCCCGGCGTTTCGTCAAGAGCAAACCGAATAAGGGATGCCGTGAATCGGCCCGCCCTCGGTGGACCATGCCGAAGAGCATCTTGCGCGTAGCGATGGTCGTGGCGATCGTGGTCGTTGTGGTCATAGCGTTCCCTACCGCTTTTTCCCGGGGACCCGTGGCCAACCCCGTTCCCGCGACCGTAGCCGAGCCGACTGCGGCGTCCACCTCCCACGGCGCGGCCCCGTCCGCCGCCCCCGCCACGAGCCCCACGGCTTCGTTGCCCCGGGCCCAGGCCCTTCTCCAAGCGTTGCGCGCGGACGGGGTCCCCGCGCGGGACATACACCTCCCGAACATCGCGGCCGAAGGGTCCCATCCGGCCACTGGACAGGTAGGACTCCTGTACGACCAAGCTCCCGCGCCGATGGGGCTCTCCGACATCGGGCTTGAGAACGTCTCGGGGAAAATCGTTCCGTACATCCTCGATACGACGAGCGCGGAAGGGACGATCAATTTCACGAGCGCCCAGTCGATGTACGTGGACGGCGACGGACCCGACATGTACGGCGTTCAGATGAACTCGGTCCTCACCAACGTGACCCTATTCGGAAACTCGACGTACCAGTTCTGGGCGCAGAACTTCGTGAGCTACACGTCCAGCTCGGGCGAGCTTTCCTTCGGGGACAACGTCTGGAACTTCTCCAGCCTTTCCGGCCTGATCTCGCAGAACGCGTACTACCAGAACGGCCCGAACGGCACGCTGGTCGCGCCGTACTTCTACTATGCCGTCGGTCCGACGTTCACCGTGCAGTATCCCTTCACGGTCTCCTTCTTCCTCAACTCTACGACCATCGCCGACCGCCCGGCACTGTTCTTCAACTACTCCGTCGCGAGCTCCACCGTCAACACCGCCGGGTCGTTCGACTATGTGGTGTTCAACTCCTCGGCCGGGACCCCTTCGGCCCCCGCACCGACCGCCCACTTCCAGGTGAACGGCGAGGCGTACGACCCGATCGGGGAGGTCAACGACATCGAGCTGGTCGTGGTCGGCAACGATGACGGCGACACCACGACGTTCTTCCAGATGAACGCGACGCTATCGATCCTGTACTGGAACGACACGACCGCCGCCTACGCGCCGATCCCCTCCGCGTATGGCGTGGGGACCGAAACCGGCGAGACGAGCGACGGGGTGATGACCTACTACACGGAACCGGGCGGCGTCGTCCAGCCGGTGGCCCACATGATCCTCGGCCCCTCGCTCCTGAACGGGCTCTGGAACGTCTCTCCCGCGTCGTCCGGAGTTCGGCTATTCCAAGAGACTCAGACCCCGGCGAACGCGTTCCTCTTCATCACCAATGGAGCGGCCTTCGACCAGTCCGCCGCCCAGTGGGTGCCCACGATCCCGTTCGGGTCGGAGACCACCTCGAACTTCGGGATCCCGAACGACGGTAACGCCTACTTCTTCGAGTGGCTGTTGAGCGACTACCGCCCGGCGGGGGTGCTGGAGAACACCGCCGCCAACTCGACCACTACGTTCACGGAGACGATGGTCCACGCTAACGGGGCCGGCCTCTACACTCCGCTCATCGCGTGGGGAAATGGGGAGCTGGCCTCGATCTCTCGCTTCGGTGCGGGAACGAACGTTTCTCCCTATCAGATCGAGAGCAATCAACGCGGGTCGCTCTACCCCGTCTTCAGCCAATGGAACGACTGGACGTTCCCGGTGTTCCCGGGTCTCCTCCTGGTCAACACCACGGCTTGGGTCACGGTGACGCCTCCGACGTTCCAGATCAACTACCCGGTCGGGTTCGCCCAAACCTCCTTTGTCCCGGGTCTTCCGAACTCGAACGACCTCCAGCTTGAGTTCGCCTACGTGTCCAATGTGACGCTGACGAACGCGCAATCCATCAGCGGTTGGCTCGCAGCGACCGTCCCGAACGTCTACCCCATGGGGGCTGCCATCTTCTGGAACTCCTCCGGGAACGTCATCGCGGGGAACACGTTCTACGACCAGGGCTCCTCGCTCGCCCTCTACGGGGGGACGAACAACACCATCTGGGGGAACACGTTCCTGAACGCCTCGGTGGCCACGGGCGACCTGTCCTCGATCTTCCAGCAACCCTGGAACGTGACCGGGATCTTCGAGGCGGAATCGGGCGACCTGATCTACAACAACTATTTCGGCGTCATCACTCCGGCGTTCACGCCCACGTTCGACGCGCTCCTCTGCCAGATCGAGTGCGAGAGCGCGTCCTACACGGACACTTGGAATGTGAACCTTGAGCCCGCCAACGCCACCGCGACCGCGCTCGATTCGACCCTCACGGGCAGCATCATCGGGACCTGGTACCAGGGCGGGAACTACTGGGCGAACTACGGGACCCAGGCGAACCCGTACGGGGTCCTTCCGTACAACGACTCCGGGTTCATCACGAATTACGGTGACTACGTTCCGCTCGTCCCGTACACGCTCTTCTCGGTGACGTTCACCGAGAGCGGACTCGCGGCCGGCACAGCCTGGAACGTGAGCGCCCTCGGGGTCATGACATCGAGCGCGAGCACGACCCTCGTGCTCTGGGCCCCGAACGGCACGTACAACTTCACCCTGCCCTCTCCGGCCGGTTTCCAGGGGCCGGAGAACGGTTCCTTCACCGTGCAGAACGCGAGCGTATCGGTCTCGGTCTCCTTCGTCCCGGTCGAACCGGTGACGTTCTGGGAATCCGGCCTCGTTCCCGGCTGGACCTGGTCGGTATCGGTGACGGAGCCCGTGAACGAGAGCACCGTGAGCGGGACCTCGAGCGCTTCCTCCATGGTCCTCCCACTCCCTGGGGGGTCGGAGCCTGTCAACTACTCGGGCATCGCCTCGGCGTTCGAGTTCCCGAGCGTGAACTGGTCGGCGAACGTTAGTACGGCCGGAGTGACCGTTCTCATCCCCTTCGCGCTGCCCGAAGGGACCCTGGTTGCCCAGGTGACACCGGCCGGCGCGAACCTGACCGTGGACGGTCAAGTGATCGCTATCGCAGCGAACGGGTCCGCGTCGATCAATTTGACCCCGGGTATCCACGCGATCGAGGTAACGGACGCCGGGTACATTCCCTACTTCAACAATGTGAGCGTGACGAGCGCCCAAGTCACGCCGCTTTCGATCTCTCTCACCTCGATTCCGACGGCCGCGGGGATAAGCCCGCTCGTGTGGGCCGTGATCGGCCTCCTGGCGGCCCTCGTGGTCGTCTTCGCGCTGATCGCGCTCGCCTACCGTTCCCGCCGCCGTCGACCACCCCCGACACCGATAGCGCCCGCCGAGACGAGCGCCCCGTCGCCGCCCGCCGGCGGGTCGACCGCGGGACCGCCCGGCGAGTGGTCGGAGAAGTAGGGACGCTACGGTTCCTTCGCTCCGGAGGGGCATATTAACCACCCCCGCCATCGGGCGGAAGATGGCCGGGCCCTCGGGTGCCGGTCCCGGAACCTGCCCAGCCGGGCGGGGTGGACCGTGTGGTCCCGCTTCCCGACGCGGGCGTGAGCGTGCCCCGGCGCGCGGGGTAGGTCCGCGCCAACGTCGTCCGAGAGAGGCGCCTCGGGCACGGTGATGCCCGCGCGGAGGTTCGTCCCGTGACCACTCCGCCCGAGAAGCTCGCCCCCAGTCCCGAGTCCCCCACCGGGTCTCCTAGTTCCTCGGAGGGCCCCTCGCTTCCGGACTCCCACCGTCTCGTGCTCTCAAGCGTCGCCCGGTACGCTCTGCGGCGGGCGTTGCTGATCCCGGCGCAGCTCGTGTTCGTGCTCCTGATCCTCTACATCGTCATCGACGTGCCGATCGCCCTCACGCAGACCCCACCGGAGAGCCTGGCCACCATCGACCGAGGCTTCTTCCAGATGCTGTTCAACATCTTCACCGGGAACTGGGGCACCGCGGCCTACCTGAAGTATCAGCTGCCCTGGACCCAGCTCTTCGCGTACTACATTCCCCCCTCGATCCAACTGGCGGTGTTCGCGCTCCCGATCGCGGCCGTGCTGGCCTACCCCGTGAGCCTCCTCGCCGGCTGGAGCCGTCGGCCGGGCGTGGACGCACCCGCCCGGTTCGTGACCCTGACCGGCGCCCTGCTCCCGGTCTTCGTAGTGGGGACCCTGGTGCTGAACGCGCTCTTCTTCAGCTACCTCGACTACTTCCAGGACGTCCCATCTCAGGGGCTGCTACCGGCCGATTTCTGGTTCTTCAATCACGGAGGCTACCCCTCCTGGATCCTCTACCAGTTCGCGACCACGCCGACGGGGTTCCCGCTGGTCGACGCGGTCATCCATCAGGCATGGACGGTCGCGGCGATCTCGTTCACGAAGACGCTCATCCAAGCCTCGGTCGTCGCGGTCGCCTACGTGGCGATCTTCTTCCGGCACGCCCGCTCGATCGCGCGTTCGGTCCGGGAGGAGGTGTACATCGTCGGGGCCCGCTCCCGGGGGATCTCCGAGCGCACCCTCCTTTGGCGCCATGCCGCCCGGGCGGTGGCTCCTTCGTTCCTTCTCGTCTTCGCCCTAACGATCCCGGAGTACCTCGGCGTCCAATTCGCCGTTGAGGTGGCCTTCGTCGACCAGTCGGGGTTTGGGTACCTGATCTTCGCGTCCCTGACCACGGGCGAACTCTCCCCTGTGATCCCCTTGGTCTTCCTGATCGCGATCGTGGTCCTGGTCTGGGCCCTCATCGTCGACCTCATCGCGCTCCGACTGGACCCTCGGGGGCTGGCAGGTCGATGAAGGACGCTGTGGTCGTCCGCCCCGCGGACCTACCACTGGCTCCGCCGCGACCCCCTCTCCGGGAGCGGTGGGCCCGCCGTCCCCCCGGCCTCGGATTCCTGGTGGGCGCCGGGATGCTGGCCGTCTACGTAGTCGCCGCTCTCAGCGCCCTCGTCGTCTTTTGGAGCTCGCTCGACCAGCTCCCCAAAAAGGTGGCATGGGTCCCGCTGGAGAACCCCGTCGGGCCCTCCTCGGCTCACCCGTTCGGTGTGATGGCCGGGTTCGGTACGGACCTCTTCCGCGCGCTCTGGCAAGCCACGCCCTGGGATCTCGGGATCGTCCTGGGAATCCTGGCCATCGACGTGTTCCTAGGATTCTTCCTCGGAGCGACCGCCGGTCTCGACGAGGGCGGTCTCGTGGACGCGTTCGTCACGTTCGTGAGTGACTCGTTGGGAACGATCCCGACGTTCCTCCTGGCTGTCATCGTGTTCGCCGGACTCCTCGCCGAGGCGCCGAAGGCCGTCAGTCTTCCCGTCTTTGTCGTGATCTTCGGGATCATCCTGTGGCCCACGATGGCCCGCACCGTTCGGGAGCGGGCACGCATCATCGCGCACCAGCCGTACGTCGAAGCGGCGCGAGCCTCGGGTGCCTCCTTCCCGCACATTCTGCTCCGTCACGTGATGCCCAACGCGGTCGGCCCGGTGCTGGCCCAGGTACCGCTCGACGTAGCCCCGATCTTCTTTGTCCTCTCCGCCTTTCCCTGGTACTACAACTGTCAGCTTCCCGGAGGACCTCCCCTTCCGCCCGGCAGTCCCCCGATTCCCTACCTAGTTCCCTCCCTCCCGGCGTTCTCACCGCTGCCTTCCAATTCGTTCCCGGAGTGGGGGTATCTCCTCGGGTTCGGGACGTGCGAGGGATTCAGCTTCCCGGGGGGCTTCAACTACTGGTGGATGTACCTGTTCCCACTGCTCGCCATCGTGGGCCTGGGATTGGCGCTCGGACTGCTCTGTGACGGGATCGAGCGGTGGCGCCACTTTGACCGGTAGTCGGTCCGCGGAAGCGTGACCTGATCCCCGACGCGGGCGGACACGCCCCTACCGGTCGAACCCGGCCGACCCCGTCCGAACCGCACAAACGGCGTCGAGGGGCCATCCGTAGCCTTATCCCCTAGCAATCTTGCCCCCATCCCGTATGCCCGCCTCTCGACGAACCCTGGGTCTGGCCGTTCTGGTGACCGTTGTCCTCGTGGTTTCGTCGCTGGGACTTCTCAGTGTCGTGAGTGGAACCGGGGGCTCGCCCTCGGCGACACTCGCAGCTTCGACACTCACCACCCCATCGAAAACAGCCTCTGGCTCGGCACCCACTACTCTGGGCTCGGGAGCGACCGCGGCGTTGACCCATACCACCCCAACGAGCGGACTTTCCGCTCCACCCACCCCTCGCAACCAGCAGGTTTCACCGGGGGCGGACGCGAACTCTTCCCTCGCCACTAAGATCCTGAGCTCTCTCGCGGCCAAGGGAGTCCCCCTGCGCGACATCCAACTTCCCTATCTGCTGGAAAGCCCGGACCGGAGCCTGACTAACGGTCACGTCAATCTGTCGTACACGAGCAGTCCGGCACCGTACGGGATTGGCGACTTCGGCCTCAAGAACGTCTCCGGGGTCATCAACCCCTACCGACTCTCCACCTCGAGCGTCGAGGCGAACTTCTCCACGGATCACCTTTCGGGATACTCGCCCGACTTGAGTTCGCCCGATGAATGGGGCGTCCAGCTGAATGCGGTCCTCAACAACGTGACGCTCTTCGGCAGCACCGGTTATCAGTTCTGGACCCAGAACGTCTTCGAGTATTCCCCATCCCTTCAGGCGATTGTCTTCGTCAGCAACATCTGGAACTTCTCGAACAGTCAGGCCACACTTTCCTGCAATTTCCTCTACCAGACGAACGGAAACAATCACTGCCCCCAATACTACTACGGCCAGACTGGATACATCCCGGCGACCGAGCCGTTCGTGGTCCAGCTCTACCTCAACTCGTCGTTGATCGACGGCCGTGACGCGGTCTACTTCAACTACTCGTTGACGTCGGGCCTCGGAACGTCGAGCGCGAACTACAACTACGCCATCTTCAACTCGACCATGCCGGGGGCGAACCCGGCGACGACCCCGAAGCCTGTCTACGTCGCGAACGGGTTCCAGTACAACCCTCTGGGCCTGCCTGACGACTTCGAGATCACCCTCGGAGGACCCGGGGGCGGCAGCAACTTCGACGTGCTCGAAAGCGCTTCGACGTACATGTCGTTACAGTACTGGAATTCCACCTTGGGGGAATACCTCACGGTGCCCACAGCGTTCAATGTCGGCGGAGAGACCGGCGAGACGTCCGTCGGCGTCAACGCGGCCTGGGCCCAATTCGGGACCGGAACCCCATTCCCAGCCAGTTGCGTAGAGTGCGTGTCGCTCTCGAACGGGCCGTCGTTCCTATACGGGATGTGGGGAGTGGGAGGGGCCGGAGTCGGCGGCATAAGCCCTCGGTCAGAAACCGATTGGCCCTCCCAGTCCGCGGCCTTGGTCTATCTCAACCCGGTCAACGCGTTCCTGTTCATCGCGGAGGGATTCGTGTTCACAGGCTACGCCACCACGAACTACTCGCTGTTCCAGTGGGCGCCGGACCTGTCTCCCAACACCTATTTCCTGGACCTACCGATCGGAAACTACACCGCGTTCGGAACCCTCGCGGACTATAGCAGCTACTACTGGGAGTTCCCCATCACGGCGAATGTCGCGGCGAGCCAGACCATCACGGACTTCCCCGGTCCGTATGCCGACCCGACGGTCGGGGTCGACACTCCCCTCTGGGCGTTCAACGCCACCGGAGTGGCTGCCATATCTTCGGGGACGGACGCCTACGGCAACGAGATCCTCGACAACAGCCAATATGCGCCGATAGGGCAGATTCCCGCGACCTCAGTGGACGCGAGCCTGGGCAACTACTTCTACGAACCTTGGTTCGGCCTCTACAACGACTTCGGGTTCCCGGTCTTCCCCGGGATCCTCCTTAGTGGCGTTAGTGGCGTCGATGTGGTCAACGCGCCGTCGTTCGATGTCGCAGCCCCTGGTGCCCCGAGCTCAGACCTGCAGATGGCCAACTACCTCGGCTGGCCGACGACCAACGACCTGCAGATGTTCTTCTGGGGCGACGATAACGTCAACCTCGAGGGGTCCACGGTGGGCGGCTGGTTCCCGGCGACATCGGATTTCGGTCCCTCCCAGTCGTTCGCGAGCGTGGTCTTCTGGAACACGAGCGACTCGATGATCGCCAACAACACGTTCAACGTCGGTGGGATGGGGCTCTTCCTCTACGGAGGAATCAACAACGAGATTACCGGCAACACGTTCCTGACCGCAACGGCTCCGATCTCGGCGAACCCCTACGCCACGGCGGGGGCCGAATTCGGGTCGATTGGTCTCGTGGACGCGGACTTTGGCGACGCCGAGCTCTACGGAGCGGTGGCGTCCACGGACTGTCTCGGCGTCTTCGATGACTGCGACCTAGTCTACAACAACGCTTTCGACACGCTCGTCACCGCCATGAGCCCGACTTTCGACCCGTACACAGGGAACGCTCCCAACCAGTATCCGTACGATTTCAGCCAGGCGTGGAACGTCCAGTACACGCCGGGAGTCACCAACATCGTTGGCGGGAACTACCTCGGCGGGAACTACTACTGGGACTACGGCTACGCGGAGAACCCGTATGGGATCCTTCCGGACATTGAGGAGAACTGGTTGCCCTACGAGAACTACCAGTCGTCGGCCCCGGTCTTCATTTGCGGTATCGATTGTTATGGCGGCGACTACTATCCCCTCGTGAACGTCCCGCTCTACCAGATCACCTTCAAGGAGCAGGGCCTGCCCTCGGGAGCGTACTGGTCCGTGGACCTGTACGTACCGGCCCCCTACTACTTCCTAGGGGACGACGCCTACAACTGGTCGTACGCTCCGGGCGAAACGAACTTGACGGAGTCCGCCGGCACGTGGTACTACTACCCTTACACCGACGACCGGTACTTTGCCGCGACCCCCTCGTACGGCACCGTCACCGTGAACCAGACCACTGGCAACGTGGTCGTAACGGTCAAGTTCGTCTCGGCCTACGTGCTGACGGTCAAGGAGACGGGCCTGCCTAAGGGTACCGACTGGTACGGGGAGACCTACAACTCCTCCACCGGCTACGATTCCAATGGTACGACCAAGGGTTCCGAGAACAACGTCTCCGGCCTGATCGCAAGCACCTACACCTGGTGGGCCTACACGTGGGGCTCGGCGGAGAACCAGTACGCGGGCATACCGTACCAGGCGACCGTCACGCTCAGCGCGAACGCCACGGTGGACGTCACGTTCGTGGCCGTCTATGTCCTAGACGTGCATGCGTTAGGCCTTCCCGCGGGCGCGCGTTGGTCGTTCGACGCGACCAGCACGTCCGGCTACAACTACACGGCTTGGAACACAGGTCCGTGGATCAACACGACCACGGCGGCGTTGACGTACGTCTGGGCGGCCGGCTCTGCCGGTTTTGTGGCGACGCCCGGATCGGGAGTGTTGACCCTCGCCGCGAACACGACCCTGACCCTAACGTTCCAGGCGGCGACCCTTACCTTCAGTGAGTCCAACCTTCCGTCGGGAACCCCCTGGACCGTCGCGCTCACCCAAGGAACGAATACAACGACCCTGGGGAGCACCGGCAGTTCGATCGTGTTCACCGCGGTGGTGGGTGCCTATACGTACAAGGTGAGCGCGAACGGTTACGCAGCGACACCGAGCTCGGGCAGCGGTTCCCTGCCGGCCGACCCGGCCGTGTCGGTGGTCTTCGCCCTTGCGACCGGGACGCTCAGCGGCACGGTCAGCCCTTCGGGGGCAACCCTCTGGGTGGACGGGACCGAACAGACCCTCAGCTCGGGCGGCACGTACTCTCTGACGCTCCCCGTCGGGGTGCATTCGATCGAGGCGATGGAGTCCGGCTACGTGACGTACTACAACAACGCGACGCTGACGCTCGGAACGACCACGAACCTCAACGTCACGCTGGCGTCCAGCTCGACATCGGCGAGCGGGTTCGCGGGAATCTCCACCATGGGCTGGGTCCTCATCGGGGTCCTTGCGGCCCTCGCGGCGGTCTTCCTCGTGACGACGATCATCTTCGCTCGGCGCGGTCGACAGCAGCCCCCCGTGGCCCCGTACAGCGCTTCGCCGCCGCCTGCGACCGGTGCCCCTCCCGCGTGGGAGCAGCCCCCACCCCCGCCTCCGGGAACTAGCTGAGCTCGGAACTCCTTCCGAACCCTTTCCCCTCCTTCTTTTTCGGGAGCAGAGAAGATTCCCCCGTCGGGTCGGTGTTTCGTCAACGCGGGAGCTTTCTCGACCGGGTAAGATAGATCGCTCTTTGGAAGCGTCTTCCCCGTCTCGGTGGGGAATCGAAAAAGCGCCGCCGTTCCGGTAACCATATACAGGCACCCAAGTTGCATGCCGACGGCCTCCGGGGCCACCCATGGATCGCCGACATCGAGGCATTGGCCCGGCAGCATCTTCGGTCGTCCTCGGTATCCTGCTGGTAACCCTCTGGGTCCCCGCCTTTGGGTCTAGCTCAGGTCTGAAACAGGACGTGTCCGCCGGGACGTCTCCCAAGGCAGATCCTGTGCCCAGCTCCAGCGGGGGGTCCGCCGCCGCCGACACCCTTGCGGGGGAACTTGGGACCGAGGTCGCATTGACCCTGAGGATTGTCGCCAACGTCACGGTCGGTCCCCTGGCGGATTGGGCTACGTACGACAGCGCGAACGGCTACGTCTACGTGCCTAACTCCTACACCGACGTAAGTGTGATCGAGGGCACCTCCGTGGCAAGCACGGTCGCCGTCGGTACCGACCCGGTCTCAGTGATTTGGGACAGCGGGAACGGTGACGTGTACGTCGTGAACGAGTACTCTGACAATGTGAGCGTGATCGACGGCATGACCCTGGTTGGGTCGGTGAACGTCGGAAATTCTCCGGAGGGCGGGACCTACGATGATGCGAACGGTGACGTCTACGTGTCAAACTACCTGTCGAACAACGTCACCGTCCTCAACGGTAGCCAGGCGGTCGGGTCCGTGAACGTCGGGGTATCTCCCAGTTCCGCGGTGTACGACAGCGGAAACGGCGACGTGTACGTGTCGAACGACTATTCCGCCAACGTGAGCGTGATCCATGGCACTTCGGTCGTTGCGACCGTCTCCGTCGGATCCGGACCGCAGGTTGCGACATACGACAGCGGCAACGGCTACGTGTACGTCCCGAACGTCAACACAGGCAACGTGAGCGTGATCGACGGGACGTCGCTGGTGGGCACGATAGCCGTCGGCGAGTACCCTAGCTTCGCGCTGTTCGACAGTGGGAACGGGGACGTCTACGTGCTGAACGCCGGTTCCAACAACGTGAGCGTGGTCAACGGCACCCAGTTGGTCGGCTCCGTGAGCGAAGGGAGCTCTCCGGGGTCTGCCGCGTACGACAGCGGCAACGGTTACGTCTACGTCCTGAACCCGGTCTCCGGCAACGTGAGCGTGGTCAACGGCACCGCCCTCATCGAGACCGTGCCTATCGGCTCCGGGATCCAGAACGCGGCGTACGACGGGGACAATGGATACGTGTACGTCCCGAACTTCAACACGGGCAACGTGAGCGTGGTCGGGGTCGTTTCGTCCCCCAGCGGGACCGCTTCACCGGCGGTTCCCGGAGTGCCGCTGTGGGTGTCCGTGGTGAATGGAGTCCTCGTAGCCCTCGTCGTCGCCGGGGTAGTGGTCTACGTGATGCGTCACCGTCGACGGCCCGCAACCCCCGACTCCTTCTAGGACCCGGCGGCCCAGTGACCGCGGAAGGGACGCATCCCAATGAGGACCGGCCCGCGGAGCGTCAACCCCAGTGAAGGGATTAAAACACGGGTCCCCGTTCCCGTTGTCCGGGGGCGAAGCGAGGCATGACCGCGCCCACACGCGGAGGGCTGACCTCAGGCTTCCGCTCGGAGAGGCGGGGGCGTTGCGCTTGCGATGTGGAACCGAGACTCCGGTGGCAGAGACGGGGTCCTCGGTTACGATGATTCCTGCGCGGAGGACCGCTTCGTGACCGCTCGGTCGGAGGGGTCCGTGTCCAGCTCCGGATCGCGCGACGGCTCCCTCGGCCGGTCGCGCGCGCCTCCCGCCCGTGGGTCCCCTCGCCCGGTCCTGTCGGGGGTTGCCCGGTACGCCGTGCAACGCCTGTTGCTGATTCCGGCACAGCTCGTGTTCGTCCTCCTGATTCTCTACCTTGTCCTCGACGTCCCCGTTTCTCTCACACAGAACCCTCCGGAGAGTCTCCTGCGGATCGACCAGGGGTTCTATCAGATGGTGTTCAACCTCTTCACTGGTAACTGGGGGACAGCTTCGTTCGTGAGATACGCGAACGGGGGAGGCGGGCCGAACCCGGCGGAGCCGATCCCCTGGAGCTGGATCTTCGCGTACTACATCCCCCCCTCGATTCAGCTGGCGGTGTTCGCGCTCCCGATCGCGGCCGTGCTGGCCTACCCCGTGAGCCTCCTGGCCGGCTGGAGCCGTCGGCCGGGCGTGGACGCCCCCGCCCGGTTCGTGACCCTGACCGGCGCCCTGCTCCCGGTCTTCGTAGTGGGGACCCTGGTGCTGAACGCGCTCTTCCTCGGTTACCTGGGGTACTTCCAGGACGTCCCATCTCAGGGGCTGCTACCGGCCGATTTCTGGTTCTTCAATCACGGAGGCTACCCCTCCTGGATCCTCTACCAGTTCGCGACGCAGCCAACAGGGTTCCCGCTGGTCGACGCGCTCATCAATCATGCGTGGACCGTCGCGGCGATCTCGTTCACGAAGACGCTCATCCAAGCCTCGGTCGTCGCGGTCGCGTACGTGGCAATCTTCTTCCGGCACGCCCGTTCGATCGCGCGGTCGGTTCGGGAGGAGGCGTACATAGTCGGGGCCCGGTCGCGGGGGATCTCCGAGCGCACCCTCCTCTGGCGGCACGCCGCCCGGGCGGTGGCTCCTTCGTTCCTGCTGGTCTTCGCCCTGACGATTCCCGAGTACCTCGGCGTTCAGTTCGCCGTGGAGGTGGCGTTCGTCGATCCCGGATTCGGGTATCTGATCTTTGCTAGCCTGACGGGGGGGGTCCTGTCCCCCCTCGTGCCCTTGGTCTTCCTGATGGCGATCGTGGTCCTGGTCTGGGCCCTCGTCGTCGACCTCATCGCGATACGGCTGGATCCTCACGGGGTGGCGGGTCGATGACCGAAGGCACAGCCCCTCGCCCCGCCGAACCTCCGTCAGCCCTACCGCGGCCCTCCGTCCGAGAGCGATGGGCGCGCCGTCCGCCCGGCCTCAGTTTCCTAGTCGGTGTCGGAATGCTCGCCGTCTACCTGGTCGCCGCCCTCAGCGCTCTGGTCGTTTTTCGGAGCTCGCTCGACCAGCTCCCCTCAACCGTCGCGTGGGTGCCCCTGGAGAATCCCATCGGCCCCTCCGCGGTCCACCCGTTCGGAGTGATGGCCGGGTTCGGCACGGACCTCTTTCGGGCTGTCTGGCAGGCCACGCCCTGGGACCTCGGCATCGTCGCGGGCATCCTGGGGATCGACGTGTTCTTGGGCTTCTTCCTCGGAGCGATCGCCGGCCTCGACGAAGGCGGTCTCGTCGACGCGCTCATCACGTTCGTCGGCGACTCGCTGGGGTCCATCCCCACGTTCGTCCTGGCCGTCGTCGTGTTCGCCGGCCTGCTGACCGTGGCGCCGCAGACCGTCGGCCTTCCGGTGTTCGTCGCGGTCTTCGGCATAATTCTCTGGCCGACCATGGCCCGCACCGTGCGGGAGCGGGCGCGCATCATCGCGCACCAGCCGTATGTCGAGGGGGCGCGCGCCTCGGGGGCATCTTCTCTCCGTATCCTGGTCCGCCATGTCATGCCCAACTCGCTCGGCCCGGTGCTGGCGCAGATACCGCTCGACGTGGCGCCGGTGTTCTTCGTACTCTCCGCCTTTCCTTGGTACTACAATTGCCAGTTGCCCGGAGGCCCCCATGTTCCCGTTCCCCCCGGACATCTTGCCCCTCCGCCGACCCCCTACCTCGTCCCGGTCCTCCCGTACTTCTCACCCCTCCCTTCCAATGCGTTCCCGGAGTGGGGTTTTCTCCTCGGGTTCGGGACGTGCGAGGGGTTCAGCTTCCCGGGGGGGTTCAACTACTGGTGGATGTACCTGTTCCCGCTGCTCGCCATCGTGGGCCTAGGGGTGGCGATCGGTCTTGTCTGCGACGGGATCGAGCGGTGGCGCCACTTTGACCGATAGTCGTTCCGAACGGAGACATTGCGGGTTCTGGCCTCGGTCCGGCCCGATTGGCGGTGTTTCCACGGACTCCGACCGGACTCGCGGAAATGGACTGGTCGGGATTTGAACCCGAGGCCTCCGGTTTGCAAAACCGGCGATCTTCCGAGCTGATCTACCAGCCCATCCCGGGCGACAGGGAGCGGCCGGTGTCTTATCCTTTCGGAGGAGCGGCCGTTACGGATTCCCAGACTCGGTCGAGCTTCGGGACAGTCGGTCGTCGTCGGATCTCGGTCGGGTCGACCCACTCGGCGCGGTTGTGCTCCCAATCGAGGCGGATCTCCGTGCGTCGGACCCGGAACCGGAACGGATGCACGACGAACACCCGAGGCCCGTCCCGGGCGAGCACCGGCGCCCCTTGAACCCTGAGCTCGAGGTCCTCGGCGCCGAGGCCGGTCTCTTCGAGGATCTCTCGGTACGCCTGCTCGGTCGGGGTCGAGGCTTCGAGGAACCCCGAGACCCCTGCCCAGTGACCCCGGAACGACCCCACCTTCGCGGACCGTTCGAGAAGGAGGATCCGACCGTCGTCCCGTTCGAGGAACGAGGTGACCACCCCGACCTCCTCTACCCCGTCGATCCGGAACCGCCCCAGGGTTCCATTGACTTCCACGGTCTCCCCTTCCCGAAGGACGTCGGGGTCGACCCGTGCGACCGTCGGGACCTCCGCTATGTGTGCGGACTTTGCCGGGACCCCGTGCAGGACGATTGCCACGACACCGGACGGGAGCGGATGGTCGGGTGGCCACCATAGCGCCGGGAACGCAAGGACCTCGGGAGCAGGTCGCTCCGACCTCCAACGGAGCGGGTCCCCGACGAGGTGGACCGACCCGGTCGCCCGACCGGGAGCGATACCGATCGCGGGCAGCGTCATCGTCCGACGAATGCCGGTCTCGCTCTTCGTATTATGGGAGCCGAGAACCGACCGCGACAAACGCCTTCTACTCGGGGTCCGTCGGCGCGCTGTGCGGCTCAGCGCCTTCACGGTCGTCGACGAATACCCCTCCGACGCTCCGACCGACCGTCTCCTCGAGGTTGTCCGTCTCGCCGAAGCGGCCGAGGACGGCGGGCTTTCGGCGCTGTGGGTCGCAGAGCACCACTTTCACTCAGGAGGTGTTTCTCCCTCCCCTCCGGTCCTCCTGGCGGCCCTCGGGGCCCGTACCCGTCGCCTGCGCCTCGGCGCGCTCGTGAGCGTCCTCCCGTTCCACCGTCCGGTCGAGCTCGCGGAACAGTACGCCATGGTCGACCGGCTCCTCGAAGGTCGTCTGAACCTCGGGGTCGGCAGTGGCTACATCCCTCTCGAGCTCGAAGGGTTCGGGGTCGACCCCGCGGAGAAACGGGCGCTCTTCGACCGCGCGCTCGAGACGATGCTCGCGGCCTTCGAGGGAAAGGAGGTCCGCGCCGATGGGCCGCATGCGGCGCCGGTGCGGATCAACGTTCGTCCGGTGCAATGCCCACATCCCCCACTCTGGATCGCGGTCCAGCGTCGTGAGGCGATCCCCTTCGTCGCCCGCCGGGGAGCCTCGCTCGCGCTCGTACCGTACGCGACCCTTTCGAACCTGGACGAACTCGCCGACGAGGTCCGGGAGTACCGAAGCCACCTTCCTGCCGGAGCTCATGGGGAGGTTGCGGCCGTGTTGCATCTCTACGCAGGTCCGCGCCCCGAGCGGGCCCGTCAAGCCCTCCAACAGTACCTCGAAAGCCGGCTCGCGACGCAGAGCGCGTTCTATCAGGAGAAGGTTCGTCGGGACCCGTCGCACGCCAACGCCGCAGCGATCGAGCGGAGCGGCTGGGCGATCTTCGGCGCTCCGGGAGAGGTCGCCGAACGGTTGCACGCGTTTCGCGCCACGGGCGTGGACGAGGTCCTCGGCATCTTCGACTTCGGAGGCCTCCCGATCGACGAGGTCGAACGGTCCGTTCGGGCTCTCGGGGCCGCGTTCGTCCCGAGCCGGCCCGCGGCCGAACCGACTTAACCGACCCGACCTTCGCCTCCGCGAGAGAACCCATGCCCGAGATCCTACCGGGAGTGCACCTAGTGGAAGGAGTCGACCCAGCGCCGGACTTTTCGACGCACGTCTACCTCGTGAAGGACAAGGGAGCGTCCTGGACGCTCATCGACACGGGGCTGCCGGGCGCTTCCACGGCGATCCTCGCGTACCTGGCGAAAGTCCATGTCGAGCCGACCTCGGTGAAGAAGATCCTGGTCACGCACCTCCACCGCGACCACACCGGCTCTCTGAAGGTGATGCTCGAGAAGACCCACGCCCGCTCGTTCGCCCACTGGATCGAGGCCGCGTACATCGCGCTCGACCCGAAGTACGACGGCCCCGGAACCCCTCCGGCGGAACCGGTGATCGTCGACGAGGCGTTCAAGGACGGGGACCCGATCGATGCGGCCGGCGGGCTCATCGCCTACCACACGCCCGGCCACACGCCCGGGCATTCGTCGTTCTACCAGCCCGAACGTAAGCTCCTTTTCTCGGGAGACCTGTTCTTCGTGGAAGGGGAAACGGCGACGCTCACTCCCCCCGAGTTCACCCACCACATCCCTACCGCCAAGATCTCAGCGCGCCGGATGGGTCGTCTCTCCGTCGACTCCCTCTTGAGCTACCACGGCGGCCCGATCCTGAAAAATGGCGGCGGAGCTGTTCGCGCTCTCACCCAGAAGCTCTAGGACCCGTGGGACGGCGGCTCGAGGGCCGCCGCCCCGTCGTGACGCGCGAGTGGGACTGGCCAGATTTGGACTGGCGTCTCGGAGTCCCGAACCCCGAAGGATGGACCAAGCTACCCCACAGTCCCGGACGCGGGGTTTACCAGCCGCCCCCGCTATTTGAACGTGAGGGCGCGAGGTGGGACCGAGGGTGCCCCTCGGGGCTGTTTCACCACCTCTCCCGCCGGCTTTACATTCGGGCCATACGATAGAGGGTGCGAACCGAGATGGACGTTTCCACTTCCGTCCCCCCGATCCCGGGGCTCGCCCCCGTCGGCGCGCTCTCCTGGAGCGTGCCGGGCCTCGAGGAGGACCCGACAATGTGCCTGCGGTGCCGTTCGGCACAGCTGCTCTGTGGGAAGCCGGTCTGTCCGATCCTCGTCAAGTACCGAGCGTTCGAGAAGACCCTCCCGATGCTGGAGGGCGTCGACCTCAACGGAACGTCACCTCCCGCTCTCTTCGTGGGTCGGTTCGGCTACCCCAAGGTGTCGGTCGGCCCGCTCCTCAGCCCCGAGCACGGATCGACCGAGCTGTTCGACACCCCCGAGGAGTGGGTCGGTCGCTCGGTGGCCGAGGTCGTCTCGTTCCGGACCGGTCTCGTTCGCGGCACCACCCCGATCCGGGTGACCGACGCCGAGCGTCCGATTCCGATCCTGGAAGAACTTCAACTGCTGGGGATCGCCGGGGAAACGGTGGACAGCGAGGCCCATTTCCGCCGCCCTCCTCGCGGCCACCTTTCTCTCAGCGATTCAACGCCTCCGTTCGGACCGTCAGCTCCCATCGAGACCATGCACCTCGACGTCCGTCGGGTGGACCCGCATCTCGACCGCCTGACGTCCGACATCCACGCGAACGCCCGGGTCGCCGTCGAGGAGCTCTACCACCGGGGCG
Organism: Thermoplasmata archaeon UBA61; assembly: GCA_002503985.1. Taxonomy (GTDB): domain Archaea; phylum Thermoplasmatota; class Thermoplasmata; order Lutacidiplasmatales; family UBA184; genus Lutacidiplasma. Next base: position 166,218 of record DASW01000002.1, read on the forward strand.
TCCGGGTGAGCCGGATCCAGCGGGCGTTCAGCGTCGGCACCCTGGGTCGACGGGGCCGTCGGCGTCTCGTTCCCACCCGTTGGAGCATCACCGCCGTGGACGACCTCCTCTCCAAGATGAACCTCGAGCGGGTCCGCAACCTTCCCGAGCTTTCGGAGATCCATCTCCACCGCTTCACGGCCCTCGACAACCGCTGGGTGATCGTCTTCCTTCCCGGCTCGTACCGGTACGAATCGATCGAGGCCTGGTATCCGAACACCCTGTGGAACCCGAACACGAGCCGTATCGTGATGATTGGGGACCACGAGGGGTACCGGGGCCGAACGACGTACGCGTCGATCGGAGGGTGCTACTACGCCGCCCGCCTCGCGACCAGCGAGGCGCTCTTGAACATCGGACGACAGGCGGGTGTGGTGGTCCTCCGGGAGGTCCACCCGGGCGAGATCCTTCCGCTGGGCGTGTGGAATGTCCGAGAGCATGTCCGGGCGGCTCTCGCCCGACCTCCGGAGAAGGTCGCATCGCTCGCCGAGCTCTCGGAACGGATTCGAGAGTCGTTCGCTATTCCGCTGCCCCGCTGGCTCACGGCCAGCGCGCTCCTCCACGACGCCCGGACTCAGCGTCGACTCGAGGAGTGGCTACCCACGAGCTCCTAGGCCCGCTCCCGACTAGGGGAACCGGGACCCACAGCGCCCGCAAAACGGCTCGTCCGCGCCGCGCGGCGACCCGCAGGTCGGGCAGGTGAGTGGCGTGTGGGGACGGCCGCAGCCTCGGCAGAACGCATCTTCGGGGAGGGTGGGGTACCCGCAGTCCGAGCATCGTTCTCCCCCAGCAGCGGTCTCGGCCGCCTGGGCCGGGTCGGAGGCCGGTCCCCCGACGTCCGCCGTCCTCTTCGGGGTCCCGGGGGTCGCACCGCTCGGCGGGGGGATCGTCTCGAGGGTACCCCCGAGGGTTCGCCGTCCTCGGAGGGCGAGGCGGAACGCCCCGGTGTAGTCGCCCCGTTCAAAAGCGGCCGACGCCTGTTTTCTCAGCGCGGCCGCTTCGGTCGCGGGCGCCTGCCGCGTCCGGGCCGTCGGGAGGGCGTCGAGCTCTTCGCCGAGGAGCTGGAGCTGGAACTGGGACTCGGCCCGGTTCTTGGGGATCGCGGGCCGTTCGGGGGTAGCGGACGCGGAGTCAGGAACGGCGGCGGGCGCAGCCCCCCCGGTCGCTCCCAGAGGAGGAGCCGTTCCCGACGGCTTTGACGGAAGTGGGGCTCCCGCGGTCCTCGAGCCCGCCTGCCGAGCGTTCACGAGGGCCTCGTGCGCGGACTGGGCGACCCGGTAGGCGTGGTCGTACTGGTGCGTGTCGAAAGCGCCCTGGGCGTCGGCGATCAGGTCCTGCGCACGGCGTACATCGACACCCTGCCCGGCAAGGATCCCGGCCTCTCGCCGGGCCATCGCGAGACGGTTGAACGCCCGGTCCTGGTTGAGCACGGGCTTGTCGTTCAGCTCGGCCACGAGGTCGGCGCGGCGCTGTCGCAGGCGCCGGATGACGTAGAGGCCGACGCCGACGAGGATGACCGCGAGGACCACGATGAAGACGATGGCGATGATCTCCGTGCTCGTCAGGACCGTCATCGGGTCTTCCGTCGTCCCTCCCCGATCGGGAGAGGACCGAATCGTCCAACTAGGGGTCGGTCAGGTATTTAGAACGCCACTAGAGAGGAGTTCCGAGCAGATAGGTCGACCGAGCGCCATCGACCCGAAGCTCTACGTCGGCCCCGAGCGGCGGTCGGCGGTCGAGAACGACGGGAAGATAATTCCCGAGTCGGGCGACGGAGCTGCCTCCCGGTCCGTGCTCTAGGACCCGGCCGACGGCCCGGGTCCCGATCCAGCGCTCGAGCCGGGCCCGCGAGATGCGATGCCGCAGCGTGGCCAGTTCCCTCGACCGACGCTTCGCCACCCGGGGCGGGAGCATCGGGAGGCGCGCGGCGGGCGTGCCGGGACGTGCCGAGAAGCGAGTGACGTTCACGGTCTCGGGGCCCACTTCCTCGAGCAGCGCCTCGGTCGCTCGGAAGTCGTCTTCCGTCTCTCCCGGGAAGCCGACGATGACGTCCGTGGCGAGGTGAAGGTCCGGAAGCCGTCGGCGGGCGGCCTCGACCTGCTTCCGGAACAGGTCCACGCCGTAGCCTCGGCGCATCGAGTCGAGGACCCGGTCGGAGCCGCTCTGAAGCGGCAGGTGAAGGAATCGATAGGCCGGCCCCTCCGCGAGCGCGTCAAGGTACGGGACGAGATTCGGTTCCAGGCTTTGGGGGCTCATCATCCCGACTCGGACGCGGAAATCCCCGGGAACGTTCGAGACCGCCCGAAGCAGGTCAGGGAGTCGCTTCGGTCCCGGAAGGTCCTCCCCCCACGCGGCCGTGTCGAGACCGGTGAGCCGGATCTCACGAACCCCCCGAGCGGTCGCTTCGCGGACCCGACGAACCACGTCCGGCACGCTCACGCTCGAGAGCCGGCCGCGAGCGAGACGGCTGAAGCAGTAGGTGCAACCACTCGTGCACCCCTGGGCGATGACCACTTCCTCCGCCAGGATGGGCGACAAAGGCGGATCGGTCGGGGCGGGGGCCATGGGCAGCGTCCCTGAGGCACCGTCGGACCACGAATCGAGCAGCGCGGGAATGTGGTCCTGGTCCCGGATCGGAACGAACGTCGTTCGCTCTCGGCCGGGCCCGGTCATGAGCTCGGTGCGGAGGGGTACAAGGCATCCTGTCACGACCACGCGAGGGACCCGGGCCGAGAGGGCTTGCCATCGGCGGACCATGCGAGCCTCGGTCGGGCCGATGACCCCGCAGGTCACGAGGATCCCGACGTCCGCGCCGGCCGGGCTGGGGGCGATCCCGTGGCCGTGGGACGAAAGGTCCCGGACGATCCCGGCCCCCTCGCCCTGGTTCTGGGAGCACCCGAACGACTCGACGTAGACCTGCACGAACGCGCCCCGGAGGGCCCGATCCCTAGAAGACCGATAGCTTACCGGTCAGGAGGAGCTTCGGGATGGTGTCGATCTGGTCGAACCACTTCTGGGCCACGGTCTCGGCGACCGGTTTCACCTGGGCGAGCTTCACCCCGTTCGCGGGGAGGATCTGGATCCCCGCGACCTGGGGCTCGTCCACGGGCTTCCCGATCTGGGAGAGGATGCGGACGTGGACCTCTCGTACGTCCCCGCCGGCTTCCTTGACGATGTCGTTCGCGATCAGGTTGCCGAGGAGGTTGTAGATCTTGCCCACGTGGTTGACCGGGTTCTTGCCCGCCGACGCTTCGAGGCTCATCGGGCGGCAGGGAGTGATGAGCCCGTTCGCGCGGTTCCCCCGTCCGACGGACCCGTCGTCGCCGGCCTCCATCGAGAGACCCGTGACGGTGAGGTAGTAGCGGCCGAGCTCGGGGTCGTCCGCGGTGTTGACGTCGATCGTGACCTTGCGCCGGGTGAGCTTCGCGGCCTGGTCGGCGAGCTTGTCGTGGATTTCCTGACAGGTGGCGGCGTACTCCCGTGCGTCCTTGAGCTCGCTATCGACGAGGGCAGCGGCGACGGTGAGGTGGATCGCTTCGCCCTGGCGGTATCCCATCACCTTGACGTCCTCCCCGAGGGCGTGGAGCTTCTTCTTGAGCTTCAGGGTGAGGAACCGCTCGCTCTCGAGCACGAGTCGCTCCGTGTCCGAGAGGGGCGCGAAGCCGACCCCGAACGAGGTGTCGTTCGACAGGACCGACTTGTGCTCGAAGACGCCCCTCAGGTCGACCGAGCCCTGTCCGATCTTGCAGTCGAACTCAACGTGCTTTTCGATGTCGAGGTGCGCGCAGATCGATTGGACGTACTTCTTCGCGGCGTCCACGGCGACGTCCCGGTATGGCAGCTTTTCGCCGTTCACTTCCGTGGTGGCGCGCCCGACCAGGAGGATGTAGATGGGGCTCGTCACTTGGCCCCCGCCGAACTTCGGCTCGGAGCCTCCCCCGACGACCTGGGTCTCGTCGGTGTTGTGATGGAGGATCTTTCCGAACTCGTCCAAGTACAACCGGCAGAGCGCGCGGCTCACCGATTCCGAGACCCCGTCGGCGATCGAGTCGGGGTGCCCGAGCCCCTTTCGCTCGACAAGTTCGATCCCTTGCTCCTCGATGTGGACGGTGCGCAGTGGTTCTACCTGGATGTTCCGGTCCATGGAGGCTTCCTTCTGTCGGCGGAGCCGGGGGTGGGTTTAAGGGTTGCGCGGCCGGCGGAAAGCCAAACCGTCGCACGGTCCCGTCAGGGATTGTGCCCGGCGAAAAGACTCTTCGCCATGTGCGGGCCGGCCCGTTCGTACCCCCGGCGTCGGTAGTACTCCCGGGTCCCGACCGCACTGGTCACGTAGACGCGGGAGAACCCTTCGTCCCGGGCGCGTTCTTCCGCGGCCGAGAGCAGCCTCCCCCCGAAGCCGCGATGCTGGTACTCGTTCGGCCGAGAGCCTTCGTGCCCGACGGGGACCTCGGTGCCTACCACTTTGAGCTCACGGATGACCGGACCGTCGAGCCCCCCCTCGGTAGAGCCCGAAGGAAAGCGAAGCCGCAGGAAGCCGGCGACCGTGTCGGTGACCGGGTCCTCCCACGCAAAGAACCGTTCTCGGCCGCCCGAGGCCCCGTACTCGGTCTCGGTCAGCTCGAACGCTTCCGGCAATGGCGTGGCCCGTCGGCCCGCCTCCCGGCACCGCAAGCACCGGCAGTGGCCGCCCTCCTTTCGGAGGCAGTCGAGAGCCTTCTCTCGAAGGTTGCTCGACCGGACGCCGGCCGCGATCAGCCGTGCGGGGATGTCTCGCTGGATGCGCTGGATCCGGACCCACGGCGGGAGACATCGCTTCATCCGAGCGAGGAGCTCCGCCGCGACGGGCGTGTCGTACGGTTGGTAGCGCCCCGCTCGCCAGTCGTCGTAGAGCGGGGTCCCGGGGAGCACCAGTGTCGGGTAGATCTTGAGAAGGTCCGGGCGGTAATCGGGTTCGTTCCACAGCCGCTCGAAGTCAGAGAGGTCGGAACCCGGGTCCATCCCGGGGAGTCCGAGCATGAGGTGGTAGCAGACCTTGAGGCCCCGGTCCCGCGCCTCCCGCGTCGCGCGGGCCACGTCCCCCGACGAGTGCGCTCGGCCTACCGCCTCAAGGACGTCGTCGTGAAGGCACTCGACGCCGATCTCGACCCGCGTCACCCCCGCTTCCAATAGGAATGGGAGGACGCGTCCGTCGCACCAGTCCGGGCGGGTCTCGACCGTCAGGCCCACGACCCGGTGGAGGGCGAGCTCGTTCTGCGCCTGAGCGTCGGCGAGCGAGGTGGACGCGGTCCCGTTGAGGCCATCGTAAACGCCCTGAAGGACCTCTTCTTGGTAAAGCCTCGGGCGAGAGGGGAACGTCCCTCCCATCACGATCACTTCGACCTTGCTGGTCGAGTGGCCGATTGCCTCCAACGTCTCGAGCCGATGGCGCGCGATGGCCCGAGCGTCCCAGTGGAACTGAGCCCCTCGAAGCGCCGATGGCTCCTCGCCGGTGTAGCTCTGGGGGCTCCCGTTCTCGAGCCCTCCCGGGCAGTAGGTGCACTGCCCGTGCGGGCACCGCGCCGGGGCGGTCATGACCGAGACGATCGCGACCCCGGAGAGCGTCCGGGAGGGCTTTCGACGAACGGAGCCGGCGTACCGGGCCTGTTCCTCGGGAGGGAGGCCCGCGATCCAATCCACGTTCGAGGGCAGCGGACCGGCCACGCCGCTCGTCCGCAATCCCGCGAGCTTCGCTCGGTGGATCTCCTCGGGAGTGGGGGCGGCTACCGACCGCGCCACTGGCGACTCTCCCCGGTCAGGAGGTAGGGCGCCTTCTGGAGGTCGGCGACCGTCCGGGAGCCCGTGAGGAACATGGCGACCTTGAGCTCGTGGACGAGAAACTCGAGCTCTTTGAGCGTCTGCGCGAAGTCGGTGGCCGCGGCCCGCAGCATCCCACCTGCGATCCCGGCGGCAGTGGCCCCCAGCGCGACCGCACGGGCTACGTCCAGGCCCGAGCGCACGCCCCCGCTCGCGACGACCGGGAGGCCGAGCGGCACGAGCTCGAGGACCGAGACCGGGGAGGGGATCCCCCAGTCCCAGAAGGTCTTGCCCACCCGAGCCTCCCGCTCGGCCCCCTGCTCGACCGCGCGATAGTGTTCGACCGCGGCGAACGAGGTGCCTCCGGTACCGCTCACGTCGAACGCCTTGACGGAACGGGCGACCAGCTGCTCCGCGACCTCGCGCGACAGGCCCGCCCCGGTCTCCTTCACGAGGACGGGGAAGCGGGCGGCCAGCTCTCCGATACGGTCGAGGCAGCCCTTCGCCCGTCGCTCGCCTTCGGGCTGGACGACCTCCTGGAGGAAGTTGAGATGGATCGCGAGGACGTCGGCGTGGATCAGGTCCATCGCCGCTCGGACCTCATCGGGTCCGATGACCCGACCCCCGGACTTCTGGGCGACGATCTGGGGGGCTCCGATGTTGGCGAACTTGAGGGGGACCGGGTGACGGGCCACGCAGGAGTAGCTCTCGGGGTACTGACCCTTCAGGATCGCCGCCCGCTCGCTCCCGACTCCCATCGCGACCCCGACCTCGGCCGCGGCCTGCGCGAGGTTCTCGTTGATCTTCGCTGCGTCCGGGAAGCCTCCGGTCATGCCGGTGATGACGATCGGCGCAGCGAGACGGTGACCGAGCAGGGTCACGGAGGTGTCGATATCGTCGAAGTCGACCTCGGGGAGCGCCCGATGGATGAGCTGGACGTCGTTCCAGTATCGATACCGGCCCTCGACGTTCTTTCCGAGGACGACCTTGACGTGCTCGGCCTTTCGATGGCTCAAGTCGAGACCGCCCGGTTCGGAAGGGTCAGGAGGATCGCGCACGAGCCCAGCTCCCGTACTCCATTCCGCCCCGAATTGCGCGCGAGACCGCTCCATCCGATAGTCCGCTAATAAGTCCTGCGTCCGCGCCGGCGGTCGCGATGGCGAGCATCGCGGTCGCCTTCCCACGGATGCCGCCGGTAACGTCGGCCGCTCCGGCGGGGGGACGTAGTGCGGCGACCGTTTCGGGAATGACCTCTCGAACGACCGACCGCTTGCGACCGGGCGGTCCCTCGAGGATCCCTTCGACGTCGCTGACGAAGACCACCCGCTCGGCGCCGAGGGCCGGGACGAGGGCCAGCGCGATGGTGTCGGCGCTCAGGATCGACGACCCCCATGATTCGTCCGGCACCACGTCCCCGAAGGAGACCGGGAGGAACCCTCCGTCCAAGGCCGCTTTCACCGCGGAGGGGTCGAGGTGGACGAGCTCGCCCGCCCGGTTACGGGCGTGGGTCGACATGGGGACGGAGGCCGGGATCCCGCCGGCGCGAACCAGCTCGCGGACGACCGCGAGGTGCAACCGACGCACCTCGGCGGCGACGATCGCCGCTCCTCGGAGGCGCTCCGCTCCCGAGGTCCCCTCGCTCGGTGGGACGGCGAGCCCGAAGCGCTTCGCACCGGGGTGTCCGAACGAACCAGCACCGTGAAGGACGACCACGCGACGGTCCCGCACCTCGGCCACCTCGCGAGCCAGCCGGGCGAGGACCTTCGGCCGGATACGCTCGACCTCTCGCTTGCGGGTGATGATGCTTCCGCCGAGCTTGACGATAACGACGGGAGCCGTGGGGTCGGGCACGCGTACCATTCCCACCACCTCGAGCTTACGTCCGGTTCGCGGGCGACCCGCGGACACGCCACAGGGGCTCGCTCAGGATCCGGGACGGCGCCGAGAGGACGAGAAACCGCGTCGGCCGCGAAATCGGAGCCGAAGCGTGGCCGAAACGGTCTTCCGACCCGAACTCTGGCATCACGAAGGCGACAGCGGCGCCCCTTGAAATGGATTCGGTCGAGCGAAACAGCCCTTCCGGGCCGATTCGACGGCGCTCGACGCCTTCGTCGGGCTTTCCGGAGCTTCCGTCGGCACAAGCTACATATGGCTCGCGTTCCTCCGACCGCTGCCCGAGGCCCGGGCAGGCTTCGACGGTGTCACCTGCTAACGAAGATCGGCCGGTCGACGCGCCGGAACCCCTCGACAACAGCCAAGCCTCGAATCCGGCGGTCGCTCCCGTCAGCGACCGCCGCCCGGGCGCGAACAGCGCAGGAGTGCCCGTGCCGGTCCCCGCGCCGTCCGCGCCCGGGAACCCTTCTTCCTCCACCGAAGGGATTCTCGACACCATCCTCTCCTCGAAGAGCGAACTGTTCCGAGGCAGCCGCGAGGTCCTCCGGGACTCCTACGTCCCGAGCCGGCTCCCGCACCGGGAACAGCAGATCCGCCAGGTCGCGGAGATCCTGGCCCCGTCCTTGCGCGGGGACCTTCCTTCGAACCTCCTCATCTACGGCAAGATCGGGACCGGCAAGACCGCGGTCGTCGCTCAGGTCCGTCAGGACCTCCAGCGCCGCACCGAGCTCTCCTCCCACATCTCGTTCGTCACGCTGAACTGCGGCAACATCGACACGCCGTACAGCCTGCTGCAGACGATCGCCAACAGCTTCGCGAAGAACGAGGCCGACCGCATCCCCACGGGCTGGTCCCTCGACCGGGTCCAGAGCGGGATGCGCCGGCTGATGGACGCGAAGGGAGGCATCCTCCTCCTCGTCCTCGACGAGGTCGACCGATTGGTCGCCCGCAGCGGCGACAACATCCTCTACACGCTGAGCCAGATCAACACCGAGCTCGACAACGCCCGCCTCTCGATCATCGGCATCTCGAACGACCTCAAGTTCACGAACCATCTCGACGCCCGCGTCCGCAGCCGGCTCAACGAGGAGAAGATCCTCTTCCCGCCGTACGACGCGACCCAGCTCCAGGACATCCTGCGCGACCGCGCCCACGAGGCGTTCCGGGACGGGGTCGTCGACCCCGGCGTCGTCGAGCGGTGCGCCGCGTACGCCGCCCTCGAGAACGGGGACGCCCGCCGTGCCCTCGCCCTCCTCCGGCTCGCCGCCGAGATGGCCGAGCGGGACCACGCGAAGCGTATCACCCCGGACCACGTCGTGAAGGCGAAGAACCGGCTCGAGCAGGACATCATCATCGATTGCTGTCGCACGCTCCCGCCCCATTGCAAGGTGCTCCTGTACGCCATCCTCCAATCGTTCGAACGTCGACGGAACGGCGTCCTTACGGGTGAGGTCTACGACAGCTATCGACGGTTGGCCGAGCGCCTCGGCCTCCAGCCGCTCCACGCGCGGTCGATCTCGAACTATGTGTCCGAGCTCGAGTCGCTCGGGTTGATCCGCGCGACCATCGTCTCGCGGGGACGCGGGGGACGTACCCGGGAGATCATCGTGGACGTCCCGATCTCCGAAACGATGCCGGCCCTCGAAGAGGACCCGTTGATCGCCCCGGTGGGCCGTCCGAAGCCCCGCGGCCAGATGCTGCTCACGAACTTCGACAACCCGGCCGGCGCCGGACCGTTCTGAACCGTCCGGCTAGCCTAGCGCTGACCAGGGCGCGATTGCCGCGGGTCGTTCGTTCGGACTCCGACGCCCGGTCAGCCCTCGGAGGCGGGCGCTTCGGCCGAGGTCGGCGTTTCGGTCGAGACCATCTCCTCCGCCCGCGCGGCCCGCCGAGCCCGTTCCTTGCGGAGCTCGCGCAGGTCCTTGTCGATCGAGTTCAGCTCAGCGCTCGCGCGCCGGAGCCGGACCCGAGCGATCTGCTCGAGCGCCGCGATCTCGCGGTCGAGCTGCTCGTCGGTGGCACGGTAGGGGCTCATGCGGCCGGTTCGGTATCGATCTGGGCCTTTTGGAGTTTGGCCGAGAAATCGACGAAGACGGTCTTGATCTCGGTGAACTCCTCGATCGCCACGCTGCCGGCCTCTCGGCCGCCGTTCCCGGTGTTCTTGATCCCTCCGAACGGGAGCTGGACCTCCGCCCCGATCGTGGGGGCGTTGATGTACGTGATCCCGGCCTCGAGGTCGTGGATCGCTTGGAACGCCCGGTTCACGTCCCGCGTGTAGATCGCCGAGGAGAGCCCGTACTCGACGTCGTTCGCGACCCGCACGGCCTCGTCGTAGTCTTTCACCCGGATCACGGAGAGGACCGGGCCGAAGATCTCCTCCTTCGAGATCCGGGTCCCGTGCGTCGTTTCGAAGATCGTCGGCTCGAGGAAGAACCCACGGTCGTAGGCCCCTCCCGTGAGCTTACGCCCACCGTACCGGAGCTTCGCCTCTTTCTTCCCGATCTCGATGTACTCGAGGATCTTGCGCTCCTGGTCGGCCGATGCCACCGGCCCCATCCCCGTCTTCGGGTCGAGCGGGTCCCCGACCGGGAACTGCTTCAGGCGGTCCGTGAGCATCTGCAGGAACCGGTCGTAGACCTTCGTGTGGACGATCAGGCGACTAGTCGCCGTGCACCGCTGGCCGGCCGTGCCGAAGGCGCCGAAGAGCACTCCGTCGAGCGCGAGCGGAAGGTCGGCATCGTCCATGAGGATGACCGGGTTCTTCCCGCCGAGCTCGAGGTGGACCATCTTGAGGCCCTGGGCTCCGCGGACGTAGACGTCCCGCCCTGCCTCGACCCCGCCGGTGAACGAGACCGTGCGGACCCGTGGGTCGGCGACCAGCGCGTTCCCCACGACGCTTCCCGACCCGGTGACGAAGTTGAGGACGCCCGGAGGAACCCCGGCCGCGGTGTAGATCTTGACGACCTCGGCCCCGCATCGGGCCGTGTTCGTGGCCGGCTTGAAGACCACGGTGTTCCCGGTGATGAGCGCCGCGGCGATCTTCCAGTTCGGGATGGCCGTCGGGAAGTTCCACGGGGTGATGCACGCCACGACGCCCTTCGGCTGTCGGATTGTCATGCAGAACTTCGCCCGTAGCTCTGAGGGTACGGTCTCACCGGCGAGGCGTCGTCCCTCCCCGGCCATGTACTCGATGAAATCGATCGATTCCTGCACGTCCCCGAGCGCCTCGCTGATGACCTTGCCCATCTCTTGGGTGACGACCCGCCCGAGGGCCGGCTTCGCCTTCCGCATCTGTCGGGCGACCTCGAGGAGGATCTCGCCGCGCTTCGGAGCGGGGGTGTCGCGCCAGGCCGGGAAGGCCTTCGCGGCCGCCGCGACCGCCGAGCTCACGTCCTCGGGGGTGCCGACCACGAACGACCCGACCTTGTCGCCCGTCGCGGGGTTCACGGTCTCGAACCGCTTCGCGCGGGGCGGGATGACCCACTTTCCGTCGATGAAGTGACCAAATTCCTCGACCTTGACCGGCATAGCTTCTCAACCGGTGCGGAGGACAGCGGCACGGCTAAAAGGGTGGCTACCGGGCGGCCCCGCGGAGTCCGTCGCCCGGGTCGCTTTCGGGGACGGGGTGCGTCGAGGGTTATAACCCACTTTTCGGTCCTCGGACCGATGGAGCATCGGCTCGAGGCCGAGCTGACCCTGAGCGGGAGCCTGCCGTCGACGGTCCATCCCGACGAGCTGATCCCCCGCATCGCGAGCGAAGCGGTCGCCCGAACGATCGGCGCGCGGGGGCAGGGCCGCCTCGCGGAGTGGAATCTCGAGGGAGTTCGGCTGCGCATCGTCCTCGAATCCACGGGTCCGCGTCCTCACCAGACGCTGCTGGCGTTCGCCCGTCGCCTGAGCGAGGAGCTCGGCCGCACGGCCCGGGTCGGCGTTCGCTCGTTCGTCGCGGCACGCTATCGCACGGAGTTCTCCCTGGACGCGCCCCCCACGGCGGCGATCACGCTGCCGCTGCCGCACCACCTCACCGTCGAGGGCACGCTCGCTACCCTTTCGCTGACCGCCCTCTCCGAGGAGGGACTACGCGACAATTGGATGGACCGCGCGGTCTCGCTCGTCCAGGAGAAGGCGCGACGGCAGACCTACGAGGGAAAGGAGCAGTTCTGGTCGCTCCTCTCCGCGAGCCCCGCCCGGGAGCCGCTCTTCCGAGGCGACCCGACCGAGGAGATGCTGAAACGTCACTGGGTGCGCTCGGGGCCGACCAAGGGAAAATGGTTCCTGGGACCGACCGCCGCCCACCTCCTTCGGACGATGGAGCGGGTCGCGCTCGAGGAGGTGCTCCGGCCGCTCGGTTTCCAGGAGGTCGTCCAGCCGCACCACGATTCCTTCGAGACCCTCCTCAAGACCGGTCACCTCGAGGGGTTGCCGGGCGAGTTCTACTACGTTGCCGAGCCGAAGACCCGGGACCCGGCCGCGTGGGAACGGTTCACCGACCTCGTGAAGATCACGCGTCAGGTTCCCGAGGAGGAGCTCGCCCGGATGGTCACCGGGCCGACAGCGGTCTCCTGCTACGCCCAGTGCCCGACGACCTACTGGTGGCTCTCCGGCCGTACGCTGGCCTCCGAAAGCCTACCGCTCAAGATCTTCGACCGCGCGGCCGTGTCGAACCGCTACGAGAGCGGGGGACGCCACGGGCTCGAGCGGGTGGACGAATTCCATCGGATCGAGCCGGTCTTCCTCGGAGCTCGCGAGGACCTGCTCGCCCTGCGGGAGCAGCTGCTCGAGCGCTACCGCCACGTCTTCGATGAGGTCCTGGAGCTCGAATGGCGCACCGCCTGGGTCACCCCGTTCTACATGCAGCAGAGCGGTCGCGTGGGCGTCGAGGACGCGGAGGCGCGCGTCAAGGGGACCATCGATTTCGAAGCCTATCTTCCCTACCGTGGAACTCGGGAAGAGTCGGAATGGCTCGAGTTCCAGAACCTGTCGATCGTGGGGGAGAAGTACACGAAAGCGTTCTCGATCAAGGCCCAGAAGGGAGAGCTCTGGTCGGGGTGCACCGGTATCGGGCTCGAGCGCTGGCTGACCGCGTTCCTCGCCCAAAAAGGCCTCGACCCATCGGGGTGGCCGGCCGGATTCCAGCGCTACGCGGGCGAGCTTCCGACCGACGTCCGCTTCCTCTGACGCGCGCCCGCGGGAAGGGAAAGCCCCTAAGGCACCGCGGTCGCTGGGCGAGCCGAGGTAGCCCTCCGTGCCCCGACAGCGACTCCTGGACGACTTCACGGGCGGCGCGGGCCCAGTGGCGGAGGAACCGCCGACCGGGCGCCCTCACCCCCCCGCGCTTCCGGGGACGTGGGAGGTCGTCGACGGTCACGTCGTGCACCCCCTGCTCAAGCCGGGGCAGGTGCGAGCTCTCCCGTTCCAGCTCGACATGGCCCGCATCGGACTCGAGGAGGACATGCTCGTAGTCCTCCCCACGGGCCTCGGGAAGACGATCATCGCCGCTCTGCTCGCCGCGGAAGCGCTTCGCCGGTCGGACGGCAAGGTCCTCGTTCTGGCGCCCACGCGCCCTCTCGTTCAGCAGCACGCCGACTCGTTCGGCCGTTGGCTCACCCCCCTCCGGTTCGCCCGGTTCACCGGGACGGTCAAGCGGCCGATCCGGGAGGGAGCGTGGGAGACCGCGGAGGTGGTCTTCGCGACCCCCGAGATCGTCGTGAACGACCTCGCCGCCGATCGCTACGGGCTCTCGGAAGTGACGTTGGTCGTGTTCGACGAGGCCCACCACGCGGTGGGGAAGTATGCCTACGTCCCCCTAGCCGCTCGGTACCGCACGGACCGGCCGGAGGGCGGTCGGGTCCTAGGCCTCACCGCCTCCCCGGGTGGCAAGGACGAGCGGATCGAGGAGGTCGTCGCCAACCTCGGGGTCCGCCGGATCGAGGCTCGGAGCCGTGAGGACGACGGGGTCCGGGAGTTCGTCCAGCCGGTGGAGATCGACTACCGCTGGGTCGACCTCCCTCCCGAGGCCCAGCGCATCCGTGGGCTTCTCGAGACCGCCGCCCACGCGACGGCCCGAAAGCTGCAGAAGATGGGATACCTTCGGAAGAAGCCGATCGGCTCGATCTCGGTCAAGGACCTCATCGCCTTGCGGGCCGAGATCTTCGCTCGCCCGGGCCCGATGGTGCGCCGGTTCGGGCCGCTCTTTCACCAGCTGGTCCTGCTCCACCTCCACCACGCACAGGAACGCCTAGAGACCCAGGGGCTCGCCCCCTTCGTCCAGTACCTCGACCGGCTCGCGAGCAAGGAGAAGCCCAGCCGGGGGGACCTCGCCGTCCTCAAGCTGCCCGAGGTCGTCACCGCACGACGGGAAGCGGAGGAGTTCCTCCGGACGAGCCGGGAGTCCTCCCACCCCAAGCTCGACGCGCTGGTCGAGGTCGTCCAGGAGACCCTCGCTCGGCCACGGGGGCACCCGCCCCGGATCCTGGTCTTCGCCCAGTACCGCGACACGATCCAGACGATCCAGTCCATACTCGAACTTCAGGGCTGGACGACCGGGCGGTTCGTCGGTCAGGCGACCCGCGACGCCGAGGACAAGGGGATGAACCAGAAAGAGCAGGGCCGCATCCTCGCAGGATTCCGAGAGGGTCGTTTCCCGATCCTGGTCGCGAGCAGCGTCGCCGAGGAAGGGCTGGACGTGCCCGATGTCGACCTCGTGGTGTTCTTCGAGTCGGTGCCGAGCGAGATCCGGGCGATCCAGCGACGCGGACGGACGGGCCGCAGCTCCCTGGGCCGGGTCACGGTACTCCTGACCCGCGAGACCCGCGACGTTCGTTACCAGGTCGCCGAGGTGCGCCGGGAGCAGTCGATGCGACGGATCGTCCGTAGGCTTTCGCGCGAAGCGCGAAGACGGTCCAGCGAGGCTGCCGAGGGAGGCGGCCCGGGGAACGCGTCGCCCGCGAAAGGTACTGTATAAACCTTCGGCCGCCCCGTGTGGCTTAGCCGCTCGGTCATCGAGGCTAAATAAGGAAGTCCGGGTTCAACGCCCCAAGTCAATCCATGGGCTCGCTCGAATGGTTGGTCCAGAACCTGGGGCTCGTGACGTTGACGGTCATCTGCGTTGCCCTCACGTTGTACCTCGCGTACTGTATGATCCATCCGGAACGGTTCTGACGAAAGAGGTCGATGGCGTTCGAGGTCCAGTCGCTCTGGGATGTCCTCGTGGTCATGGGCCTCGCCCTGGCCATCGCCCCCTGGTTCGGGAGCTACCTAGGCCGAGTCTACATGGACCGACCCGTGTTCGGGGACGCCTTCTGGAACCCGATCGAGTCGGTGGTCTACCGTCTTCTCGGCACCTCTCCGCGGCATCAAATGAGGGCTCGCGAGTACATGCTCGCGCTCCTGCTCGTCAACGGCGGAGTGCTCGTCATCCTGTTCTTCTGGTTCTTCTTCCAATCGACCACCCCCCTGAACCCCCTCGGGATCCCGAACATGGGGTGGGACCTCGCGTTCCACTCGGCGTCTAGCTTCACGACCAACACGAACTTCACACACTTCACGAACGAGTCCCAGCTGAGCCTGGGCTCACTCATGGTCGCCTGGCCACTCGCCCTGTTCCTCTCCCCGGCGACCGGCCTCGCTGTCCTCGCCGCGATGGTGCGCGGCTTCGTCCGAAAGGACGGGACGCTCGGGAACTTCTACGTCGACATGACGCGGTCGGTCACTCGACTCCTCCTCCCATTGGCGGTGCTGGGCGCGCTCGTGTTCGTTCTCCTGGGGGTGCCCGAGACGCTCAGCGCGTCCGTCCTCGCGCACCCGCTGACCGGAGGAACCCAGACGATCTACCTGGGACCCGTGGCGAGCTTCCAGTCGATCTCCCTGCTCGGCTCCAATGGTGGGGGCTTCTACTCGGCGAACATGGCCTCTCCCATCGCGAACCCTACCGCGCTCACCAACCTCTGGGGGATCGGCCTCATGCTGGTCTTCCCGTTCTCGGCACCGTTCGCGTTCGGCGAGATCGTCCGTCGGAAGAACGAGGCGTGGCCGTACGTCGGGACCATCGTGATCGTCCTCGCGGTCGCGCTCGCGCTGTTCATCGGATTCCAGGCGGCGACCAATCCCGCCCTCTCCACCGTCGCCGGCCTCGGAGCGCAAACGAATGGGTATCCGGTCGGGATCGACACGCGCTTCAGCCTCAGCGAGGGCTCGACCTTCCAGGTCGTGAGCGTGTACTGTAATGTCGGCGCGAACAATCTTCAGATCGGGTCGATATCGCCGATCGCGCAGCTCGACCTGCTCTTCGGGATGTTCACGCAGAGCACCCCGGGTGGGGTCGGCACCGGATTCGCGATGCTGTTGCTCTTCGCGATCCTCGGGATCTTCGTCGCCGGTCTGATGGTCGGAAGGACTCCCGAGTACCTCGGGAAGAAGATCCACACCTCCCACGTGAAGTGGGCCGCCATGGCCCTCATCATCCACCCGGCCACCATCCTGTTGCCGTTCGTCATCGCGGTCGCCGGGAACTTCGTGGTGGTGGATGGGTCCACCATCGGCGCGACGTCGCACAACTTCACCTCCGTCCTGTACGAGTTCACGTCCGAATCCGCGAACAACGGGAGCGCGCTTTCCACCGGCGCGTTCAACGATCAGACGCTGTTCTTCAACGTCGCCGGTGCGCTCGTCATGCTCGTAGGTCGGTTCGTCCCGATCCTGGCGATGCTCATGGTCGCGGACATATTCTCGACCCAGGAAGTCCTGCCGGCGGGCGTGGGCACCCTGAAGACCGCCAGTGGTACGTTCACGATCTACCTCACTCTGTTCCTGATCATCGTGACGGCGCTCCTCTTCCTGCCCGTGATGGCGATGGGACCGTTGGCCCAGATCTTCGGAGGGATGTAGCGTGGCGTCCGAGTTCACCGTGGAACCGGGGGCCCACGTCTCGGTCCGCAAGGTCCCGCACATGTCCTGGCGCCGGGTTCTTGCGTCGTCGTTCCGGGGCTTCGACCCTCGTCGGGAGATCCACAACCCGATGATGTTCTGCGTGTACCTCCTGTTCCTCTTCCTGATCGTGCTCACCCTGGCCCCGTGGGCGTTCCCCGACATCGCTCGTACCTACAATCCGGACTACTACCTCGCCGTGACGGTCATCCTGTTCCTCACCCTTTGGTTCGCAAACCTCTCCGACGCGCTCGCCGAAGCCCAGGGGAAGGCCCAGGCCGACAGCCTCCGTGAGATCCAGAGCGGGATCCTGGCGCGCCAGGTCCGTCCGGACGGAAGCCTCGCGTGGGTCGCCTCCGACATCCTTCGGGTGGGGGACACCGTCGAGGTTCGTCCCGGAGAGCCGATCCCGATCGATGGCGACGTGGTCCATGGGGCGGCCCTGATCGACGAGTCGATGATGACCGGGGAGTCCGACGCGGTCACCCGGGAAAGCGGCGGGGACAAGACCAGCGTTCTGGGAGGAACCCGCGTCCTCCAGGGGACGATCCGGGTACGGGTCACGACGGAGAAGGGTGAGTCATTCCTCGACCGCATGATCCGTCTGGTCGAGGGGCAAGGACGGGACCGGACCCCGAACGAGCTCGCCCTCGGTGTGCTGCTCTACGCGTTCACGATCTCGCTCTTCGCCGTGATCGTGACGTTCATCTTCCTCGCAGACTTTACCGACATCATCTACATCGACATCGCGACGATCGTCGCCTTGTTCGTCTGCCTGATGCCGACAACGATCGGGGCGCTCCTTCCCGCCATCGGGATCTCGGGGGTCAACCGGGTCGCCCGGGCCAACGTCATCGCGAAGTCCGGGAAAGCTGTCGAGGCGGCCGGCGACCTAGACGTCCTGATCTTGGACAAGACGGGGACGATCACCGTCGGGAACCGTCTCGCGGTCCAGCTCGTCACCGCGCCGGAGGTGCCGATGGCCGAGCTGCTCGATGCGGCGCTGCTCTGCTCGAGCCTGGACGATACTCCCGAAGGGCGTTCGATCGTCCGACTGGTCGCCCGTCGTGGTACGCAACCCCGCCGCCTCGAGCCGGGGACGTTCAAGGTCCTGCCGTTCACGGCCGAGCGGCGCATGAGCGGCATCGTGCTCGCGGACGGCCGAGAGGTGTTCAAGGGGTCCCTCCAGGCGATGGAGACGTACGGAGCGATCCTTCCACTCGAGCTCCGGCGGAAGGCAACGGAAGCGTCCCGTCAGGGGATGACGCCGCTGGCGATCGCGAGCGGGAGGCGGGCGCTTGGGCTCGTGTACTTCAAGGACGTCGTGAAGCCGGGTATCAAAGACCGTCTTCGCGAGCTCAAGACGATGGGCATTCGCACGATCATGTGCACGGGCGACAATCGACTCACCGCGGCGGCGATCGCTCAGGAAAGCGGCGTCGATGACTACGTGGCGGAGGCGAAGCCTGAGGCGAAGCTCGTCCTGATCCAGCGGGAAAAGGCCCAGGGGCGGCTCGTCGCCATGACGGGGGACGGGACGAACGACGCTCCCGCGCTCGCGCGGGCGGACGTCGGTCTCGCGATGAACAGCGGGACGAGCGCGGCGAAGGAGGCCGGCAACATGGTCGACCTGGACAGCGACCCCACGAAGCTCATCGAGATCGTGTCGATCGGCAAGCAGCTCCTCATTACGCGCGGAGGCCTCACGACCTTCTCGATCACCAACGACGTCGCGAAGTACTTCGCCATCATCCCAGCCGTCTTCATCGCGGCGGGCGCCGGCACCCTGCCGGGGATCGCCCTCCTGAATCTTCTCGGCCTCTCCAACCCCGACCTCGCCGTGCTCTCCGCGCTCGTGTTCAACGCAGTCATCATCCCGCTGCTCATCCCTATGGCCCTCTACGGGGTCCCGTTCCGACCCCGCAATGCGATCGATTTGCTACGCCGGAACCTTCTCCTCTACGGGTTCGGCGGTCTCTTGAGCGCGTTCGTCGGGATCAAGCTCATCTACATTCTCCTATCGTGGATGGAGGCCCTGCCCTGGGTCCAGCACCTAGGGCTCGTCGTCAGCCATCTCTTGCCGCTCGGAGGGCTATGAGCGCATCCTCGGCCATTTCCCCGCCGGCCCCGAAGGAACCGGTGCGGGCATCACCCGCGGCCCCCCGACGGACACACTCCAGCCTCCAACACCTGCGCGCGACCGTCGTCCTTCTGGTGCTCGCTCTCCTGGCCACGGGGGTGGTCTACCCGGTCCTGGTCACGGGGATCGCCGAGCTCGCCGACTCCTCCGTCGCCAACGGATCGATCCTGAGGGACCCGAACGGGACGGTCATCGGCTCTTCCCTCATCGCTCAGAACACGAGCGCTCCCTACCTGTTCTGGGAACGACCGTCCATGACGGATTACAACACGACGCTAGGGGCGGACACGCCCCCGGGCCCGAGCGACCCGGCGCTCGGCGCGCTCTTGAACGAGACGATCGCGTACATGGATGTGGCCTGGAACTTCAGCGCGAACCACACCCTCCCGTACTGGTTAGTAGCCCCGTCCGGTTCCGACCTCGACCCGGACTTGGTGCCGGAGGCGGTCCTCATTCAGATCCCGCGGGTCTCGGAGGCGACGGCTGACAACTCGACCCTCCACTTCGTGTCGGTTATCCAGCTCACGGACCTTGTCAACTCGTATATCACGAATCCCGTTATCCCGTACGTTGGGGTAACGTACGTGAACGTCCTTCAACTCGACATCAAGCTTCTATCGCTCATCGGGAAGTAAACATGTACCGACAGATCCTCGTCCCGGTCCAGACCGCCTCCGAGGTCGAGCCGATGCTCCGGTTCGCGTCGATGCTCCTTGACGCCGACGGGGAGATCCGGGTCCTCCACGTGATCCCGACCACGACGCTCCCCGAGGTGACCCGGGAGTGGCGCGCTTCCGTCAACATCGTGGTCCCCGCGCACGAGACGGGGGCCGCGCTCGACGTGCGCGTCGACCCCGAGGTCCGGGCCGCCACGGACGTCCCGGGCGAGATCCTCGAGAGCGCTGAGTCGCACAACGTGGACGCCATCCTCCTCTCCCTCGGAGGAGACCGTCGGAGCTCCCGGTTCTTCGTCGGGCACACGGCGACCGGCATCCTTCAGCACTCCCGCGCGGACGTGCTCGTCCTGAACCGCCTCGCGCTCGCCGCCCCGAAGCTCCCCCGGATCCTCGTGTCGACCTTCCGGGACCAGCCGGCCCCGAAGCCGATGCTCCTCGCCGAGGAACTGGCCGTTCGCAACCCGCCCGCGCCGGTCATCACGCTCACGCTGGGGTCTCGTGGCCGGCCGAACGAGGAACCCAGCGACGACCTCGAAGAGACGAGCACCCGAGGGGTCCGAATCGTCCACCGCCACTGGCTCTTCTCCGAGGCGACCCTCGGCCGTCGCCGACGGCTTCCCGAGATCCTGCTCCAGGCGGCGCAGCGCGAGCGCTACGGGCTCCTCCTCGTCGGAGAGGAGGAGCAGGGGGGCAGCGCGCTCCTCACGCGTCGGTTCCTCGAGGAGCTGTTCCGGGCCGCCCCGTGCCCGGTCCTCGCGTTCCGCGACTAGGAGCGGTTCCACCGATGGGCGAGCTTGCCTTCGTAGGCCTCGGACTCAACGACGAACGGGGCGTCTCGGAGGGCGCCCGCGAGGTCCTCTCCTCCTCCGACGTCGTGTTCGCCGAGGAATACACGGCGGTGGCGCCGACGGGAACGATCGAGCGGCTCGGTCATCTCGTCGGAAAGCCGATCCGCCGTCTCGACCGGCCGCTCCTCGAGTCCGAGGGGCCGATCCTGGAGGCCCTCGCCGCGCACGCCCGTGTCTCCCTGGTGGTGGTAGGCGACCCGTTCGCGGCGACCACCCACATCGCCCTCCGTCTCGCCGCCGAACGCGCCGGCCACACCTGGACCTACTGCCCGAACGCGAGCATCCTGACCGCGGCCGCAGGGTTCCTCGGACTCATGCACTACCGGTTCGGACGCACCGTCTCCCTGCCCCTGCCCTCCGAGAGCTTCGCTCCCCGGTCGCCGCTCGAGCACATCGCATCGAACCATAGGCGGGACCTCCACACCCTCGTGCTCCTCGACCTGCATCCCGACGAGGGGCGGTACCTCACCGCCACCGCGGCCCTCGCGATGATGCGGGAGCGGGACCCGCACGGAGGGTTCCTTACCGATGCGGACCGCATGGCGGTCGTCGCTCGCGTGGGCCAGGACGGCGCACGAGCCTGGGTCGCGTCGTTCGCGCGCCTTCGCTCCCTCGATTTCGGGCCGCCGATGCACGCGATCGTCGTGCTCGCCCCCACCCTCCATTTCGAGGAGGAGGCGGCCCTCCGACGCTATGCCGTCCCGGACGAGGATCCTCGCCCGGCGCGACCCTAGTGCGGGACCGGCAGCTCTCCGCCACCGGACGGGACGAGCGCTTCCGCGAACTGTCGGATGCGGAACGGCCGCAGAAGGACGGCGTCCGGGCGCTGGCCCGGGTCGGACGGGAGATTGGGGGGTCGTGAGGCAGGGGCCACTAGGATCACGCGAAGCCCTGGGACCAAGGCCCGCGCTTGGCCGACCAGGGGGCCCGAACTTCCCTCGGCGAGGTTGGCGTCCACGACCAGGAGGGACGGACGATGCACCCGCACCAGCTCGACCGCCTGGGTCGCCCCCTCGGCTTCTCCGTCGACGCGGAAATGATGCAGCCGAAGGAGGCCTCGCAGCAATACGCGAGTTTCCTCGTCGCCGGCCACAACGATCGCGCTCGACGTGGAGCCGATGTCACCGCTCAAGGTCTTCGCGCCCGATTCGACCGGGTTGTCCCGCCCCCGAGTCGGGGGTGCTACCGACCTAGTGCTATTTCTCCTTGCGTGTCGAGCGCCGTGCAGTTCCGAGGCCGGGGAGGGGGGTCCGGGGGGTCACTTCGGGCCCGGTTCGCTCTCGCCCCAGTCGGCCACTCCGGCGGCCTGGAGGAGTCGGTCGAGGGCGCCATGGTACTGGGCCGAAGGGGCGTTCAGGAGCTCGCGGGCCAGGTCGCTCAAGGAGGCCCCGAACTCGCGTTCCGTGGCGGAGAACTGCCACGCGTGGGCGTTCTCCCGGCCCAGGGCCGCCAGGAACGCGAACGCCAGCCCTCGCTCCTTGCCCTCGCTCGGGAGGGACTGCAGGATCGCCCGCTCCGCCCCCGCCTCGTGGTGGGTCCGGAACGCCCGCGCGACCCGGTCGACCCAGGCCGCCTCTCGGGCGAGGCGGGAATAGTGCGGGAGGGCCTCGAGGACCTCCTTCTCCTCGCTCGACCGCTCGGCGCGTTTCAAGAGCTCGACCACCCGACCGGGGGAGGAGCGGGTCTCTTCGATGATCCGACGGGCCTCTTTGGGGTCGGGAACGATCGTCTGGACGATCGTCTCCGCGTGGTCGCTCCAGAGCTTCTCGAGCGCCCGGCTCGCGCGCGGTTCGTCCACCTCGAACGGGCCTGCCCACGACGCGAGGACCGCCTCCAGGGCCCGACGTTCCACGGGGGTCGGTTGGAGCGCGTCCAGGAACGGTTTTGGGTCGTTCCCGTAGCAGACCCCTCCCGCGAGGAACGTCGTGCGGCCGCTCCGGGCCACGCGCGCGGCGAGCTCCGAGGCGAAGGCGTCGAGGAGCCCGACGTCCGAAAGCTTGCCGAGCTCGTAGTCGCGTTTCAGCCCGCGCGGGAGCGGCGGGAGGGAGGCGTGGACGCACTCGGGTCCCCCCTGACAACGAACGTTCAGCTCCGCCGACACGGGGAAGTCCGCCGAAGGGTCGGGTCCCGCGGTCCCATCGGAGACGCTCGAGAGGAGGTGTCGGTCGCTCTTCGCGCACCGCCGGCAGACTCGGAACGCGGTCCCGGCGCCCGGCCAGCCGACCTCGAGGAACGGACGCGGCTCGCCGGCCTGC
Source organism: Thermoplasmata archaeon UBA61 (assembly GCA_002503985.1). Classification (GTDB taxonomy): domain Archaea; phylum Thermoplasmatota; class Thermoplasmata; order Lutacidiplasmatales; family UBA184; genus Lutacidiplasma. The sequence goes on from DASW01000002.1 coordinate 188,788, forward strand.
AGATGAGAGCATTCGAAGCGGTGATGGCTCGGATTCTCGACGAGTCGGTACGGAAGGTCGGCGACCTTGTCGGCCCGGAACTCCGAAGGAGGGATCGCGGAGAGGCCGGAGCAGAAGAGGCTCTTGCGGGTCGCGTAGAAGTGGAGGCCCTTGCGGGCCCATTCGAGGTACCCGAGGAGAAGCCGCTCCGGGTCGTCCGACTGTTGGACCGCGACCTCGGCCTCCCGGTCCGTTCGGGCGAACGGGGCGTAGGAGACCTCTCCGCCGGGAAGCGCGAAGGCGACCACGGAGAGGGGCTTTGGGTCGAGGTAGTAGTGGAGGAGGCCCGCGTACGCCCGCGCGAGCGGGTCCCCCCAGCGCGAGAGCTTCTGGAGGCGCCGGTCGTCATCCCGAGCCTCGCGGACCTCCTCGAGCTCGGCGCGCCGACGGTCGAAGCGCTCTCGGGGGCACTCGGGGCCTAACCGGGGCAGGAGCGGGTCGACCGACCCTCTCAGGACCTTCGCCCTGGCGACGAGGTCGTGTTCGCGGACCCCGGACGCTCTGCGGACCCGCGCCACCCTTCGCCTCGTCCCACGAACGGGCGGCGGTACTTATTCCCGGGGGTCAGCGGTGGCACGTGGCGAGGAAATGTCGGAACATCTCCCGACCCCCCTCGGTGTGCTCGACCTCGGGATGGAACTGGAGCCCCCAGATCGGCAGGGATGGGTGGGCCATCGCCTGCACCGGACACGCCGCCGAGTGGGCGAGGACGCTCCACCCCGGGGGAGCGACCGTCACCTGGTCGTTGTGACTCGACCACACCCGCAGGCGGGAGGGCAACCCGGCGAAGATCGGGTGGTCGGTCCGGTCGACCGTAAGCTCGACCGACCCGAACTCCGGGGCGCCGGCCCGGTCGACCCGCCCCCCAAAGTGGCGACCCAGGAACTGATGGCCCACGCAGATCGCCAGCACGGGCACCTTCCCGGACCCGATCCATTCCCCGACCCGTCCGAGGGGAGCGTCCGTTCCCTCGAGGCTGAGCGCCCCCCCCGAAAGAACGACGCCGTCCGCGTCCATCTCCTCGAAGGGGGTCGTGTTCGGAAGGATCCTCGTCTCGGCCCCGAGGTCGCGGAGGACCCGCCACTCGCGGTGCGTCCACTGGCCACCGTTGTCGAGGACGGGGACCTTCACGAGTCCTCCTCGGCGTCCGAATCCGACGCGGTCTCCGCCCTGCCGCGCAGTTCGGCGACGTCCCGCTTGACCTCACGGAGGTCGGCGCGCATCCGAAGCATCTCTTCCTCGAACGGCGTGAACCCGGTCGTGCTCAGGATGCGATGCGAGAGGAAGACCCCGATGAAGATGGCCCCGACGAGCGCGAGGAGGGTCGTGAAGATGAGCGCGACCACGAACGCGAGGGGGTCACCGATCGCGTTCTGCACGGGGAGGGTGAAGAAGTGGGTGATCTCCGCGATCTCGACCACGAGCAGCACGACGATGAGAGCGACCCAGAGCAGGATCGCGACTCGGCTCGCCTTCAGGGAACCCCTCCCGCGCCGACGTCCGCGAGCAGGATCGTGACCGGCAGGGTGTTGTTGGATACCGCGAGGGGGGACGCCACCGCCACCCCCGAGGTTCCCGAGGCGGAATAAAGGCTCTCACTGCCCGAGGGAACGGACTGCTGGACGTAGAACGACAAGAGGCCGGCGTACCAGGTGCTCCCGGAAGGGCTGACGTAGTGCGCCGAGATATTCAACGCGACCGGGTTCGCGGCCGATGCGACGATGACCGCGAGGGCGTCGCTATCATTGTACCACTTGGTCCAATTGAGCGTGCGCCACGACATCGTCTGGGTCCCGGACCAGTTGAACAGGGTCGCGACACCGACATGGACCTCGTCGTAGCGAATGGTCTCTCCGAGCGCCCAGACGTAGAAGTGGAGGGTGGCGTTCGTCGAGATCTTGTCGACGACGAGCTCGGCCTGCGTGAGGAGCCCGGGGCCGGGTTGGTGGGTGTTGGCAACGAGCACCGGAGTGAACACGATGAGGGCTACCAGGAGGAGAGCGACCCCTACGAGGGGCCACGGAGCAAAGATACCGAGTCTTCCCGGCGGCCGCCTCCGGGAGGCGGCTGCCGCGACGTCTCCCCCGTTCATGCGGTCCCCGCTTTCCAGCCCCGGTAGAGCTGGTGCGTGACGCCCAGGTGGTCGAGGACCTTACCCGCAAGATAGTCGGTCGTCTCCTCGACCGATTTCGGCCGAAGATAGTACGCCGGGGAGGCGACCAGGACGACCACTCCGAGCTCGCTCAGCGTCGTCAGATGCCGCAGGAGGATCGTCGGGAGCGGGGTCTCCCGCGGGACCACGATGAGACGTCGGCGCTCCTTGAGGTGCACGGCGGCCGCGCGCGTGAGCAGCGTGTCCCCGAGTCCGAGAGCGATCTTGGCCGCCGTGTTGGCCGAGCACGGCACGACCACCATCCCTCTTGTCCGGACCGACCCGCTCGCGATCGGGGCGGCCAGGTCGTCGTCCGAATAGAGCTCTGTGACCCACGGGCGGAGCGCCTCGATGTCGAGGTCGCACTCCTCGCGAAGCACGGCGCGCGCCCCCTCCGATACGACCAGGGATACCGACGCATGCGCTTCGCGCAAGGCCTGGAGGACCCGTATCGCGATCGGCGCGCCGCTGGCGCCCGACACTCCCACGACAATCGGTAGTTCCTCCGTCACGATGGGTCCCCGGGCTGGGATGCTTCAACGAATCGGTTCATAAGACGGTTCGCGAGGCGGAGGCATTGGCCCATCGGGCGGGTGTCGCCGCCGGGCGTGACCCGTTCGAGGGGTCCTCGCCCAGGACATCCGCACGACACCCCCGACCAGCACCCGTTAGGGCATTTCCCGGATTATGGCGCTGTCCGTGGTACCCACTTCGTGCCCATCCAGCTCTCGTAGACCTTCCGGGCGAGCTCCGAGGGCGATTCCTCTGGGGTGAAGGAGTACTTCCGGGGGGGCCGAGCTCCGGTCGTGAGCGAGACCCTGTGCAGGTACCCGCGGCGAAAAACGGTGATCTCGGTCGGAGTACCGGGGGGGCACTTCTCGAGCATCTTCTCGAGGTCGCCGTACGTGACCTTGGCCCCGTTAATGGCGATGATCTCGTCGCCCGGAGTGAGGCCGGCGGCGCGTCCCGGCCTTCCTACGAAGGAGTGCCGGACGCGGGCGAGCCCCCCGAAGTCCTCGACAGCAACACCCAGGTCGCCCGGTTCGGGCTCGTCGGCTTCGTCCGGTCGCTTCGCCTTCGGGGCGAGCACAAGACCGGCGTAGCGAGCGTACAGGGCCAGGTCGACTTCCTCCGTTCCCCGGACGAAACGGTCGAAGAACGAGGAAAGGTCGAGGCCGGTCGCCCGGTTCCCCACCGACAGCAGCTCGCCCTCCTCGAGCCCTCGCCCGACCTTCCCGTACTCGTTCCACAGGAGGCGAAGGACGGTCTCGAGCGAGGCGCGGGTCTCGCTCTGGTGCCGGATCTCGAGGTCGAGGCACATCGAGACCAAGTGGCCCTTGAGGTAGTACGAGACCGACTGGTTCGGCGTTTCCTCGAATGGCTGGTAGTGGTCGATCCAGGTGATGAGGGAGGACTCTTCGAGGGAGATGCGGTTGCGTCCGGGGGTCTCGAGGTACTCCTTGACGAGCTTGGCGAGCACCTCCAGGTACTGGTCGGGGCTGGCCAGCCCGGCCCGGCGGAGGACGAGGCCGGTGAAGTAGTCGGTCGTCCCTTCCATCCACCAGAGCATTCGAGTGTAGTTCTCCCGAGTGTAGTCGAACGGCCCGAGGACCTTCGGACGGATCCGCTTCACGTTGTACAGGTGGAGGTACTCGTGCGCGGTGAGGCTGAGGAAGTGGCGGTAGGCCTCCGCCGGGCGGAAGATGTTCCTCGACACCACGCACGAGGTCGAGAAGGCGTGCTCGAGGCCCCCGTCCGGGACGTTCGTCAGGTGATAGAAGAAGGTGTACCGAGAGAGCGGAGAATCCCCGACGAGGGCGACCGCGGCCTCGACGATCTTGGAGATGTCCTGTTCGAGAGTGTGCGCATCGTAGTTCCCTCCTTCCCCGCAGAGGCAGATTCGGTGCGGTATGCCGGAGGGACGGACCGTGAGGACGACCGGCCGGCCGGCATCGATGGGAGAGTCGACGAGCTCGTCGTAGTTGCGTGCGCGGTAGCGGCGTGGGGTCCGTTCGACCTCTTCGAGCTCCGTGATGACCGTCCATTCGGGCGGAACGTCGAGCGTGACGGCCACCGGGTCGGAGAGGTGTCCATCCACGTACGGGAGGCACAGGGCCGCATTGACGAACAGATGATCCGGGGTGAAGTCGAACCCCTCGGTCACCATCTGATGCCCATAGACCGTGTACTCGACGTGGACCCGGGAGGCCCCCTCGGTCTGGATCCGCCAACGGGACTTCTCGACGCGGGCGGTAGGCAGGGGCGCTCCGTTCGGCCCGGTCCGCGCGACCAGGTCGCGGAACCCGCGGCTGTAGTTCAGGATCACATAGGAGCCGGGTACCCAGGAGGGAAGAACGAGGTCGAGGGCGGGCGATGAAATCCCTTCGAGGTCGATCGAGAACCGAGCCCGGTGCTCGGATGGGATGTCGGCCCGGACGGTGTAGAGGATCTCCATGGACCCCCGCTTACGCAAAGCCCGGGGGGAGCTCGTGATCGGACGACGATTCTCCGCCCTTGGGAACGTACGGTTCTACCGCGATCCCGAGGTGAGCGGCCAGCGCGCGGAACGTCTGCACCAGTTGTTGGACCGATTGCGCCATCTGCCTCTGTTCGGTCCTCAGCTGCTGGAGCTCCTCCCGCAGGTTCCGCAGCTCCACCTCCCAGCGCGCCTCGTCCGAACCGACCGGCATCTTCTCCTCCTCGAGCGGTCCACGGTCGCTCGGTAATTACCTTGTCCGGGCGGGACGCCGCTCCCCGGTGGCGTTCACCGGAGGTGACCTGCGCTTAAGGACCGGGACCACCACTTGGCCTTCGGAGCGACGATGGTCGGGCGGATTCGGTTCTCCTCGGACCCCCGCGGGCAGCGACGATGGTGGCGTCCCTGCAACTTCATCAGCAACGCTCATGAACCTCCGCCCCGGGGGGTGACGTAGACCGAACCATGCCGGATGCGATTATCGCGGAAGGGCTTTCCAAGACGTTCAACGGCTCGGTGAAGGCCGTGGACGGGGTCTCGTTCTCGGTGAAAGAGGGCGAGGTCTATGGGTTCCTCGGCCCGAACGGAGCCGGGAAGACGACGACCCTCTCCATGCTGACGGCCGTGCTCGGGCCGACCACCGGTCGGGCCACGGTCGACGGTCTGGACGTCTCTCACAACGTTCACGCTCTCAAGCAGCGGATCGGGTTGGTCTTCCAGGAATCCACCGCCGACCCGGACCTCACGGGCCGCGAGAATCTCGATTTGGCCGCCGCCCTGTTCGGGGTGCCTCTGCGGGACACGCCGAAGCGGGTCGACGAGCTTCTCAACCGCCTCGCCCTCGCGGACTCGGCCGACCGGCTAGTGAAGACCTTCTCGGGCGGCATGCGTCGCAGGCTCGAGCTCGCGGTCGGGATGATCCACTCCCCGCGGGTGCTGTTCCTGGACGAGCCGACGCTCGGATTGGACCCTCAGGGACGGGCCGGTTTCTGGAAGATCGTGAGCGACCTTCGGAAGGAGACCGGGATGACCGTCTTCCTGACGACGCACTACCTAGACGAGGCCGACGGCGTCTGCGACCGCATCGCGATCATCGACCATGGGAAGATCGTCGCCTCCGGGACCCCGTCGGAGCTCAAGGACCGGCTGGGAGGCGACATCGTCACGGTCCGGCCGCTCGGGGACGCCGCCGCGCTCGGACCGGCCCTCCAGGCCCTTCCGGGGGTCACCTCGGTGACCGCCCAGGACGGGACATTTCGAGTGAAGTGCCCGAGCGGGGACACCCTGATCCCCAAGGTCGTGGGAGCCGCAACCGGCCTCGGCATCGGCCTCGCCGGGGTCTCCCTGCGGAGGCCCAGCCTCGATGAGGTGTTCCTCGAGTTCACAGGGCGGGAGTTCCGAGAGGACGAGGGACCGACGGCGACCGACCGGGCGGTGTTCCTGAGCCGCGTCCAGGACTCGCGAAGGGGGCGCCGATGAACGTCCGACGATGGAGCGCCCTCACGAAGCGGGAGCTCCTCAAGATCGTGCGCAACCCGGCGGCGATCGCGACGGGCCTATTGCTTCCTGTCCTCTACCTCCTCTTGTTCGGGCAGGGGTTCAACTTCACGAGCTTCCTCAACTCGCCGTACCTCACGCCGGTGCAGAGGACCCAGCTGCTCCACCAGTACTTGCTGGGGGCCCCGGACTACTTCTCCTACTTCGCAGCGGGGATGGTCGGGTTCGTCGGGGTAACGGCAACATTGTTCGTCGGGGCCAACGTCATTTTCGACAAGCTTTTCGGAACGTTGAAGCGGACCGCGGCGTCCCCCGCCACCGCGGCCGACATCTTCGGCGCTCGTCTCGTTGCTGGGTCGATCCAGCCGGTCGGCCTTGCCTTCCTCGTTCTGGGCCTCGCGATACTCCTCGGGGACGTAGGCCTGGCGGGTCTCCACGTCACCGCCGCGGTGACCGTGGTGGGAGCCGGGGAGATCGTGGCCGCCATCCTCCTTCTGTCGCTGATGTTCGCCTCACTCTTCCTCGCGCTCGGCTTCACGATCGAGCAGCCGCAGACCTACTTCGCACTCGTGAACGCGATCAATCTACCGGTGCTGCTGACGTCGGCCGCGCTGTATCCGTGGGGCGCCATGCCCGCCTGGCTTCAGGGGATTGCTTCCTACAACCCGATCACGCTTGCGGTTGAGGTCCTCCGTATCGACCTCTTCGGGGGCAACTTCTATCCGTACGCGGCCTGGGTCTACCTGCTCGGGCTCATCGGGTGGGCCTTGGCGATGTTCGCGGTCGCGACGCTCCTGACCCAGCGGGCGCTCGCCCCGAAGAACTAACCGTTCAGGACCGGCCGCCGGAAGGGCCGAACGGAGAATCCACGGTCCCCTTCTCCACGAAGGGCACCCAGGCTTGCTTCTCGGCCGAGTAGTCGACCCGCTGGAGCTCCACGATGAACCCCTTCATCAGCTCGGTCGGGGCCGGACGAACGGAGATCGAGTAGACGTAGATCCCGAACCCCATGAACTCGATGACCCGCCGCAGGACCTCCGGGAGCGCGTCCCGGGGCACCGTGATGCGGATCGAGTTCCCCCCTAGCAGGGTCGAGAACTCATCGACATCGAAGGGGCGGTCAAGCGTGATCAGCGGCTGGGCCGACCCTCCCGGGGGGGAGGGGATGGCAGGGGCGCGGGGAGTCGGGGCGGTCGACGGGGCCGACGGGAGCGGGGTCGGGGGCGGGCGGTTGGGGGCGAAGCCGCCCTCCCGAGGCGGGTAGCGGTCGAGCACGGGGCTCGCGTCCCGCCCGACGAATCGGGGACGAGCCTTCGGGGCTGGGGAACGAGCCGAACGGGGTGCGGCGTTCTTCCTCCGGGTTCCCTTCTTGGTCGTCATGGGGCTCCGCGGCCCGGAAACGCGAGAGGCCATAAGAGGTCCCATACGCTACGTCGGTCGACGCCCTGCGGGGCCGTATAACGCGGGCTTGTAGCGAGACGCGCCGTGCGACTCTCCGTCACTGGGAGCGGTTTCTGTCGCTCTCGAAACGACACATGGGTTATGTAGACCGGCATAGGTGAGGCTCCCAGGTCCGAGCCGTCCAGGCGGGCCCAAGGAGAAGAAACGAGAATGCCGGCACGCGTGATGATGGAATTCCAGGCGCCCCGTGGCCTACCGCGCAAGACCGCCTCGGTCTGCCCGGAGTGTATCAAGGTCATACCGGCGATCGTCCGGGAAAAGGAGGGCCGGGTCATCATGGAGAAGACCTGCCGGGCCCACGGCTACTTCTGGGACATCATCTCCAACGACGTCGACCTCTACCTCCGGATGGAGGCGTACGCCCACGACGGGGTCGGCTACGAGAACCCTTACTACGACAAGTTCCGCGGCTGCCCCACCACGTGCGGCATGTGCAGCCACCACAAGTCCCACACGGGACTCGCGCTCGTCGACCTGACGAACCGCTGCAATCTGAAGTGCCCTGTCTGTTTCGCGAACGCGAACGCCGCGGGGTACGTCTACGAGCCGACCCGCGAGCAGATCCACTTCATGCTCAAGACCCTCCGGGAGCAGAAGCCCGTCGGAACGGTCGCGGTCCAGTTCTCGGGCGGCGAGCCGACGCTCTCCCCGCTCTTCCTGGACGCGGTCTCGATTGCGCGCGACCTCAACTTCAAGCAGATCCAGGTAGCGACGAACGGTATCCGGTTCGCGAACGAGCCCGGCTTCGCCCAGGCGTGCCGGGACGCGGGACTGCACACCCTGTACCTGCAGTTCGATGGACTGGACGACGAGATCTACCGAAAGGTGCGCGGCGTCCCCCTCCTCAAGGTGAAGTACAAGGCGATCCAGGCGGCCCGGGAGACCCACACCCCCGCGACCGAGCTCGCGCAGGGCAAGGCGGACAAGCCGATCTCTGTCGTCCTGGTCCCGACCCTGGTGGGCGGGTTCAACGAGAAGGAGATCTGGCCGACGGTGAAGTACGCGATCGACAACATCGACGTCGTCCGCGGGGTCAACTTCCAGCCGGTCGCGCTCACCGCGCGTATCCCCGACAAGGACCGCTTCCAGATGCGGTTCACGCAGTCGGACCTCGTCCGGATCCTCTGCACGGAGGGGCCTTTCGATAAGTCGGACTTCTTCCCCGTCCCGTCGGTGGCCCCGATCTCGGAGCTCACCTCGATCATCCACGGCGAGGAGAAGATGACCCTGACGACCCACCCCGGATGCGGGTGCGCCACCTTCGCGTTCGTCTCGAAGGACGGCCAAAAGATCACCCCGCTCCCCCGGTTCATGGACGTCGACGGCTTCTTCGAGAACGTCGAGTCGATGATCGAGAAGTACCGGGACGCCCGCTTCTCGCGGGTCCGCACGGCGGTCGCCGGAGCCCGGCTCCTCAAGGACGTGGCGAAGTTCTTCGACTTCTCGAAGGCCCCGGAGGGCCTCAACGAGAAGAACTGCGTGAAGGTCATCGCCGGGATCTTCACCGGCGGCAGCAAAGAGGCCGTCGCGAAGTTCACGTGGCAGACGCTCTACATCGGGAACATGCACTTCCAGGACGCCTACGACTACGATATCCAGCGCCTGATGCGCTGCGATATCCACTACGCGGTCCCCGACGGTCGGGTCATCCCGTTCTGCTCGTACAACTCCGGCCCGATCTACCGGACGGAGGTCGAGAAGAAGTTCTCGATCCCCATCCCCGAGTGGCAGGCGGCGAAGAAGCAGGGCGGCTTCGCGCTCAAGACCCTCGACACGATGGGCGTCAACGGCGAGGTCATCGTCGACCCCGAGTACTACAAGATCCGGGCGCTCAAGGGCGCGCCGGGTATGTCGTCCACCTAGGTCGGCCTTAGACCCCCGGGCGAACCCCTTCCTTCCCGACGCCGTCCGACGACTTCTAGGGTACGGTATCGAACAGCGCGGCGCCGGCCTCGCGGCATCGTAGGCTCGCGGGCGATGACGTTCGCCCTCCCCGCTCGATGCGGCGGTCTATCTCCTTCCAGACGGCGGCGGGTCGGACCGGCGGTTTCGGGGGAGGGGACGGGGACGCGTCGGGGTGGTTCGCGAGCCACCGGTCGGCAGCCTCGATGTGCTTACAGGTCCCGAGACCGCGACGCGCGAAGTCCGTGCACGTGCACATGTCCGCCGAGCGGTCGGGATAGGCCGGTCGCATGACGAGGTACGTGGTCCGGTGGAGGGGGTTCCGGACCTCGATGAGGGGATAGGGGTCCCGTTGGCGCAGCCGAAGGTCGAGCGGCTCCTCGAGAGCTCGCGACCTCCGCTCGCTCACCTCGTCCGCGAGCTCGCTCGCGTCCAGAACCTTCGGGGGAGGCCCTCGTCGCCGGTCCACGGGGATGCCACGGAGGGAGGCTACATACGGCTTCGGGGCGGAGGTGAGTGGCCGTCCTATCGGACAAAAAGTTGTTAACGTCACTCGAGGTGCCGGTCCTCAAGCCCGCCGAGCCCGTCGCACGGCCGCCTCTTCCCCGCCGGGAAGACCGACGTGCCGGACCGCGGCGACCTTCGGAGAGCCGGGAACCCAATGGACACGACCACCGAGTTCCTCGTGGCCCTGTTCCTGCTGATTTCCCTCGCCATCCTCGTCGGGGAGCTCGTGAGCCGTTTCGGTATCCCGGCGCTCGTGGGGCAGATCCTGGTCGGCGTAGTACTGGGTCCGAGCCTGCTCGGGAACGCCCTCGGCCTCACGAGCATCTCGAGCGAGTTCACGGGGATCCAGTTCCTCGCGACGTTCTTCATTCTGATGATGGCGGGCCTCGCGGTGACGCCCGCCCAGATACGGGCGACCGGCCCGTCGGCCGCCGCGTTGGGGATAGCGATCTTCGTGGTGCCGTTCGCGGTGGGCGTCGGCATCGTCCGCGCGCTGTTCCCGGGGATCGCCGTGGATACCACCCTGTTCGTCTCGCTGACGATCTCGATCACCGCGCTCCCGGTCCTCGGCATCATGCTGCGGGAGTTCGACCTCGCCGACACCCGCTTCGGGGCGTTCTTGATGAACGGCGCGGTCGTCAACGAGCTCGCCGCCGTGACGACCTTCGCGGTCCTGCTCCGGCTGGAGAGCGGCACCGGGAACCTTTGGTTCGATATCGGGACCGCGGTCGGGACCGTGGCCCTGTTCCTCACCACCATCCTGGCCATCCACATGGGGCTTCAGAGCCTGCGCCAGCTCCACGTGTGGGACCGCTGGGTCGACCGCTTCCGCCTCACCTGGCGGTCGCGCGAGGCCGGCTTCGGCTTCCTCATGATGGCGGGGCTAGGCGCCGCGCTCTACTCGCAGTTCCTCGGCCTGACATTCATCGTCGGGGCCTTCTACGCCGGCCTCCTCGTCACGCCGGAGAGCGCCGGCCGAGCCGGCCATCGGACGATCAGCCTCGTCTTCAATGCCATCACGTGGGGTTTCTTCATTCCCCTCTTCTTCGCGCTGGTCGGCTTCGGGATGAACTTCACCACCCTCAGCTTCGCGGATTACTCCATCTTCGCGCTCTCGGCTCTCATCCTGTACGCGTTCTTCTCGAAGGTTTTCGTCGGGGCCGCTTTCGCCCGCGCCCTCGGCTGGTCGGGGGACGAATCGCTCTGCACGGGGATGCTCGTGTCGAGTCGGGGAGCCGTCGAGCTCGCGATGGCGGTCATCCTGCTCGAACAGGGGTTCTTCACGGTCCACATCTACACGATCGTCGCGGCGGTGGGACTGTTCACTACCATGTTCGCTCCCATTGGAGCGAAGCCGTTCGTCCGCACGATCACGGCCGCGCGTCGCGCGTCGGCCGAGCGGGCTTCCGCGATTGCCCAGAGCTTGCCGCCCCGCCACATTCTCTCGGACAGCGAGATCAACCTTCCTCGCTGACGAGCGCGGATGGCCGGCGCGCTCTCCACCACGGTTATCTTCCGGTCGCCGAGTGGCCCGCCATGGGGGTCGAGGGATGGGCCTCGGTCCCGCGGCGACCGGTGCCGGCCCGGTCGATGACGGCGAAGACCGGGCACCGCTCCTGAGAGGTCGCACGTGGAGCGAGGGTTCCCTTGGCGTCTCATCACCGTCGACATCGACGGTACCCTCACCCGGACCCATGGGTGGAAGGAGATCGCCATCGCGTTCGGCCGGCTCGGAGAGTTCGAGGTGACCAACCGTCGGTTCTTCGCCCACGAGATCGGCGAGGACGTCCACCTGAGAGACCTCCTAGAGCTTGCGACCGGACGCACGGTCGCGGAAGTGGAGACCGTCCTCGCACGGACCCCGAAGCTCGCCGGCATCGCCGAGGGAGTCTCGCAGCTGCACGACCGAGGGGCCTGGGTCGCCCTGCTCACCCACAACCCCACCTACGTGGCCGAGTGGTACCAACGCGCGTTCGGGTTCGACAACGCCGAGGGAGTGGCGGGTCAGGCGGTCGACGGAGGCCGGATCGGACCCCCGGTGGACATCCGCGCCGACAAGCCCAGTGGCCTTCGTGCCCTCCTTATCCGCCACCCGACCCCGTCCTCGTTGGTGGCGCACGTCGGGGACGGGTGGTCGGATGCCGAGGTGTTTCGGCTCGTGGGCGGTGGGGTCGCCCTGAACTCTCGGTTCCCGGTGGTGAACCAGGCCGCCGACCTCGTCCTGGCCACGGAGGACTTCCGGGACGTGGTCGAAGGCCTCTCTCACCTCGCTCCCCGCACGTGAACGGCGACCGAGCGCGGTGCACAGGATTCTTATAGCGCCCCCTCCGTCGAACGGTCGTCGATGGAGTACGTGATCGTCCGGGCGACCCACCCGACCTGGCTTACGCTACAGCTGCCGGCCGAGGTGGCGGAGCTCATTTGCTTCCGACCGGAAGCCGGACCCCACCGCGACTCGAGCCGGACGATCTCGTTCCTGGCCCGGGGCGCAGGCGTCGCACGGGTGATCGCCTCCCACCCCGCCCGGGAAGCCCTCGCGATCGAAACGGTCCGTAACCGTTTCATCGCCTCCGCGCGCCCCGGGGAGCGCCACCTGTTCACCCTGCCGACCCCGGTCGTCCAGCACCTGGGCCTCCAGGTCTACTCGCGGGGCCCGAAGCTAAGGGGGACCGACGACCGGATCATCTGGTTCGTCCCCGCGCCCGAGTACTACGAGTACCGGTCGGTCGTGGAGGCCGGAAAGACCTGGACCGGGCCCTCCGGGGGCCCGTTCGCCCGCGTCTACGTTACGAAGTCGCTGTTTCCCTTCCCGAAGGAGTTCCAGCCGCTCGCGGAGCTCGAGTACCGGATCGAGGAGGAGGAGTGGCGTCCCGCCGTGGAGGCCCTTCAGCGGGTCGGGCGGAGCCGCCGCGTGGTCCTGTAAGGAATAAACGCCAAATGTGGCCCTGGTCGGCCCCGATTTCTGGGTCCGGGAGGGGGTCCGAAGGGGGAAGGCCCGGACCGCCAAAACCCGGGGTTTTCCATAGTTACTTATACCGGTCCGAAAGATAGATTCCACCCATGCGGGGACCGGCCAGCGGGACCTCTAAGCAACCGGGTCCGAGGCGTTACACCCTTCGCAACCCGGTGCCCCTGCGCACGGAGCAGGACGTGAGGACGACTCGTGCCGGAATTCCTACGGATGCCGCACTGTCGTACGCCGCCGGGCCCGTGGATTTCGACTCGCTCGCCAAGGCGATCCGACGGTCGGTCGGCCACGAGGGGATGCGCCCCGAAGACGCCCGCTCGATCGCGGCCCACGTGCTGAACTTCTTCGGCTTCAACGAGCGGATCATCGACAACGTCCTCGAACCGGACGACCGGGACACGTTCTACATGCTCGAGGACACGGGGATCCTCGAGACCGAGCGGGACGAGACGACCCTCTACGATGGCCGCGAGTGGAGGATCCACTACTGGATGTTCCGCAAGGAGCGCATCTTCGAGCTGGCTCGCGAGGAGTCGGCCGCCATGGCCGCAGCGGGCGAAGCGGACGTCGTGTACTCGTCGAACGCCAACCGCTCGGGGGCGTTCCTGCTCCCGCACGGGGAGACGGGCACGGGACTGGCCGCCCATGCTGTATATCATGAGCTCGGGGACGAGATCTGGCTCGAACGCCGCCAGAACCCGATGCCCGCACCGCCTACCCCCCCGACCCCCCACCGACGGGGCCCCACACCCGAAGTGTGAGCTCGACCGCAGGGGCGCGGGACCGTCGTTGACCGTGGGACCGGTTCGTCCTCGCCTATGCGTCGGTTCCTGATCCTCGCGCACCGGGTCCCGACCGACGGTCAGTTCACCCTCAACGACCTCGCGGGTGGCGCCGGACGGATGGACGAGGTCGCCCGGGCGGTCTCCACGGCCTTCACCCTATCGAACGACCTGCGCCGGGACACCGAGCTGACCGTGCTCTTCGTGGCGGACCCCCCGCCGAAGGCGCGGCGCATCGTCCTCTCCGGGGCGAGGCTACGGTTCCTCAACCCGGACGAGCGGTCGACCGCCGCCCTGCTGAAGAACGCCCTCGTCCGGTCGGTCGACTTCCCGAGACCGTTCGAGTCGTCGCCCGGCCTCACCGTCGCTCCGGCGGACCCCGCGGTCGAGGTCCGAACGTTCCTCGCCCAACCGAACCCCGTTTGGCTCTGCGAGGACGGCCGCCCGATCGAGGAGTGGGCCTCCCCCGAGGGCCATGTCGCCGCAGTCGTCTCCGACCCCTACGACCCGACCCCCGATGAACGCGACTTGCTCGCGTCGACCGGCGTGCCCCGCATCTCGGTCGGTCCTCGTTCCCTGAGGACGAGCCAGGTCCTCGACATCGTCCACCACGAGCTCGACCTAAGGGACGCCGGGCGCGGGGCGAGCGCTCCCCCGGCACCGTAGTCAGTGGACGAAGACCGGCCGGGTAATCTCGTTCGTGCTCTCGAGCGCCTCGCGAACGGACCTCGTCTTGAGGCCGCCGATGACGGCGGTCAGGTGAACGACTTCCCTCGGCTCGGGGCGCACCCGGGTGCCGAAGACGAGGCGGTCGGGCTGGTTGAGCCGCTCGCTGAGCGTGCGGAGCACGCGGTCGAGGGTCCGGAGCGTGAGGTTCGAGCCCCCGTCCAGGTGGACGAGCGCGGACGGCCGGTCGGAGAGGTGGAAGTCGAGCAGCGAGTCCGTGAGCGCCTGCTGGACGAGCCGTTCGGGCTCCGAGATGTGGTACTCGCCGACCAGCAAGGTCGATAGCCCGGCGTCGCGCAGGTGGTTCTTCAGGCTCGCGAGGTCGACGTTCAGCTGGGATGGGTTCTCGACCATGTCGACGAGGCTCGTGACGAGCGAATGGAGGTAGGCGTTCCGGACCTGGAACACCCGGTGGATCGGCAGCGTCTCGAACCGCCGGAGCTTTTCGTTCGCGAGCGCGACCAGGAGCCCCCCCATCTGCTCGAGCTCCGATACCGTCGCCTCGACGTTGTCGCGCCGGGTCTGGTTGTTGTCGATCTCGACCTGGAACGGGAGGAAGACGACGGGGACGGCGAGGGTATCCGTCGAGCGGAGGGCGCGCGTCAGGAACGGGAGCAGGGCGCTGCCGGTCCCGCCACCCAGCCCGGCGAGCAGGAAGACGATCTCGAGCGATTCCAATCGGCGCAGCAGCTCCTCCTTGCCCTCCTCCGCGGCCCGGAGGACGAGCGCTCGGTTCCCGCCGCTGCCCCGGCCCCGCAGTTCCCGATGGCCGAGAAGGATCCGCTCCTCGACTCCGGTGCGAAGCAAGTGGGCCGCGTCCGTGTTGACCGCGATCGCCCGCACCCCGGGGATCCCGAGGGCGGTCAGGTCCTGGACCGCTTCGCTGCCGGCGCCCCCCAGTCCAACGACCCCGATCGACGGCGCGAGCGCGAGAGGGCCCCAGGCATTGGCGGAGAGCGCTTCGTCGTCGTTCATCGGCCCCCTCGCCGCCTAGGGCGGAGGGGACCCCTCTGCCGCGACCGGCTCCCCCTCCCTACGGTGGACCCGGGCGGTCGGGCTAGCCTGTTCGATCCGACTGCGGATGTACTCCCGGACGGCGGAACGAACCGCGTCGTCCACGCTGACGGAGTTCCCCTCGCGGACGAACTCCTCGAGCCGGCTGTTGTCCTGCCGGGAGAGCTCGACCACCACCTTGCGGATGTTCTGGGGAGGAAGGTTCAGCTCGATGTATTGGTCGAGCCCCTCCCGGATCGTGTCGGAGATCGTCGGGGTCCCCTTGAGCTGCTGAATCTGCTTCAGCTTCTCGAGGAGCTCCTGCGGGATCCGTACCGTCACCCGCTCCGACGTGTCGACCATGCCCGTCAGACAAGACCCCTATCTTTGTCTGACGAATGACATATCGAATAACTGGTATATGAAACGAACTGGGGGCACGAACCCTCCCCCTCTAGCGATGTACCGGGGTGGGGCGCCCCCGACGGTTGCGGGGGCGCGGCGGAGGCGACCGAAGAGGTCGTCTCAGCACTTGCCTCGGGCGACGACCTCTTCGCAGTGGGAAGAGGGCAGGACGTCGAGCGACCCGGCCTGGGCGAACGGCGCGAGCCAGTTGCGGACCGCGGCCTGGTCCGGGGCGTCGACCACGAGGTAGAGGTGGTGCTGGCCGCGGGCCACGGCCTCGCCGTGGATCTTGACCCCGTGCTTCGCGGCCTCGGGGGCGGAGAGGAGCTTCAGCAGGAACGGAGCCATCTGAGGGTTCGACGCGGGGCAATGCTCGGCGGGGTGGCGGTGTTCGGCGACGAATAGGGCCATGGCGCGCCCGTACGAGGAGGGAGAATAGTACCTATCGGTAGACGCACGTTTCGCCGCCGCTCGCGAATCCTGTCGTGGCCCGCGAGGCCCTAGTGGACCCCGGTGACCTCGCCGTGGGGAGAGAGGTCGATCTCCTCGGCCGCGGGCCGCGTGGGGAGCCCGGGCATCGTTTCGATCGTCCCAAGGTACACGACCGTGAACCCCGCTCCGGCCGACCGGGTCAGTCGGTCCACCGTGACGTTGAAGTCGCGCGGCCGACCGAGGACATGCGGATTGTCGGAGAGGGATAGGGGGGTTTTTGCGATGCACACCGGCCCCTCGAGCTCCCTGAGCCGCGTGAGCAGCTCGAGGTCGGCGAGCGCTTCGGGCGTACGATTGACGTGCGTGGCGCCGTAGAGCCGGGTCGCGATCGTCTCGACCTGGTCGAAGACCGCGGTCCCGGGAGGGTTGACCGGGTGGCTCTGGTGACCGAGCGCCGCGGCGGCTTCGACCGCGCGCGCGAGCTCGACCATGCCCTTGCCGCCTTCCGAGAACCCCTTGGCCTCGACGACCTCGACGTTCCGGGCATTGCAGAAGCGCCTGACGGCCTGCGTCTCTTCGGCCGTGTCCCCGGGGAACCGGTTGAGAGCCACGACCGCCGGGGGCCCGTAGGTCTCGACGTTGTCGAGGTGCTGCGCCAGGTTCTCGAGGCCGCGCTCGAGCGCGGCCCGGTTCGGGAGCGACGACTCCTCGTCCGAAGCTCCGCCCTGGTAGCGGAGACCGCGCTGGGTCGCGACCAGCACCGCCGCGTCCACGTTCCGCCCGAGCGTCGGCGTGACGATGTCGACGAACTTCTCTCCGCCGAGCTCGGTAGCGAACCCGGCCTCCACGATGCAGTACTCGGAAGTGGCTAGGCCGAGCTCGATCGAAAGGCGGCTGCACGTGCCGTGGGCCAGGTTGCCGAACGGACCCGCGTGGACGAGGGCCGGCGTGCCCTCGGCCGTCTGGACGAGGTTCGGCTCGAGCGCGTCGCGCAGCAGCGCGGACATCGCCCCGGCTCCGTTCAGGTCCGACGGATGAACGGCCACCCCGTCGGTGGTCAACGCCGCGACGATACGACCGAGCCGTGCCTTCAGGTCCGGGTAATCGCGGGCCAGCGCGAGGATCACCATCACCTCGGAGGCGGCGGTGATGACGAACGAGCTCTCGTGCGTCACGAACCGAGGGTCGTGGCCCTTCCCGACGACGACCTGGCGGAGGGCCCGGTCCTCCATGTCGAGAGTTCTCGGCCAGAGGATCTGGTTCGGGTCGATCTTGAGAGAGTTCCCGTGGAAGATGTGATTGTCGAGGAGGGCCGAGAGGAGGTTGTGGGCGGAGGCGACCGCATAGATGTCGCCGGTAAAGCCGAGGTTGATCTCCGTCGACGGCTCGACGGTCGATTTGCCGCCTCCTGTGGCGCCTCCCTTCACGCCAAAGATCGGCCCGAGCGACGGCTGGCGCAGACACGGGACCGCCGTGTGATGCAGCCGAGTGAACCCGTCCGCGAGCCCGATCGCCGTGACGGTCTTCCCTTCCCCGTGCTTGGTGGGGGTCATCCCTGTGACGAGAATCAACTTCCCGGAACGCCTCTTCGTCACGCGTTGGCGCACCGCAGATACCGAGACCTTGCCTACCCACCGTCCGGCCGGATGCACTTCATCCGCTCGAAGGCCGAGTGCGCCTGCCAGGTCGTTGAGGCTCCGCATCGTCTTCCCCGCATCCTTCGTCCCGGTACTGGGTCGACGGGACGGGACGTACATTCTAGGGTCGCCCTTTATACAATGCCTATCGTGAACCGGACGTGACCCTGGCCCTAGTGCCGTTCCCGCGCGACCAAACGACCTCGCTCGCGCTCGCCGCGGAGGCGCTCCGGACCCGGCTTGCGCCGGGAGAGGACATTCGCGACTGGCTTCCGCCCATCGATTCGGCGATCCGCTCGGGCCGCGCGACCGGAGGGCTGCTCTCCTCCGAAGGAGAGGCGCGAGGGATCGTGCTCTGGGAGCCGGCGGGGCCGCTCGGAGTATCGGTTCGGCTTTTGTACCTCTCACCTCCGAACGCGGACCGAGAGCGCTACCGCGCCGCGTTCGACCTGACCGAGCGCGCCGCGGGGCCCATCGCCTTCGCCCCCGGACCGCTTTTCGGCCTATCGGAGGACGAAGCGTCGGCGTTGATGAAAGGCATAGGGTTCGCGCCGTTCGGTAGGTGCGAGATGGCCCTCTCGCCGAACGTCCCCGTGGCGCTCGCACCGGTGCCACCGGGGGCGGAGGTGCGGCCGGTCCGCCCGGCCGACGAGCCGCTCCTCGCCCGGCTCCACGAGAACGCCTACCGCAACCACCTCGACCGGTACCTCTCGCTCGAGGTCGTCGACCCCGTTCGCGACGCCGACCGCCAGCTTCGGGAGTACTTCGCGGGTCGATGGGGCGAGCTCCTCTCGCCCGGCTCAGTGGCCGTCACGCTCGATGGCCGAATCGTGGCCGCGGTGGTCGCCGTCCGGCGCCCGGCCCACGTCCTCGTGATCGACGTGATGACCGACCCGACGCTCCAGGGGAACGGGTTCGGACGGGTGGCGCTCACGGGCGCCATCCACGCCCTGCGCGAGCGGGGCGAGCCCGCGATCACCCTCAACGTCACCGAAGGGAACGAGCGCGCGGCTCGTCTCTACGCACACCTCGGCTTCGTTCGGACGATCGGCCCTTCGAAGGAGTGGTACAACGCCCGACGAATGTCGGTCGAGTACCCTCCGCCCCCCGTCCGCTAACCGGCGGGGGGCACGGAGGGCTCTGCGGGACGGTAGCCGAGCTGCCGCAGCGCCCGGAACGAGACGACCATGATGAGGCCGAACACGACGATCGCGCCTCCCGCGGAGAGGTAGGTTCCCTGGACCCCCACCGATACGGTGAGGATCCCTCCTGCGTACTGCCCGGCCGGGATGAGGGCCATGCTCCCGACCTCGTCCGCCGAGAAGACACGGCCCATCATCTCGTCCGGAACCGTCGCCTGGACGGTCGATAGGAAGACGGTCGTGATCATCCCGGGCATCAGCCCATAGACGAAGACGATCGGAAGCGCGAGCCAGATCGAATGGACCAGCCCGAGAGCGAGGATCGAAAGGCCCATCACGAGGATGAAGAGGATGATCGCACGACCCGCCACCGCCTGGAAACGGAGACGAGGGGCGACCACGAAACCGACCGCGACCCCGAGGGTCGAGGTCCCGACGATCGCCCCGTACCAAATCCCCTGGGTGAGGTTGAGCCAGCTCGCTACATAGAGGGCCAGCTCGATGAGGGCGACCGCCGACAGGAAGTTCGTGACCAGGGCCGCGACCGTGGCTTGGAGCAGCCCTCGCCGCCGTGCGAGGTAGGAGTATCCCTCCGTCGCGTCCTTTAGCACCGACCGGACCGGTCCCCGGCGATAAACGGAAAGGTCCGCGCGGATGAAGAGCAGCGTCACCTGTACGGCGAAGAAGAGGAGGAACGCCACGCTCAGGGCGTACGCCGGGGCCGCGAAGGTGAGCACCGCTCCGACCGCGATGCTTCCGGCGGCGCTCACGCCCGCGGCGGTCGCGTAGATCGCGCCGTTCGCGTTGGGAAGCTGGGACGGGTCCACGAGGCGAGGCACGGATGCGTTGAACGCCGGCCGAAAGAGCGTGGAGGTCACGGCGACCCCCGCCCAGCCCGGGTAGAGCAGTAGGACCCAGAGCGGGATGTAGAACCCCGCCGGCCCGGCGAGCGGTACACGACCCGACGGAAGGAAGGCGAGGTCGCAGGCCAGGCCTGCGACGGCGACCAGCGAACCGAGGTTCACCGTCCGCATGAGGGCCGCCCGGTCGAACCGGTCCGCGAGGGCCCCCGAGAAGAACGCGGCGGCGAGGGTGGGGAGGGTGGAGGAAAGGCCCAGGAACGCGAGGGCCAGCGCGCCGTAGGTCGTTCGCTCGTCGGCGGGATAGGCGAACGCGATGCCGTAGAGGAGGACGACCAGGACCGCGGAAGGGGCGGCGAACTGCAGGGCGCCGGCGGTGAGGAACGCCGTGAACGAGCGCTGCCGGAAGAGCGCCCCGTACCGGCTCAGGGGATTCCGCCTCCGGGAGCCTCCGACCCGCTCCCTCGTCAATAAGCCTGTCGGCGGGCGGGCCGCCGTCTGCGAAACCCGCTTGTACTCCCCTTACGTCCTCGACCCCTCGGAGCCACACGTGCGTCTCATCCACCGCGACCCTTCCACCGGAGTCCACCGCTTGCGCCTCGAGACCCCGAGCGACCTCTGGCGCATCGCGCGTCTCGTCCGGCCCGGCGACATCGTGGGCGCCTCCACGACCCGCCGGGACCCCGAGGCCCCGCAGGAGGTCGCGGGGGCCGAGCGGACCCGCCGGCGGGTGTATCTCGCCGTGCGCGCCGAGCAGGTCGAGTTCCACGGGTTCTCGAAGCACGTCCGCATCACCGGCCCGATCGTCGAAGGCCCGTTCGACATCGGCCGTCATCACACGCTCGACCTCACCGAGGGGGACGAGGTCTCGGTGACCAAACCGAACTGGACCACCGGTGACCGAACGATCCTCGAGGAGGGTCTCGAGCGCAAGGGCGACCCCACGATCCTCGTTGCCGCCGTCGATTGGGGGGATTCCTCGCTCGTGCGGCTGCGCGGACGGTCGGTCGAGCCGGTGGTCGACCTACGGCGGACGATCGCCGGGAAGCGATACGAGGGGGGGCAGGCCGAGAAGGACCGCGGCTCCTACGTCGCGGAGCTCGTGATGCTGCTCCGTCGCGAGGGAGCCGAGGCGAGCGCGGTCGTGATCGCCGGCCCCGGGTTCCTGAAAGAAGAGCTCGCGCACCGCCTGACCGAGGAGGACCCCGCCCTCGCGCGCAAGATGCGGGTGTACCCGACGGCCGAGTCCGGCCGGGTCGGGGTCGACGAGCTCCTCAAGAGCGGGCGAGCGACCGAGGTGCTTCGCGGCAGCGTTGCGGCGGAGGAAGCCGAGGTGGTCGAGCGGCTCATTCGAGCCCTCGCCGGAGGGACCCGCGCCGCCGTCGGACCGGTCGAGGTCGGGGAAGCGGTCGAGGCCGGCGCCGCCGAGACGGTCCTGGTCTCGGAGTCGCTCCTTCCCGACAGCACGATCGCCGCCACGCTCGACCGGGCCCGGGAAGCCCGGGTCCGACTGTTCGTGGTCCGCGACGAGGGAGAGGCCGGTCGAAAGCTGACGGCCCTAGGAAGGGTGGCGGCCCTGCTGCGCTACGACTGGACGAGCCCGTCGCGGCTCACGGGATCGCCTGGATCGCCTCGCGGAGCTCCTCGAAGCGGCGCTTGAGGTCCTTGAGCGAGAAGCGCAGGGCCTCGCGCGCGGTCAGCGAACCGTCGGTCTCGAACCGGAGGAAGAAATCCTCCTCGTCGGCCGTGACCTTGATCGACCCGTGCTCGCAGACCTCCTCACACGCCTTGCAGAAGATGCACTTCGGCTCGTCGGTGACCGAGAGCTTCCCGCCGGCGAACTCGAGGATCTTGACGGGGCAGGATGCGGCGGTGCGCTTCAGGCACGCGTCCGTGCATCCCTCCTTCTTCGCGATCTTGACGTGCGGGCGCGGGTACATCCCGACCCCGTGGGCCACCTGCCACTTCGCGTGCTCGCGCGCCGTCCCGACCACCGCCGTCATGTAGGCGAGCAGCGCCTGGCGCGCGCCGAGCCGTACGATCGGCACGTCCGGTTCGAGGATCGCGAGGGAGCTGTCCCCGAGGGGGACGACGTCCTTTGCGTAGACGGTGCACGGGCCCTTCTTGTCGACCGAGAACATCACCTGACAGTGGACGCACCCGGCCCCGCCGCACTCGCATTCGGACTTGCGCCGGAACTGCGAGAGGTCGGTCGGGATCGGCAGTAGTCCGAGCCGCAGCGCCACCGCCTCGTCGAACATGCTGGTCGAGGAATCGTAGTCCTTGCTGGTCGCCTCGTCGCGGATCGGGCCGAGGTGGAACTCGACGTCCTCGATGGCGAGCTTCGGCACGTCCGAGAGGAGCGTGCGCCGGATCGCGTTGACCTGGGAGGCGGTCATCCCCTCGACCTCGAGCGCGGTCGAGCGGGGCTTCAGTTCCTGGACCGTGATCGCCATCGGTTACACCCGCCGGCCGCGGCGGCCTCCCTTCGGCTTCGTGCCGTCGTGGGGCACCGGGGTGACGTCCTCGATTCGCTGGATCCGGACCCCGGCCCGGGCGAGCGCCCGGATCGCGGCCTGAGCGCCGGGTCCGGGAGACCGGGAGAGGTTCCCGCCGGGCGCGCGGACTCGGACGTGGAGCGTGTCGTAGCCCTTTTCCTTGATGACGGCGGCGACCTGGTCGGCCGCCTTCATCGCCGCGTACGGGCTCGACTCGTCCCGGGCGGCCTTGACGACCATCCCGCCGGTCGCCTTCGCGAGGGTCTCCGCGCCGGTGATGTCGGTGACGGTGATGTGGATGTTGTTGTAGCTCGCGAAGATGTGCGCGATGCCGACCTTCGCCATGGCCTAGGCACCCCCTACCGCCGGAGGCTCGGGCGTGGGCGGGGGCGTCGGGGCGGCGCGGGCCTGCAGCCGCTCCCGCAGGGCGACCCGGACCATGTGGTCGTCGTTCGCGAGGGGGCTCGTCGGGCAGTAGGCGATCAACGGTTCCTCGGCCGAGGGCACGAGGTAGCCGGGGCGCGTGACACGGTGGTCGCCGATCGACATGTGACCGTGCGAGATCCACTGCCGAGCGCCGTTGGCGGTCGGGGCGAGCCCGCGGTTGAACACGATCCACTCGAACCGGCGCTGCAGGAGGTCCTCGGTCGTGAGCGCGAGGACATCGTCGATCGTGGGGGTCCCCACCGGCAGGAGGCCGAGTCGGGTCAGTCGGCCGATAAGCTGGTCGGTCTCACGGCGGGCCTGCGGCGCCCCGGTCCTCAATCGGGCCTGAAGGTCCCGGGCCTGGCCGCGGAAGCCCCGAAGGATCGATTGGGCCTTCCAGAGCTCCCGTTTGTTCTTGAGGCCGTACTTCGTGAGCAGCTTACGCTCCTCCTCCATCCGCGCCGCCTCCCACGGATGCTTCGGAGTGTCGTAGGTGCGTCTCAGGAACTTCGGGTCGCCCATCGTGGATCCCTCACACCTTCTTCGCGGCGGGCGCCGCCGGAGCTGCGGCCGCCGCCGGAGCCGCCGCCGCCGGGGCCTCTTCCTTGCCCGCGGCGGCTGCCGCTTCCTTGGCGGCCTTCTTGATAACGCCCGCGGCCATGCCCGTCCGACCGTTGGACCGAGTCCGCTGTCCGCGGACCTTTTGGCCCCGCTCGTGGCGGACGCCGCGGTAGCTACGGATCATCTTCATCACGTTGATGTCGTCCCGACGCCGAGTCTCAAGGTCGGGGCCGAAGAAGTGGGGGGACTCTCCCACGAACGGCTCGTTCGGGTGGTTGACCATCCAGACGGGCAGCTTCGTGGCGAGCGACCCGAGCGTCGTCTCGAGCGCCTCGACGGTCGTCTCGGGCAGGTTCCCGATCATCTCGCTGGCGTTCACCTCGGCGAGGCGACAGGCGACCTCGGAGATTCGAAGGCCGACCCCGCGCACGCCGGTGAGGGCGAGCGCCGTCGGGCGGGTGCCGTCCAGGTCGGTGTTGGCGATGCGGACGATGTACCGGAAGTTCGGATTGTCGGGGATGATCTTGGTGGTCTTGCCCGGCGCGCCGGGTTTCGACTTGCCCTTCGATTCCTTGGCGTCCTTCGGCTCCTTCCCCTTGCCGAGTTTCTCCTTCCGAGCCGCCTTCTCCGCACCGGGCCCAGGCCCGGCGTCCGCGGCGGTCGCGGCTGGTTCGGCCGGGGCTTCCTTCGGTTCCTTGGGCGCGACGGTCACTCCCCTAGGGGTGGAGCCTCACCGGAAGGGGGCGAACGGTCGGACGGACGCCGGGTTCGACCCCCTCCATCGAGGGCGCGGCCGCCGAGAAAGCCGTGCCTCTTAACGGCTTCGGCCGACGAAACGGCGGCAACCGACGCCGCACACCCCGACCGTCACGCCGCGGGTTCGGTCCGCGCACGTCGGGCTTCGAGCACGCGATAACCGGAGCCCCGGCCGAGGACGGCGACCGGTCCGGGCCAGTGCGCCTCGAGCCATTCCTGGTAGAACCGGATCCCCTGGCTTCCTTTTCCGACCAAGACGAGGCGCCCGTCGGGCGCAAGATGGTCCGGGGCCTCCGAGAGGATTCGGAGGACGAGCGGGCGGCCGGCGTGGTAGGGAGGGTTGGTCGCGATCACGTCGAAGGTCTCGTCGGCGACGGGCGTGTAGAGGGACCCGACTCGAACCTCGGCGTTCTTGACGCCGTTCCTCTCCAGGTTCTCCCGGGCGAGCCGGGCGGCCCTCCGGTTCACGTCGGTCAGCACGACCCGCCCGTCCCGCGCGGACTTCGCGGCCGCGACCCCGACCGGCCCCCACCCGCAGCCGAGGTCCATGACCCGGTCCGTCCGACGGAAGGTGAGGTTCTCGATGAGCAGCGCGGTCCCGGGGTCGATCCCGTGCGAGGCGAACATGCCGGAATCGACCACGAACGTCAGCATCTCCCCCTGGTAGAGGAACCGTCGCTCGGAGCGGACCGAGCGGGTGTGCGGCTGCTCGGCGAAGTACTGTTCGCTGACCGGGAGTTCCTCGTCCGACATCGTCAGGAGGACCGCCGACGGAACGACCAGTCCCGCTTCGAGGGGGCTGAGCTCCCGGCCCCCAGCGCCTCGCGGAGGAGCTCCTTCTCATGCCCGGAGAGCGACCGGGGGACCTCCACGTGGACGGTCACGATCTGGTCGCCGCGCGACGAGCCCCGGAACCGAGGGAATCCCTTCGCTCGCAGGCGGAACTGGGTCTCGGGCTGGGTCCCGGCCGGGATCTTGAGGGCCGCCCGACCCTCGATCGTCGCGACCTCGACCTCGCCGCCGAGGAGCGCGACCGAGAGGGGGACGGTTGTCTCCGAGAACAAGTCCGTGCCCTCCCGGTGGAAATCCGCAGAGGGCTCTAAGATGACCTGCACGAAGAGGTCGCCGGCCCTCCCGCCTCTCACCCCGACGGTGCCATGCCCCGGGACCCGGAGGACCGAGCCGTCGTCGACCCCCGGCGGGACCGTGAGCTCGATCCGCTCGACCGTGGTCGTCCTTCCGTTCCCCCCGCACGTGGGGCACTTCTCGAGGACCCGCTGGCCTAGGCCGTGGCAACGCGGGCACTCGGCGATCGTGATGAGCTGTGTGTAGCCGCGGTTCTGCACCCTTCGTACCTGGCCCTCGCCCCGACACTCCGAGCACGTTTCGAGGGCGGTACCGTTTCGGGCTCCCGTGCCGTGACAATCGGCGCACGGACCGGTGTGCGGCACTTCCACCGTGGGGTGGGCCCCCTGCACGGCGGCGAGGAGAGGGAGACGGATAGTGAGCTCGACGTCGCTCCCCCGGTAGGGTCCGGCCATCCGGCCGCCACCTCCGAACGGCATCCCGAACCCGGCGAAGACCTGCTGGAAGAGGGGGGACGCTCCGAGAAGGTCCTCGAGGTCTCCCATGTGGGTGAAGTTCTGCCAGTTGAAGCCGCCCGGACCGAAGTCGGTCTCGACCCCCGCGAACCCGAGCTGGTCGTACTTCTGCCGTTTGTCGGCGTCCGCGAGGACCTCGTAGGCCTCGGAGAACTCCTTGAACTTCTCCTCGGCGGCCTTCGGGTTCTCCTTGGCCACGTCCGGGTGGTACTGACGGGCGAGGCGCCGGTACGCCTGACGGATATCGTCCTCCGTCGCGGTCTTGGGAACGCCGAGGACTTCGTAGTAATCGCGTTTGGCCATGAGGTTCTCGCCCGGAAAGACGGTCCGTTAGCGCCGATTCCTAGGTCGCGCGCTATTAGCTTTTTCAGTCCGAGTCCTCGGCCGCCGACGCCAGGCTAGCCCGACGTTCGAACCCACCCCGACCCGAAGGAGGTCCGCCGCCCGCCCCTCTCCGACCGCGACCTCGACGAGCCCAAAGCTCGAGGCGAGGGTCCCGAGGGCGCCGCGGCCGAGCGATTCGTAGCTGGCCACCCAGGGGACCTCACGGACCCGCCCCCTTCCCACGGCGAGCGTGAGCCGGGAGACCATCGTACCGACCCATCGGGAGGGCACGTTCGTGATGAGGTTCCCGAACCGGTCCACGTGGAGCACCTCGCCACGGGCTCCGGCCCGGGCTCGGAGGGCCTTGGGGATTGAGTACGGCTTGGGCACCGTGGTCGGACCCAGGACCGACGGACGGGCACCGCCCGCGAGGGACGCGGCCGCGGGGGCGAAGACATCCCGCCCGTCGAACGTCGTTCCCACCGCGGGTCTCCGTCGAAGCCTCGCAGGGTCGATCCGATACGCCGCCCGGACCCCGAGCTCCTCGGCGAGCGGAACGAGGAGGCCGTTGTCCGGACCGACCAGGAGCGGTCCGGCCTTCGTGGCGATCGCGATCGGCGCACGACGACCTCCGACCCCCGGGTCAATGACCGCGAGATGCACCGTGGACGGAGGGAACCCTCTCGCCATCTCGCGTAGCAGGAACGCGGCCTCCTCTACCCCGTGCCCCGGTAGGTCGTGGGCGAGGTCGACCACCTGGCTCGGGTCGACGCCGCCGGCGATGAGCGCCGCCTTCATCTGGGCGGCGTAGGCCCAGCCCACGTCGCTCGTGAGGGTGACAAGCCGCCCGCCGCGTGACCTCGGCCGACGCGCCAAGGTGTCCTGAGGGATCGGGTTGTGCCGTCTACGACTTCATGATCGCGACCAGGAAGATCCCGATCGCGGCCAGGGCGCCGATGACAGCGGCGACGATGACGAGGACCGACTGGAAGATCAGCGAGCCGAGCTGGTCCGAGGCGGCCCCGAAGTCCCCGGCGTGGTAGAGGTAGGCAATCAACACGCCGACCACCAGCCCCACGACCAATAGCGCGACGCCGATTGTCCGGCTCTTCCCGCTTCCGAAGTAGGCCGTGAAGATCCCGGCCAGGATCAGGAACAGGGCGAAGACCAGCAGCAGCACGGCGACAAACGCATACCACTTCGAGAAATCTACCGAGGTAACAGCCAACAGATCGAACATTTTGCACCTTTCAGAATTTGATGCCCGTAAGGGTCTTCGTATCGATTACGCCGGGGACCGAGCGGATCTTGTCAACGACGAGCTGGCCGAGCGCGTTGAAGTCCTCGGCCTCGACCTTGGCAATCAGGTCGTACTCTCCGAAGAGGGGGTGCAGCTCGACGATCCCTTTGACCCGAAGGAGCTCGGTGTAGACTTCATGCTCCTTCGCTGGCGCGGTGCTGATTAGGACGAATCCAATCGCCACGCGGAAACTCCTCCGAGAGGCGGCGAGATGGTCCCCAGCTAATAAGCGTGTCGAGGAACGATAGGGCGGGCCTCCTCAGGGAACTCCCCCCACCGACCCCCGTCGCCACTCGAAAGACGGCCGCTTAAGTAAGCGGCGTGTAGCCCCGGATTTGTAGATGGCCCTCTCGCTCCGTACCTGGCCGAGCCGTTTTCTCGCCCGGCCGTGGCTTCTCGCTTTCGTTCCGATCAACGCCGCGACCGCCGGCTTCGGCGTCGTGCTTCCCCTTCTCATTCTCATCACGCTGCACGGATCTTGGGCCGACGTAGCGGTCGCGGCGACGCTGTTCAACAGCGCGGTCATCCTGATGTCGGTGGTCTGGGGCCATCTCTCGGACCGCTACCCCGCCCGACGTACCTTCCTGGTGATCAACTTCGCCGGGTACGGCGTCCTCTACGCGCTCCTCTCTGGAGTGCATTCGATCACCGCCCTCTACGCTCTCTACGCGGTCATCGGCGCGATCGCTCCTGCGGGAGCAAGTGCATCGAACCTCCTGATCCTCGAGAAGTTCAGCGAACGCGAGCGTCCGAACGCGTTCGCCTCCTACCAGGAGATGACGATGATCGGCTCGATCCTCGGGGTCCTGATCGGGTACTTCTGGACCCTGGCCTCCGAGGCTCTCCTGAACCTCCTGCTGTTGCTCGCCGCCCTCGCGTTCGTCAGCGCGGTCGCGATCTGGTTCGGCATCCGGGAGAGCGCTGAGAAGGCGAAGCCCACCCAGGTCGTCCACCATCCCGAAAGCCTCCTATCGCGGATCCGGACGATCACCTCGTTCCGGATCCCGATCCCGTTCTTCCCGACCCGCCCGTCCCTCGGCCCCGGCGTCTGGACCCGGTTCCGACGGTGGGCCCGCGCCGAGCTCCATCACGAGTTCCCGCTCATCATGATCGCGTCGTTCCTGTTCAACCTCTCCGGGAACCTGTTCAACATCTCCTACACGCCGTACCTCTATTCGGCCGGCCTCGCGGCCTCGTCGATATTCCTGGTGAACGTCTCGAACAACTTCGCGCAGACGCTCGTCTTCCCGTTCACGGGCGGGCTCGCGATGCGCTCCGGCCCCGACCGTCTGGTCCACCGGGCCGCGTACCTTCGGAGCCTGGGGTATCTCGCCACCGCGGGGTTCACGTTCGTCGCCTTCAGTTCCCCGGCGGCGTTCGAGGCGAACCTCCTGATCTACGGGATTCTCGGCGCCGCGATCGCGGTCTACACGACCGCGAGCTCCCTCATCCTGTTCCGTAGCCTCGTCGGACGGGACGCAGGAAGCCTGATCGGCGTGAACACCGCGCTCGGAGGCGTGGCCGCGGTCGGAGGCGCAGCCCTCTCGGGCGTCCTCTCCCTCATCGGCAGCTTCCGTCTGGTCTTCTTCGTCTCGGGCGGTCTGCTCCTCGTGTCGCTCCCGCTCTGGACCGCTGCGACGGTCGCGTACACGCGACGCCGGTACGGCCCCGCCCGCGACGCCGGCGGACCGCGAGAACCGGTGGTCAACCCCGCGGTCGATTCCGGCGCCGCCCTGAAGGCGTCCTGAGGGGCCGGGTCGTGCGAGACCTGCCGCCGGGGGAGCGGCCCGGGTCGTCCATCCGGACGACCTTCATCAGCGTGTACCTCAGGTCGGGTCGGTGCTGGAGGCGCGCCTCCACTGCCGTCCGGCCGTCCACGAGCTGGACGCTCACGTCGAGCATCTCGGGGGTGAGGTAGCGGTACGCGAACCTCCCGCGACCGAGCGGTCCCCCGCGCTTCGGATGGATCCCGACCGTGACCCGACGCACGAACGGCTGAAGCCCGACCGCCGCCTCGATCGCACGTGCGAGCGAGGCCGCCGTCCGGTCCGAGACCGGGATGCCCAGGTACTGGTGGAAGACGCCTCCGAGCTTGATCCCGGCTTCGAAGAGGAGCGTCTCCCGACGCGAGAGTCGGGGCGCGCGGTCGCGGCCTGAGGGGGTCATGGGCTCGGAAGCTCCTCCGTTCGTTTCCGGGGGACCGTGAACGGTCCGAGGAGATAGTAGCTCGCCACCCCGATGAGGAAAGCTATCGACGCGCCATAGGCGAACTCGTAGAGGGCCGAGCCCGTGGCGAGATGGAACTGGAGCGGCACGAGGGCCAGGGCGACGAAGGCCGCGGTCGCGGCCATCGGCGCGCGCAACGGGTTCCCGCGACGGATCTTCGGGTACCCGACCGGCACGACCATCATGACGGCCAAGAACGCAACCCCCACGAACACGCCGACCGGCTGCACGCCCGCGAACGCCGGTGTGTCGAGAAAGAGGAGCACGACCACGAGCCCGAGCACGCTCTGCGGGGTCGGAACCCCAAGGAAGTCCGACCGGTCGTACGCGCGGGCGGTGAAGTAGATCAATCGGGCGACCGCGGCCGCCAGGTAGGCGGCGGCGAGCGCCAGCGCGAGAGGTTCCCACGGCTGCCACGTCGGCCCGTCCACGGTGTGGACCGCGATGAGGAACGCCGGGGCGACCCCGAAGGAGACCGCGTCGGAGACCGAGTCGGCCACGCGACCGAACCGGCTGGGGGGAGCGGTGCTGCGACGAGAGAGGATCCCATCCAACCCATCGAACCCGATCGCGCAGACGATGAGGAACATCGCCCAGAGCGGATTGCCCGCGAGGACGTAGAGGACCGCTCCGACCCCGAGGACCCCGTTCGCGAGCGTCGCGAGGTTCGCGCTCGCCCGCCAGCGGTCGGTCACGCGGATGTCTCCCGGGCGATCGAGCTCGCCCCGGCCCGGACCCGGTCCCCGACCTTCACTACGGGGCTCGCGCGGTCCGCGGGCACGAGCACGTCGACCCGCGACCCCAGTACGACCATCCCGAGTCGGTCCCCCTTCTTCCCGTCCGAGCCGACCCGGACGAAGGAGACCAGGCGGCGGGCGACGACCCCGGTGATCTGCACGACCTCAACGGGCCCGAGGGCGGTCGAGAGCCGGTAGCGCCGCTGGACGTTGTGCTCGGCCTCCGGCCGGTACGCCGCCCGGAACCCCTCGCCGCGTCCCTCCATCTCGATGACGCGGCCGTCCACGGGGAAGCGGTTCACGTGCACGTTCGTGACGTTCATGAAGACCGAGATGCGCCACACGTCCCCCTCCCGGTCGACCGCGCGGACCCGGCCGTCCGCCGCGGAGACGACCCCGTCGCCGACGGTCCGTTCGGGGTCCCGGAAAAAGACCGCGAAGAACAGCCACACGGCGATGCCCACGAGGAGCCCAACGCCCCAGGCCCACGAGAGAGGGACGGCCCCGAAGACCGGGAGGGCCGCGAGAAAGAGGAGGACCGCGGCGGCCGCTCCCAAGTAGCGGCCCGCGCCCGGCGCGAACACGCGGTTAACCGGTGAGGACGATCTCGATGTTCACGCCGTCGGGCACCTGGATCCGCATCACCTGGCGGAGGGCGCGCTCGTCAGCATCGATGTCGATCAGTCGCTTGTGGATCCGCATCTCCCAGTGGTCGATGGTGCTGGTGCCGCCGCCATCGGGGCCCTTGCGTACGGGCACCTTGAGCTTCTTCGTCGGGAGCGGGATGGGGCCGGCGATCGCGACCCCGGTCTTCTGAGAGATCTCGCGGATCTGCTTGCAGATCGAGTCGACCTTACGGGAGTCGGTGCCGCTCAACGAGATACGGGCTTTCTGCGGCATCGATAGTCCCTCCCTCCCGGTCGCCCGTCCGCCCGCGAGAGGCTTACTCGCGCTTCTTGAGGTCGACGACGACCCCGGCCGCGACGGTCTGCCCCATGTCCCGGACGGCGAACCGTCCGAGCTGCGGGAACTCCTTGTACTTCTCGATGACCAGCGGGCGCTTCGGCGTGATCTTGACGACCGCCGCGTCCCCGGTCTTGAGGGTCTGGGGGTTCTCTTCCGCGACCTGACCCGTCTTGGGGTCGAGGCGCTTCAGGAGCTCCGTGAACTCGCAGGCGACCTGGGCCGTGTGGCAGTGGAAGACCGGCGCGTAGCCGACCGTGATGACGCTCGGGTGGTTGAGCACCTGGATGTTCGCCGTGAAACTCTCGACGACGGTGGGCGGGTTCGAGGCCGGACCGGCGACCTCGCCGCGGTGGATGTCGTTCTTGTCGATCCCGCGGACGTTGAAGCCGATGTTGTCGCCTGGGACGGCCTCCGTGACCGCCTCGTGGTGCATCTCGATCGACTTCACTTCCCCGGACTTTCCGCCCGGCATGAAGACGATCTTGTCGCCGACCTTGAGCGTCCCGGTTTCGACACGTCCGACGGGGACGGTCCCGATGCCGGTGATCGTGTAGACGTCCTGGACCGGGAGTCGGAGCGCCTTCGAGGTGGGCTTCTCCGGCACCTTGAGCGCATCGAGCGCCTGGAGGAGGGTCATCCCCTTGAACCAGGGCATGTTGGCGCTCGCCTTGTTGATGTTGTCGTCCTTGAACGCTGAGATCGGCAGGAAGGTGACCTGCTCCGCGAGCTTGAACCCGATGTTCTTGAGGAGTTTCGTCAGGTCCTCCTTGACCTCTTCGTACTTCTTCTCGGAGTACGCGACCTCCTGTCGGTCCATCTTGTTGATCGCGCAGATGATCTGACTGACGCCGAGCGTCCGGGCGAGGAAGATGTGCTCCCGGGTCTGTTCCTGGACCCCTTCGGCCGCGGAGCAGACGAGCACCGCCGCGTCGGCCTGGCTCGTCCCCGTGATCATGTTCTTGACGAAGTCCCGGTGGCCGGGCGCGTCGATGATGGTGAAGTAGTACTTCTGGGTGTCAAAGCGGCGGTGGGCGATGTCGATCGTGACCCCGCGCTCGCGCTCTTCCTTGAGGTCGTCCATGACCCAGGCGAACTCGAACGTCGCCTTCCCCTTCGCCTCGGCCTCCTGCCGGTACTTGTCGATCTCTTCCTGTCGGATGTACCCGGTATCGAGCAGGAGACGGCCGACGGTCGTGGACTTCCCGTGGTCAACGTGTCCGATGAAGACGATGTTTAGGTGGGGTTTCTGCGCCATTTTCTAGGGCACCGGGCGCGCCCAGTTGGTCCTGCTATATAGGCGTTGTCTCCGCGCGCCTCCGAGAGAAGCGGCTCGTACGATTTCCGCGGCCGCGCCGGCGCAGCGTCGCGCGCGACGAAAGGAAAAGCACGGGCACCGGCACCGACCGGGGCCCGGGCGTCGGGCGTTAGAGGTCGGGCATCAGGAAGAGTTCGTTCCCGTCGGGGTCGCGGACCGTCGCGTACCAGCCCCACGATTCCTTCTTCGGCCCTTCGGTGAACTCGACACCGTTCGCCTTGAGCGCCCCGCACGCCGCGACGAAGTCGGACCCCGGCACCCGAAGCGTGATGCCCGAATTGCCCGGCTCGAGCGGAGCGTTCGGCTCGAACTCGGACATCTGACAAAGGTGGAGCAACCCACCCTTGCCCTTGCGACCTACCGCCACCCAGTGGTCCATGCTCTCGACGAGGTCGAGACCGAGGCTCCCGGTGTACCATTCGGTCGCCTTCTTCCGGTCGGAGACCACGACGGCCACGGTGGCCACGTGCGCCTTCGGCAACGATCCCTTACCCCGGCTCGCTCCGGCTCCCTGGCTCGCGCTCTTGCTCTTGGTCGGCATCGATGACCTTCCTATCTGGGCGGAACCACTCGCCCCTCTTCAGGACTCGGTGAGGTCCTGAAACGGTTCTGCCTCCCGGGCGTCGTTTCAGGAAAGATTTATATCGAATAATCGATATCGGTATTCCGAGTATGTGGGCTTACGCGTGGGGATCGAAGCGTCATCGTGGCCTTCGCGTTTGGGTGCTTCAGCTTCTCGAGCGAGGCCCGATGAACGGAGCCGAGATCATGGAAGAGATGGACCGGATGTCGATGGGCTGGTGGCGACCTTCCCCGGGCTCGATCTACCCTCTCCTCGAGCAGCTCGCCCAAGAGAAGCTCGTCCGCAAGCGCGAGGACGGCCGTTACGAGGTCACGGAGGCGGCTCGTGGCGGGCCGGATTGGATGCACGGATGGATGGGACGCGGGCCCCGCAGCCCTCAGGACGCCCTCGCCGAGATCGAGGCGTACGCGGCGTTCCTGGAAGACCTCGGCCGTGGCGAGAAGGGCGACCTCAGTGCCATGGCCCCTCGTCTCAAGGCCGTCGCGAAGCGGCTCGACGACCTTGTCGACCGCTCGGCTCGGGGGAAGCCCGCATGACGACTCGAACGGGTTCCACAAGGGAGCGGCACGAGGTGGGCCGATGAAGGACCCGGCCTTCCCGCCCGGACCCGAGGAAGCCGGCCCCTTCTTCCGAGGGCTCAAGTCCCGCATCGTGGCCACGATCGGTCTTCTCGTGGGGGGCCTCTGCTGGGTGATCCTCTACCTCGCGTTCCTCGCCGGTCGGTTCCCCTGGTACCAGAACCTCGCCATCGTCCTGGTTTCGTTCATCATCTTCCCGACCGTGGTCGTCGTGATGTGGATCTTCTGGGGGTTGTCCGTCGGTCGTCGCTTCCACCGTGCGTTCTGGGAAGACCGATTCCCCTGAGGCTTAGGCACACAACCCATCCCGTCCGTTCTCCCCGAGGTCGACCGAACGATGCCGTACCTACCCTCCCGACGGGACCGCTTCCGCCTC
Source organism: Thermoplasmata archaeon UBA61 (assembly GCA_002503985.1). Lineage (GTDB taxonomy): Archaea > Thermoplasmatota > Thermoplasmata > Lutacidiplasmatales > UBA184 > Lutacidiplasma. Next base: position 223,014 of record DASW01000002.1, read on the forward strand.
TGGGCGCGCCGGGCGCTCCTCGACCGCCTGCGGTCGCTCACAGAGCCGGAAGGGTGCCGCCTCCTCGACCTGGGTGGGGGCACGGGTGCCGCTACGGCCGCGTTCGGTCGAGGGGCCCGGGAGCTGGTCGTCCTCGAGCCGGATGAGCGGAAGATCTTGCGAGGACGCGCCGCCGGCGCTCCTGTCACCTTCGTTTCGGGGGTGGCCGAGACGCTCCCGTACGGGGTGGGCCAGTTCGACCGCGTGGTGTCCCTCATGTCGTTCCATCACTTTCCTCAGGCGGACGTCGCGCTCCGCGAGGCCGCGAGGGTGCTTGCCCCGGGAGGCCGACTGGTCGTGTACGACTTCGACCGGTCCACGCTTTCGGGGCGATGGGTCGCCGTCTTCGAGGGACACCTGGCCCGTCACTCGTTTTCGTTCGTGACGGCCGCCGAGCTCGAGCAGCAGGTCCTCGCCGCCGGGTTCCGTAGCGCCCGTCGGGAGCCGTTCGGGTCGGGAGCGTTCGTGGTCGCCGAACGCTAGGCGGGCTCCGAGCGGCGAAACCGCTTTAGAGGGCCGCCCCGTCGGTCGCCCGGTCTTTCTCGGGGCGGAGCACGTGCCGGACCCAGGGTCATCGAAAACGGGCTCGTCGCGCGCATCGACGATCCGGCTCATGGTGCCGACCGACGCGAACCTCGCGGGCAACGTCTTCGGTGGGAGCATCCTCGCCGAGATCGACCGGGTCGCGTACATCGCGGCGAGCCGCCACGCGGGGACCGGCTGCGTGACCGCCTCGTTCGACCGCGTCGACTTCCTCTCCCCCGTCCACGTCGGGGACGTGGTGGACTTCGACGCCACTCTCACCTACGTCGGGACCTCCTCGATGGAGGTCTGGGTCCGGGTCCGCGCGGAGTCGGCCTCGGGAGGGAGGCCTCGCGCGGTCGGAGAAGCGTTCATCACGATGGTCGCCGTCGACGCCGCGGGCCGGCCTGTGTCGGTGCCGCCGCTCGTCCCGCAGAGCGCGGAGGAGCGGCTCCGATTCGAAGAAGGTCAGCGGAGAATGGAAGAACGTCGACGGACTCGGCCTCCGCGTCCGAAGTAGGAGAACACGATGCTCTGTGAGATGTGCGGCAAGGAAGTTCCGCTCGCGAGCCGGGTGCGCCTCGAGGGGTCGGTCCTCTCGCTCTGCCCCGAATGCGCCCGGTTCGGTACGCCGGTCGACCCGGTTCCCGCTCCTCCCGCATCGACCTCGAGCGACGGCGGCCGGTTCCGCCCGGGAATGGGCGTCACCCGCCCCTCCGGTCCCCGACGACGGCTCGAGGAACGGGACCTCTACCAGGAAATCGGGGAGATGGAGCTCGCCCCGGACTGGGGGAAGCGCATCCGGCTCGCGCGGGAGGCCCGCCTATGGACCCCCGAGGTCCTCGGAAAGAAGCTGAACGAGAAGAAGTCGGTCGTGCTCAAGATCGAATCCGGGAACTTCCATCCTCCCGACGCGCTCGTGCGCAAGATCGAGCACCTGCTCCAGGTCCGGCTGCGCGCGGAGCCCGAGACACCGGGCAAGACCTGACCCGATTACGGTCCGGTCGCACGCCTCGGTTCGTCGTCGTCGCGGGACGTCCCCGGGTAGCGTCGCCGGGCATGGGGAGAGAGCGCCGTGGGCCCACCGACGTCCCGGTCGAATCCGACCGCGGACCCCACCTCGACGCGGACGAAGCCGTCCCCGGTCCCGCCTTCCCGCGCGGTCCGAAGGTCGGTCTGGTAGCTCGAGAGCATCCCCTCGGACCAGCCGAGGTACACCGCCCCGAGCGCCCCCAGGCCCACGACCGCCGCGATCCCGATGAACGGGAGCGGCACCCCGAGCCCGACCCCGGTGAGGGCGACCGCGGCCGCGACCATCGTCCATAACGCCCGGCGGACGTCCCGGTGGGCCCGACGGTCCCGATGCGTGTAGCCGACCACGGACCGGCCCCTGTGTCCGACCGGTCCTCACTTCGCGCGCCGGGGTTTGGCGCGGGGAAGGAGAAGGTACTCGAGGATCGCCTTCTGGGCGTGGAGCCGATTCTCGGCCTGGTCCCAGGCCGCGGAATGGGGCCCGTCCAGTACCGAGTCGGTGATCTCTTGGCCGCGGTGGGCGGGCAGGTCGTGGAGAACGAACGCCGACGGTTTCGCGAGCTCGACGAGCGCGTCGTTCACCTGGAACCCGTGGAACGCCGCCATCCGTGCCGCGGCCTCCGCTTCGTCGCCCATCGAGACCCACACGTCCGTGTAGAGCGCGTCGGCGCCCGTCACGGCCTCCTTCGGGTCGTTCGTGAACGTGATCGTCGCTTTGGAGTCCCGCGCGAGCACCTCCGCGGCCCGGACGTACTCGGGCTGGGGGCGGTATCCCGCCGGGGTCGCGACCGCGAGGTCGAGTCCCACGGCCGCCGCTCCGAGGAGGAGCGAGTGGAGGACGTTGTTGCCGTCCCCCACCCACGCGAGACGGTGGTGCGCGAACCGACCGCCCCAGCGCTCGCGCATGGTGAGCAGGTCGGCCGTGATCTGGCAAGGGTGCTCCACGTCGTCGAGGGCGTTGATCACCGGGATCGTGGCCCAGCGCGCGAGCTCGAGCATGTCGGCGTGCCGGTACGCGCGGTAGCAGACCGCGTCCACGAACCGAGAGAGGACCCGAGCCGTGTCGGCGATCGTCTCGCCTCGTCCGAGCTGGAGGTCCTTCGAGGAGAGGTAGAGCGAGTGGCCTCCGAGGTCGTTCATCGCCACCTCGAACGAGGTGCGCGTGCGCGTGGACGGTTTCTCGAAGATCATCGCGAGGTTCTTCCCCGCAAGCGTCGGCTTCAGGACCCCCCGGGCGCGCTCGGCCTTCAGGGCCGCGGCGCGGGCCAGGACCCGGTCGAGGTCCCCCGCGAGGTCTGAGATCGATAGCAGGTGCTTCGGGGCGGGATGGGTCGGCATCGGGGGGAGTATCGGCCCCCCGCGTTAAACGATTCTGGCACCGCCCGCCCGTGGGCGGCCATGCGAAGGTTATGAGGGCGACCCGATTGGCGCGAGGCGAGGGAGCACCTGTGCCCGTTCGCGCGAAGAAGAGCCCGAAGCGCTCGAAGAGCCCGCCCGCCCGACCGACCCGAGCCCGGACGTCCCCCGCCCGCGGGCGGCGCGTCTACATCGTCACGGGCGGCGTCACGAAGTTCGCAAAGGCCCATCCCGCGATGGACTTCCGCCTGATGGTCCGACGGGCATACGACTACGCGCTCAAAGGGGTCCCGAACCTCACCCCGGACCGGATCGACGGGACGCGGATCTCCTACTTCTCGGACCACTTCACCCGGCAGCTCAAGGCCGCGAGCATGGTCCAGGACTACCTGGGGCTGAACCCGAAGGGTTCGGTTCGGATCGAGTGGGGCGGCGCCACCGGCGGAGAATGCGTCCAGGCCGCGTACGAAGCGGTCGCGAGCGGGCGCATGGACGTCTGCCTCGCGGCCGGCTTCGAGACGATGAGCCGGGTCAACACCTGGAAGGGGAACGAGTTCATCGCCCTCGCCTCCGACACGAACTTCGACTTCCCGCTCGGCGGGTTCTACACCGGCTACTACGCGCTCATGGTCATGCGCCACATCTACGAGTACCTGCGGCTCGGAAAGTTCGCGAACGTCCGCGACGAGCGCGAGGCGCAGCGACTCGCGATCGCCGAGGGGAGCCGCATCATGAGCCTCGTCTCGGTGAAGAACCACCGCAACGCGCTCCACAACCCGTACGCGCAGTACCCGAAGCGCCTGACGGTCGAGGACGTGCTGAACTCGGAGATGATCAGCTACCCGCTCACGCGCGAACAGATCTGCACGATGAGCGACGGAGCGGCGTGCGTCATCCTCTGTGACGAAGAGCGGGCGAAGGAGTTCACCGACAAGCCGGTGCAGGTCACCGGCGTGGGCTGCGGCACCGACACGATGCGTCTTTCCGACCGGCCCTTCGGGCGGGTCCCGCTCCTCCCGCACGAGAAGGCGAAGGAGTACGAGCACCTCCCGTATCCCGGTGTGCACTCGTTCCGCGCCGGCCGCACCGCGGGGATCGAGGCGTACCGGATGGCGGGGATCACGAAGCCGACGGAGGAGCTCGACTTCGTCGAGCTCCACGACGCCTACGCGTCGAGCGAGATCCAGACCTACGAGGACCTTGGGCTCTGCCGCTACGGCGAGGGCTACGGGTTCGTCGAGCGCGGGGACCCGTTCCTGAAGGGGATCGACTATGGGTTCCCGGTCCCCCGGGCCGGCGCCATGCCCGTCAACCCCTCCGGGGGTCTCATCGCATGCGGCCATCCGGTCGGCGCGACCGGCCTCATGCAGGCGGTCTTCGCGTTCTGGCAGCTCCAGGGAACGATCCCGAAGCACTTCGGGGACCCGGCCCTCCAGCTGGCAAAGCCCAAGCGCGGCGCCATCCACAGCCACGCGGGGACGGGCTCGGCCGTGACCGTTTCGATCCTCGAGCGGGGGTTCCGATGAGCGCACGCCCCCGGACGTTCTCGAAGTTCCGAGACGTCCAATCCGAGCTCGAGCAGAGCGGCGCCGCCATCTTCCGGGACGGCGACGGGGTGGAGAGCCTCATCATCCGCAACCCGTACACGATCAGCTACATCCACAGCTACGCCGAGGACTCGCCGTTCTTCCTCGGGCTCGCCGAGGGACGACTGCGCGGGTCGAAGTGCCGACGCCCGAAGTGCGGCTTCGTCTACGGGACCCCGCGAAGCCACTGCATGGTCTGCGGCGCTCCGACGGAGTGGGTCGACCTCCCCACGAAGGGGCGGGTGCATTCCTGGACGACGTGTCACTTCTCGGGCGAACTGTTCCTCAAGGAAACCCCGTACAGCCTCGCGCTCGTCGAGTTCGACGGGGTCGGGAGCCTCCTGCTCGTCCGCTTGAGGGACTGCGCCGAGTCGGACCTCTACGTCGGGATGCCCATCGAGGCTCGGTTCGAAGCGAACCCGAAGTACGCGATCACGGACGTCTGGTTCGTCCCGTCACGCTAACTCCGCGCCTCCCCCCGACGGACGACGTCGGGGGACCCCCGGAAGACCCGGCTCGCCGCGTCCGCCGGTCGGCCGACGATGCCCGCTCCGAACGGTGTCGTACCGCTCAGACCGGGGGAGGTGCCGCGGGCCGGGCTTGAACCGGCGGCTTCAAGATCTTCAGTCTTGCACTCTCCCAAACTGAGTTACCGCGGCACCGGTCGCCCCGACCGGCCGGGCCGTATAAAGAGTCGGAGGGCGGGTCCGCCACGCCGCCGGGCCGTCGAGGACGGTCGTCGGGCTTTTCGCCCCGGTCGAACGCGCGCGCTCACGTTCGGAGCGGTCGGCCGGCGTTAGTCACCCCCTGATTTTATCTACGGCGCCCGGCCTGATAATCGAGCCGTGGTTCGCACTCTCGTCGTGGCCGAGAAGTTCAACACCGCCCTCCGGATCGCCATTGTGCTCTCGGATGGGCGGATGAAACGCGCCCGCCTCGAAGGGACGAACGTCTTCCGGTTCGACCGCCCGGAAGGACCCTACGCCGTCGTGGGGCTGCGCGGCCACATCGTCGAGCTCGACTACCCGAAGGAGCTCTCCGAGTGGACGCTCGCCGGCCTTCCGAAGCTCCTCGAGACCCGGCCGCTCAAGCGGGTCACCGAGACGGGGATCGTCGCGGCCCTCCAATCGATCGTCCGCGAGTTCGACCGCGTCATCATCGCGACCGACTTCGACCGCGAGGGCGAGCTCATCGGGCTCGAGTGCCTCGAGCTCCTCCAGAAGGTCCATCCCAAGATCGAGGTGAAGCGGGCCCAGTACAGCGCGCTCACGCGCGACGCGATCGAGACGAGCTTCACGCATCTCGAAGAGCTCGACCGAGCGCTCGCCGAGGCGGCCGAATCGCGCCAGGAGATCGACCTCGTCTGGGGTGCCCTCCTAACGCGCTACCTTTCCCTCACAGCCCAGCAGCGGGGCAAGAGCTTCCTGTCCGTCGGTCGCGTCCAGACCCCCACGCTCGCGCTGCTGGTCGAACGGGACCAGGCGATCAAGGAGTTCGTTCCCTCCCCGTTCTGGGAGATCGTCGCGACCGGCGAGAAGGCCGGAGAGGAGTTTCGCCTCCATCACCATCACGGGATCTTCGAGAAGAAGGTCGACGCGGACCGGATCTTCCGGCTCGTCGCCCACGCCAAGAGCGGGGTCGTGCGGGAGTTCGCGGAAGAGGAGACCCGACGCCGGCCCCCGGTCCCCTTCTCCACCACGCTCTTCGTCGCCGAGGCGACGCGCATGGGCCTGGGCGCGTCGCGCGTGATGCGGATCGCCGAGGACCTGTACACCCAGGGTCTGATCAGCTACCCGCGGACGGACAACACGGTCTATCCGCGGGGGCTCGGCCTGCGAACGCTCGTGGAGAAGTTCCGCGAAGGCCCGTTCGCCGAGGCGGCGGAGTTCGTCCTCCAGCAGCCGTCGTTCCGACCCACACGAGGGCGGACGGAGACGACCGACCACCCCCCGATCTATCCGACGGGGGTCGTCGACCCGAAGAAGCTGCGTCCCGACAACGCCGCGGTCTACGAGCTCGTGGTCCGTCGGTTCCTCGCGACGCTCGCCCCCGATGCGCTCGGCATCGGACGGACCGCCGCCGTGGAGATCCACGGTGAGCGGTTCCAAGGCAAGGGCCAGTTCCTGACCGACCCGGGCTGGTACCGGGTCTATCCGTACTCGAAACCCGACACGGTCCCGATGCCGCGCCTCGTCGTCGGCGAGACCGTCACGGTCCCAAAGGTCGAGCTCGTCGAGGACCAGACCCGGCCTCCCCGCCGGTACTCGCAGGGCTCCCTCATCCAAGAGATGGAACGCCTCGGGCTCGGGACGAAGAGCACCCGGCACGACGTCCTTCAGAAGCTCTTCGACCGCCACTACGTGAACCAGCGGCAGCTCGAACCCACGTCTACCGGGATCGCGGTGACCGAGGCGCTGAAGGCTCACGCCCCGGTGATCACCCGACCCGAGATGACCCACCGTCTCGAAGAGGACATGGAGCTCGTCGCGGAGTCGAAGAAGCCCAAGGCGGAGGTGTTGGAGGAATCCCGCGAGATGCTCCGCGAGGCGTACGCGCTCCTTTCGGCGAACACGAAGGGAGTGAAGGAGACCCTCACGGGCGCGCTCGACCGCCAGCATTTCGTCGGACCGTGTGCGAAGTGTGGTGGCGCGCTCCAACTCGCGCGGAGCCCCCGGGGGGCACGCTGGGTCCAGTGCGTCAACAACCCCGCCTCGTGCACGGCCACCTACGCGCTCCCCTCGGCGGGCTTCGTCGAGCCGGCCCCGGAGTTCCTCTGCGCGACCTGCAAGGTCCCCCGTGTGAAGATTACGTTCCGCGGTGTCCGCCCGGACCTCTACTGCGTCAATCCGGAGTGTCCCGAGCACCACAAGGCGTTCCGGATCGGGATCTGTCCGAGCTGCGGTAGCCCGCTCTCGATCCGCTACTCGTTTGCGGGAAAGCGGTTCGTCGGATGCTCCGGCTACCCGGCGTGTCGTGTCACGTACCCGCTGCCCCAGCGGGGAAAGCTCGAGAAGGACCAGCCTCCCTGCCCGGTCTGTCGAGCTCCCGTTGTGACGGCGATCGAGGCCGGTCGACCCCCGTGGACGCTCTGCATCAACCCCGAATGCCCGTCCCGACTACAGAAGGCCGAAGAGAAGGCCGCCCGGGCGACCGCCCGGACCGAAGAGAAGGCAGCTCGTGCGTCGGCCCGGGCCGAGGAGAAGGCCGCCCGGCCATCATCCGCCAAGCCCTCCGAGGCGAAGGCCAAGCCCAAGGGCCGCGGTCGCGTGACGGGAACGGGCAAACCAGCCCCCTCCGCCCGCTCCACCCCCGCACGAGTGGCTCGGGTCGCGAGCCCCACGCGTTCCCGAAGAGGGAATCGCCGTGCTGAGCCCGTCCCATCCGTCGCGGACGAACCGGACCCCGGGACGCCGTCGACCCCGTCGTGAGAACGCCATCCGAAAGTCGCCGGCCCGCCCGGTCGGTCGGCAAGGAGGGGTAAAGCGGATACTCCCGTTCGTCTTTCGCTTAAGTCGAGGGGTCCATGGCCCGATCCTGCTGTCGGTGCTGTTCGGTCCTCCTTCCGGCCCTTCTCGTCGCGGTGGTCATGATGGTCATCCTCACGGGAGTGCCGACGGGCCGAGCCGTGGGTCCATTGCCCGCCGTCACCCATGCCGCTACTGAAAGTCGCGGGCGGGCGGCAACCGAGTTTGTCCCCACGCCTCGGCAGAGCTACGGAATGGCGTACGATCCCCTGCTGCGCGAGCTGGTGCTGTTCGGGGGAGAGGATTCGTCCAACACTCCCCTCGGAGATACCTGGGTCTACTCGCATGGGAACTGGTCTCCGGTGGCGTCGTCGGTCTCGCCGGCGGCCCGCTTCGCGGACGGGATCGCCTACGACCCTGCCCTCGGCGGCGTGATTCTCTTCGGGGGTGCGGGATCGGGCACGTTCTTCAACGACACATGGCTCTTCTCCGACGCGGGGTGGGAACAGCTCGCGCCCGCACAGTCTCCCCCTCTGACCTCGTCGATCAATCTGGTCTACGACTCAACGAGCGGAACCTTGCTGCTCCTCGGCAGCTTGCCGGTCACGCACGCTCTGATCTTCTGGGAGTTCACCCGGAACACCTGGACCAACATCACGAAGACTGCGGGGACGCTCCCGCCGGCTGTCTGGGGCAACCTGGCAGACGACCCTGCGGCCCACGGTCTCCTATTCTACGGCGGCACCAACGGATGCTTCGACCCCGAGGGAGGTCTCGCGCTGACGTGGATCTATGCGAACGGTGCCTGGACGAACGTCACCCAGGACCAATCCCTCACCCCGGTGAACCCGATGGGGGTCACCACTATGGGATACGACCCGACACGCGACGGGGTCGTGATGTTCAGCGGCCTCACCCTGGATTGCCTGGAGACCGATGCAACCTATCTGTTCGCGGACGGCCAGTGGACGAACCTGACGAGCACGGTCGGCCACCCGCCCCCTCCCCGTTGGAACTCGCGTCTCGTCAACGTTCCGGGCGTGGGGGACATCATCTTCTCGGGCAACGAGAACCCTGTCGGCGGGGTCAACTCGTTCGGCAACGACACTTGGGTTCTCGGGTCGACGTGGGCTAACGTGCCGATTGTCAGTGAGAGCAGCGGGGGCGGCGGGCTGACCGCGACCAGCGTCGGATCGACCGATTTGACCGGCGTGGCCGTATGGGTCATCGTCGTGGTCGGGGCGGCGGTCGCGGTCGTGATCTTTCTACGCTGGCCTCCTCCGCCGCGTGGACCGTCCCGGGGTCACTGACCCCCGGGCACCCCATTTGCTCAAGGCGATGGACCGTGGGCGCAACCGAGGCGCGGATCGCGAACCTCCGAGGACCGGTGAACGGGGGCGCGCGCGACCGAAACCAAAAGGTAGGCACCGGTTCCCTAAGAGCCTCCCTCCCTCCCATCGGAGGGTCGGCCGTTTCCGTATCTCTCGGCCCGTGTTAAATACGCTCGCCCGGTTCTTCCGAGCGTGTCCACTTCCCACCGTCTCCTCGATCTCGACTACCGTTCGTTCGAGCGTCGTCTCGCCTCCAACCCGCTCGTGATCGTCCCCGTCGGGGCACTCGAGGCGCATGGCCCCCACCTGCCCCTCGGAGCGGACCAGATCCAGCCGGAGGCGACTGCGTCGGCCCTCGCCGAGCGCGTCGATGGCCTCGTAGCGCCCACGATCCCGTACGGGTCGGCGCCGGGGGCTCGCCGGTTCCCCGGCACCGTTTCGCTTTCCATCGCCCAGCTCGAAGACTACGTCGAAGGGGTCCTCTCCGAGCTCGCGCGCTCGGGGGTCCGACGGATCCTCGTGCTATCGGGACACGGCGAGCGCGGGCACATGGCGGCGCTTCGGGAGGCCGCTGACCACGCGGTCCAGGCGCACCCCGGCACCCGCGCGGTCGTGCTCTGCGACTACGATTTCGTCTACGAGCTGCGGGGTAAGGAGTCGCCGCCCAACGATGGCCACGCGGGTCTCCTCGAGACGTCCCGGGTCATGGCGCTCGCCCCCGAGACCGTGGGTCCGGCCCGCCCCGTCGTCGAGTACCGGCACAGCCCCTTCGTCCCGGGTAGTCCGAGCGAGAAGGATTGGCCGGACAGCGTGATCGGGGACACGCGGAACGCCTCCGCCGAGCTCGGCGCCCGGGTGCAGGCCCACGTCCTCGACCGCCTGGTCGAGACGGTCCGTACGCTCTTGCCGACCTAGGCCAGTATCATGGCCGACCCATCCGACACCATCCGGGTCCGCGGCGCGCGTCAGCACAACCTGAAGAACGTCTCGATCGACCTCCCGCGCGGCAAGTTCATCGTCATCACCGGGGTGAGCGGCTCGGGAAAGTCGTCGCTCGCGTTCGATACGCTCTACGCCGAGGGCCAGCGGCGGTACATCGAGAGCCTCTCGTCGTACGCCCGCCAGTTCCTCGGGCAGATGGACAAGCCGGACGTCGACTCGATCGATGGCCTGGCCCCGGCGATCGCGATCGAGCAGCGGGCCGGCAGTAAGAACCCGCGCTCCACCGTGGGCACCGTCACCGAGATCCACGATTACCTGCGCCTCCTGTTCGCTCGAATCGGCGTCCCGCACTGTCCGAACGACGGGCAGGAGATCACTCCGCAGTCGGTCGACCGGATCGTGGATGCCGTCAAGGCCGAGGCGAATGGGGAGAAGGTCGACCTGCTGGCTCCCGTCCTCCAGGCGAAGAAGGGCGAGCACCGGGACGTCATTGACAAGCTGCGGAAGGCCGGGTATCGCCGGTTCGTCATCGACGGCGTGGAGGTCCGGCTTCCGGGCACCGAGGTCCGACTCGAGAAGAACAAGAAGCACACGATCGAGGTCGTGGTGGACAGCTTCGTTGTCTCCCCGGCCGAGGAGAGTCGCCTCGCCGAGTCGGTGGAGCTCGCCCGAAGCCTCGGCGACGGCCTCGTCGTCCTCCGGCGTCCCGGGGGGAAGCGGCAGATCTTCTCGAGCCGACGGGCGTGCCCCGTGTGCGGCTTTTCGATGGACGAGCTCGCGCCGCGGATCTTCTCGTTCAACAACCCCTTCGGGGCCTGCCCAGAGTGCCTCGGGATCGGAGCCACGCTGCACGCCGACCCGGAGCGAATCGTCCCGAACAAGGAGAAGCCGCTCACGAAGGCGATCAACGTGTGGGGCCTCACCCCCGTGACCGCCTCGCTCGTCCGGTTCGGCCAGCTGTTCGGCTACGACCCGCGTCGCCCGGTGCGGGAGCTTTCCGAAAAGGGGTGGAAGGCGCTCATGTACGGGGCCGACAAGAGCCTCGGTCAGGCCACTCATCGTCCCGAGGAGTGGTGGGTGAACGGGTGGCTGCGCGAGGGCCTCGTCGCGGCCCTCGAGCGTCGGTGGCGCACGACGAAGAGCGAGGGAGCAAAGGAGTACTACCTCGGATTCCTCTCCTTCATTCCCTGCCGAGCGTGCGGAGGCCGTCGCCTCAAGCCCGAGAGCCTCGCGGTCACGGTCCAGGGGAAATCGATCGCCGACGTCACCGCGATGACGGTCTCCGAGTCGGTCGAGATGTTCCGGTCGCTCTCGCTCTCCGAGCGGGACGAGCAGATCGTGGGCCAGGTGGTCCGGGAGATCCGGGCCCGGCTCGGGTTCCTCGAGAACGTCGGCCTCACCTACATCACACTCGACCGCGCCTCGGGAACGCTCTCGGGCGGCGAGGCCGAGCGGATCGCCCTCGCGACCCAGATCGGTTCGGGGCTCGTCGGGGTCCTGTACATCTTGGACGAACCCTCGATCGGCCTCCATCCCCGTGACCAGGCCCGCCTACTTTCGACGCTGAAGACGCTCCGCGACCTCGGCAACACCTTGCTCGTCGTCGAGCACGACGAGATGACGATGCGGGAGTCCGACTGGTTGGTCGACCTAGGTCCGGGGGCCGGGGCCCTCGGTGGCGAGCTCCTCTACTCCGGTCCTCCCGACCAGATCGCCGGTACCCCGCGCTCGCTCACGGCAGCGTTCCTCTCCGGAGCCCGCTCGATCCCCACGCCCGAGCGTCGGATGTCGCCCGGTCGTCGGTTCCTGACGATCCACGGGCCCCGCGAGCACAACCTGAAGGGGGACGATGTGGCCATCCCGCTCGGACTCTTGGTGGGCCTGTCCGGGGTCTCGGGGAGCGGCAAGTCGACGATCCTCCAGGAGATCCTCTACCGGGCGGTGCGCCGGCACCTCGGGCTCGGACGCGACACGCCGGGACGCCACGATTTCATCGAGGGGATCGACGAGGTCGACCGGGTCCTGCTCATCGACCAAGCTCCCATCGGGCGGACCCCCCGGTCGAATCCGGCCACGTACACCGGTGTCATGACCCCGATCCGGGAACTGTTCGCGGGACTTCCCGAGGCGAAGGCGCGGGGGTTCGCCCCCGGACGGTTCAGCTTCAACGTCGCGGGGGGACGGTGCGAGACGTGCGAGGGCGACGGGGTGCTGCGCTACGAGATGCACTTCCTCCCGGACGTCTACGTGGTCTGCGAGGACTGCCGAGGGAAGCGGTTCAACGCCGAGACCCTCGAGGTGAAGTTCAAGGAGAAGGCGATCGCCGACGTCCTCGACATGTCGGTGAGCGAGGGGCTCGGCTTCTTCGCGCACCACCGGCGAATCGCGACGAGGCTACAGCTCCTGGTCGACGTGGGGCTCGGGTACATCCGGCTCGGGCAGAGCGCGACCACGCTTTCGGGCGGGGAAGCGCAGCGAATCAAGATCGCCTACGAGCTCGCGAAGCCTCCCACCGGCAAGACCCTCTACCTCTTGGACGAGCCGACGACCGGCCTCCATTTCGCCGACGTCGAGCGCCTGCTCGAAGTACTGTTCCGGCTGCGCTCGACCGGGAACACGGTGGTCGTCATCGAGCACAACGTGGACGTGCTCAAGTCGGCCGATTGGTTGATCGACCTCGGTCCCGAGGGCGGGAACGCGGGCGGGCACGTGGTCGCCCAAGGGCCCCCAGAGGAGGTGGCGCGTACCCCCGCCTCGCACACCGGCCGGTTCCTCCTCCCGCATCTTCCGCCGCCCACACCCGTGTTCCGACGCGCGCGGCTATGAGCGAGAACCACCGGCCCGAGCTCCCGTCGTTCGTGCCGGCGAGCCAGCTCGCCGCCGAGACCCGCGAAGGGTTCCGTAGGGGCCCGGACGTGCCCGGGGTCTACCTCTTCCGCTCGGGCCGCGGAGAGGTCGTCTACGTCGGGAAGGCCCGCAGCCTGCGCCGTCGGGTCCTTGACCACCTGAGGGCGCGCATCGAGAAGGACGGGACGATCCTCGCCCAGAGCGCGAGCGTCGAATTCGTCCCCACGGTGACCGAACGGGAGGCGCTGCTCCTCGAGGCGAACCTCGTCAAGCAGTACCAGCCGCCGTACAACGTTCTCCTGAAGGACGACCGAAGCTACCCGTACCTGGCGGTGACGGTCGGGGACGAGGTCCCACGGATCTTCCTAGTCCGCCGGCCGCGCCGTCGCCCCGGCGTTCTCCTGTTCGGGCCGTACACGAGCGCCCGCGAAGCCCGGGGCGTCGAGAAGCTCCTCGGCGACCTCTTCCAGCTGCGACGGTGCGTGCGACTTCCGAAACAAGCGTGCCTCTACTACCACCTCAAGGTCTGCAGCGCTCCCTGCATCGGAGCGATCGGCCACGATGAGTACCGAGCGCAGGTCGAACGGGCGACCCAGGTACTCCGGGGCCAGGTCGCTCTCGTCCGTCCGCTGGTCGAGACGGAGATGCGACGCGCGTCCGGGCGCGAGGAGTTCGAGCGCGCCGCGATGCTGAGGGACGCTCTCGCCGGCCTCGGAGCGCTCTCCGAGCGTCAGGCGGTCATCGGTCCCGGTACGGGCCGCGCGGACGTCCTCTCGCTCGCCTACCCCCAAGACCCGTCGACGTTGCGGGTGGCGGTGGGACTCCTGCGGGTGGAGGACGGCGAGGTCCGCCAGACCGAACCCCACCTCCTCACGATCCCCGCGGACGACGTTCCGGAACCGGGGGAGCTCTTGCGTCAGTTCCTGACGCAGTACTACGGGGCCCAGTTCGAGCTTCCCGACCGGATCTATATCGCGGGTCCCCGACCGACCGGGATCGACGCTACGCTCGACGAGCTGTTCGGTCCTCGCGGGGTCGAGGTCCGCTTCCGCCCGACCGGCCGCTACGCCGCGCTCGGCCGCCTCGCCGAGCGGCTCGCCCGCGCGACGGTCGACCAGGTCGTCGCCCGCCCCGCACCGAGAGAAGTGCTCCTCGCCGTGCAGAGCCTGCTCGAGCTACCGACGATCCCGAACCGGATCGAGGGCGTGGACATCTCCCTCTTCCAGGGGTCGGAGGCCGTGGGCTCGCTCGTCGTCTTCGAGCGGGGCCTCGCCAAGCGGTCGGAGTACCGGCGGTTCCGCATTCGCACGGTCGAAGGGACGAACGATTTCGCGATGGTCGCGGAGGTCGTCTCCCGTCGTTTCGCCCGACGTCTCGCCGAGAACGAGGTCCTGCCGGACCTCCTGCTCATCGACGGCGGCGCCGGGCAGCTCTCGGCCGCGCTCGGCGCGCTCGCGGAGCTCGGGCTCTCGGACCGGATCCCCACGATCGGCCTCGCGAAGCGGGAGGAAGAGGTGTACCGACCCGACCGCTCGGAGCCGATGCGACCGAACCCGAACGCGGCGCCGATGCTGCTCCTGCGGGCGGTGCGCGACGAGGCGCACCGGTTCGCGGTCACCTACCACCGCACGCGGCGACGCATGCGCTTGCGGGGAGAGTTCGAGGCCGCGTCCTCGAAACGGACCAGCCCGTAAGCGTCCTAAGGTCGCCGAGGGGACCGAGAGGGGGTCCGATGGACCTCGATCCAGGTCATCGCGGGCGACGCCAGGTCCTCTTGCCAGAGAGCACCGATCACCTCTCCGAGGTGGTGCGCCTCCTCCACAGTGGTCTGCAGGAGCGCGTCCGCGACCGTGTAGCGACCGGGCATCCACGGCGCCTTCACGGTCCGGCGGAGGTCCCGGGCCGAGAGCGACCGGACCACCGCTTCGGTCTCGGACCACACCCGGTCCGAGTAGGTGCGGAACCCTCGCCACGTGGTAGGACGCCGGTCCGCCTCCCGAAAGCGCGTGGAGAGCTCCTTTCCACGTCCGGGGACGATGTAGGCGAGCCACGCTTCCTGCACGTGCAGGATGTGGACGAGCGTCTCGAAGAGGGTGTGATGGCCGGTCTGACGCTCCGCGCTCACCGTCTTCCACGGAAGGCGCGAGAGGCGCCGCACGAACCGGTCGAAGACCGCGCGGTTGTACGTGAAGATCGCTCGGGCGTCCCGCGGGGAGAGCAACAGCGCCTCGGTCGCGGACTTCGGTCGGGAGCCGCGCTTCATGGACTCCCCCGCGTCCGCTGAGGTCTCGGACTACCGTGAGTTGGGACGGCGCTCGGGCGCGCCGATGAACGGCATCCCCTGCACGCGCCGGGCGACATCGGTGACCGGTAGGCGACGCAGGTCGGTCTCCGGCTCCAGGATCGCCACGTCCAACGCTTCCGGTTGGAACGGGGTGGGCGAACCCTCAGCGACGGCCTGGACCGCGAGCTTGAACGCGGACTCCTCGGTCAAATTCTCCGGGAGCTTCTCTTCGAGGAAGTCGGCGACCGCACGGCGGTTCCGGCCGATGGCGTAGGCCTTCCAACCGATCGTCGCGCCGCTGGGGTCGAGCTCGACGAGCCCGGGAGCCTTTCCATCGAACCCACCGAGGAGGAGGGAGACCGCGAACGGTCGGGTACCGCCGAACTGGGTGTACTGCTGGAGGAGCGTGCCGAGCGCGTGGCCGAGCAGCGTGAACGGGGGAGCCTCCCCGTAGGTCAACCGGTGGCGCTGGGCCTCGACCCGAAGGAACTCGACCAGCACGCGGGAGTCGGCGATGAGCCCGGCGGTGACGCACCCGAGCCCTTTGTCGATCGCGAAGCTCTTCTCGATCGACCCGGCCTCGGCGAGCGAGCTCACCGGGAGGTTTCGGTACGCCACGAAGACGATGCCCGTATCGTAGGTCACCGCGACCGCGGTGCCTCCCATCTGGATCGCCTGGAGGGCGTACTCGACCTGGAACAGTCGCCCGTCCGGCGAGAACACCGTGCTGGCCCGGTCGTACGCCATCTGGCCCGGTTGCATTTCCATCGGCGACGTTCCTCCGCGAGTGGCGCGCTCAATCGGGTGGGGGATTTGAGCCTACGCCTTCGCCCTCCCCCCCACCCCACTTGGTGGCAAGAGGCCACCACGGGAACCGAGCGTCGGTGGCCCGCCGACCGGACGGGGGGTCGTCCGGGCGCGCCGGCAACGCTTATCGTTCACGGACCGGCTCGGAGGCTCGATGAACGCGAACCGCCTCCACCTTCTCCCGATGGCGTCGAGCCACCGGGGCGCGCTCTCCCCCGCATGCACGCAGTGCGCGGAGGGCCGCAAGATGGTGCTGTTCGTCACCGGCCTGTGCCGGTTCCGATGCTTCTACTGCCCGGTCTCGCCGGCGCGCAACCAGCTCGACGTGGTGTACGCCAACGAGCGTCGGGTCCGGTCGGACGCGGATGTGCTCGACGAGGCTCGCGCGATCGGAGCGTCCGGAACGGGGATCACGGGCGGAGACCCCCTCGGGGTCGTCGACCGGGTGGAGCACTACGTTCGGCTCCTGAAGCACGAGTTCGGCGCCGACCACGACATCCACCTCTACACACACGAACCCAACCCCGAGAAGCTCGCACGGCTCGCCCGGGCCGGGCTCGACGAGTTTCGCCTCCACATCCCCCATTACCTCTGGGGTCCTCTCACGAGCGACGGTGGGGCGTACCGCTCGGTGCTGGAGACCGCCCCCGATTGGGGGATCCGCCGGGGCGTGGAGGTCCCGGTACTACCCGAGAAGGAGGCCGAGCTGCGTCGCCTCCTCCTGACCCTCGACGCGATCGGGGTCGACTTCGTCAACCTGAACGAGCTCGAGTTCTCCGAGACCAACGAGACGAAGATGCGCGAGCATCACTACCGGGTCGACCCGCGCAACGGCTGGGGAGTTCGCGGTAGCCGCGCGGTCGCCGAGCGCCTGGTGCGCGAGCTTTCCCTGTCCGTCCCCGTTCACTACTGCTCGTCCCGGTTCAAGGACGGCGTCCAGCTGCGACAGCGGCTCCGGCGGCGCGCCGACCGAACCGCTCCCGCCTTCGCGCGGAGGACCGAGGACGGCACGGTCGTTCTCGGGGTCGTGGAAGCGGAGGTGGGTGAGGAGCTCGACCGTTGGTCGGCCCGGGTGGTCCGTCGGCTCGGAGCGGGTCCCGGGGACTATCGGGTCGACGAGGCCCGGCGGCGCGTCGAAGTGTCGCCCCTCGCGTTGCGTCGGGTCGCCCGTCGGCTACCCTGGGCCGCCTTCGAGGTCGAAGTGTACCCGACGGCCGACGCCCTCGAAGTGGAGCGGGCCCCCCTCAACGCTGTGGCCCGCACGAAAGCGGGCTTGGCCCTCGGCGGCGAGTAGTCCTCGTCGCACGCGTGGCCCCCCCAGGTAAGGTACCGCTCGTCGCCGCGGCGGTTCTTGATCGAGCACGGGCCCCACCCGTCGTCCTCCGCGCCGTACCACATCGGGCAGTCCCGGCATCGCAGCGGCGGAGGGGTCGCACCGGGAGCGCCGACGTGGTGGCGGCTCAACCCCCCTCCTCGGTTCGTAAGAGCCGTTGGGCTTCGAGCGTGGCCGCCATCAGCTTCGCGACCGTTACCGGGCCCACTCCGCCAGGTACCGGGGTGACCCCGGCAGCCCAGCCGTCCAGGCTCTCGAAGTCCGCGTCCCCGGTGGTCTTCGAGCTCCCGGGCCGGGCGGGGTCCGGCACGGTCGAAACACCCACGTCGACGATACACGACCCCTCCGGGACGACCTCTCGGGTCAGCATCCCCGCACGGCCCATGCACGAGAAGATCGTGCGAGCGTTCGCGAGGGCTGCCTTGAGGTCCCGGGTCTTCGAGTGGACGACCGTGACCGTGGCGTTGAGCCCGATGCCCTTCCCCGCGAGCAGAAGCGCGAGGGGAAGGCCGACCGTCTCGGACCGACCTAGCACGACGACCCGCTCCCCTTCGATGGGGAGCCGATAATGCCGAGCGATCTCGACCGCGGCGAGCGCGACCGCCGGGACCTGCACGGGCATTTGCGCGACCAGACGACCCAGGTTGGCCGTTCCCACCCCGTCGACATCCTTCGCGGGTCGCAGGGTCGCCACCGCGCGGTAGAAGTCGAACGGAGGCGGCAGGGGATGCTCGAGGAGCACCGCATGGACGCCCGCGTCCCGGTCGAGGGCGGCCAGCCGCTCGATGAGCTCCTGAGGCCCATCCTCCGGTCCGAGGGGTTCGTCGCGGAAGGAGATGCCGAGCGCCGCGGCCGCCTTGGCCTGACGCTTCAGGTAGTACCGGAACGGGCTGTCCACGCCACGGTGTACGCTCGCTAGGCACGGGGCTGGCTCGCCCGCGGGGAGGGACCGGACCGCCGACCGGGTCGCCTGGTCAATCGCTTCCGCGACCGGCTTTCCCTCGAGTCGAACCGTCATCGCAGGTGCCCCCAGGGTCGAGTCCGGGACGGTAGATAACGGCCGACCCTGACCGGACACGAGCCGCCTCCGGGAGCGGAAAACCACCGGCGAAACCAGGGTACTTCTGTTTCACCGGCCCGAAGGGCTTTATATGGACCCCCCCTTGGATTCATTGGCGCACCGTCTCTCGACGGTTGGGGGACGCGACGCCACCATGGCAGAAGGAACGGAAGCACCGGCCGTCGGGCCCGCGGAGGCTGCCCCGGTCAGCGAGCTCGAACTGTGGGCGCGGACCCTTCCCTACACGTCGAGCGCGCAGGTCGAGGTCCCGCCCCGGCTCCTGGACCAGGTTATCGGACAGGACGACGCCGTCGAGGTGGCGCACAAGGCCGCGACCCAGAAGCGGCACATGATGCTGATCGGCGACCCCGGAACGGGCAAGAGCATGCTCGCTCGGGCGATGGTCGATTTCCTGCCCAAGGAGCAGCTCCAGGACATCCTGGCCTACTCCAACAGCGATGACCCGAACGAGCCGAAGATCCGGGTCGTCCCGGCCGGGAAAGGCAAGGAGATCGTTGCGGCCCAGAAGATGGAGGCCGCCCAGAAGAAGGAGCAACGGTCGATCCTCTTCGTCGTCATGGCGATCCTGGTCCTCGCGGTGACCATCTACATCGTCATCGTCCAGAAGGACCTGACCGCGATCCTCTTCGGCGTCCTCATCGTGCTCATCATCTGGGTCCTCGCCCGGTTCTCGGGCGGCCGCACGGATACGGGCAATGCGGTCGCGAAGCTCCTGGTCTCCCATTCTCCCGACGACAAGCCCCCGTTCATCGACGCCACGGGTGCCCATGCCGGGGCCCTGCTCGGGGACGTGAAGCACGACCCCTTCCAGTCGGGCGGGCTCGAGACCCCTCCGCACGAGCGCGTCGAGGTCGGGGCGATCCACAAGGCGAACGGCGGGGTCCTCTTCCTGGACGAGATCAACCTCCTCAAGATCGAGAGCCAGCACTCGCTGCTCACCGCGCTCCAGGAGCGCAAGTTCCCCATCATCGGCCAATCCGAGCGCTCGGCCGGGGCGATGGTCAAGACCGAGCCCGTGCCCTCCGATTTCGTCCTGGTCGCCGCCGGGAACGTCGACAGCGTTCAGACGATGCACCCGGCGCTAAGGTCGCGGATCCGCGGCTACGGATACGAACTCTACGTCAAGACGACGATGCCCGACACTCCCGAGAACCGGACCAAGATCGTTCGGTTCATCGCTCAGGAGGTTACGAAGGACAAGAAGATCCCGCACTTCGACGTCGGGGCCATGGTCGAGGTCATCCGCGAGGCCCAACGTCGTTCGGGTCGCTCGGGCCAGCTCACGCTGCGCCTGCGAGAGCTCGGGGGGCTCGTCCGGGTCGCGGGCGACATCGCCCTCTCCGAAGGTGTTCCGATCGTCCACGCCGCACAGGTCGTGAAAGCGAAGAAGGCGGCCCGTTCGCTCGAGCAGCAGATCGCCGACCGCTACGTGGAGCGCCGCAAGGAGTACCACATGTTCTCGACCGTGGGCTCGGCGGTCGGGGTGGTGAACGGTCTCGCCGCGATCAACGCGCAGACCGGCATGGCCGAGTTCTCGGGCATCGTCCTCCCGATCGTGGCGGAGGTCACTCCGGCCCAGACGCGGAACGGCGGGGTCGTGGTCGCGACGGGAAAGCTCGGAGAGATCGCGCGCGAGGCCGTCCAGAACGTCAGCGCCCTCATCAAGAAGTACACGGGCGAGGACATCTCCCGCTACGACATCCACATCCAGTTCGTGGGCACTTCCGACGGGGTCGAGGGCGACAGCGCCTCGGTCTCTATCGCGACCGCCGTCATCAGTGCCCTCGAGGGCGTCCCCGTCGACCAGTCGGTCGCGATGACCGGCTCGCTCTCGGTCCGCGGTCAGGTCCTCCCCGTCGGCGGGGTCACCGCCAAGGTCGAGGCGGCGGCCGACTCCGGCATCAAGCGCGTGCTCGTGCCCGAAGAGAACCTGGACGACCTGGTGCTCGAGTCGAGGTACCGGGGCATGGTCGAGGTCATCCCGGTTTCCACGCTGCGGGACGTGCTCAAGTACGCCCTGGTCGGCCAGGGCGCTCAGAAGGAGTCGCTTCTCGAACGCCTTTCCGCGATGGTGCGTGCGACCGGCCGGACGTCGGAGGAGATCTCCGCGCCCGTCACGCCGCCGACCGCACCCGCGCGACCGACCGGTTCGTGAGAGGAACGTTCCGCGTCCCGGCGCACGGGCCGGTGGTTTCGCGGCCTTTCCCTGCCTCGCCGACCCTCGACGAGGAGGACGAAGAGGACCGGTTCGTCAACCGTCCGTGCTACGAGTTCAACGACGACCTCACGAGCGCCTGGAACGACCGCCACTGCGCGCACTGCCGACACTACTTGACCGCGCAGTGCCCGCACATCGACGAGTTCCTGGACGACGTGGAGGATTTGACCCCCGAGTGAGTGCGAGGGATATCCGTGCGGGCTCTCCTCATCGGCCGCTTCCAACCCCTCCACCGGGGCCACCTCGAGGTCATCCGAAAGATCCGGGCCGACCGCCCGAGCGCGCCCGTCCTGATCGGCGTCGGGAGTGCCGAGCAGTCCTATACTTGGGAGAACCCGTTCACCGCCGGCGAGCGCCTCGAGATGATCGGCCGCGCCCTCGCCGAGGCGATGGTCGAGGGCACCCTCCTCGTTCCGATCGAGGACATCAACCGCCACGCCCTCTGGGTGGGGTATCTCGAGGCGTTGCTGCCGACCTTCGACCGGGTGTACACGAACAATCCTCTCACCCGCCTCCTCTTCGAGCGGGAAGGGTACCTTGTGGAGAGCCCGCCCCTCTTCGACCGCGACCGCTTCGAGGGGGCCCGGATCCGCGAGCAGCTGGCGGAAGGGAGCGGATGGAAGGACGCGGTCCCGCCCTCCGTCGCCGCGTATCTTGAAGAGATCGGAGCCCCGGCACGCCTGCACGTCCTGAAGCAGGCCGGGAGCCGGTTCGGTCGTGGTCTCTCGTGAGCGACCCGGACGAGCGGCAGGATCCCGGTCGTCGTCCCCGTCCCCGATTCACCGCGCTCCCCGAGTGGGCCGGCGTCTCCACCCGTCTCGTCCACGGGGCCGGTCGCCCCGACTACAACGCCGGAGCGGTCGTTCCCCCGATCTACCGCTCAACGACGTACCACTTCCCGTCCGGTTTCTCCGAGGCGGCGGACCGGGGTGGGGTCTACGAGTACAGCCGTCTCGCCAACCCATCCGTCGAGGTTCCGGCGGAGCTGCTCCGCGAGCTCGAGGGAGCGGAGTCGGCGCGGCTCTTCGGCTCCGGGATGGGCGCGTTCACGAGCCTTCTCCTCTCGCTCGTGAAGGCCGGCGACGAGGTGGTCACCCTCGACATGCTCTATGGAGGGACGATGGGAGTTCTGGCGGACCTGATGCCCCGATTCGGAGTGTCGGTGCGGTTCGTCAACGAGCGGGATGCCCGCACACCGGAGAAATTCCTGACCCCAAAGACCCGTCTCGCGGTCATCGAAAGCCCGACAAATCCGCTGCTTACCGTGCACGACATCGCGCGGTGGGCCAAGGCGGCCGACGCGGTCGGCTGCATCCTGGCGGTCGACAACACCTTCGCCACCCCGATCAACCAGAATCCGCTCGCGCTCGGCGCGGATCTCGTCTATCACAGCGCCACGAAGTACCTCGCGGGCCACTCGGACCTCACCGCAGGTGCCGTTGTAGGCCCTGAGGACCTGCTCTCTCGGATCGACCCCCGGGGAGACTACGGGTCGGTTCTCGACCCGTTCGCCGCCTACCTGCTCGGCCGGAGCATGAAGACGCTCGCTCTGCGCGTCGCACGCCACAACGAGAACGGTCGACGCGTGGCGGAAGCGCTCGCGTCGCACCCGCTCGTTCGAAGCGTGCGCTACCCCGGCCGCGCGAGCGCCGAGGAGGAGGAGATCGCGTCACGCCAGATGCGGGGACGGGGCGGAATGGTCTCCGTGTCGGTGAAGGGAGGCGCCGAGATGGCCGAGCGGTTCCTCCACCGGCTCCGGTTCGTGCACGTTGCGTCGAGCCTTGGCGGGGTCGACAGCCTCGCGAGCGTCCCCGGCCTCACGTCGCACCGCCACCTC
Organism: Thermoplasmata archaeon UBA61; assembly: GCA_002503985.1. Lineage (GTDB taxonomy): Archaea > Thermoplasmatota > Thermoplasmata > Lutacidiplasmatales > UBA184 > Lutacidiplasma. The sequence continues at coordinate 245,693 of DASW01000002.1, forward strand.
GGCGAGGAGGAGCTCGAACGACGCGGAATCGACCCGGGGCTCATTCGGTTCTCGTTCGGGATCGAGGACCCCGAGGACCTCGTGCGCGACCTGACCGAGGCGCTCGACTCGCTGCGCTGAGCGTGCGCCGCCACCATTATAGGGCGATTCCCATCGACCGTACGGTCGCGCCACTGTAGCTCAGTTCGGCAGAGCGGCTGATTCGTAATCAGCAGGTCGGGGGTTCAAGTCCCTCCAGTGGCTCTTCTCGAACAGCCCAGGGCCGTCCGCTTCGGCTCCCGGACGGCAGGCCTTTGGCCCAGGAAGCTCCGTCGGGGCGTCTTCCGGGACACCCCTGTCATGCCGTCACTAGGTCGGTTCGGGTCAGCATGGGGGTTGATATACTCCAAACGCGAAGATTATCACCTATGGCGCATCGGCCGATGGTTCTTGGCGTAGCCGCACTGTTGATCGTCGTTTCGGCCCTCTCGGTGGTCTCGGCCGCCGCACCGGCCGAGATCCCCCGGGCCTCCTTCGGACCCGCGGTCGCTCCGGCCGCCGGTCCGATCGGCGTCACGCCGCTGGACCAGAACGGGGCTCTGACGACCGTGTTCTACCCCGGGCAACCCGACGGGCGGGTCTACTTCTCCGTCAATGACCCGGACTTCGATACCCACGTCACGGTCCACATCTTCGATTCGAATGCTACCCGGGACGGGCTCACGAACCCGGTAGCAACTTGGGTGGTCAACGTGTCGACCGGCACCTACGTCTCCACGCAGGCCGGCCTGGAATACACCCTGCCGTCGAACCTCACGTACAGCGGTACCTGGAACGTAACGGCGTCGGCGACGCTGGGAGGCTTTGCCAGCGCAGCCTTCTCCATCCAGACGTACACCCTCTCCCTAGTGAGTTCCCCGGACACGGTGCTCGCGGGACACTCGGGAACGGTCGAATTCTTCGTGACCGGGCTCCCGGACGGAACCCCGTATCCCCAGGTCGCCTCCGTCAACCTGACCGCGGCGTACTATGACGGGACGACCGGGAACTACGCGCGCCTCGCCCTCAGTGCTTCCTCGTTCGGGGCGGGGATCGTGAACGGGTCCGCCACGTTCCTGCTCCCCGTGAACGCGAGCAACTTCGGCGACATCTTCTTTGACGGCTGGGCGAACGTGACGAGCCTAGGCCACTACTCGGTGTACGCCGAGACCTACTCCAACATCGGCAACTTCTTGGACGCGTCCATCGCGGTCCAGTGCGATTGCGTCGACAACGACATCGCCGCGAACTCCCTGGTCGAGCTGACCGTTACCACCGTGATGTACTCGTATGAGCGGATGAACGCGCCCGGGGTCGGCGTGACCTTCGGGTTCTGGAGCGGGCCGAACCATGTCGCCAACACTTCGATCTCCGGCAATCCACCGGGGGCGCTGACGACGGGCCTCGGCGGCACCGCGACCATCCTGTTCACCGCCTCGCCCTCGGTGTTCTCGACCTCGGCCGTGGACCAGGTCAACGTCTCCGTGATCTCCGTGCCCTCGATTGCGGGTTCGGCTGCGAAGTACGATAACCTGACCTACGACTTCCTCGTGATCGGCAACGCTACGGCCGGGGCCACGATCGTCGCCTCGTTCGGCGCCGCCCTCTACTTCGGGGGCGACCCGGGGACGGCGACGTGGCAGATCCTGCCCGTCAGCGGTGGGACCACGAGCGGCTGGAGCGCACTCGGCTACGCGCTCACGGCGTACTACTCCAACGGCTACAACACCGTCGCCTCGGGAGTGATCTCCGGCCTGTCGGGAACGATCGGGTTCACGGCTCCGCTGAACTTCTCGGGGACGCTCGACCTCGCGATCGCCGCGCACAACCAGAGCGACCTGCTCGTCTACACGGTGGGCACCGACGTGGCCCCCGCGCAGCTCCTCATCAGCCCGAGCGAGCTCGAGTACCGCGCCGGCGACACCGTCCGCTTCGCTGTCGAGACCTACGGGGCGCTCTTCGCGAAAGCCACGATCTATGAGACGGTCCGGTCCTCCTCGGGGGCGTTCCTCTCTTCGGGCGTCGTGGTCAACGACACGTTCTCGATCACGTTCCCGAACACGACCGCCCCGCCGTACGTGACGGTCCAGGCGACCGCCCAGTCTCCCATGCAAGGAGTCTTCGCATCGGACCAGGAGACCCTCTACGAGGCGGCCGGGATGACGGTGTCCGTGGGGATCTCCACGGTTTCCCAGTACTCGGACGGCAGCTTCCAACCCGGCCAGACCCTTACGGTGACGTGGAGCACGTCGACCTTCGGACCGGGGGCGCCTCCGACGTCGTACTGGGTGACCCTCTGGACCTCGGACGTGGACCTCGAATTTGGGAATCCCCCTGCCGCCGCGGTGATGACCAGCGCCACGTCGGGCTCGTTCCAGTACACGATACCCTCGGGAGCGGCCGCAGGAACCCAGTCGTTGTGGGTGACCGTCTCCGCGGTGAGCTCTTGCACCAACTATTGCTCGGCCCTCGGACAGGTCTCGTACTCGGTGAACCCGAACCCGTCCGTCATGAACCTAGAGCTGGGCGCGGGCTCGGGAGTAACGGTCGGCTGGCTGATCCTGCTGATCGTGATCGCTGTGGTAGCCGTGGTCCTGTTCCTCTTAATCCGACGCGGTCGGATCCCCCGGAGTCCGAGCGCCCCAGCAACGGAGTGGCAGAAGCCGGAGGCTCCCCCGACGACCGAGGAGGCTTCGCCGCCTCCCCCTCCGCCGCCCCCGTAACGAGAGGATGGGACCCCCGAGCCAACCCTTTCCCCCCTGTCCTTCTCGGCCGGACCCCCCAGCGGTAGGACCGCCGTCAAGGCCCGGCGTACCGCGAGCTCCGTCCGGGCCCGGGCCGTGTCGCTCCAGCGAATGCCGCCGTTGTCGAAGGTGCGAAGGGCGAGTTCCCGTAGGAGTCCCGCCTCTTCGGCGGAGCCCACCAAGCAGTAATACGTCGAGGTCGGTTCGAGCAGGAGAATGGCACGCGATGCACGGCCGTGGGGAGGGTCCCCGTCCCTGACCCCGGGGTTTGCCGGTAGCTCGTTGCCCCGCCCTATCACGGCCCGCACGCCACGTGGAGAGGTCTCCAACCTGTGTCCGTGAGCGAGTTGTTCCAGCCCTTCCGGCTGAACGGGCTCGCCCTCGCCAACCGGATCGTGATGGCGCCGATGACGCGGAACTTCTCCCCAAGGGGCGTCCCCGGTGCCGACGTCGTAGCCTACTATCGCCGCCGGGCCGAGGGGGGCGTGGGCCTGATCCTCACCGAGGGAACCGCTCCGTGCCCGGGAGCCCAGAACGCCCCGAGGGTCCCGCACATCTACGGGGAGGCGGCGGTCCAAGGGTGGGCGAAGGTCGTGTCCGCGGTGCACGCGGCCGGGGGACACATCGGCATGCAGCTGTGGCACGTCGGTGCCGCCCAGAGCTCGAGCGGGTCCTCGAAACTTCCCGCCGCTCCGGTCAGCCCGTCAGGGTTGTACGGGCCCGGCCGAAAGGTCGGCGAGCCGATGACTCAGGCCGAGATCGATGCCGCCATCGAGGCGTTCGCGCAGGGCGCCGCCGAGGCCCAACGGGTCGGGTTCGATGCGGTCGAGGTCCACGGCGCGCATGGGTATCTCATCGACCAGTTCTTCTGGGGGGCCACGAACCACCGCACGGACCGCTACGGCGGCGACCTGGTCGACCGCACCCAATTCGCCGCTGAGGTCATCCGCACTTGTCGCCGCCGGGTCGGGCCCGGTTTCCCGCTCTTGCTGCGGTTCTCGCAATGGAAACCGCAAGACTACTCGGCCCGCCTGGCCACCAACCCCGCGGAGCTTCGTCGGTTCCTGGCGCCTCTCGTGGCCGCCGGTGTTGACGCGTTCCACTGCTCGACACGACGCTTCTGGGAGCCCGAGTTCGAAGGGAGCGACCTCAACCTCGCGGGTTGGACCAAGAAGCTCACGGGAAGACCCACGATCACGGTGGGCTCCGTTGCTCTGGACACCGACTTCACCGAACCGTTTCGTGGGGCCACGGGCGCGACCCCGGAAGAGGACGTCCGCACGGTGCGGCATCTCGACCGACTTCTCGAAATGCTCGCCCGAGGCGACTTCGACCTCGTGGCCATCGGACGCGCCCTGCTCGCCGACCCCGCGTGGCCTCAGAAGGTCCGAGATGGGCGTATCCGAGAGATCCGCCCCTTCACGTCGAAGGTCCTAGAGACTCTCTTCTAGACGGGACGAGCCCGCGACAGGTGGAACGCCGTCCGCTCCGGGAGCGCCGGACACAGGGCCGGACAGTTTCAGCCCTTTGGCCCATGGATCCGAGCGGATGGATGGTTTCTCTTTCGGATCTCCAACCCGGGGTCGGTCCTGTGGTCACGAGAGGTCGATGCGCGAGCGCAGCCGGCGGTCCGCTTCCGCGTCGGAGATCCCCTCGGCCGAGAGCACCTTGGACGGAGAGGAACCCGCTTGAGCCCAATCGACCGACGGGCGAGGCAGGCCAAGCCAGTCCGCCATCATCGCTGCCACAGCCCGATTGGCCGCCCCGCCCACGGGCGGGGCGCGACAGGAGACCACCCAGCGTTTTCGCCAGGGGTCCCAAGCGAGAGCGTCCGCCGCGCTTCCGGGTTTCACCCAGATCCGTACCTGCGCCACGGAGGGGCCTCGCGGGTGGCCCACCGCGAGCCCTCGGACATCTACTTTGTGTCCGCGGACCCAGAACCACGAACGGAGGGCCCTTTCGACGGGCTCGATAGGTTTTCAAGGGAGGGCCACGCGTCTTGAGAGGGAGGGCATCGCCAGTGGCCGCGCTGACCGTCCCTACGCATCGACGGCCTCCCGCGATATATCGTGCCGCGCGAGCGTTGCGGGTGGTGAGCGCGATCGTCCTCGTCCTCCTGATCCTCTACGCGGGGACGGTCGCCTACTCCGCCATCGAGGTCGCCCGCTCGAGCGTCCAGTCCCACTCTCTTTCGGCGTCGTTCGCATCCAACGGGACGGTCGAGATCGCCGGGTCGTTCACGCTGTCGAACCCGGGGCTCTACCCCATCGACAAGGTAGCGCTGACCGCCCTCATCGCGAACGGTGAGGGCGTCTTCCTCGGCCGGCTGGCCGTAGGACCGAACGACATCGCGCCCTCCTCGACCGGGGTCTTTCCCTTCGCCATCTACCTGCCGGTATCGGTCTCCGCGGCGGAATCCCTGCTCACCGTCGACCAGACCCTGGGCGTGAACGCCTGGGGGAACGCGACGTACGCCTACCTGTTCCCCCTTTCGATCTCGCTGGTGGAGAACCGCTCGTGGGGTGCCCCCTTCGAGGGCTTCCGCGCGACGGTAAGAACCCCGACCGGAGGGGGCGGGACCCTCCTCGTACCCGTCCTAGTGACGTTCTCGAACCATGCCAATTCCCCGGACCAGGGGACGCTCGCATTCGTCATTGAGTCGTCCGGTGGCATCGTCTGCGGAAGCGGCTCGTTCCCGATCAACGACGCCGCCGGTGCGCTCTACGACCAGACCGAGAACGTGGCCGTGAGCGCCGGCTGTTCCCTCACCGGGGGCCATCTATTGACCACCTACTCGTCGGGCGGCAGCACGGTCCCTCTCCCCCCGGAGGCGATCCCGTGAGCGGCTCGGGCAAAGTCGTCGTGCCGAGGCAGGAGACCGGTGGGTACCAGATCCCGTCGCTCGGTTACCGTATTCTAGTCGCCGCCCTTCGCCTCATTCCGGCGTTCTTCCTGCTGGTGGCCCTGCCGGTAGCGGCGCTCACCTTTGTCGATTCCCGGGGAATCGCGCTTCCGATATCGGTCTTCGCGGTGGAGGGCTGGGGATTCCTCCTGCTCGGCCTGGGCACCGCCCAGTACATCTCGAAGCCGACCCGGGCCTACGGGCCTCTCATGGTCGTCACGTCCCTGCTGGGCCTTCTCTACCTATTCTACGCGCTCACGCTCTCACCCTACCGCTTCGTGATCCCCGGAGGGTCGGCGTCCATATCCGCGGGGTACTCGATGTTCCTCGAGCTCGTGATGATCGTGCCGGCGATCGGGATCATCGTCGGGCTCCTCATCACCGCCGAGGACGCCCGGGCGCCGAAAGAGCGCCTACCGTTCGACTTCCCGGCGTGACCGGGTCGCGCCTACACGCCCGCGACCGTCGCTTCGACGATGCGGACCGGCGTCCGCGGTCGGTCGTGCGCGTCCCTCGGGACCGCCGCGATCTTCTCCACCACGTCCTGGCCGGAGCGGACCTTGCCGAAGACGGCGTGCTTCCGGTCGAGCCATGGGGTCGCGGCGAGCGTGATGAAGAACTGGCTCCCGCCGGTGTTGGGGCCGGCGTTCGCCATCGAGAGGACCCCGGGACCATCGTGCCGCAGCGTGGAATCGAACTCGTCGGGGATGGTGTAGCCTGGGCCACCCGTACCATCGCCCTTCGGGCACCCGCCCTGGATCATGAACCCCGGAATTACTCGATGGAACGCGAGCCCGTTGTAGAACCCCTTCCGGACGAGCGAGACAAAATTCTCGACCGTTTTGGGCGCGCGGTCGCGGAAGAGGTCGATCCGGATGTCTCCGAGGGTCGTGCGAAACGTCGCGGTCGGCTGAGCCATGCCCGGGAAAGAACCCTCGAGCTGAAAAGCAAGACCTCCAGCCATCCGGTTTAAGTGGACGGCCGCCCGTTCTCGAGCCCGGAGGATGGGAGGGGGCCCTCGCTAGGTCCGATGAACCGGTCGATCGTCTACATCGGGGTCGCCCTCATCGGCATCGGGTTCGCCCTCGTCGCCTACCCGATCGCATTCACGGGCCGCGAGCAGCTCGACCTCGAGCAGGAGCTCGGGTTCCTCGCCGCGCCGATGGGCCTCGTGGTCGTGATGCTCGGAGCCCTCGCTCAGGACCCGACCCGCACCACGGTCGGAGGGGCTTTCGGCAACCCCTATGTCGACCTCCAGCGGCCCAAGCACGGTCCTCCGGTCGAACCCCGATCCCGCCGCCTGTTCAACCCGCACGAGCCCGCGAACTGTCGGTACTGTCGAACGGTAATCACCTCCGACCTGGCCCAGTGCCCCCGATGCGCCCGGGCCCGCGACTGCCGGAGCTGCGGCCGTCCGCTCGGGATGGTGAACGACCGGGTGACGTGCCCGACGTGCGCCCGCATCGAGGGGCTATGCAACTGCCCGCTCCTCGCTCGGCCGGTCGCGCCATCTCGACCCAACCTGCCCCTATCCCGGAGGCGGTGAGCGCCGTGCCCGACGACGTCGTCCTGCCCCGGGGGATCGCCGTGCCGGACGCGTCCGCTCCCGTCCTCGTCCACTTCGACGGTTCGTGCCAGCCCCCGGCCGGCGGGGGTGTCGCGGGTTGGGGATTCGTGATCGAGGGTCCCGGCCTCCATTTCGAGGAGTGCGGGCTCGCGACCCGGCCGTATTCGGCGCACTCCACGAACAACGTCGCCGAGTACGTCGGCGCGATCCGGGCCCTCGAACAACTTCGGTCGATCGGCTATACCGGCTCGGTCATCATGGAAGGGGACAGCCAGCTCGTGGTCCGTCAGATGAACGGCGAGTACGAGGTCCGAGCGGAGCACCTGAAGGCGTACCACGAATGGCTGGGCCAGCTCGCGCGTTCGTTCCAAAGGGTCGAGTTCCGCTGGGTGCCCCGAGAAGAGAACACGGTGGCCGATGCACTATCGAAGCTTGCGGTCGAAGACGCGTGGGGAGACGCGAAACGCCACCGCCCCGTCCGTTTGTTCCCGGTCGTGGAAGAGGAACCGGGGACGCGACCGCGCTGAAATACGCGGTCCTCCGGGTACGGTCAGCCCCAGCGCACGGTGTAGACGAGCGTGCGGCCTTCCATCGCCGCACGAGCCCGCGCCGGGTCCACGTACGTGGCGAACGCCGCGGCCGCTTCCGGCGTGAGCTTCGGCCGGACCCCGTAGCCCCTCGGCTCTCCCTGACCGAGAAAGACCCGTCGAGAGGGGATTTCTATCGCCGGTTCGGGTGGGGACGGGGACGGTTTACGGATCGCCCCGCTCATGCGACCCAGATCCCCTCGGACGCGACGGATGGCGTGTCGAGGCGAAGACAGGGGAGAATCGCGAGGGGAATGGCAACGTCCTCCATGGGGGGTCCGAAATGCGCGGGCAACGCCGCGAGAATCGCACGGCCGTCGGGATTGTCGGACACGTCCGCAGCAACCTGTCAGACGCACGTCGTACATAAAGCTGAAAGTTCGACTGGAAACGGAGGGGTCCCGGTCACCACGCTGAGGTAAACGCTTGGCGGACATCGGGCGGACCGAAATCGGTCCGGGGGCGACTTTCGGTGCCCCTTCTTAAAGGGGGGGTCGTTGGGTCCTCGGTCGAAGGAGAGAGCACGATGGCGGTCTCGGAGATGGGGGAGTTTCTGCGGAGAGCGGAGGCGAGGCTCCTCGACCTCACCGTCGAGTCCCAGAAAGCGGACTGGGTCTACGACACGTACATCACGCCGGACAGCGAGCTCCTGGCCGCTCGAGCGTATTCCCGGCTCATCGGGGCGACCGCCGAGCTCGCGAAGGAATCGACGAGCTTCTCGACCCAGGGCCTCTCGGACGTAGACGTGAGGAAGGCCAAGCTGCTGCGCGTGCTGCTGCCCCTGGTCGCCCCGTCGGACCCGACCGAGTCCGAGGAGCTTTCCCGCCGGGTGACCGCGATGCGCGGGATCTACTCGAAAGGCCGCTACACCCCGCGGTCCATGCCCGAGCCGCTCGACCTTCAAGGGCTGTCACGGGTCCTCAGCGAGAGCCGGGACCCGACGCTCCTCGAAGAGGTCTGGCGGGGATGGCATGCCGTGGGTCGGGAGATCCGACCCGACTTCGTTCGGTACGTCGAGCTCGCCAACCGCGGCGCGACCGAGCTCGGGTTCTCGGACACCGGCGCGATGTGGCGCTCGAAGTACGACATGGACCCCAACGCGTTCGCCCGCGAGGTCGACCGCCTTTGGTCCGAGGTGGAACCGCTCTACCGGTCCCTTCATGCCTACGTCCGACGCCGCCTGCTGGAGCATTACGGCGGGGACCAAGTACCCGCGCAAGGGTCGCTTCCGATCCACTTGCTCGGCGACATGTGGGGGCAGTCGTGGGAGAATGCGTTCCCGCTCCTCGCCCCACCGTCGACCGCGCCGGACCTAAACCTGACGCGGATCCTGGTGGGGCGGGGTCTCTCGCCGACCGACATGGTGCGGACGGCGGAGCGGTTCTTCACCTCCCTCGGATTCGACCCGCTCCCGACCACGTTCTGGGAGCGCTCGATGTTCGTCCGGCCGCGCGACCGGGAGGTCGTCTGCCACGCGAGCGCATGGGACGTCGATTACGTCGATGACCTTCGGCTCAAGATGTGCATTGAGATCACCGCCGACGATTTCATGACGGTCCACCATGAGCTGGGGCACAACTACTACCAGCGGGCGTACGCCGGCCAGCCGTTCCTGTTCCGCGAGAGCGCCCATGACGGGTTTCACGAAGCGATCGGGGACACCATCGCGCTCTCGGTGACGCCGGAGTACCTTGTCCAAATCGGTCTCCTCGACCGGCCGACCGACCCGAGCGGCGACATCGGCCTCCTCCTAAGGAGGGCCCTCGAGAAGGTGGCGTTCCTCCCGTTCGGCCTCGTCGTCGACAAGTGGCGCTGGGACGTCTTCTCGGGAGAGATCCCTCCCTCGGAGTACAATGCGGCGTGGTGGGAGATGCGTCAGCGCTACCAGGGGATCGCCCCCCCGGGCCCGCGCGGCGACGAGGAGTTCGACCCCGGTGCCAAGTTCCACGTTCCGGCGAACGTGCCGTACATGCGCTACTTCCTCGCGGACATCCTCCAGTTCCAGTTCCATCGAGCGCTCGCCCGAGAGGTCGGCGCCTCCGGTCCTCTCCACCGAGCGTCCATCTACGGCTCGAAGGAGGCCGGTCGGCGGCTCGGCCGGACCCTCGAGATGGGAACGAGCCGAGAGTGGCCCGACGCGCTCGAGGTGTTGACCGGAGACCGCCGGATGGAGTCGAAAGGGCTTCTCGAGTACTTCGCGCCGCTCCAGCAATGGCTCGACGAGCAGAACCGCACGAGCCCCGTCGGGTGGTAGCCGCGGGTCGGCGTCGGCCCGCGTGGGTCGAACGCGAGCGACGCCGCGTCCTTCGCGAGCTGCGGGCGGGGGCCGGACCCTCGGGGATCGCGTCCCTCCAGTCGTATCTCGGTTCGCCCGTACCGGTGCTTGGAGTAAGTGTCCCCTACCTCCGTCGGGTCGGTTCGGCGGCCGCTCACCGCATTCAGGGGCGGTCACCCCAAGAGGCCCGGGCGCTGGTCCGCTCGCTCTGGGAGGGCGCCTCGTTCGAGGAGAAGGAGGTCGCCATCGAACTCCTCGGCCGCCCGCCCCTCATCGACCATGAGGTCGGTTGGCGCCTCGGGGTCCGATGGGTGGACGCCGCGACCGGCTGGGCCCTGTCGGACAGCCTCGCTTCGGGCCCGATCGCGACAGAGGTCGCGGCGCACCCCGAACGGTTCGCCGAGCTCCTCCGTTGGACCTCTTCGAAGAACTTCTGGCGACGAAGGGCATCGGCGTACGCCCTCCGGGCCTGGGTCCTCGCCGGCGAGCTCGACCGACCGTTCGCCCTCCTCTCCCGACTCTTGGAGGACCCCGAACGCTGGGTCCAGCGGGCGGTCGGCACTTGGCTTAGGGAGTGCTGGAAGAAGGACCGGGCGCGGACCGAACGCTTCCTCCGTCGTGAGGTGCGTCGTCTCGCCCCCGTGACGATCACCGTCGCGACCGAGCGCGCTCCGAAGAGCTTCCGCGAAGAGCTCCGCCGCTCGAAGGGGCGGCGGCGCGTCGAGCGGCGAGGGTATTAGATTCCCGACCCCTTCCTACCGACGATGCTCCTGGGTCACGGTGAGAGCGTGCTGCGCAGCGCCTACGCGGTCGCGAGCCGAGGGGACGGGTCCGACGGTCCGCCCAACGGAGCCGGCGTCCTCTACGTGACGACGCTCCGTATCGTCTTCGAAGCTTCGGTGGCGCGACGCCGGATCGGGCGACGTTCGCTCGCCGAGACCGAGACCCAGCTTGACGTCTCCCTCCACGAGCTGAAGAACGTGGCGGTGCGCCGAGGGCGTATCGGCCGCCCGCGTCTCGTGCTCGAGCTCGCTCACGGGCGCCCTTCGTTCGACGTGCTCGAACCGGAGGCGTGGACCGGAACGATCGCCCAAGCGAAGCGAGCGCTCCCGCCTTCCGGCACCGCGGCATGGGGCTCGACCCATACCATCGAGCGGCAAGTGGTCAAGGTCCGGTGCCGCTTCTGCGGAGCCCTGGGGAACGAGGTCGACGGGAGATGCCCGTCGTGCGGCGCGCCGCTCTAAGCGGCGCTAGGTTCCTCAGAACGGAAGCTCGTAGAGGAGCCGGCGGAACCCCGTGACGGTCCAGAGGACCGCGAGGCCTCCGATCCCGAGGGCCAACAGGGCGCAGACCAGCTCGATGGAGACGGACGACGAGGAGGGGGAGAGGAGAGCGAACGTCCCAGGGATCAAGATCGCGAACAGAAGGACCATCCCGGAGCCCATGGCGGCGAGCATCCCGCCCGGCCGCAGGAACTGGGGTCGCGGTCGTTCCTGGAAATCAGAGAACCGAGAGGCGAACACGAGCCCCCAGAAGGTGAGGACGACCGAGACCGCAACGACGAGAAGCAGGACACCGAGGACCGCGCCCACGGAAAGTCGGAAGTAGATGCCGACCACGAGCCCGAGCGCGGCCGCCACTACTAACGACGGCAACAGAACGAACGCCGCCTTCGCGCGCACGAGGCTCTTGGCCGAGAGCGGATACGAGATCAACGACTGGAGAGCCCGTCGTTCCTGGCCGACCGACGTGCCGGCGATGAGCAGCGAGAAGAAGCCCGCGACCCAGCCCACCCACAGGACGGAGACGAACCCACCGAAGGTGGTTCCCTCCACCAGGACCAGGACGATCAGCACGATGGGGACGACCAGGGTGGGGAGCATCTCGCGACGGCGGACGAGGCCCTTCAGGTCCTTCGAGACCAGCGCCGACTCCGCTGCGCTGAGGCCGAGGAGGGCCAGGAACGGGTTGCGGGCGGCGTACCGATGCTCCTCGAGGCGGACCTCGGTCGCCGCAGGGACCCAGTAGCGCACGCGGAGCTCGCCCGCCAGGTAGACCAGCAGCGCCACGAAGGCTACTTGTCCCACGGCGAACGCGATGCCGAGCGCCGGGCTCCCTCCGACCCATTGGGTCACCGCCTCGGTCGACCAGAAGAACGGAACGGCGGCGGTCACCAGCCCGACCGCCGAAAGTCGCTGGGCCAGCCCGAGCAGGAACACCGGGTTGAACGCGAGCTGGAGCGCGAGAATGACGACGACGAGGACGACCGCCCGAAGGATGAGGGTCACCTGGCCGCGCCGCCCGGCGCCGACGGAGCTCGCCCGTTGGGTGGCGGAGCGGAGCATCTCGACGAGCACCGCGCCTTCGAAGAGGGCGACGATCGTCAGCACGACGGTCAGGAGGTAGGCCGCGAGGGTCCCTCCGAACAGCGCGAACGGGAGCAGGACGCCGAGGGCCAAGGCCACGGCCGGCGAGTAGGTGTACGCGATCGCCGCGGCCGAGGCGGCCACGTACTCCGCGGGCGTTATGGGCAACCAGTTCGCGGCGTCGCTGCCCGCGAACTTCGCCGTCGCCGTCAGTTCGAACATGACCCCGGCGACCAGGACCACCCCGACCGCGACCAGGGGCAGGAAGGGAAGGAGCGCGTTCGCGAGCGTCGCGACCTGGTGGCTCCCGAGCGCGCTCGCGCGCACGGCCTCTAGAGAGAGCCCGAAGACCGCGAGGAAAAGGACGACGTCTACTGCCGCGATCAGCTGGGGTTGGCCGAGGAGGCTGTTCGGGTCGGAGGAGCTCCGCCCCGAGCGGAGCTGCGAGGCGACCAGGGTCAGCGCGAGGCGTCGAACGCGGTGGAGGTCCATCGTACGATTACCGGCTCAATGCGTCGACCACGTCGCGCAGGTCCCCGGTTCCGGTGAGCGAGAGGAAGACCTCCTCGAGGTCTCGCCCCGCGAGCCCGGTGCGGTCGCGTAAGGCTGCGACGGTCCCCGACGCGAGGACGTGTCCGCCGTGGAGGATCACGACACGGTCGCAGATCGCCTGCGCGATCTCGAGCACGTGCGTACTGAAGAGGACCGCGACGCCCTCGTGGGCCGCCAGGTTCCGGAGCAGGTCCTTGGTGACGCGCGCGGACCTCGGGTCAAGGCCGTTGAGCGGTTCGTCCAGGACGAGGAGGCGGGGACGATGGAGGAGCGCCGCGATGAGCGCGACCTTCTGCTTCATCCCCTGGGAGTAGCCGCTGATGAGCGAGTTCTCGTGGCCCGCGAGCTCCAGCCCCGTGAGGAACTGCTGGATCCGTTCTCGCCGGGTGGCCCGGTCGAGGCCGTACATGTCCGCGACGAAGTCGAGGTACTCGGCCCCGGTGAGGAACTCGTACAGCGCGGGGGATTCCGGCACGTAGCCGATCTGCCGTTTGGTGCCGACCGGGTCCTCGACGACGTTCCGCCCGAAGAGGCGGATCTCCCCCGCGTCGGGCCGGACGAGTCCGAGGACCGCCTTCATGGTCGTGGTTTTTCCCGCACCGTTCGGCCCCAGGAGCCCGACGATCTGCCCGGCCGGAACCGAGAAGCTGACGGAGTAGAGCACATCGACAAAGCCGAACGCTTTCGAGACCCGGATTACCTCGAGCGACGTCGAGGGGTCAGTCGGGGCGGGGCTCGGAAGCGGTGTCCCGGGAGAAGGAGATACCATCGACTCGACCGAGATGCCGACCACCGCTCATTAACCCGTGGGGGCGGTCGGCCCGGTCGGGAACCGCCCCAGAGCACAGCGGCGGTCTCGGCCGACCCGCGGCGCCCGGGGCAGAAGCGGCCGGAAGTCCACTTCGGGTGTACGCGGTCTATAAGGAGCGGAGCGGTTCAAGGGTGCCACGATGCTCTCCGACTCGTTCGGCCGCGAGGTCACCGACATCCGGATCAGCGTGACCAAGCGCTGCAACTTCGGCTGCGTCTACTGCCATGACGAGGGCCTGGGTCCGGTCGCCCGGCCCCGGGCGGCGCACGGCGAGGAGATGACCCCCGCCGAGGTCGAACGGCTGGTCACCGTCGCCCGGGAGCTCGGTATCCGTTCCGTCAAGTTCACCGGCGGCGAGCCCCTGGTCCGCACCGACCTCGAGGAGATCATCGACCGGACGGTCCGCCAGATCCCCGATGTGTCGCTCACAACCAACGGTTCGATGCTGGCGGCCCGCGCGGAGACCCTCCGGGACGCGGGGCTGAAGCGGGTCAACATCTCGGTCGACACCACCGACCCTGAGGAGTTCCGCTCGATCCGCAAGGGTGCCCTCGCGCCGGTGTTGCGAGGCATCCGCGAATCGCTTCGGGTCGGCTTGAAGCCGGTGAAGCTCAACATGGTGGTGTTCCGGCGCACCCTCCCGAACATCCCCCGAATGATCGATTTCGCGGGTTCCACGGACGGGCTGAAGTTGCAACTCATCCAGTTCATGCCCGAGCTGGTCCACCACCGCGAGTGGATGGTCGACATGCAGAGCGTGCACCGTTGGCTCGAGGAGCACTCCGCGCGCGTTCTCGTCCGAGAGATGCACCACCGACGCGTGTACATCATCCACGGGGCGGAAGTCGAGGTGGTCGACCCCGTGTTCAACCCCGACTTCTGCTCTCATTGCCACCGGATCCGGGTGACGCATCAGGGCGAGCTCAAGGGGTGCCTCAACCGGAAGGACGACCGGATCCCGACCCGCGGTTTGGATGACCTAGCGCTCCGAGAGGCGTTCCGACAAGTGATCACGACTCGCATCCCGTACTACGGCGGTTACATCACCGACCTTCCACCGCAGAACCCTTCGCCCCAGCTCTCGCCGGGGCCTCCGCGCGAGTCCCCCTCTCGCGCGACGGTGTGACGGGGGCCGCGGCGAAGCCTGCCGATGCCCCGGGGACCTTTCCTCGAGAAAGGACGGACCGCGGGAGAAGGCGATTTCGGGCTTCCGAGGGGATTATGAATGAGGAGTCCTCTCGTGCGTTAGGAGAGCTGACCCATGACCGCGGACTTTGTGCTGAAGAAGACGCCGAGCATCCATGTCGCCGCCCTCCGTTGGACCGGGCCGTACAGTGAGCGCCAGATCCAGAGGCGGTTCGAAGAGGTCGAGAAGTGGGCGCGGACGCGAGGCCTGCGAACGGGCCGCTGGATCTTCCGAGAGCCGGGGTCGCGCGTCTGGGATACCGCCATCGAGGTCCGTGGAACGGCACGTTCGGAGGGTAGGGTGAAGGTTCGGACGCTTCCCGCCGGGACCGTGGCGTGCGTGCGATTCGACCCCACCGTCGTTTCGCCCCGAGTCGTCTACCATGGGCTTTCCGACTGGCTGCGGTGGCAACGCAAAGAGAAGAAGATCCGCTCGGTCGTTTCCTACCGCGAGATCTACGAGGGAAACCCCTGGAAGGACAAGCGGGCCTGGTCGAGGACCGAGGTCCAGTTCGTCGTTCGAACGTAACCGCCCTAGGTCCGTCGCTGCCGCCCGGACGGCTCCCGCCGAGATCTCCCTGCCCAAGCGTAGATAACTCGGGAGGCCATGGAGGCCGAGTCGTCTGAGGACGGAAGCATGGCAACAACGTCGGCCACCGGGAGCGAGCAGGACAGGACCGGGCTCTTTCGCATCGCCACCGGCGCGGGCGTCGGCCTCGCGGCCGCGATGCTCGCCATTGTCGTTCCCGTGGCGTTCCTCCTCATTGCTTCGTATGATGCGTTCGGGTTCCTCTCGCTGCATCAGACCGCGTTCCTCGATGCCACGGCGCTCCTGATCCTGGCCGGTGCCCTGCTCTTCCTGGTCTCCCTCTTCTTCTACCGCCGCGGATTCGCCCTGCTCCGCAAGGTCGACCCCCGGTTCACGGTCGCGTCGATCCTTTGTTTGATCGGTACCCTTGGGTTCATCCTCGTCCTGATCGCGGCGGTCGTGATCGTCGGGTCCGCGAGCTCGCTCCTTTCGTGCATCAGCGGTCAACCGACCCACGCGCTCACCTGCCTGCGCTCCGGGCAGCCTCTTGGAGCGTACACGGGCCTCGTCGGATTCTGGCTGGGATGGCTCGGCGGTGTCGGGATCGTGCTCGGGCTCTCCACCGGCTCGTCTCGGTTCAAGACCCGGGAGGTCGGCCTCGGCGCGGCCCTCTACGCGATCCTGCTGCTCGCCCTCGTCGGACCTTTCGTCGCGCTGGTCGTCTCGTTCCCCGGAGTCGAGTTCCTCCTACTGTTGGTGCCCTTCCTCGCGGTGCTGGCGCCCCTCTTCGTCTTCCGCGGGGCCGACCGGGCACGGTCTAGCGCCCCCGCGACGCCATCGGCGAATTGAAATCGGTCACGGGCTTGCGAGGTCCCTCCGACGATCGAAGCCCCTTGCCGAGGGGCCGGTGCGGAGACGAGAGGACCATGTCCGAAGCAGCTCGAGGGATTGCGAGACCATCCGAGACCGCCACGCTGGGAGGAGGGTGCTTCTGGTGCACCGAGGCGATCCTCTCCGGGCTCTCCGGCGTTTCGACCGTCACGTCGGGGTATGCCGGCGGGACCGTTCCCCGACCGACCTACGAACAGGTGTGCACCGGGCGGACGGGCCATGCGGAGGTCGTCCAGGTGACGTTCGACCCGAGCGTCGTGAGTTACCACGACCTCCTCACCATTTTCTTGACCACCCACGACCCCACGAGCCTGAACCGGCAGGGGGACGACGTGGGTACTCAGTACCGTTCCGTGATCTTCTTACATTCCGCGGCTCAGCGCGCGACCGCCGAGCAGGTCATCGGCGAGCTCGAGGAAGCGAAGCTCTGGAGGCGGAAGATCGTCACCGAGCTCGCGTCCTTCACCGAGTTCTACCCGGCCGAGGAGTACCACCGGGACTACTTCCGACGCAACCCGGGCAGCGGCTATTGCCGCGTGGTGATCGCCCCGAAGGTAGCGAAGTTTCGGAAGCAGTTCGCGGCACGCCTCAAGCCGGTCTGAGCGGGGTAGGGGCCGAGCCTCGCGTCACAGCGCGAGGAACAGGAAGTACGCCGCGAACGCGAAGATCACGATCCCCGACCCGACGACGACCGCGCGGGCGATCGTCGGCCGTCGCTCCGTGCCGGCGTGCACCGCCCATGGGAACACGAGGATCCACCCCGCGATGGCTCCGAAGAGCCCGACGAAGAGGACCCAGCCCCCGAAGTAGGCGAAGGCGAGGCCCGCGGTGAGCCACCAGACGATCTGGAACGGGTTCGAGACCCCGAGTCCGAGCGCTTTCGTATAGGTCTTGGCGCCCGTGGTCTCGAGTGGGGGGTTCCCTGCGGCTCTTCGGAGGAGCCCGATCCCAAGATACACCATCACTCCGGCACCGACCAGATAGATCCAACGAAGCGCCGCGGAGAGGTCGACCGCGGAATGCAACGCGTAGACGAGGACTCCGAGCACGAGGTCCGCGCTCATCGCGCCGAACCCGGCGGTTACGCCCTCCCGGAACGAACGTACCGATTGCGACGCGATGAAGGCGTTCATCGGGCCGGGAGGGATCGTTAACGAGAAGCCGAGGACCAGGCCGAACGCGAGTTCGACGAGGGACGCGGCCACGGTCCCTATCCTCAGCGTCGCAACGATCGGCTCTGGCGCACGTCGGCGACCCGCGCCGCCGTTGGACCGTTAACCCGGAGGCGGAGGTACTTGGCGCGCCTCAACCGTTATCACGCGGTCGACGGGCTGCTTCCACGTCAGGGCCAAGATGCCCCCGATCAGGGTCAGCAGGAATCCCACGAGGAAGCCGCCCAACGCGACCGCGATGCTCACGAGGGCGAAGACGATCGCGAGGGCACCCCAGACAACGTGCGCCGAAGGGACGACAATCATGAGGATTCCGATAATGATTGTAAGGAACCCTAGCGCAAGCCCGAGGAAGAAAATCTCGCTGTGGAACCCGATGAACGCGAAGATGGCGCCGATCAGCGCGAAGGCGAGGCCTCCGATCAGGATGAAGAACCCGCCGAGGATCGTCAGAACCCCGGCTCCCACGGGTCGCGGCATGGGCACTCGGTAGGCGCGGGAGGAGAAAAGGACGATTCCGACCGTGCTTGCCGCGGCCCGATCAATCGTCCCCGACCGACCCTAACGTATTTTGAGAGAGGAGGTCTCAGGGTCCTGCGGAAGTGGACCCTTGGCGGCCGGATCTCGAGTGTCTGGGCGGGTGTTCGAGATCCACTGCAAACCCGAGGTCCCCGGCGAGCGCGGCCTGCCGAAACCGATGGTGCCCGAAGTGTTCGTCTCGCGTGCGGGGCTCAAGGGTGACTTCAACCGGTACCGGCACGAGGAGAAGCACGACGACCCGGCGATGGCGGTCCTGATCATGCCGAGGGAAACGTTGAGCGACATCGTGCGCGAGGGATGGCCCGTCCGCTACGGGGATCTGGGCGAGAACCTCATCACTGAAGGGATCGCGTACGATGCGTTCGTTCCCGGACGCCGGTTCCGGGCGGGCGAGGCCCTCCTCGAGGTGTCGAAGGCGTGCACGCCCTGCGACTACCTCTACCTGCTTCCCTACGTCGGACCCACCCGAGGACCAGAGTTTCTCAAGGTCATGCTGGGCCGTCGAGGGTGGTACGCCCGGGTCCTCCACGAAGGCCGGGTCCGCGTCGGGGATCCTGTAGAAGGCACGGACTGAAGTTCGTGGGAGGGCGGTGGTCCTCCCGACGGACCCGTCTCGGGCGTTCTCGTACGAGCGTCGGAACGCGAGACCGGGTCCAGCCTAGCCGACGACCAAGAACTCAACTCGTTCGCCCGGGAACCTTTCTATAGTAGAATTGCCCGTCAGCGTCCGCTATGTCGCCATCGTTTCCGGGTCGAAACGCCCTCTGGTTGCTACCGATCGTCGTCGCCGTGTGCGCCTTGATGGTCCTGCCGGCGGGCGCGATTCTTGGAGGAGGTGCCTTCAGCCCCTCACCCAACCACGCCGCTGGGACGACGCAGAGCGCCTTGTCGACCGCCTCGTCACCCGAACGCTCTTCGGGGGGGAACTCGTTTACGAACCCGTACTCCCCCGCTTCCATCGCCTCCACCCTCGCCCAGCAATCGTATCCCGGAAGGTCCTATTCCCCGACGACCCTTTCGGACTTTAGCAGCGCCCTGTCTCAGTTGGCTTCCAAACCCTCTCTTTCCTCTCATTCCGCGCTCTTGAACGGCCTTGCCCAAGCGGTGGCTTCGGGCAAAGCCTCCCCGAGCTCGATTTACCTACCCAACCTCGGTCTCCTCGGGAACCCCGTTTCGTCGCCCGGACAGGTCGTCTCACCGGGATATGTGGGACAACCCGCACCGATGGGTCTCGGCGACTTCGGTCTCGGGGCCTCGGGACCGTACTCCTACAACACGTCGAGCTTCGTCGGGTCGCTCGTCCTGAACTCGTCGCAAGCGACATTCCCGGGAGCGTACTACTTCGTTACGCCTTCGACCAATACGTACGGCTCGTACGCCGACCCGTACCGGTATGGCATCCAACTCAACACGGTCCTCTCGAACGTGTCGATTCCGGGCACCAACACCGGGTCGTTCTGGACCCAGAACGTTGTCACGTGGGACAACTACACGGACACGCTTCAGTTCGAGGACAACGTCTGGAACTTCTCGAGCCCGAGCGGCCTCCTAGAGCCCAACACGATCGAATCGGGGAACGGGACGTACGTCCAACCTTCGTACTATTACGACTACGGACCTGCCTACCAGCTCACACCACCAATCACACTCAACTTGTACAACAACGCGACCGTCCGCGACGACCGGACGACGGTGACGTTCGGCTACGCGGTCCAGGACTCGGCGGCGGACTTCTACAGCGGAATCTACGACACGGTGGTCTTCAACAGCCCGGGCGCGAGCCTTTCGACACCCAGGGCTCCCCCGAACGCTCCCGCCTTCGAGGTCAGCGGGCGGAGCACGACGCCCCTCGGCCTGCTCTACGACTCGGAGCTCATCTTCGGCGGGCCCGGAGGCGGGTCTAACGCGGTCTTCAGCGACCTCAACGGGTCGATGACCCTGGGCTACAAGACCGGCGCAACGTACACCTCAGTCCCCTCCGCCTACGACTTCGGGGCCGACACCGGTGAGACCGCTGTGGGGATCGCAGGCTGGTGGAGCGGGAACACCGAGTTCCTCAACGCCGGACCTTCGATGCTGTACGGTCTCTGGGGCGCGGTACCGTATCTCTCGGTCGCAGCAGGGAACATCCCATTCGTGGGCACCCTCGTCCCTAGCTACGGGTTCTTGTTCGTGGGTAACACGATCGCCAACCTGTCGTACCTGCCGACCAACGTCAACGGTGGGTTCGAGACCTTCCTGCCCCCTGCCGTGCCCCCTACCACCGTCTACTGGGTTGAGGGGTTCGCGGACGGGTACGATGAGGGGGGGCCGGTGCCATTCTCCGGCCCGAACGTCGGTCACACGTGGGCCATGACGCCGGATATGGGCGTGAATCTCGCTCCGCTCTACATGGACGGATTTTCCCAAGCCCTCTGGGCGGACGACGCGATCACCGGGGGCACGCTCGGCGTATTTTCGAACCTGCAGCTTGACGTCAACATCTCGTTCAACTACCTGAACGATTGGGGGTACCAATCGTTCAACCTCGTCCAAGTGACGGGCGTTGATGGCCTGATCTTCTCCAATGTCACGCAGGGACCGGACTCTGGAACCCAGACGATCTATGTCTTCGATGTGCCCGCGCATGGGGCGACGCCATCGTTCCTTAACACGCCGGGAGTCCAGACGAAATCGATCCCGGGCTACAGCGGGGTCATCGCGCTGTACGACAGCCCGGATGCTGCGGTCTCGAATGAGACGTTCATCGGGTACAACGGCAGCACGGTCCTCACGCCACCCCCCAGCACCTACCACCCCCTCGACCTCGGCGGCGGGGCCCTGATGCTGTGGGACTCGGACGACTCGGCGGTGTGGAACATCACCGTGACCGGTGGCTCTTACGGAGTGTATCTGGCGGATAGCTGGAGAATGGAGGTCAACAACGTCTCCGCTTCGGGCGGGTCGAACGGCGTTTCGATGTACGACTCTGCATTCGACCCCCTCATCTCGCATATCTCCGCCACCGGTGAGTACTCCTTTGGGGTGCTTGCGGTCTACTCGGGGGCCATCGACATCAGCGACGTCAACGCTTCCGACTTGGCGGTTGGCGTCTACGCCGCCCCGGCCGGGGAGGTCGGTATCCTGAGCGTGAACGCTACCACCGGCGCGACCGGGGTGGTCATCACCTACGGCTCTGAGGGAGTGTATCCTCCCGAGACCTCGGGCGATATCTATGTCGAATGGGTCAACGCGACATCGGGGGCTTCGGGAATTGTTTCCGACTATTCGGGAGATAATTTCTTCACGGACGTGACGGCACACGATGCGGTAGGTCTGAACATCTACGCGGACGGGGTCTACTCCTCGGGAGGGGACATCATCAGCTATCTGACGGTCGACGACACGTCCAGTGAGACCGGTTCGGTCATATCCTCTAGCTACGCCACATTCCTTGGGAACGTCTCGGTCAACGGAGCCGGAACCGGGGTCTCGCTTCCCGATGACATCTACAACACCATCGAATACGTGTGGGACAACGCCTCGTCCACGGCGGCGCTATCGCTCACCGAGTCCAACTACACCGACCTCTACTACCTCAACGTCAACGCTTCCGGCAGGGTCGGTGTGAGCCTGACGGATGACAACTACTTCTACGGTGAGTACGCCACCACTACCGGGCCCACGACCTACAGCGTGTCCGGCGGGACCGAGATCGAGCTGCAGTACGGAAGCGAAGCCACCGTGAGTGGCGTGACGGCCCTGGGCTACGGCAACTACGGGATCTACCTCTATGAGTTCGATTCGTCCACGATCTCGGGTGCCAGTGCCTCGGACTACTCCGCGACCGCGGTCTTAATCTACGATTCCTCGCAATCGACGATCACGGGCACCGGCGCGTCCGACGCGAGCCGAGCCGTGGTGCTTGAGGAGGATTCGTGGGTCACGGTGAGCGGCACGACCGTGTCGAGCTTCTCGCAGGGCGTCTACATCTACGAAGACTCGCACAACATCCAGGTCACCTCGACCACCGTCTCTGGTGAATCGATCGGTGTCGTGGTCTACGAGTCGGGCCTGGTCAGCATCTCCGGTGTTACGGCGAGCAATTCGACGTTGTCGGGCGCTTGGAACACCATGGGCTGGTGGGGCTGGCCCGCGGCCGCCGTCGTGACCGAGTATACCTACCAAGTCACGATCGCGAACGTGACCGCGACCAACTACCCGATCGGGTTGTACGACCTCGGCTCGGGCAATGGAGAGGAGAGCGGTCCGGGCAGCATCTACGTGCAGAACCTGAACGCCACCGGTGGTTGGTACGCGATCGTGCTCAATGACACCGAATACGGGTACTTCAACGACATTGGGGCGTACCACGACTATGTGGGCGTGTGGATGAACGACGCCGACTACAATGACATCCTGGGAAGCAGCTTCGTAGACGACACAAGCTACGGTGTCTCGATCTGGAACGGGTACAACAACTGGATCTGGGACTCGAACTTCATCGGGGACAACGGTGCGACGAGCGTGTACAGCGTCGCCCACATCCAAGCGTACTCCGGCGGGGCGGACACGAATTACTTCTACTCGCCGTACTCCGACTCCGGTAACTATTGGGCCGACTGGCACACCTACGACGATAGCGGCAACCTGGCTCCCTACTACGTTGGCGACAACAACTGGGACCTCTACCCGCTCGGCGTCCCGGCCGGCCAGACCGAGGTTTGGTTCGACGAGTACGGCCTACCTACGGGAACCTCTTGGTCGGTGACGTTTGATGGCACGACGCAGTCGACGGTGAACACGTGGCTCGTGTTCGGGGCCCCGGCTGGAACGTTCGCGTTCACGGCGGGGACCGTTGCTGGCTACCTTGCCACGCCCGCGTCTGGAATGGTCGATGCGGCGACGGGTTCCGTGGAAGTCGAGCTGTCGTACGCGGCGATCCCACCGATGTACAACGTGACGGTGACTGAGAAGGGTCTGCCCACGGGAACATCCTGGTCGGCGATCGTCGACGGCATGACGGGCACTTCGAACACGTCCACGGCCATCGTTTCGGTTGGAGCCGGCACGTTCGATTACCAGATTCCCGCAATCGCGGGCTACATGGTGTCGCCGTCGAGCGGTAGCATCTCGGTCTCAGGTCCGTACAACATCTCCGTAGTCTTCACCGCGGTGACCTATGCGGTGACCTTGACCGAGAGTGGTCTCACGAGCGGTCAGAGCTGGTCGACGACCGTGAACGGGAACCTCGAGACGTCGACCGGCACGTCGATCACGTTCTACCTCGTCAACGGCACGTATGCCTTCAGCGTCGCGAACGTGAGCGGATACACGGTCTCGGGCTCGAGCGGCACGCTGAAGGTCAGCGGGGCCCCGGCGGGCGTGGCGGTCAGCTTTGCTCCGAGCACCACGACCTCGTTCGTCTCGACGGACAATTTCAACTCGTGGCTCGCAGTGCTCATCGCGCTCGCGGTGATCGCCCTCGTGGTCGGCCTCCTGGCCCTGTTCCTGCGCCGCCGGCCCGAGCAGCCGCAAACGACCGCACCGTCCGAGACCCCAGCGGCGCCCACGACGGAGTCGGCGGCGGCCACGACGAACCCCCCCGCCCCGAGTGGCGCGGGAAGCAGCAGCTGGAGCGAGGGACCTCCCGCTGGGGGATCGCCGCCGAGCTAGCCTCGATCGGACTGCCGAAGCAACCCTTTCCTCTCCCCCGGGCCGCAGCGGCCCGGGGTGACTCTTGTTCTCAAAGCTGCTCTTGCCGGAATTGATCGTCGGTCGGGGACCGCCCCGTCGGCGGTGACCTACTTCGACGGCCCGTAGGCGGAAAGGTCGTCTTCCTGCTCGACCTCGAGTAGGTGGCCCATCCGGTCGCGCTTCGTCTGCAGGTACGGGCGGTTGATCTCGTTCGCCGGGATCTCGACGGGGATCCGCCCGGAGATGCGAACGCCGTGCCGTTCGAGGTCCTGGACCTTCGCCGGGTTGTTCGTCAGGATCTGGATCGAGCGGACGTGGAGCGCCGAGAGCATGTGGGCCGCGATCTCGTAGTCCCGCTCGTCCGGGCGGAACCCGAGCAGCTCGTTCGCCTGAACGGTGTCGTACCCGGAGTCCTGGAGCTGGTAGGCACGGATCTTGTTCACGAAGCCGATGCCGCGGCCTTCCTGACGAAGGTAGAGGACGATCCCGCGTTCCATCTGCCCGATCCGCGCGAGCGATTCGAGCAATTGGTCTCGGCAGTCGCATCGGAGCGAGCCGATCGCATCCCCCGTGAGGCACTCGGAATGGACCCGAACCGCAACGTTCTCCTGGTCGACCACGTCCCCGTGAACGAACGCCGCGTGGTCCTGCCGGTCGAGGCAGTTCTCGAACGCGACGGCCTGGTACTCCCCGAAGCGCGTCGGGAGCTTCGCGAGCGCGCGGACCCGCACGCAGTTCTCGGGGGGGCCGTCGCAGCGGTGCTCGTCTCCCTCGCGGAGGAGGCGCTCGACGGTCGGAGCTGGGATACCCATGGCCGTACCCGTCGGGATGGCCCCCAGAGCCTGATAACGGTTCAGGGCGCTGAGCGCCGGGGGACAGCAGGTGGCGTGAGGGGAATCGGGCCCACTTCCGGTCGGAAGCCTAAGTCAGCACGTGGATGTTGTGCTGCGCGCTGATCTCGCGCAGCTTCTTCGGCCAGACCGCGACCGTGACCTCTCCGATGTGGGCCTTGCGGAGGAGGAGCATCTGCGTCCGGCCCTGGCCGATCCCGCTGCCGATACTGAGCGGTATCTGACCGTTCAGGATCGCCTGGTGGTACGGGAACTTGAGGAAGTCGAGCTGGTTCGACATCGAGAGCTGCTGGCGGAGGGTCTCCGCGGTGACGCGGATCCCGCCGGACATGAGCTCGTGGCGGCGGCGGGTCACGGGATTCCAGACGAGGATGTCCCCGTTGAGGCCGTGCATCGGCCGACCGTCCTCCGAGCGGGTCTCGGTGACCCAGTCATCGTAGTCCGCCGCCCGCATCTCGTGAGGATAGCCGTCCTTGAGCGGCCAGCCGATCCCGATGAGGAACACCGCCGGGTGCTTCTGCAGGATCGCGGTCTCGCGCTGCTTCCGCGGCAGGTCCGGGTACTGGTCCAGGAGGTCCTCGGTGTGCAGGAAATGGATCTCGTCGGGCAGGTTCGGGTAGCGCGGGTCCTTGAGCTGAGGGAAGAGCCGCTGGACGTGCTTCTGTGCCCCGGAGATGACCTTCCAGATGCGTCGGACCGTGTCCTTCAGGTAGTCGAGGTTTCGGTCCTCGACCGTGATCGCCTTCTCCCAGTCCCACTGGTCGACGTAGGCGCTGTGGTCGTGGTCCAGGAAGTAATCCTTTCGGACCGCCCGCATGTCGGTGATGAGCCCCTCGCCGGACTGCAGGTCGAACTGCTTGAGGGCCATCCGCTTCCACTTGGTCGCGGCCTGGACGACCTGGGCGTCCACCGGGTGGAGGTTGCGGTCGTTCGAGATGTGGAACTGGATCGGCGTCCGGGAGCCGTCCCGGTCGAGCATGTCGTTGACGCCGCTCTCCGTCTCCACGATGAGCGGCACCTGGACCATCATCAGGTTGAGCTCCTTGCAGAGGTGCTCCTCGATGTACCCCTTCACGGCGTAGATCGCGTGCTGGGTGAGGCGGGGGGAAAGGAGAGGCTCGTAATCTCCGGGGAGCACGCGGTCGACCTCTTCGTACGTGCCGATTCCCGGGCCGGCGAGGTCGGCCCGCTTGTCCTGGGCGGCGTCGGTGACAGACATTGTGGATACGGCGGAGTGCGCGCGAATAAACTCCCCGTCAAACCCGCTCGACACGTCGGCTCCTGCACGGCGAGAACGTCACCCCGGGAGCAGCGGTCGGCATCGGGCGGGCGGCCCCGTCGGGAGATGACCCTATCGGGCCGGAATCTGTCGGAAACGAGGCGGCAGGGTTTATGAGGTCGGACGGGGATGAAGTGGGTGGTCTGACCTTACCGGGAAATATGGTCGACCTTCCCCACGAGTTTCGCACTACCCCCTTCTCCTATTACATATGGAGCCGGAGCCGTCGAGCGGGCCACGTTTTGGCGTTCGCTATCGCCAAGTTCGCCGACCCATCGTTCCGATGGATGACGATCCGGGAGTTGGCGACGGAGCCCTCCGTAGAGGAGGCCTGGGTCCACCGCCTCCTCCCTGAACCCCGGATCCTCCCACCGTTCACCGACGCCGAGTTCGTGACGGAACCTCGGATCGCGAAAGGCACGTTCGAATCCCTGATCCGCCCCGAGGGAGCGAATTCGGAACGAACCGCGCTAGACCACTTCTTCCTACTACCGACACGACTCCAACGGATACTCGACGAAGACCAGGTTCCGACGAACCCTATGGTCGTCGTCGTCGCCAACACGAACCGCGTCCGGCAGTTCTATCCGGCCGACCCGGACCGGCTTCGCGCGTACACGGACGTGTTCCCCCGAAACGGATTCTCGATGATCACCACCTCCATCCCGCCTCCCTACGAAGGTCGGCACGGATTCAACGTCGTCCTGAGACTGGACGTTGATTCCGCCGAGGAGTGGCGCCCCGCCCAGCTCGTGGTCGAGAAGGGGCTGCCCTCGGGGGAGCTGCGCACCGGGGCGACGTTCTCGTCGGAGCAGCTTTCCTGGTACCTCGACGCGGGGACCGCCATCGAAGAGGCCTCGGCATAGGTCGGGCCCGCCTCGGCCCCCCCCCGCGCGGGCCTCCCCATTGGTGGATTTCACCATCTCCCGCCCGGGTCGGAGGGAGGGGCCCGGAACGTGGCCCATTTCCGTCGCCTGAGGACCGAATGCCTAAAGTCCTGGCTCAAAGCCCCTTCCGGTCGATGTCGGGGGGTCGCGACGGCGCCGAGAGGGCTCGCGGGCCCGACGAGGCTCGATGAGCGGCGACCCACCCACCTCCGTGATTTACGCCAAGGAGTGGCTCGCCCGGTTCCGGGCCCAATTCGATGAGGCGGCCGGCGACCCGCGGACCGCCCTCGGTCTCTTCTACGACCGTCATCGCCGATTTGTGGTCGGTCCGGGGAACGCCCCGCCCAGCCGACCTGAGTACACCTACGAGGAGTGGAACCGAACCTTCGCCGCGTTCCTCGCTTCGCTCGCTCGGGACTTCGGCCTGGTCCAGGCTTCGGGCGGGACCGACCTAGCGCAGCTGATGTGGTTCTGGCACGGCGTCCCAGACCGGCCGGCGGTCGCGATCCGGGAGTCCAAGGTCGCTACCGATTCGATCGTGAAGCAGGACCTCCCCTCGGTCGTGAAGTCGGGAGCTCTGCTGACCGTTCTCGTGATCTATCCAGACTTTCCCTCTCCCCTCGGCACCGCTTCGGTGGACGAAGCGACCGAACAATGGCGGGCGAGGATCGGGGAAGAGCTGGCGCGCCTCGGGCAGACCCGTGAGTTCCTGCTGACGACGATCAGCGCCTTCGACTGGGAGCTCCCGGCTCCCTGGAAGGGGTTCGCCTGGCACCCGAGCGAACGGTCGATGATTCCCGTCGTGTAGCCCTCGATTCCCCCTGTCCTGATAGCCGGTTTCGGACGGGTTCGCGAGGCCGGCGACCCGGGCGGGAATCAGACGTTTCCCGACGCTGGTTCGGGGGACGAAAGGCGGAGTCCCATAAGGACCTCTCCGCCCACGAGCGTCATGCGGCTCCGGAGCCCCCAGGCGCCGAGGCCACCTTCTCGGAAGCCCAGCTCCTTCCGCTCCACGCGTCGGAACGCCCGGGAGCGGAAGAGGGCGATCGACGCTTCGTTCTCCCCCTCGGCAGCGCCGTAGGCCACGGCGGCGTGTTCCCTGCGGAAGAGCGCGAGCGCGTCGTCCAGCAGCAGTCCTCCGAGACCTTCCCGACGGTGGGTTTGCGCGGTCGAGAGATAGTAGACGTACCCGACGGCGGGGTCGAGCCGCTCGAGGACCGAGACGGCGACCACTTCGCCTCCTAGCACGGCGGCCCGCACCCAGGTTGCGCTGCGAAGCGTCCGCTTGGCATGCCACCGGTAGATCCCTTCGAACCCATCCTTCAGGACGGGGACAGCGCGCTCGCGATTCGACCCCACGAGGTCGATCAACTCGAGTTGTGGAACGCGCGGCGGGACCGAGACACCGGGGGCAGGGACACCCGTCTCATTCGCCGTCATCGAAACCCGAGCGGAAACTCGCCCCCGCGTCAGGGTCCCCTCACCGCTTTCAGATAAGAGGCCGTCGGTTGGCTCGGGAGAGGGGCGTCTGCGTGACGAGCTTGGGCCCAGGAAGCACCGGAGTTCCCCTCGGGGCTCCCATACGTGTCGGCAGAACCGACGTGGCGCTGTTGGTGGCCCTCGCTGTCCTCTGGGGTTCAGCCTACGTGGCGATCCGGGAAGGGATCGTGGCGGGTGCTTCGCCCTTTCTGTACGCCGGCACACGGTATGCGCTCGTCGCGGGACTTCTCGCTCTCGCAGCCGCGGCGCGACGGGAACCCTGGCCGAACCGACGCTCCGGTCTTCTCTCGGCGCTAGTCGGAGGCACTCTGATCATCGGCCTCTACGGGATGCTGCTCTATTGGGGAGAGCAGTTCACCACGGGAGGGTACGCCTCCGTCCTCTCCGGAATGGGGCCGATCCTCACCGTGGTCTTCGCCTACTTTCTCCTTCCGTTCGAGCGGCTCTCCGCGACCGCCATCGTGGGGATCGCCGTGGGATTCCTCGGCATCATGGTCCTCGTCCTTCCGAGCCTCCTCGCGGGTGTTGGTGGAAGCTGGGAGGGACCGGTCGCGGTGATGGGGGCGTTCGTCGTGTTCCCCCTGGGCTCGGTCCTCCTGCGCCGTTGGGGGGGAGGTCGGCAGGGCACGTGGCAGCTCTCGTTCCAGTTCGGTGTCGGCGCGGGGATCCTCGGCCTGGCGATCCTCCTGCTCCCCGGGCCCCCGGAGCGACTACCGCTCACGGCGGCGGTCTGGGGACCGTTGCTGGTCCTGGTGGTGTTCTCGTCCTTGTTGGGATACGTGGTCTACTTCCGGTTGCACCACCAGCTCGGACCCGGTCGAGCCAACCTTGTGACCTACCTTCTGCCGCTCGTGGGCATCGGGCTGGGGTCGGGGCTTTACGGGGAGCCGATCACAGTTTGGGAGGTCGCCGGTTTCCTCCTCGTGGTGACCGGTCTCACGCTGGTATTCGTGACGGGGAACAGAACCCCTCCGCCCGTCGCTCCCACTCCAGGAAGAGGGGAGCCAACCACCCCTGGTCCCGTCGACCCACCGGCGCGCGTCGGTTGAAGCCCCCGACATCCGGAATCATTCGAGCAGCGAACGGGGGGACCCAAGGACCCTAGCCCGGCGTCCTCGGCTCGGATGTGCCACGAGTCCAAATCCACCGGCGCCCTCCCAAGGGGCGAAATAGGGGACGGCGTCTCGGAAAGGACGAGTACTATGGCGGCGAGTCGAAAGGGTCCGACGATCAAGCAGGCGTATTTCCTCCGAGCACCGGTAACGAAGGTCTTCCGAGCGCTGACCGAACCGACCGAGTTGGCCCGTTGGTTCTTGAAGGACGCCCGCCTGCCGCACACGGCTGGGGCGACCTACGAGTTCGTCTGGCAGTTCGGCTATCGCCACCGGGCCAAGGTGGTCGCCTTCGTTCCGAACCGAAAGCTTACCCTCGAGTGGCCCGCGAAGGGGCTCGGGATGACGCAGGTGAGCTTCACCCTGACCGCTCGGAAGGGCGGCACCCGGCTCACCCTCCGGCACACGGGTTACGGAACGACCCCCGCCTGGATCGAGAACTACGGGGGAACGTGCTCGGGATGGGCGTACTTCCTCACCAACCTGAAATCGGTCCTCCGGAACGGGGCGGACCTCCGGGAGGCCGGGGATGCGTAGCGTCTTACCTACGGATGCGTCTGGCTCGGAGGAACCATGACGACCTGGCCCCGAACCCAGTATCATATCAAGACCGTGCTGCGCGTGCCGCTCGCGTTCGCGTTCCGCTGGTGCACCGATTTCCGAGCGGATGACGCCCGACGTGAAGGCGAATCGTACGAGCGCAGAATCATCGAACGGACCTCCCGGCGGGTCGTCTTCGAGGACCTGGAAGGGACCACCGCCGGATGGCGGTGGACCCGGCATGTGGTCACCCTGAGACCGCCGAACCGTTGGCACTCGGAATCCGTCGGGAACTACCGCGAAGCCACTCTCGACTACGCGTTGACTTCGCTCGGCCCTCAGCGGACCCGCTTCGAACTCACGTGGAAGCGACGCGTGACCCCGCTGGCCGGAAGGACCCCCTCGAAGAAATCCATCGAGAAGGGCACTCTCGCCGCGTGGCGGAATTTCGCGAAGGCGATCGAATCCGACTACCGCAAGGCTCGTCGCCGCTGACGTCGCGGGAGCCTCTCCCGTCTCCGAGCGGCCCGTCGGTTCAACTGACGCCCACCGAAGGGGCGGCGGAACAGTCGACGCACCACCCGTGTCCTCGTGTGGCGAGCGCCTCGCGGAGGCAGTCGTTGCAGATCGGTCTCAGGCACTTGGGGCAGGGACCGCTCATGCGTAGGTCCACGACCACCTTCGAGCAGGAGGCGCAAACCGACCGCTGGCTCGCGCAGCTGATGGAGCGACGCGTGGGTCGGTGGGCCTCGATCTGCGCGTGAACGCCCACGCTCCTCAAGTGGGGCGGCACCGGATTAACCGCCTCTAGAAACAGGTCGGTCGATTCAGCGACCTGCCGAGAGACGGCCTTGAACGAACCGGATCGAGAGGAGGCGGTCGGGTCGGGTACCCTGGGACCATCGACCCGCTCGTCCGCGAACGGGACATCATCAGGGTCCGGGTCTCCGTCCCCTTCGACGGAGGGCGACAGGCTACCGGTCGGCGACGCGGATTCGTCCGTGCGGGCCGGTGTGTCGTCGTCCGAGTCCATTACCCTCGCCCAGGAGGAGAGGCCGCCGACCTTCTCCGGAGCGTCGGGAAGCACGTAGGGCCTTCGAATAGTCGCCGGAGGGAACATTCGGTCGAGTTCCTCGTCGGAAAGGGGTCTCGTCGCCCGCGCCGGGGAGGACGGTGTGTGGACCCCGCCCCATGGGGTGGTAGTCAAAGCCGGCGGATCCCTGGCCTGGGGGATGCTTGGGGAAGTGTTCGCCCGCGGCATCGAACGGGTGTCGTCGCCGGACCTCGTGGCGGGTCGGACCCCGTGGAGGTAGTTCCGTACGGGGAACCAAACGAGGTTCCCCGACTTACCCAGCGAATGGACCACCCCGGAAGCAGACCCAGCCGCCTCGGGCCCCGGGCGCCCATGTCCATGGATGAGCCAGGAAAGCCCAGCCCCGTTCCCCGGGGTCGGTGGGACGCTGAGCACGCGCCACTCGGCTCCTCTTTCGGGGATGCGAGACCGCCGCGGGCGGTCCGTCGACCCAGGCGCGACCGACGCCGATTGAGCCGCATGAGGCCAGGTCGTGACGGCGCCGGGCTCGGACACAGCCCGCGTAGGAGCAGGGTTCCACCACTGATACAGTGAAGTGAGGGTCGCCAACATTCCCAGCCCGGCCGCAAACAGCGCGAAGGGCGCATAGTCCCCCACTCGTGTCAGGGGATCGAGCAGGAGGGCAAGGCCGAGGAATAGGGAGGTGAGCGCGGCGGCCGGTAGGAGGAACCGGTGGGAAAGGTCGGTCAGTAGGTCCGAGTCAGCGGGGTTGCGGAATCCCCGTACCTCGTGAACGACCTCGCCCATAGGTGAACCGGTTGGAAGTGCCGGGAAGGAGGGCCTTGAACCTATCGAACCAGTGGAAGTCCCTCCGGGGTGCCGCAGAGGATGACGGGATTCGGTTCCGAGCCCCCGCGGCTCATCGACCACCGATCGAGCCGTAGGGGGTAGGGGAGTCCGCGAACATCCCCCGCTCGCCGGAGCGGGGAGAGTAGTTCACGCAAGCAACTCCCCCGGTGTCGCTCACCGAGGTACCGGCCCGTCCCGGCCGTTACCTCTTCTTCTTTGGGCCCTTCTTTGGCATCTTTGTGCGTCTACCCGGCCGGCGACCGAGTGTAATCGTACCTATGGTGGTCCATCTATTTCAACATCGGACCCGCGCGGGAGGTCTCCCTCGACCGAGTGGGTCCCGACGACGATCGACGGCAGGTTTTGAGCTCTGTCCGCCATGACCCGCGCCCGACCATGAGCCGGGACGAACGCTCGACCTTCGGCTTCAGCCCGAAGGAGTCCGGCTCGTCCTCGCCGGTACCGCCCTCGAGAGAACACCCGACAGGATTGGGATATCCTCGAGGAGGACCGGCCGAGAATCCCGAAGTGGTCCGGACGTGATCCCCCGCTCGCAGACCAGATGATTCTTTCTCCAATCCTCGATGTTCTGGCCGTCGCCGTCCAGATGGAAGACGAAGTCGAACACCTCCCGTCCCGGGCCGGCGGCCTCACTATACCCAACGAGAACCGAGAAACCAGCGTTCCGATGCACGGTCAGGATTGACGGAACGCGGCTCGCCGCGAAGTTCCGCTCGACTCGGAAGGCGTTGGCGACCGCGACCACCCCGGGCTTCCCGTTGGGAGGTCGGGTGGCGAGTATTTGTTGTGACCGGTCGGGGAGTCGCAGAAACTCGGTGATCTGGGCGAGGATCTCCGCCGGCTCGTCAGAGCGGATCGTTCGGGTTAGGGAGAGGTTTGCGCTTAGGTCGTCGGGTAGGAGCTCGTCAGGGCGGTCCACGAGCCAGAGGCGGTCCTCCGGGATCCAACCTAGCGGGACCGGCTCGCAGGGGGACCGGTCGTCTTTCGGACTTCCAATCTCCACCCACTCGAAGTCGGGGTTCGTGGTCTTCGCGAGGGCGAAAAGGGTCAGGTTGACGAGCGACCGATGAGGCCCGTACACCATGACCGAGTGCGCGCGGTCGAACAGGTCGGGCGGGAAGACCGTCGACCGTCGGTCGGGACCGGGTTCCGAGGACGTGGGAAGCCGGCGAGACGGGATCTTGGGAGGAAGTCCCCCAGGGAAGACGGGTTCACCGGGGGTGCCAGACACGTGACCCGCCGGCACTGGGTCGTTCGTCCGGGAAGCGTTCATACGAAGTGTGGGGGTTGCCATCTCTAGGTCCAGGCCATCTCGGCCCAATCCTACGAACTCCTCCGAGGGTCAAGGCGTAGTCCCGAACATGTTCGGCCTTCCGAACGGGTTCGGTGGGACGTGCGCGCGCCTCCGGAACTTCGGGGGCCTCGCCGTGGACTGCGGCCGAACCTCGCCCGGAGGCGCCGACTCACACCATCCCTCTCTGTTTATAGCCCCCAAGCGGATTCCATGCCGACCGAAGCGTGTGTGGGCCAGGCGAGCCGGGGGTTGATTAGGGTGGTCCCGCGGAGCCACTCGCAACGGCGAGAGTCGAGTCACCGTAGGCCGCGTACGTCTCGAAACGGGACTGCCGCCCGGTTGCGGGGCCTCCGGAGCGCGGTGGGCGTCGCGTCCGACCGTCGCCTTCTCCTCGCGTTGCTTCGCATCCGAATTCAGACGAAGGGCCTTTGGACGGGCCCGTTCTCGAGGAGCCATCCGAACCTCACCATCGAGGTCCTGAACCGCTCGGACCTGAGCGAGCACGTCTCGGTTTCGGACCACTGGATCAGCGGGGGTCCCCCCGGCGTTTGGGCCCGAGAGATCGCCGAGTATTCCGACGTTCGGAAGGTCGATAGCCTGGCCGAGGTCGGCGGCGGTTGTCTCTACCGGATCACGTACTCCAGTCCGCCCATCGTCTACGTCTATCGGATGCTTGGGCTGCCGATGCAATTCCCCGTCCGCATTCAAGCGGGATTCCTGAACTGGGAGGTCGTCGCGCGGCGCTCCGAGTTCGAGGAGGTCCTCAAGCACGCCCGGAAGGTCAACCCGGACTTCCAGGTCGTCTCGATTCGCGACCGTCCTCTGCGGAGCCACCTACCGATGCTCACGGACGCCCAGCAACAGCTCCTATCGCAGGCGATGGCAGCCGGATACTTTGCGGTCCCCCGGGGGATCACTCTGACCGACCTCGCGCGCCGTCTCGGTCGGAGCAAGTCCGGGTTGTCGGAGGCCGTCGCGATCATCGAGAGGAAGCTGCTCGAGAGCGCGCTACGGCCTACCTCTCTCACCCCGTAGCGGTGTCGGGAAGAGCGGGCCCTGAGGCCCGTCAGGGCTCGTCCGCGTCGGCCATCGAACGAGGGAACCGCGAGGGAAGGAACGTGATCGTCCCCCCGGGCACGGACCACGAGATGACCTCGATGCGGTAACGTCCCACGCGAACCGCGGGGTCCGCCTCAAGCAGGGACCGCGCCTCCGCGACCTCACCCTCGAAGACGCAGATTCCTGCCAGGGTCGTCCCAGCCGGTCCTTCGACGGGCCCGGCGGCGAGGAGTCTCCCGTCCGCATGCAGTCCCTCGAGGTAGGTGAGGTGCGCGTCTTGGAGCGCATCGGCAGTCGCCTCGTCGAGCTCCGGCGCATCGTCCCGCCGGATGAGGAAGACCACCGTCCAACGGTCGAACTTCATGCACGCGTCTCACGGGGCTGGGGTGCCGGGACGAGCGGACGCGGGGGCCGACCCCGCCGATTGGATGCGGGCGACCCAGGTCTTCACCCGGGACTCGAGCAACCCGAGCGGGAGCGCCCCCTCCTCGAGAACGCAGTCGTGGAACCGACGGACATCGAACCGGTCGCCCAGCGCTTGCTCCGCCCAGGTTCGCATCTCTCGGAACTTGAGCTGTCCCATCTTGTAGGCTAGCGCCTGACCCGGCCAGACGATGTACCGGTCGACCTCGACGGCGATGTCGACATCGCTCTTGCCGGCGTTCTCCCGGAAGAAGCCAATCGCATCGTCCCGCGTCCAGCCCATGGCATGGATCCCCGTGTCGACCACCAGGCGGATCGAGCGCCACATGTCGTAGGTGTACTGGCCCATCTTGGAGTACGGGTCCTGGTAGTGGCCCAGCTCTTCTCCCAGGCTTTCCGCGTACAGTCCCCAGCCTTCGACGAACGCCGTGGGCCCGGTGTAGCGCCGGAAATCGGGGAGGTCCTCGACCTCCTGGGCCAAGGTGATCTGGAGGTGGTGGCCGGGGACCGCCTCGTGGAGGCACAGGGCCTCCATCTCCCATCGGGGGCGAGAGTGGAGAGCGAACGTGTTCGCAAAGAAGGTGCCCGCGCGGCCGGTGGCCGGGGCGCCGGGCATGTAGTAGGCGGTCGGGGAGCTTTCGGCTCGGAACTCCGGTACCGGGAGCACTCCGTACGGGAGACGCGGGAGCAGGCCGAAGAGACGAGAGAGGTTCGGGTCGGTCTTCTTCGCGATGACCCGGTAGGCGTCGACCAGCGCGTCTGCGTTCGTGAAGAAGAACCGTTCGTCCGTCCGAAGGAACTGAAGGAACTCGGGAAACGTACCGGCGAAACCCGTCTTCCGCATCAATTCCTCCATGGCGGACCGTAGACGTCGGACCTCCCGCAGACCCACCTCGTGGATCTCCTGAGGGGTCATTCCCGTGGTCGTCTGCCAGCGCACGAGGTGGGCGTAGAGAGCCGCCCCGTTCGGGAGCGCCGCCACGCCCGGGGCCTCCCGGCAGGCGGGGAGGTACGTCGAAACGAGGTACTCGTGGAGCCGCTCGAACGCGGGAACGATGCGGTCCGAGTACGCCTTCTTCGCCTCCGCGACGAGTCGGCGGCGGTCCGACTCTCCGATGCGGCTCGGGAGGTCGGTGAACGCATGGAGGAGAGGGCTGGCCATTGGGTCGTTCGGGATCAGGCCGCGGACCTGGTCGGGCACGCCCCGGATCGCGACGCGGTGCGCGGTGAATCCCTGTCGGCGTCCGGCCTCGAGGAGGGCGAGGTTCTGCTCGACCGGCTCCGCGAGGGCGTTCAGGCGGGAGAGGATGTTCTCGTAGTCCGCGAGTCGTTGCCGAGGTTGGATCTCGAGGGTGTCGGAGGCGGTGAGATGGATCCCGTCCATCTGGTTCAAGGGGACGAGGAGGCAGCGAGGCATCCCGAGGTGGAACGGGAGCGGGTCGAGGCCGAAGGGAAGACCCCGCTCCGCGTTCTCGAGGAGCTCTCGGTACAGGTCGTAGTTCGTCCGCTCCTTCGCGGGGAGAGAACCGGCATCGATCCGCCGCAGGGAGGCGAGGCTCTCGGCGAGGTGCTGCTTGCGTCGTTCGATGCCTGCGGGAGAATCGTCCGTCCAACGGTCGTCCAGTCCCGGAAACCCGAAGCTCGTGGCGAGTTCGGGGTACTCGGCGAGCCACCGCTTCCAGTCGTCCGCGAGATAGGTCCGGAGCGCTTCCGTTGCCGACTGTTCTGACCGGGCCACGAGCTTCCTCCCCGCCGGAGCACCGACGAGCGGGAGCGGCAACGTTCTCCCCTATTTGAGCCGACGTGATTTCGAGGGAAGGTCGGGGGGTGAACCGACGTTCGGAAGCCCCACGGACAAGGGGATAAGCGGAGGACGTTCCCGGGGACCATGGCACGCCGTTCTGAGAGGTTCCTCTATTCGGGGATCCGGGTCCGCGACCTTCGACGTTCGCTCACGTTCTACCGAGCCCTCGGCTTCCGCGTACGGGCAAAGGGTCGCATGGGACACGGAGGCCAGTGGGTCCATCTGGTCTTCCCGGGCTCTCGTCACGCGCTCGAGCTGAACTTCTATCCGAAAGGGAACCGGTTCTACGAGCCGTTCCGGAACGGCACGGAGTTCGACCACTTTGGTTTCTACGTCTCGGACGTTGCCGCGTGGTACCGACGCGCTCTGCGCGCGGGCGGGAAGCGCGTCGAGGACTTCGTGGATGGGAAGAACCGCCTCGTGTACGTCAACGACCCGAATGGCGTCTGTCTCGAGGCCTTCGGCCCGGCGAAGCCGCGGCGAAGAGCTCGCACCCCCCGACGGTCCTAGGACGCGACCGTTCGGGAACCTTCCGCGTCGTGGGACTCGGACATCCTCCGCTCGAACTCTCGCGACAGGACCCCCAGTTCCGCGGCCACCCACATCGGGGCGCTCACGATCGTCGGGACCCGGACCCCCGAATGGATCTGAGACCGGATGCGAGCCGCCCAGAAGACCACCGATGCCGACCCCGGGCCCGCAGACGCACCGAAGGAGGGGTTCGGAAGGGTGACCATGGCGATGTCGCTGTCGTAGACCCTCCCGTAGCGCAACCAGAAGGCGCCGGAGGCCCCCGCCGCGACCAGCGCCCAAAGGAACCCGACCCAGACCGAATCCAGAAGGTAGGCATCGAGGCCGCCCAAGATGCATCCGGCGAGCATCACGGCGACGATCGGGGGCACGGCCGTCGAGGCCGTGCCGTTCCTCCGTCGGACCCCTCGCTCGCCGAGCCAGGTGCCCGCATCGGAGAACGGAGGGCCGGCGGGCCACTCCGCAGACCCCGACCTTCGGACCAGCTCGAACCCGGCCCCCTCGAGAACGGCGTGGGCGGCCGCCGTTAGGCCCGGCCCGGGGTCCGCCGACAAAAGGACCTCTCGTCGGAGCGCAAAGCGAAGCCCCGAGCGCAGGTCCAGGTTCGGGGCCCTCCACCGCCGCCTCCGAGGATTACGCGTGGTCATCGTAGCGTCGAGCGGGAACCCTCCTATCCTGAGCGGCGCTCTCCTCTTATGCCTGGACCCTCGAGCTCCGGGGTGGGGGCCTTCTCCCTCTTGTTTCATACGCAGGGACGCGTTGGGGTCTTCGACTCACACGCCGGGGCCGTCGTGGCACGGTGGATGGGAAGGGGTGGGATCTCGTAGACAATGCCGTACGTAGAGTACGACGAGGTCGAGGCGATCTGCCGGGACTGCGGGCGCGCGTTCCGTTCCGAGGACGCCCTCGAAGACCATCGCGAAGAGGCCCATGCGTCGGCCGTGAATGCGCCGGGGGAGTCCGCGCACCCTCGGACGGTGAAGTGCTCCCTGTGCCGCCAGCATTTTACGACGACCGCGGCGCTCCAGGAGCACACGCGCAAAGCGCACTCCAGCTAACCCCTCGTACCGGACGCCCCGGGCCGGGTCATGCCCCCGGGGGCTCGCGGGCCCCCCGGGCTTGGAGACTTATGTAGGAGTACTCCGTCCCCACGGGTGACCCCCTATGCCCACTTCGAAGCAGAAAGAAAAGGCTCGTTCGAAGAGACTCGACGACCCCTCACCGATCCCGCCCGGGTTCGGAACGGTGACGGCGTACCTCTCGGTCACCGGCGGCCTCGCGGCGATCGAGTTCTACAAGAAGGCGTTCGGCGCGCACGAGGTCGCCCGGCGGGTCACCCCGAACGGGAAGCTGATCCACGGCCAGCTGCGGATCGGGGACACGATGGTCTTCCTTTCCGATGTCTTCCCCGATTCCGAATCCGCGGCGCCTTCCTCGATCGGGACCACGACGGTCACCCTCCACATCTACACCGAGAACGTCGATGCCCTGTGGGACCGAGCCGTGGCGGCCGGAGCGAAGGTCAGCATGCCGCTCGAGAACCAGTACTGGGGAGAGCGGTACGGTAAGCTCCTGGACCCGTTCGGCCACCACTGGACCCTCTCGATGCGGGTCAAGATGCCCCGCGAAGAGATGGAGGCAAAGCAGCTCGAGGCCGACGCGTCGTTCGCTCGCGACGAGCGCCCGGGGCGCAACCCCCGATACGGCGACGCGTAGGACCGCGGCGGTCGCAGCCCCGGCTCGAAGCGACCTATTGGGGGACCCCCAAAGCTCTTGGCCCCGGTCGTTGGACGGTGGACCGCCGCTGAGGCGGTCGGAGCGCTCGTTCGATGGTCGATTGGACCAACATCGCCGTCTGGTCGCTCGTCGGGACCTGGGTCCTCGTCGTGGGCACTCTCCTGTTGATGCTCTGGCAGACCTTTCAAGCGCAGAAGCTGAACTCGGCGAATGCGGTCATGAACCTACGGGAGCGGTTCGACAGTCCCCGAATGCGGGCGGCCCGACGGCACTTGAGCGAGCGGATCCTCCATCAGGCGCACCAGGACATCTCGAACCTCGAGGTGATCACCTTCTTCGAGCTCGTCGGGACGCTTACCCACCGCAAGGTGCTGCACGACGACCTGGTCTGGGAGGCCTTCGGAGGCTGGGTCACGGCGTACTATTGGGCCCTCAGGAACCCGGTGGACATGATCGGCGACCTGAGAGCCACGATGAACGACCCTCTCATCTTCCACGAGTTCGAGTGGCTCCACAACCGGGTGATCGAGATCGACCGCCGTCGACTGGGGCCGAACGCGGACCGGGGACCGCCGGCGGCCGAAGACGCGAATCGGTTCATGACCCGAGAGTCGAAGTTGGAGTCGATCTGAGACCGAGCCCTACCGCGCTCCGCGCCTCGGTGGGTAGCCGACGGCTACCGGGGAGTTAATCGGAGCGATGCTCTGCACCCGAAGATTGGGCCATGACCGAGGCGGAAGGCCCGCCCGTGCCACTCCCGGACCGTCGGGCGGCCGGAGAGCGGCTCGCCGAGCGCCTGCTTTCCTACCGAGACCAGGACCCGGTCGTGCTCGCGCTCCCCCGCGGGGGAGTGCCGGTCGCCTTCGAGATCGCTGTCCGCCTCGGAGCGCCGCTGGACGTCCTGATCGTCCGGAAGGTCAGAGCTCCCGGGAACCCGGAATACGGGCTCGGCGCGGTCGTCGAGGGCGGCTCTCGCTTCCTGGACGAGCCGCGCATCCGGGCCGCGGGCCACACCGTGAGGGACCTGGGTCCCACGATCGCCCGCGAGGCGGCCGAGGTCGAACGGAGGGCCCGCGAGTTCCGGGCCGGGCACGCCCCCGTCGACCTGCGGAACCG
Organism: Thermoplasmata archaeon UBA61; assembly: GCA_002503985.1. Lineage (GTDB taxonomy): Archaea > Thermoplasmatota > Thermoplasmata > Lutacidiplasmatales > UBA184 > Lutacidiplasma. The sequence goes on from DASW01000002.1 coordinate 285,544, forward strand.
AACCGTCATCCTGGTCGACGACGGGGTTGCGACGGGAGGGACGGTGCTCGCGGCCCTGCACGCCGTGCGGGCCCGTCAGCCTCGCCGAATCGTCCTCGCGCTGGGGGTCGCTCCGCCTGACACCGTGGCGACCCTCCGCCCGGAGGTCGATGACCTGGTGGTCCTCCTGACCCCCGCCACGTTCTTCGCGGTCGGGGAATGGTATCACCAGTTCTCTCAGGTCAGCGACGAGGAGGTCCGTCGGCTGCTCGATCGGTCGCGGACGCCCCCCGCGACCTCCTCTCGTTGAAGGGGGCCCGCTCGGACCACGCCTCCGGTGCCGACCTATCCCCGCCGACGGAGGGTATCTCCTAAATAGACCTCCCACGGATAGTACCCCCGATGCCCTCTACCGCGGGTCCGAAACGCAAGAAGCCCCTTCCGCGCGGGGGTTCCTCGGCCCGATCCCGTGCCCCCTCTTCCGGCTCTTTCGTCATCAATGTCGACGTACGGGATGTGATGAGCCGACACCCGGTCACCGTCGGACCCGACGCCACGCTTCTCGACGCGCTCGTCCTGATGAGAGGCCAGAAGGTGTCCGGTCTCCCGGTCGTCGACGAGGTCGGGAAGCTGGTCGGGGTCCTGAGCCAGCGCGATGTCGCGCGGACCCTGAAGAGCGCGGGCGGCATTCCCGAGGTGACCGGCCTCTTCGACCTATTGATGTTCGGGCTCTCGGACGACACCGGGGCGAGCGTCCAGGTCCTCCGCCGGATCCTGGAAGAAACGAACGTCCGGGACGCGATGTCGAGCCCCCCAATCTCGATCACCTCCGATGCTTCGCTCGAGCTCGCGGCCGAAGTGATGCGGGAGAACGCGATCAACCGGATCCCGGTGTTGCGGGGGGATCGCCTCGTCGGCATCGTCACGCGGAACGACCTCGTGCGGGCTCTCGTCCACTAGCGGACCCCGACCCGGAACGGGTCGAAGTGGTCCCGGGTTCTAGGAGGACCTTGCCGTCGGCGAGACGACGGGGATCACGTTGACCGCCACCTTCGCTTCGCGGAAGAGCCGTCCCACCGGGCAGAGCTCCAGGGCGGCGCGCAAGGTCGTGTCCACGTCGCCTCGGTCTGCGCGGCTGCGCAGTCGCAGGGTCCCGTGGACGCCCCCGATGACCCCCGCCGGAGACGGCGGGTCGCCCTCGAGGACCAGGGTGAGCCCCGAGAAGTCGAGGTGTCGCTTCCTCGCGAGCGCAACGAACGTCGACGCGAGGCTTCCGGCGAGCGCGAGCACGGTGAGCTCCAAAGGGGTGGTCCCGGCGCTCGTTCCCCCTTCGTCCGGGGAGAGGTCGACGACCACCGAATGCGTGCGTCCGTCCTCGAGGAGGATCTCGTGCCCCTTCCTCCACGTCGCGACCGCCTGCATCGTCCGGACCTAGTCCTCCTCGCCGAAGAGCGAATCGTCCAAGATGGGCGGCATGGAGGAACGCCTCACTCCGCCGAGACCAGATGGCCCGGAAGGCGGGGAGGCCGAGGACGCTCGAGGACCAGGACGTAATGATATGGTCCCAGCTCGAAGGAATCGACCGGGGTCAAGCCGTGAGCGGTCAGGGCCGCGGTGGCCTCCCGAAGGGTAAGGCGGTGCCGCACGGGAGGTCCCTCGGGGGTAGGCTCCTTCTTCCAATCGACGTTCACGAGGCGCCCGCCGGGACGGAGGAGCCGGACCGCCTCGTCCACCGTCGTCGAGGGGATCCCATGCAGGACGTTCGCGAGGATCGCCACGTCGGCGACCGCATCCTCGATGGGGATGCGCTTCGGGGTCGAAAGGACCGGTTCGAGGTTCCGGACCTTTCCTTTGACCGCTCGCTCCCGGACCAGCTCCACGAGCTCGGGGGAGACATCGACCGCGTACACCCGACCCCCCGGGCCGACCACGGCCGCGGCAGGGAAGGCGTAGAAGCCCGATCCGGCGCCCACGTCGACGACGATGTCGCCCGGTTTGAGGTCGACCCGGCGCCAGAGCCGAGACGGGTCCTGGCTCGAGAGACGCGCGGGGGAGTCCAGTACGGCGACCGCGTCGGCGCGTGACCACGAGCCTTCTTGCATCCGTTGGTGGTCCGAGGGGACTTTCCGGGAGCGTGTCCCCGAGCGACCGGTTCCACTGCGGTGACCCAAGGCACGGTGTCGTCGGGCGGTCCCGACCGAGGCGGTTCGCACCTTTCGCATCTCGCCTCCTCCCAGTGACTACCGTGATGTTCGAAGCCCCGAGAGGTACGTCAATGCTCGACAGGACGCCTCGGGATTAGATGTTTCTCCAGCCCCGAAAACCTCCCAACGGGGGTCGTTTCGGTTCGGCCCATGACCCAACGACCGCCGGGTCGGAGGGGGTTCGACATGTTGGGTCCTCATGTGCCCGGTCCGCTCTCCAGCGGACGCCCAAGCGGTCAAACGTGGACCATGAGGCGCACCGAGTTCCCGCCCAGGGGGCCTCCCGGCCAGTATACCGCGAACGCCCGGTCGGGCGAAAGGAACAGCGTGGTGTTCACAGGCGGGGAGGCGGATTCGCCCAGGACGAACGCGTAGACGGTCCCGTTCGCTTCCGTGCCGTTCCCACGGACGAGCCCGCCCCCGACCACGTTCCAATTCGAGACCCACAGTGCGAACGTGACGTTGTGGAAGGCAAAGGACTCGGGAGCGGTGGAGTTCAGAAAGAGGCCCGGCATCGAGAGCGAAACGACGGTGAAGTAGTACCGTTCGCCGTCAAGAACGAGGGAGGTGGGCTCGGAGTAGTTGGGCTTCAAACCGGGGATCGCTCCTCCGAATAGGGCGGCACCGAACGCGCCCATGACCACCAAGCCGACGATGAGGACCTTCGCCTGGGTTCTCGTGGTCGGGAAGTCCTGGTCGATTCCCATGAGCGCTCGAGGAGGCCGGGAGAGCGGGAATCGTACTTAGCCTTCCGTGGAGAGACCCCGACCGCATCGAATGGTTTGATGGCCCGCGACGGCTTCGGTCGGATATGCAGGCCGTCGCCGTCTCCCGATTCCGCGCCCCTCTCGAAGTAATGGACCTCCCGTCCCCCACCGTGGGGGGTGCTGAGATGCTCGTCCGCGTAGAGTTCGCGGGGGTCAATCCTTTCGACTGGAAGATCGCGGACGGGATCTTAGAGGGGAATCGTCCTCACGTGTTCCCCCTCGTGCTGGGCGTGGACGCCGCCGGCACCGTGGAAGCGGTCGGGCCCGCGGTAGGGCGGTTTCGAGTGGGCGACCGGGTCTTCGGCCAGTTCCTCCACGACCCGGTCGGCACCGGCACCTATGCCGAGCTCGCCCCTGTTCCGCCAGGTATCGGGATCATCGCGACCCCGAACGAGCTGAGGGCCGAGGACGCAGCGGCATTACCCACAACGGGGATGACCGCTCTTGCCAGCCTCGACCTCCTCGCCCTTCCGCCCGGAGCGTCCCTGGCGATCATCGGGGCTTCCGGGGGGGTCGGGTCGATCGCGACGGGACTCGCGGCGGCGCGAGGCATCCATGTTACGGCCATCGCACGGGCGAGTTCGGCCTCTCGGCTCCGTTCTCTGGGGGCCGAAGAGGTCGTTGACCCGTCCGACGAGACTCCGTCGGCCGTCCTGTCGCGGGCCCACCCCTCGGGGCTGGATGGCCTCCTCGACACGATGAGCGACCGACCGGGGTTCGCACGGTGGGCCGCTCTCGTCCGCCGAGGCGGTGCGGCCGTCACCACGACCTTCTCGGCCGACGCGGGTTCACTGGACCGGGCGGGCGTTCGTGGGGGAAACATCAACCTCCAACCCTCGGCACGGCTTCTCGACCGACTGGCAAAAGAGGTGGTGGGCCATCACCTCAAGGTCCCCCTCGAACGCCAGGTCTCCCTTTCGGATGCACCCGCGGTGGTCGGGGACTTGAAGGCCGGGCGTGCCCACGGAAAGACCGTAATCCGTTTGCGACCCTGACGCGGGACCGATCCTACGGAACCCTAGGCCGGGAGTCCCTCGCTCGACCTCGGGGCCTGGGAAGAGCCGCGAGGATGGCGGGACGAACCCTCTTTCACTCGATGATCGTGACCTCGGCCTTGACGGCGCGGAATCCTGCTTGATGATGAGCGCCGTCGCAGAACGGCTTCTTCGAGGAGTGTCCGCAGCGGCACAGCGCGGCGACCACCTTTCCGTCCACCATCACCAGATTCGGTCCGTTCTCGTTCGCGAGGATTGCTACCTTCGGCATGGTCCACTACGTAGAGGCCGCCCGCCCGCATAAAACCTCAGGGAGGGATTCGTGGGTCCCCGCCGTCGAGTCGGAAGAACGAACCCCTTTTTGAGGAGCCGTAAGTTTGTAATACGGTCGAAGGGTGATTTCGCCGCTCCCCAGGCCCGGTGCGGGGCCGAGGGGTGACCCGATCCACCTACACCCGAAGGAAACGAGGAGGCGACCGGTGGGGACATTCAACCTCGACAAGATCTTCAAACCCCGGGTCGTGGCCATCCTCGGCGCGACCGACAAGGAAGGGTCCGTGGGTCACGCGGTTTCCGCCAACTTCGCGCGAGGGGTGTTCGAGGGGAAGGCCTACTTCGTCAACAACCACAAGACCGAGATCCTGGGCGTCAAGGCGTACCCCACGATAGGGGCGGTACCGGAAACGGTCGACCTCGCGATCATCGCCACCCCGGCGGCGACGGTCTGTGGGCTGGTCGAGGAGTGCGGCAAGGCCGGCGTGAAGGGAGTGGTCATCCTCTCGGCCGGGTTCAAGGAGACGGGTCCCGCGGGGAAGGCCCTCGAGGACGACATCCTCAAAGTCGCGGCCCAGTACGACATACGGATCGTCGGACCGAACTGCCTCGGGATCATCCGTCCTTCCACCCGTCTCAACGGGACGTTCCTCTCCAAGGTGCCGAAACCGGGAACGGTGGCGTTCCTCTCTCAGAGCGGGGCGTTGGGCTCCGCGATCCTCGACACGGCGATCCACGAGAACGTCGGGTTCTCGACCTTCGTTTCCGTCGGTTCCATGATCGACGTCGATTTTGGCGACCTCATCGACTACTTCGGGAGCGACCCGCAGACCCGAAGCATTCTGATGTACATCGAAGGGGTCACCAACGCCCGCCGGTTCATGAGCGCCGCCCGGCACTTCGCCCGGTCGAAGCCGATCGTGGTCGTCAAGGCGGGTCGATTCCGGGAGAGCGCTCGGGCCGTGGCCTCCCACACCGGCTCGCTCTCCGGTGAGGATGACATCTACGACGCGGCGTTCAAGCGAGCGGGGATCGTTCGGGTCGACGAGATCGATGACCTGTTCAATGCGGCCGAGGTGCTGAGCACCCAGCCTCTCCCGGTCGGGCCCCGACTCGCGATCATCACGAACGCGGGCGGCCCGGGGATCATGACGACCGACGCCCTGCTCGCGCGAGGCGGGAAGCTCGCCGAGCTCAGTCCGAAGACGATGGAACGTCTCAACAAGGCGCTCCCGGCCTTCTGGAGCCACGGGAACCCGGTCGACCTGATCGGCGACGCGGGGCCCGAACGGTACCGGGCCGCGCTCGAGGCATGCCTCGAGGACGAGAACGTCGACGGGATCCTGCTCCTATTGACGGCGCAGGCGATGATCAACCCGCTGGCGGTGGCGCAGACGGTGGTGGAGGTCCTCGAGGCGAAGACCTACCAGAACAAGACGATCCTCGCGTCGTTCATGGGCCGAAGTCGGGTCACCGAGGCGAACGCGTTCTTCGCCGCCCACAACATCCCCACGTATTCCTCGCCCGAGGAGGCGGTGAAGACCTACCTGACCATGTACCAGTACCGCCGGAACATCGGGCTCCTCTACGAGACTCCCGAAGAGCTTCCGGTGGACTCCGCCCCGCCACGCCGGCCGATCTCGGTCATTCTGGAAAGTGCCGCCAAGGAGGGTCGTGAGGCACTGACCGAGGAAGAGGCGAAGCGTCTGTTGAAGTACTACGGTTTCCCCGTGGTCGCGACCGAGGTCGCTACGACCGCGGAGGAGGCGACCGGCAAGGCGCGGCATTTCGGCTTCCCCGTCGTGCTCAAGATCCTCTCCCCGGACATCCTCCACAAGACCGAGGCCGGCGGAGTGGCGCTCGACGTCGGTTCCGAGGAGGAGGTCCGGCGCCAGTTCGACCTGCTGGTCGCACGAGCGAAGGCGTACAAGCCCACCGCCCAAATCCTCGGCGTGACCGTCCAGCCGATGATCCCGAGGGGTGGCCACGAACTGATCGTCGGAGGGAAGACGGACCCGCTCTTCGGCCCGGTCGTCCTGTTCGGGATGGGTGGCGTGGGGGTCGAGCTCTATCGGGACGCCGCGGTCGCGCTTCCGCCGCTGAACACGACCCTCATTCGACGGATGCTCGAGGAGACGAAGGTCTACCAGCTCCTGAAAGGATACCGGAACCAGCCGCGGGCCAACATCGAGCTCCTGGAAAAGACGCTGCTGCTCTTCTCGCAATTGCTCGTCGACTTCCCGCAGATCAAGGAGGTCGACATCAACCCGCTCCTTCTCAACGAGAGCAAGGTGCACATCCTCGATGCGCGGATCCTGATCGACAAGAACCAAGTGGGCCGCGAGCACGAGGCTCACGCCCATCTCGTGATCAGCCCGTACCCCAAGAAGTACGAAGCCCACTGGAGGATGGGGAACGGCGAAGAGGTCCTCCTCCGCCCCATCAAGCCCGAGGATGAGCCGATGTGGCTTGAGATGTTCAAAGGGTTCTCGGAGGAATCGATCCGGTACCGGTTCTTCCAGGTCCTCAAGGACACCTCACACGAAATGCGGGTGCGTTACTGCAACATCGACTACGACCGAGAGATCGCGATCGTGCCCGAGCTGACGCAGAACGGGAAGCGGAGGCTCCTCGGCGTCGGTCGCTTGAGCATCGAACCGGACGGGAAGAGCGGAGAGTTCGCCGTCATCGTGACCGACGAGTTCCAGAACTCGGGGCTGGGAACGAAGCTCACCGACCACGTTCTCGAGGTCGCGGAGGACATGGGGATCGAGCGGGTCTATTCCGTCATGCTGGCCGAGAACTACCGAGCGCTTTCCCTCATGAAGCGGATGGGCTTCTCGCTCGCGTACTCGGACGACGGCACGGTCGAGGCGACCCTCCACCTGGGGGGCAACGTTGCCACGGAAGCGACGGCGTCCAAGGGGGCCGCCGAGCCTCCTGCCGAGGCCGGGCCGCCCTCGAGCGGCAAGTCGTCGACGACTCCCGCCGGCTGACCCTTTCGGTGGGATACCGACACTCGAGGAGACCCTTGGTGGGTCGCTCGAGTTTGGCCGGCGGCCCTTCGCGCTCGACGGAGGGTCCGTCCCGGCCTTCGGCTCACCCGGCGAGGTCTACCGGGTCGTATACGTCATCTGGGCCAACGCGGAGTAGGCATCGCGCCTCGCCGTGATCTCGGCCGGATGAGCCAGGTAGGTCGGGTCGTTGGTCGCGATGAGCCTCATCGCGTTCAGGGCGGCTTGCTGGGCCCAGCTGCGGAGGTGTTCCATCGTATGGAAGTAGTGCTCGCCAAGGTTCTCGGGCAGGCTCGTCGGGTAGTTCACCACGCGGACCGCGGCGGTCCCCTTCTGGATGGGGCTGCTGCACCAGGTGCATACATGGCTGTCGTCCGTCATCGGGACGTTCTCGAGGGTAAACGGCGACTGCATCGACCCGTCAAGGGGCTTCCGGGACATCAGTCTTGCCCTTTCCCGAGCGGGCGTATCGGTGGTGGGAATGCGGCCGGTTTCTCGCATCCTTCGTTCCCGCGATGGCGCCGTAAGCCCTTTGTATGCGACGAATCCCGTCAAACTGTACAATCAGTCGTACGACCGACTTGCCGGTCTGGCTCTTCCATCGGCCATGACCGGCGGCGATCGAATCGCGGATCCCGGTCGACTAGATTCTTCCGGTCCTCGGGAAGCGGACCACCCGTATTCGCTGCTCGGCCAGGTCCGATAGACGGCTCTTCTCGGTCGACAGAATGAGCAAATCCGGCCGGCACTTCTGAATCAGGTTGTCGACCGCCCATGATTCGGACTTGCCGTCCGGGAGCGTGACGACCCGGACACCCTCGATTTCTGCCTCCTTCAGGTAGGCTTCCACCATCCGTTTCCGTTCCGCACCGCTGAACGGGTTCGTCTTCTCATTCCGGTGCTCCGAGCTGCCGATGGCGACCACGAGGTCGCACTGGACCTGGAACTTCCGGATTACACTCAAGTGCCCTTTGTGGGGCGGGTTGAACCTTCCCCAGTAGACGCCGACGGGAGACATTCGAGTCCGAGTGGACACGGGGGGATTTGAACCCCCGACCTCTGCTTTGCGAAAGCAGCGATCTTCCGCTGATCTACGTGCCCGCGGAGGCGGGGATGGGGGTGTCCGCTTAAGCCCTTTGGAAACTCGTTCCGCCGTGCGATAGCCTCGCCATGCGGTCGGAGATCTCGGGTGCCACCGAACCCGAGAGACGGGATCGACTTCAGCCCGTGGCCGCTATGGCGACTGAGGTTCGGACCTCGGAGCCCGAGGACGCCGGGGATGCCGCTTTCGAGGAGGACGAAGAGCTGTCACCGGGGGCTGCCGGAGGCGAGGGAGGGTGGGACGGACCCGAGCCGGTCTTCCCCGTGGAGGAGCGTCGGGTCAGGACCAGCCGCTGCTCGGCAGAGTCGTAGCGGAATAGGTCGGCGTACCGGCCCCAGTTGACGATGTTCTGAACGGCCTCTTCGGCGGGGGCAGGGGTGAAGGAGACGATCTGGCCGAGGTCCTCGTCGGACAAGGAGTGCTCCGGCGCGCTTTCCAGCGCCCGCAGGAGGGTCTTGAAGAGCGTGGTCTTGCGGAGCTGGTCGCGGATGACCGCCTTGCGGTCCCGGATCGACCCGCCCATGAGCTTCTTCCCGAGGTCGGTGAACGTGGCCCGCCCGTCCACCACCTTCACGAGCTGGAGGACCTCCGCGAACTCGAGGGCCGGGAAGATCTCGTCAATCTCCAGGTCGAGGTCATCGGCCAGGAGGGCCACGTCCTCGGAGCCCTTGTGGGAGTTCAGGAGGACCAGCAATCCCATCATTTCGGTGGGGTTGCACTTCGGGAAGGTCGTCGGCACGTCTGTCCCCAGTATTCAACCCACTCAGAACCGTTCTATAAGTCTTACCCGGCGGGCGGAATCCCTTCCGCGGGTCGGGTACGGGGGGCGAATACGGTTCCCCCCTCCGTGATGAGCGAGTAGACGCGGTCGGTGAGGTCGTAGAAGGCCGTGGACTTCCGGTCCCGGGGCCTCGGGAGGTCGACCTCGACCTGGGCCAGAATCTGGCCGGGTCGCCGAGAGAGAACGATCACACGGTCCGCGAGTTGGATGGCTTCCTCGATGTTGTGGCTGACGAGGAGCACCGCATCGGGGGGGAGCTGAGGGTCCCGCCAGAGCTGGAGGACCTCTTCCCGGAGACTCTCTGCGGTGAGCGGGTCGAGGGCGCTGAATGGCTCGTCCATCAAAAGGACTGCCGGTTCCACGGCCAGCGCCCGGGCGAGCCCCACCCGTTGCCGCATCCCGCCGGAAAGCTCGCGCGGATACGCTTCCTGGAAGCCGTCGAGGCCGGTCACGGAGATGTACCGCTCCACTTGAGAGGCGATCCGCTCGGGCGCCCAGCGGAGCGCCTCGAGCCCGAACGCCACGTTCTGGGCGACGGTGAGCCAGGGATAGAGAGCGAAGCTCTGGAAGACCATCGCCATCTGGGGGCAGACCGCCTCGACCTTTTGGTCCTGAAAGAAGATCGACCCGGCGGTCGGATGGTCGAGGCCTTGGATGAGGCGCAAGAGGGTCGACTTCCCGCAACCGGACGGCCCTACGATGGCGACAAAGTCCGAGTCCTTGACCTCGAAGGAGATGTCACGCATGATCGAGATCGAGCCGTGTCGAGAAGCGAAGCTCTTGTCCAAGTGCTCGACCCGGATCAGTGCCACGGCTCCTACCTCCCCCTTCCCCAACGATTCCCGGGATCAATCGTACCGGTATCGCTCGACCGCCCGGCGGTAGAGCGGCTTCCATATGAGTTCGTTGATGGTGATGACGGTCGCGATCAGGGCGAACAGCGCCGAGACCATGAGCGGATAGCCTCCGCTGGCATGCTCGGCGTATCCGATGTCGATCAGTTGACCGACACCGAGGACGCTCAGGGACGGGCCGGACCCCACCTTGAGGTACTCGGCGACGATCAGGGTGTTCCAGCCCCCTCCAAAGGCGGTGATCGAGCCGGTGATCAACGCCGTGAACACCCCCGGAACGAGGACACGACGTAGGTACTTCCGTCCCTTGAGCCCGAACGACCGCGCGGCCTCCTCGAGGTCCGGCGGTATCGATCGGATTCCCGAGAGGAGGTTGAAGAAGAGGTACCAGATCATTCCCGTCATGAGCATGAGGATGGCCGCGCCCTCCTCGCTGATGTACGGAACGAGCTCGAAGATGATGACCGGGAAGAGCGCCGTCGCAGGGAACGACGCGACCACCTCGACGATCGGAAGTCCGAGGCGTCGGGCCTGCGGTCCCCGCGCCATCAGTATGGCAAGGGGGAGGGAGATCGCGAGGCAGATCGCGAACGCGATCACGAGACGCACAATGGAGAATCCCACCGCCTCCGGCAGCTGCAGCATCTGGGCCCGTACCGAGGGCACGATCGTCCCGCTGAACACCGTGTAGACCGCCACGATGATGGCGATAAGCATCAGCCAAACGAGGACGAGGATCGTTCCCAGCGAAAGATGGTAGATGACCGACTGACGCCGAGCGTTGGCTTCCCGTGTGGGCCGGGCCCGGATTGCCGCCAGCTGGACGAGCGGAGTGCTCAGACGGGAGACACCTGTTCGGACCCCGCGCGTGACGTACGACGCCGCCCGACGGAATCGCCCGGAGCCTGCGGCCGACGCGATCGGCTCCCCTTCTCCCGAGGGAGCCTGGTCGTAGCGATATTTCTCTGCCCGGTGGCCGAGCGGCCTCCAGAGCACGAAGTCGAGGAGCGCGATGACGATTACGAGGACGATGAGGCCCGCCAGGAACTGCTCGGTGTTGTGGTCGCTGGCGGCGAAGGAGAGGAGGCTCCCGATCCCGGGCAGGGCGGCACCGTTGGTGGTGAAGATCTCCGCCTCGACGAGGAAGAACCAGCCTCCGGTCCACGAGAGGACCGAGTTGTAGACCAACCGATTGACCGTCGCGGGGAAGAGCAGCCGTCGGAATCGAAGCCACCCCTTGAGTCCGAAGGTATCGGCCGCCTCGCGAAGGTCCGAGGGGACCGTCTTCAGGGATTCGTACACCCCGAAGACCATGTTCCAGGACATCGACGTGAAGATCAGGATCACGGAGGCCAGGTTGGGGCCGAACCCCGAGGGCTGAAGGTTGTACAGGACCAGGACCACGATCGGGAAGAACCCGAGGATGGGGACAGACTGGAGGATGTCGAGGATCGGAATCATGACCCGTTCCCCGGTCCGGTGGGAGGCGGCGTAGTACCCGTAGGCTAGGGCGAATGCGAGCGAGAGCAGGTAGGCCGCCGACATCCGAAGGAACGAGTACGAGACGTCGACGGTGGCGGTCGGAAGGTAGGCCGCGATCCCGGCGAAGGAGAATCCCGGGTCCGAGGCCGCGAGGATCCCGATGGACAGAGGAACCCCAAGGTAGAGGAACGAGGCCGGGCGGCTCCACCGGAGGCGGGCGGGCTCAGGGGAGGCTGCCGGGTCCACCGTCGTTCCAGAGTTCGCCGGGTCCTCGGCCGTTGGTGTGGAATCCGCTAGAGCGGTCAAGTGGATTCACCCCTTCCCTGCCATGCAGCCCTCCCGGCATGGTTGCGCGGGGGACTGTCCCGGTCTATTTGTGTCGTGTGGTCGCTTCTCGGGCGAAGGGGCTCGGAGGCTCCTCCGCGCGGCAACGTTTATCAACGGCCCGAAGCTGGCACTCTCGTAGCCCCGTAGTGTAGTGGCCAATCATGCGAGACTCTGGATCTCGCGACGCAGGTTCGAACGCCGCGGAGGTCGGGATCCCCGACGGCCGAAACTCCTGCCGGGGCTACTCTCGCGATTACCTCGTTCTTCCTGTGCGGGGGTGCTCCAGCTCGGCCAAACCGTCGGACCGGTCCGACGGGGCCACCGAGGCAGGGCTTAGGACCCTGTTGCCTAGGGCATTCGCCGGTTCAAAGGGCGGGCCGGTCGACCAGACCGGCCGCCGGGAACTCCGGCCCCCCGCACTTCGCCCGGTTTCGTAGGAGGTCGGGCAAATTGGCCACCGCCCGCGTCCCCCGGTCTCCTTCCGAGCTCCTCCGACTCTCGGCCGCCGAGGCGGACGACCTGCTGGAGCATCTCGAGCGTTGGGTTCCCGTCCGGTCTCCGCTGGTCGAGATCCCGGCAGGAACGGCCGAGGAGGCGGTCGTCTTCGGGGACTCCCACGGCGACTGGAGGTCGACCGAGGAGGTCGTCCTGCGATATCGAGAAGGTGACCGTTGCCTCATCGGACTCGGCGACTACGTCGACCGGGCTCCCGAGGACTGCGGCGCGGGCTCGGTGGCGAACGGGCTGTATCTTCTGGGCCTCGCGACCCAATCCCCCGGTCGGGTCTTCCTGATCCAGGGGAATCACGAGGTGGTCCGTCGTATTCCCGCGGTGCCCCACAATCTTCCGGAAGAGGTGGACGAGCTGTGGGGGCCAGATTCCACGCGGTACGACCGACTCCTCGGACTCTTCGAAAGGGGGCCGCTCGCGGTGACCACCTCGAACGGGGCCTACCTCGCGCACGCGGGGTTCCCGCGCGGGAAGCTTCCCGACCCGTGGACGGCGGCGTTCGAATCGCCGGATGACGAACGTCTCGCCGAGATCACCTGGGCCGAGTGCGACGCGTCTCGCGTCCGCCGCGGCGCGGCGCTCCCGTGGGGAGAGCGGGACCTCGAACAGTTCCTCCGCGCGACCGGCCTTCGGATCATGCTGCGAGGCCACGACCCGGACCTCACCGGGCGGCCCGTCTACGGAGGAAAGTGCCTCACGCTCCACACATCACGAATCTACGAACGCTACGGGGGTGTGATCATCGCCCATCTCCCGCTCCGCTCGCCTCTCCGTACCGTAGCGGACCTGTCCATCGAGCACCTTTCGACGGAAGGACGATCGTATCCCGTTCCCCGATGAGCCCGACGGGCGGGGCGACCCTCCCTGGGTCGGCCGGCTCGTCCGGCGTCCACCCTCTCCGTCACCGCGCGCGAACTGGGGAGAGCGGGTCTCAAGCTCCCCCGAAGAGCGCCTTCTCCGCAGCGGTCACATCGGACGGGCTGGCGGTATCTCGATACCGGTCGAGTCGGTCCCGGTTCACCTCGAGGAACTCGCCGCCTCCGGCGAATCCGGTGATCAGGTCCTCCGCCTCCGGGACACGCCCCAAGACGTACAGGGCCGCGCAGAACGCTTCCACGGTGTTCAGCTGGGCGACCTTTCCGTAATGTTGTGGGTTCGTGGCGATGAGGACCGGAAGCCGGCGGTGCGTCCCGTGGCGACGCGCTTCCCTCGCACCGCCGGGAAATGCCCCCCGGGACGAGAGGCGGTTCCACGAGCAGTCCACCACCAGGAGGCCTCCTCCCTCCGCGGACTCGAGGTCGGCTCCCGATAGGGGCGTGGGGGCGTAGGGGTCCAACACGATCGGGGCGGGGAAGCCCGCACCCTCGCGGGGAACCTGCACGACCCGCCCCCAGCGCACGAGCCGCCGGCCGGTGCACGCCTTGGGATGGTCCTCCCCCGCCAGCACGACGAAGAGGCGGAGCGCGGCGTTACGACGGGTCTTGCGCGTACTCCCGGAAGATCCCATGCAGTTCCCGGGTCAGTCGGAGCGCGTCGGCCTTCGGACGCTGCCAGAGGTTCCGGCCGAAGATGATCCCCGTCGCGCCGGCGTCCATCGAGGAGCGGACCTTACGCAGGAGCTCCTCGTCGCCGATCTTCTCTCCGCCCGAGACGAGCACGAGCGAGCGACCGGCGCTCTGAACGACCTTGCGGAACGCCTCGGACGGGGGAAGGCGCAGCGTGTTGTACGGGGCTGGGCTGTCCACGTCCTTCTCGGAGGCGACCGGGTAGTTCAGTTTCACTACGTCCGCGCCGAGCTCGTGGGCGACGCGCGCCGCGTAATCCACCGCGTAGAGGCTCTCCTTGCCCCCTTTCTTCGCCACGGCCTCGCCCCGCGGGTACGCCCAGACGATGAGAGGCATGCCGAAGCGTTGCGCCTCCTTACGGACCTCCAAGAACTGTAGAAAGTCGCGGTCCTGGGCCGGCGAGCCGACGTAGATGGTGTAGCCGACGGCGTCCGCGCCTAAGCGCACCGCGTCCTCGACCGTCCCGGTGAGAGGGCTGAACGCCTGGGCGTCGCCCGGAATAGTGGTCTTTCCGTTCAGCTTCAGGATGAGCGGAACATCGCCCGCGTACTCGTGGAAGTACTTCTCGGCGAGGCCGATGTGGAGCGCGATCGCGCTGAACTTGCCCTCGCGCGCGAGGTCGTACTGGTACTGGGGGTCGAGCGCGTCCGGGTTCGGGAAGAAGTCGACCGGGCCGTGTTCGAGCCCTTGGTCGATCGGGAGGACGAGGAGGGTGCCGCCGCCCGGACCATGAGTGTAGAGGAGTCGCTTCAACCGGGTCAGCTTCCCTGGGCCGAGACCGAGGCGACTGAGCCGAGGGCGGGGGTACCGGCGTGGGGAAGACGCCGGCGCGGCCGGCCCAGCGGCCGACGGCCGAGGGGACGTTTCGCTCATCAGAACACCTTCGGCCGCGCACGGGTCGGCGCGATTTAACCCTATTTCCCAGCGAGCCGTGCCCAGGGGGGTTCGTTTCCGATAGGCTTTGGGATTCTATTCGGAATCCACTCCAAGGATAGAATCCCAAACCATTTTCGATACAACCCTTTATGGTCGGTCTCTCCGTCCGTGGTTCGCTCGGGCGGAGACTTCGAGCGCCATGCGTTCCCAGGTCATCATCGTCGCAACCCTCCTGCTCAACGGCGCGCTCTTCGCGTTGAACCTCGACGTGGCGGTGATGTCGGGCAGCCGGGCGGTCCTCGCCCAGGCGATCTACAGCGTCACCGACCTCCTGGGGGCCGTCATCCTCCTTTGGGGACTCTACGCCTCTCGCCTGCCGGCGGACTATCGCCACCCCTTCGGCCGGGGCAAGGAGCGGTTCTACTGGGCCCTCATCTCGATCGTGGTCACGTTCACCGTGGCCGGCATCATCGCCCTGACCACGGGGATCGACCAGGCCGCGAGCCCGGCCGCGATCTCCCACATCGGCGAAGCGCTGCTCGTGGTCGGCGCGACCCTCGCCGTGAGCGCCGTGAGCATCGCGGTCACTCTCCGCGAGCTGCGCCGCTCCCAGCAGACCCTCCAGTCCTTCCTCGAGTCCCGCCACATCGGGCTCAAGTCGGTCTTCTACCAGGACGTCGTCTCCATCATCGGGTGCCTCGTCGCGTTCGTTGCCCTCGTCATCGTGTACCGGACCGGGCAGTACGCGGCGGACGGCGCCGCCGCCATCATCGAAGGGGTCCTTCTGGTCATCACGGGCCTCGTCCTCACGCTCGAGAGCCGCGGCCTCCTGATCGGTCAGGCCCTGGACCCGGAAGAGGCGCGCACCATCCTCGCCGTCGTGGAGCGGAACCCCCGCGTATCGAAGGTCCGCGCCCTTCAGTCCATGGTCCTCGGGCCGGACGACGCGCTCCTCGCGCTGCGGATCAACTTCCACGATGGCCTGACGACCGACCAGATCGAGGCGACCATCGATGAGGTCACGCTGGCCCTCCAGCAGAGTCACCCGGTACTGCGGCACATCGTCATCGAGCCGGAGGCGTAGGCCGGACCACCGGTCCGAGACGAACCTCCCGGTAGCGGAAGGCCGATAGTATTACGAGGGCGGCCCCGACGCCGCCGAAGAAGAGGTAGTAGCCGTCGTTCCCGAAGCGTTCCACGAGCTGGGTGCCCACGACGAGACCGAGCACCATGCCGAGCGAGATCGTGAGCGAGTAGATTGCCATCGTCGTGCCCCGACTGAGCGCGAAGGCGAGGTCGGCGAGCGCCGCGAGGGCCGCCGGCCCGTAGGCGAGCGCGGCCAGAACGCAAACACCCAGGGCGGCAAGGAGTTCGGGGAGGGGACCGAAGGCGACCAGCAGCGAAGCGAAGACCATGACCCCGACGAAGCCCGCGACCCCGATGTTCATCAGGCGGGTTCGGCCGTAGCGGTCCGCAAGGCGCCCGAATCGAGGCTGGGAGAGGACCAGTAGGAGGCCCCCTCCCGCGACTCCTGCGGCGATGTACAGGTCCGAGAACCCGATGCTCGCGGACGCGCTCCCCACGAAGACGAGAACATAGCCGATGAGCATGTAGACGATGAGCCACGGAAGCGTGACCAGAAGGACGCCGCGACGGAAGGCGTTCCGCAGAACCTGGCCCACCGGGAAGCCGCGGGCCGGTACCGTTCGGGGGAAGGTCCGGACGAGGTCCCACGCGAGCAGGAACCCGACCACCAACATCGCCGCGCCGAGGACGAAGACCCAGGGAAGGGAGGCCACGGAGATCTCGTGGCCCTGGAGCAGTCCGAGGATCGCGATCCCGAACGCGAAGCCGCCCAGCCAGCCCGCGAGATTCATCGCGTCGAAGCGGCCCATCTCGAGCCCGCGCTCGTCCTCGGTCGACCGGTCGGCGATGACGGCGAGGCTCGACGCCAGGATAGCTCCGCTCGCGATCCCGAAGACGAAGTTCAGCGCACCGAGGGCGTAGACCGAGCGTGTGAGCGCAACAAGACCGAAGAGGAACGCCGAGCCGAGCATCCCAGTGAACAGCACCGGGAAGCGCCCGACCCGATCGGTGGCGATCCCCGAAAGCAGCACGGTCGTGAACTCGCCGATCGGGGCCATCGCCGCGACCAGACCGACCGTCCCCACGTCGTTCCCGCTCAGGCCGGAGAGCCGACCGAGGATGTAGCTCGCGAAGATCGCGAGCGTGATGCCGAAGGCGAAACGGACGAAGAAGGTCGCCTCGAACACCGCGAGCAGCGACCGCCGGTGAAGGTCGACGCTGGGGTCGGGCGACGCCTCGACCACGGCCGTCCGCTTAGCCCGCCGTCGGGGCGCGCTCGATGAGCTCGATCCAGACGTCGTTCGGGTCGAGGATGAACGCGATGCGGGACGACCCGCCCGAGAGGCGGTAGGGTTCCTTCGACACGCGGACGTTCTTCGTCCGCAGCTTCATCAGGTACCGGTCGAGGTCCTCCACCTCGAAGGCGAGGTGGTCGAGCTGCTCCCCGGCCTCGAACTGGTCCTTTCCTTCCCAGTGCGTGAGCTCGATCCGAGCCCCCGACACAGGGTCGTGCACGAACGCGATCTCGGCGTGGTTCTCGGGGATCGTCCGCCGTCGTTCGAACAGTAGGCCGAGGACCTCGGTGTAGAACGCGAGGCTCTCGTCCATGTGGCGGACCGTGATGGACGTGTGGAGGAACTTCATCCGAGGCTCCGACCGGGGAGCGATTCCCGATACTAAAAGGTCGGCAGGAATCTACGGGTGGCCATAGACGACACGGAGGGGCGTCGACCCCGAGACCCAGTCCGACTCGACTCGGATGAATCCGACCCGTTCGAACTGGAGGATGTCGCCCGGTCGGGCTCTCGAGAGCTCGGCCTCGCCGAGGCCGGTCGAATGGTCTCCTTCGAGACCGAGCATGTCGACCGGGACCGCTCCCTCGCTGCCCACCCACTGGAGCCGCGGGAGCTTGCGGTTCTCTCGGCTCGTGAAGACCGCACGAACGGTCCCTCCGGGGGAAGGTTGCGCGGCCTCAAGTCGGACGTTGACCAGGTCCTTCAGACGGATCTCCAGCCCGGCGTGAGCGGAGAGGTCGCGCCGGGGCAGGTAGAACGAGGGGCCGGCCGCCACCGTTCGCTGTCCGAGCTCGGGGCGGTCGGGGTGGTTCGGGAGGGTCACGTGGGCGAGGTCGAAGGGATACCCCTCCACGTCGACCCGGACGGGGTCCGGGACGAAGGCGCGGCGCACGGTCGTGGCGTCGATCCGCTTGCGGTTCTCCGAGTAGAGAGTTTCCGCCGGCACCTCGATGTCAGCGAGCGACATGCCGAACGAGAGGACGAACTGGCGGAGCGAGTCCATCGAGATCCCGCGGCGGACGAGGGAACGGAGCGACCAGGTCCGCGGGTCCGAGTACCCGTCGTAGAGCCCGGACTTCACCTCCTGGTAGGACTTGCTCTTCGCGACCTTCACCTCGCGGACCCGGAGGATCCCCCAATGCACGAACGGGGGCCCCGTGATGCCGAGGAGGTCCCACACGTACCGCTGCATCCGGTCCTCCATCACGAGGTCCTTTCCCCGGAGGACGTGCGTGACACCGAGCTCGATGTCGTCCACCGCCCACGAGAACTCCAGCATCGGCCAGACGCTGTACTTCCGACCCACCCGGGGATGGTCGATGTCGCTGATCCGCATGAGGACCCGGTCGCGGAACGCCGGGTCGGGGTCCGACATGTCGGTCCTCAGACGAAGGACCGCCTCGCCCGGGCCGTAGGTGTTCCCGAGCATCTTCTCCCACTCGTCCAGCGTCTCGGCCACGGTCTGTGAGCGTTCGGGGCACGGGCGACCCGCGACGCGGTTCTGGCCGAGGAGCTCTTGCGGGCAGTGGCACACGTAGGCGCCGCCCTTCTCGATGACCCGACGGGCCCACGGATAGAACGCGGGGATCCGGTCCGACTTGTAGAAGACGGCGTCCGGCCGAACTCCGGCGAGCTCGCAGTCGCCGCGGATGAGGTCGAAGAACTCGGTCTCGATCCGCTTGGCGGCGGACCCGACCGTGTCATCGAAGACGAGGAGGATCTTCCCGTCGTACCGTTCTCGGTACAGCTGATGGACGAAGAGCATCCGAGAGTTGCCGATGTGCAGGACCCCGCTCGGGAACGGTGCCATTCGAAGGACCACCTTCCCTCGCACGGCCCCCAGGAGCTCCGGGAAGTCGGGGGCCTCGTTCCGCGCCGCCTTCGGAGGTCCGGCCTCCGGGCCACCGAGTGCCGCAAGGCGGTCCTCGAGCTCCGCCGCCGGAAGGCCTCGGATGTCGGCGACGATCTCGGAAACGAGCGACCGGACCGCGTCGGCGTGCGGTCGCAGCGAGGCGTCGGTCGCCAGCAATCGCGCTACGATCGGACCCGCTTGGGCAGCGCCGTCGTGAGCGAGGGCGTTCTCCAGGGCCGCCCGACGGGCCCGTGCCTCGACCTGCGGTGAGAGCGCCACGATATCGCCGACGTTCCCGTGGATTAAAGGGGTTCCCGGGGGGCCGCCCCCTCGCGGGACGGACCCGAACGGCCCGGTCGTGCCATCGCTTCCGCGACCGCCTCGGCGAGGGTAATCTCCCCTTGGAGGACTCGGTGGGCGCTCGAACGGGAGATCGTCAGCCGCCCGCCGCTCCCCTCTCGGCTCAGTCGCTGCAGGTTTGCGATCTCCCCTGGGGTAACGGTGAGAGGGATGGGCTCTCGAATGGGCTGGCCGGGGAGGTGGGCGATCGTGCGGGCGGCGGCCGCGTCCCGCGGTCGGCGATGGCCGCGAGGAGTGGTGCCTTGCTCGTCAACCAGCTCTATGGACCGATGGTGCTCGAGTAGTGAGTTCACGATACGGTTCCGAGTGGGAGGGTCGCCACGACCGACCCGGAAGAGGACCGGGCGAGAAGGGAACCGGTGGCGAAGCTGGCTCGCGAAGGTCCCGGCCGACTCCGGGGATTCCAGCACGCCCTCGGCCAGGATCGTCGCGCCGGCGAGAACGGAGTACCCCGGCCGGGGTCCCGGGTCGATGCCTACGACGATCGTTTCGGTCGGGTCGGCCGACTCGAGGGCGTGGCGCACCGCCGCGGCCAGGCTGCGACGGTCAGCGGCCTCGGCCACCGGTAGGACGTTCGAGTGAGAGATCAGCGGTGCTTCGGAATTGGACGTGAGAACTACGGCCACCTGGTCCGGGATCCGATCCCCCGGCAAGAGGCTGATCGTCGGCACGCGTCGCTCTCGCAAGAATCCCGCGAGCTCATGGTACAGCCCCGGGTCCCGAGTCACGAGTGCGACCGACCGGTGTCTCACTGGACACCTGACGGTGATATACGCCATTAACCTTGTCCCCCGCCGTGTCCGTCTGTCTCCACTGCGGCGAGATGGCGAGCGAAGGGGCGCTGTTCTGCATCAAGTGCGGCTACACCCTGCCCCAGGTCGACGCTTCCGCGGGAAACAACACTGGCCCTCTAGCGCGCCCCCCGACGACGCCCGGGCCGCCCCTCGGGACCCTACCCACAGGGACCTCACCCACGAGCACCGCTCCCCAGCCACCTCCCTCCTCTTCGGGCAGCCTTCCCTGGGCTTACCCCCCGGGAGGCTACGTCACGCTCGCCCCGCCACCGGGAGCGTTGGGCGCTATCCCAGCGCCGCCGGCGGGGAAGTATTGCATTCGTTGCCGGACGGTCATCAGCCGCGTCGCCGTTTACTGCCCTGTATGCCAGCAACCACAGTCCTGAGGCGCACGGGACGCAAGGGCCGCCGGACCGGGGCGATGGTCCGGATCGCCCGGGAACGGGTCTCCCACCTGTTCGGGCTCGCTGAGCGGGAGGCACGAGGTCCCCACCCTGAGCTCGCGGACCGGTACGTAGCATTGGCCCGCCGGATCGGGATGCGGTACAATGTCCGGCTTCGGCAGGAGTACCGGGAGCTGTATTGCCGTTCGTGCTCGGCGTTCTGGGTGGAGGGTCGGACCGTCCGGACCCGGCTTCGGTCGGGAATCCGAGTTCGGACGTGCCTTAGGTGCGGTCGCCAGCGCAGGACCCCGACCTCGAAGCTGGCGGCGTCGAGCCCTCCGCCTTCCGATCCAGGCTCTCGGGAACTCCCGCGCGACGAGGGAGCGCTCTCTATCCCGATTCCCGACGAGGGCGACCTCGTGGACGAAGAAACGGAAGAAGAATAAGGGTCGCCGACTCCTCGCGTCGACAGCGCCGGGGTGGCCGAGCGGCCAAAGGCGGCAGACTCAAGATCTGCTCTCGCAGGAGTTCCCAGGTTCGAATCCTGGCCCCGGCATTGAAACTCTTTCGATATTCTAGCCGGGTCTCCCTAGAGTGGGGCCGAACAGCCTCGACCCGCGCCGCCCCCGGGAAGCCGGCAGCCTCGGCGAATTGACCGCAGGTGGTCATCTTGCCCCGCGGCGCCAGCGCGGCCACGCACCCACTCCCTGGGGTGCCTTCGCCAGCACCGGCGAGCCGAGCCTCCTCACCTGGCCCCAGCCTCAGATGGCCGGTGAGCTAGCCGAGCAAGCTCCCGATATCGATAGCAGTCGACCACATGGTCGTTCACCATCCCCACCGCCTGCATGTGGGCATAGATGATCGTGGAGCCGACAAAGCTGAACCCCCGGTGCTTTAGGTCCTGGCTGAACGCATCGGACTCCGTGGAGGTGGAGGGAATGTTCCGGAGGGCCTTCCAACGATTCTCGCGGGGTTTTCCCCCGACGAACCTCCAGGCATAGGTATCGAAGCTGTCGAATTCGTCCTGGACCGCGAGAAAGGCCCTGGCGTTGCGGACGGCGGATTCGATCTTGAGGCGATTTCGAACGATCCCGTGATCCTGCGTTAGCCGGGTGATGTGTTTCGTATCAAAACGGGCGACCTTCTTCGGGTCGAACCGGCGGAACGCTTTGGCGTAGCCTGCACGCCGGTGAAGGATGGTGGACCAACTGAGGCCCGCCTGAGCCCCCTCGAGGAGCAGGAATTCGAAGTGTTTCTGGTCGTCGTGGACGGGGACCCCCCACTCATGATCGTGGTAGGCACGCATAACGGGGTCCGCATCGATCGAGCCCCATCCGCAACGGTTCTTGTCGTCCATCCGGGTCCCGGGCCCCCACATTCGGCTTGGGCCGAGTGCGGCGCGGCCATTGGGGGCTCAGACTTGAGTCCTTCGAGGCGGAGGTCGACGGTAGGTGCGATATTCGTTAACAAGGCCAACGGCCTCTACCAGGTCGGCCACTGCTCTCCCGAATGTGAAATGCCTGTTGCACCTACCGGTCAGCCCCGGACGCGTCGGCAGCAGACCCACGACAACATTGACCAATAGTATACAAAACGTATAATATCCATCGTGCCCTACATCCGGCATGGACCCGCTGTTTGGCAGTAGGACCCGGGCGCTGGTCCTCGATCAGTTGGCCATCACTCCGCGGCCCCAGTCCGCTTATCGAATTGCTAAAGTCGTCGGGGCCCAACCAATCCAAGTTCTCCGTATCTTGAAGGAGCTGAGTGACTACGCGGCGCACTCAGATCTCGGATGGGTGCTCAAGGATGAGTCACTGCGGCGCTTTCTCCGGGCGAGGTCAACGCACCGAGCAGAAGTTAGTCGAAGGGAGAAGGACGAGATTCTCGTTCGATTTGGCATGAAGCCAAGCACTTCCTATGGACGGCTCCGAATTCGATAAGGTCGTCACCTCGGCGCCCACGCCCGAAGAGTGCATTGCTTGGTTCGGCGCTCTTCTGGCCAGGGAGAGCAAGACCGACATCGAGATTGTCGGCGGGTCCGCCGTCGAAATATACCTCTCGTCCTCGAACTACGTTTCTCAAGACATCGACCTGGTCGGTCGCGGTGATCGCATACGGAGTGTCTTACGGAAGTGGGGCTTCCGGCAGGTGAAAGGCCGCAGCCATCGTGTCTACTGGTTCAAGCCCGCAGTTGGGCTGGTCGATGTTGTGGGTGCCGGCGATCGCTCCGGGCTTAAACCTCACCGGGTGGAGACTCCCCACGGTCCGGTCCTTGTGAGCGCAGTCGAACCTCTCATCATCGGGCGCTTGACGCGTGCTCATCGTGAAGATTCTCAAGAACTGTACCTTCAAGCCGTCGAGCTTGCTAAGCGGGGCAGCCTGGATTGGGAGTACTTGGAAACGATGGCAAGTTTCGAGGGAGTAGCCGCGCTCCTGTCGAAGCTTCGAAAAGCCGCTAAAGGCTGATCGAGACGTCCTCTCCCGAAGCTCGGGACCGCCGCAGCGTCGCTAATGCTTGAAGATTCGACGGGTTAGGCCCTACATGGGTGCAACAACTGTTGCACCTTCCAACCAGCGACTGCACCCGTCTCAAGCGCCGTGAACAGTTTCGTCGAATGTCATCGGACTGATGGCACCCCCATGTCAGGCGCGCCTTGGTGGATCCGTCCTTCGACGCGGCTTTATTCTTGGACGAATCAGTTGAGTTCGCAGGGGGACCTCTATGTCGCATTCGAACCCCACGGTAACCGCGTTGGCGGGAGTCCAGGTCGGGCACGCCCAAGACCTGAAGCATCGAACGGGAACCACGGTCGTCCTTCTCACACCGCCGGCCATGGCCTTCGCGGGCATTCGCGGTGGATGGCCGGGTAGCTACGACACGGCCGGATCGGATCTCGGCAGGACGTTCTTCAACTATCATGCCCTGTTCCTAACCGGCGGTGACATCTACGGGTATGACGCGTCAATCGGCATCCGACGATTCTTGCTGGACAAAGGGCTGGCAAAGCCCCGGGGAGCGGGACGAATGCCGGCAATCATGGGAACGAATATCTACGACGTGGACTTCGGCCCTCTTGAAGGCCGGGACTACGTGGCGCTCGGCGAGAGCGCGTGCCGAAACGCATCGTCTCGCGCGGTGACCCAAGGGACAGTGGGGGCCGGAACCGGGGCAACCGTTGGCCCGTTCTTCGCCGACCGGGAATTGAAAGGGACGAAGGGAGGCCTTGGCAGCAGCGCGGCGAAAGTGGGCCCCTGGACTGTTGGAACTGTTGTGGTCACAAATTCCGTAGGGAACGTTTGCGACCCGTTCGAAGGACGAACCATCGCCGGGACCCACCGGAGAGGTACCAAGGCTTTCCTGGAAATGGATGACCTCCTTGACGACTACCTGAAACGCTCGTCCACCCGCTTCGGAACAACCATTGGAGTCGTCGGTACGGACGCACCTCTGGATCACGAGCAGTTGGCCAGACTCGTGGAGCTTGCGCACGATGGACTAGCCCTCGCGGTGCGACCCGCCCACATGTCCACCGACGGTGACGCTCTCCTCGGGTTCTGCACCGGTAGACGCCCACCGAAGCGCCTCGACTACCGCGCGTTCGATGTCCTGCACAACGTGGCAGTCCGCGAGGTGGCGAGGGCCGCCCTCAATGCGGTCGGGAAAGCGACCGGGCTCGGTGGATACGAAGGACTCGCCGATGGACAATAGGTAGATGGTTCCGGATTTACCGACAGGCCAACCTCAATGGGGCGTTGTCGGCAGGGATGACCGATCCTACGCGCTCCAACCAGTGGGTGCAATCAACCTTACACCCAGCGGACGCAGAGTTGGGTGTAACACCGCTTGCACCTACTCTCCCCGGTGAATCCACAACCTTAGATCGGCGCCAGCAATGCCAGGCATGTGGACCTCGAGTTCAGCGCCATCCCCGAGGGGAAGTATACAAGCAGGTCACAGATTGCTCGGGTCGCGTCGCAGACCTGGGTCCATCGCGAGTTGGCTTGCTTGAGATGCTCGTACCGACCACTCAGTCCGACACGGGAGAATACCAAGTCTCGCGACTTCGAATGCTCTCACTGTGAGGAACCGTACGAGCTGAAGAGCAAGGCAGGCCGATTCACGCGGTGGGTGGCGAATGGAGAGTACGGCACTCTTCTCGAAACAATTCGATCGGGAAGAACTCCAAATCTTCTGCTCTTGGAGTATGACCCCATCGGCCTTTCTGTGAGAAGACTGCAGGCCATCCACCGAACCCTTCTCTCGTCGCTGGCGGTGATACCCCGCGAACGGCTCTCAGTTTCCGCACAGCGAGCGGGATGGCAGGGCTGCAACATCGATCTGAGCGTTGTCCCTGAAGTAGGACGCGTTCCGATAGTCTGGGACGGAGCTGAGTTGCCATGGTCGACGGTTGTCGGGGCCTGGTCCCGGTTCGATTTCATGATCCGTGTTCGTCCTGATAGCCAAGGCTGGCTCCGCGATGTGCTCGCGTGCGTGCAGAAGCTTCCCACTGATGTGTTCACTCTGGACGAGGCGTACCAGTTTGAGCCAATTCTCTCGGAACTTCATCCCTCGAATCTGAACGTGCGCCCCAAGATTCGTCAACAGTTGCAAGTCCTAGTCGCGCAAGGGATTCTTCGTCGCGATCGACCTGGCGTCTACTCTATTATGCGACGAGCTGGGATCATGCGCAAGAGTCGATAGAGGGTTCTTGTACTCGGTCGCCAATCCACTAGCAGAGGCTCGGCAAATCGCCAGGCCCTTGGTCGGGTATGCCTCCTTCAGCGGTGCGTACTCTTCAGGATCTTCTCTACTGGCAATACGCAAAGATCATCTCGGGATCCTCAGGAGCCGGTAAACGACAGTACGCATTCGTGATGGACCGTTTCTCGAAACTCCGCTCCGGTGAGATCGCGTGGGATACCACCAGGGAATACGTGAAGGAACGCGAAGACCCTAGCCACTGCATCTATTGTGGGGAGAGTCGAGCGCTCACTCGCGACCACCTCATCCCGCGTTCGATGGGGGGGCCCGAAGACGAGAAGAACTCAGTCTGGGTCTGTTCTTCCTGTAACTCTTCTAAGGGACCCCGGGCACTCTACGAGTATTGGACCCGGAAGGCGGGAATGAGGGGCGCGAAGTACGATGTCCCACGGATTGCCGAGGGGAAGTATCTCAAGCTGCTTCAGGAGATTCTCGCTCCCGGCGGATACCTCGAGTGGACGCAAAAGGACCTAAACGGTCGACTGTGTCCCTCGTGCCGGCTTCACCCGGTCTGCGTCTCGCAGAGTTCCGAAGGGAAGTTGTCCCCACTGTGCTTGGACGCGGTAGCTGGACTCGCCCTACTGTCCTGAAACTTCGCTGACTGAGTGCAAACCCCCTTGCACGCTATGAATCGAGTGGTGGTGGGCGCAACGCATCTTGTGCTCACAGTCTTCGGTGAAGCGCTCTCGTTCCCTACTTCCGGAGGGGTCGCGTCCGACAGCCTTGTTGATCATCCCGGACTACGAGCCTGACTTCTGGGTGGTCCCTCGTAACTGGACTAATCGCCCCCCAATAGTTCCGTAGAGATCGAGAAAGAGTTGGAGCTCCTCCTTCGAGGTGACGTGCCCGGCGTGCGCTGATCTACTTAGAAGACGGTGGAACCGCACCATGATTCCTCGTTCCTCGTCCGATGTAACGAGATTGTTGAGAGCGACATGCCAGTCAGGGGTCCCTGACAATTCTACCAGAAGTCCTTCGAGAGCAACGCGGAGAGAACCCGCTCCTTGGCGAAAGGCGTCTGGACCGCCCTCCTGGAGGCGGGCGAGTGCTCCGGCTAGAGCCTCAGCAATCTGAGGGGTCACTCCGAACGGACTAACCCGGCCCTGGTAGTATGCCGGATCTTGGGGGTTTTGAGCAGAAGAAACGAGATCGTGTAGCTCCGGTGCGAGTCTCGTCGCCTGGGACTTTACTCTCTCGAACTTCCTGGCCTCAAGAATCCGCGGGACTTCCTGGTTCGGGACGAGGTCGAGAGTAGATACTGAATCTAGAGCACCGATGAGCAGTCTTAGACGGGACACAGGGCTCCCATGATCAAGTGAAGTCCCGAAACGCCGGGTCAGTTTCTGTGAGTTGGCTCCAGATCTCAGTGATTGATCTCGCACAGAATAGCTCGCTGCCATTCCTCTCGCTTGACTGACTAGGCTGTCAACTCTGCGGCTTGCTTGCTCACGGGCAGCCACCTTAGCGGAGCGCTGGACGCCCGCGACAATCTTGCGGCTGGTCCCCTTCCAACCCCATGGGACCAGTCCAGCGATTCCCGCGTTGAGCAGTAACTGACCCCCCACAGTGTCACCAGGAGACTGCGTGGCACTAAGGCTCTCGAGCAGCCTGACAGCCTCTGAACGAATGATTGAGAACTGCACATTTCCAAGTCCGCTCAAGCTTGCATCCCCTTGTTCCGAGAACAGCTTCCAACGCAATAACCGTTGACGGTCGAAGAATGCCTCCGGCGGTCATCCAAAGGTTCGTGGAGAAGGGGAGTCTATTCTAGGTGGGTGCAACGCCTCTTACAACAATCAGGTTAAACTTGCGACTGCGGGCCACTAACCAACCTGCCCGCGGATGTTATGCTCTATATTGCTTGGCGAATCCTGACTCCTCAACTCAATGTGGAGTCGAGTTCAGTGGGATTTGCCTTCCCCGGGGGTTCGAATCTGGCCGAGGCCACGATGCTAGGGCGCCCTATGAGATAGGTCGAAAAGTGACACCAGCAGGCGACGGCGGCAGGCGTCACTTGTTCTCCCCACCACACAGGGCGAGTGGAGGGTCGTCAGCTTGCCAGGTCGTAGACGGAAGGTTCGACCGGCCCTTTCCGCTGCCGCCGAACCAGCAACAATCCCGCGATTAGAGGGGCGACCGCCACGAAACTGAGGTACCACCCTGTAGAAGGGCCCCAGGACCCACTATCCGTGGTTCCGGATGGAAAAACAAGGCCGCATCCAGTCCCCGAGCAAGACCCGAAGAAGGAGGTCCTCGGTGACGATGCACCTGCCACACTTCCCGGGCCGGTGTAAGGAGCTCCCTGAGAGCTGATGACAGTTGGTTGGGAAGCGAACAGGAGGGTTGGGGCCAAAGCGACAAGGATGATTGCGAGCACCGCAAGAGTCCCCGCCAATCCAGAACGACGACCACCGCTGAAAGCAAGCGCCGCGGCCGCGACACCGATGACGATACCCGCGATGACGAAGCCGGCGACTATGTCATAAAGTGCGCC
The DNA here is from genome assembly GCA_002503985.1 of Thermoplasmata archaeon UBA61. Taxonomy (GTDB): domain Archaea; phylum Thermoplasmatota; class Thermoplasmata; order Lutacidiplasmatales; family UBA184; genus Lutacidiplasma. The sequence goes on from DASW01000002.1 coordinate 313,302, forward strand.
AATGCCGTCGTCGCCGCCTTGGGAGTAAGAACTCGCGCTTGTAATGTTGAATTGAGCGCAACCACTCCATCCCACACATGTCATTGCTTCCGTGATTTGGTTGAGTGGATAGAGAGTTGTAGTGCCGGAAATCGTGACGGAAACGTCGGAGGCCGTTGCGGAGGCTGTTAACGAGTAAGCGTACCATCCCATGAATAGCGAAACAATCAACAAGACGACTCCGAGGAGGAGGAGCGTACCACCGATTACTGAGCGTCTCGAAGCAGGAGTTCGCCTTGCAGGTCGAGACGACGCCCGTCCAAGCTCCTCCCTAACAGAGGCGACGGGGGCGGTGAGCGACTCGGCCGCAGTCCCTGGCTGGTCTGCCGGCTCGGGATGCGCGGGGATGAAGGGCTCCCATCCTGTCAGCAGTGGAACGCCACATTTCCAGCAAAAGGAACCAGATGTGTCAACCGCGGCCCCACAGTTACCGCACACCGGATATGGCCCAGAAGGGGCGATGGGGGGACGATTGAGACCCGAGAGAGCAGGTACCGGGGCAGAGGTGGAACCAAGATTCAGGCGCGACCCGCAATGAGTGCAAAATGGCCAATCGGGGTGCACCTGAGCGAGGCACTCAGGGCAGAGGGGGACATCTTCGGGCATTCCACACCGATGTCTCAGTCTGTTTCTTCTGAACTATAAATGGCACTGCGGTGCGGCACGCGAACGGTCTCGAGGTGAATTGCGGGTTGGCGCTTCCACGCCCGTTCATCGCCCCTAATGGACGACAGAGATTCACGGGTGAGCAGGGAGAGGCTTTCCGCAGCTTTCACAGAAGGCGGACGCACGAGCGTTGCCACTACCGCATGACGGACAATACCGCTCGGCAGCTTGGGCAGGGACCGCTTGGGCAGGGACCGCTTGAGCAGGGACAGCCTGAGTCGGTGGCGGCGGGGGCGGTGACGGGGGAGTGGTGTCGGTGTGATAACCAAGGGCTTGCCAAAACTGCGCGTCCCGAGAACCCGTCGGCGCGGTAAGGGGAGGCAGAGGCGGAAGCTGCCGCGCCTCGGCGCTCGCTCCTTGAGGTCGCTGTGGAGTCGAGCTTCGCGCGTCAGCGCCAAGCTCGCCTCGAAGAACCGCGAGATTGAGCTTCGCGACCGAGTATCGTTCTTCGGCGAGGTTGTGCGCTTGCTCCGCCGCGCGGAGGTTCGCAGCATAAGGATTCGAGGAGACGTTCGAGTAGGTCCCGATAGCTTCGTTGAAGCGGTGCGCGAGGGCGTTCCGTGCGAGCCTTGTAGTTTCGCTCGCGCCCAGAGCGGCGTTAAGCTCCACGACCCAACCCTGTTCCGCGGCTTGCACGGCTTGGGCTTGCGCGAGGGCGTTCTTCGCTTGGTCGAGAGCGACCGCGGCTTGAGTGCGAGCTGCGAACACCGCAGCGTAAGCAGCGAACGGCTCGGCGTGGGTTTGTTGGACGGCCGCAAGGGCCGCGGTCCATTTGGCGAGATTCGCGTCCGCCTCTTGAAGAACCTTGAGCGAGACGCCCGCGGCCGCCTCAGCGGTCTCGCATAGGGAGCGGGTCTCGGTCTCGACCTTGGCTTTCCCCACCTTGGTCCTGAGGACCGACCAAGAGAGCGCGTGCTTGCGAGCGGTCTCGGCTTCCGCCCGAGCCGCGAGGTTCTTTTGGTGACGCTCGGCCATGTCGGTTCGATAGCGAGTCGCTCCCGCAAGCGAGCGCTCCGTTTCACCGTGAATCCTCAGCGGTTCGGCGTGGGTGGCCGCGCTCTCGGCGAGCAAACGGTCCGCCTCAGAGAGTCCGCGTTCGGCCTCGGCTATCGCGCTGAGATACGGCGCGGGGTCCATCTCGGCCGCGGCCTCAAGCTTGCGGGGTTGCTCTGATAGGCTCTCTATCGGCGCGTCGTCCTTCGGCGAGTTAAGGGACCTCTGATGCTCCGCCTCAGCCTCGCGGACCGACTCGGGGTCCTTGGACGCGAACCCCGCCGCGACAATCACCAGTCCGATAAACACGATAGCAAGTCCGAGATAGAACAGTTCCTCTACCGTGTTACAGCTTTGACCTGCGAAAATCGCTCCGACTAAGGATTGACATATCTCGAAGGGTTGATACACGTATCCCGCGAGCCCTCCGCCCACGAGGGTCGTGCCCGCTCCTATCCCAACCTCTACACCGTCCATCTCAGCCTCCCTCCTCGTCCTCGTCCGAGTCGCGTAGAACGCGAGCCCGCAAGTGGTCTATCCGCCGAGCCCACACCGCGCACTCAGGTCGGTGTCGTGCGCTCATAGCGCCCCCGATGTCACTCCTACTGTCGCGGCGCAGGACGGGCAGAACGTGAACCCCGGGAGATGGGCTGGCCGCAGGCCGAGCAATAGCGCGCGGACATGATTGAAACTCGATTGGCCTTGTATTTACGCGTTCAGGAGCATCGGTCGGCGCGTCCTCGAAGGCTCCTCGCGGTCGATGAACGACCCTGGGGAGCTCCCTTACCCATTCCGCGTTCCGAGCCGCTCCAACGCCTTCCTCTGGCCGGCGTGGGGCCGCCGCGTCGCGTTGGAACGCCAATCTACCGCCGGAGACGCGTCCGCGTCGCATTCCAGTGCCCCTGCGTCGATTTCTGGCGACCGCAGGCGACCGTTGGTGAACTGAAGATGCTGCGAGGAGGGTGCGGGCCCCCGCGGCGGGGTCGGTGGCTCCCTGCCCCCAGAATCGACGCAAACGGACCAAGAATTGACACGGACGGGTTTTCAGGGGGACGGACGAGTAAGGGGGGAGCCTGTCGGAGGCCGAACGGGCCTATCCGTGCAGGCAGGTCGCTGACGCGAGGCGGGCGGTCACTGACCCAAGTCGCTGAATCGCGTTGTTGGCCTCGGGGTCTCGGACGTTCCTCAGTCGCACGAACAAGATTGCCTCACGACAGACGGCGCAACTGACCTGCGCCTGACCAGCGTTCGGGCAATTCTTGACCGACGGGTCGAGCTTCGACACCGAAGCCCAGAGAGTCGCGTCGAAGCCATTCTTCGCACAGGCCAACGCCGAGTCGTGAAACGAACAGTTTGACGGAGCCATGTCGCGTCGATGTCGCGCTATTTGATAAGTCCGTTCTATCGGAGGTCAATCACGGACTTCGTAGCGCGGACTGGTCTGAACTCGTCGCTCACAAGTATTAACCAATTGATTCCCTGCCCGAACATATCGCGGACCGAAATTCAGGCATCGACGCGGATGCCGCCGAGACGGTACTTGAGTATGTAGTGAGGGAGCGGTTAAGCCGACCTCAGGTCCGCGCCTTGCTCGACGGACTTGGGTCCCAGACGTCAGGCAATAAGGAGGAGATGGCCGAGAGGCTGCTCACCCTCCGCGGGTTGAAAGACGAGGATGCCCTCAAGCTCCTCGACCTCGATGACCTGAAGCGCGTTCAGAAGCGGTTCGGAGTCCCGGCCCCTTCAGGTTCCACGAGCCTGATGGGAATGCTAATCGGCGACGAGAAGGGAGACCGGGTCAAGGCAATCGCAAAGGTCGCGGGGCAACAACGGGCTCCGCGACCGAAAAGCGCTATGCCGGCGCCACGCGAGACCAGCGCGCTGTCGGTGTCCGCAAGTCCCGCCCCGGCAGCCCCCGGACCTCGTGCCCAAGCAGTGCCGTCGCCCCCAGCATCGAGGGAGGCGCCCGCGGCTGTCGTTCGCCAGTCGACGGGAACGCAAACTCTCGGACCCAGCTTCGAGGATGTCTGCGCCTTTGTGGACAGCTACCGGTTCAGGTCGCAGTGGCCGAAAGAGAACCATTACGAGGCCGAACTCTATGGCGCGCTCACGGCCAAGTTCTCGCCCAGCGTCGTGGGCCGCCAGGAGCGCAAGAGCTACGGAATCCCGGACATCACCGTAAAGGCCTCGGTCCTCCCCTCGGGCAGCATCCCGACCTATATCGAGATGAAAGTCCCCGAGAACCCCGGCCAGGTCCGCCAAATCGAGGACCAAGTGAAGAAATACCTCGAGGGCGGAGCCACGAACCTCATCGTCGTCCTCGTGGGGGACAAGATGGGGTCGAAGGGTTACCTCGACGACATGGCTTCCAAGCTCGAGGCGATGAACGTCCGGGTCGCGAGGAAGTATTCGTAGACCGACGGGCGCGCCGAACCGGCTGTCCAGACTAAACCTCACGGGCGAGGATTGTCACGAGCGCTCCCGCGTTGGTTTTCGAATACTCGATTGCGGCGTCGTGAAGGCGCGCTGGGATGTCCATAGTCTCTCAATCTCGCCACAACTCTTCAAAGAGCGGGCCGGCCGCTCGAGTCGCGTCGAGGACTTACGGAAGTCGAAGCTGCTTTGTACGGCTTTTAGGAGACGCGGCTCCGCTCTCGAGGGGGTTATTCACCCGGGCGTGGCCGTGGCACCCGAACGCGTAGCACACGGCAAGGCGGTTGCCCTTCTTCGGGCAAGACCGGCACCAGACTGCGCACACCGAGATTGCCTGAGGGTTGTACTCTGCAGGATGAACCCGGTCATCGTGCCACAAGCCCTTGTGGCGGCTCCCGCGGTGTCCACACACCGAGCACGCCGCCCGTGACCAACGCTTCCGGAATCGGCTCGGGTGAGTTCGAGGGGTTGGAGGCAGTCGCGTGGTCACGGATGTTCCCCCATCTGCCTCCTGGTATGTGCGACCTCCTCTGGTCTATCGTTCCGGGTCGAATCGAAGGTCGCCAAAATCGCCACCAAGCGGTCGATAGAATCCTCTGAGGGTAGTCGGCCGCTCTCAAGCTCTCGCCTGAAAGAGTTGAGCTGCTCTCGGGCCGGGGTCGGAAGCGCGTCTTCCAGCTTCCGGGTTCGGATACCAAGAAGCTTGGACAGTTGCTTCGCGGATAACTTCCCCAAGGATGTGTCTTTGAGTGCCCGCACTACGTGTTCTCGCACGTTGTCTTGTGTCGAGAATCGCATCACGGCGTCGGCGAGTCCCCATGACCAACTCATAATCGGGTCGTCTGGCGCCAGGTCTGGCTTCCAGCGGTAAAAGTACAAGCACGTTCGGTGGGTGTACTTCGCGTAACCTCCAGCTTCCGACCTCTTTGCGAGCAATTCCAATAGGGTCCAGGCGGGGCGTTTCGTCTTGTTACTGTACTCGTGAATCCGCCGGCCATGCTCCCACATCACTCCCGCCGCGCCTTCGCCGTGGTCGACCTTGGTTCGGTTGAAGCGGCCGTTCTCTTCATCGGCCCATTCGCGGTCGGCTTCCTCGTCGGTCCAGTGTTTCTCGGCCTCTGAAAGGTCGTCCCCAAAGCTCGGCTGATAGTCGTATGCTTCGATGAACTGGCCGTCAGGCGCGAAGAAGCCGGCTTTTCTCGGTCTCAAAACGACTTCGTTCAGCTCACCCGCTTGAATCCGGCGAATGGTTTCCCGGTCCAACTTTGCCTCGACACCGTTCAGTTGCTTCCTGGCCCACTCGCGAATCAGCTCGTGGGATGCACCGTGAAGGTCAGACGGCACTGCGCGCTTTCGAAAGAAGCCGGTGTCCGGTGAAGAGGGCATTACGAGACCAGCTGCGTCATTCGCCGAACGAGTTTGGCCTTAGTGTTCTCAAGCTCGACGACTTTGTTCTTGAAATCCTCCGAGCTCCAAGTTTCTCTTGTTTCCGCGTCGAGAGCTGCCCGAATCTTCAGCAGCTCTTCCCCGACAATCTCGCCGACCATAGGCCAGTGCGCCTTACGCGACTTCGCCCCTTCCTTGGCAAAATCGAACCGACGACCATGGCGGTTGACGAAAGCGACAGCCTGGCTTTGGTCGATGTACGCTTCGAGGGTGTCGACCATATCCGGCTTGTTGAAGAACTGCATTCCGGACAGTCCCAACGCACCTTCCCCGCCGCCGGGGCCGGACCCTTCCGAGGGGGAACCACTGCCCGAGCGGGTCCGCGTCATCTTCTGGGGCTCGAACTCGCAATAGATGTGCCGACGACCGATGATTGGTTGACCTTCATCATCTACAAGCGGGACGCGTTTAACATCCTGTAATACAACCTGAATCCAGTGGATTCCGGGCGCTTGAGACGGGTCGAAGAGAATCTGGCAAGACATCGTCGCGGTTCCGGGGCGTTCAGGAGTTCCGGCGGGGACGATTGCAGAATCCGGTGTGAGTTGCACGGCGACGGGAGTCGGGTCAAAGTGCGTAAAGACCGATGTGACTGATACCGGCTTTGCCGTTGGATTCTTTACGACGGATGCGACAATCGCTTTCTCGCCCCTTTTGTAAGAGCGGTTTTCGAAATCTAACCGACTGAGGTAAACGAAGTTCTTCGGAACTGTGGTAACCTTCCGCTTCGAACCCACTGATTCTCGGCCAAAGAAGCCGAATTCCGGAACATCGGCCAATGCGAGGTTGAGAACTTCGAGGATGTCCCGCGCCTCTCGTTGGTCAGCCTCGCTCACGCGTTCCCCTCCCGCCCGGAGAAATGGCTGCACGAACTGTTTAGTGATTTCCCGAAGCACTCGCCGGGCCGCCTTGTACGTCGGATTGCTCCATTGGTAACCGGTGTGCGTGGCGTTCTCGGCGTCCTTAAGGAACGGCTCGTCCGCAGTGGTGATTGCATCGCAGTAGCCGAACACGCGGTTGCGAATGGACTCGGGTATCTCGTCCGGGAAATCTCTGAATCGAGCAATCGTTTGCTTACCGTTCTTGACGATTGCGATGCCCGCCCTGCGGTCTTCCTCCCCGAATGGAGCCTTAGCCAAGAAGAGGTGCAGATTCCGAATTACACCCAACCGCGTTCCCTGGAGCGTGACTACGACTTCTGCGTCCACTCTGCGGGCTTTCTCGGGCCCTTGAGATTCGTCCAGAGCCGGAGGTCGGGGTTCTCTAACGACAAACCGTTCGCTCTTGCCATTCTTCGTTAGAACATACTCGACCGTCGCTCCCTGTGAAATGAGCCGAAACCAGCGTTCTTGGAGCTCCGCGACCATGGCGGGAGCGTCAAGAAGCTGGTCGTGAACTCGAGGAATCACTCCCTCGGTCGTTAGTGCGAGCCCAGTCGCGGACAGGGGCTTTGCCTCTGCAGCGGCGATTCTCCACTGCCAATCCCCGCCTCGTCCGACTCTCTCCCACACCGAGGCCTGGTATCGGCCGTCGGGCAGAGTAGTACGAACTACCGTACGCGTTCCCGATAGGAGTTGGAGGGCCTTCCCCATCCCACGAGAACCAAGGTCGGTGCCTCCCTTCCCACTGTAGCCCATGTTGTGGAATGTTCCCCAAGGGCAACTCGGATTCGTGCATTCCTTCCCATCGGGCAGGATTCCCCAAGTGCAACCCTCACAATGGGGCATTCCACGGGCCCCAAAATCCCGCCACGAGAGGCAGCGAGCTTCCGCGTCGTAGTGCATCACAACCTTCATCGCACTCGGGTTGGTGCCTTCGGGGTAAGCGTCGAAGCTGTTCTGCCCATTTTCCTGAATGACTCCAAACGCGTGATTCCCGTAGGAGTCAACGTACCCCTGCCAGACGTGGTGCTTGTTCACTTGGGGAGTGTGCCACTCCTCAACGTGAGGCCCGCCCGGCGGAAGGTCTGGACTCATGGATGTCCTGCCTCCGTCCGGGGCGACCCAGAAGCCGGACTGCCACGTGACACACCTTCCTTCTGCGAGATGAACTCCAGGGTGTTGTCGAGGAAGTAATCAACTGAAGCTTCGGCGGGGCGATTCGAGTTGCTATTCATGATTTGGCGGACCAGCTTTCGTTGCTCCGAACGAGGCAACTTCACGCCTCTTAGAGCGGTCACGAATGGTTCGTAGATGTTCGCCACCAGGCCCTGAGAATTCTTGATTTTACCAACGACCTTCCAACCCCTGGTCTTGACTCGATTGCGCTTGCGACGTGTCCGGCGAATTCCGCTTCCCCTACGCGGGCGGACCGAGGTAGCTTCCGTCCCTCCGCCCAACTCGCCAGGGCTCAACTTGTCCCCCGAGACTTGGACCGCGAAGACGACGTAATCCCCTGCAATGTATGGCTCAACGGCCGACAGGTCCACGCCGTGCTGCGACCGGAGCAGTGCACGGAGTTCCTCAATTGGCACCTTCAGGATTCTCTCTTCATGAGTCTTCATAACTACAGCCTTATAGCATATAGGCATATATGACTGTAGTATTTAGCTTCTCTGTTGCGGCTTTTCCGCCCCCCTCCGGCTTCTCCGCCCTTCTTCTCGCTCCGCCGCCTTGGGAGCACTCTCGACCCCCAGGGAAACTCGGGGCGGCGCCCGCTCCTTCGGCGACGCGAGTTGAGCCGCTGGCCGCTCACTGAAATGAGAGACGGCGGGAAAGGGTTGACCGCTCGGGTTGGATAGGGCGCAATGAAACTTGCACCCACGCCTGCCCTTGCCGCTGCCTTAGAAGTGTGTGCAACCGCGCTTGCACATACTGTCGTTGTGAGTGGGATTCGAAGATTTCAGCGGAGCCCCCCTCCGGCAACACCTTTGGCGAGGGGTGCCTTTAGGAACGGTCCGGCCCCTTCGGAGCGCGGGATTATTGGCGGATTAATATAAATACTTGTCACTATGTATCTCGTTCGATGAAGATGGTATCGGAGCTCGTCCGGTCGGGCGAGGCGAACCGCCTGCCGAGGGTCTTCGTTCCGGTCGATGTCAGGCACCGGGGCCGGCCCCCCACGCTTTATCGTCTTCGAGCAGACACCGAAAGTGACGTGGAGGCGGCACGTCGGTATGGCCTCCCCCTCTTCCTCCTGACACCCGAGTGGGTGACAGCGCACGGATACCCGGAACACTTTCGGCCGCTGCTCTTCGTGTGGGAGGGATTGGCTGGCAAGGTCTCCTCTTCGGCGTACAGCCGAGTGCACGTCCGGGATCGGGACGCCCTCCGGTCGCCCGGCTTCGAGGAGGTGCTGACGTTCCTTCTCAAGGTCGACATGCTCGCCGCTCGCGAGCTGGCGCGGCGGAACGTCGGGAAGTTCGACCCGAACGAACTCTACCGCCGGGTTCGGAACGAGGGAATGGAGGAGCGCGCCACGAAGGTGAGGCTCCAGGAGTTCGTTCCCGGCCTTCCGACGGTCGGCGAACCGTTCCCGAAGGCCGATCTCGACTGGGCCGAGAGGAACGCGCCAGCGACCCCGGAAGTCCGATGACCGAGCCCGAGGTCGAGGCGGCCGACACCATCCTCCGCCGTCACGAGGTCCAGTATGTCGTCGTCGGAGGGCAGGCTATCGGAAAGACAATCCGCGCCACCGGGGACGTCGACGTAATGGTGACCGCCACCGATTACGCCGATACGATTGCGGCCCTCCAGTCCGACGAGGACCTAGAGTTCCAATGGGAAGACCAGGGCGTCGCTCGATTCGCGATGCGATTGGTGGGCGGCGAGTTCCTCGACGTGCTCAATTCCTCGAAGTTCACCGGGTCCCGGGAGGGCGGGAAGTTCTTCATCTTCCTTCTCGAGGAAGAGTCGACCAAGCGGGATGGAATCAGGTACGCGACAGCGGCCGCTGTGTGGTACACCCGCCTCATGATACCTCGGTGGCGGCACTATTCCGACAAGATCCTGCAGGACCTTCTCGGCGGAGTCGGGGCCGGACGGATGAGGCGAGTGGTTGAAATCGCCCAACGGTTCGGAACGGCGGAAACGCTCCGCAAGCGTGTAGCGTACGTCCGGGCGGAGATGCGCCGGCCCGACCTCGAATACGTTCTAGAGCGAGAGTAGTTCCGCCCCGGCCTCGGAGCTCTTGAAGTGGGCTGCGCTAAAGGGGTGGGTTTACCGCCGGAAGCAGCCAGGCGCTGATCTGCCCGGAATCCGATAGATTTGAACCCCCCGGGGGTTCAAAAACGCCCTCCGACACTACTTTTGTCTCATCTCCTACCTAGCTGCGGGGGCACTCGTCCAATCGCGACAGAATCCGATGATTCGTTTCATGCCTAGCCTGGGCACTGCAGTCTTCTTCAGAGCCGGAGAAACGGTGGCAGTTGCGGATTAACCGTTGCACAGGCACAGAATCCGAAGACTCGTGCCAGGCGTGGCCCGGGCACCACGTTTGCAAAGGGGTGCGTTCTGCTATGGTAGGTTCCCTCGTCAGAAGATTCATCGCAGGTTCCCGAGGAGGACGCTCAAGCCCACGGGCAAGAATGAGGCGACGTACGCCAGGTTCGCGGCCCGTGCGGTGCGACTACTCCTCGTTAATGAGCGCACGGTAGGACTTCACCGATTCGACGATGCCCACCCCGAGCAGAATGCCGCCGGCGACTAGAAGGCCGAGGACGACGGCCGGGTCCACGCCGAAGGACCCGGAAGCGGGGAACACGGAAGAGCCCGCCGTGATCACGGTCAGAGGACAGAATCCCACGACGAGCCCCGTAGCCGCCGCGCCAAAGAAGGCCATCGCGACCTCACTGGCCCCCAAGAATGAGGCCGGGAGACCACACACCCCCACGAGAACGGCCAACCAGAGGATGCCCGCTCCGGGAAAATTAGGGTTGTAATTCATCGGTAGGGTTACCCAAAGAAGTAGCCCTTCCACGAGGATGAGACCCCCGAACAGTGCGATTGCCCTCCAACGGGTGAGCCAGTCCTCGGTCCATGAGAAGTCGTGGTCGTCGTAGGTCTTCGGCCCCTCTGCTTCCTTGGTCTTGGCGTCCGTCGGATAGGACGTTTGAGCGATGGGGTGATAGGGATAGGACATCGACAGGGCGAATCGCAGTCGCAGGTTATAGCCCTTTGGAAAGGTGTGGGTTTCCGGACGAGGCGCGGTGTCGTCATCCGCGTGGCCACGCGCGCTCCCCGCAGCCGGTCATCGAACGGGCGCGGCGGTCGGGAACCTTGCGCCGCTGGAGGTTCGAGTCCCCGCTCAACCGGCGAAGGGAAGAAGCGAGGGGAAGACCGAGAAGAGAAGCGTAAGCAGGCCCACCGCGATTAGCAGTCCACCCAGGACCACTCGGAGGCGCTCCTCCGGAACGTGCTCGTGAAGGTATCCTGCCCCCCTCGAGGAGATCGCCGTGATCATGACCAATGCCGCCGTCGCCGCGACGAACACGAGCGCGACATTGCCCGTCGAGGCCACGAACAAGATGGCCAGGATCTGGGTATTGTCCCCCATCTCGAGCAGGAACGCGAGTCCGAGCGCGACGGTCCGCACCTGGCGTGCGGTGTGAGCTACCGCTGGAGTCCCCTCGCCCGGCTCGTGAACCGAGCCAGGAACCCTCAGGATCTCCCGAATGCCAAACGCGACAAGGACCAGCCCCCCGGCCACCTTCACCCAAAGGAGGTACGGGCCGAGGACGGTCTCAGCACCATATCCGAGGGTGACAGATACTACGGTCGCTGCCCCGAGGCCGACCGACGCTCCGATGAAAACGTCTCGGTACGGGTGGCGCGTCGCGAGGGTGATGACCCCGAAGTTCGATTTGCCGGGAAGTTGCAGCACCGCAACCACCGCGAAAATCGCAATCCCTTCGATCAGTGGATTCGCGGACACGGAGCCTGCCGCGGTGGGTCAAGGTCCGAGGGGGATGACTTCTTCGTCGAGGTTGACGCGAGGACATCCCGACATGGCTGACCTGTGGACCTCTCGTTTCGTGCGCCGGGGGATTTGAAAGATCGCTGACGGTACAGGCGCCGACCCACGCCACGGTGTCGGTCTGACCCCGCGCGCTGGTCCCGGTCGGTCATCGAGCGCGCGGGACACCCCGAACGTGAAAACGGATGAGGTGGAATCGGATCGGGGTCGATTGCTCACTGCTGGCGGGAGATCAGGTACCGTCGAATCCGCTGGTACACTTCATCTCGGCTCTGAAAGATCTCGAAATCAGGGCGTCCATGAGCGATCCGATAGATCCCTCGGTGACCCCCCTCGACCTTCAGCCTCCACCGTCCCGCGCGGTCTCTTAGCGGGGCAACGTCAAGGTCGGCTGTCGCCCAGGTGGGGTGGCGAACAAATTGAGGGAAGGTCTCGATGAAGGTGTCCTGCACCTCCACCGGGAGGGCATAGAATTCTCGCTCCGCCGACTCCAGGAACGTGAACTGCTCCTTCCAGGGAGCTAGAGGCCTACGGGGCACGGCCGACCCGAGATCGACGCACTGGGCGCGGGTGACCTCGGGCTACCTCAGCGAACGACCGACTGCCTTCCCCGCGCTCCCGGCGCTCGAGCTCTTCGATCGTTTCGGGAGGCAGCAGGTCCTCGAACGCGGAGAGGAGGAACTCATCCCAGTTCTGAGCACCCGTCTTCAGCTGTTGTAGGAGCTTGACGGTCGTCGCATGCACGGGGATGCTGGTGAGTCGATTCTCCGAGAGACTCATGTACATTACATGGATTCAATGTATATAACCCCGCTTCGCCCCCAGCGCCCGTGCGATCTAGCTTCGGGGCCTGCCGGACCGAACCCCGACTGATGAGTGGCGTGGGCCCCCTTCGGCAAAGGCGCGTGTGATCGCGACAGTACCTTTCTCACAGTACGCCTTGAGAGACGATCCTCCGATCAGCGGGCTTCCGCGCGGGGCATGGTCGCATCCCAACCCACGTCCGGCCCGCGCGCTCCTAGCGGTCGGTCACCTCCGCTGGTATAGGATCGGAAGAATCGTTCCGTGCCTTGCCTCGACACCCCCGTTTCGAGACTCGGTGGACGCAATCGACATTGCGTGTTTAGACTAGCGCGCTTTCTCTCGAGGAATCGTGTCTCCCGGCGCTTTTGCGGCCAGCTCGGGGCATCTCGTCGCTAACGGAGCGATCTCCGCTCGACGAACGGGGGCCTCTACGAACTGGCCCGGGCATAGTGAAGGAGAACTGTCCCATCCTTGAGGGGCCGCGCCTCAATCAACGTGAAATCGTGTCTACCCGGCGCTCCACGGGGAACGACGTCCTCGTTGTGGTCCGCGTTGCCCACCACGCGGAATAATGGCTTTCCCCTTCCCACGATGCTGGGAAACATCGTGATGAAAAGCTCGTCCGCGAGATCCCGTTCCAAGAAGGATTGGGCGAGTTTGGGACCTCCGCCCAGGACGATGTCCTTCCCCGGCAGGGACTTGAGTCGAGCGACCTCCTCACCCAGGTCCCCCCTGACGATTCTTGACTTCGGCCAGTCGGCCGACTTGAGCGTTTTCGAAAACACGACCTTCTCCGCCCGGTCAGCAAATCGCGAGAATTGCTTCTCAAATGGAGTCGCCGACGGGTTGTTCTGCTGTCCGGGCCAGAAAGCGGCCCAGAGCACGTAAGTTCGCCGACCCAGGAGAAGGGTATCTGTTGAGTCCATTCGGGAGTTCCACATCGGTGGTCCCTCGCCGGGAGCGCTCGAATCGGGGTCCTCGACGTAGTCGGGAAGCTCGGCGACGCCGTCAAGGGTCATGAACATCAGAATCAGCACTTTCCTCATGGGCAACCGCTCCGTTCGAGGGTGGAAGTCTCGAGATATAAAAAGCCGTAAAGTCGGCGGGCTATTCCCTCGATCCGCTCAGCCCCACCCGAGTACCGCCGACGGAGCGTTGGGGCTTGCGCGTGGGTGCAGTCGCGGTATCAAGGCGACGGTCAGGGAGCGGACTCGAAGGATTCATCGGAGCCCCCGCCGAGCACCACCGTTGCAAGGGGACCTTTTTCGGAAGTAGACCAGGTCGCTCTCACTTCCAACGGGTCAGGATCTCCTCGCGATGGAAGGTCCGCCGGCTCACCAGGAACAACGCGAGGTCAAGCACGACGAAGATGCCGGAGATGTACAACAGATTGGTCGTGTCTAAGGAAAATCCGATCTCGCCGGCGACGTACACAAATATCAGCGGAGCGAAGGTGATACCGGCGAACTGCTGGGCGCTCCGAACATCCGTCACGCGGGCCGAGACGAGGACGCAGAACTCGATCGCATAGAGGCACACTAGCGGGGCCAGGAGGAACAGGATGACGGACATCTCCCAGTTCGGGTAGTACAGGTAACCGAGCGCGCCCCGGGACGCCCAGTCGATCAGTCCTTGGAAAAGCACCGAGCCGGCCCATATGGCCAGGATGGTGGGGACCAAGGCGGCGAGCGTCTTCCCAAGGAGGATCTCTCCATCGGTCGTGGGAGTAGACAGGAGGGGCTCGAGACTCTTCTCCACTTTCTCGCCCACGATGCCGTAGGCCGCGATGGTCGTGGGGAGGGCCCCCGCCCCGATTATGAACCAGAAACTGAAGGCGTTGATGAGTTGGGGGAGATACGTAGCAAAACTCGAGCCACCGTTGGTGGCGATGATGTAGCTGACCAGCAGTGGGAATCCGATCCCGACTCCGAGGGGGAGGCCGATGAGCGGTCCCATGATTCCCCACCGATGCCGGAAAATTCCCATGTCATGCCGCGCGATGGTCCAAGCCTGGGAGAACCTCATGGCGCAGCCTCCTCCTCGTGGACCAGTTTCAGATAGACCTCTTCGAGCGAGGGCGAGACCTGGGAGAGTTCGATGATCCTGCCCCCCGCGGCAACCACCGCCTCGGCGATGTCCGGGTTTTCCCGAGCGGGATCCTCTACGTCGACAAACAACTGATCGCCCGAGAGCTCCACCCGCTCCTTGCCCAGCCTTGACTTTACCGCGGTGACGAGTTCCTCGGAGGCTCGCTGAAGTCGGACGACCGTCCGCTTTCTCGAGAAACCGGACCGAAGCGCTTCGACCGAACCGACCGTCACGAGTCGGGTCCGCAGGACACCGACACGGTCGCAGATTCGCTGCGCCTCGTCGAGATTGTGGGTGTTCAGGAAGATCGTCCGGTTCTCTTTCTTGAGTTCGAGGATGACGTCCCGGACCATCTTCGCCGCCTCGGGGTCAAGATTCGCTGTCGGCTCGTCCAGAAAGAGCAGAATGGGGTCGTGCACCAGAGTGCGCGCGATCGCCACCTTTTGTTTCATCCCCTTCGAGAAGGTCGATACGGGATCGTCTTTCTTCTCCCAGAGGTTCATCATACGAAGTAGTCGTTCGATGTTGTTCCGGAGCGTGGAGGCATCCATCTGGTGGAGATGCCCAAAGTACTCCAGGTTCTGGTAGGCGCTCGTGCCCTCGTAAAGTCCCACGTTTTCGGGAAGCACCCCGATCTGCTGGCGAAGCTTGAGCTCGTCTGCCTCCTTGCCGATTTCACAACCGGCCACCTCGGCCCGGCCGCTCGTCTTAGAGATCAGGGTTGCGAGCATTCGCACGGTGGTCGTCTTGCCGGCCCCGTTCGGCCCGAGGAATCCGAAGACCTCTCCCTCTTCGACGTCTAGTGAGACTCCGTCAACGGCCGTGAGGTCGCCGAACCGTTTCGTTAGCTTCTCCGCGTGAATCATGGGCAACGGCTTCGATGGCGGCCCAATGCCCCTTCACGTATAATCGTGCTCGCGAACCGGGCTCACCGCCCCCGCGCCGATTGCGGTCCGATCATCGACCGCGCGGCCGTTCGGGAAGGTTGCGGCGTGACTCTCGGAGGCTAACTTCCACGCGTGTCCTTCGACGAGCCAGATTCCGGCGCCTCGGTGGAGCTCCTCTTTCCCATGACTTCCCGAGCGAGTATTGCGGTCAATCCCACCACGACGAGTAGGGCCGCCGCAGCGTAGAAGCAATAGTGAAAGGCGTCTCGCGTCGGAAGCGTCAGGGAATGGCCCGCCACAACGTATGTCGAAACGAAGGTCGAGAGGATCGCTCCCGACACCGGGGCCCCAAGGCTTTGGCCGATGTATCGGAACGACGAGTTCAATGAGGTTCCGAGACCCATCTCGCCCTTCTCCAAGGAAAGCACTAGGAGGTTCTGGACCGACACTGACATGAGGCCGCCCCCCACCGCGTACACCGTCAGGTAAGCCCCGACCTCTACCGCACTCGTAGCCATAGAAAGTAGGAGGAAGCCGACCACTGCGAGAGCGGCTCCGCAGTAGAGAAATGGCTTCACTCCATACCGTGGAATCACTACACCCACCGAGTAGGCGACCGGTAGGGCGACGACGACCAGGGGCAGCAAGGAGAGTGCAGTCTCGATGATATTGAGTCCAAATCCGCTCGGGGCCGGCAACTGCATGAGATACGTGAATGCCTGAAACACGATGTAGATCGACATCCCGAAAACGAGGATGATGACGTTGGAAATCAGGATGTTCCGTCGACGCAGGAGCTTGAGGTCCAAAACCGGCTCGACCAGTCGGCGCTCGTACCATGCGAGTGGGAACATCGATGCCAGGCCCCCGAGCAGAAGCCCGAGGACAGGAGCGGATACCCATCCCCAAGTCGCTCCTTCAGACAATCCGAGAACGATCGCGGTGAGGCAGACCCCGAGCCACGCAGCGCCAACATAGTCGAGGTGGACCCCGGGCTTCAGGTTCGGCGATTCGCGAACAACGAAGACGGTTAGAACGGTTAGGAGAAGGACGATCGGCAGAACCAGGTAGTAGTTTCCTTGCCAGTGAAGATCGGAAGTGATTACCGCTCCCCCGAGGAGCCCTGCGGCCCCTCCTGACAGCTGAATCGCGCTGATCAGTCCTTGGGCACGGGGAACCATGTCGCGCGGAAACTGCTCCCGGGCGAGACTGAAAGATAGCGGGATCGCACCCAGCCCGATTCCCTGGAAGAATCGGGAAGCGGCGATAAGACCGAAAGTCGGAGCCAAAGACGTTGTCGTTGCGACCACTAGGTAGATTGAGAGAGTGTAGACCATCAACCGCTTCTTGCCGTAGATGTCGCCGAGCTTGCCGACGATCGGCATGATCGCGACCCCGAACACCGTGTAGAGCGAGATCAGCAGACTCGTCTGCGCGATGCTCACTCCGTACTCGGCCGAGATCGTCGGTAGCGCCGGAGTGAGCATGGTATCGACGTAAATGATGAGCGCCGGGATCAGGGCGAGTAGCACCAGCGTTCGGTTGGCGTAGGATCGGTCAAAGCTCCGACCGCGTGCTCGTGCCTCACCGCCCGACCCACCCGGACTCTGTGCAAGTGATCGAGTCAAGTCCGTCTCTCCCATATAGGATACTATGGTATCTTATTAGAGGGAAGGCTATATTAGAAACTATCGTATCCTGTGTTCTATGAATCAACCGCGGGGGTCTGACCATCGAGGGACGGGTCGACAATCCCGTATCGTCTCACGTCGGAGGGGAGCTGTTCTAGAGGGTGCCATCCTCCAGGCGACGTGGGCCGAGCTGCAGAGGGCGGGCTATGACGGTCTCACGATCGACCGCGTCGCGGCCCGAGCACGCACGAGCAAGCCGGTGATCTACCGCCGATGGAGAAACCGAGCTGAGCTTGTTTTGGCGGCACTTCGGAGCCGAATAGGAAAGACTGCCGACAACATTCCTGACACAGGAACCCTACGGGAGGATGTCCTCCAGTTGCTGCGTGCACAGAATAGACGGCTCCGGCGAACCCCCAAGGACGTCTTGCGAGGCCTCCTGACAGATGCTCCCACGTTGGAGAAAGCGGGCCATCCTGTGTTCGAGGTCGTGCCCGGTGTCATGGCCGTGATTCTACAGCGTGCCCGAAGCCGGGGCGAAGTTTCAGCGAACCGGATTTCGTCTCGAATAGCACGATTGCCGTTCGACCTTTTTCGTCACGAAATGATCGTCACGCAAGACGTGGTTCCCGAATCCGTTTTGGAAGAGATAGTGGACCAAATCTTCCTCCCTCTCGTCCAAAGTTGAACCGAGAGGGCGAACCGCGTCGGCATCCGCGTCTCGGCTCTCCTCGCGGCCGGTCCTCGTCCCGCGCGCTGATTGAGGTCAGGTCAACGGTCGCGCGCGTCCCACTTCAAACGCACAGTTCAGAATCGGAAGAATCGTTCCGTGCCTTGCCCCGGCACCAACTTCGCAAAGGGGTGTTCTTCCGGACCCTGATGAGGGACCGTCAAGAGAACCAACTCAGCCCTGGTGGACTTCGTGGATCTCGTCGGCGACGAGACCATGGGCTTCCTTGTGGACCCGAGCCGCGGCCTCCGGGGACGGCGCCTCGACCAAACAGAAGATCGTCTCGGTCTTCTCGTCGACCCAGTAGCTCCGATAATTCACACCGTGCTTGCCCTGCACCTGGAGATCCTTTGCGTGGGCTTCTGCGACGGCCGCCGCTGTGACGCCTTTCACCTTTCGGTGAGTATCCATGTAGAGGGGCATGAGGCCCGCCATTTCCGTTCAAGAGAAAAACCTTCCGATGTTCTCAAACCGGTCCGTTTGTGACGACTCGAAGGCCCCGCCTCCTGACGTTCCATTGCGACGGGTTCTTGTATCCGGGCGTCGTTCAACGAGTCCGCCATGGCGTGGGATTTTCCGGTCGAGGGCAGACTCTTCGTCATCGGGCTTGCGGCGGTGTGGCTCGGGCTCATAGTGAACATTCCCTCGATCGCGGTAGGTCAGGGCACCTCGATCGTCCTGACGGGCGGGCTGCCTTTGGCCGGCGTAATCCTTCTGATGCTCTCCTACGTTTTCGGTCGCACCGCTGAAGAGCGGTCCCGGGCCGGTCAGACTACCTCGTCGTAGCTCCGTTTGACCGTCCCGACGAAAGGAGTCCGTTTCTCGCGACCCGTTCTGGCGAACCCCGCAGACCTCACCGACAATCGAATTATGGGTCCGAACACGGCACCCTTGTAGCTGGCAATCGAAAGGGCCATGTCGTGAAGGGTTCGGTCCGTCGGAGTTGCCCGCCCCGACCTCGATAGGACCGAACGTTCCGTGAATCCCACCGGGGGGTGGCTCCTTCGGTAGAGGGGTCTCGGTCAGCGGTTCCGTTCCCCACGGACGAAGAGAACCATTCCCGCGACCAAGAATACCACGGAAAGCGCGAGCGCGACGGTGAGGTCGATGAGCGGGTTGTATAGGACGATCTGTCCGTAGGTCGGGGTCCCCTGGTAGAACACCCCTCGCACGAGGTCCACCAGGTAGGTGAGCGGCATCACACGAACCAGCACGTAGAGGGCGCCGCTCGAGCTACGGATCGGGACGACCGCCCCGGAGAGGAACATCTGCGGGAACATCGTCAGGATCGTGGCTTGGTCCACGGCCTTGGGATTCGTGCCAAAGATACCGCTCAGGAGCACTCCGAAGGCGCCGCCCATGAGGCAGAATACGGGAGCGATGAGCAGGATGACCTCGATCAGGGTGAGGGTAATCGGGACCCCGATCGCGAACGCGACCAGGAACAGCGCGGGTAGACTGATCAGGCCGGCCACGCTGCCTCCCAGGATCTTTCCGAGGAAGATGGAAACCCTCGACGTCGGCGAGACGAAGATCTCCTGCGTGAAGCCGGTCTCCCGCTCCTCGACGAGCAAGGTTACGCTCATCGTCGTGAACATCATCAACAGGCAAGCGGCCATCCCGAGCAGAGCGAACTGGAGATAGTCGAACCCCAACCCGGCTCCGAGGTTCTGGCCGATGGTGCCGGCGAGGATCCCCAGGAACGCCACGGGAAAGAAGACGGTGAACGCGACGGTGTTCTTCCAGTCGCGGAAGAGCCGGAGGACGTCCCTCGCGGCGACGGCCAGGACGACGTTGGCCTCCTTCGCGGGCGACCCGGTCACGATGCCGCCTCCTCCACGTCGCCATCCGTCACGAGACCGACGTACGCTTCCTCGAGGGTGGGCATATGTATTCGCAGCACCGACAACGGGACTCGAATGTGGGAAAGGATGGTCTGGGGAGTCTCCTCGTGGAAGGGGATCTTGAGGCTCCCATCCTCGGCGACCTCCGGGTGGAGGTCGGCCAGCTCACTCCTCAACGCGGCGCGGTCCGGGGCGTCCAGGATGACGTACCGTGCCGTCATCGTGGCCTTCATGCTCTCCGGGGAACCCAGGAAGAGGATCCGGCCATGGCGCACGAGCGCGATCCGGTCGGCGGTCTCGGCCTCCTCGATGTAGTGGGTTGTCAGGAAGATGGTCGTTCCCTCCTCACGCTGGACCCGTCTCAGATGGGTCCAGAGCGACTGGCGACTGACCGCATCCAACCCCAGGGTCGGCTCATCGAGGAAGAGCACCTTGGGCGGGTGCATCAGCGTGCGAAGGACCTCGAGCTTTCGCTTCATTCCCCCCGAAAACCCCCGCACCAGCCGGAACATGTCCGGTCCGAGCCCGAGAATCGACGAGAGTTCCTCCACCCGCTTGCGGTAGGACGCCGGCATCAGCCGGTAGCTGGGGCGGTACCCGTAGACTCCGTAGAGGGCGACGTGGAACCGAACGTTCTCCTCTGCGGTCAGATGCTCATCCAGGCTCGGGTCTTGGAAGATGATCCCGATGTTCTCGCGAATCTCCCGGGCCTGACGGTCCAGGTCGTACCCCGCTATCCGGACGACGCCGGATGTCTTCGCCAACGCGGTGGTCAGGATGGAGATCGTTGTGGTCTTCCCCGCCCCGTTGGGTCCGAGGAACGCGAAGAGCTCCCCGGGGTACACGTCGAGGTCGATCCCGTCGACGGCCGCGGTGGGAGACTGGTGATAGCGCTTCACCAGGCCCTCGACGTGGATGACCGGGTCCGCTCCGACGCGTGCTGTTGTCATAGCTTATCATTGTTAATGTAACATAACTATGATAATTAACCTTATCTCCCACCGCGTCTTCGCTTGGGTACCGAGGGTCAGCATGCGTCAGAGGAACGTTCGAAAGCGTCCCAATGTGAGCCCCGAAGTGGTCGTGAGGACCGCGTTGGAACTCCTCGACGCGGAGGGGATGGAGGGAGTGACCTTTCGCGCTGTCGCCAAGAAGCTCGGGATCCAGCCCCCAGCCCTCTACTGGCACTTCGAGAACAAGAGGGACCTCATGGACGACCTCGCCCAGGCGATCCTGATCGAAGGTGGAGTAGGCGCCATTCAACCCCCTTCGAGGGCCGCCGAGTGGAAGACGTGGCTCGGCCAGACGGCCCACACCCTGCGCGAAGCGCTGGTGGCCCACCGCGATGGAGGAAGGGTCGTGGCCGGAGCAACGTTCGGTCGCGCGAAAGCCCTCGCCAGATTCACAATCGTTTCGACCAAAGTCCTCAAGGATGGTGGATTCGGGCTGGTGGAGGCGAGCCTAGCGACGGCCACGGTCGTCGACTACGTTTGGGGCTTTGTCATCGAGGAACAGGAGGGTCGGGGACCGGAACCCTCGGGCGCAAGTGCGGCCGGAGCGAACCGACCCTCGAGTCCCGGCGAGAAGCTCCCGGGGAATGCCTTTGGTGTCGACCCTCCGATGGCCAGTCTCTTTCGAGAGGCCATGAAGGAGCTGAACAAGTTCAGTGACGTCCAGCTCTTCGACTGGGGGCTACAGGTCGTCCTGGACGGCTTGACCTCGGCAAAGAAGAGTGGCAGACGTGCCGCGGCCGGACCTGCTGTTTAGCATTCTCCAGTGTCGCTCCCCTCGCGGTGGGTTGGACTCTCCACCGCTCGTGGGATCCCGGGTAACCATCCCGGTGACGGTTATCGGACGTCCGGAAGAGAGGTCACGGAGCAATACCGGTGGGGGGAACCGGACCCTTGTGGGGCGTTTCTGCCGAGCGCGCGCGGGTTACGTGCTCAAACCCCTCCTGCACGGCCTTCACGTTCAGGGGGATGTATACGGCCTTCCGTCCGGTCAAGAAGTGACCGAAGACCTCCCGAATTCCCTCGAGCTCGTCTCGGAGGTTCTCGCCGCTGACCGCGAGGCAGGCACCGAACATCACGCTGTTCGCAGCGATGGTCGTGTCCTTCCCTTTCTCCGGGCTGTACTCGCGGAGCCCGCCAGCGAGCTCGGTAGCAGGCACCTCCACGACCGTCACGTCGTCGCGTCGGGGGGTTTCCTTCACGAGCGAGCTGTTGACCAAAAGGGTCCCTCCCGCCTTCAGCAAGGGAAGAAAGTCGAGCGAGGGGCGGTTCATGACGACCAGGATGTCCGGGTCCTCGACAATGGGAGAATCGATTCGCTCTTCGGAACTGACGACATAGCACTTCACCTTCCCTCCGCGGGTCTCAGGACCGTAGGACGGGGTGTAGGCGACGTGCCGCCCCCGAACGAGGTTGAAGTAGGCGAGCCAGTTCGCGAGCTCCAGGACCCCTTGGCCTCCGTGGCCGGCGAGGATCGTCTCGATCTTCATCGCTTCTCCACTCCGAACTTGTCCTTGAAGAGCCCCGGCGGGAAGACTTTCGCCAACACTTCGGCGGCGTACTGCTTCGACTTGAGGATCGACATCTTCCAGTTGACGTTGCAGGTGCTGACGAATTCGACGAAGGAGAATCCGCCCATCTCCTGGACCCGGAACGCGTTCTTCACGCTCCGGGCGCCTTCGATCGACCCCCGAGCGTTGTAGAAGTCGGGCGCCGGGGTCGGTGTCACGGGCAGGAACACCCGCTTCACGTAGGCCGGGGCCTCGAAGGTCGCGAGAAGTTTCGACGCGTCGATCGGGGCCCCGGTGATGGCGATATCCCTCCCGTGGGGTGTCGTCATGGTGACCATGCCCTCCGGTGTGGTGGGAGCCATCTGACCACCGGTCATGCCGTAGATCCCGTTGTTGACCAAGAAGACGGTGATCGGCTCGCCCCGGTTCGCCGCGTAGATGAGCTCGGACAGGCCGATGGAGACCGCGTCCCCGTCTCCCTGGACCGCGAAGACCAGGAGTTCGGGGTGCATCCGCTTGATGCCCGTCATCACGGCCGGCGCTCGTCCGTGGGGGGACTGGATGGCGTCGACGTTCAGATACTCGTGAGCGAGGACGCTGCACCCGACCGAGTCGACCAGAACCGTTCGTTCCCTCACGCCCATCTCATGGAGGGCGACCGCGATGAGCCGCGTCAAGGTCCCGTGCTCGCAACCCGCGCAATAGTGGGTGGGCTTGCCGGTGAGCGTGGGCAGCGGGCCGAGCTTGACCTCGTAGTGCCCTTCGATGTCGATCATCGGACCATCCCCTCCACCTCATGGACGATCTCCGAGGGCGAAGGAATCAGACCTCCGACCCGTTGCAGCGACCCGACCTGGGCTCGGCCGCCGGTCGCGAGCTGCACGTCCTGTATCATCTGGCCCGTGTTGAGCTCGACCACGAGGAACTTCTGGACCCCGCGCTCGACGAACGCCGTGAGCTCCCCCTTCGGGAATGGGGAGAGGGTGATCGGCCGCAGGAGACCGACTCGGACCCCCTTGGCGCGGAGCGTTCCGACCGCGCGCTGGCACAGGCGCGCGCAGATCCCGTAGGCGACGAGGATGACGTCCGCGTCATCGGTCTGAAACTTCTCGGACCTCTGCTCCGAGCGGTCGACCCCTTCGAACTTGGACCGGAGATGCTCGGAATGGCGGCTCAACTCGGGGAGGTCGAGATGCATCGAGCTGATGACGTGCCGCTCGGGACCTCGGGCCCCGGTGGTCGCCCAGGAGGTATCGAACTCCAGCGCTGGGACTTCGGGGAACATGAGGTCCTCCTTGAGCTGACCCAGGAAGGCATCGGTAAGGATGATCACCGGGGTTCGATGCTTGAAAGCGAGAGAGAACGCGAGCGCGGGGAAGGATGCCATCTCGGGTACCGAGCTCGGTGCGAGAACGATGTTGCGGTATCCGCCATGACCCCCTCCCTTGGTGGCCTGGAAGTAATCCGTCTGCTCCGGCCCGAGGTTTCCGAGGCCCGGCCCGCCGCGGTTCACATCGACGATGAGCATCGGGAGCTCCATCCCCGAGGCGAAGGAGATCCCCTCTTGCTTTAGGCTGAACCCGGGACCGGAAGTGGCGGCCATCACTTTCGCCCCCGTCGCGGCCGCTCCGATGACCATGTTGATGGCCTCGATCTCGCTCGCGGCCTGGAGAAAGACCTTGAATGCAGGGTACTGCGGATTGCCGAACTCGACCGCGAGGGTTTCCGGTATCTCGCTCGAGGGCGTGATGGGATACCCGAAGAAGGCATTGAGCCCCGTCCGGAGGGCCCCGTAGGCCAGCGCCTCGTTTCCCTTGAGAAAGTCGCGCGCCGTGGTCATGCTTTCCACCTCAAAACCTCGGTAATCGCGAAGTCCGGGCAGACCCAATAACAGATACCGCACGCCGTGCAGGCGCCCTTCTTCCCATGATACTCGAACACGGCCGGATGGTAGCCGCTCCGGTTCAGGGCACCGGAGAGGTGGAGGTTCTGCTGCGGACACGCCACGACGCAAAGGTCGCAGCCCTTGCAGCGTTCCGCATCCACGACGACACGCGATTTCGGAACTTCGGTGGCCACCGTGCTCGCCATCACCGACCTATTCCGCACCAATGTTAGTTAAGTCACGGGTCACGTTCTCTTGACGCGACCCGGGACGTCGCGCCCGTCGAGAGCTGACTTCCCGTCAGAGAACGGTGGCTTGGGTCTCCGTCAGAGTCGCCCCGTTCGAGACCGTGGGGCGGTCGGGTCATGACCGAGCCTTAGGGGGTGGTCGGAATGAGTTTTTCGAGGATCCTTGCGATAGGCCCCAGATCGGCCAGGCGGTGGGCGGTGGCGGTCGCGAGCGGCCCAGCGGAGACGCCTTTCCTCGATGTGATTGTAGCATCCCGCCAGGCCGACGGGCCCATACCCTCTATGTGAAACAGCACGTCGAACACCGAATCGAAGGGGCAGGCGACCTCGCCCCAGAGGCCGACGATGACCACTCCCGCCTGCACGATCGCCCGGATGAGCGGAGCGGCGGCACTGTCCGGAAACACTCCGACGAGGCGGTCGGCGTTGGCACAAACGAGGATAGCGGGCTCTACCGGGCGAAAGGTCGCCGAGATCCGCTGCTGCGTATGCCAGGGCATGCGGATGAACTCGATGATTCCCCGGACCGATGCGGGAGCCTCGTCGGACGGGAACATGGTCGCCGAGGCCGCTTCGGCAAGGCGAGCATCCTGTTCCTCGGGTAGAAGGTCTCCGGGCGGGACGACGTCCACCGCGTCCTCCGGAATGACGTGGAGGGCCATCGGGTCCAGCGGGTCGAGAATCTCTCCCGGCATACGAAGGTCCGTCCAAAAGACACGCGAGGAGTAGGGGGCGAGCGAGGCGAAGGCCACCCACTTCAGCAGCGACCGGTTGGTCCCGGAGAACAAAACGGAAGATGGATTTCCGAGTCCCTTAGAGAAGAACTCGTCACCCGCGGGATCGATCATCGGCGGTCATCCAAAACGCGAGTCTCATGGATAAACCCTCAGGTCCGTGGCCGGAGGCCCGAGCTCGTTCGAATCCGCTGGGTTTCGATGGTCGACCTAACACTCTCCCGGCCGTCTCCCTGGCGACCCATTTGGCTGCTTCGAAAGGGAAGGCGTCTTCGCAAGGACCGCACTCCATCCACTTCTCCTTCTGGCGATGGACGTGACCGTCGCGATAATCGTAGTGCGCCTCGTCGTGGTCCGTATCCAAAGGAAGCGAAAGGGGAGGGTCCGGTTCTGCAAGGGCGGAGTCGGACACAAGGCTTGACGCAACAGCTGCCAACTCAGTAGCCCGTCGGTGGCGGGGCATCGCCCACGGTCTTCCGGGTCGACTATCCCGGGCACGGGCCTCCGACCGGTCCCCCGAGATCACGGTAATCGGGGCATCCACTTCCGAAGCGCTACGTACCCCGCGGCGACGATCACGGTGAGAACGGCAAAGCTGCCCCACAACGCGAGAGGACTGCCGGTGCCGAGGAGCAAGGTCCCCAGCGACGGGGCGAAGATGTTGGCTCCGTTCGTGATGGCGGCATACGCGCCGAAATAGCTCCCCCGAGTGTCCTTGGTGGCCATCGAGGCGATAATCGTGTTCTGGAGCGGGCTCACCACGTTCTCGCCCATGGTCAAGATGCCCATGGCGACCAGGAAGACGGCGTACGCCGTTCCGACATAGAAGAGCATGTACGCGGCCCCGTAGCAGAGCGTCCCGAAGGCCATCCAAAGGAGATGCTGACGTCGAAGGCCCCAGGCGACCGGCATCTGCAGGGTCACTACGATGACGCCGTTGAGGGAGTAGAGCCACCCCACTTCCTCGTACGAGAAATGACGGACCCCCACGGAGAACAGACTGAGCGCGGTCCCGAACTGTCCGGCCGCGAGCGTGAGCCCTATCCCGAGGACCCCGAGCGCCAGGAACATCGAGTCGTGGAACGGGAAGGACGCCGTCTCCCGCAGCGGCCGGGCGGCGGGGCTCCTGTCGTAGTGCGTCTCTTCGAGGAAGAGCGTGAGCAGGAGACCCCCGGCGAGGGTGGCGACGGCGGCGACCAGGAAGACCACGGGGATCCCGAACTGGCTCGCGAGAAGACCACCCAGGGCCGGGGCGACCGCGAAGCCGGCGTTGCCGAAGATGCGCAGAAGGCTGAAGACGCTCATCCGCCGACTCTCTTCCGAGACGTCGGTCATCAACGCGTTCTGGGCGCCCGAGCTCACGTTGCCGAGGAACATGTTGGCCGCCCAGAGCCCCATGACGACGACCAGTCCCTGGGCCCAGTACTCGTAGAGAAGGAAGGAGACGAGCGCGTACGCGAGGGGAGGGTACGCCAGGAACGCCCGTCGTCCGTACCGGTCGGAAGCCGCTCCACCCACGATCGCCGCGATGAGGGAAACCGGAATTACGAGCGAGACGAGGGCACCGACGTAGAGGAAGGAGAGGTGGTAGGAGGTGTAGAGGAGGATCGGAAGGAAGAGCCAGGCGGCCGAACGGCCCGCCGACATCACCAGGTTGGAGGCCCCTAGGAGGTAGATGGTTCGAGAGAAGCCGAGGAAGCCGCCCTCCTTGGGGGGCGATGTCATGGAAGCCCGGCCACGATCCTCTTGCCCACGACCCGCTGGTATGCCATGTAGACACACTTCCGACCCAATCGACGAGGATATGCTCTTCCCGGAGGGGTGGCATTACAGAAGACCCGCCTCCGGAACCAGGAGACCGCTCTGCCCGTGACGGGAGATCTGTCGCTCGTGGGTGCGAACCGGTCCCCTGCGAGGGGGTCAGCAAGTCAGCCCCGTCTCGATGCTCTCGCTCCGAAACCGAGAGGGGTGGTCCATCGTGGCGTCAAAACCCATATGAACGGCGCCGCGGTCCCAAGGGCTGTCGAAGAACGTCTCAGTCGGATTCCTTTCGGACCGACCGGGATAGGATGCGAACCTATGATTTTGGAGATGGACCCGAAGAGTACGGCATTGGTGGTCATCGACCTTCAGAAGGGGATCGCCGCTGCGGGGAGACCGGTCGGCCCTCACACCGCCGAAACGGTGGTGAAGAACGCCGCCCGGTTAGCGGAGGCATTTCGGAAGAACCGTATGCCGGTCTTCTTGGTGCATGTGGCCGCGTCGCCGGCGGACCGCCTCAACGTGCTCTCGGATGACCCGGGTTGGCGCCCGACGACGCCCCCGCCACCCGACGCTTCGGACTTCGTGCCGGAGATCGGGCCGAAAGAAGGCGACCTCACGATAACGAAGAAGCAGTGGGGGGCGTTCTACGGGACCGAGCTCGAGCTGCAGCTGAGGCGACGCGGGATTCGGACGATCGTGCTCTGCGGGGTATCGACGAACTATGGTGTGGAGAGCACGGCGAGGTTCGCGTACGAGTACGGCTTTCAGCAGATTTTCGCCGAGGACGCGATGACCTCCGGCACGGCGGAGATGCATAACGCCGCGATCAACATCGCGTTCAAGCGGATCGGTCGGGTCCGGAAGACGGACGAGATACTCGAGGCCCTTCACTTCGGCGCGGCACCCAGCTGAGGAAGGACCCGGATCGCGTCGGGCAGGTCGGTCGGGGAGGCGTACTCGCCCACCGGACGGCCCCCTACCCGCAGCACTTTTTGGGCGACGCCGCGGCAGTACCCGCACACCTCGCACGTCGTGTGCTCGCAATCGACCGTGGCGATGTGCCGCAGGAAGTCGGGAGGGAACGCCTGGTTATCGATCGTGAGCTCGGAGAGGGGCGCGAACGCGCGTGCGAGAGCTCGGGCTTCCTCTCCGTGCGGACCCTCCCCGAGACGCTTCAGGGCCGCCGCGGGTCCCTTCACTTGCACCAGGCTCAGGATGTCCACGAGGTTGCCGGGGTAGGTCTTCTGCGCATAGGCCCGGGCCGAGCGCACGAGCCATTCGGTCGAGCGGTTACGGCCCGATACTTTGAATCGATGGACCCCGACCTCTTCGAACACCTCGAGGTCCTCCGGGCGGACGAAGATCCCCGAGATCAGCTTCGCGGGGTCGCGGACGTACTCGAGGCCGCACTCGAGGATCGGATACTCGAACGATAGCGGCGGAGCGCCCGGTTGGGAGGCGAGGGAGCTCGTGTTCAGGTGATGGCCCCGGTACGGGCAGGACGGAAGGCAGCTCTGGTTGACCAGGATCTCGACCTCCGCACCCAGGCGGACGAGGCCGCGGATCAGGCGGAAGTCCCGATTCGCCTCTTCGAGGATGATCGTCCGGGCTCCCAGCTTCAGGAAGTACTCCGCCTGGGTCACGGTACGAATGCGGGCGAACGTGGAGACCGTGATGGGCACATCCGGCCATTCGGTCCGGATCGCCTCGATGAGCGCTGGGAGGGCGACCACGAACCCGTCGACCCCGAGGTCGACCAGTTCCCCGACCTCTCGCAGGAGGCGGCCGATGTACCCCGACCCGTACTCCTTCAATCCGAGGTCGTTGCTGTTCAACGTGGCGAAGAACTGACGGGAGTGTCGGTGGACCACCTCGAGGTGGGCGCGGAACCGTTCGCGGTCCACCGGCGGTAGGATCTGGGGAGGGCGGCCTCCTCCGGTCAATTGCACCGGAAACCCCCCGAAGAACGTGGAGACCGGAAGGTCGGCGGTCTCCTCGACCAGCCGGTCATCGAAGTTCGAGGCGAGGACGATCTCCATCGACCCGGGCACGGCGAGCCGTATGTGAGCCGGCCCCCGCACCGGTGCGGTCGAATGAACTTGGCCCGCGTCGAGCTCGGACGATTGCCATGGCCCATCCTTCCAAGGCCGCTCCCTCCCTCGCCTCTGTCCGACGCGACCTCGAGGAGATCGACCGGGCCATCGTCCTCCTGGTGGCGGCCCGAGTCGAAGCGGCCGGCACCGCGATCCGCCTGCGTTCTCAGGGGAGTGGGCAGGTATCGGACCCCGTGCAGGAAGAGCGGGTGATCGTGCGGGCCCAAGGCTGGGCCGCCCAGGCGGGACTCTCTGCCTCGCGTACGAGGACCATCTTCCGTGCGGTCGTGGGGGCGGGTAAGGACCGCTTCGTGAGCGAGAACCGGCCGCTTCGGCGGCCGGCCCCATCGACCCGCGTACGCAGGACGGGCCGGACGCGGAGTCGGGTGCGCTCGCGAAGGAATCCGGGTTCGGGGCGTCGAGCGGCGACCTCGACCCCGAAGTAACAGGCCCGGCCCGTCTCGGTGCCCAATGCTCCCCGCGCCCGGGGATTCCCCTATGGAGGACGGTCGACCGGTGGTTCAGCGAGGAATCTCTCCGCGGCCAGCTTGGTCGTGGCCTTTCGAAGGAGCTCGAGAGCGGTCGAGCGGCCGACCCCGAGCCGGGTCGCGAGGGTCGACAAGGAGGCTTTGCGCGGGTAATCGAAGTAGCCGAGCTGGAACGCCACGCGGAGCGCCCTCTCTTGCCGTCCCGTGAGGCCCCACCGTCGTCGATACGCCCCGGCGCGGACCAGGGAGGGTCTCGGAGCCCCGGCCCGCGCGGACGCCCGGAGAAGACGGCGGGCATCGCCGATCTGGGGGACCAGTACTTTCCAGGTCACCGACCCTGTCCCGTCGTCCGCTCCGAGGAACGGGCAGCTGATGCAGAAATCGCCCAGGTCGAACGCCGCCGAGCAGCCGGCCGGCATAGGGATGGACACGCGCACGAGGGCACGGTCGGCACCGAGGCTGGCCGCGGCGATGTCGCGGGCGGACAGACGGGCGCGGAGGCGCCGGATCAGCGGGGCGAGCCCCGCTTCGTCCGTCTGGACCTCGAAGAGTCGGAGGAGTCGGTGCCGTCCTCGGTCGGCCGGCCGGCAGGCCAGGAGGCGGAACGCCACGCCTTGGGACCGCAGCGTTTCCGTGACCCAGTCCTCCCCATCGACCCCGGTCAGTACGATCTCCACCATCGGGAGAGGCTCGTGGGTCTCCGGGGTCGCGCGCCCGGGACCCTTCTTCCGGACCCGCGGGGCGTGGGCAGAGGTTCTAGGCACTCCGAGGCCTCCTCGACGGTTCGGGGGACCGCCGGTATAAGTGAGCCCCGTCGGCCTCGGTTGACGGCACGTTGGGTCGAGGGGGGCTGGGTTCGCGGGAGAATGCATTCGCTTGGCTCCCCTGCGCCGAATGGGCTGGGGCCGCCCTACGAGATCGGAGTCGCGAACGACGGCACATAGTCATCGGCCAACCGCCCCACGATGGGAATCTTCTCCCCGCACTTCCGGCAACGGTTCTCGGGGTCGAGGCGCCAGGACTTGATCGTGAACCCGAGCCGTCGGACCGCGATGGTCCCACAGCGCGGGCAGTACGTGTGCTCGAGCGGGTGGCCCCACACATTCCCGAGGTAGACGTAGTCGAGGCCTTCCGCCTTCACGACCCGGTGAAGCTTCTCGAGCGTCGCCACCGGCGTTTCGGGAAGGTCCATCATCCGGTAGTCCGGGTGGAATCGCAAGAGGTGGAACGGAGTCGAAGGGCCCAGTTCGTCCCGCACGAACCGGGCGAGCTTTTGGGTCGCCTCGACCGACTCGCCGACCTGGGGGACGATGAGGTCGGTGATCTCGACGTGGACCCCTCGTTTCTGGAGGTCGGCCGCCGATTCGAAGATCGGCTCCGGGCCGGTGGCGGCGACGTACTTCCGAAGGAACCCGGGCTCGCCGCTCCCTTTGAAGTCGACGCTCACCGCGTCGAGGTGCGGACCGATGAGGCGGACCGCCTCGGGGGTCATGTACCCGTTCGTCACGAAGTTCGCGAACAGGCCGGCCGCGTGCGCTTCCTGGATGACGTCGAGCGCGTACTCCGCGAAGATGGACGGCTCGTTGTAGGTGAACGTCACTCCGCTGCACCCGAACTTCGTCGCTTCGGCCACCGCGACGCGCGGAGGCAGGGACCGGCCGACCACCTCGTGTTCCTGGGAGATCTCGGCGTTCTGGCAGTACGCGCAGCGCCAGTTGCACCCGACGGTGCCGATGGAGTACACCCGAGTGCCGGGATGGAAATGAGAGAGCGGCTTCTTTTCGATGGGGTCGACCTGCACGGCGGACGCCTTCCCGTAGCTGAGGAGGAGCAAGCGGCCTCCCACGTTCTTCCGCACGAAGCAGAACCCGTGCGACCCGTCGGGGATCGTGCAGTAACGAGCGCAGGCGGTGCATCGCACCTTCGCGTCGGACGTGGGTTCGAAGAGAGTGGCGGGATGCCCGACCAAGGCGGTCATAGGGTCTCTATCCACGAGGCTCCGCCGGGCGATAAGCGTGGTCCCGTGCCGGCAGCTCGAGCCGAAGGTTCATCTGTGCCGGAACGTCCCCGGACGTTCGATGACGGCCGCCGACGAAGGTCCTGCGCAGGCCGCGGAAGCCGACACCATCGAGCGCGAGGTGGGCGCTCGGATCACTCCGTCCGCCGACTTCTTGGCCCGCGTCTCTGAGGTGCGAGCCGCGCTGGTCGAGCGCGTGACGGCGGCCGCGAAGGCCCGGTCGAGCCCCCTCGTGCGTGCTCTCGTCGCCGGGAGCGCCGCCCGAGGAACGTTCCTTCAGGACCGGCTCGACGTCGACCTGTTCTTGCTGTTCCCGCCCGACCTCCCGCGGGAACGATTGCGCGAGGAGGGCCTGGCCCTCGGCCGCGCGGTGCTTTCGGAACCGGAGACCCGCTACGCCGAGCACCCCTACCTCCGCGGGAAGTTCGAAGGGTTCACGGTCGACGCCGTCCCGGGGTTCGCGATCACCGACCCCTCCCATCCTCTTTCACCGGTCGACCGGACCCCATTCCACCAGGAGTACCTCGCCGGCCGGGAGACCCCTGAGATCGTCCGTCAGGTCCGCCTCGCGAAGCAGTTCTTCCGGTCGCTGGGCGTGTACGGTTCCGAAGCGAGGACGGAGGGCTTCTCGGGGTACCTGGTCGAGCTCGTCGTGATCCGCTTCGGCTCCCTGCGCCACCTCCTCGTCGCGGCCCGGGATTGGCGGGTCCCCGTTCGTCTCGCGGAGCCCGGCAAGGAGCCTCCCCGGCTGCCGGCCGACGTGGCGCTCGTCCTCGCCGACCCCGTCGACCCGAACCGCAACGTCGCGAGCGCCCTATCGCGCCGGAACCTCGGCCTCTTCATCCTGGCCGCGAGGGCGTACCTTTCTCGGCCGAGCGCCCGGTTCTTCGAGGTGCACGCGACCCTGCCGTTCTCGAAGGAGGCGGCCCTCGCTCTCCTTCATGCCCGCGGCACGCACGTCACGGTCGCCGTCCTTCCTCGACCGGACCTGGTCGACGACACGCTCTATCCCCAGGTGCGCAAAGCCGCTCGCGCGGTCGCCGACGAGCTCTCCCGTTCCGATTTCGCGGTCCTCGGCGAGGCGAGCGCCGCCGACGCGAGCTCGGTCGTGATCGTGGTCGAGCTGGCGCATCCCCGACGGCCGCAGGTCCGTGTCCAGGACGGTCCCCCGGCCGGCATCGACCGGGTCGGCCACTTCCTCGAGAAGTGGGGCGCGAAGAGCGACCAGGTCCTCCAGGGACCGTACGTCCGACCCGACGGCAGCTTGGGGGTCGATGCCCGTCGTGCCGAACGGGATGCGGAAGCGGTGCTGCGCGCGGCGTTCCCTCGACTCTCCCTCGGCAAGGACCTCACCCCCAAGGAGGCGGGACCGTGCGACGTGCGGACGCTCGGAGAGGCCGCCGAGACCCCCGCGCTCGCGGAGGCGCTCCGAGCGCTTCTCGCGCGACGCCTGCCTTGGCTCGACGACCCGTGACCGGGCCGGACCGATCATCCTAGATGGCGTGCGGCGAAAGGTTCTGGAGGACGAACCAGAGCGCGAGCCATCCGAAGAACTCGAGCGCGATCAAGCCTGCCCAATCGCCCTTCGTGTAGGTCGACGACCGGGAGCGCAGGCGTCGTATCAGGAACGGGACGAGGGCGATGAGCACGACCCCGACCGGGAAGACCACGTACCAGAACAGGCCGAGGACCGACAGCGCCCACGATAGGATCCCGATGAGGACCGTGAACGCACCGGCCAGCCCAAGCGCGTAGGCCATCTCGAACTCCTTGGTGAGGAAGGCGACCTCGTCGAATACGGGGAACTCGAAGGCGGGGGCCTGTTCTTCCGCCGGCTTGCGGCGGACCTTCTTCGCCATCGCTCAGCCTCCCCGCGCCGCGCGGGCCTGCCGATAGAGCTCCTCCGCGCGGTAGGAGCTTCGCACGAGGGGGCCGCTCGCGGCGCCCCGGAAGCCGAGGGAGAGCGCGGTCGCCTGCCAGCGGGAGAACTCGTCCGGGGGGACGTAGCGGTGGACCGGACGGTGGTCCGGGTCCGGGCGCAGGTACTGCCCGAGCGTGAGGAGGTCTACCTCGGCGGACCGAAGGTCGCGAAGCGCCATCTCGAGCTCGGCATCGGTCTCGCCCAGGCCCAGCATGAGGGAGCTCTTCGTGACCAAGCCCTTGGGGCCGAGGCGGTGGGCCGCCCGCAGGACGCCGAGCGACCGGTCGTAGCCGGCGCGCGGGTCACGCACCTCGGAGCTGATCGAACGAACGGTCTCTAGGTTGTGCGCGAGCACGTCCGGAGGGGATTCGAGGAGCGGTCGCAGCGCGTCGTCCCGTCCTCCGAGGTCACCGATGAGGAGTTCGACGAGCGTACGGGGAGATTCGGCTCGGATCTTGCGTACGGTCTCGGCCAGCACCGACGCGCCGCCATCCTCGAGGTCGTCCCGGCAGACCTGGGTCAGCACCACGTACCGCAGCCCCCACCGGTGGACCGCCTCAGCGATGCGCGACGGCTCGGTGCGGTCGACCACGCCCCGAGGCCAGTGGGTCGTGACGGCGCAGAACGTGCATCGGCGGGTGCATTCGGTCCCGAGCAGCATGAGGGTCGCCGCGCCGGCCGACCAGCATTCCGAAAGGTTCGGGCAGCGCGCCTCTCGGCACACCGTGTCGAGACCGAGCTCTCCCAGGATCCCTCGGACCTCGGGATACGCCGCCCCACGCGGGGGGCGAACGCGGATCCACTCGGGCAGAGCGGACGGCTCCGTCGCCAGAGTGGGGGTGGAAGAGCTGGCCACGCCGGGCCGACCCGCGGAAGCCCTTTAGGCTTTCCGCGAGCGGCCGCGGCCGACCCGTTCTTCGAGGAGGGTGGTGAGAAGACTCGCCGGAAGCTCGTCCATCGAGACGTTGTTCGACTCTCCCGACGACCCCATCTCGAGGACCACGAGGCCGTCCCGCTCGAGCTCCTTCAGGGTGCGCCAGAACGTCGTTCGGCTCATCGGGTCCGCCCCGAGCTCCTCCAGGAGGGCCGTGTGGTTCGCCCGAAGTTTCTGGCTCGTGGTGGAGGCGCCGCGTCGCTTGAGCGTCCGAGAAAGGGCGAGGAGCACCCCGAGCTCGTTCGTCGAGAGCGATTCGAGTTGCGTCTCGCTCACGGTGGGAAGGAGCGAGCCCTTGGCCCGCCGAACGTGCTCGGCTCCGACCGAGTCGGCCCCCGCCTCCTCCGCGGCGTGCGCGGCGCCCGAGAGCACTTCGAGCGCGAACCGAGCGTCCCCGTTCGGGGCGGCGATGCGAGCGATCTGGTCGAGGACCTCGCGGTCGATGCTTCCGGGACGGAGGGCCAGTTCCGCGCGGGACTCGAGGATGTCGGTGAGCGCCGCCCGGTCGTACGGGGCAAGGGACAGCCGATGCGTCACGCCGAAGCTCGACCGGCTCGCCGGGTCGAGGTACGGGAACAGGTCCTCGGACGCGACCAGGACGAGCGAGATCGAACCCAGCTCGACCTCGCGCGAGCGCGAGAGCAGGTAGACAAGCTTCGTCTCCTGCCGGACCAAGCTGGACGCTTCGTCCAGTAGGACGAGGAGGTGGGAGGGGTTCTTCCGGATCCCTTGTTCGAAGACGTCCAGCATCTCGGAAAGGGAGTACCCCCGGTCGGGGAGCGACACCTGGACCATCCGCAGGAGGTCGAGCATGACCGTTCGGTCGCTCGCGCGCCGCCAGCAGTTCACGTAGGCGGCCTTGACCGGGAACCCTCCGAGCCGGCCTCCCCGTTCGAGGTCCGAAGCGAGCCGACGGACGAGGGCGGTCTTCCCGCTGCCGACCCCGCCGGTGAGGAGAAGATGGAACGGAAGCCCCTTCGCGAGCGACTCCCGGTAGCGACGGCGAAGCAGCTCGAGCTCGATGTCGCGGCGGACGAGGCGGGTCGGAAGGTACGACGGGTCGAGGGTCTCCTCCCGAACGAGGATGGGGGACACGGTATTCATCGTTCGCGCGAGGGGACCAGGGCGGGGCTTATCATCTTCGCCGTCGGACGGGCCGCCTCCGCCGAGGCGGGGTCGGGAGGTCGAGACCGTCGAGCACCTGTCGCAGGAGGTGGCTCGGAGGGGCTCGCGCGTCCAGGACCTGCCAGCGGTTCGAGCGCGCCAGCGCGCGGTAGGCGCGGGCGACCCTTCGAAGGGTCCGGAGCCGCTCGAGGGGGCCACGTTGCAGTGCCCGGCCGCCGAGGCGCCGAACCGCCTCCGCGGGGGAGAGGTCGAGGAGGACGACCCGGTCCGGCGTCACGGTGGCCGACCGCTGGAGCTCCGCGAGGCGTCGTCGGTCCCGAGGAGGCAGGGCGCTTCCCTGATAGGCGAGGGTCGAGTAGAACGAGCGGTCCTGGAGGACCACGTCGTGCCGGAGAAGGTCGCGCTCTAGGTCCGGGGCCGCGAGATGTCGGTCCACCGTGAAGTACACGGCGCCGGTCCATGGGTCCTCGGCAGCGGCCGATTGGGCCAAGGCTCCAAGGCGGGGGTCGGCCGGCTCTCGGCGGACGGCAACCGATAGGCCCCGACGTTGGAGGGCCCGAGCGAGCGACCGGAGGAGCGTGGACTTCCCTACGCCATCAATCCCTTCGAGGACCAGGAAGGTCCCGCGCCGGCGGGTCGTCATTCGGCGGCACCCTCCGGGCTGACCTCGGGGCGCCAGCCGTAGACGCGTTCGACCGATTCCACGAAGGGCACCCAAAGCCGGTCCGCGCCCTGCGCGGGGTCTTCCGCGATCGCGGTCGCTCGGCGTGGGACCGTCGCGAGGTCGAGGACCGCCCCGGGACGCTTCGGGTCATCGAGATAGTCCGTTTCGAGGAACCAGGGTCCGGGGTCCGTCGAGACCTCGCGGACGAGGTCGCGGCGGGCCAGGTACGACGGGACGACCCCACCGGCCGACCCCGGTGCGACCCGGCTCCGGGAGTAGTGCTTGACGACCCGTTCTGGACGCAGCCCGGCCTCGCGGCCCTGGGCGGCCAGGGCGAGGAGGCCATCGGCGGTTAGGTCGGAGGAATGGACCACCACGGGGCAGTCGGAGTCGCGCGCCGCTTGAAGGGCGTGTCGAAACGCCTCCTCTACGACCACCGCGACCTCGTCGCTCACCGGAAAGTGGGGGCGACCCACCTCCCCGAGCGCGACCGCCCTCTTCTCCCGCACCCAGCGTCCTGCCAGGTCGAGGGCGGAGCAGTGAAGCTCGAGGGCGGCGGCGGGCCCTAGCTTCGTCGAGGCTTCCACGAGGTCGATCGGATACGGGGCGAGGACGGGGTAGGCTCGGACGCCTACCTCCTCGTGCACCTTCTGGGCGAGGCGCGAAGTGACTTCGAACTGCCGGCCGTACGCCTCAAGCGAGAGAGGGACGGTCCCTTCGTAGTTCTGGGTCGCGAGGAACAGGTGGGTCCCGCCCGCCGCCCGGAACCGTTCGACCGCGCGGACCCCGTCCCCGTTCGGGGAGAGGTGGCAGTGGTGGTCGACGACCGGGAGACCACGTGGCAGGGACATCCCGGTTCCTCCCGGGGCGCGTCTCAGCGAAGGAGACCCGCGCCCTGGAGCTCCTTCGTGATCTTCTTGACGGCGACCTCGACGTCCGAGGGCTTTCGCGCCCCCGTGCAGACGAGCTTGCCGCTACCGAAGAGAAGGACCACGACCCGCGGTTCATCGATCCGGCAGACGAGGCCGGGGAACTGCTCGGGTTCGTACTCGACCCGGTCGAGCCCCAGGGTGACGGCGATCGCGTTGAGGTTGATCTCGCTCTCGAGGTCCGAGCTCGCGACGATGTTCTGGACCTCGATCTTCGGGTGCATGTTGATCTTCTGGCCGCCCTTCTTGATCTGCGCGGCGACCGTCCGGATCGATTCCTCGACCTCGTGCATGCTCTTCGCGCCGGTGCAGACGACCTTCCCCGACCGGAAGAGCAGGATCGCGGTCTTGGGTTGCTTCAGCCGATAGATGAGTCCGGGGAACTGCTCGGGCTCGTACTCGGCCCCGTCCAGGCCCAGGGCGATCGACTGCAGGTCGAGCTCGTCCCCGAGGGAAGTGGACGCTACGACGTTCTCGATGCGAATCTTGACCATTTAAATCCCCGCCGCCGTGAGTATTTAAACCAGTATTTAAACCATCGGGTTTTTTGAAACGCCCCCGTTCCCGAGGAGGACGCCGCTTGCCTTCGCCGGGGTCGCACCGGGGGGCCTAACGGACCCGGTCGGGAAGGGAGAACCCGATGAGCAACGCCCCCCCGACACATAGGATGACAGTACCCGCGGTCGCCAGGAGCAGCGTGGTGGTCGTGGATAGCCCGAGGAGCACGCCGGACAGTATCAGCAACACGGCCGGCACTAGGAGCAAGGCGCCCCAACGGGCCAGCGGTCGACGGTCGGTGAAGTGAGGCGTTGATCCATGGGCCCGCGGGCCCGGTATCCCGCCGGCCCCGCCTCCCGATGTCGGGAGAGTCTTGGGTCCGGGCACGGGGGCGCTGTCATCAGCCTTCGACCCGTACAGCGGGAACACTCCGAACCGATGGCAGAGCGGGCAACGCATGTACCGCGAGGTCCCCAGGCGGACCGCGGTGAACGACATCCCGGGCACGAAGTCGTAGTCGAACTCGCCCTGGCAGTGACGGCACCGCAGCTTTCGAGTTACCATCGAATCCCTTCGGGTCCCGCCGTCTCAGTGCGTCCTGTCTTGAGGACTCCCCGCCGACCTCACCCATCCGGAGGTGGGTAGAGGCGGGGAGCGAAAACGGGCCCGATGAGCTCGTCCTCGTTCGCGACCCCGAAGAACTGGCACAAGACCCTCCGCGAGAACCCCCAAAGGATGTGCCCGTCGCACACCGTGGCGCGGACCGTGGCCAGTCCGCGGCTCGTCTCCCGCTCGATCGGCCGGGAGGTTCCCAACGCCGAGCGCGGGAGCCAGAAGACATGGGCGACCTCCTCGGCGCTGCGGGCCGTGGGAGGTTGAGCCTCGGGGGCGAGGGCGGTCGCGAACACCGCGACCTTGAGGCCGAAGCGAATGGCGAGCACTGTGTCGACATAGCGGAGCTCCCCCGAAAGG
Organism: Thermoplasmata archaeon UBA61; assembly: GCA_002503985.1. Classification (GTDB taxonomy): domain Archaea; phylum Thermoplasmatota; class Thermoplasmata; order Lutacidiplasmatales; family UBA184; genus Lutacidiplasma. Next base: position 351,569 of record DASW01000002.1, read on the forward strand.
TCCGCCCGGCTTAGTCCGACCTCCTCTTCGAGCTCCCGAAGGGCGGTCACGGCGAGAGAACCGTCGCCCTCGGCCACGTGACCCCCGGGGAAGGCGACTTGTCCCGACGCGGGGTCCTCCTCCCGTTCCGCGCGCTCGATGAGCAGCGTCTCCACCTCCGAGCTTCCCTCCCGAAGGACGATCACCACCGCGGCGCCCGCGGTCGACACCGGGGGAGCGAGAGCGGGAAATCTCGAAAGGAGGTCGGAAAGGGCCGTGGGCGCGGTCCCGGGGACCCGTTCCCCGGACGAGCTCATTTCTGCCAGTCGTAGGAGACTTTTCGCTGTACGGTCGACGAGTCGGCCGGGTGCATCTCTCCAGCGCCCAGCATCCGCTCCAGAGCGATCACGCGCGATCGCAGTTCCTTGAGATCTCGTTCGACCTGGGCCAAGCGGGCAGCGAGGTCGGAGGCCTCGGGAGACGACATCGCCCCGGGATTCGACCCGGGGGTCATAAGCTCACGGTCCGCCCGGTGGCCGGCTCACTGCGGAGCGGCGCTGGCCTTAGAGGATTCGACCGACCGAACAAAGGTGGAGACGGCGTCGAGCAGCTCCTTGGGTCGCTCGACCGGGATGAGGTGACCGGTCTCGGCCAGGATGCGGATCTGCGAGCCGGGGATCGACTGGCGTAAGATCCGTCCGTGCGAGGGTTCCACGACCGCATCGTTGAGCGCCTGCACGATCAGGGTGGGTCGGGCCACGGTCGCGATGCGCTTGCGTTCATCGAACGAGGCCATCGACTTGGCCCACCGGGTCGCAGGTCCGAAATCCTGGTGCTTCGCCTTCTGGCGCACGGAGTCGGCGAAATCGAGGTTCGCTTCGACCCAGTCCGGGTAGTAGAGGTCCTTGAGGAGGCGGAGGGCGAACCGGTCGGTCCCCTCCTTGGAGTAGGTTTCCGTCCATCTCTCGGCGATTGCTCGTGTGTGGGAGTCCGTGTAGGCGGCCCCGCTCACCATCGTCAGGCTCCGGACGCGTTGAGGTCGTTCGAGCGTGGTAAGAAGCGCGAGCTGGGCCCCGGCGCTCAGGCCGACCAGATGGGCCGAAGCGACCCCCCCTTCGTCTAGAAGGTGTACGATATCGCCCATCATCTCGGCGAAGGTGAACTGAGAATCGGTGGGTGCGCGAGTCCTGCCGTGACCGCGAAGGTCCGGAGCCAGAACGAGGAACTCCTTGGCCAGGCCGGAGATCATGTCGTTCCAGACCGTGTGGTCTCCCCCGACGCCGTGGAGGAGGAGCAGCGCGGGGCCCGTACCCTCGACGCGGCAACGGAGCTCGATCGGGGGAGCGGCGGCTTCCTCGGCCATCGCGGATTGGACCGGGGTTCGCTATTTACCTCTCGCGGGGGAGTTGCGCGCACGAGCGCACGCCTAAATATCGCGGCCGAGTGGATGAGGGCGATGGCGCGGGGCGTGATGTTGATGAGCGGAGGGATCGACTCCCCCGTGGCCCTCCATTACCTGCTCCGCCAGGGCCACGAGATGGTGGCCGTTCACATGGACAACCGACCGTTCACGGACGATTCTCCTCTTGCGAAGACGGTGGACCACCTCGCGATGCTGAGGGAGCGGTACCACCAACCGATCCCGATGTACCTCTTGCCTCACGGCCCGACCCAGATCAACCTGATGCGCTCGACCGACCGGCACTTCGGCTGCGTCCTCTGCCGCCGGTTCATGTGGCGTTCGGCGGAGAAGGTCGCCTCGCGCGAGAATGCGTCGTTCCTGGCGACCGGCGAGGCGCTCGGTCAGGTCGCGTCTCAAACGCTCTCGAACATGCGGACCGCGACCGCCGCGGTCGGGCTTCCGATCGTCCGTCCGTTGATCGGGTTCGACAAGAACGAGATCGAGGCCGTGGCGAAGTCGATCGGCACCTACGAGATATCGACCCGACCGGGAGTGTGTTGCCAGGCGGTCCCGGACCGGCCCGCGACCCGCTCGAACCTAGTCCAGATCCTCCACGAAGAGGAGCGGATCGACGTCGATCAGATGATCGACGACTGCATCCGGAAAGCGGTCATTCTGTAGTACGGATCGCGCAGGAAACCCCAGGCGTTCCCTCGAATCCGCATCGTTTGATATACTCGGCCACCCAGTGCGGGGACGATGAGCGCGTCATCGTACGGTCCGGGGTATCCGAGCACCGCCTACCTGCTCTCGCTGATTGGTGGGATTCTCATCATCCTGGGCGGGCTCCTGACGATCGTTGCAGGATTGGTCCTCAGCGCGTTCATCGGGAACGACATTCCGGGAGCTTCGGCCGCGGTGGCGTTTGTGGTCGGCTTCGGTCTTCTGGGGGTCATCTTTGGATTCTTGATTGTCTTCTGGGCGTTCCGCCTCAAGTCCAATCCCGGGTCGGCCCGGATGCTGGGGATCCTGATCATCGTCTTCTCGTTGATCGGCTTCCTGAGTGGTGGCGGGTTCTACATCGGTTCGATTCTCGCCCTGATCGGTGGGATCATGGCCGTCAGCTGGCACCCGCCGGTGGCCTCCCAGCCCGTCTACGGACAGCCGGGCTACGGGGCGCCGTACGGCCAACCCGGCGCGGCTCCCCAGTGGAACCCTCCCGCAGCTCCTCCGCTGCAGCCCGGTGCCGCTCAGCGGTTCTGCTCGTCTTGTGGGTCTCCCAACGTCGTCTCCGCTCAGTTCTGCGCGAAGTGCGGCGCTCCGATGGCCTAGATCTGCCCCCGCAACGCGGCTCCCCTGGGGAAGACCCGGGATCCCCGGTCCCGCTCCGGAGAAGCGCTATCTGCCCGGGGGACACCCCGATCCGCGGCCATGTATCGACGCCTCAGGCTCTGCTCGAACCACGGAGGCTACGAGGCGATCGCCGACCCTCCGCACCCCTTCGACCTGCGGGCGGTGAAGACGGTTCTCGAGAAGGCGGGCATCCCGGTCGTCGATGCCCGCGTACTGCTGATCGTTTCTCTCGGGCCGGAGGTCACGATCAGCCGCGCGGGCCGTCTCCTGTTCAAGACGCGGGACGCGCGAGCCGCCGAGGAGGCGTTCGAGCGGTTGCGGAATCTTCTGGGTCTTCCGGAGATGCAAGCCAGGCCCGCCGACTCGAGAGTCGGGTCCGATTAGGCGATCGATGACCGTCACTCCTTCGGGGATCGAGGACCCGGCCTGGTTCCGACAGTATCCTCCCAACGTGCCCCGACACTTGACCATCCCGGATCGGCTTCTTTCCGAGCTCATCGAAGAGAGCGTCCGACGCTGGCCCGACCGCACGGCGGTTGAGTACTACGGTGCCGCGTGGAGCTACCGACGTCTTTGGCGGGAGAGCGAGCGGCTGGCCGCCTCCCTCGCCCGGAGTAAGGTGGGTCGTGGGGACCGGGTCGCGCTCTATCTGCCGAACTGTCCGGCGTACCCGATCGCGTTCTTCGCTACCCTCCGGCTCGGGGCGATCGTCGTGCCCGTGAGCCCGCTCTACCTAGGGCAGGACCTCGCCCGGATCCTGAAGGACGCGACACCGAAGGCGCTCGTGACCCTCGAGGTACTGTACCCGAATCTCGCTCAGGTCCGGGGCGAGTACACAGTTCCCGCGGTGGTGGTCGCGAGGTCGAGCGAGTTCTATCCGTGGTATCGACGTCCTGGGGTGAACCGCGCCCTTCGCAAGCAGAAACTTCCGACCCATCTCCCGCGGGACCCCTCGGTGCGGCCGTGGAGCACGGCGGTCGCCGACGCCGGGTCGGTTCCCCTCGTCCCGTCCGACCCCCGGACGAGCGTGGCGGTCCTCCAGTACACCGGCGGAACGACCGGGCGTCCGAAGGCCGCGATGTTGACGCACCGCAACCTGGTCGCGAACGTTGTCCAGGGGAACGCCTGGAACATCTGGCTCGAGCCCGGCGAGGAAGTGGTGCTGGCGACGATCCCCCTCTCCCACATCTACGGGCTCACGGTCGCGTTGCTCATGGGATTCGCCGCCGGCGGGACCGTCGTCCTCCAGAACCGTCCCGAGATACGGGAGCTCCTGCAGCTCATCGACCGGTACCAGCCGACCCAGTTCCCCGGCGTTCCCTCTCTGTACCAGGCGTTCAACCGGCAGCCGGACCTAGCGAAGCATCGGATCCGTTCGATCCGCTACTGTCTGAGCGGCTCCGCTCCGCTGCCGGTCGAGGTCCAACGGCGGTTCGAGGAGCTCACGGGCGCCCGATTGGTCGAGGGGTACGGCCTCTCCGAAACGTCGCCGATAACCCACGAGAACCCGCTCGCAGGTGAGCGCCGGATGGGTTCGATCGGGGTCCCTGTTCCGGAGACCGACCAGCGGTTGGTCGACCTCGAGACCGGCACGACGGTCCTTGGGGTGGGAGAGGTAGGTGAGCTCTCCGTCCGGGGGCCGCAGGTGATGCTTGGCTACTACCGACAAACGGAGGAAACCAACTTGGTCCTGACGGACGGTTGGCTCCGGACGGGGGACATCGCGCGGATCGACGCGGAAGGGTTTGCCTACCTCGTAGACCGCAAGAAGGACATGATCAACGTCAGCGGGATGAAGGTCTATCCTCGCGAGGTCGAGGAGGTGCTCTTCCAGCATCCCGCGGTGTCGGACGTGGCCGTGGTCGGCAGCCCCGACCCGGAACGCGGCGAGTCGGTGGTCGCGTTCGTCGTGAAGAAGCCCGGAGCTTCGGTCACCGCCCCGGAGCTCATCGCGTTCGTCCGGGAGCGGATCGCGCACTACAAGGCGCCCCGACGCGTCGAGTTCCGCGACCAGCTGCCCCGGAGCGGAGCCCAGAAGGTCCTCCGACGGGTGCTGCGGGATGAGGCGGCGGGGTTGTCCCCGCCGGTCGCGCCGTCACGCGCCCCGTCGGCGCTCAACGGTAAGTAACCGGCCGGGGTGGGGCATCGATGCCCTCCCGGGAGCTGCTGTCACTCTCCCTCTACTCTCTCCTCGCGAGCAACCGAGGTGGGCTGTTCATCGTCTTCCTTCCCCTCTACCTCGTGGAGGTCAAGGGCGCCTCCCTTCCGGTGGCCCTTACGATCCTCACCCTCGCCTGGGCGCCGACGAGCCTCATCGGTCCCTGGGTGGGACGCCTTTCGGACCGGGTGGGCCGACGCAAACCGTTCCTGCTCATCGGGGAAGCCGCCGCGTTCCCGCTGTTCCTGGCGATCGTCTGGGCCCCGGGCTACGTGGTCGCGGGCGTTCTCTTCATCGCGGCCGAGCTCGCGCTGGCCATCGGGAGCCCCGCCTACAACGCGTTCGTGGCGGACGTCACGCGGACCAATGAGAGGGGAGAAGGGTACGGCCTCCTCAACGCCACCTCGAACGCGGGAGCGGTCGTCGGGTTCGTGTTCGCCGGCCTCGTGACCTATTGGTACGGACTGCAGGCCCTGTTCCCGTTCGTCGTCGTGATGATGGTCGGCACGCTCGGGGTGGTCCTGTTCCTCGTGCCGGACGTGCGCGTCGAGGTCGGGCACGAGCGTCGGCCTCTCCGCGAGATGCGGAACGTCGTGAACTTCTCCTTCGCCGTGTCGATCCGGGCGATCGGCTCGGGCGCGGTCGCGGCGTTCTACGGATTCCTCGCGGCCAGTCTCGGCGCCAACACTCTCGAGGTGAGCATCGTCGCCATCGCGGGTCTTGTCACCGGAGCCTTGACCGGTTTGCCGCTCGGCCGCGCGATCGACCGGCTCGGAGAGATCCGCGGGATATGGTACGGCACGGTGCTGACGCTGGCCTCGTATGGGATCTTCATGTTCTCGACGTCGTGGGGAGAGATCATCCCCGCCCAAGCCGTCCGGAACGGTGGGCTTTCGTTCCTCGGTCCCGGCATGAACGCGTGGGTCACCCGGATGGCGCCCCCCGGCCAGCGGGCCGAGTACCTCGGGGTGTTCGCGCTCATCAACTCCTCCCTCTGGAGCCTGGGACCGCTGGTAGGCGCGATCGCGATCGAACTCTACGGGTACTTCGGTCTCTTCGTCATGGCGATCGGGACGACGGTGATCTCGCTCGTCATCATGGAGTTCCTCTACGGGGAGATGGGGATCCGCGCCCGCCTCCAGCGCGCTCCGGCCGAGGTCCGCAGCGGCTGAGCCGCGGGCCAAAGGCACCGTCTTATAGAGCCCCGCCGTTCGACGGCCGTGCAACGGCCCACTACCTTCGCGGACGCTAGCGCCTCGTTCGAGGACGCCGAGTTCGTCATCCTGGGAGTGCCGTTCGACCGGACGACCTCCTTCCGCCCCGGAGCGCGGTTCGGCCCCGATTCGATCCGCCAGCACTCGTGGAACTTCGAGTCCTACGACCTCGAGACCGGGGTCGACCTCTCCGAGGTCCCCGTCCATGACCTCGGGAACACGGAGGAGTTCGGGAGCTCCGAGGACATGGCGCGGTCGCTGCGCGAAGAGGTGCGCCCGATCTACGCCGCGGGCAAGGTCCCGATCGTCCTCGGCGGGGACCACGCGTGCTCGCCGCCGGTGGTCGAAGCGTACCCCGACTCCGCTCCCAGCGTCGGGGTCCTCTACCTCGACGCGCACATGGACTTTCGCGAGAGCTACCTCGGCGACCGCCGCAGCCACGGGTGCTCGTCCCGTCGGATCCTCGAGAAGGTCGGCGCCCGCAACATCGTTGTCCTGGGAGTGCGTTCGGTCTCCCGGGAAGAGGTCGACGACAACCGCACGATCGGGATGTCCTACGTGACCGCGGCCGACATCGCCCGGGACGGTATCGAGGCCGCCGTCCACCAGGCGCTGAACATGCTCAAGACCGAGCGCATCTACATCTCGCTCGACATCGATGCGATCGACCCGGCCTACGCGGGAGCGACCGGGACCCCGGAGCCGTTCGGCCTCACGCCTCGGGACGTGAAGTACATCTTTGGGCAGGCGGCCCCTCGCCTCGCGGGTCTCGACATCATGGAAGTCAGTCCCCACTACGACTCGGGGAACACGAGCCTCCTCGCGGCTCGCCTCGCGCGCGAGGCGATCGTCCGAAGCGTCGCCGCGCGGAAAGGGCGGTAGGGACCCGACCGACGATGTCTGCCGAGCCCACGCCCGAAGGTCCTCCCGTCTCCCGTGGGGCCGAAGCCTCGCTCCGCAAGGTCGACTGGTGGGGGTTTCCCGCCCTCCTCAAGGAACGGGACCTGAAGACGTACCGACCGAAGGCCCTCGACGACCGCATCCGGCGGGAGAGGACGCGCAACGAGGCGCGGCTCCTGGTCGACGCTCGTCGGCTCGGCGTCCGTACGCCGCTCATTTACGACATCGACCTTCCGAGGCACCGGCTGACCCTGGAGGAGCTCCCCGGTCCGACCCTCCGACAGCTGCTGGAGGACCCGAACGTCCCCCCGGACGACCTCCCCGTCGCCGTCCGTGCGTTCGGGCACGCGCTCGGCGTTCTTCACGCGGGCTCGATCGCCCACGGGGACCTCACGAGCTCGAACGTGCTGTTTCCCGAAGGGGCCCGCGGGGCCCCGGCGTTCCTCGACCTGTCGATGGGGACCCGGAGCCCGGGCCTCGAGGAGCTCGGGATCGACCTGCACTTGGTGGAGGAGGACCTGAAGGCGCTGAGCGCGAGGTCCGACGCGCTCGTTCGGGCGTTCCACGAGGGATACACGGACGGCAACCCCGTCGGCGCGAAGGACGTTCGCGCCCGAGCGAAAGTGATCCGAGGTCGCGTTCGGTACGCCTGAGGGCCGCGGGCGGTCCTAGGCCGACCGCTCGAGCCGCTGAAGGCCGACGACCAGCGCACCCGGGAGCTCCTCGATCACATCGGTCGCCAGGGTCCCGAAACCGCGATGGGCCGCCGCCCTCAAGCCGGCCTCGCCCGTCCAGTACGTCGCGAGACGGGCCGCGTGCAGGGGACGGACGCCCTGGGCGAGAAGGCTCCCCAGAACGCCGCCGAGGACGTCGCCCACTCCTCCCACCGTCATCGCCAGGTGGTGGTGCATGTTCCCGATGGTGGTCTCCCCATCCGTCAGGATATCCGGGGAGCCTTTCACGACGAGCGTCAGATGGCGTTCCCCCGCGATGCGTGCGGCGGCCGCACACCGTTCCTCGTAGGACCCGGTCGAGGGACCCTGGAAGACCCGGTCGAACTCGCCCGCGTTGGGGGTCGCGACGAGCCTTGGGGCTGAGCCGGGCGCCGGGCGAGCGAGCTCTTCGGGAAGGGCGGCCAGGCCGTCCGCGTCCACGACGAGGGGCATCTCCGGAGCGAGGGCCGTGATGACCGCGCGGAGGGCGTCCAGCGTCTCGGGGTGAGCGCCTGCTCCCATCCCGACGACCACGGCGCCGGGGGGAGCGGATCGGACGGTCTCGAGGATGCTGGGAACGTCGTGGGGGCGGAAGCGGTCCGAGCCGACCGCTCGAACGATCAGGTTCGGGCTCGCCGCGCGGACCGCTCCGGCCGCGACCTCGGGGGTCACGACCGTGGCTCGTTCGGCGCCCGAGCGCATCGCCGCCAGGGCGGCGAGCGCGGGGGCACCGGTGTACGGGCCTCCGCCGATCACGACCAGTCGTCCGCTGCGACCTCGCGGCTCACGGGGCACGGGAAAGAAGAAGAAATCTCCGGGTCCGGTCTGTCGCCACGCGTTCGGGGGCATCCCGATGTCCCGGACCGCGAGCTCCCCGACCTTCCCGCCCTCCATCTCCTCCTTGCGGATCGTGAACGTGACGGTCCAAGACGGCTGCACCCCTTCGGGGTCGGTGATCCCCGTGGGAACGTCGACCGATAGCACTGGGGCGCCGCTCGCACGGATCGCCGAGACGGCTTCCCGGATCGGAGGGCGGAGACGCCCGGACTGCCCGGTCCCGAGCAAGGCATCGACGACGAGCGGCATCGTCGCGAGCTCCTCCGCTCGAGGCACTCCCACCCGGACCGGTACCCGGTTTTTGACGCGGTCAAAGCAGCGCTGAGCGGCCCGGGAGCGGATCTCGACCGGCGGATGGACCAGCCAGATCTCCGGAGAGTAGCCCCACTGCAGAAGGTAGAACGCGGCGCAGGTCCCGTCCCCGCCGTTGTTCCCCGTGCCAGCGACCACCGCGACGCGGGCGGGCGGCGAAGGGAGGTGACGGGTCGTCTCCTCGGCGGTGGCGCGACCCGCGTTCTCCATGAGGGCATCGATCGTGACACCCAAGGCCACCGAGTTCTGTTCCACGACGGACATCTCGAGGGACGAGAGCGGCCGACGGGAGGAGGCCCACATCTTGCCTCCTAGGGGGTCGACGGGGACTCCGCGGTCTGAAAGATGTTGACCGACGCCGGCAGGATGTTCTTGCGAGCGAGGTACTGGGACTGGGTCCGACTGTAGCGGAAGAGGATGTCCGCCTTCCCTTCCTGGAAGCCCCAGGGTCGCAGGATCAGGAGGTCGCCCTCCCGGATCCACATTTTCTTCTTCATCTTCCCGGTGATGCGTCCCATCCGGGAGATGTTGTCCTCGCACATCACGCGGATACGGGCCGCCCCGAGAAGCTGGTTCGCGATCCCGAACACCTCGCCGCGGCTGCGTCGGGGAAGCGGGAGACGCCCGAGCTCCTGACCCCCCTCGACGACCTCGATGGTGGGCGTCGGCTCCTCCTCGGTCGGAGGGGTCGGGGTCTCTTCGGGAGGGTCGGGGGATTCGGCCACGACAATGCGATTCGGCCGCAGTATTTCAAGAGGGCGCCCGGCGAGGAAATACGCGGACCGGATTCTCTTGGAGGACGGAAACCGCGGCGCCCTCCGAGCCAGCCGAGGGTTTATCTCCCAACCGGCCCCATGCCCCTCGGAACGGTTCCCATGTCGACGACCCCCCGATCCATGCCGAAGCTGCTCAAGGCGACGTACCTCGGTGACACAGAGTATCTGCTCGAAGAGACCCGTGCCACGAAGCTCTTCTACTTCCCCGGCCCCGTGGTGTGGACCGTCCTCTTCGGCGTGCTGGCGTTCGCTTCCGCCCACGCGATCTCCTCGGCCGTGCCGAACTGGTTCCCGTGGCTCTATTCGGGGTTGACCCTTTCGAACTACCTCTCCTCGCCCATGCCCATGTACCTCGCGTTCTTCTGGCTCCTGCTCTTCCTCATCGGGCTCCTATGGATCCTGATCCGCTACTTCCGCTGGATCACCACGGTCTATGCGGTCACCAATCGCCGGGTCATCGTCCAGAAGGGGATCCTCGGGAAGGACTTCGACGAGATCCCCGTCACCCAGGTCCGGGGCGTTGACGTCCACCAGTCGTTCGGCCAGCGCATCCTGGGGTACGGGACGGTGCGGGTCAGCTCCGAGGGTGGGAGCCGCCTCGGCAACGAGGACTGGAAGGGGATACCGAAGCCGTTTCGGTTCCAGAAGCTGATCGAGAACGCGACCCAGAACGTGCAGTCGGGCCCGAGCCCGCCGATGATGGCGGGTCCCGCTCACTGAGGCATGGGTTGGTCGGGCACCGTTAAATCGGGCCGACCGCGTCGGGCGTCGGGCTATGGCCGACGATTTTGACGTCATCGTGGTCGGTGCCGGCATGGCCGGCGGCCCGGCCGCGATCCGCCTCGCCAAGGGGGGCGCGAACGTGCTCCTCGTGGAGCGGGGGGCCGAGGTGGGCACGAAGAGCCTCTCGGGGGGGATCCTCTGGGGGAACGACCTCGCGCGCATCCTGCCCAACTGGTGGCGGGAGATGCCGGTCGAACGCCACCTCGTCCGAAAGCGGTTCGGCCTCCTGACGGCCGACAGCGCTCTCTCGTTCGACCTGCAGGAGAGCAGCTGGAACCAAGAGCCGTACGTGGCCCATTCCGTCCTACGCTCTCGCACCGACAGCTGGCTCGCCAAGAAGGCCGAGGAGCTCGGTGCGACGGTCGTTCCCTCGGTCCCCGTGGACCGGCTGAATTGGGAGGGGACGAAGGTGCACGGGATCATCCAAGGCGGGGAGAAGATGACCGCCCCCGTGACGATCGTCGCGGACGGAGCGAACTCGCGCCTTTCGCTCGGGACCCCCATCCGCCCGGAGGCGCGGCTCTCGCCCGAGACGACCGAGCTCGGCATCAAGGAGGTGTTCCGTCTCGACCCGTCGGTCATCGAAGACCGTTTTCACGTCACGGGGAACGAGGGACACTCGGAGGAATGGGTCGGGGGCCTCTTCCCGCCCGGCGTGATGGGCGGTGGGTTCCTCTACACGAACCGAGACACCCTCTCGCTCGGGATCATCGTCAGCATCCAGTCGCTGTACGGCCGCAACGCGTACGCCCACGAGCTCATCGAGCGGTTCAAGCTTCACCCGGCCATCGCGAACCGCCTCAAAGGCGCCGAGCTCGTCGAGTACGGTGCGAGGCTGGTCCCGGGAGGATGGGCCGGTCGGCCGGCGGCGTTCCACGGCGACGGGTGGATGGTCGCCGGGGACGCGGCGGGATTCGTCTTCTCGAACGGGATCATGATCCAGGGCATGAACTACGCGATCCGCTCCGGCATCGAGGCGGCCGAGACCGCGCTCGCGTCCAAGGCGGCCGGCGACCCATCGGCCGCGAAGCTCGCGGAGTACGACCGACGTCTTGAGGCGACCGGAATCCTCGCGGACTTCCGGGATTTCGCCCGCCTCGACCGGGTCAAGTGGAACCCGAGGATCTACTCCGTCTACCCGAGGTTCGCGACCGAGCTCCTTCGCTCGATGATGGCCGAGAGCGGGTCTCCGAAGCGCTCGGCGCGCAAGCTGCTCCGCGCGGCCCAGAAGGCTGCCGGCGTGAAGATCACCTCCCTGGTCCGTGATGGCGTAGAGATCGCCTGGGACCTGTAGCACGAGCGCCACCGCTCGGGAACGCAGCGCGGGCCCGCGGAACGGAGCGGGTTCTGACCTATCTCACTGTCCGCGTGCGCGCTTGACCTCCTGGGTCAGCGCGGGCACGACCTGGAAGAGGTCCCCGACGATGCCGTAGTCCGCGACCTTGAAGATCGGGGCGGTGGAATCGGAGTTGATCGCAACGATGACCCGGGAGCTGATCATCCCCATCAGGTGCTGGACCGCTCCCGAGATCCCGACGGCCACGTAGAGCTGCGGCGAGACCTGTTTCCCGGTCTGCCCGACCTGATAGCTCTCGGGACGCCACCCGGCGTCCGTGACCGCGCGCGAGGCCCCGACCGCGCCACCGAGGGAGGCCGCGAGCTCGTCGATGAGGCGGAAGTTCTCGGCCGCTCGAACCCCGCGACCGCCCGAGACGATGATCGAGGCGTCCGTCAGGCTCGGCCCCGCCCCTCGAGAGACGACCTCGACGCTCAACCGCTTCGCCGCCCAGAACGAGGCCGGTACCCCGTCCAGGGGGACGGGGGTCAGGGCCACCTCTCCGGGAGAATCGGGGGGTGCGGCGGACGCGTGGGGCCGGAGCGCGACCGCCGCGTGCGCTCCTTCGAGCTGTCGGGTCTCCGTGGCGCGTCCGCCGAAGACCGGCCGCCGGACCTCGAACGATGCGCCCGTACGCGTAAGGCTGGTAACTCCCGTAGCGACCGCGGCGTTCCAGCGAATGCCAAGACGAGCGATGAGGTCCCGGCCGAAGGTCGATCCGCCCACGAGCACGAGTTCCGCCCCGAGCGAGTCGGCGGCCGACGCTACGAGATGCGCCACCACCGCTCCTGCCACCCCGTCCAGCCGAGGGTCTTCGGCGACGAGCGCCCGAGCGACGCCGCACCGACCGAAGCCGGCGGCGGGGCCCCGGGGAGAGCTGCCGGCCAGGAAGCCGACGACGTTCTCTTTGCCGGAAACGCTCTGGGCGACGCTCACCGCCTCTTTCGTCGCGTCGGAGAGGGCGCCGTCGTGGAGTTCCCCGACGACCAACGTTGGTCCCGTCATGGGAACACCTTCGCATCCTCCTTGAGGACCTTGACGAGCTTTTGGGCCGCCTCTTCGGGCGTCTTGAACTCGATGAGCTTCGCCCCCGTTCGCGGCGGAGGTAGCTCGAACTTCGTCGGCCGGGTCGTGCCCGTCGCCGGTATCGCCGCTTCGGGCGGAACTTTCGCAATGGGCAGCCGACGCGACTTCAGGATCGCGGGGAGCTTGGCGGTCCGCGGGTCGTTCCAAGCCTGCTGCAACGCGACGACGCACGGGAGGGGGGCCTCCCATTTCTCCACTCCCGCTTCGGTCGATCGTTGGAATCGAAGCCGGGAAGCGGCCGCGTCCCAGCGCAGGTCGAGGACCGCGCTATAGTCCGGAACGCCGAGGAGCTCGGCCAGCGCCCCCGCGACGACCCCAGCTTCGTCGTCCCCGGCGTTCTTGCCGCACAGCACCAGCTCGTGGGGGACCGCCGCCACGGCACGGGCGAGGGCCCGGGCGGCCGAGACCGGGTCGGGAGCCACCCCGGGGGGCATCTCCACCCACGTGGCGAGGTCGCAACCGAGGGCCAGCGACGCCCGCAGGACCTCCTCGGTCCTCGGCGGAGGCCCCGCCGAAACGACATGCACCTTGGAACCCGGATTCGCTTCCTTCAAGAGGAGCGCCTGTTCGACCGCGGACTCATCGTAGCCGGTGAGGACGAACTTCACCGCCTCGATGTCGAGGGTCGAACCGTCGGCGGCCGTACGGAGGCGGGTCTCGGCGTCCGGGACCGGTTTGACGCAGACGACGATCTCCACGAGGCACCCCCGGCCTAGCCGTATCCCCGCAGGAGCTCGCGCGCGATGACAATCCGTTGGATCTCGTTCGCACCCTCGTAGATCTGGGTGAGCTTGGCGTCCCGAAGGAGCTTCTCGACCGGATACTCTCGCATGTACCCGTATCCCCCGAAGGTCTGGATCGCCTCGTCCGCCACCGCGAAGGCGGCGTCGGATGCGAAGCACTTCGCGATCGACGACTCGAGGGTCCCCTTCTGGCCCCGGTCGATCAGCCAGGCCGCGCGCCAGGTGAGGAGCCGGGCGGCCTGCACGGCCTGGGCCATGTTCGCGAGCTTGATCTGGATCGCTTGGTGCTCGGAGATCGGTTTCCCGAACGTCTCCCGCTTCAGCGAGTAGGAAGCGGCGTGGTCGAGGGCCGCCTGGGCGATCCCGGTCGCGAGAGCGCCGATCGGCGTCCGGGTATGGTCGAGGGTCCGCATCGCGAGCGAGAACCCGCCCCCCTCTGGGCCGAGGCGGTCGGAGGCGGGGACCCGAACATCGTCAAAGCGGATCGCGGCCGTCGACGAGGCCCGGTGCCCCATCTTCTCATCGTCCGGGCCCACGGTGACGCCGTTCGCCGACCGCGGGACAACGAACGCCGTCACGCCCTTGTGCCGCTGGCTCGGGTCGGTGTTCGCAAACACTACGAAAAGGGATGCTTGGGGGGCGTTCGAGATGAAGCACTTCTCCCCCGAGAGAACGTAGCCGTCCCCGTCCCGTCGTGCGAGGGTCCGCATCGAGCCCGGGTCGGAGCCACCGGACGGTTCGGTAAGGGCGAACGCCGCAAGGCGGTACTCGGCGCCGATCGGTTTCAGGAACCGTTCCTTCTGCTCGGGCGAACCGTCGAGGAGGATCGGCGCGAGCGCCAGGCAATGCGCGATGACGGTGGTCGTCATCCCCCCGCAGCCGTAGGCCAGCTCCTCGACGATGAGGCATTGGTCGAAGAGGCCGAGCCCGCTTCCTCCGTATTCGGTGGGGAGGTTGAGGTTGAGAAGGCCCAGGTCGAACGCCTTCCGGTAGATCTCTTCGGGGAACCGGGACGCGCGATCGCACTCGGCGGCGTGGGGGGCCATCTCGGTCCGGGCGAACTTCCGAGCGAGGTCCCGGAGGCTTTCTTGCTCGGGTGTCAGCGAGAAATCCGGCATGGACCGCGAGAGAGCGGCCTAGGCGGAATCCGCTATATCACGGCTTGGGTGGTCCTCGGCGTGGCGTCGAAGAGGTCGGGCTCCGGCCTGAGCCGGGACCCGAGGGCGCTCCGGGTTCGCCATTTCGCACGGCTGGACCGGGACCGCGCTCGTCGGGTCGGAGTTCCCGAGGTCGTTCTCGGGGAGGGCAAGAGCGTGGACCAGTTGCTCGGCATCCTCGAAGCGCTCTCCGATCGCAAGCTCGGGGCGCTCGTCTCGCGACCCACGACCGCTCAGCTCCGTGCGTTGAGGGCCTGGCGTCCCGGAACCGGGGCCCGGCCTCGTCTGAAGTTCCTCGCCGACGACCGGGTCGTTCGGCTCGTCGGCCCTCTCGGTCCTCGCTACCGCCGAGGGGTAGTGGCGATCCTGACCGGCGGCACGAGCGACGTGGTGCTGGCGGAGGAGGCGAGGGCCATCCTGCTCGAGCTCGGGGTTCGGGTCGTTCGGGCGTACGACGTCGGCGTCGCGGGTCTCCACCGGTTGCTCTCGGTCGTCCACCGGCTCGAGGAGCGGCAGCCCGAGGTCTATCTCGTCTTCGCCGGCCGGGAAGGGGCGCTCCCCACGGTCGTGGCGGGACTGGTGCGGGCTCCCGTGGTGGGCGTTCCCACCTCCGTCGGCTACGGCCGCGGAGGACGCGGAGAGGCCGCGCTCAACGCCATGCTGCAATCCTGTGCCCCGCTGGCCGTGGTCAACATCGATGCGGCGGTCCCTGCCGCGCTCTTCGCCGCCCAGCGGTTCGCCGAGAGGCCGGGGCCTCGACCGCGTCGCAATCCGCGACGGCTCGCGTAGTGCCCGAGGGCGGAGGCATTTCTCCCTCCCTGAGCCGGCCCGATGGAAGGGCTTTTGAGAGCTGCGGCTCCTCGCGGAATCGTGCCTCCGCGCGCCCTGCTCTCCGACGAGGAAGAACGCGAGGACCGCGACGAGCGAGAGCGCCTTCGCTCGGTCGACACGAAGCTGCGGTCCCTCTTCGAGCGCCGGGAGGACCTCATCGCCGAGGTCCGCCGCCTTTCCTCGGAGCAGAAGTCGATCTACGACCGCCGACAGGTTCCCCAAGTCGAGGTCGAGCGGCTCTACGAGGAGCACCATCTCCTCGGCCGTCGTATCGCCGAGGTCCGCAACGCTCGCGAGGCGGCCCGCAAGAAGGTCGAGGATGCGATCGTCCAGGTGCGGGAGGTCCGGCTCACTTTCGCTCCGGGCGAGCGGGTGCGTCCGGAGCAGATCCGCAAGGAGATCGCCGACCTCGAGCTTCGCCAGCAGACCCGCGCCCTACCGCTCGACGAGGAGAACGCGCTCATCGCGCTGCTCCGCCAGCGGACCCACGAGCTGAGGCAGGCCGAGACGCGTACCGCGGTCGTCGCGGCGCACCAGCAGAAGCTCAAGGATTCCGAGGCCGCTCTCGCGGCCGCTCGGGAGGAGTTCGCGCTCCGGGGCAAGGAGCTCGCCGCGGTGAAGGCCGAACGCGACTCGAAGATGGTCGCGGTCCGGGAGAAGCTCGAGGTCGCGGGAGGGCTCATCGCCTCGCTGCGGGAGAAGGGGCGGGCCCGGGCCGAGGCCATGGCGAAGGTGGACAGCTTGAGCCGCGAGATGGACGAGCTCGAGCGCGAGGCCCGAGGGCTCCTCGCGAAGTCCCGCGAACGGCGCGAGCAGGCGCGACGCATGATCCGCACCTATTCCCACACCCGCGGCCCTCCGTCGGAGGAACTGCTCGCGACGACCGCGGAGGCCCAGCTCGAAGAGCTCCTGAAGCGCGGGAAGATCACCCTCGGAGGGTGAGCTCGGCTCACGCCGGGAAGATATCGACCACCGTCACGGTGAAGTCGAGGGTCTCGCCCACGACCTCGGAGTTGTAGTTCTCTGTAAAGGTGCCGGTCGCGAGGTCGACGGCGCTGACGATGAACTTCGTCTGGCCGCAGAGGCCCCCGCTCGTCACGTGGCCGAGGACGAGCCCCGCGTTCGCGGGCGTGAGCTGGCTCGAGAGCGTGATCTCGGTCGCGTTGAGGCTCGAGACCACGAACGGAAGGCCGTCCGGGGTGGTCGACTGACCGAGGGTCGCGAGCGCCTGGACCGCGACGTTCGTCGAGTTCACGGCGAACACGGAGTCGTTCCAACCGTAGGTCGGGTCCGGGAAGACGACCCCCACGGACGCGGTGACGCCCGGGTACAGGCTCGAGAAATCCTTCACCGATACGTACGTGAGCACCGGGACCGTGTAGACGAGCGGCGACGAGGCGAGGCAGCTCGCGTTCAAGGCGCCGTACCCGAGGTTGGGCGGTACCACCACGGTGTGGCTCTGGTTCCCCGGGAGACCGATGAGACCCTGCCAGAAACCGGTGACGACCGTGTTGAAGGTGAAGTTCCCGAGGGTGTACCCGCTCGAGGGAGCGTACGCCCCGACGTGGACCCCGAGGGGAGTGTAGGCCGTGATCGGCCCGCGCGACTGGTATTCCAGCGCCTTCGGGTAGGACTGGTTGTTGGTCGCCACCGAGTAGATCGACGTGTCGAACACGCGCCCGACCTGGGCGCCGCTCCCGAACTCGCCGATGTAGTTGACGGTCACGTTGTCCCCCAGGTGGACCGTCAGTATCGGAGTAGCCGCCGTCGACTTGTTGTGCTCGTACACCAACGCCGCCCCCACGCCGGCAACGACGAAGACGACGACGATGAGCACGGCCATCAAGATGCGGGGGGGTTTCTCGGTCGCCATGGCTTACGAAGAACGGAAAGTGGGGGTCAGCTTGTCGCTGGTCTCGTCATCGATTCGGAGAGACAGGTGTTCCTCATTCCCCCGCGCCCCCGAGGTGGGACCCGATATAAACCCTCGGGGAGGGTCGTCAGGCGCGGCGCAGCTTCCCCACGATCGGCTCCTCGATGACGCCGTCCTCCTCGAGCCGGTTGAGGATCGCCTCGGCGCGCTCCCCGACCAGGCCGTGGGCCGAGACGCGGGATAGGACCTCCTTGAGGTCCGCGTACCCGTCCGCGGAGACGTCCGCCACCTCGTCGAGCTGGTCGAGGAACAGCGATTCCTCGGCCCGCTCGGCGGCCGACAGGGCCGGCGCCGGGGGCCGAGACGGAGGGGCGCGGGTCACCGTGACCGTCGGAGGAGTCGGGAGCGTCGCCCGCGAAGGGCCGCTTTCGCCCGCCACGCGGCGGACGGCGTTCCCGAGCTCGCGCCGGAACGCCGGTCGGTCGACGTTCGGGTAGCGGTCCCGGGACTTCTGGGCGGCGCGCAGCCACGCCGCAGGGATGCCTTCCAATCGAGCCGCCTCCTCGGTGAGACCCGGCTCCTTCTCGAGCCGGTCCATGAGGTCGAGGCGGTCGAGGGTCTGCCGGACGATGTCGGCGAGCACGGCGCGTTCCTCGGCCTCGGCGACCGCCCTCACTCCCTCCGCTCGGACGGAGACGTAGCCGACCCCGTCCCGCCCTCGAAAGAGGTGGACCTTACCCACCACGATCGCGGGCCGAGGAGCGGAGGCGGAACGCAACTGGGCCATCGCCCGAGGCTGGAAGGAGCCGGCGGTGACCGCCACCGAGCCGGTGGGGTCGCTCAGTCGCGCCCGCCAGAATGCCTGAGCCTCGTCCCGACCGATCGATTCTGCCGGCGAGAGGTTCCCGGCAACGAGGACCCGGTTCATGCGCGCGGCGAACGGAGAGAGAAGGTAGGTCGCGGGCCGCTCGCCCTCGCCCTTTTCCTCCTCGAGCGCGCTCTCGAGCTCCCGGGCGGTGATGCGCCACGCCGGCTCCCGAAGCGACATCAGCGTCGCTCCCCGATCCGCGCGCCCAGCTCTTCGGCGGCGGTATCCAGGTCGATGTCGACCCGGTCGATCGACTCCGGGGTGAGCGTCACGCCGAACTCATCGTTCGTTCCGACCCCGCGAACGCGCAGTCGACGGCCTAGGAGCGCTTCGAGCAGCTGCTCTTCGAGCAGGCTCGGGTCCGGCTGCTGGCGGAGGCGCGCCTGGGCTTCCTCGAGGGTCACGCCCCAAAGCCGCTCCGTGTCGGCCCGGTTCGTATTGACCGTGAGCGCCCCCGTTCCATCGTCCAGCACGATCCGGGCGCGCAGGTCGGCCTGTCCGTCGACCTGGCCGTGCACCCGGCAGATCCCGCTGCGTACGGAACGCTGGCAGGTCGGGCACCGGAAGACGATTCCGCTCGGTGGGAGGAGGCCCACGATGATCCCTTCCACGGCGATCGCGGCTCCGCCCCCCTCGTCCTCGACCTGGGCGATGGACCGGGGAGGAGCCGCCAGGAGCTGAGCGGGGTCCGGGAGGTCGGCCCCCTCCACGCGGACGACGATGGAGCGCTCGTCCATCACGAGCTGGGGACGCCCTCGGAACGCCCGAACGTATCCTCCGGCGATCCGGACGGCCTCGCCGACCTTGAGGCCGAAGTCGCTCCAGGCGGAGAAGGCGATCGCCCCGGTGCGGTCCGCGAGCAGCCCCTCGTGGACGACCCGGCGTTCGGTCCCCACGGTCACGCTCTTGGCCGCGACGCGCACGACTCGCACTTCGAGGCGGAACCCTTCCTCCGCGGGCCGGAGCTCCTGGACCGTCCGGAACGGGACCTCGTTGGCGTCGACACGAGGGAGCTCGGCCGGGCTCGCCGGACCGACACGGGTCTTCCAGCTGAAGGTGACCTCGGGCCGCCCGCGGAACTCGCGTACCTCCGCGCCCACGGCGCGGAGCACCAAGCCCCGCTCGATCCCTTCGCGTGGAGGGTCCCACCACGTGAACCTCACGGTCGCCGTCCCGTCGCTGAGGAGACCCGAGACCAAGGGTCGGCGGCTTCCGTCGGACCTCCGGGTCACGTCCCGACGCTCGAACGTGACCACTCGGGCCACGAACTCGACCGGGGACGAATTGGGTCGCAGGTCACGCAGACGGATCTCGGTCGGGGTGGTGGGGGTCGGTTCGTCGGTCATGGAGGAGAACGCACGGGCGAGCACCTCGCCCGGTGATAAAAGCGCCCCGCCGCCGACGGACGATGAACGGCGCGAACGAACGGAAGGCCGAGCCCGCGAGGGGCGCCGGGCGGGCGTGCGCCCCGGTCATAATCCTTTTCTCCCGAGGGCCCTGACACGCCCGCCGTGGTGACGAAGTTCTCCCAGCGGGTCGACAAGATTCTCCTCGCGAGGGATTCCCTCGTCTGCGTCGGTCTCGACCCGGACCCGGCGCTCATGCCCCAGGGGCTGCGCCGCCTCCCGCCGCGCCAGCAGCTCGACCGGTTCCTGAACGGCATCATCGGGGCGACCTACCCGCACGCCGCCGCCTACAAGATGCAGTTCGGCTCCTACCTCCAGTACGGCGTCCCGGGGATGGAGGTCCTCTCTCGCCTCTGCCGGAAGATCGGCCCGACGCGGATCCGCATCCTCGACCTCAAGGCGAACGACATCCCCAATACCGTACGGATGGTTCGGGACGGAGCCTTCCACCAGTTCGGCTTCGACGCGGTCACGTTCACCCCGTGGCTCGGGTGGGAGACCCTCCAGCCGTTCCTGGACGACCCGACTCATGGAGTGTTCGTCATCGCCCACTCCTCCAATCCCGGCTCGCTCGATTTTCAGGAGATCCCGACCCCGCGAGGGCCCCTCTGGCTGGCCGTGGTCGGGGAGGTCCGACGGCTCGCCCATGCACACGGGAACGTGGGGGTCGTGCTCGGGGCCACGTTCTCGGACGCGTTCCACGCCGCCCGTGCCACCCTGGGGAACGGGATCCCGATCCTCGTCCCGGGGGTCGGGTCCCAGGGCGGCTCGCTCGCTACCGCCGTTCGCGAAGGGGTCGATGCCCACGGCCGCGCCCTCATCGTCAACGCTTCGCGCAGCATCCTCTATGCCTCAGCGGGTTCCGATTGGCGGAAGGCGGCCGGCGCCGAGGCCAAGCGTCTGAAGGTCCAGATCAACCAGCTTCGCGCAGGCCTTCGTACAGGCTGAGGAGCGCGCGCGCGACGACGGGCAGGGCGTACCGGGCCTCGGCACGGTCCCGGCCGGCGCGGCCCATGCGCTTCCCGAGCGACGGGTAGTCCAGGATCATGAGGACCTTTTCCGCTAGGTCGCTCGCGATGAGGGGCTCCGCGAGGAGACCCTCGTGCCCGGGTTCGATGACCTCACGAACGCCGGGCATGTCGGCGACCACCACCGGCAGCCCCACCGCCATCGCCTCGGCCACCGCGAGGCCGAATCCCTCGAGGCGGTTCTGCGAGGGGAACACGAACACGTCGCCCAGCGCCAGGAAGCGGGGCAGCTCCTCGTCGGAGACCGCCGGACAGAATCGGACGCGGTCGGAAACGCCGAGCCTCCGAGCCTGCCCGACCAGGCTCGGGAGACGCGGACCCGCGCCGATCACCACGAGCACCACGTCCCGGGGCAGCTGGGCGAGGGCCTGCAGGATGACGTCTACGCCCTTGTGGGGGACGAGCCGCCCGGTGAACACGATGACCCGCTTGTCCTCGAGGTGAAGGTCCGCCCGCAGGCCGCTCGCGTCGAGCCCCGGCCGGAAGCGGTCGAGGTCCACCGCGGAAGGAATGACGGTGAGCTCCCGGCCTCGGAGCATCGCGGACGTGATCCCGTAGCTCTTCGTGTGCACGATGATCCGGTCCGTGCGGTCGAGGGTGGAGGGCAGGAAGACTGTCTGGTAGATCCCCGCGAGCAGCCTTCCGGCGGCGCCGGGGAGGTACAGGTCGCAGTGGTAGGTGAGGCAGACCGGGATCTTTCGCCAGGCCAGCTCGCGGGTCGCGAAGTAGGAGGTCAGGGGAGGGGGGTAGTGCAGGTGGAACACGTCCGGCGAGAGGCCGCGAACCGTGCGGCGGGTGCCGCTGTCGAGGGGGGTGTCGAGCAGGACCCCGAGGGTACGCGACCGGAGGATGCGATAGCCTTCGGTCTCTTCTTCCGTCGGAAGGTCCCGGTCGTAGCGGGAAGTAACGACCGTGACGTCGTGCCCCTCGCGGGCGAGCTCACGCACGATACCGCGGACGTGGGACTCCACACCCCCCGCATGGGGGTAGAAGTACGGCGAGACCTGGACGATCCGCACGGGGCCGCCCTATCGCGACGCGCCCTTTACGGCCATCGCCGGGGGCCCCGCAGCGGCGTTCAGCTCTCCGGGAAGACCCGACGGGGGGCGGCGGAGATCGGCTCCGACTCCCGCGTCTGCAACCGAGCATCGGCGGGGATCGTGGAGATCTCCACCCCCTTCATCGCTTCCCCGAGCCCCGTCGAGACGCGTGCGAGCACCTCGGCATCCTCGTAGTGGAGGGACGCTTCGACGACGGCCCGAGCGACCTTCATCGGGTGCTGGGCCTTGAAGACCCCACTGCCCACGAACACGCCGTCCACGCCAAGAAGTCGGCAGAGCGCGGCATCCGCGGGGGTGGCGATCCCGCCGGCCGCGAAGTTCACGACCGGAAGTCGCCCGAGGGTTCGGACCTCGGTGACGATCGACTCCGATACCCGTTCCCTCTTGGCCCAGGCGCCGATGTCCTTCTTCGCCAGCTTCTGGACCTCGGCCACGTCGTAGTTCATCTGGCGGATGTGGCGGACGGCCTCCACGACGTTTCCCGTGCCCGCCTCTCCCTTCGTTCGGATCATCGCCGCGCCTTCCTCGATCCGGCGGAGCGCCTCCCCCAGGTTCCGGGCGCCGCAGACGAACGGGATCTTGAACGCCTTCTTGTTAACGTGCTGGAACGGGTCGGCGGGGGTGAGGACCTCGGACTCGTCGATCATGTCGACGGCGAGCGCCTGGAGGATTTGGGCCTCGGTCGTGTGGCCGATCCGGCACTTCGCCATCACGGGGATCGAGACGCGTTCCTTGATCTCGCGGACCTTGACGGGGTCGGCCATGCGGGCCACTCCCCCCGCGGCTCGGATGTCGGCGGGGACCCGTTCGAGCGCCATTACCGCGACCGCCCCTGCTTCCTCCGCGATGGCGGCCTGGTCGGCCGTGGTCACGTCCATGATGACCCCGCCCTGCTGCATGCGGGCGAAGCCGCGCTTGACCAGCTCCGAACCGAATCGGAGCTTCTCGATGGGGTCGCTCATACCTTCGTTCCGTCCGAGTCAGAACCGACACGCGTATAATACGGACGGCTCCCGTCGGTCCGAAATCTTAATCCGAGCCATGGGTTCGGGGAGGTCGGCAGGGGGAGCTGGGCACCGGCTGAGAGGACGAGGGAGACCTCGTCGACCCCACGAACCTGCACGGGATAATGCCCGCGAAGGGAACGCGATGCGAAACTTGAGGCGACTCTCCGCCGGCCCGCGGAGGATGTGACAGGCTCAACGGCACCCACGGTTCCGGGGGCCCGGCGGTTACGCCGACCCGGACGGGTCGGGAGAGCGTTGCTCTCCGTCGCCATCGCCCTGGTCGTCGTGGTGGCGACCTTCGGGACCTACGAGTACTACGAGTCGGGACAGGCGTCGGGTGGGACCACCCTCGTGGTCTACACCTACTCCTCCCTCTTCAACGGCAACTGCGGCGCCGGGGCCGCGAACCTGTCGATGCTGCTCGGGGAGTTCGAGCAGGCCCACGGGGTCCACGTCGAGCTCGTCTGCCCGACGGGGAACCTCGTCAGCGCTCTCCAGACCCCGGCCGACTACGGCCTCCCGGCGGCCGACCTCGTGATGGGCCTCGACGAGGTCACCGCGCCCGAGGCGGAATCGCTGAACCTGCTCGCTCCCTACTCCCCTCCCGACCTTGCGACGATCCCGCCCTGGCTCGTCTCCGAACTGAGCCCGGGCTACGGGGTGGTACCGTACGAGTACGGGTTCCTCGCGGTCGATTACACCCCCGGGTTCTGGAACGAGACGGACGGCGCGGTGGCCAATGCCACGATGCCCGAGTTCGTGGACAACTCGACCTGGGCCACCCAATTCGTCACCGAGAACCCGGTCTACGACATCACCGGCGAGGAGTTCCTCGCCTGGCAGGTCGAGTACTACGAGACCGTGCTCCACCAGAGCTGGCAGGGGTTCTGGACGAAGTTCTTCGCCGAGACCCACCCGAACCCGGCGACCGACTGGTCGACCGCGTTCGGTGAGTTCGGGACCCCGGCGGGTGAAAACCAGCTCGTCGTGAGCTACGCCACCGACCCCGCGTACGCGCTGGCGAACGGGGGGGCGGGAACGCTGAACTCGACCGTCTCCTGGTGGAACGGGACCGCGTACGGCTGGCGGACCATCTACGGAGTGGGCGTCGTCCAAGGTTCTCGCCACGTCACGCTCGCCCGAGAGCTCGAGGACTGGATCCTGAGCGGCACGTTCCAGTCCTACCTCCCCGAGAACGAGTGGGAGTACCCGGCCAACGACACCGTGGCGCTTCCCGCCGTTTTCTCCGCGGCGATCGACCCGGCGACGGTCGTGGCGCTGAACAACGCGACGACCCCATCCGAGCTCGCCACGAACCTCACCGCGGACAACGGGTGGCTCGAAACGTGGCAGGCGCTCGCGGGTAACGGCGGATGAAAGGTCCTCGAGAAGGCGTCGGGTTCCTCGTCCCGGTGGTCGCCTTCGTCGCGCTGTTCGCTCTCCTCCCGGTGGCCCTCCTCTTTGCGAACGCTCTCGTCCAGGTAGGGGGTACGAGCGGGTTCCTCTCGGTCGTCACGACGGCGAGGAACCTCCGCTCCCTCGACAACTCCCTCGAGCAGGGAGCGCTTTCGGCCACCCTCGCCGTGGGGTTGGGATACCCGGCGGGGGTGTTCGTCGGCCGCTATTCCTTCCGGGGCCGCTCGCTCCTCCGTTCCCTGCTCCTCGTTCCGTTCCTCCTTCCGAGCCTCGTGGTCGTCCTCGGGGTGCTCGACCTCTTCGGACCGTCTGGGGTCATCTCGACCGTCCTCCCCTTCACCGCCTGGTTCGGGAGCGGCATCCCCGCGATCATCGCCGCGAACCTGTTCTTCAACGTCCCGATCGTGCTCCTCCTCACGGCGACCGGCTGCGAGGGGGCTTCGGTCGAGCTCGAGGAGACGGTCGCCACGCTCGGGGGCTCTCCGCTGCGCGCGTACGGCGAGGTCTGGGCGCGGCCGACCTGGGTCGGTGCCGCCGCCGGAGGGCTTCTCACCTTCCTCTTCTCCGCCCTGTCGTTCGCGCCTCCGCTCCTCCTGTGCGGGGCGAGCTCCCGCTGCTACACCCTCGAAGCCCAGGTGTACGCCCTCGACCAGACGTTCTTAGAGCCCAACGCGGCCGCTGTCCTCGCGCTCGCGATGGTGCTTCTCCTGCTCCTGCCCACGGCGGGGTACCTCGCCTTGGTGAGCCGCCTAAGGGCCAGTCCCGGTCGTCGGACCGCGGGTCCTCGCCCGATCGATTGGCGAGCCCCAGCGACCTGGGCCCTGGCGCTCGAGACCGGGCTTGTCCTCGCTACGGAGGCCACCCTCCTCGCCGCCGTCCTCTATCGAACGGTGGCACCATCCGGGCGGTTCGGCGCCGGGGCTGCGTGGGCGCAGCTGTTCTCCGCATCGACCACGGCCCACCTCGGGGTGTCCGCCTTCGGAGCGATCGCGAACACGCTCTTCTTCGCCGTGGTCGCGGCACTCCTCGCCCTCCTCCTCTGCGTCGCGAGCGGCTACGCCGTGGTACGCCGACCGGACCGGGCCGTGGCGCTCGGTCTTCTCCTGTTCGTTCCTCTCCTACTGTCGCCGGTCGTCCTCGCGTTCGCCCTCTCGTCGTTCTGGCGGCCGTTCGTCGGCACCGGCTCGAACGTCTGGACCCTCGTGGTCGTGAGCCAGGCGATCCTGGCCCTCCCTTTCGCCCTCCAGAGCCTCGAGATCCCGCTCGCAGGTCTCTCCGGGGCCGCCCGGGACACCGCGCGAACGCTCGGGGCGACCTCGTTCGGGGCCTTCTTGGATGCGGACCTGCCGCGGGTCCAGGACGGGCTCGTCACGGTGGGGATGTTCTCCTTCGCCTTCGGCCTGGGCGAGTTCACCGCCACCAACTTCCTCGTCCCGCCCCAGCTCACGACCCTCCCGGTCGCGCTCTACGCGCTCTCCGAGGTCCGCCTCTTCCCCGTCGCGGATGCCGCGGCGGGGCTGCTCCTCATGCTCAGTCTCGCCGTCTTTGCGGTGATCGCGGTAGGAGGCCATCGTGTCGAGCTCTAGCCCCCTCCTCGAGGTCCGGGCCCTCTCCGCCGCCTGGGACGGAGTGCCGGTCTTCCGGGACATCTCGTTCGACCTAGCCGAAGGCGAGTTCCTCGTGCTCCTCGGGCCGAACGGATGCGGCAAGACGACCTTGTTGCGCTGCCTCGCCGGCCTCGAGCGGCCCGCCGGTGGAACGGTCCGCCTCGACGGGGTCGACGTCACGCATCTTCCCCCTCACCAGAGGGGTATCGTCCTGATGTTCCAGGACCCGGCGCTGTTCCCTCACCGGTCCGTCTACGAGAACATCGCCTACGCGCCGCTCCTGAAGCATCGCCCGGTCGCCGAGGTGAAGGAGGAGGTCACTCGGCTCGTGGACCTCCTGCACCTCTCGGGGTTCGAGGACCGCCGGCCGGACCAGCTCTCCGGTGGAGAGCTCCAGCGCGTCGCCCTCGCGCGAACGCTGGCCGCGCGTCCTCGCCTCGTCCTCCTCGACGAACCGTTCGCGTCGATCGATGTCGAGCTCAAGGCCGAGCTGCGCTCGGAGTTCCGCCAGGTCCTCCGCGCCTTCGGCACCTCGGCGATCCATGTCACGCACGACCGGGAAGAGGGGCTCTTCCTCGGCGACCGGGTCGGGCTCCTCTTCGACGGAGGGCTCCACGCGTTCGGCCGACCGTCCTACGTGTTCGGGAGCCCAGGCTCAATACGGGCCGCTCGGTTCCTGGGATACAATGTCCTCTCCGCGCCGTCGGGTCCCGTCGGGGTCCTGCCGACCGACCTGCGCCTCCTCCCCCCCGCCGCCGAGGGTATCGGGGCCACCGTCCTCGTCGCCGGCCCTGTAGGGCGGGAGAACCAGGTGGTCCTGCGGACGGACGATGGCCAGCGGCTCGAGATGCGGACGACGGACGCCGTGCCTCTTCCCGGCGCCCACGTACGACTCGGCTGGGAGCGGGCCGTTCCGTTGGCTCCGGACTAGCCCGGCGCGGCCAAAGAACCCAAAAGGGTACGCCCTCTGCCTCACCATGGGCTCGTCTGACCCACTGGGTGTCACCGACTCGCTGAACTGCGGCTCCGAGCGCGTAACGATCTATCGCGCGGACCGTTTGGCGGGGGTCTACCCGCACCGTCTCGCCCGTCGCCCGAGGACGACCCGGGTCCTTCTCGAGAACGTCCTCCGGCACTTCGACGCGCGCGTCACCGACCCGAAGGCCCTCGTGGCGCTCGCGAACGGCGAGAAGGTCCCCGAGGGCACCGAGTTCGCCTACTACCCCGAACGGGTCCTTCTGCAGGACTTCACCGGCGTTCCGGTGATCGTCGACCTCTCCACGCTCCGCCGCGCGGCCGCGCATCGGGGTCTGGACCCGAGCCGGGTGAACCCCATCGTTCCCGTCGACCTCGTCATCGACCATTCCGTCCAGGTCGACAGTTTCGGCTCGGCGGGCTCGCTCGGGATCAACCTCGACCGGGAGTACGAGCGCAACCGGGAGCGGTACCGATTCCTCCGCTGGGCCAAGGGAGCGTACGCGAACGTTCGCATCGTCCCTCCTGGGAACGGTATTTGTCACCAGGTCAATCTCGAGCACCTCTCCACCGTGGTCGAGGCCCGCGGGCCGAAGGAGAACCGGGTCGCATTTCCGGACACCGTCATCGGGACCGACTCGCACACAACGATGGTGAACGGGCTTTCGGTCCTCAGCTGGGGGGTCGGTGGGATCGAGGCCGAGGCCGTCATGCTCGGCGAGCCGTACTTCCTTTCCCCGCCGGTGGTCGTGGGCGTGCAGCTCACCGGTTCGCTCCCAGAGGGCGCGACCGCCACCGACCTCGTGCTGACCGTCACTCGCCGCCTGAGGGAGAAGGGGGTCGTCGACAAGTTCGTGGAGTTCTTCGGACCGGGCGTTGGCCACCTCGCCGTGCCGGACCGGGCGACCGTCTCGAACATGTGCCCGGAGTACGGCGCGACCGCCGCCCTCTTCCCGATCGACGAGGCCACGATCGCCTACCTCCGCGGTACCGGCCGCAGCCCCGAGCTCGTCGCCCGGGTCGAGGCGTACGCACGGGCCCAAGGTCTCTGGGGCTCGCCGGCCCCGGGGTCGGTGGAGTACGACGATGTGCTCGCGATCGACCTTGGGTCGATCGTCCCCATGGTCTCCGGGCCGAAGAACCCCGAAGAGGGAGTCGCGCTCGGCGACGCACCCGCCTCCTTCCGGACGGCGCTGGAATCCTACCGGAAGGGTCACCCCGCCACGACCGCGGCCACGTCCACCCTTTCCCCGCCGGTTGAGGACGGTTCGGTCGTCATCGCGGCGATCACGAGCTGTACCAACACTTCGAACCCGAGCGTCATGGTCGGCGCGGGGCTGATCGCGAAGCGCGCGAGCGAGCTCGGTCTCAAGGTCCCGCCGCACGTCAAGACGTCCCTCGCTCCCGGGTCGAAGGTCGTGACGGCCTATCTCGAACGTTCGGGTCTGCTCCCGTACCTCGACCAGCTCGGCTTCGAGGTCGTGGGATACGGGTGCACTACGTGCATCGGCAACTCGGGCCCGCTCCCCGTGCCCGTGAGCCAGCAGGTCCGCGAACGCGACCTCTTCGTCGCCGCCGTCCTCAGCGGCAACCGGAACTTCGAGGCCCGCGTCCACAACGAGGTCCGCGCGAACTACCTTGCTTCACCGATGCTGGTCGTGGCGTACGCCCTTGCCGGGAGGGTCGACATCGACCTCACGCGCGAGCCGATCGGACGGAAGGCGGACGGGACTCCGGTCTACCTGCGCGACCTGTGGCCGGCGGCGGAGGAGGTGCGACGGATCGTCGAGGCCAACCTCGACGCGTCCCTGTTCTCGGAGAAGTACCGCCAGGTCGAGGTGGGGGACGATCGCTGGGAGTCGCTCGACCCGCCCACGGGCCCTCAGTACGGTTGGGAGCCCGGCTCCACGTACCTCGCGGCCGCGCCCTACCTCGACCTCCCCGCGCCTTGGCTTCCGCGGGAAGGGGTCCTCGCCGAGGGGGCACGGGCGCTCGTCGTCCTAGGCGACCGGGTGTCGACCGACCACATCTCCCCGGCGGGCGAGATCCCCGAGGATTCCCCCGCGGGGAAATACCTCCTCGCCCACGGGGTGGCGGTCCGAGAGTTCAACACGTACGGCGCTCGGCGGGGACATCACGAGGTCATGGTGCGGGGCACCTTCGCGAACGTGCGCCTCAAGAACCAGCTCGCCAGCGGGAAGGAAGGAGGGTACACCGTCCACGTCCCGTCCGGCGGAGCATCGACCATCTTCGAGGCCTCCGAGCGGTACCGAGCCGAGAAGACCCCACTGGTCGTTCTGGCCGGGAAGAGCTACGGCCAAGGAAGCTCGCGTGACTGGGCGGCCAAGGGCCCGCGCCTCTTGGGCGTCGGTGCCGTGATCGCCGAAAGCTACGAGAGGATCCACCGGGCGAACCTGATCGAGATGGGGGTCCTTCCCCTCGCGTTCCGGCCGGGCGAAGGTTGGAAGCAGCTCGGTCTTACCGGTCGGGAGTCGTTCACTCTGCACCTGCCTACGGGCACATCCCTCGGTCCTGGGAGCGCAGTCGAGGTGGTGGCTCGGTCGGAGGACGGCACGTCTCGCGCGTTCACCGTCACGTGTCGGTTGAACTCGGCCACCGAGCTCGAGTACTACCAGGCCGGCGGTGTTCTTCCGTACGTCATGGCACACCGGTTCGCGAAGTAGTTCCCCGCCGCTCGGAGGGGTTAGCGCGGCGGCGCCGGGACCCCCGGCGCATCGCTCCACCAAGCGACCGCTTCGTTTCGGCGGTAGGTGACCGTTCGCGTGCCCACCTTCGCACGCGCCGCGGCGACGGCCCGCGTGAGGACGTCGGCGGGGACGTGGAGCACGTGACGGTACGCCCGCTTCTCGAGCGCGTCGAGGCGTCGGGAGAGCGGTTCCGACACCTCGCGGTCGCTCAGCACCCGGATCTCCGCCGGAGGGTAGGTCCGAAGGATCTCCTGCTCCTTCGCCCGAGGACCGGCACGAAGGAGGTTGGGATAACCAGCCTCTGCCAGGGCCTCCCGAACGATACGACGCGGTTCGTCCTCCGCGGGCCGGTCGGTGCCCTCCCCCCAAGAAGGAAGGTCGAGGATCGCCAGGACGCCGTGTCGACCGACCCGGGCGCCCTCTCGAAGACCGAGCTCGGGTCGGTCCAGTATGTGCAGCACGTGGACGAAAAGGGCCGCGTCGAACGAACCGTCGGGGAACGGGAGGCGGTAGGCATTGCCCCGAACCAGGTACGGGAGGCCCTTCGCCGCCGCGCGCCCGAGCATCCCTCGGGAGCCATCCACCCCGACGACCCGGACGCCCCGGTCGACGAGGGGTCGCGCAACGCGCCCGGTTCCTACCCCGACCTCGAGGATCGTTGTCCAGCGGTGCTCATCGAGGTAGCTACGGAGGCCTTCGATCGTCGCGGGCTCGAGCGGCTGGCGGGTTTCGTCGTACACCGTGGAGAGCGTGTCGAAATCCCGCCTCACGTCGTCGCTCGCCATGCGAGTCCAACCTGAGCCACCGTCGTTCCATATATGGAGGGAACGCCCCGCCCACGGCCCCCGGAGCGCCATCTTGGGGACCCGCGCCGCGGGGATGATGAGGAGGGGTTGACCGAGGCTTCTTAGTCTTCCGCCCGGCTCGTTCTCTCTCGGGAGAGGGAGCCTTCGCTTTCAAACCCAGGAGTACGGTGGATGAAGCTCTGGTCCGCGCTCTATCTGGTCATCTGGATCGTCTTCTTCGAGTTCCTATTCGGCCTGTGGCCGGACCCGCCCGTGGCCGTCCCCTACCTTCACCTGGCTCTGGGGTTCGGCATCATCCTGGTCACGTACTACTGCTTCGACCAGCTCCGAAAGTCCCGGGTCCCCGGAAGGGTGAAGCGGATCGCGAAGGTTTCGTGGAGCCTTTCCATCGCCACGGCCGTCTTCGGCCTCCTCCTCTGGTTCAACGTGGGAAGCGACTGGGTCGTCCCGGTCGTGAACCTCTCGGTCTTCCGCGGCATTCTGCTCCTGCACATCGTGATCGCCCTCGCGATCATCACGCAACTGGCCGCGGCCGCGATCGCCTACGACATGTGGGAAGACCACGAGTTCGAGAAGGAAACCGAACCCGGCGAGGTCCCGGCCGCTCCGGCCCCGTAGCGGGGCGGGTCGGGAACGCGAGGGTCGCGCCCGCGGGGCTTACCGGCGCGTGTCGCCCCGGGGTGGCAGCGTCAGGGGTATAGGTTCCCCTCCCCTCCGTGCGTCATGCGGTTCGAGAACGTCGGATTGCGGGTGACCGACCTTGCGCGGTCCCTCCGCTTCTACACCCGGGCGCTCGGGCTACGGGAGGTCCGCCGCGGGGACACCCGAACCTGGGGCGGCGGCATCTGGGTCCTCCTCGGGGACCCTCGCTCCCGCCGGAAGGTCGAGCTGAACTGGTATCCGAAGGGTTCGTTGTTCTCAGGCCCGTATCGCGCGGGAGATGGGGTGGACCATCTGGACTTCACCCTCGGGGTCGTGTCCCGGAAGGAGCTCGAGCGCGTCTACCGACGCCTGCTCCAGCACGGAGCTAAGCCCACGGGATACGAACCCTCGACGACCGCCGGCTGGATGGCGAGCGTCACGGACCCCGACGGGATCTGGATCACCATCGGTCGGCGTCCCCGCGTCACGCGCTCTCCACGGAAGGCGCGACGCACCTGAGGTGCGGTCATGACGAGCTCGAAGCCCTCCCAGTTCTACGGGGAACTCGCGAAGTACTACGACGACCTGAACGCCTGGAAGGATTACCGCGCCGAGTCCGAGCGTCTCGAAGAGATCGCCCGCAGTATCGGTCGACGCGGGAGGGCGACCTGGCTGGACGTGGCGTGCGGCACCGGCCGCCACCTCGAGCACTTGCGAAGGAAGCACCCGGTCGTCGGCGTCGACGCGAGTCGGGAGATGCTTCGGATCGCGCGCCGTCGCCTGCCCAAGATACGGCTCGTGGTCGGGGACATGCGCACGTTCCGCCTGGACCAACGGTTCGACGTAGTGAGCTGTCTCTTCAGCGCCATCGGGCACCTGAGGACGGAACGGGACCTCGGAACGACGTTCGCCAACTTCGCGCGGCACCTGAACCCCGGTGGGGTCGCGATCGTGGAACCCTGGCTCGACCCGACCAAGCTACGACTGGGCTCGGTCTACCTCCGTGCCTACGACGGTCCCTTCACCAAGGTCGTCCGATGCGCGTTCTCGACGCGCCGCGGGAACCGGACCGTCATCCAGTACCACTACCTGATCGCCGAGCATGGTCGAGGGATCCGTCACGTGAAAGTGACCGACGTGGGATTGCTGGTCTCTCGCTCGCGGCTCTTGGAGCTGATGAGCTCGGCGGGGCTAGAATCGCGGTTCATCGCCCGCGGGCTGATGCCCGGTCGCGGTCTGCTCATCGGGGTCAAGGACCGATAGGGCTCGAAGAGGGACGCTTTCCCCTCCTTCCCCTAGGGATTCCCGCTAGACCTCGGTGATCGTCCCCTCGGGCTCGTCGGTGACCTTCATCCGGCCGAAGTGGAACCGAGAGAACCGGTACTTCCACGCATAGCGGAAGAATAGGTTCTGCGCGACGGTCTCCTCCCAGGTGAACGCCAAGGCCACGAACCAGGCCGCGGGGGCGTACAAGAGGATCGAGGTGAAGAAGAGGGCGGTGTCGAACGCGACGCCCGGGAGGAGGGTCACGGCCAGAACCGTCGCCCCGCCCACGACGAGCAGGATGATCGTCAGCCAAAGGAAGGGGAAATTGAGGGAGTCGGTGATCCTCAGCCGGGCGCGGCTCGATAGGTACGGAGCCGCAGGAGCGAGGATGACCGCCAGGAGCACGCCGGTCAAGACCTCCTCGAGGAAGAAGGAGAACGGCCGGTTGATCGCGATCTGCGGCGCGAGGTCGCCCCGCTGGAACACGGTCACCATGTACACGAGCTCAAAGCCGAGCGTCACGACGAAGAGGGCCCCGAACCGACCCCACATCTCCGCTGGGGTGTCAGGATGTTGGGGCGGCGTGATCACGACGTGGCGGTTCAGTCCGGGGAGCCGTGCAATCAAGAGCAACACTCCGAGCGGGACGAGGACGCCCAGCGTACGGCTCGAGACGAGACCGACCACGAACCAGACGAACGAGAACGCGAGGATGACCCCGAGCAGCACGAGAGCAATGCCGAGGGACCGAGCGTCGGTCCAGCGCGCTTGGTCGTGGAAGAACTCGTGCACGAGCACCACGTAGACCAGCACGAGCAGGAACGGCACGACCCAGAGGAGGATCAACGGCAGTCCCTTGGGAGGGGCAGGGGCTTGCGGGGGGCCTCCTACGCCTCGGTCCCCCGAAGCAGCGACGCCCGCGTTCACCGATCTGACCACTGCCATCGCCTAGCTAATCATGTCGGTCCACGCCATGCCGGTCCGACCCCGTACCGGCCCCCAGAGGCCGGCATCCCGCCCTTCCCAGCGTCGGTGATGGGCATCGACTGGTCGACCTACCTCGAGTAGGGCGGCATCGGAGAATCCGGCCGGTTCTCGGTAGCGCTGGGCCGCATTCGACCTCCGAGCCGGCAGCCGATGTTATGGGCTGTTCCGACCGTCCCGCTTACGGATCTGACGAGGTCATGGTCTACTACGTCATCATCCGCGGGCCATTGGGTGTAGGTAAGACGACCATCTCCAAAGCGCTCGCGCGGTCCATCGGCGCGGTCGTCGTTTCTATCGACAAGATTGCGGACATGGAGTGGGATGGCGGCTCGGTCCGCCTGTACGTTACGGCGAACGAAGTCGCGGCAAAAAGGGCCCGAAGGGCGCTTGCCGGCGGCATTCCGGTCGTGTTCGATGGGTGTTTCTACTGGATGACCCAGATCAAGGACCTCGAGCGGCGTCTTCCCTTCCCTCACGAGGTGATTACCCTGAGAGCTCCTCTTTCCGTCTGTATTGGGCGGGATTCTGGCCGGAAAGTCGTGTTTGGTGCCGAGGCGGCGGAGCAAGTGTACCGCAAGGTCACTCGGTTCGAGTACGGAGTAGAATTGGACGCGACTCGCCCGGTCGGGACCGTGGTCCGCGAGATCACATCGCGCATTTCCCAGTGCCTGGACCCGACCTCTCGGTGATAGGACCGGTCCGCGGGTCGGTCAGAGGCGCCCTTCTCGGGTAGACTCTCCCGGGTCGAGCTCGGGCGCCATCCCAGTCTCCGACACCGTCCGAGTGTCGGTTCACCCAGATTTCGGGTCCTCGGACCTGTCCGTCGCGGGACGGATGTCGGTGGCCAGTGGCAACGAAGCGGTCGCGACCGCGGGGGCACCCGGCCCCTGGCGGGTCGACGAGAGCACGGCGGCAACCACCAGGACCGCGGCCATGACGTAGAACGCCGCGTGGATCGCCGTGAGGAACTCGGTCGACACGGAGCCGATGACTTCCCGGCCGCCGACGAAAACTTCGAACGCCACGGCCCGGGGAATCGCCAACGAGGCTACGGTGATCACCAGGGCATAGCTTCCGATGGTGCCCATGTTGGATAGCGTGCGAAGGAGCCCCGACACCGACCCATAGTACCCGGGTGGCACATCGTGCATCACGGCCTTGTTGTTCGAGGGCCAGAACAACGCTCCCCCGATTCCGGTGACCAGGGAAATGAGCGCCACTTCGACGAGCGGGGTCGTGAGCCCCATCTGGGCGTAGAGCAGCACGCCCACGAGCATGAACCCGATCCCGAGCGTGGCCAGCCGCGCGGGTCCCCAGCGGTCCGCCCAGCGACCCGCGATCGGCGCGAGACCCGAGGAGAGGATGTACCCCGGAACGAGGAGCAGCGAGGCGTCGAGCGGTGTGAGTGCACGGATCCCCTGAAGGTACATGATCAACAGGAACACGGTGGCGAGGTACCCCAGACTCTGCAGGAACGATGCCGCGAGCGACCGCGAGAGGAGCCGAGAACGGAACAAGAGCAGGTTGATGGTCGGGCTGACCGCGCGCCGCTCCCACCCGATGAACGGTACGATCAGCAGCGCGCCGAGCGCCATGAGGGACACGTTCCATGTTGAGGCCCCGTACGACGCGAAGTCGGTGGCTCCGTAGACGATCAGCCCCAGCACCGCGGCCAGCAGGAGCATGCCGACAAGGTCGAGACGCGCCTTCGTGCGGGATCCTATACCGAGGAACCGGTAGCCGAGAACAACGGCGATGACCCCGATCGGCACGTTGATGAAGAAGATGTAGCGCCAGCCGACGAAGGTCGTCAGCACGCCCCCCAGGACGATGCCGAGCGTGGCCCCGACGTTCCACCCCATGGCGGTGAAACCGAAGACACGCCCGCGGACCGCGGGGGGAAACGTGTCCGCGAGGATGGCCGTTCCGGTGGCGACCATGAAGGCGCCACCCACCGCCTGGACCGCACGGAACGCGACCAAGCTGTTCGCGGTGGGGGCGAAGCCGCAGAGGGCCGAGCCCACGGTGAAGACAACGAACCCCAGGTTGTAGAGACGACCGTGCCCGAACAGGTCACTGATCCGGCCCGCCTGGGTGGTGAGGATCGATACGAGCAGCAGGTAGATCAGGATCGTCCAGAGGACGGTCGACAGCCCGGCGTGCAGGTCTCCGGCGATTGTCGGGAAGGCAAGGAGCACGATGGTGGTGTCCACCGATGCCATCAGGGTCCCGAGGATGACGATGAAGAGGATCATCCGCGGTGACGAGGGTCTTGCCGCCATGCCAGAATCGACTGCGCACCAACTTCACGAATAAAGCGGCCACGGGACCAACGGAGACGGCGAATCGCACCGACGAAAGTCCTCGGGGGCTTCCGGCGCTAGCTTCCGCCGCTCGGCTCCCCCGGGGTCCGCGCCGAGCTCACCCGCGCCAAGACCCGTGTCGAGCCCCAGACGCCGAATCCGACCAGTAGCCACGCCGTCCCCCACACAAGGACATCGTTCCACCCCGGCGTGCCGGGGAGGACTTGGAGTACGAGGAGGGTCCCGGTAACACCGAGAGACGCTAACGGGACCGCGAGCCGCCAGGGGGCGGACCGCGCGACTCCCTCCCGCACGAGGGCCACCAGGTAGGCGAGGCTGAGGAGCGCGTAGGCGATCAGGGCCCCGAAGACGAGCAGTTCGGGAAGCAGGACCAAGAGGAACGCAGGCGGGGCCGAGAGGCCCCCCAGCGGCAGGGTGGACCACCAGACCAACCCAAAGGCCGCCCCCGCGGACACGGCGAGCGCGGGCCACGGGGCCTTCTCGCGGCCGAAGAGGCGGGCCATGGGGTAGGGAAGGACCCGGTCCCGCCCCATCGCGAACAGCACCCGGGCGCAAGCGTTCTCCACGCAGATCATCGCGCCGAGGGAGCTCACGATGATCACTGCCGTGACGAGCCGCCCTCCGTCCGTGCCTAGGACGCTTCCGACGGCCACGGGGAGCGATGCTCCCGACGACCCCCACTGAGAGGATGGGATCGCGTGTAGGTAGGCGAGCGCGGAGACGATGTAGACCACGCCCGTGGCGAGGATGGTCGCCCCGGTGCCCCACGCGATGTCCCGTGCTGGGAGCCGTGCCTCTTCCGCGTAGGCGGAGACGGACTCGAACCCCAGGAAGAGGAACACGGCCGCACCGCCACTACCGCCGAGAGCGATCAACGTATCCAGAGGACTCGCGGGAGGCGGGGGGAGCGCGACCGTCGGTTGCAGGAACAAGGCCCCGGCCACTCCCAGAAGGATGGCCGCTTCGGCGACGAAGACGGCGAGCGCGACCCGGCTCGAGGGACGAAGCCCGAGCGCGTTCAGCGCGAACACGCCGAGCGCCACGGCCGCGGCAATGGGGACGAGAGCGCCGGCCGTCTGGGGGAGGAACACCTCGAGGAGCGTGACGAAGAGAAGCAACGGGATCGCAGGCCCGAGCAAGTACAGGAGGCAGAGCGCCCAACCCGCGATGAACCCCACCGGGAGCGAGAGTTCCGCCCCGACCAGCGCGTACGCGCCGCCCGCCTTGGGGTGGCGAGCGGTCATCCGAGCGAAGCAGACGCCGGTCAGCAGCACCGCGAGCGTGCCGAGTACCACGCCGACCCAGGCGTATCGCCCTCCTTTCAGCGCGAGGAGCGCGAAGATCGCCGCGAGGCTGAACGCCGGCGCGACGAACGCGGCCCCGGCTCCCAGGAGCTCGACCTTCCCGAGACGACGCAGGGGAGTATCGGAGGCCGGACGGCGCGCGGCAATATCGGAGGCAGCGGCTGGGAGGGCGGTCGAGCGCTCCGGCATTGGCCCTTCCCCGAGCCGGCCGGGCTTAAGCGACTTTCCTTACACGCTGGCGGTTCCGAGCGGGGCGGGCCCGAAGGCCTCGTGCTCGGTCCGCGAGATGATGTCGTCCTGCAAGGCACGGGTCAGGTCGCAGAAGTAGTCGCTGTAGCCCGCGACGCGGACGATGAGGTCGCGGTACTTCTCGGGGTCCGCCTGCGCCGCTCGCAGGGTGGCCGCGGTGACGACGTTGAACTGGATGTGATGTCCCCCCAACCGGAAATACGAACGGACCAGGTGCCCCACCTTGTCGAGTCCCGCATCCCCTTTGAGCAGCTGGGGCGTGAACTTCTGGTTCAGCAAGGTCCCCCCGGTACGCGCATGGTCCATCTTGGCGGCGGACTTGACGACGGCGGTGGGACCGTTGCGGTCCGCGCCCTGGACCGGCGAGATGCCGTCCGAGAGGGGCTCTCCCGCACGGCGTCCGTCGGGAGTCGCGCCGGTCACCGAACCGAAGTAGACATGGCAGGTCGTCGACAGGTAGTTCACGCGGTAGTGTCCCCCCTTGGTGTTCTTTCGACCATCCACCTCGTCGAAATAGGCGTTGAACACGTCCACGAGGATGTCGTCCGCGTAGTCATCGTCGTTGCCGAACTTCGGGGTCTTGTTCCATAGTTGCAAGCGCAGCTTCTCGTCCCCCTCGAAGTTGCGCGCCAACGCCCCCAGCAGTTCATCCATCGCCACGGTCTTGCGGTCGAAGACGTGGAACTTGATCGCTGCGAGGCTGTCGGTGCAGGTCGCGGGTGCCACTCCCATGATGTAGGTCGAGTTGTACCGCGGGCCGCCGTTGTTGTAGTCCCGACCCTTCGCGATGCAATCGGAGACGAGGAGGGAGAGGAACGGGGCCGGCATGTAATCGGCGTACAACCGTTCGATGACCTGGTTCCCTCGGACCTTGACGTCGATGAAGTAGTGCAGTTGCTCACGGAAGGCGCGGAAAAGCTGTTCGTAGGACGAGAACGAACGGGGGTCTCCGGTCTCGACCCCGACCGTCCTCCCGGATCGTGGGTCCAATCCGTTGTTCAGGGCGACCTCGAGCACCTTGGGGAGGTTGAAGTACCCCGTCAGGATGTAGGCCTCTTTTCCGAACGCTCCGGACTCGACGCACCCTGAGGTTCCGCTGCACCGGGCGTCCTCGACCGATTTTCCTTGACGCAGCAGCTCCTCGATGACCATGTCGGCGTTGAAGACCGACGGCTGTCCCCAGCCCTGGCGTACGATCTCTAGGCCTCGCTTCAGGAACGCATCCGGGTTCTTCTTGCTCAGTTGAAGGTTCGACGAGGGTTGCAATAGGTGCATCTCGTCGATGACGTCGAGGACGAGGTACGTGACATCGTTCACTCCGTCCGACCCGTCGCGCTTCAGGCCCCCGCTGTTGATGTTGGCAAAATCGGTGTACGTGCCGCTCTCCGCGTTGGTCACGCCGACCTTGGGGGGCGCCGGTTGGTTGTTGAACTTGACCCACAAGCATTCGAGCAGTTCCTTGGCCTCCTCCCGGGTCAACGAGCCGTCCTCCACGCCCTTCCGATAGAACGGCTCCAGATGCTGGTCGAATCGCCCCGGACAGAACGAATCCCACGTGTTCAGCTCGGTCACCACGCCGAGGTGAACGAACCAGTAGGCCTGCACCGCTTCCCAGAAGTCCCTCGGGGCGTGGGCGGGCACACGACGGCACACCTCGGCGATGCGGTGTAGCTCGGCCCGTCGGTCTGGCTCGGTCGCCGTCCGGGCCAGCTCCTCCGCCTTCTGGGCATGCCGTTCCGCGAACCGTACGACCGCGTCGGCCGCGATCGCCATCGCCCGCAGTTCGTCGCGTTTCGCGGACGCGTCCGGGTCGTTGAGACCGTCCAGGCGGGACAACGCGTCGGCGACTTCGGCCTTGAGGTCCAAGAGGCCCTTCCGATAGATGACGTCCCCCAGCACGGTGTGCCCGGGGGCGCGTTGCTCCATGAACTCCGTGAAGAGTCCGGCCTCGTAGGCACTCTTCCACTCCGGGGTCATTTCTGCGAAGATCAGGTCGCGCATCGAGCGGCCTTGCCAGTACGGGATCACCTCGTCCTCCTGGACCTGCCGAGCGTGGTCGTCGACGGAATAGGGGATCTTCTCGCGGGAGTCCAGGACCTCAAAGTCGTTCAGGCTGTGGCAGCAGAGTTCGGGGAACGTGGGAGCGGCCTTGGGTTCGGGCCCGCGCTCGCCCACGATCAATTCGTCCTGGCCGATGTAGATCTCTTCGTGCTCCAGGAGGTACCGGAGGGCGAGAGCCCGGCGGATGGGAACGGAGGCGGTCTTGTCCTGACGGTAGAACTCGGTAAGGAGCGCCGCCCGCTCGATCGAGAGCCGGGGCCGGGTTTCGAGGGTCGCTTGCCGCAAGCGGGCCACGCGTTCGTTCATCTCAGGCCCCGATCCGCACGGTGAACCCGTCCCGTCTCAGCCGCTCTGCGAGGAGTTCCATCTGCGCGTCGGACGGCGGGAGAACGCCCTCCATCTCGTAGGCTCTGTGCAATCGACGGTACTTGTCGCTTCCATATCGGTGGTAGGGCAGCAGGTCGACCTCCCGAAGACCTAGGGGGGCGAGGAACTTCGATAGGTCGTCCAGGTTGGCGGCATCGTCGTTCACTCCGGGAATGATGGGGACGCGTACGACCACCGCGCTGCCGCCCTCGGCCAGCATCGTGAGGTTCCGCAAGATCAATTCGTTCTCCACGCCCGTGAATTGCCGGTGCCGTTCGCTGTCCATCAATTTAAGGTCGTAGAAGAACAGATCGACGTTCTCACGGACCCGAAGCAGGACGCTCGGGTCGGCCCATCCACAGGTGTCGAGTACGGTCCGGATCCGCCGGGCCCGGCAAGCGGTGAGCAGCGATTCGACGAACGGCGCCTGCATCAGCGGTTCACCGCCCGAGACGGTGACCCCACCCCTCGATTCGTCGAAGAATACCTGGTCCTTCGAGACCTCGGCGAGCACGTCCGGTACGGTCATCCAGCGACCTGCCAGCTGGCGGGCTGTGGCGGAGCACGCGCTCACGCATTCCGCACAACGCTGGCACAGGCGAGGGTCGTGGACGAGCCGTTGCTGGTCGAGATGAAGCGCACCATGGGGGCACGCGCGCACGCAGTCCCCGGATCGGATGCACCGATCTTCGAAGTAGATCACTTTCGGCTCAGGGGACTGACTCTCGGGGTTGTGGCACCACCTGCAGCGCAAGGGACACCCCTTGAGGAACACCGTCGTTCGGATGCCCGGCCCGTCATGGAGGGCGAAGTGCATGATGTTCAGAACCAGGCCGACCGGAGCTGGCGAGGGGGGTTGGCTTGACAGACTCCGAGTGGCGGTTCTCTGTACGCTGTCCATGTCCCGGGGGCGGTACTGACTCCATGCACCGGTCAGTGAATAAGCCCGCCCACTGCCGGTGGCATCCGGACCTCGCTCAGCCGTTCCTTCGCGCTGACGCTTGCCGCCATCGAGCCGGCCTCAACCCGACGGTGCCCTCCGAACGGTGAAACACCGTACCAGGAGCCGTTGCTCGTCGTCTACCCTCAACGGCTGAGTATTTGTATAGGCACTCACGTCCGCGGGGACCCTCTACGGAACCATGCCGAACGACTCGTCCGCCATCGAGACCCACGGGATCACCCGGGACTTCGATTCCCGCAAGGGTTTCCTGTTCCGGGAGGTCACGCACACCGAGGCCCTCAAGGGGATCGACCTGACGGTCGAACGCGGTGCCATCTTCGGGCTGCTCGGTCCCAACGGCGCCGGCAAGACCACGCTCACGAAGATCCTCTCCACACTCCTCCTTCCTACCCAGGGCCAAGCGTTCGTCCTCGGGCACGACGTGGTCCGCGATGCGGACTGGCTGCGCCCTCGGATGGGGTTGGTCCTCGGCGGCGAGCGGGGCCTGTACACCCGCATCAGCGCGCGAGAGAACCTTCGCTACTTCGCGGACCTCTACGGGATCCCCCGCACCGATCGGGAACGACGGATCGACGAGGTGCTCGCGCGGGTCGACCTCGAGGAGGCCGCCGACCGGCGGGTGGAGGAGTACTCGCGCGGCATGAAGCAGAAGCTCCACCTCGCGCGGGGCATCCTGCATCGGCCCCAGATTCTCTTCCTCGACGAACCGACGATCGGTCTCGACCCGAAGAGCGCCCGGGAGACGCGCAAGCTCGTTCGTTCTCTCGTCGCGGACGGGGTGACGATCTTCCTCACGACCCACTACATGTTCGAGGCCGAGGAGCTCTGCCCCAAGCTCGCCGTCCTCTCCAAAGGCCGTATCGTAGCGCAGGACACGGTGGCGAACCTTCGCCACCTGGTGGGAGGGGACCGTACCCTCGATGTCGAGGCGTACGGGTTCGACGACCGCGAACTCGATTCGCTTCGTCATCTTCCGGGAGTTTCGCGGTTCCTCACGGAGGAGTTCGGACCGGTTTCCCGCGTCACGCTCCGCATGAGGACCGACGAGCTCCGTGTCGACCAGGTCCACGCGGCACTGCCCAACCACCCAGAACTCATGGTCCGGGAACGCCGGACGTCGATGGAGGACGTCTATCTCGACCTGGTCGAGGAGGAAGCCCGTTAGATGGCGACCGCTACGGTCCAGTACTCCCGGGCGCGCTCCACCTACGCAGCGCTCCGACTGAGCGTTCTCCAGTTCCTGGCCGACCCACAGTGGCTCGTCCCCTCGATGATCGCCCCTGTCGTGTTCGCCCTCGTTTCGTTCGAGCTGTTCCGGGGAGCCGGTCCGTACTTCCTCACGTACGCGATCCTCGGGGCCGGCATGATGAGCATGTGGGGCCAAACGCTCTACGGGAGCGGCTGGGCGACCGGCATGGACCGGGAGTTCGGGACCCTCGAGCCGACCATCCAAGCCCCGACGCCGTACCTGTACGTCGTCGTGGGGCGTGTCCTTTGGAACGTCATCTCCGGCCTGATCGGCGGCGGGATCGTCTACGTCGTAATCGTGATCGTCGCCGGGGGGCCTCCGGCCGTTCCTAACCCGGTCGGATTCGCGCTTCTGTTCGTCTTCGTGATGGTCACGCTCGCGAGCGTCGGGGTCATCTTCGCCGCCTTCTATGTGTACACCCGGTACGCGGGGTTCATCCAGAACATCGGGGAGTTCGCCTTCTACATCGGGACCGGCTGCATGTTCCCCGTCGTCCTTTTGCCGTTCGTCACGAACCCGGTGTCGCTTGCCTTCCCACCGACCTGGGGGTTGGACGCGTTGCGCTACCTCTCGATTCCCGGCTACCAGGGATTCGGCTGGGGGTTCTGGGGCGACCTCGCGGGCGCCGTCGCTACCACGGTGGTCTACCTGTCGGTCGCCGGACTCGTCTTCCAGCGCGTCGAGCGGCACGTCCTCGAGGAGGGGAACCTGTCCGAGTACTGAACGGGCGGGACGATTTCCATGGCGACTCCGTTGCTCGCGTACCGCCCGTCGTTCTGGCAGACGTTCTGGACGAATGCGG
This sequence comes from Thermoplasmata archaeon UBA61, assembly GCA_002503985.1. Classification (GTDB taxonomy): domain Archaea; phylum Thermoplasmatota; class Thermoplasmata; order Lutacidiplasmatales; family UBA184; genus Lutacidiplasma. The sequence continues at coordinate 394,118 of DASW01000002.1, forward strand.
TCATGGCCCCGCGCACGAGCCTCGGGTTCATGCGTGTCGACTTCGTCCTCGGGACCATCTTCATCGTCCCGCTAACCCAGATGGTCTTCTTCGCATTCGTTGTCCAGCTCGGGGGCGGCGGGGCCTCCGAGATCGCGTACACCGCCGTAGGCAATGCCGTGGCGACCGTGACCTACTCGAGCGTCTTCTCGGTCTGTCAGACCACCGATTCGGAAAAACAGCAAGGGACGATGGAGCATCTCCTCGTCTCCCCCGCGAACCGGTTCGCGCTCTACTTCGGGCGCGGCCTCATCCCGATCCTCATCTCCCTCGCCACGGTCGCCGTCGGGCTGACCTACGCCGCGCTGATCTACGGGGTCTCGATCCCGCTCGCGGTGTTCCCGACGCTCATCGTTTCGATCGTCCTGACGGCGTTCGCGATGGTCGGCTTCGGCCTCCTCCTGGGAGGCGTTGCCCTCTACCTGCGCACGTCGATCATCCTCGGGAACATCTTCCTCTTCGTCGGGCTGCTCCTATCGGGGGTGAACTTCCCTCTCTCCTCGTTACCCGTGCCGCTCCAGTGGGCGGGAGACGCGTTGCCATTGACGTGGGGACTCGCTGCGATCCGTGCCGCCGTCGCCGGCGAATCGCTGGGAAGTATTGCGGTCCTCTGGGGCGCCGTCGGGATTGCTGCCGTGGCCTCCTTCGGGGCGGCGGTCGGTCTATGGAAGGTGTTCGAGCGGCGGGCGCTCTCTACCGGTAGCATCGCGCGGTTCTAGTCGGTACGGACCTAGACCCACTTTGCGTCAACCTCTTGAAGGGAGCGCCGCTGGCGGCCTCGATGCCGACCGAGCTCGACCTCCTACGGGAGCTCTACGAGTACAACTCGCGAACGAGGTCCAAGTACCTGGCCGCGATATGGAAGCTGCCGCCCCGCGCGCGGTATCGAGCCCGGGGAGCCTCCTTCCCTTCGCTCGTGGACATCTTCATGCACGTCCTCGATGCCTACCGCCAGTGGTTTATCATGGTCTATGCCGGCAAGGGCGAGCCCGAATGGTACCCTCTCGGGAAGCGGTACACCCGAGCCGAGGCCAGCCGTGAGATGCGATCGGTCGACCGCTTCGTTCGTAAAGTGCTCGGGGCTCTCAAGCCCCGAGATCTCGACCGATCCCTGAGCCTCCCGTGGCGTCCGTCCCGCACGATCGAGCTCCGCGTGTTACTGGTACACATGATCGAGGAAGAGCTCCAACACCGGGGCGAGATGAACGCCCTCCTGTGGCAGGCTGGACGCGACCCGCCGGTCACCGGGTTCGACGACTAGCCGGAACACGGTGCGCTCCATTCCGCGACGATAGCTGCGACGAGGGCGCCACCGTTCCCTACGCGCTCCTCGCAGTCGGTCATCGGACGCGCGCGCCGCTTATCGGACTCCCGAACGCAACGGGAGGTGCATTCATTGGAGGCCACGACGGACTATCCACCGCGTGTGACGAACCACGTACGAAACCGGGGAAGGAGGGGTCTTTAAATAGTCATTTAAATACTATATAAACATCCGTGACGCGAATTCGAATCGAGAACGTAGTGGCCTCTACCAGCCTCGGCGACGAACTGGACCTGCACGCGGTCGCTTCCACCCTCAGTGGGGCGGAGTACGAGCCCGAGCAGTTCCCCGGGGTCATCTACCGACTCAAGGAGCCCAAGACCGCCATCCTCCTGTTCCGCTCGGGCAAGGTTGTCTGCACCGGCGGGAAGAGCATGCGGCAGGTAGTCGAGTCGGTCCGTATCGTCTCGGAGATGATTCGTAAGGGCGGCCAGAAGATCCTCATGCAACCGAAGATCCAGGTCCAGAACATCGTCGCAACCTCCGACCTGGAGAGCGAGATCAACCTGAACACGATCGCGGTCACACTCGGCCTCGACCGCGTGGAGTACGAGCCCGAGCAATTCCCCGGGCTGGTCTGCCGCCTGACGGAACCGCGCGTGGTGGTCCTCCTCTTCGGCAGCGGCAAGTTGGTCTGCACCGGCGCTCGTCGCCCTTCGGATGTCAGTCTCTCCATCGAGAAGATCACGAAGGAGCTCCAGGATGCGGGTCTCTTGCGCCGGGGTCGTAGCCGCGCGCGTTCGGAGGCGGACCGGGTCCCCCGGAGTTTCCGCTCGTCTGCCACGGTTCCGTCGTCATCCCTGTCGGATCTCGCCGCGAAGCCGGAAGACACCGCAACCGCCCTTGCTTCGTAATCGACCCCCGGTCCTCTCCAACCCGCATCTCGGCTTGGTTGGGGTCGCACGTCGGCTTCTCTGAAACGAGGCGTCCGGTCGATACCGGAACGGGAAAAGGTCTGGGGGACCAGGTCGCGCCCCTCCCGGGAGTGGTCGCTCTTGCCCGACGAAAGCGGCGGGGAAGCACGCGGTCCAAGACCTCCGAAGATGGTGGCCTTCGGCTGGACCGCGCACTCCTCGCGCCGGTCGTCGAGCGCCGGCTGGACGCGACGTAACCCAGGCTCCGGATCAGTTGGCGGAGATTGCAGCTCCGCTGAAAGCGCGCTCAACGAAGCGCGGGCAAGCTGTTCAAAAGGCTAACGTTCGGGTCCCTTGCAGAAGAATCCCGATCACCGCGCATCCCACGAACCCGAAGGCCGTAACCTCCGTCAGCGCGGCAGGGCTCCATATGGTAGACAGCGCGCCGATTGCGAACGCGCCTGCGGTGCTGGTGATCCCTGTGAACAGGTAGTTGTTCCCCGAGATCCGTGCGAGCACTTCCGGGGCAAACCCTCCCTGCAAGTAGTTCGAGAAAGCCGTGATCCGTGCCGTCGTTGCCACGCCGATGAGAAACCAAGCGGCCGCACTAGCAATGACAGATCCGGTGACGAGTTCGACCCCGATCAGAACGGCTCCTGTTGTCAGAAGAGCGATGTTGCCGACCAGTCCGATAAGTCTTCGAGGGTTGAGCCTGCCCAAGATGATTCCGATGATGATTCCTCCGACCAGATAGGCCACGTAGAACCCGGCGAACGTGACTTGAGAGCTAGAAAAGAATCGGCCGACGTACAGGGTGAGCAGAAGCACCGGCGCTGCGATGAAGAACCCGTACGCCGATTGAAGGATCGCAAGGTGGCGAAGCGGCTTGCCGCTATCGCCCCTATAGAGCGCCCATCCCTCGAGGAAGCCCGTCAGGTAGGCGGGCTTCTTGGCGTTCGGTGTCGGGATAGGAAGTAGGAAGGCGAAACCTGCCCCCACCGCCAGCAGACCGGCGTACAGGTACGACCCCCCCGCGACCCCGAACAAGGCGATGGTGATGCCGGCCGTGAAGTACATCGCGATGTCGACGCCGCCGCCGATCGCGGTCCCCAGGCCGGTGACGGCGAACAGACGGTCCTTACTGAAGAGAAGCCGCGTGGCCGCCGAGTCGGCGGCCCAGGTAAAGTCCCAGAGGGCGGCCAATAGGACTACGATCGCAAGCAGGAGCGGTATCGTCAGGAGTCCGAGAACGTACGTCAGGCCGAGAGCGAGGGACGCGACGGCTTGGATGGGATAGCACACCACGTAGACCCAGCGTTTGTCGCCGATTCGGTCGACGAGCGGACCGACCAGGAACGTCAACGTGTAGACCGCCGTCTCTACACCGACGACGACCCCGGCGAGGAAGATCCCGTTCGTCAGTCGGAAGGAGAGCCAAAGAACGGTCGCCAGATAGACCGTGTACCCGACTCCGGCGGCAGTCCCTCTCGCTTGGAGCAACAAGAACGTGCGACTCTTGAGGAGAGGTAGAAGTCCGGTATCGCCCTCCGTCGCCGGCATAATCGGACTGGTCAGAGACCCGCTCCCGTGGACGTGGCGGGGGTATTTCCGATTGCAGCCTTGGGACATCCCGCGCGCTGCTCGTGGTCGGCCATCGGGCGGGTACTCAGGGAAACCCTACACCGAGGAAAGCACCCGTGCTGGGGTGCGCCCATTCAAATTGGCTGTTGGATTCGTTCTACCGATAGGAGAAGGCCCGTCCAGAAACGATTGGCTCATCTTCCCACGCTTTCGGTCAATGGTGTCTGTCGCGCAACCCTCGCTTGCCCGCCCTCGCACGGGCAAGATTGCCATCAAGGGGTGGGTTTCCATGGGAGCGGTAGGTATTCCCGCTCGGAGTACATCGTCCTGACGTTCGGGAGCGATTTCGGAACCATGAAGGCCATCGTCCAGGAAGCGATTGCGAAACACCAGGAAAACCAGGCCCTGGTCGAGGAAAAGAAGCCGGCCGCGCCGGCCTATGCGAACCCCGACGACGCCGAACTGGCGAAGTTGGCGGAGACGCTGAGGGTCAACATCCGGATCGTCGGATGCGGTGGCGGCGGCTCGAACACGATCAACCGCTGTATGGAGGAGGGGATCCAAGGGGCCGAGATGTGCGCCCTCAATACCGACGCGAGACACCTGCTCATGATCCACGCCTCCCGCAAGATGCTCATTGGCCGTCGGACCACGAAGGGACTAGGTGCCGGCGCTCGCGCCGAGGTCGGAGAGGAAGCGGCTCGCGAGAACGAGGAGGAGATTAGTCAATTCCTTCGGGGGGCGCAAATGGTCTTTGTCACCGCGGGATTGGGGGGTGGGACCGGTACGGGCGCGGCGCACCTGGTCGCCCGACTAGCGAAGGAGCAGGGCGCGCTCGCCATGGGCGTGGTCACCCTCCCGTTCGCCGGCGAAGGCGCGCTCCGCATGGAGCAAGCCCGTGACGGGCTCGAGCGCCTGCGCCGAGTCTGCGACACCACCATCGTCATCCAGAACGACAAGCTCCTCGAGCTCGTCCCCCGGATGCCCATCGACTCCGCGTTCAAGCTCGCGGATGCGGTCCTGATGACCGCGATCAAGGGCATCACCGAGATCGTGACGAAGCCCGGCCTCGTGAACCTCGACTACGCCGACATCGTGACCGTCATGAAGGACGGCGGCGTCGCGCTCATCGGGCTCGGCGAGAGCGAGAGCACCACGGACCGGGTGACCGAGGCCGTGACGGAGGCGTTGACCTCGCCGCTCCTCGGGAGCGTAGAGCTCAAGGATGCGACAGGCGCCCTCGTCCAGGTCGTCGGAGGTCCCTCGATGACCGTTTCCGAGGCCGAGAAGGCCGCGGCGCTAGTCGGCGGGAAGATTTCGAAGCGGGCCCGGATCATCTGGGGCTGCTCGGTCAAGAACTCGCCCGAGATGGAGAACACCATCAAGGTGCTCCTCATCATCACCGGCGTCCGCGCCCAGAGCCTCCTCGGTCCGAAGGGAGGCTACGCCGCGGGAGAGTCCGAAGAGGTCATCGACCTCATCCGGTAGGCGATAGGCGCGCCGCTCCCGTGACCTCCACGCCGAGGAGGAACTGTTTCCGACACTGGAAACGCACCCGTTCCAAAGGGGGTCGTCGCCAGGGTAGAACTGGCGAATACAACGGTGACATGGTAATCGCCGCTTTTGGGGCCTCGCCGGACCCGGCGTCCAGAATGCGTGGGTTTCCAAACAGGGTGCAGCGTCGCGCCGACCTGCGCGCGGCTTTACGCGCTCCTCGCGATTGGTCATCGACGTGTGCATGCTTCCGTCCCCATAGACCCCGACAACGGAAAATCGCCGGTTCAAATCAAGTCTTAAGGGACGAGGGCCATGAAGGAGGGCGAGATAGAATGCCCTACCGCGACCCCGAGAAGCGACGCGAATATGACCGACGGTACCGGGAGGCTACCCGCGCCAAGCAAAGTGAATATCAGCGACGGTACCGAGAGACCCACATAGAAGCGATTCGAAAGAAGAAGCGCGAATATCAACGCCGATGGGTCAAGGACCATCCCGATTATTTCCATAGACGCTACGAAGAGAAGAAAAAGACCCGAAATGGGTAGGGTTTCGAACGGGGCACGGCACGGCGCCGACCTCCCCGCGGCCCCGCGCGCTCCTCGCGGTCG
>DASW01000006.1 GCA_002503985.1 Thermoplasmata archaeon UBA61
CACTACCCCCCTCGGGAGAGGATCTGCAGGATCGCCTCCGCGGGGGCTCCTTTCGCCTGGAAGAGGGCCTCGATCGCCTCCTCGCGCGAGACGTTCGCCTGCTCCATCACGAGGCGGATGTCCTCCTCGGGCGGGCCGCTCGGGGCGGCGGGCGCGGCGGCCGGGGCGGCCCCGGCGCTCGTGGACGGGCCCCCGGCTGAACGCGGCCGGACCTCGGGGTTGCCCACGACCTGGTAGGTACGGACCCCCTGGACGGTCAGGATCGTCACTTCGGGCGCGCGGAAGACGTGCTCCTTGGTCTTCGTCCGGACGACCACTTCCTCGACGTCCGGCACGTCCTCCGTCGTCATGCCCATACGGCGCATCATCAGCTGCATCTGGCGCGCGTTGCGCGGTCCGCCCGGGATCATGGAACCTCCTTCTCTACGCTTCTTCGTCGTCGTCCGAAAGGGCGCGGAGCTTCGCCTCGAGGTCCGGGTCCTCCGATACAGCCTCGTCCGGCTCGGGGTGGGAGCCGGTTCGCCGACCTTTGCCGCGGGGCACCTCGCTAACCCGGCGGGTTTGCGCCGTGAGCTCGTCTAGGAGCCCGGCGACTCCGGCCATCAGGTTCCAACCGGTGTGGGAGGCGTAGAAGATCCGGCCCTGCTCGGTGAACAGGCGAGCCTCGACCGTGAGGTCGTTCGTGCGGTGAGTGCCCTGCGGAGCGAAGTGCAGGGTGAGCAGCGTCGGGCGGACGTACCGGGCAATCCGGCGGAGCCCTTTCGCGATGCCCCCGTCGATCTCCGCGATGAGGCCGGCATCGGCCGACCCGCGAAGGCCCGTGATCTCGACGTAGACGTTCTCGACCCCTTCGGGGTGAACGCCCGGTCGGGCGCGCGAGATGGCGAGGCTCAGGAGGTCGACCTCCCCGACGACGCGGGTCGGTCGGTGGTCCTCGACGACAAAGACGCTCGAGACCTTCTCTCGGGCCATGAGGCGCGCCGCTTCGAGCGCGGAGGACCCGAGCGCGATCGTGACCGCGGGGGAGTGCATGATCGACCCGACCTTGACCTCGAGGGCAGAGCGGTTCGCCCGCGCGTCGCGCTTGCCGCCCACGACCGGTCGCCAGAGGACCTCGCCGAGGTCGGCGATGCCGACGGCGCCCACGATCTTTCCCTTTCGGTCAACGACCGGGAGGGGGTGGTCCTCGAGCAGACGGAGCTGGGTGACGAGGTTCCGGCACTGGTCGTCCTCGTGGACGACCTCTTCGGCGGAACGGGCGATCGCCTCGACCGTGGGTCCTTCCAGCGAGCGGAAGACCGCGAGCCCGGGCATCGCGCGAACGAGGTCGGTGCGGCTGATGACGCCGAGAAGCTCCCCGCGACGGCCCACGACGGGCGCCGCCCTCAGGCCGGTCGCCAGGAGCTGCTCCGCGATCTCCGGGAACGGGGTGGTCGGAAGGATGAGCGGAGGGAGGATCAGGAGGTGCTCGACCTTGGTCGCGAGCGACCAGCGGCCCCGCCGCGCAATCGACTCGATCGTGAGCATGCCGATGAGCCGGGTGTTCCGCAGCACCGGGATCTCGTGGATCCGGTGCGTGCGCATGAGACCCAGGGCCTTCGAGATCGGCGCGTCGGCCGGCAGGGTCACGGGACGCCCGGTCATGAGGTCGCTCGCGGAGGGCCAACCAGTTGGCATAGGTGTGGGGCACCCAGGGGGAAGGTTTTGAAGCCTACGGCTGGAGGGGTAACGCGTTAGCGGAGGTCGCAGGCCATCTGGTAGCCGTTCTCCCCGTCGGAATAGTACGACCGCAGTAGGTCGACCACGGAGAACTGGTAGCGGGAGTAGAAGCGGATGGCCGTCGCGTTCGAGACCCGAACCTCGAGGGTCACCCGGCGGAACCCCCTCGCGCGGCACCGCTCGAGGAACGTCGACATGAGCAGGGTTCCGATCCCCTGGGCCCGGTGCCCGCGCTCGACCGCGAACATCAGCACCCGTGCCTCACCGAGGACCTGGTTCACCCCGAGCAGGAAGCCGGCGGGAACGTCCGAAGAGTCGGTCGCCACGAGGAACCCGGTGGGCCACTCCGTCGATAGGGAACCGTACAGCGAAGGGTCGTAGTGCTCGTGGAGCGCCTCGGCGACGATCGCTCCGACGAACGGAAGGTCGTTCAGGCGGAACTCACGCAGCGTGACCGGGGGGCGGGCGTCGGGGACCGGGGCCGTCGGAGGGCCCATCGCGGAATCAGCGATACATCTCACCCGGCCCTTCCGGCTCGGCGTTCCGCATGCTCGCGATCGATTCCCGCGTCTGCTGGAGCGTCTTGCGGACCTCGGACTCGATCTGCCGGGCCTTGTCCCGCAGCGGCTTCGTGTCGAGCACCAGGAGCGGCACGAGCGGGTTGATCGTCTCGATCACCTTCGCCGCCGCCCGGGCATCCGGATAATCCTTGTGAGCCTGAGCGACCAGACAGAGGACCGGGATCGTCCGCGCGATCGCGCCTAGGAGGAGACCGCCCGCGAGGCCGGTCACCACACCGCTCGCGGCGTCGAAGCGGTACTTCTCGAGGAGCGAGGTCGCAGCTCGGTTCGCCATCGCGACCACCCGGGCGTCCCCCCGAGCCTCTCCTTCGATCGGCTGGCCCTCCACTGCGACGATGAGCTGGATCCCCTTCGCCTCGGCCCAGTCGAGGAGGGCGCGTCCGATGGTGTTCAGCATGGACACGGGAGGCTGGATGTCCGAGAGGACCACCAAGAGCTGGTCGCACGAGCGGTCGACGCCGCAGACGATCTTGCTCGCGTAGAAGCGGACCGGGGCGCTGACGATTCCCTCCTCCATGATCACCGTCGGCGGGAACTTCTCGCTGGTCATGTACGCGACCAGCGTCATGTCGAGCGAATGCACGAGGTAGGACGCGGCGACCGACCCGACGAGGCCGTGCGTCGGGAACCCGACCACCATCATCGCGCCCGTAAGCGGCTCGTCCCGGGTGTCCACGATATGGACCTCGGAAGCCGTCATTCGGACCGACCCTGAGGGCTACCTCGAAGAGGGCCCACCTCGACCCCGTTTATGCTCCTTTGGGCTCGGCTCCGGGCGGCCCGTTCATCTTTTAAACCGGACCGGTCCATGATTTAGACACGAAACCATGAAGGTCATCGTAACCGGCATCGATGGGTACTCTGGCTGGCCGCTCGCCCTCCACCTCCTCGCTCGGGGCCACGAAGTGGTCGGCGTCGACAACTTTGTGACGCGGCGCCGGGTCAAGGAGGTCGGCTCCTGGTCGGCCACGCCCATCCCCTCGTTCCCCGCGCGCCAGAAGGCGGTCAAGGAGATCCTCGGGAAGGAGATCGGGTTCTACCGCGGCAGCGTCTGCGACTACCAGTTCGTCCACAACCTCCTCGAGCAGGAGAAGCCCGACTCGATCGTCCACCTCGCCGAGCAGCGGAGCGCACCCTACTCGATGATCGACGTGCACCACGCGGTCACGACCCAGGTCGAGAACCTCACGGGCACGCTCAACCTCCTCTACGCGATCCGCGACACCTGCCCCCGAGCCCACCTCGTGAAGATGGGAACGATGGGCGAGTACGGGACCCCCAACACCGACATCCCCGAGGGGATGTTCGAGATGGAGTACCACGGCCGGAAGGACTACCTTCCGTTCCCCCGCCAGGCGGGCTCCTGGTACCACTGGAGCAAGGTCTTCGACTCGGGGGACGTCATGTACGCCTCCAAGATCTTCGGGATCGCCGCGACCGACGTCATGCAGGGCGTCATCTACGGGATCCGGACGCAGGAGATCAGCGACCGGCGGCTCCTCACGCGGTTCGATTTCGACGAGACGTGGGGAACGGCGCTCAACCGGTTCATCGCCCAGGCCGTGCTGGGACTCCCGATCACCGCCTACGGAAAGGGCGAGCAACGGCGCGGGTTCATCGCGCTCGAGGACTCGATGCAGTCGCTCCGCCTCGCGGTGGAGAACCCCGCGCAGCCGGGGGAGTACCGCGTGTTCAACCAGTTCGACGCGGCCTACTCCGTCAACGAGCTCGCGGAGACCACGGCTCGGGTCGCGAAGGAGTTCCACCTTTCGCCGGTCATCGAGCACCCTCCCGACCCGCGGGTCGAGGCCGAGCAGCACTACTACAACCCGATCCACGAGCACCTTCCGAAGCTCGGGTACCATCGGACCCGGGACCTCGAAGAGGTCATCCGGGAGATCTTCCACGACCTCATCCATTACCGGCGTCGACTCGAGGCCCGGCGCTACGTCGTTCAGCCGACCGTCCAGTGGCGGTCGGTCGACAGCCGCCCGGCGATCGACGGTCGGGTCCCTCACGCGCATCCGCCCGCCTCGCCGGTCCCCGGTGAGCCGGCGTCCGAGGGCCCCTCGGCCTGAGCCCCGTTATGGAAGCGGTCGTCACCCTCGCGGGTGAAGGCACCCGCATGCTTCCCTGGAGTCGGGGGCTTCGGAAGGAGTTCCTCCCTCTCTACGACCGGGGCGGCGACGGCCAGTTGGTGCTGAAGCCCGTCGCCCACCTGGTCGTCGAAACGCTCGTCGCCGCCGACTCTGTCCACCTTACCATCGTCCACCAACCGCGGGACGCGGAGGCGGTCCGGAACTACTTCACCGTCGACCCGAAGTTCCTTCACCGGCACCGTCACCACGGCGAGCGGCTGAACGAGACCCGACGCTTCTACGACACCCTCGGTCGTCTTCGCATCTCCTTCGTGGTCCAGCCGCGGCCGAAAGGGTTCGGCGATGCGGTCGCCTATGCCAAGGAGTCCGTCGGGGGCCAGCGGTTCTTCCTCCACGGAGGGGACGCGCTCCTCCTCGAACCCCACCGGGGGCGCCTCCTTCGGGCGATGGGAGCGGTTCTCGAACGGGATGGGCTCGATGCCGTGCTTCTCGTCCGAAAGGTGGCCGACCCGCGGCGCTACGGAGTGATCGAAGGCCGCCCCGGGCCCTCGGTACACGGCATCCGTCGCCTCGATGTCACGGCGATCGTCGAGAAGCCCGAGCGGCCGAAGAGCCATTGGGCGGCGACCGCGGTGTACGCGTTCCATCCCTCGATCTTCGCGGCGCTCGAGAAGGTCCGCAGGTCCCAGCACCCCCGGGAGCTCGAGCTCACCGACGGGATCCGGTACCTCATCGCGAATGGGGGACGGGTGGCGAGCCTCATCCTGACCCCTCGGCTGGGGGAGTGGTGGTCGGTGGGCTCCCCCGAAGGGTACGGCCGGGCGCTCGCTCAGACCCACAGGGTCGCTTCGCGGCCGCCCCCCTAACCGCACCGTTAAGACGCGCCGGAGCCTACCGGAAGACGCTCGTCACCGGGTCCGAGCAAGGACGGTGAGAGGGTACAGTTCCGATGAAGCGGCAGATGGTTGACATGCTCTCGGAGCTCGTCAAGATCCCGAGCGACCCGTTCTCCGACAAGCAGGAGGTGCTCGACTACGTCCAGTCGTTCACCGACCAGATCCACATGCGCAACACGCTCTTCGGCGACCCGCAGGCCCCGGCGCTCCTGGCGGAGTCGGGCCAAGGCGGGGTAGTGCTCTCCGGGCACCTCGACACGCCGCCCGTGGGCGACTACTGGAGCTTCTCCCAGAGCCAGCTCGCCTCGGGCCGCATGTACGGCCGCGGCGCCGCGGACATGAAAGGCACGGTGGTCGCGATGCTCGACGCGGCCCAGGACCTGGTCGCCCGAAAGATCCCCGTCGTCCTCGCGTTCACGACCGACGAGGAGACGTCGATGCAGGGAGCGATGGCCCTCGCGAAGACGCTCCCGCTGCGGCGGGCGAAGGCCGTCGTCGTGGGCGAGCCGACGGGACTGCGCGTCGCCTACGCCGAGAAGGGCGTCCTCGACCTCGCGATCGAGACCCGCGGCAAGGCCGCGCACGGCGCGATGCCGCATCTCGGCGAGAACGCCATCGGTAAGATGATGCGCATCCTCCGCGGGCTCGAGTCGTTCAAGGGCCGCATCGCCCACCCCGAGCTCGGGATGGTCACCCTCAACATCGGCACGTTCCAAGGGGGGACCCGGATCAACGTCGTTCCGAACAAGTGTACCTCCGAGGTCGACATCCGGTTCCCGCCGCCGTACACCCCCGACCAGCTCTACCACGAGATCGAGGAGCACCTGCGCCGGATCAAGACCCCGTTCACGCTCCGCCGCATCCTCACGATGCCCGCGGTCCAGATCGACCCGAACTCCGAGCACGTGAAGCTCCTGCGCGACGTCGCGCAGGCCGAGACCGCGGTGCTCGCCCACGCGTCGGAAGCGGTCCACTACACTCAGGTGAACCCGCGCGTCGTCATCTTCGGGGCGGGGGAGGAGGAGCTCTCCCACCAGGCGAACGAGTACGTCAAGATCGAGTCGGTCGCCCGCGCCACCGAGGTCTACAAGAAGTACGCCCAGCGCCTCGCCTCGATGCGAACCCTCTCGTGACGGCGCTGCCGCGTCCGCTCCTCCCGCCCGGACCGTCAAGTAAGGGCAGCGCTACACGGTCGCCGTGAAGGTCGCTCAGCTCGCGACCCGCTACCCGCCCGCCCCGGGAGGGGTCGAACGGCACGTGGCGGAGGTCGCGCCCCGCCTCCACGCGCGCGGCCACACGGTCGACGTCTACACGAGCGACCTCTACCGCGAGTTCCCGGCGATGGAGCGGCTCGCCCCGAGCGTCCCGCGCGAGGAGCAGACCGCGTGGGGCAGAGTCCACCGCCTCCCGGTCTGGTCGCTTCCCGGAGAGCTCCACTACACGTTCTTCCGAAACCTCACCCAAGCGCTCGCCCGGGACCGACCCGAGGTCGTCCATGCCCACACGTACGGGACCAACCAGGTGGCGGCCGCGAGCCGTCACCACCGCCGTTTCGGGACCCCGTTCGTCCTCACGGCCCACTTCCACCCGATCTGGTCGATCGAGGGCGGCTGGCTGCGCCACCGCCTCCGGGGGTTCTACGACCGACGGGTCGCGGGCGGCGTCGTTCGAAACGCCTCCCGAATCATCGTGCAGACGCACGAGGAGGAGCGCCTCCTCCGGTCGCTCGGCCTGAAGCTCCCTCCGCTCGAGATCGTTCCGCCGGGCTACCGCCCGCTGCCGCCCCCCGGCCCCGGAAGTCCCTCGTTCTCGGAACGGTTCCACATTCCGGGGCCGTTCGTTCTGTTCGTGGGACGCCTAGCCTCGAACAAGGGCCTCCTCGACCTCGCCGAAGCGTTCGCTGTCCTGGGTAAGACCGACCGCTCCGCCCAGCTCGTCATCGTAGGAGAGGACGGGGGCCAGCGCGCGGCCGTCGAAGCTCGGGCGAAGGCGCTCGGGGTCTCGGACCGGGTCCATCTCGTGGGGCACGTCGACGACGACGCCCTCCTATCGGCCGCCTACCGCGAGGCCCGCGTCACGGTCCTTCCGAGCGAGTACGAGGCGTTCGGCCTCGTCCTCCTGGAATCCTTGGCGGCGGGCACGCCGGTCGTCGCCTCGCGCGTCGGGGGCATCCCCGAATTCGTCGAGGACGGAAAGGCCGGGCTCCTGGTTCCGCCGAAGTCGCCCGCCGCGCTCGCGGAGGCCATCGGTCGGGTCTGGTCGGACCGGGACCTCGCGCGCCGACTCGGGGAGTACGGGCGTGACCGGGTCGTTCCCCGATACCAATGGGACGGGGTCGTCGACCGGCTCGATGCCCTCTATCGGGAGGTCGCGGGCCGGTGAGGGTGGCCCACGTCCTGCTGCGATTCGACGCTCCGGGCGGGGTCGAGACGAACGTCCGGGAGGTCACGCGGCGGCTCCGCGCGGCCGGCGAGGACGTGGAGGTCTATGCGAGCGACCTCTACGACGAGGGACGCTGGGAACGGCGGTCGGACTACGCCCCGGTCGTGGACGGAGTCCCTGTGCACCGGTTCCCGGTGCGGAAGCGCCTCATCCCCGGCCTCACGATGCCGATGATGGTCGGGCTCATCGACTCCCTCTCGGAGAGTGGGGCGGACGTGATCCACGCCCACTCTCACCGCTACGGACACGTGCTCGAGGCGGCCGTCGTCGCGGAGCGGCTCGGGATCCCGCTCGTGGTGTCGACGCACTACCATCCGGCGGGGCCACGCGAGCCTCGCCTGAAGCGAGGCCTCCTGCGGGTCCAGGACGTCCTCTTCGGCATGACCGCCTACCGGGTGGCCCGTGCCCTCGTGGTGCAGACCGACCAGGAAGCGGCCCTCATCCGAGAATTCGCCCCCGCGAAGAAGCTCCGCACGATCCCGCCGGGGATCGACCTAGCGGCGTGGTCGACCCCCGACGCCGACCGGCCCGTGGGACTCGACCTCCCCGAGGGGTACTTCCTCTTTGTCGGGCGTGTGGCCCCGAACAAGGGCCTCCCGATCCTGCTCGACGCGCTCGCTCGGCTCGACCCGAGCGCTCGGAGGCCGCTCGTGTTCATGGGCCGGGATTGGGGCGAACGACCCCGGCTGGAAGCGCGCGCCCGCGAGCTCGGCATCGCCGACCAGGTCCGGTTCCTCGGGCACGTCGAGAGCGCGTCCGCCTACCGGGGAGTGGTGCGAGGGGCGCGCGCGCTCGTGCTCGCGTCCGAATGGGAGGCGTTCGGTCTCGTCCTTCTCGAGGCGATGGTCGCCGGAACGCCTATCGTCGCGACCGCCGTCGGCGGCGTTCCGGAAGTGCTCGACGGCGGCCGCGCGGGCCGCCTCGTCCCGTACGGGGACCCGGTCGCCCTGGCCGGGGCGCTGCGCTCCGTGGTCGAGGACGCGGGGGAGACCCAGCGGCTTCTAGCCGCGGCGAGCGAGCGCGTGCGCGCCTTCGACTGGTCGGTGACGGTCGACCGCCACCGGGCGCTCTACCGAGAGGTCACGCGCCGCTGAGCCCGACGCGCTTCCAAGCGGACGAGCTCGGCGCCGACGTGGGCGAGGTCATCGCTTCCCTCGGTCCGGCGCAGACGTGCGATGGCGCGAAACGCACGCCCGAGGAGCCCCGCGATCACTTCGCCACTTCGTCCGCGTAGGTCTGGAGGATCTTGAGCCCGTCCCGTATCGCCTTTTGAGAGGCCGCGAACGAGATCCGCAGGTGCGAGGCCCCGAGCGACCCGAACGCGTCGCCCGGCGTCGTGATCACGCCTCGGGCGAGCAGCGCGTGGGCGACCTCCGCGCTCGAGCGGTGCCAGTCGAAATGCGGGAAGGCGTAGAACGCCCCCTGCGGGGGCACCAGCGAGAGACCGGGCATCTTGCCGAGGAGACGGGTCACGAGCTCGCGGCGTGCCTTGAACTCCTTGAGCATCGCCTGGAAGCTCGAGGACCCGTTCCCGATCCCGGCCAGGACCGCGACCTGCACCGGGGTCGAAGGGCATGCGAGGATGTGGTAGTGGATCTTGTTCAGCGCGGCCGCGTACGACTTCGGGGCGACGAGGAACCCGAGCCTCCAGCCGGTCATCGCGAGCGTCTTCGAGAACGAGTTCGCGATCACGACGCGGTCGCTGCGGCCCCAGAACGACGTCGCCGTCGTACCGTAGACGATGTCCTCGTAGACCTCGTCCGAGACGATCGTGAGGTTGTGCCGGTCGGCGAAGGCAACGATCCGGTCCACGACGGAGCGGGGGAAGACGGCCCCGGTCGGGTTCGACGGGCTGTTGACGACGATCGCCCGCGTTCGGGGGCTTACGAGCCGCTCGAGCTCGTCAAAGTCAGGAATGTACTTCTGAGCGGGATAGAGACTGTACGGGACCGGGACGGCGCCCGCGAGCTTCGCGTGCGGAGCGTAGAGCACGAACCCGGGGTTGGGCACGAGGACCTCGGTCCCCGGGTCGTAGAGCGCGAGGGCGGCGGTCATGAGGCCTTCCGAGCCTCCGGCGGTCACGATCACGTTCTCCCGGAGGGTTCCCGGGTCGAGCTCGCGGTACCGCTCGGCGATCTTGTCGCGCAGCTCGGGGATGCCGGCCGAGGGACCGTAGTGGTTCTTGCCGCTCCGTACGGCCGTGCAGAGCGCCTCGATGACCTCGGGCGCGGGGTCGAAGTCCGGCTCGCCGAGGCCGAGGTTGATCGAGTTCGGCGGCGCGGCCTCGAACATCTTGCGGATGCCCGATATCTCGACCTCGCGAGTCCGCTGCGCGACCATTTGGCGGAGGAGCGTCGGCCTCGTTCTTAGGCTTATCCCGTGCGCCGATGGCTCATGCGTCGCCCTACGCTTTCGAGGAGGCAAGGCACAAGGTTCTTCCTCCCGCGCGCTTCGTGACCTTGGGAGGGGAGCAAAACGACCGTCCGGGTCGTCGTGGGAGCGCAGTTCGGTGACGAGGGGAAAGGGAAGATCACCGACTTCCTCGCCGCAGGGGCCCGGTACATCGTACGGACCGGGGGCGGCCCGAACGCCGGCCACTCGATCCATCTGGCCGAGGGCCAGGTAGTCCTCCACCAGCTCGCTTGCGGGGTGCTCCGCCACGGGGTCGTAGGCATGAGCGGTCCGGGGATGGTCATCGAGCCTACCAAGCTGGAAACGGAGATGCAGGAGCTCGAACAACGGGGGCTCCTCCGGGGACAGGTGGTCCTCTCGGACCGGGCGCACGTCCTTCTCCCCGTGCACCGGCTCGAGGACGCGTGGGAGGACGAACTCCGGGCGAAGAAGAACCCGAACGCCGGGCTCGGGACCACCCGACAGGGGATCGGACCCGCGTACGCCGACCGCTCCGGGCGGTTCGGCATCCGCCTCGGTGACCTCGCGCGTCCCGCGCGCTTGCGGGAAGCCCTCGAGCTCCTCTACGCGACCAAGGCGCACGTTCCGAACCTGCCCCCGATCGACCAGTTGGCGACCGAGCTCGCCGAGGTCGGTGGTCGGCTCGCCCCGCTCATCCGGCAGACCGAGCCGATCCTCTGGGACGCGATCGCCCGGCACGAAACGATCCTCCTCGAGGGGGCCCAGAGCGCGCTCCTCGACGTCGATTTCGGGACCTACCCGTTCGTCACGAGCTCCCACCCGACGAGCGCGGGAGCGCTCGTGGGGAGCGGCATCCCTCCTACCGAGGTCGACGAGGTGATCGGGATCACGAAGGCATACACGACCCGGGTCGGTGCCGGGCCGTTCCCCACCGAGGACACCGGGGAGCGGGGCGAGTTCCTGCGACGGGTGGGCGGAGAGCGCGGCGCGACCACCGGCCGACCTCGACGCTGCGGCTGGCTCGACCTCGTCCTCCTCCGCTACGCCGCGCGGCTGAACGGGTTCACCGGCTTCGCCGTCAGCAAGGTCGACATTCTGGGCGGCCTCGAGGAGATCCCGGTCTGCACGCAGTACCTCATGCCGGACGGGTCGACCATCCGCGACGTGATCCCGTCGCAGGCCGACGACCTGGCCCAGGCTCAGCCGGTCTACGAGACCCTGCCCGGTTGGCCCGAGTTCCACCAGCGGTTGAAGGACCGTGTGCGACGCGAGGGAGCGTCGGCGCTCCCCTCGACGCTCCGGCGGTACCTTGACCGGATCGTGGAGGAGACCGGGGTCCCCGTGCAGTACGTCGGCTACGGAGCCGACCGGGAGGAGACGGTCACAATCCCCCCGCCCTCCGGGCACGTGCATAGGGCTTCCCTTACGCCGTGGACCGGCTAGGCCGGGATCGTGGCGTTCGACCCGTTCCTCTACGTCGCCTTCGTCCTGGGCCTCGTCGCCGGTCGGTTGACCCATTGGCGTAGCCCCTGGGTCTCCCGCGCCCTGGTCCTGACGGTCATCGTCCTCGTCGGCCTGCTCGGAGCCTCCCTGAACGACGTGGCCCTCGGGTCGCTGGCCATCATGGTGCCGGTCGCGCTCGGGTTCGCGCTCCTTATCCTCGGTCTAACCACGGTCGCTTCCCTGCTCCTCGCCCGGCTCCGGCCCGCGAGCCCAGCGCCGACGCCGGGCGCCCAGATGCGGGAGCGGTTCCCGCTGAGTCTCATCCTGGTCGGCGCGGTCCTCGGTGGGTTCGGCATCGGGCATGTGGTGAACGTGCCGACCGCCAACACGATCGAGTGGGCCCTCTACGTGCTGCTCGCGCTCGTCGCGTTCGACTTGCCCCTAAAGTGGACCGGCCTACGCGCCGTCTGGGTCCCCCTGACCGCCGCCACCTCCGGCGCCCTCGTCGCGGGCGCTCTCTTTGCGGTCCTCTCGGGCACCGCGCTCCCCGTCTCGATGGGGACCTCGCTCGCGTTCGGATGGTACACCCTGGCAGGTCCCCTCGTTCTCGCCCGCGCGGGCGCCGTTCTCGGGCTCCTCGCCTTCCTCACGAACTTCCTCCGCGAGAACCTCACGATGGTGCTCTCGCCGGTGGTCGGTCGCCGACTTCGCGGGGAGGGGCTCACCGCGCTCGGGGGCGCGACCGCGATGGACACGACCCTCTACTTCGTCACCCGCTACGGGGACCGGGACGCGGGCAGCCTAGCGCTCGCGAGTGGCCTCATCCTCACCGTGGCCGCGAGCCTGATCGTCCCCCTGGTGCTGGCGTTCCCGCTGTAGAATCCCTTAAGGCAGGCCGTCCTTCGGCTCCGGCGTTGGGCTCGTGGTCCAGCGGTTACGACGTCGCTCTCACACAGCGAAGACCGCCGGTTCGAATCCGGCCGAGCCCACTCCCGCCTTGGATCTCGGCGCGGCGGGGCGAACGGCCGCCTAACTCACCGCCCCACCGATGACGAGGCCGATCAGATACGTCCCGGCGGCCGCACCCATGCCCACGGCGAGCATCTCGAGGCCGCTGCGTACGAACGGGTGCAGCGAGGAGAGCGCGCGGAAGAGGCCCGCGAGGAAGAGCGCGACCGCCGTCACCACGACCGACACGATCACGGCGGCCTCGATCCCTAGGAACAGGTAGGGGACGAGCGGGACGGCGCCGGCGAGCGCGAACGAGACCCCCGTCAGCAGACCCTGGCGTCCGGGCCGTTCTTCCTCCTCGGCCCCGGTTCCGTACCGTTCGGCGACCAACGCATCGAGGAACCTCTGTGGGTCCGCTTGGAGGCGCGCCGCGACCTTCGTCGCCTCCTCCGTGGAGAGCCCTTTCGCCTCGTACGCGCGGATGAGCTGGTCTCGTTTCGTCTCGGGCGCTACGGCGGCCGCTTCGGCCTCCATTCGTGTCTGGGCCGCCCGGGCATCGTGCTCGGCCTTGACCGAGACGTACTCGGAGGCGGCCATCGAAAGCGCCCCGGCCACGACGGACGCCGTCCCCGCGATGAGGACCGCGGAGGTCAATCTCGTGGCGCCCGCGACCCCCGCGGAGAGCGCCACGATGCTGGCGAACCCGTCGATCGCCCCGAGCAAGAGGCTCCGTAGCGAACCGCTCGTCTTCGACCCCGCTTCCTTGGCGGCGCTCGAGGTCTCGATCTCGTGCGCGACCTCGTCGGGAAGTATCGTCCGGAAGACGACCGCTGCGTCCGCATCCTGCCAGCGGCTCGCCTGGGAGCGGTACTTCTCGACCCCGTCGACCTCCCCTCGGTGAACGATCGGGAGGACCGGCCCTACTCCGAGGAGCCGGGCCATGCTGACCAGGATGCGGTGCTCGAGCATCCGCTTCTCCCGGGGGAGCGGCCGACCGAGCTTCTTCAGAAGCCCGGCCCACAGCGCTGCGTGCCGCTCCTCGAACCCCGCGAGGTCCCGCAGCAGGGCCGCCCGAGCCGGGATCCGGTCGGCGGCGGCGAGGGACTGGTACATCCATAGGCTCGACCGCTCGTCCAGGTAGTTCGCGTCGATCTCCCGAATGTCGGACTCGGTCCAACGGAACGAAAGGTTCGCGGTTCCCATGGATGACCCGTACCGAACGCTCGAAGAGAGGAGGCCTAGATAGTCCAATCGGTGTTCGAGGTCGATGGCCCGCCGGACCGGCCCATCCGCGGGACCGGAAGTGGCTGGTGACCGACGGGTGCGGGCGAGGGGGCGGACCCCGAGCCCCTCACCTTCCCCGTTTCACGTAGAGCCGCCAGACCCCTGGCTCGGTGATCATGCCGAGGTACTGGTGCCCAGCCTTGTCGGCCCAGACCGGGATGTCGAGCGAAGTGGCGATGTCCGATGAGATGACCTCGATGACGCCGGCCTTCGGGGTGCTTTCCATCGCCTTCTGGGCCTTGAGGAGCGGGCCCGGACACGGGATGCCGCGGGCATCGACGACTTGGTCCACCGTGAGCTTCCTGAGTTCGTCTGCGCTCATCGTTCCCCTACCTCCAGGTTCCCCCGGCGTGTGCGACCGGATCGCGGGCGAGCGGGACCTTCTCGGAGTCCCTCGGCTTGTCGGAACCGACCACTACGGCCGACCGTTGCCAAGAATCCCCTCGTGTCATCGCTCTTCGCGCGACCAGCGCGCGAAATCCCGGGCGAAGTACGTGATGATAAGGTCCGCGCCCGCGCGCCGTATGGCGCCGAGCGTCTCCTCGACAGCCGCCCGCTCTTCCACGACCCCTCGAGCGACCGCGGCCTTGAGCATCGCATACTCGCCGCTCACCTGGTACGCGGCGAGCGGAAGCAGGAAGCGTTTCCGGGCCCGGGCGAGGAGGTCCAGGCTCGTCAACGCCGGTTTCACCATCAGAATGTCCGCCCCCTCGGCGGCATCGCACTCCATCTCGCGCATCGCTTCGCGAGCGTTGCGGAAGTCCATCTGGTAACTGCGCCGGTCGCCGAACGCCGGTGTCGACCGCTCGGCGTCTCGGAACGGGCCGTAGAACGCGGATGCATGCTTCGACGAATAGGACAGGATGGCGGTCTCTTCGTGCCCGGCCGCATCGAGCGCGGCCCGTATCCGGGCGACCTGCCCGTCCATCATCGCGCTCGGGGCGACCACATCGGCGCCCGCGTGCGCGTGGGCGACCGCTACGCGCCCGAGCCGCTCGCACGAAGCGTCGTTCAGGACCGCCCCCTTCCGAACGACCCCACAGTGGCCGTGGGAGGTGTACGCGCACAGGCAGACATCGGTCACGACCACGAGCCCCGGCGCGGCGCGTTTGATCGCCCGAACGGCCTCGGGAACGAGTCCGTCGGAGGCCCAGGCATCGCTCCCCTCTGCGTCCTTGGCTCGAGCGACCCCGAATACGAGCACCGAGCGGATCCCCTCCTTGTCGAGCTGGCGCGCGAGGGGAGCGATGTCGCGGACCGTGTGCCGGTCGACCCCCGGCATCGAAGGGATCGGCTCGGGGCCTCCTCGACCCGGTCGAACGAAGATCGGGTAGACGAGCCGGCGGAGCTCTACCTCGGTCTCCGCGACCCAGTTCCGTAGGTTCGCCGTCCGACGGAGCCGGCGGAGGCGGACCGGAAGAACGGGTGTCGGGGCGGGGCGGGACGCGGAGCGCCTACGCCCGGGCATGGCGAAGCTCCCGGAGCAGCCGAAGGGTAAATCGTTGTGTGGTCGAGGGCGGCACGACCGAGGTGTGGCGGAACCCGTGACCCCGAGCGGACCGCCGAGAACGCTCGCCGAGCACCACCAGCGGGGTGGTCCGGGCGAGCCGAGAGAACGTCGCGCGGTCCAACCGACGCCGTAGGTCCGATAGGCCTGAGGGGCTCGTCACGACGAGGAGGTCCCCTTTGGAAAGTTCCGCTCGGGCCCGGGCCGTGAACGGGGGCGGCGCCTCGACCCGATAGACCACCAGGTCAACGACCCGGTGCCCCTGGCTTCGTAGAGCCCGGGCCAGCCTGGGCCCGGCAAGGTCGGACCGAAAGTAGACAACCGTCCGAGGAGTGCCTCGACCCAGCGCCTTCGTCGCCGCCTCGGCGCCGACGGTGCTAGGACGACGGACCCGACGGATACCCAACTGTCGGAGGGCCTGGGCGGTTCCCGGCCCGACCGCCCAGAACTCGAGCGATGCGGGGACCTGGTCGGAACCCTGCTTCCAGGGTCGGACCCCGGCTTCCACGGCGGCACGACTCGTTACTACCACGGTGTCGGGTTCCGGAAACCGTTTGAGGCGGTCCATCCAGGTCGTCGGGTGGATGGGGCGGGGCTCGATCGACGAGAGCCGAACCAGTCGTGCTCCCGCCCGGCGAAGGCCGGTATCGATCCCTTGCAGGGTGCCCGGCGCGCAGAGCAGCACGACCGTGGGGGGAGAGTGGGAGCTCATGGGGTTCCTACGAACGCGAAAGTGGCATGAGCTCGAGCGCCCCCTCATCGAGCATTGCCGTACCGAGCCTCGACCCGATGGCTTCGGCGTCAGACGCCGGCCCGCGTCGATGCCGGCGAAGTCGTCTTCGACCGTCCGGCGTCAGCACTTCCCCCACCAGTGAGACCGTTCGGTCTTGGTGGGTCGCAAGGGCGCCTAGAGGCACCCGACAATCCCCTCCCAACGCGGCGGCGAACGTCCGTTCGGCGGTAACGCAACGGTGGGTGGCCGTATGGTCGATCCGGCGGACGAGCGGAACGAGCGTCGAGTCACTGGCCCGGGCCACGACCGCGAGCGCTCCCTGAGCGGGCGCCGGCAGGAACGAAGTGGGCGGGAGTATCCGGCCGATCTCGCCCGTCCGTCCCAGACGCGAGAGCCCGGCCACGGCAAGGATGGCGGCATCGATGGTACCGGACCGGACCAGGCCGATCCGGGTTTCGACGTTCCCTCGGACCTCGACCACGCGGACGTCCGCTCTCCAGCGAAGAAGCTGAGCCCGGCGGCGTAGGCTGCTCGAGCCGACTCGGGCGCCTCGGGGGAGCGGGGAGGCGCGATGCTCGGGAGCGATGACGAGACAATCACGGGGGTCCACGCGACGAGGGCACGCCAGGAGGCTGAGCCGAGGGTCGAGCTCGACCGGAAGGTCCTTCGCGCTGTGGACCGCGAGGTCGACCTCCCCGCGGAGCAGCGCGCGGTCGATCGTGTCCGTGAAGTCCGGGGAGCTCCCGACCGAACGGTCCCGGTCGCCGCTCGTGTCGACCGCCACAGGTTCGAACCGCACCCCCGGCGCGGCCCGGGCGAGTCGGGCGAGGACCCACGCGGTCTGGACGCGCGCGAGCGGACTCCGCCGGGTTCCTACCCGAAACCGCTCCGTCATGGACCGGGGGAACGAGGCACCTCAGCCGGAGGGGAGGAGGGCCGAGAGGACGTCGTAATTCGCCGGATGGAGGTGGAGATAGTGGGCATAGACGTTGTTGACCTGGATACCGTCCTGTCGGTCCGACAGGCCCTGGCCCTGGTCATAGGCGAGGGCGAGCTCGTACTTCCTTCGAAGAAGGACCCGCGAGTAGTGGAACTCGTGGCCCCGGAGAACGGTCCCCGCTCGTGCGATGGGAATGTCCCGGAGGACTCGCGCGGTCGCGTATCCGTGGGCGGCGGGCCGCTTCGAATGGACCGTCACGCCCTCGATGACCCCGACCATGTCGAACTCGCCGTCGGAGGTGACGATGGAGTCCGTGAGGTACATGAGGCCTCCACACTCCGCATAGACGCGTCCGCCCTGTTCGGCGAACTGGCGGACGGAGGAACGAAGCGACCGGTTCCGCTCCAGGGCCTCGGCGTACAGTTCGGGAAAGCCGCCCCCGATGAGGAGGAGGTCGAGCGGAGGGAGCGTGGCATCCGTCTCGGGGTCGATGAACACTACGGTCCCGAGCTGGCTCGCCCGCTCCAGCATCTCGGGATAGTAGAAGGTGAACGGGCGTCCTCCGACCACTCCGATCCGAGCGGTCCCGGTCGCCTTGGCGGGAGGCGTCTCGGGCACCCGGAGAGGTAGCGACTCGGACCCTTCGCGGGCGACTCGGATCAATTGGGCCGCGTCCACCCGGGGACTGAGCTGCTCGCGCACGAGGTCGACAAGCCCTCCGCTCCGTCGTTCCTCCATCGGAGTGAGACCCAGGTGCCGATACTCCATCCCCCGGGCGACCTCCTCGCTTCTCGGGAGGATGCCGAGCACCGGAAGGCCCTCGGCCTCGACGATGGCGGTCAGTCGGTCGAACTGTCGGGGCACCACGTTGGTCAGGATCGCTCCCCGCAGGCGGACGGCGGGGTCGAACTGGGTGAGGCCGCGGACCAGCGCGCCGACGGTGCGATTGAGACGTTCTCCGTCGAGGACGACGACCACGGGCGCTCCGAGGAGCTTTGCCATCTGGGCCGTGCTGCCGACCTCGGTCCGTCCGTCCATGCTGTCGTAGAGGCCATGGTTGCCTTCCACGACCGCGACATCGTAGCCCAAGGAGTACCGGTAGAATCGCTCGAGGACCGTCGGGCCCATCAGCACGTAGTCAAGGTTGCGGCTCGGGGTGCCGAGGACCGCCCGATGGTACGAAGGGTCGATGAAGTCCGGTCCGTTCTTGAAAGCGCAGACCTTGAGCCCCTGCCGGGAAAGGGCCGAAAGGATGGCCATCGTGGCGAGCGTCTTGCCCCCCTTGCCCTTGTACGAGGAGACGACGAGACGGGGGACGGTCAGGACCGCGTTCTCCTCAGACCCCGGGGGATGCGATGACGGGTCGGTCATTCTTGGGTTCCGAGATGGGAAGCCTCGCCGCGGTCGTTCGCGTGCTCGAGCCTCAAGCGTGCGGCCACTCGCAAGAATCGTCGAGAAGCAGAGCACCGCTCCCCCCGATACCATTCGAGCCTGGGAGCCAGGGCCACCGAACGACCCACGACTAGGATACTCGGGGACCGCAGTCGGGCCCGGAGCGAGGGACGCTGACTCTCTCCAAGGGTGAAGAGTTCGGTCCGTTGCTGCTGGGTCGTGGCCCAGCGGATGGCCGCCACGGGAGTGTCCGGGCTCAGGCCCGCGTCCTTGAGCTCCTTCGCGATGGTCCCCCAGGAAGCGACCCCCATCAGAATGACGAGGGTGTCCACGCTCCGAGCCAGCCGACCCCACCGAACGGTGTGGGCCCGCTTCGAAGCGCTCTCGTGCCCGGTCACCCAAGCCACAGAGGAGGAGTACCGTCGGTCGGTGACCGGAACGCCGGCGTAGGTTGGCGCCGCCAGCGCCGAACTGATACCCGGAACGACCTCGAAGGGGATCCGGTGTTCGCCTAGCATCTCCGCTTCTTCCCCTCCCCGAGAGAAGAACCAGGCATCGCCACCCTTCAGTCGGACGACCTGCCTTCCGGCCTTTGCCTCCTGTACCAGGAGTTGGTTGATCTGGGACTGAGGAAAGGCATCCTGGACGCGCGGTCCCTTCGCGACCCGCAGCTTTCGTGCTCGGGGCTGTATCAACCGAAGCACCCCCCGGCTTACCAGCCCGTCGTAGAGAACGACGTCCGCACGCTTGAGGACCTCGCGGCCCCGGACGGTAATCAGGCCGGGATCACCGGGCCCGGCACCCACGAGGTACACCTTGCCACGAGCCATCGCTAGCCCTTTCCCGCGGCGACCCGGTCAACGTGCGCGGACGAGCGGATGACCGTACGGGCGAGGGCGACCGCCGCCTCGTAGCGGCCGGACCGGAGCAGCTTCCCGACCCCTCGATGCCGGAGGATTCGATAGATCGTCCTCTTGCGGGCCTCGTGCGTCGGAAGCGAACGCAGGATCGTGGCGCGCAGCTCGCCCTGGAGCCGCACCATGGCGACGTCGGCGGGACGGATCCCCCGCTCGATCCGGCGGCGAAGGAGGGCGGCCATCGCGGGGCTCTGTCCCGCCGTGGAGACCGCCACGCGGATCGCTCCGGCGGTCCCGATCGACGGCATCGTGAAGTCGGAGAGCGCCGGAACGTCGTAGACATGTACGAGGGCGCCGACCGAGTGCGCCGCCCGCACGACCGCGGGCTTCGGAACGTAGCCGGGGACGGTGAAGAACACCAACGTTGGCCGTACCCGGCGAATCAGTTGGGTCGGATCCGAGAGGACTCGCGTCCCGCCCTTCTTCCGCGTCGGTGTGCTCGTCTTCGAGCCGCGGGGCGGGAACCGGGTCACGTGGGCTCCTTCGCTAGCCAGCATCTTCGCTCGGGAGCGGGCGGGCTCACCCGCGCCGACCACGACAACCGTCTTGCCTCGGACGGTCACGTCCAACAGCATGTCGTTGTACCGAGAGAGGGGGAACCCATCAGGCTATCGTCACGACCGGAGGCCCGACAGCCTCTTCGTCGGGAGCAACGCAAGCGTTGTATCCTCAGCCGGACAGGTCTGGGGTGGAGCGTCGAGGGTCGAGGACCCGAGATGACCCCACGGGGGCGGCGATGGTCGTGAAGGTGCCGGGAGAGTACGAGGTTTCCGGAAGGAAGGTCCAGCTCGATGAGGATGGGTTCTTACAGAACCCGGAGAGCTGGAACGACGACGTGGCCCTCTGGATGGCGAGGAACCTCCTCGGCTTGAGCGATCTCGGTGAGGAGCACTGGAAGCTCGTGCGGTACCTTCGGCAGTACTGGGAGACGTACGGCGTGTGCCCCCCCATCAAGATGGTGACGAAGCATACGGGGATCTCGCTGGAGCACCTCTACGAGCTGTTCGTCGACGGACCCGCGCACGGGGCGTGCAAGGTCGCGGGCGCCCCCAAGCCCACGGGCTGCGTGTAGAAGGGCTCAGCCGGATTCCCCGAAGCCTCCGGGGACCCGGTCGCGTCGTTGCCGGCGGTTCCTCTTAGAGCTCAGGGCGGGGCAGGCCCGGGCACGACGGCTTCAGCTCCAGCCGAAATTGATGGCAGCGTCCTCTGCGAAGGCCAGGAAGCTCGCGATCCCCGAGATCTTCACGCCCGGTATCAGGTCCTCCGCGCGGATGCTGAAGGTCGTCGCCGACGCTTGGCAGACATCCACGTGAACACCGGCGCTCACGCACTCGGTGATCCGGTCGCGGAGCTTCGCGTCGAGCTTCTCGAAGACCTGTCGCTTGGCCACGAGGGCGGAGTCGAGGGAGAGGAAGATCTTCGTCTCGTAGCGCATCGCCTGGGCCACGAGAGCATAACCGAACATCGTCTCGAGCCTCGGGGTGTCCCCGACCGCTACGGTCGAAAGGAACGCCACTCGCTTGGCCGGTGGGTCAGATGAGGAATCCATGCTCGGAATCGCCCGGACCGTGCCCGACGACCGGATGCCCAGCGGGCTTTAAGGCACGCTCCTTTGCTCACGCCTTCGCCGGCGGAGCCGAGGACGGCACGAGGGCCTTGTAGACGAGGTCCATCAACCCCGAGTACCGGAGCTGCGTCTTTCCGACCTTGTTCAGCTTGGGGAGGGTGGCGTTCAGCTGCGCTTTACAGATGGCGCAGGGCCGTACGACCTGCTCCCCTCCGACCGAGCGCGCGTCGTCGAACCAGAGCTGAGCGTACGCCAGGCGGAGGGGCATCAGCTCGTCGGTCAGCAGGCCTCCACCTCCCCCGCAGCACCAGGTCGCTTCGCGGCTGTGCGGGGATTCCCGGTGGTCCCGGACGACCCGCTCGAGGATGAAGCGAGGTTCGTCGACCAGGTCGCCGGCCCGGGCGTAGTTGCAGGGGTCCTGGTAGACGTAGCGGGCGTCGCCGTTCTGTGCGGGATCGAGCCGGACCGTCCTGCGACGGATCGCGTCGATCACCGCGTGGAACACGTGGACGCCCTCGATGCCCTCCGCGCGAAGCCGCGGGACCACGTACTGTTTGAACGCCCTCCAGCCGTGGCCGCACTCCCCGGCGATGACGAGCTCCACTCCGAGCTTCTTCGCGACCTGGACGATGTGGTCGCCGACGGCTGCCATGTGCTTCTCCCCCACGAACAGGCCGAAATTTCCCAGCTCGGCGTGCTCGGTCGTGAAGGTGTAGTCGATGCCCGCCTCGTGGAAGAACAGCATGTAGCCCTTGAGGGTCTCGAGGTTCAGGAAGAAGTCCGCCGAGGGGGGCACGAGCATCGCGTAGGCGGGCTCATCGACCTTAACCCGGACGTCCACGCCCTTCTCTTCCCGGATCTCGTCCCGACAGAACTCGATCGTGTTCTTGATGGCCGGCGGCGGCAGGCCGAGGTTGTTTCCCGTGCGCTCGCTCGTCTCGATAACCGTGGCGACGTACCGCGAGGCGATCCCACAGTCCATCAGGACGGACCGGACCGACCGAGTCACATCCGCCTGGTCGAGCCCGAACGGGCAGATCTCGCCGCAGCGTCGGCACTCCAGACACTGGTAGTAGTAGGTGGAAAGCCGCTGGACCGTGGCCTCGTCCTGAGCCTGGACCCCGTTCCGGGTCCGGAACAGACGACCCCAGAAGCTGTCGGCCCTCAGGGCACGTCGTACCAAATCGGCCCGGCCCACCGGCGAGTTGTGGATGTCGCCGGTCGTGAGGTACGTAGGACAGGCGTTGAGACACGCGCCGCACCGAACGCAGGCGTCCAGCGTGAGCTTCACGTTCCGGTTGAGGGCGGCTTCCACGCGGATCCCCGCAAGGACGTCGCACGGGAGGTTCCCCGTCGAGCGCGGCGCCGGAACCTTGTCCTTCAGTTTGGCTAGGAGCTCGGGCTTCGCCCAGAACGGTTTCACCGAGGAGGTGTCACCGTACGGGAACTGGGTCGCCTCGGCCATCGACCGTTACCTCCCACCGGGCGAGCGCGTGACCGGTGCCGAGGCCAGGTTCTCGGCGGCCACCGTGAAGCTCGCTCCGGTGACCGTCGGGTTGAACAGATAGGCGACCATGTGGGCCATCCTCCCGTACGGAAGGTAGGCGATGAACACCAGGGCCAGCGTGATGTGGAGGATGGTGAAGAGACCGACGTTCGCGATCGGGGCGAGATTCGGCTGCAGGGTGAGAATCGAGACGAGCCATGGGGAGACGGTGTCGAGGTAGTCGGGTTTCACCACCAAGGTCTGGAGGAGCCCGAACACGATGATGGCGAGCAGCAGGCTGGCCACGAAGTAATCCTCGAAGGCGCTGATCTGGCGCATGCGAGAGACCGCGACCCTCCGCCCGATCAGCACGAGAAGTCCGGCGAGCGTCACGAGACCCGCGGCGCCCCCCACATACAGGCCGATCGTGTCGTGGACCTGGGCCGTGATTGGAAGCGGAACGATGAGCCCGAAGTGAGCGATCAGAACGACCACGATCCCGTAGTGGAACATCTTCGTCCCGACGACTAGGAATCGGTCCTTTTCCGTCTTGGAGAGCGTGTAGAACAGGAAGACCCGCTTGCTCACGTCCTTCACGACGTCGGAGGAATCGAACGTGTTCGGGACCACGGCCACGGACCGGAGCCCGGTCCTCCCGCGAGGGGCCAACCACCCGTACAGACGGTAGACCGCGCCTCCGACGAACGCTGCGATCGCGGCGTACGGAAGGACCAGGAATACGGCGACTTCTACGAAGACGTCCATCTCCTCACCGCGGGAGGAACTCTCGGACCCCGAAACCGGTGTTGAGCTCGGCCGGCCGGTTCCACAGACCGACCGGCACCTTGAGCGCCTCGAAGACCGTCTTCATGCCGACCCGGTTCACGTAGTCGGCGACCCTTTCTCCGGGCTTGGCGCCGGCTCTCCAGACATCGATGATCTTCCGGACCACCGCGACCGGCTCCCGGTACTTCGGGGGACGGACCGGTATCCAAGGGACCAGCACTCGGGCCAGCGTGGGTCCGACACCGGTGTTGCTGCTCTTCCCCCCGATCAGGACCGACACGCCCACTTTGCTCGGGTCCCACGTGATGTGGTCGCAAACGTCCTTGCATCGGCCGCAACCGATGCACTTCTTTTCGATGATGTTGATCCCGACCGAACCGTCGGGCCTCGCGAACGATTCGATCGCGTTGACCGGGCAGACCATCTGCACCTCCGGCACGACGTGGGAAAGGACCTTCGCGTTCGTGGGAAGGCACAACCGGATCTTGTCGGGGTCGTACGAGGGAGCCGCGCCGTAGTGTCCGGCCAGCATGATGTCGGCCACGAGCCCGCCGCACGCGGTCGGGCAGCCGGCCACGTTGATCCGCAGCTTGGCTGGGAGGGGGATCTCACCGGTGAAGTACGGGACCATCTGGTCGTAGAGCGCCTGGGTGATGCTGGGGGCGTCGACGACGGCGGTCGTGCAGGTGAGATAGGAAGTGCACGAGTTCACGGACCAGAGGGTGTGACCCCAACCCCCTACGAAGAATCCGATCTCTTCGACCGCCTTCTTCACCGCTAGGGCCCGCTCCAGGCTATCCGCCAGGATCTCGACGCTGCCCGAACGGGTGAATCGGAGGGAGCCGAGACCCTGGTCGTCGGCGATCTGGGCGAACTTTCGCAGGGTCTCCGTACTGAACCGTGCGTTGGGAGTCGCCCCGGCCTTCACCGTGAACAAGTGGTCGCCCGTGTCGGAGATGTGCTCGATGATACCCGTCCCGTGATACTTCCGGTCGGTCCAGTGCCCGATGTTCCGGCGCACGATATCGGGGAGGTTCTGCGTGTACGGGACCGGAACGTTCTTTTTCAGTCGGTACGTGGGAGCACGCACTTCGGCCGAGGAAGCCGGCGTAGGACTCACCCCTCGTACTCCCGGGCGATCGCATCCGCCCAGGCCGCGAACGTCTCCCGCTCCTGGTCGGTCAGGACACTACTGTTGACGATCCGTGGGGCTCCCACCACGTGGCCGGCCGGTTCGACCGGGAGGTGTTCCTTGAACTGGTCCACGACCTTCTCGAAGCCTTCTTCCACGAGAAGGTCCCCGAGACGATCCTTGTGCGGCGACCGGTCGGACCAGTGCGCCATCACTCGGTCCATGAACTCCGCAGCGCTCTTCCAGTCGTCCAGCAGCGCCACGGGCTTCGCCATCTTGGGCCCGGACCTCCCTTTCGAGTGGCCTCCCATCATGAAGGCGATCTTCCGGTTCGGACCGGGCTTAATGGCCGGAAAGGCTTGACGGATGCAGTTCATCGACTTCTTGCACTTGGCCCCGTCGATCGAGAGCTCCTGGGTGGAGGAATTCCACCGGATCGCCTTGCCCGGACATCGTGCCGCGAGGTCCTTTCCGGAGACCTCTCCGGCCTCGACCTTCGCCCGCAGGGCGGTCGGGTCCACCTCGGGGGCCCCTTCCCAGAGTCCCACGAAGGCGAAATCGGCTCGGTGGGCCGCCCGCGCGCAATCCATGGGGCATGCGCTGAACTTGAGCTTGATTTTGAACGGGAACGGCTGGCTCGCCAGCTTTTCGTAAAACGCCGGGTAGCGGAAGAAGTAATCCCGAGCGGCCAAGGAGTCGAACAGCGCGTACTCGCACAAGGCCGGTCCCACACACGCTGCCGAATCCCGGAACGTGTCTCCCGTCCCGCCGATGTCCGTTCCCAGAGCCCGGAGCTCGTCCACGGCCTGGTCGGCGAGCTCGGGCTGGATCGGCATGACGAGGTCCCCGGTCTGCCCGACCGTCTCGACCGAACCGAGGCCGAACTTGTCGCAGAAATCGAGGAGCTTGCGGAGCTCATCGGTCCGGTAGAATTGGCCGGACGGGTGGTAGATCCGGAAGTGGACCTCGGTCTGCTGGCCGTCCTTGGTCCTGCGCGCGATGAACCCGGTGAACTCGCACCGGATCCGAGCGGACCCACCGAACCAGGGCGAAAGTCCCTCGCCGAGTCCTCTCGCGTAGGCTTTGATCGGGTACTGTCCCTTCTTGAGCTCGGTAACGTGGCTCGGCCACGGCCCCTTCTCGAGCTCGTCCAGCATTTCAAGACCCCTCCGGAGGGAGGGATCCTCTACTGGCTTCTCGCGAACAACCTCGCCCATAGAGGCTCGGCCGAGAGAAACGAGTTGGGCAGGCTGGTTGAATACATGGTCAACTGGATTTGAGCAGAACTCAGCCCGGCGCAATCCCTCGGACCCACGTATCGCAGGGTGTCGAGACCGTACCGTCGGCTCAACTCGACTGCGGGTCCTGCGCTGGTTCTATACCCTCGAAAAATCCGTTAATTCACCAACAGCCACTTCGTCGGCCGGGAACTTTCGACGAGACGGCTGGAAGGACCTTGGGGGTAGGAAGAAGATGATGAGTCGCCGCTTCGGACGACGGGCGATGCTGTGGGTCGGAGTTTGTGCCGTGGTCGGGGTCCTGCTCATGAGCGGACTCGTGTCGAGCGGCGGACAAGCCGCGCCACGACTGACACCGTCTGCGTCGAACCTGTCGGTTTCCATTACGGTCAACCCTCAGTCCGTGAGCGAAGGCTCCATGTTCACGGTCACCGCGTGGGTCTCGGAAGGACAGGGGCCGTTCACCTTCATTTGGAACAGCCTCCCCCAAGGGTGCCTGACACCGGGCAACGTGTCGAGCTGGACCTGCAGCCTCAGTTCGGCCGGCCAATACTCGGTGGCGGTGTCCGTTAGCAACCACTCCGGGGCCACCGGGGGCGCGACCCAGTCGATCACCGTAACGAGCAGCGGTGGAAACGGGAACGGCGGCAGTTCCTCGAACAACAATGGTTCCAACGGATTCAACCTGTCCTCCTTCGGACCCATCCTGGTCTACGGGCTCATCGCGGGGATCATCGTGTTCGCGCTCCTGATTGCGTTGACCGTGGGCGTCATCATGATCGCCGTCACCCTCTCCCGTCGCTTGCCCCGAATCCCTCGGCATGGAGTCGTGTGCCCCTCGTGCCACGCGACCGCTCCGGGTGGCTCGAAGTTCTGTCCAGCGTGCGCCTCGCCGCTACCGCCCCCGACGTGAAACGACCCGAAGGAGCTCGATGGCCGCCTCGGTCGACGGTCGTTAAGGGGCTAGGTGCTCCCTCGGTTCCGTAGGGATGAAGACGGGATCCCGGCTCCGTGCGCTCGAGTGTCGCGCGTGCTGCACCCAGGCCGATTCCACTCGCGTGACGGGCACCTGCCCAACCTGCGGCCACGCTCTCTTCGCGGTCTACGACACGTCTCGTCTGGATGGCTCGTCCTGGTGGAGCGGCCTTTCCGACCGCCCCACGACGCTCTGGCGGTACCGGGAGCTTCTTCCCGTGCAGGAGAGCGCGAACATCACGACGCTCGGGGAAGGGGGAACGCCCATCCTGGACCTCGGCGAGGTCCCGAACGCTCCCG
Organism: Thermoplasmata archaeon UBA61; assembly: GCA_002503985.1. GTDB lineage: Archaea > Thermoplasmatota > Thermoplasmata > Lutacidiplasmatales > UBA184 > Lutacidiplasma. Next base: position 26,762 of record DASW01000006.1, read on the forward strand.
GCCTCCGGGTGATGGCGAAGGACGACGGCGTGATCCCGACCGGCTCGTTCAAGGCCCGCGGGATGGCGGTCGCGGTCTCCCGCGCCCGGGAGCTCGGGCTTCGGGAGCTCTTCGTCCCGAGCGCGGGGAACGCGGGGACCGCGCTGGCCGCCTATTCCGCTCGCGCCGGTCTGACGGCACGGGTCTACCTCCCGGAAAGGACCCCTGAACCGATGAAGCGGGCGGTCCGCTCGTACGGCGCTGAGGTCGTCGAGGTCCCCGGAACGATCCGAGAGGCGGGGGAGACGGCCCGGATTCGGGAGAAGGGCCGCGGGTCGTTCGACATGTCGACGCTGCGAGAGCCCTACCGGGTGGAGGGAAAGAAGACGATGGGGTTCGAGATCGTCGAGCAGACCGGTACGGAGGGCCTCCCCGACGCTATCCTCTACCCGACGGGCGGTGGAACCGGTCTCGTCGGCATGGCGAAAGCGTTCCGAGAGCTCCGGACCCTCGGCCTCCTCGACCGAATCCCCCGACTCTATGCCGTGCAGCCCGAAGGCTGCGCTCCCGTCGTCCGGGCGCTCGTCGATGGGGCACCGAAGGTGACCCCGTGGCCCAACCCGAGGACGATCGCTCCCGGCCTTCTCGTCCCAGCTCCGTTCTCGTCCGAGAGGATCCTCGAGGCGATCCGGGAGACCCGGGGCGGCGGCGTCACGGTCTCGGACCGGGAGATCCTCCAGGCGATGCGCGACCTCGCGACCCGCCACGGGGTCTCGGCGTCCCCCGAAGCGGCCGCGCCGTACGCCGCTCTGCCGAAGCTCCTCCAGAACGGCGCGCTCCGTCCAGGCGAGCGGGTCCTCGTCTACCTGACCGGCACCGGTCTCACGTTCTCCCTCGAGGACCTGGAGCGGTCGCTCTCCCCGTAGAGGGGGCTCGGCCGGACCGCTACGTCCGGGTTACTTGCGCAGCAGCCGGAACGCGATGTTGAAGTCGTTGAGGACCATCGCCGACTTGACCCAGAGCACGCAGAGCGCCTCGAGCTCCCGGGATCCCTCGATCCCGCCGATGTCGATGACCGAAGGCCAGCCGAAGTCGTGAAGGATCTTCTCGACCGTCTTCTTCGCGGCCGCGTCGTTCCCGCAGATGAACATGTCTGGGGGTCCGTGCGGGAACTTGGGTCGGAAGAAGTTCGGGTTGCCGGTGGTGTTGAACGCCTTCACGACCCGGGCCCGGGGGATCGCCTTCTGGTTCTCCTCGCCCGCCGACGACGAGTGGCCGAACGCGAGCGTCGGAGGACCCTGACCGGTGAACGAGAGCGGGTTCGTCGCGTCAATCACGACCTTTCCGTCGAAGTGAACGGCCCCTGCGAGGAGAATCACGTCCACGGTCGCCACGCCCAGCGTGGCCAGGACCACGACCTCTCCGAACGCCGCGGCCTCGGCGAAGGTCCCGGTCGAACCTTTCCCGTTCGTTCCCTTCGCCCACTCGACCGTCTTTGGGTTGTCGGCGGTCCGGCTCCCGAGCCGAACCTCGTGCCCGAGCGTGACGAAGCCGGTGCCGAGGGCCTTCGCCACGTCGCCGCTTCCCAAGATGCCGACCTTCATGCGGATTCCTCGGGCGGCGGATGTTACGTCGAGGTATGAAGGCTCGCTTTTGGCGAAAGGGAGGGTGCGCCCAGCGCGTCCAATGTGCGCCGGTCGCGGAGAAAGCTGAGGGTTTTCACGCGGTGGCAGTCGCGACAGACCGTCTGGAGGTTCGAGTACTCGAGCGCGGCGCCTCCGGCGGCGATCTCGACGATGTGGTCGACGTCCAGTTGGCGGGCCCGTCGACGGCCGTGGCAGATCTGGCACGTGTACCGATCCCGAAGCATCACGTAGGACCGGGCCGAGTCCCAGAAGTAGTGTCCGTGGAACTTCCACTGGCACTTTCGAGAACAGTACGGGCTCCGGTGAGAGCGGAGCTCCTCACCGCACTCCACGCACCGACCGGCGCGTCGGGCCTCCGTCCGGCGGCGGGCTCCGTCTGAGAACCACGCGGCGGAGAGGGAGATGATCCGGCCGTTGGGGCCGACCACCACCGACTCCGAGGACTTGGGAGCGGGCATTCGTCCCGGAGGCGGCGCGCGGGACTCAAGAGGGTTCCCGTGCACTGGAAACCGGTCGAATCGGAAAGCGGGTCCGCGGGGACTCTGCCGGGCGGGGTCTTCTCGATGTACGGTTTATTCTGGTCCCGCTAGGGGGGAGTGGATATGTCGTTCCCGCTCGCGGAGTGGATCGATGGGCACGGACACTGCCGACACAACCTCGCGATCAGCGGGATGGTCGGCACGATCTTGCCGCCCGTACCTTCGGCCGCGGAGGTGCGCGCGGCCAACGCGAGCGAGCTCCGTAAGCGGCTCGCCGAGGACCTATCGGTAGACGACCGTCGGGTGTTCCTGACCACGGGGGCAAGCGAGGCGAACGCCCTCGTCCTCACGTTCCTCGGTCACCGTCGTAAGGGCGGATCGCCCGGTGCCTGCCGGTTCTGCCCTCCCGAGTACCCCCCCATGTTCGATATCGCTCGATGGGCCGGCTTCCGTCTGACGACGGGAGCGGGCGCGACCGAGGGGGCGCTCGTCTCCCAGCCGCGGAACCCCGAGGGGGACCTCTGGGACCGGACGCGATTCCTAGAATGGGCCTCGGGCGCGCGATGGGTCCTCGTGGACGAGACGTTCCGCGAGTTCGCGGGAACCCGCTCCCTTCTCGGAACGGACCGTCCCGGCCTCTGGGCCACCGGGTCGTTCACGAAGTTCTTCGCCGGGGATGACCTGCGCGCCGGGTTCCTCGTAGCCCCGGAGGACCGCGCCACGGAGTTCGCCTACTTCCACGGCCTGGTCACGAACCAGCTCGCTCCGTACTCCGTCGCCGGCGCGACACGGGCGCTTCGGGACCGCGACAAGACCCGCCGGAAGGTCCGCGCCGTCCTGAAGGCCAACATCGCGGCCGCCCGCACAGCGTTTCCGAACCTCCATCCGCCCGACGCGCCCGTGATGTTCGACCACCCAGCATCGGGCGAGGGAGGGGACGCCCTCTCGCACCGGGCCCTGGGCGCCTCGGTCCTCGTCTGCTCGGGGTCGTTCTTCGGGGACCCCTCGGGAGTCCGTCTCTGCCTCACCCGACGGAGCTTCCCGACGGACCTTGCATCCTACCTCGCGGTCCGCGCGCGAGCCCCCAAGACTCGGACCCCGCGCTAAGGGCCGACCCGGTCACCTGCGGTCGACGCGCTCGACGGCCCCTTGGGGGAAGCGACCGAGCGACAGCCTCGCCATCGTGACGTTGTGGACCGACTCGACCCGGGTCGGAGGGCACCGACCGGCGCGCTCCTTGAGGAAGGTCGTCGCGAACTTCACCGCCTGGTCCCGGTCGGACTCGTGAGAGAGCAGGAACCCCCGCGCGAGCTCCGTCAAGACCGCCCGCGTCGGCACGACTTCTTCGATCTGGTGGACCTCTTCGTCGAACGATCCGGGAGTCTCTTCGTTCGACGGGGCCATTTTGATGGAGCGACCCGAGAGCGCGGCATAAAAGCAGACGGTCCAAGGGAAGGCGGAAGGTCAAACTGGGGAACCGTGGATTTTTTACCCTCCCGCTGACCTCGGTCCCACGAGACCATGAGCGAGAGCACTCCCTCCTACGTTCCGCCCTCCGCGGTACCGTCGTCCGGTAAGCCGAAGCGCGGGGTCGTGCTGAAAACGCCGATCCCGGGCCCGAAGGCCCAGAAGATCATCGCCCGCGACGAACGCTTCCTGATGACCAGTACGAAGACGTCACCGATCGTCGCCGCTTCCGGGGACGGGTGCTGGATCACCGACGTCGACGGGAACCGCCTCCTCGACTTCGCCTCGGGCGTGGCCGTCCAGGCGGTCGGGTACTCGCATCCCGACGTCGTCCGCGCCGTCCGCGAACAGGTCGGCAAGCTGACCCACTTCGCGGGGACGGACTTCTACTACGAGAACCAGACCCTCCTCGCCCAGAAACTGGTCCAGATCACCCCGGGGAACTACGAGAAGAAGGTGTTCTTCACCAACAGCGGCACCGAGAGCGCGGAGGCCGCGCTCAAGATGGTCCGCTGGAACCGACAGAAGCCGATCGTCATCGGCCTCATCGGCGCGTTCCACGGGCGGACGATGGGGTCGCTCACGATGACCACCTCGAAACCGGTCCAGCGCGCCCGGTTCGGGGCGTACGTCGGCGGCGGCCACCACATCCCCCCACCGAACTGCTACCGCTGCCCGTACAAGCTCGAGTACCCGAGCTGCGACCTCTACTGCGCGAAGATCCTCAAGGAGCTCTACTTCCAGACGTCGATCCCGCCTGAGGACGTCGCCGCGTTCCTCGCGGAGCCCGTCATGGGCGAGGGAGGCTACATCGTGCCGCCGAAGGGCTGGCACGCCGCCCTGAAGGCGATCCTGGACGAGTACAAGATCCTCCTCATCGACGACGAGGTCCAGGCCGGCATGGGACGCACGGGAAAGTGGTTCGCGATCGAGCACCACGGCGTCACCCCGGACATCACGACGATGGCGAAGGCGCTCGGCGGGGGTCTGCCGCTCGGCGCGATCGCGTTCCGCAAGGAGCTCGATTTCACGACCCCGGGCTCGCACTCGAACACCTTTGGTGGGAACCTCGCGGCGGTCGCGGCAGCCCAGGCCACGATCGAAGTGATCGAGAAGGAGCACCTCCTCGACAACGCACGCGACATGGGGAACTACCTGCTCTCCCGCCTCCGGGAGCTCCAGTCGAAGTTCTCCGAGGTCGGCGACGTCCGAGGCCTCGGGCTCATGACGGCCACCGAGTTCGTCAAGGACCGGAAGACGAAGGAGCCCGCCGTGGCGTTCCGCGACCGCGTCCTCGAGGAGGCGTACAAGCACGGCCTCATCCTCTTGCCGTGCGGCAAGTCCTCGATCCGCTACATCCCGCCCCTCATCGTTCGCCGCGAGGAGATCGACGAGGCGGTGGAGATCCTCGAGGCGGCCCTCCGGACGGCGCACACCGCGGCATGAGGTTCGGTCGGCTCGCGGGCCCGGGGACCGTCGTCGTCGAAGAGCGGCCCGAGCCGACGCCGGGCCCGGGCGAGGTCACGGTCACGCTCGCCGCGTGCGGGGTCTGCGGTACCGACCTTGAGAAGCTGCGGGGGAACTACCGCACCGCCGGCGTCATCGGGCACGAACCGGTCGGCCGGGTCGCGAAGGTGGGGGACGGCGTCTCCGACCTCTCGGTCGGGGACCGCGTCTTCGTCCACCACCACGTCCCGTGCTACTCGTGCGAGGTGTGCGCTCGGGGCGACTACACGTTCTGCCCCACGTACTCGAAGACCAACATCGACCCGGGCGGGTTCGCGGACACGTTCCGGGTCCCGCGCGAGAACGTCGAGCGGAAGGCGGTCCTCAAGCTGGACCCCAAGGTCGACTGGGACTCGGGCGCTCTCCTCGAGCCGGCCGGGTGCGCCTTCACGGCGATCCGGAAGGTCGCGATGCCCGAGCGGGCGACCGTCTTCATCCTGGGTCTAGGACCCGTCGGTCTGCTCTATGCCCGTCTGGTCCGGGCGCTCGGAGCGTCGTGGGTGGGCGGGACCGAGGTCTCGCCGCTTCGACGCGCCGCGGCGGAGCGAGGAGGCATCGACGTGACCCTGGACCCGAGGGATCCAGCGAGCGTCCGGGCGGCGGTCGACTCCGCCACGAAGGGACGCGGCGTCGACCTAGCGGTCGTGGCGACCGGCCACCCTTCGGTCGCGAAGTCCGCGACCGAGCTCGTGCGGCGCGGTGGCACGGTGAACTTCTTCGGCCTCCCCGAAGCCGGGAGCCGCCTGGACGCGGACCTCCAGGACCTCTATCTTCGCGGGGTCCGCCTGATCCCATCGTACGCGACCACCGAGCCCGACCTCGCGGAAGTGCACCGGCTCGTGGCGCACGGGGAGCTCTCGATCGCCGACCTCGTGACCCACCGCGTGCCGCTCGCGCGGGTCGCCGAGGCGTTCCGCCTCGCGGGCCGACCGGACGAAGCCGTGAAAGTGACCGTCACCGGGGCCGCGTCGGCTGAGTAGGGGTCGGGCGGTTCAGGCCTCGACTCCCTCGCCGAGCACCTGGCCGACCAGGCTGTGGCCCGAGCGGACCCGAACTTTCGGTCCGAGGACGCTCGCTCGGACGCTCGCGTCCTTCTCGACCACGACGCCTTCCATCAGGATCGAGTTCTCGACATGCGCCCCGGCCTCCACGGTCGCCCCCGGGCCGAGCGTGACGTAGGGACCGAACGACGCGCCGCTCGCGCGGGCCCCCGTCATGAGGGCAACAGGCCCCTTCCCGAACGTACCGCTCGGAAGCGCTCCCTTCCCGCCGCGGCCATCGTCGAAGAGGAGACGCTGCGACCGGAGAAGACGCTCCGGGGTCCCGGCGTCGTCGAAGTACCCCGACATCCGGAACCCATACACCCGTCGGTCGAGCAGTCCCGGCACGATCTCCCGCTCGAAGCTCACGGCCCGACCGCTCGGGACGGCGTCGAGCACCTCGCGGTTCCAGATGGCGAACCCCGCATTGATCCAACGGGAAGGGGCGTCCGCGAGCTCGGGCTTCTCCACGAACGCGAGGATCCGGTCGTCGGCGTCCAGCGCCGCGACCCCGTACGGTCGGGGGTCCTCGACCTCGGAAAGGCCCATCGTACCGATCCCCCCGTGGGCCGCGTGCTGCTTCGCCATCTCGAGGAAGTCGACCCGGGCGATGACGTCCGAGTTGAGGAGGAAGAACGGGTCGCTCATCCCATCGCCCGCGTTCTTCATCCCTCCCCCGGTCCCGAGCGGCGTCGCTTCGGGAACCGTCCGGAGGGGCAACCGGGCCGGATGCGCGCGGACGTACGCGTCGATCATCCCGGCCTTGTAGCCGGTCGCGAGAACGACCTCCTCGACGTCGTTCGGCAGGAGGTCGAGCACATGGTAGAGCATCGGCTTGCCGGCGAGCGGGATGAGCTGCTTCGGGAGACTGTACGTGATCGGACGGAGTCGGGTTCCGAACCCGCCGATCAGCATCAGCGCCTTCATCGCGGAGGGGCAAGGCGACCGACCTGACTAATCCCCTTCGGGTTCCCTCCCAGCGCCGGACCGGCCCGGCCTCTGGGGGGCCTGCGACCATCACCTACCGAGAGGCCTATCAGCCCCACGACACGCCCCAGCGAACCGATATCAACCCGCTTCGCCTGCGGTCCGGACGATGGTATTCCGGTCGGTTCTGGTGGCGGACGACATGCTCGACGCCTCCCAGGCAGCGCTGGACGAAGCGGTGAACCTGGCCAAGCTCGCGCGGGCGAAGCTGACGATCGTGACCGTCGTCTCGGTGGTCTCTCCCTCGTTCGGAGTTCCGGTCCCGATCGGCGACTCGTTCGCCGCGCTGCTCGAGTCCGCGACGAAGCGGCTCGGGGCCCTCAAGGCCCGGTTGCTCACGGAGGGGCTCAGCGAGGTGGACACCGCCCTCCTCGAGGGGAACCCGGTCGACCGGGTGGTGGAGTTCGCCGAGAAGCTTCACCCGGACGTCATCGTCGTCGGCTCGCGCGGTTTGTCAACGGCCGGTCGGTTCCTCCTCGGGAGCGTCTCCGACGGCATCCTTCACCACGTGCACTGCTCGGTGCTCGTCGTGAAAGTCCACGCCGCTCCGAAGGCCCCGTCCTAGACCCAAAACCCGCCCGCGCTCGCCTCAAGGGCGGGACGCCGGCCGGGATTCAGTGGGATCTCGACCGACGCTTGCGAACTTGCGACGCGTGCCACGCCACGAGCTTGCGGGCGTTCGCTTCCTCAAGGTCCACCAATCGCTCCAACTCGACGATCGGCCGACGGTGCTGGTCGACCCGAAGGTTGAGCCACTGGTCCCCCCAGGCGCGTTCAAACCACGGTCGTCGGTGAACCACGATCAGGGCGGCGGACTCCATCCCGCGACGGTCTCCCCCTTCCGCGGCACCGGCCCGAAGGGTCGCGAGCATCCGCCGAGCGAGCGAGCCGCGGGTTGATTCGAACGCGGCGGCCATCGCGGGAACGACCTCGTCCGCCGCGAGGAGGTTGCCCTGGCAGGAGAACCCCTCGCCCACGATATGGCTCGCGCTGGCAAGACACTTCTTCCCCGTCCAGGCGGCGGCGCGGCCCCGGCGGTCGACGACGCCGAGCTGTCGGTGCTCTCGCTGGGAGTCCTCGCGGGTCAGTCGGTCGACGACCTCGGTGGCGGTAGCGCCCTTCCTCAGGAGGGCGAGCCCGCTCGGACCGTACTGGTAGTTCGACATGGCCTGCGTCGCGATGGCGCCGACCCGCCATTCGGCCCAAGGCACGACGGCGCCTACTGCGAGCGGCTTGGTGGAAACGGCCGCTCCCCAGTAGACCCGCTCGGGGTCGCACGCGACGATCGAGAACGTCCCCCACGAACGTTGGCCGTACATGGTCGGGGCAGGCCGAGGTGGCTCATGTAGCGAGCGGTGGGAGGACGGATTTCCTCAGCCCTCGAACGGAGCCCCGCACGTCGTGCACCGGGTCGCGGGGGGAGGGCTCTGCTTTCCGCAGTAGTCGCAGTGAAGGTTGGCCGGCACCCCGCCTCTTCCCGCTCCCATCGCCCCTGGGGGAGGAGGCGGCGCCGAAGCCCGGGCCTGGCGGATCGCCGGTGCCCAGGCATCGGCCTCGCTCGTCCGAAGCAGGAAGCTGCGTTGAAGGAGCTGAACGCCGAGGTCGTTGCCCGAAGGGCCCGGGATCGCGGCGGCCCCACGGCAACGCCAGAGCGCGATCCGCAGGGTTCCGGGCACCAGGACCGGCGGACCCGCTCCTCGCTGCGCGGCCCAAGCCCGTCGACGCATCGGGCCGCCCCCCATCCCGGCGCCGGGCGGACGCGGCGGCACCGGTCCGTCGAAGATGAGCGCGTGGTTCGTGAGCGTGAGGACCCCTGCGCGCTCGCCCTCGCGGCCGACCCAGCGCACTGGTCCGGTCTTGAGCACGGTCTCCCCCGGTTCGAGCTCGACCATGGGCTAGATGTTCTGAGCGAGGTCGTGGGTAAGAATCTAGCTCCCGAGGATCCCCGCGGCCATCGACACAAGACTGTCCCGCGCGGCTGGGGACCGGTTCACCCTTCGAGGTAGCGACGGAGCGGTGTCCAGTAGTACTGCTTCCAGCCCTCGCGGATGTCGACGAAGTCGGAGGCAGGGATCCCGAACTGCTCGAACGTGATGCGCGTTCCTCCCCGAACCTTGTCGAGGCCGAACTGGGCGATCGAGTAGTGGCCCTTCGGCCATCCTTCCGAACGCCAGGCGAGCACGAGACGGTGCCCACGCTCGGCGGCGACCACGACACCGGTCAGGGAACGGTCGTAGAGCGAGAACGCGCTCCCGACCCGACTCGAGATCTTCGCCGCGCCCCCGGTGAACGTGGCGTGTTGGACCGGGTCCACCAGGGCATCGTAGACCGCGTTCGGGGTCGCCTTGATCGTCGTGGTCTGCCGTAGGTTCCGTACCGCCATCGTTTCCACCTTTGGTTCGCGTCTGGGCCGGTCCGTTCGATGCCCTTCCGGGCGCTCGAGGAACTCGGCTCGACCGGTGCGGGGGGGTAGTCGGCCCCTTTCTAAGGTTTCCTGGGAGCGAACCGGGCCATGAAGTGGGGCAACCGCTCCGGTCGGTAGGTCATCGTGAGGCCCCTAATCGTCGCCCGACGCTCGTAGACCCGTCCCACCACGTCGCCGACGAACGCCAGATGGCTCGCCGAGTAGACGCGACGGGGGATCGCCAGCCGGACGAGCTCGAGCGGCCTCTGCTTCTGCGACCCCTCGGGGAACATGATCGCGCCCACCTCTACGGTGCGGACGCCGCCCTCCCGGTAGAGTTCCACGGCGAGGGCCTGCCCGGGGAGGTCATCGTCCCCGAGATGCGGAAGGAACCGGTCCACGTCGAGGTAGATAGCGTGGCCTCCCACCGGATGCAGGAACGGAACGCCGCGCTGGTCCAATAGGGCCCCAAGGTAGCGAACCTGGCCGATCCGGTGCTCGAGATACTCTAGGTCCATCCCCTCCTCGAGCCCGACCGTCATCGCCTCGAGGTCCCGCCGGGCGAGGCCACCGTACGTCGGGAACCCCTCGAAGAGAATGAGCGCCTCCTTGAGCCGATCGGCGAGCGTCGCGTCGCGGACCGCGACGAACCCCCCGATGTTCACGAGGCCGTCCTTCTTTGCGCTCATCGTCGCCCCGTCCGCGAGGTCGAAGAACGCGCGGCCGATCTCCGCGATCGTCCGCGATCCCATTCCGGGTTCGCGCTCCCGAACGAAGTAGGCATTCTCGGCCCACCGGCACATGTCGAGGTAGACCGGGACGCCGTGGGCGTGGGCCACCCGGGCTACCTCGGTGAAGTTCGCCAGCGAGACCGGCTGGCCGCCGCCGGTGTTGTTCGTGATCGTCACCATGACGAGCGGGACCCGTTCCTTTCCTTCGACCGTCAGGAGGCGGTCGAGCGCCGCGGTGTCGACGTTCCCCTTGAACGGGAAGTCGCTCACGGCGTCGTACGCTTCCGCCACGGCGAGGTTGACCGGCGTGCCGCCGGCGTGCACGACGTGCGCCTGGGTCGTGTCAAAATGCATGTTGTTCGGGACGATGTGACCCGGGTGGCACAGGGTCGAGAACAGGAGGTGCTCCGCAGCGCGCCCCTGGTGAGCGGGGACGATGTGAGGGAATCCGGTGATCTCGTGGACCTTCGCTTCGAAGTGGGCAAAGTTCCGGCTCCCCGCGTACGTCTCGTCGCCCACCATCATCGCGGCCCACTGCCGGTCGCTCATCGCGCCGGTCCCCGAGTCGGTCAGGAGGTCGATCCGCACCTCGTCCGACCGGAGGTTGAAAAGATTGAACCCGGCGCGCTCGAGGGCTGCCTCACGTTGGCGGCGGGTCGGGTTGGGCAGCCGCTCGACGACCTTCGTCTTGAACGGCTCGAACGGCAACGCCACGTCCCGAGAGGGCATGTAGGATTGGACCGGACCCATCTATTTGAGGCCGTGCGGACCGGTGGACGTGAGCCGAGCATGCCTCGACCGGCCCCCCTTTGCTTCTGGTGGGCACCGAACGGGGTTGAACGATGTCGTACGAGATTCTTAAGAGGGAGCGCCGATGGGGGCGAGGAGTTCCATGGGCGCACCAATCGCGTACTCAATGCCGCCACCAATGGCCGCCGAGCCACCGGAAGTGCAGTCGATCAAGTCGATGCTGCACCTCGCGAAGCTGCTGGCCATCATCGTCGGGATTCTCTTCCTGCTCGGCGGTATCGCGTACGCGGCGTTCCTAGCCTTCGCCTCAACCGTCTGTTCCGGATACGATGCGTACTGCGGAGGCGCCGTTATCGGGGCCCTCATCGGCGCCATCTGGATCGTGATCGGGGGCGTCGTCGCGATCATCGTCTACATGCAGATGAACTCGATCGAGGCGAAGGTCAACGACCACCAGTACGAGGCGGCGAAGTCGCAGACCCTGATCTGGATGGTCCTCGGGTTCATCTTCGGCATCCTGCTCGGCATCATCCTGCTGATCGCGTGGCTCAAGTTCGACCCGGTGATCGCCTGGCAGCGAAACCAGGGCGGTGCCCCACCGGCCGGCTACACGCAGTACGCCACTCCGGTCTATGCCGCTCCTCCCGCGGCGGCCCCCGTGTATGCCGCCCCGGTAGCGCCACCCCCCGCTCCGCCGGCAGCTCCTCCGGCCGCGCCGGCGGCGCCGTTCTGCGTAAAGTGTGGCAAGCCGACCACGTACATCGCGCAGTACGGCCGGTACTACTGCTACGCGGACAACCTGTACGTGTAGGGTCGTCCCCGCAAGGGGACAGGTCAGCGCCGCCCCGACCTGAGGGCGCCGTCACGGTACGGCGGCGCGGGCCACCTACCTTCGGCTCCCCACGACTCCCGTGAGGCGGGTGCCGTCACGACCGGGTGAGTTCCTTTTGGAGCTCCACGAAGAACGAGTCCCGGGCGTACCGTTCCCACCACGGCTCGTGACCGCATCGCTCGAGAACGATCACGCGTGGGTCCACGCCGGCCCGACGAAGGGGTTCCACCACCCCCTGGAGGGGGTGAGGGTCCGCCGTGCCATGGAGCACGACGATCGGAGCCTTGACATGCCGGAGCGCGCGGACCAATGCCCCGGACTTCCGCATCTCGTCCGCCTCTGTCCACACGGAGCGGAACGTGGCCGTGTCGGTCTCCGCCTCCGCCGGCGGATGGGGCAAGAGCTCGTACGAGTCCGCGATCTCCGCTAGCTCTCCCAAACGGCGCAGCGCGGAGGGAGGGGTCCGTGACAACGGGTCCGCGAGCCGGTGCTCGATCTCCACGAACTCCTGCCACTGGGACCGGGTGAGCCGTTTCCGTCGGTGACGATAGACCTCGGCCGCGTACCTTACCTGGAACGGGCCCGACCCGACCAAGACGACCTGACGAACCTTCTCCGGGTGCTCGCCGGCAACGAGGAGCACGAGCCAAGCGCCCCAGGAATGGCCCACGAGCGCCACCGGTGGGGAGGCCCACGCATCGATCTGGTCCGAGAGCTCCTGTACCTGGCCCGAGACCGTTCGAGCGGTCTGCCACGGTTCGAGCACGCCCAGGCGGGCGCCGAGCACCTGGGCCACGGGGGCCATCGACCCTGGAGCCCCGGGGCCTCCGTGGACCACCACCGTGGCGAACGGCGCTCGTCCGTAGCGTCGCGGAGCTTGGGGCTTCGACGTCATGCCGGTCCCACGGGGGCCGGGGTGCCATGAAGCGCCGGCGCCCAACCGAGCCCTCGGAGGCGCTTGTCTACCTCCTCGAAGGCGTGGAGGTGGTGGCCGCAGAACTCGACCTCGCGGACCGCGGCGCCGTCCCGGTGGTTCCCGCGCTCCATCCCCCGGATGGTGCAGCGGAACTCCGCGGGCAGCGTGCAGGTCACGTCGATGTCGGAAACCTCGTAGTGCGAGAAGTATCCGGCGGGGATCGAATGGCGGAAGGCCGTTCGGACATCACAGAGGCCCATGGGGGTCGCCTTCCCTAGCGAATACAAGGCTCCTGCGCTCAAGTCCCCGGCGGTTCGGAGAACTAGCCGGCGCTCCCCGCGGTAGCGCGTTGGCCTAGGGTCCGGCATGAGAACGACGGACCGCGGGCGTTGGAGCGGCGTAGGGGTCTCAGAATTCGAAGGAAATGGTTCACCCGCCACTCCCGAAGGGGCGGCGGGTGGCGGCGCTTTCGCGCCTACGCGGTCGCTGTCGGCTCAGGGGCCGGGTCGGCTTCGTGCTCGGTCTTCCTCGGAGTGCCGAACGACCGCAGGTGACGGCCCCAGCGGACCCGGAGGCGCTCCTTGTGGGGCGCTCCCGAGACCACCGCGGCTACCCAACGGCAGTCCTCGCGCGGGAATTCGCGGGCGGCGAATTCCCGTACGCTAGCACTCCGGGGAAGGGAGCGCGCAGCGAAGTCGGCTCGTACGATCTGACCTGCCAGCATTCTCTCCCTCCTCGGTCATTGCCTCACCTCTATCGACCCGGGTCCCCTACATAAGAACGCCGTCAATCGTGAAGGGGGTAGACCCCTTCCGGTAACCTGGGAACCCGCTCTTACACCCCCTTGCTTCCAGTGTCGGACGTTTGTCTGACCACTGACGTGCCGGATGGGTTTTCCTAGGGTGAGAGCAGGGGGGACGATCCGCGGACTCGGCTGCCCCTGCTGTGAGCCACTTTAGCACCCCCGGGGAGGGGGGCGAGGGCCCCTTTCCGGGACGGCCTTAATGGCCCGACCGACCTAGGGCAGACCCGTGGCGCGCCTGCAGGTTCTGGACACCCTTCCGGCCTTCGAAAGGTACTGGCGAGGCGCTTCGTCGAAGCCGCTCGAGGTCCAGATTGACCGTTGGGAGCACGAGTACATGGCTGCCTGGCCGGAGCTCCTGGAGAAGCTGAGACGCAACTACTCCGAGCTTGGAGTGGATAGGAACACATCGCCGCGACCCGGATCTTCCCGCACCTGCCCGAGAGAATGCCTCGGATCCGTCGCCTCCACCGGACCCTTCTGAGGACCCTTCCCGATTCTTGGAGGAGGACCCAACAGGTCCTGAACGTGGACTTCCCGGTGCGATTCTTGATCTACGTGGGAATCGGGGTGGGGGCCGGTTGGGCCACCCAGTACGGCGGCCAACCCGCCTGCCTGTTCGGCCTCGAGAACGCGGCGGAGCTGGCCTCCGGGAAGGATGCGGCGATGCCCGGCACGGTCTCGCACGAGGTCGCCCACCTTGCCCACGACGAGTGGAGGCGACGGAGGGGACTACGAGGCATCGTGGGACCGAGCGGACCGTTCTGGCAACTCTACGAGGAGGGGTTCGCGACGGAGTGCGAACGTCGCATCGAAGACCCCCGCTCGTTCCGGCTCCGGACCGGCCGCGCGGACTGGTTACCGTGGTGCACCCGGCATCGGGCCTGGCTCGCCGCTAAGTTCCTCCGCGATGCGGGGGCGCGTCGATCGATGCGCCCGTTCTTTGGCTCGTGGTACAACATCCGCGGCCACATCGACTCTGGCTACTATCTCGGGCAAGAGATGGTCCGGGAGTGGACCGAGACCGCCTCATTGCGGGAGGTGGCCCTGCTACCCGAACCCGCGGTCCGAAGAAAGGCGAGGTTGACCTTGCGCCGGTGGGCGGAGGGCGAGCACACCCTACGGAAGGGCGCCCGCGTTCGATGACCGGCCGCGAGGGGCTCGCCGCTGACGGAAACCCCCTTAGCGCACCCCGACCTGGACCGGTCCGAGGATAGGGGACGAATGAAGGAATACCGGATCCTGAGGGAGATCGAGAACGCACGGATCGGACCGAACAACCACCAGCTCCTCGAGGACAAGATCAACGAACTCGCCCGGGACGGGTGGGTCGTGAGTTCCTTCGGGGTCACCCACGCGACCTCGGGCGTCGGTCCGATGGTTTCGACGAACGCCTGGTTCTGCGCGCTTCTCGAGCGGGAAACTAAGAAGGCCGGCGCTCGCTAGGGAAGGCGGAGCTCGCCTTGGACCACGGGCGCGAAGAACCCTCCCACCCGCACGTTGGTCACCTTCTCCCCCGAGCGGTCGGCTCGGGCGGAGATACGGCTCGTTCGATGGCACTCGATCCCCTGTTCGATCTCGACCGGTGAACCCGACGCGACCAGTCCGTTCCGGACCATCCACGCGGCGGCGGGGCCGGCCGCGGAACCCGTGGCGGGGTCGTCCCCTCCGTAGAACACCATCCGCGCGTGAAGGTGCGCGTCGCCGGCCACGGTCTTTCGACAGACCGCGTAGAAGAACTGCGCATCCGTCGTCGTGAGGTATTTCTCCAGTCGGTTCCAATCGGGAGCCCAGTTCTGGAGCGCTTCCAATCGGACGAAGGGGACGATCGCGAACGGAATTCCCGTGGACACCGTCTGGATAGGCAGGTCCTTCTCGAGCTCGGCGAGGGGGACACCCAACGCGTCCGCCACGCGCTCCGGCTCGTGGACGCGACCGAACGTGGGCTCGATCTGGGTCATCTCTCCGAAGGTTCGGCCCCCGCGGTCCGAGAAGCGGACCGGCACGGGTCCGACATTGAGCTCGAGAACTACCTCGTCCCCGGCACCCTGCCCTCGGAGCACAGCGGCCGTTCCGAGCGTGGGATGGCCGGCGAACGGCATCTCCTCCCTCGTCGAGAAGATCCTCGTTCGGAAGCCCCGCGTGCGTTCCACGGATTTCTCACGACGGAGCACGAAAGTCGTCTCGGAGAGGTTGAACTCGCGTGCGATCGCGAGCATCTCGGCGTCGGTCAGTCCGGTCGCATCGGGGAGGACCGCGAGCGGGTTCCCTTCGAGCGGCGTCGTCGTGAAAACGTCGATCGTGGCGAAGGAGAACCGTCGCATCGAGGGGGTTGGGCCTGGGTTCCCTATTACGGTTCCATCGGGGTGGTTCTGTCCGCGTCGGTGACCGGAACGGGCCGGGAAGCGGAGAGAAGGACGCGGGCGGGGTCACTAGGGCGCGCGCCCTGTCCCTAGGTCGATCCAGACTCCCTCGCTGACCTTTTGGTAGCCGAGCCGATCGTACACCCGGATCGCCACGTCATTGTCCTGCCGCACGTAGAGGCCGACACATCCGACCGCGTTCAGGGCCTCCCTCGTGACTGCCGACGTCACTTGGGCCGCGTAGCCTTTCCCGCGGTGGCTGGGGAGGGTTCGGACACCGCCTACGATCCATACCTCGGGGGTCCTCACCAACGTGCCGGCCGCGGAGACCAGAGCGGTATCCTCGAAGATCCCATAGACGACCTCGTCGTCCAAGTGCCGGCGGTGTTCCTCCATCACCTGCTCATTGAGGGGACTGGTACGCGAAGCGACCAGCCGAGCATACTCTTCGGCATGCTTTCCGGTCAACCGGACCGCGCGGGTCGAGAGGACCGGTCGCGCCGACCCCTTCTCGGCCGCCATGATGTTCTCGGGGTAGATGCCGCTCGTCTCGAACCGACCGGTTACCTGCGGCGCGAGCGCGGGCTCCGTGATGACGACCGCGTTCCGGGCCGGAAGATGCGCGAGCAGCGCTTCGGTCGCATCGGGTCTTCCGAACAGATGGACCCACTTCACCCCGAGCTCGCGAGCGTCGTGGACGAGCAGGTGCGCGCGAAGCTGACCGTCCACTCGCGCGGTCCACAGTTCCGTTCGAGCGGTTTCGTGGGAGAGGTCGTGGAGCACGAAGGCGTTCCGAAGGGGGTCCGAGCCCAGGTACGACCTCAGCTCGTCGGTGACGTCCCGTACCGACTCCACCACCGTGGAACCTCTACCGGGCATCCCGGGCGAGAGCAGCTCGTCCCGCTATCAAGTCACCCGTTCGCGGGCCCCCGAAGCCCTGTCCCCAGGGCGAACGTGGTTCCGCCACCGAGGAGGCTTGACGAGTCGGTGCGACCGAAGTAGGACCCGGACTACACCTCGCCCGTGCCTCATCTTTAAGAGAAGAGCGCGGAATCGGTCGCTCACGAACGGCGACCTTCGAGACCACGAAGCCGACCTGACGCGCGTCCTCCGACGCATCGAAAGCCGCACGGCCTTCGCCGAGGCGATGGCGCAGCGGGTGCGGGGAGAGAACATGAACCTCGACTCGAAGTCCCTCAGCACCTCCGCTACTACTCCGTGGCTCGGGGTCGCGTTCCGGGCGTGGTCCGGGACGCGCTGGGTGGAGACCGCGGTCTCCGGGTTGGACGGTCGCGCGCTCGCTGTCGCCGCCGAGGCCCTAGAATCGCAGCTCGCCACCGGCCGGACGGGGGGCCCGCCCCCCGGACCGGCGGCCACGACCGTCGGGTCGTTCGACACGGCCCCGCCGCGGCCGATGCGGGACCTGGGGACCGAGGGAACGCTCGCGCGGGTTCGAGAGCTGTTCCGATGGGCCACCGATGACCCGATGATCAAGTTCGTGCGGGTGGGTCTCAGCTGGAACGAGGAGGAGCGGCACTATCTCAACACCGCCGGAGCCAACTGTTACCAACGTTTCGACCGGGTTCGGGTCGGTGTCATTCCGGTCGCGATCGAGAACGGTCGCTCGGAGTACGACGTTCTTCAGGTCGGCAGCCTAGGAGGCCAAGAGCTTCTCGATTCTCTCACCGAGACCCGGGTCCACCAGGCCACCGCCATGGCCAAGGCGCTCCTGAAGTCCCGAGCTCCTCCGAGCGGGCTGATGAACGTCCTGCTCGACCCCGGGACCACCGGGACGTTCGCCCACGAATCCTTCGGTCATGGGGCAGAGGCCGACCAGTTCGTTCGGAACCGGTCGTACCTGCAGCCGCTGCTGGGAAAAACGATCGCACCGGAATTCCTGACCCTCGTGGACGACGGCTCTATTCCGGGCGCGTGGGGTTCCATCCATTTCGATGACGAGGGCCACCCGAGC
Organism: Thermoplasmata archaeon UBA61; assembly: GCA_002503985.1. Lineage (GTDB taxonomy): Archaea > Thermoplasmatota > Thermoplasmata > Lutacidiplasmatales > UBA184 > Lutacidiplasma. The sequence continues at coordinate 44,636 of DASW01000006.1, forward strand.
CAGCGTACGCTGCTCGTGGACCACGGACGTTTCGTCGGGGCTCTCCACGACCGCGGCACGGCGTTCGCATTGGGGGCCTCACCGACCGGCAACACCCGACGGTCCGATTTCCTCGGGCAGGCGTTCGTGCGGATGACCAACACCTTGATCGAGCCGGGAGACTGGAACCTCGAAGAGCTGGTCCGCGAGACGCGCGACGGGGTCCTGCTCGAGCGTTGGGAGAGTGGGATGGAGGACCCCCTCGGGGGACAGATGCAGTTGAAGGTCCGTCGGGGTCACCGGATCGAGAACGGGCAGCTCACCGACCTCGTCTCGGCCATGGTCCTGTCGGGAGGCGTTCTCCAGTTCCTCCGGGACATTCGGGGGATCGCGAAGGACGAGAACCCCGAGATCGCGGCAGGGTACTGCGGCAAAGGCTACGGAGACCTCCTGCCCGTGGGCGACGGGGGAGCGTACCTCCTTTCGCGAGCCTTGGTGGGGCCGTCATGAGCGCTCCCTCCAACCTCGCCGCTCGGGTCGCGGACCGGTTGCGCGGGCTCGCCGGCCCCTGGGATGTATTCGCGGAGCACTCCCGCCGATTCGAGATCCATCTTAGCGGCACTCGCGTCGAGCTCACGCGGGGCCCGTTGGATCTCGAGGGGTTCGGCCTACGGCTCCTGCGCGCGGTCGAGGGGCAAACCGGCGTCGGCTTCCAGGCATCCACCGACTTTTCGGAACGCGGGGTCCGCACGGCGGTGGAGGAGGCCGAGACGTTCGCCCGGTTCAACCAGTTCCCGGCGAAACACCCCGAGCTGCCGGGCGGGCGCCCATCGACCGGGGACGGAGCCAAGATCGTCGACCCGGCCCTGTGGTCCGACCCGGCCGGCGCGCTCGAACGGTACGGGGCCGCCCTCCTGGCCGCGTTCGAGGGACGGAACGGCGTCGTCCCGAGCTTCAGCTCTATCAAGGCAACACTCACCGAGGCCTCGGTCGCGAACTCGACAGGCCTCACCTATGCCTACGCGCACACCGCGGTCGAGACGGAGGTTGCGGTGAAGGCGTTCGGAGGGCCCGAAGGACGGCCCCCCGGGGAATATTGGTTCAGCGACCTCGGACGTCGCCTCGACCCCGGTCCGCTCCCAACCCTTGCGGCCGATTGGGCACGGTTCGCCGAGGACGCCCGTCGCGCCAAGTCGCCGCCGAACGGAGAGGTCCCGGTCGTACTCCCACCCGACGTGCTCGCGGGGATCGTTCCGGCGGTCGTGCGCTTCCAGTTCGGCGCTTCGGCGCGGCTGCGGGGTCTCGGGGTCGTGTCGGAGTCGCAGGTTGGGGCCGAGGGCCTGGATGTATTCGACGACGGGCTGCTCGACTGGGGGGTCGGTTCGTCCCCCGTCGACGACGAGGGTACCCCTCAGCGGAAGCGCAAGCTCATCTCGAACGGACGGGCGTCGCAGCTCCTCTACGACGTGCTCCACGCCGACGCGTTGGGAGCTGCCTCCTCGGGAAACGGAGTGCGCACGTCCGGGTTCGACCCGGGCGCGAACCTCTGGTTGAAGTTCACGAGACGCCCCGCGCCCGAAGCGAGCACGATCGTCATCCCGCCGGGAAACGGCGGAACCGATGCGGAGATCGTCGAGCAGGTCGACGACGGGGTCTGGGTGCAGCAAATCGCGTGGGCCCAACCGGACGAAATGGGCGGACGGTTCGGGGGCGAGATCCGTATCGGCTACCGCATTCGCCACGGAAAGCTGGCGGAGCCCGTACGGGGCGGCACCGTCGGCGGAGGCGTCGTCACTCGCGAAGGAACTCCATCCCTCCTGCACGACCTCTCGGTGATCGGGTCGAGGCCCAAGCTGATGGGGAGCCTATCGAGCCCGACGCTGCTGGTCCGAAACCTTTCGGTGTCGGGCGACGACCATGCACCCGCCCCCCCTTGACCCGTCGGAAGAACGGTGAACCCGCCGGTCCCCGCGCACCGAGCCTCCCGCCAGACTATTTGCTGTCCCCGGCTCTTCCCGCCCGCGTGACCTTCCCTACCTCGGACCCCGGGTGGGGTCCTCGCGGACGGGCGATGCCTCGCCCCTTAGCGCGATGGGTCGTCGTGGGGGCGCTTGTGGTGGCGTTCCTCACCGCGATCCCCGTGGTTTCCCTGGGAGTTTCCGCGATCGGTCAAGATCGCGGTCCTTCCGCAGCCCCTTCCGAAACGGGACATCGGCTGCTGCCGCAGGCGTGCCGGCCGCTCGTTACCTGTTCCCAGCTTTCGGGACGGGCCAAGAACCCCGAAGGAGGGGGGCCGGCCGATTTCCAACCGGACCACGTCGTGGCCTGGTCGCAGTTCGCTTCCCCCCCGGCCGGCTTCGGAGTGGACGGCGGAATGGTCGCGAACGCGTCGAGCGGAGAAGCCGTCGCGTTCGGGGGAGTGAGCGCGGGCGTCCTCGTCAACTCGACCTTCGTCTACACGGCGGCAACGAACCGCTGGTCCCCCCTGAATCCCCCCACGACGCCGAGCCCCCGGAGCGATTTCGACATCGCCTTCGACCCGGCGACCGGTAACGCGACCCTGTTCGGGGGATTGACGAACCTCACGAGCCTGAGCGTCTCCAACCAGACCTGGACCTACCACTTCGGGTCCGAGCGCTGGACCCTATCGACCGGAACCCCGGCGCCGCCGGCCCGTGAAGCGGCCGCGTTCGCCATCGACCCGAGCCTCGGAGTGGGCTTCCTGTTCGGGGGAGGGGTCGCCATCGGTGCCGTGGTCCTGGCGCTCGGCCTCACCGGTGATCTGGCCGTCGCCTTCGCCCTGATGCTCGGGCTGGGCGTGACCCTCGCGGTCACCAACATTCCGATCAACGTGGTATTGCAGGCCAAGATCCCCGGACGACTGCTCGGGCGGGTGGGAGCCGCGTTCGGCGCCCTCGTCACGGGAGTCAGTCCCGCGGGCCCCATCTTCGCGGGGTGGTTGGCCCAGAGATGGTCCGTGGGTGGCGTCTTCGTGTTGTCCGGGGCTGTCATTATGGTCGTGATCGGCGTGGGCGCCGTGACCATGCCTTCCCTGCGGTCCGTCGAGTACTAGCCGATTCGACCCTCCCCCAGACCGCGGGACCCGTCGACCTCGCTCGCACAAAGCCGGGTCGCGCGGGCTCGATGATCGACCGCGGGGGCTTCCCGTGGGGCATCCCGATCAGAATCCGGGCACTCGGCGTACCGTGACTCCCGGGAGGCCCACGGAATAGCGAGGAGGGGACCTGAGGAAAGACTTCAAGGGAGCGTTCCGTTCTTAACCTGACGTCACTCGGCCGGTCACCTTGACGCCAGGCTCCTTCACATCAGAGCTGGCACGGATTCCCGTCAGGCTTATGGACCGCACCTGTGCGGTTTATCTACCATGATTCCATGGCCCTATGGGGGAATTCGTCTTGGACGAGAGTCGAGGAAAGAGAGAGACTTGGCGGAAAGAGAATCGAGGCACGCCGAAGGCCCTAACGCTCGCCGTCGTCGCCATGAGCGTGATGGGATTCGGTCTCGTCGGGGCGTTCCTGGCGGGAAACGCCGTGGCCAGTAAGGTCGCGCAGTCGGCCGGCATGGGACCCGCCGCGCCGGCGCTCGCCGCGATCTTCCATGGTCCGGGAGTTCAGATGAGCGCTGTCAAGACCACCAGCGGTAACTGGGCCGGCTACGCCGACACCGTTCCGTCCACAGCCTATGGAACGATCACCGAGGCCTTTGGTGAGTGGGTAGTCCCATCGATCAATTGCGCCAAGGCGCACGGAGCATCGCTCAACGACAACTGGGTGGGGATTGACGGGTACGGCACCGGCACGGTAGAGCAGGCCGGCACGCTCGGCTACTGCTCGAGCTCGACCGCGACCCCGTACTACTACGACTGGTTCGAGTTCTACCCGTACAGCGCTTCCGTCGGTGAGTTCTATGTCGCCGCGGGGGACGTGATTAACGCGTACGTCCTCTACAACCCGTACGTGACCATCGGCAACGGATCCGGGATTTACACCCTGGTCGTGAACGACCTGTCCGACTACTCCGCTTCGTTCTCGGTGACCGGCACCCCGAATGCGTGCACCGCAACGGGCTGTGAGACCGGACCGGACGGCTCGGCCGAGTGCATCTCGGAGCAGGCCAGCCAGTACCTGGCCGATTACGGCACGACGGGGTTCGTCTCGTGTGACTCCACGATCGGGGGAACCTGGTCGGGGATCGGAGGCCACGGAACCCACGCGACCCTCTACGAGATCAGCCAGAAGGAGGGCGTCAGCGGCAAGGTCGACCAGACGCCGAGCAAACTAACAACCTACGACTACAAGGACGACTACTTCACCATCACCTGGAAGCACTACGACTAGTCGCAGAGGGTAGGAACCCTTTCGGGGTGTCGGGTCAACGCCCGACGCCCCTTCCTTCTTTTTAGACTACGAGACCGCTTAGGAGCGCCTCAAGCCCCCGCGGAGAGAGGAGAGCCAAGGGAGGGAATCGAACCCCCAGGAAACGGATCTGCAGTCCGTCGCATTAACCATTCTGCCACCTTGGCGCGATAGAGGGGAGGGGGACCCTTCCTTAAAACCGACGAGGGGGGAAGCGGGCCGAGCTCAGATAGGTCGGAACCCCCGGCGCATCCGGAGGACGGTCGTTCGCCACTCGTAGCGAACGCGCTCCGGGAACGAGAGCGACCGGCCCCCCGCGGTTTGGGTACCGGCGTGCAGGGAGCGAAGGACCGCCTCGACACGGTTCGTCCCTTCCGGAAACTCTGTGTAGGCGCGGCCCAGGTCGTAGAGCGCGTGCACGTCGCTCCCCCCGGTGGCTCCGAGCCCTCGACGCTTCGCCTCGGCCGCGGCCTTCCGGTTCGCCCCGGGGGAGTTGTGGCCGTTCACGGTCTCGAGCGCGTTCACGCGGGCGCTCTCCGCGACCGCGTGTCCGACCCCATGCGCGCGCCGGAACGGATGGGAGAGCACGGACACGCCGCCGTGATCCCGCACCCACTCGACCGCCTCGGCCACCGACCGTTGGGAAGGCGGGGCCTGGGAGACGCCGTAGGCGAGGAGATGGCCCTCGACCGTGGAGACCTCGACCCCCGGCAGGAGGATGAGCTCGGGAAACTTCGCTTGCACGGCCGCGAGCTCTCCGTGACCGGCCACCGTGTTGTGGTCCGTGAGGGCGAAACCGTTCAACCCGACCGCCGCGAGCCCCGAGACGATTGCCTCGACCGAGAGCTCGGAGTCGGGGGAGTGTCGGGAGTGGACGTGCAGGTCGAGGCGAACGCGGCCCATCAGCGAACCTTGGCTCCCACGGCCACGGGTTCGGAGGGTTGGGGGCCGCTCCCGGGTCCGAAGGCGAGGGTCTCCGCTCGGCCGCCTTCTCCCGGCGCTCGCCGTACGACGACCCATGCGCCGGTGGGCCAAGCCCCCGGAACTTCGACCTCGGTCCCGCCGACGTCGACCCGTACGCGTCCATCGGTCGAAGGGCCGGTCACCCGCCCGACCGTGAGCGAGGTGGCGGAGAACTCCTCGTAGGAGATGGTTCGGTCGGAGGAGCCTCGGTCCTCGAGGAACGTCCCTGGGGGAACCCCTTCGGGGGGCGCGAGGAGGACCGCGCGTTCCCCGGCTTCGGCGGCGAGCACCATTCCCTGCGACGTCATGCGGCGGATCGTTCGCGGGGCGAGGTTGGTGAGCAGGACGACCGGGCGGTCCTTCAGCGCCACGGTCGTGTAGGACGAGCGTAACCCGGCGACTAGCGTCCGGGGAACGCTCGCGCCCACGTCCACCTCGAGCACGTAGAGCTTGTCGGCGGACGGATGCACCACGGCGCTGCGAATGACCCCTGCGCAGACCGCGAGCGGTGGCCACTCCCCTTCGGCGGTCGCTGACCCCACCGGGGTCGCCGCGGGAGCGGGCGCGGGCTCGGGTTCCGGACGCGGGAACAGCGGGCGGACCTCCCCCAGGGTCTGGCCGGGCGGCACCGGGACGAGCGCCACGTCCCATTCCCCCGGTCCGGGGGGACCGGCGAACCCGAGCATCCGGAAGACCTCGGTGCTGGAGAACGGCAGCACGGGGGAGAGCCAGGTCGCGATGGCCTTCAAGCGCCAGAGCGTTTCGTAGAGGGTGCGGCTTCGCTCCGCCTCGGAGGCCTGCCAGGGACGGGCTTCGTGGAACCGTCGGTTCGCCTCACGAACCTCTTCGAGCGCGAGGTCGAGGGCTTCCTTGAGGTGGACCCTCTCGTACTCCTCGGTGATCTTCGCGTGGGCGCTCTTCAGGCGCTCCCCGATCCCGGCGGTGGCGGTCCCGGAGTTCCAGCCGTCCGGCGGCGTGGGGACCTTGCCAGCGTAGCGGTCCCGGGTGAGGACGAGCGTCCGTTGGACGAGGTTCCCGTACTGGTTCGCGAGGACCTCCTCGCGGAGCTGCCGGAACTCGTCCCAGTCGAGCTCGGTATCGTGGTTCTGGGGAGCGAGAAGGGCCGCGTAGAACCGGATGACATCCGGAGGGTAGTTCGCGAGGAGCGAGGGAATGAACGCGTCGGCCTCCGCGGTCCGCGTCTTCGAGACCTTCCGGCCTTCGACCAGCAGCCACTCGTTCGCGGGCACGTCGTATGGGAGCTGAAGACCGCCGGCCCCGAGGAGGATGCCGGGCCAGATGATCGTGTGGTGAAACTTGTTGTCCTTGCCGACGAAGTAGTACTGACGGACCGGCTCGCGGGCGTCCCAGTAGGCCTGCCAGGCGTCCGGGCGTCCGATCCGGATCGCCCACTCCTTCGAGGCAGAGAGGTATCCCGTCACCGCGTCAAACCAGACATAGAACCGTTTCGAGTCGTACCCGTCGAGCGGGATCGGGACCCCCCAATCGAGGTCGCGGGTAATCGGCGTCGGGTGGAGACCCTCCTTGAGGAAGTTCTCCGCGACGCGCAGGGTGCCCGGGCGCCAGTGCCTCTGACGGCCGAGGTACTCGGTGAGCTTCCCCTGAAGTTTGTCGAGCTCGAGGTAGAAGTGCTCGGAGGGTCGGAACTCGGCGGTCGTTCCGCAGAGCGTGCATTTCGGGCTTCCGAGCTGACCCGGCTCGAGGGGGCGGCCGCAGCTGTCGCACTCGTCGCCGCGGGCGCTCTCGAAGCCGCAGTTCGGGCAGGTCCCGACGAGGTACCGGTCCGGCAGGAAGCGGCGGTGCTGCGGGCAGTAGGCCCCCTCGGCCGTCCGCCGGGCAATGAACCCCGCCTCGAGGAGGTCGAGGAACAGCTCCTGGACGGTCCTCTCGTGGACGAGGGTGTGCGTGCTCGTGAACAGGTCGAACGAGAACCCGAGCCGCTCGAACGCCTCCTTGTTGACGGCATGGTAGCGCTCGGCGAGGGCCGCTGTCGGGATCCCCTCCTTCTCGGCTCGGACGAGCGTCGGCGTGCCATGCATGTCAGAGCCCGAGACCATCAGGACCTCGTCCCCTCGCAGCCGATGGAACCGGGCGAAGATGTCGCCGGGAAGGTAGGCGCCCGCGAGGTGGCCCAGGTGGAACGGGCCGTTGGCGTACGGCCACGCGATGCCGATGAAGATCCGTGCCACGTCCGGCCTCCGAGGGTTACCCCGAGTCGGCCTGCGACCTAAGCGTTTCGCGAGAGGCCGCACGCGCAGCCCCCGCGGTGCGAGCGGGCCCGTGCATCGGCTTTATTCTCCCAGGCCCTCCCGGGCGACGTGACCGAAGAGCCGCCGATGGTGCGCCCCGTCGTCCCCGAGGCGGAGCGGGAGATCGGGGTGAAGCACCCGGTCCTCACCCACGGCTACGTCGTCCTCGTGGACTACATGGGGAACGATGCGGCGATCGTCCAGGCGGCGCGCGTCTCCTACGGGAAGGGGACGAAGGCGGTCCAAGACGACCGAGGCCTCATTCGGTACCTGATGCGACACCGCCACACGACGCCGTTCGAGATGGTCGAGTTCAAGTTTCTCGTCCGGCTCCCCATCTTCGTCGCCCGTCAGTGGATCCGCCACCGGATGGCCTCCGTGAACGAGTACAGCGCGAGGTACTCGATCGTCCCCGACGAGTTCGAGATTCCCCCGGTGGAGGAAGTACGGCACCAGTCGACCCGAAACCGGCAGGGACGCGGTGAGGCGCTCCCCACCGAGGTGGTCGAGCGGTTCCGGACGGACCTCGACCGGATCTCGAAGGACGCGTACAGCGCCTACACCCGTTCGCTTGAGGCCGGCGTCGCTCGGGAGACCGCCCGGCTCCTCCTGCCCGTCGCCTACTACACGCAATGGTACTGGAAGACCGACCTCTGGAACCTCTTCCACTTCCTGTCGCTGCGCCTCGACCTCCACGCCCAGGAGGAGATCCGGCTCTACGCGGCCGAGATGGCGAGGATCACCCGCCTGGTCGCTCCGGTCGCGTACGAGGCCTTCGAGGACTTCACGCTCTCGGGATTCTCGCTGAGCCGTCGCGAGCGCGTCGCGGTACGGTCGCTCTTGGAGGGGAAGACCCCGGAGGCGGCGTGTGCCGAAGCCGGCCTTCCGCTCACGCGCGAGGACGGGAAACCGATGACGAGCGGCGAGGGTGTCGAGTTCCTCGAGAAGCTCGCTCGGATCCGCTCCCCCGATTGACCCCGGGTCCGACCAGGCCCAAGTGGATGTCCATCACGTTCGTTCCCGTCGGCCCGGTCCTGAGGAGCGAGCCGAGGCGTTCGAGCGCGTCGTAGGCGGCGTGCCGGGCGAGCGCGCGGGAAATGTCGACCCCGACGCTCCGGGCCCGGTTCGCGGTCGTGCCATCGACCCAGCCTCCGGCCGCGTCCGTAGGCCCGTCGACCCCGTCCGTGCCCGCCGATAGGACCAGCGCGTTCCGACCGGCCAGGGTGCAGGCGCAGCCGAGCGCGAACTCTTGGTTTCGTCCCCCGCGCCCCGGATGGGGCCCGAGGATGACGGTCGTCTCCCCCCCGGCGATCAACGCCCGAGGTCGGTCCGACCGGTCGGAGAGAAGTCGCCGGGCGAACCGGGTCGCAGCGGTTCCGGTATCTCCGACGATAGGGCGTTCTAGGACCTCGGTCCGGTACCCGATGGCCCGCGCCCTGCGAGCCGCGGCCCGGATCGCGGGAAGGTTCGAGCCGATGAGGACGAACGGAGCGGCGCGGAACCGAGGGTCCCCGGCCTTGGGCGTCTCGGCAAGCCGTCCCCGAGCCCCCTCGGCAAGGTGATGGATCACTCGACGAGGCAGCCGAGGTCCCAGGTGGTACCTCCGGACGACCGTGAGGGCGTCGTGGAAGGTGGACGGGTCCGGGACGGCCGGACCTGAGCCGATGTCCTCCGGAAAGTCTCCGACCACGTCGGAGAGCGCGAGCGTCGCGAACTGGACCGCTCGGTCCGCCGCGGCGGCGAGCTGTCCTCCCTTGACCTGCGAGAGATGACGGCGGACGGTGTTCATTTCGCCGATCGACGCGCCCGAAGCGAGGAGGAGCTCCGTCGTTCGGGAGAGGTCCGCGGGTGTGAGCGCCCCGGTCGGTACCTCCGCGACCGTCGAACCGCCTCCCGAGACCAGGAACAGAAGAAGGTCGTTCGGGCCCGCGGCCTTTACGAACCGCAGGAGGGCTCGACCCGCGCGGAAGCTGCCCGCTCCCGGCACCGGGTGCTCTCCCCGGAGGAGCGAAAGTCCCGAGCCGGAGCCCGGATACCCCCGAGGTACGACCGCGAGGGCCTCGCTCGACCGCCCGACCGCCCGCGCGGCGGCGCCCACCATCGTCCCGGCCGCCTTTCCGATCGCGACCAGGCGAACGGTCCCGTCGGGGCCCAATCGAAAGGAGTGCCGACCTACGTAGACGGTCGCGCCTCGGCGACGGAGGTTCGTGCGGACCGCCCGGGCGGGGTCGACCGCAGAGACCCCGGCCCGGAAGATCCGCTCGGCGTCAGAAGCGAGGGTCATCCCCGCCCTCGAGCGTGAATCCCGGTTTGATCGGGAACGCCGCGAAGGGACCGGTGAACCGCCCGGGCAGGACCGTCCGGATCTTCTCGAGTTCGCGCTCGGAGCCGTCCCCGACGGCGAGGACCGCGGCGAGACGAGCCGCCGCGCCTCCGGCGCGCATCACGCCGAAGCCGTTGAACCCGGTGATCGTGTAAAGGCCGCTCGCGCCGGGCACCGGCCCGATCAGGGGGCGACGGTCGGGGGTCGCGACGCACACTCCCGCCCACGCCCGGACGAGCTCGGCGTCCGCCCACCCGGGGAACCGGCTCCCGAAGCTCTCCGCGAGATGGGTCACGAACTGCTCGTCGCCCCCGGTGGAGAAGCGGTCGGGGTCGGCTTCGACACGTTCGGTGCCGTCACCGGCGAGGATCCGGCCGTTCTCCTCGGGCCGGACGTAGACGTCCAGGTCGATGTCATGGACCGACGGGAACATTCGGGTATCGAGAGTGGAGGGACGCAGGACCGCCGCTTGCGTTCGGTAGGGAGCGAGCGGGAGGGGATGCCCCACGGAGGCGAGAAGGCGCTTGGACCAGGCGCCGGCGGCGACGACGGCCCGGCGGGAGAGGGTCGTCTGTCCCGCCACCGTGAGCTCCCAACGGTCCCCTTCGCGGGCAAACCGGCTGGCGGGAGTGCCGAGCACAAAATCGACCCCCAGCTCGCGGGCCCTCTCGGCGTAGAGGTCGCCCATGGTGCTGGCCGTGACGACCGCGTCGTCCGGGCTCCAGATCGCGCCCAGAACGTCGTCGAACCGTCCCCACGGTACCTTCTCCGCGAGGGTGGGGGGGTCCAGGACGGAGACCGGGACCGACCAGCTCCGCAGCCGCTCGACGGCCGCCTCGAGGACCGGGACCGCCTCCCGGGCCTTGGTCCACCGGGCGAACCCGTTGACCGCGAACGCGGACCGGTCGTACCGGTCGGCGAGATGGGCGTACTCCTCCTTCGATTCCCGGGCGACCGCGACGTCCCAGGGGTCCCACAGCTGCTCGGTGACGATCCCGGCGGCACGCCCGGTCGCTCCGGCGGCGGGGGTCTGCGGGTCGTAGACGACCACGGGATCGACCCCGCGCCGGGCGAGATGGAAGGCGAGCGCGCATCCCGAGATGCCCGCCCCGAGGACGAGGACCTCCGCCCGATCGTCGGCCACGACCGCCCGAGCCTCCCGGATGGTTAATACTGCGGCTTCGCGCGTTGGTAGGCGGTCTGGAGCGCCTGGGTGTCGACGTGGGTGTAGATCTGGGTCGTCGCGACCGAGGCGTGGCCGAGCAGCTTCTGGATGTACCGGATATCGCAGCCGCGGGAGAGGAGCGCGGTCGCGAGGGTGTGCCGGAGCATGTGGGGAGTGACCCGACGAGGGATCCCCGCGGTCTGGGCCGCCCTACGAACGATCCGCTCGACCGTCACCGGTCCGACCGGGAAGAGGCGAGGGGTGGATTCTCCGGCGAGCGTCCGTTCCGTAAGGTAGCGGTCGATCGCGGCACGCGTGCGGTCCTCGAGGACGACCTCCCGGTCCTTGTCCCCCTTCCCGGAGCGCACGTGCAGCACGTTCCGCGAGAACTCTAGGTCCTCGACCAGGAGGTGGCTGAGCTCGCTCACCCTTAGGCCGCAGAAGGCGAGGACGTGGACCATCGCATTGTCGCGCGGGGAGCCCTTCACGCTCTCGAGGAGGCGATGCATCTCCTCCTCGGTGAGATACCGGGGCAGCCGTTCGGGTCGTCGGGGCGCCTCGAGCTGGTCCGCGATGGCGAACCCGTAGCTCCGGAAGAGGCACGTCAGCCCGCGGACGGTGGTGTAGATGGAGTTCTTGGAGTAATGTCGCTGGAGCACGAGGTGCTCCCGGAACGCCTCGAGGTCCCGTAGCGTGACCTCATCTAGGGGCTTCTGGGCGAAGCTGAGGAACATTCGAGCGATGTGCCCGTACTGTTTCACCGTGCACGGGCTTCGCTCCTGAGCCTGGAGCATCCGCTGGAACCGGCCGACGAGCTCGAGAACATTGAACTCCCCCGGCGCTGAGGCTCGAGAGGAGGAGGGCCCGCGTCGGGGCGCCGGAGCCGAACGCGGGATCGACGCGGAGGATGCCATCGCGCGTGGTTGGCCGGATTTCGCCTAATAATCGTATGCGCGGAGTGGAAGGCAACTGGCCGCTCGTCGCTCAAATAGCTCCGGACCGTGGCGCTCTATCGTGCGGTGCTCCACCTGCGATGCCCCGGCGGTCATCGACCAGCCGTACCGGGGCGCCCATCTGTGCGCGTCGCACTTTCGGGAGTCCGTCGAGGAGCGAGTTCGGCGCGAGATGCATCGCCAGCTCCCTCGGTTCGGCCACGGCACGGTCGCGGTGGCGCTGTCGGGTGGCAAGGACAGCGGCGTCGCGCTCACGCTGGCCCACCGCTACTTCCGGCGACGGCCGACCGTCCGCATGGTTGCGCTGAGCGTGGACGAGGGGATCGACGGGTACCGGGCCGGGACTCTGAAGGCCGCCCGGGCGCTCACCGACTCCCTGGGGGTGGAGCATCGGGTCGTGTCGGCCGAGGAGGCGATCGGCACCACGATCGACCGGACCGCCTCCAACCTTCCGGGGACCGTTCCCTGTTCCTTCTGCGGCGTCTGGCGGCGTCAGCTCCTGAACCGCGCGGCCCGGGACGTTGGGGCCGACGCGCTCGTGCTCGGCTTCAACCTGGACGACCTCGCCCAGACGGTCCTCATGAACCTCGTTCGCGGGGACTTGGACCGTCTCGTGCGGATGGCCCCGCACCGGGTCCGACAGCCCGGGCTCGTCCCGCGGGTCGCCCCTCTCGCCCTCATCCCGGAGCGGGAAGTGTTCCTCTACGCCCAGCTGAAGCGGATCCCGCTCGACCACGGGGAGTGCCCCTACGCAGGCCGGGCCGCTCGAAACCTCTTCCGGGAGGTCGTCTGGCAGCTCGAGGAGGCCCAGCCGGGGACCCGCCAGTCGCTCCTGAAGACCCACGAGCGCCTCGTGACGCGGTTCCTCGCGCAGGAGGCCTCCTTGGCCGCTCCGGAACGCTGCCGGGCGTGCGGTGAGCCGGCCGCGACCGAGCTTTGCCGTGCCTGCGAGTACCTTGAGATTGCCCGGACCCTCCCCTCCATCCCGGAGACCTCATGACCGACATCGAACCCGTCCTCTCGGAGAGCGACCCTCGCGCATCGATCGCCCAACGGGTCTTCGTCGTAGGCGCGGGGATCATGGGCAGCGGCATCGCCGCCCAGTGCGCGCTCGCCGGCTACCCGGTGACGCTCGAGGACGTGAACGAGGAGCTCTCCCGGCGGGGGATCGCGAACGCGACGCGGGCGCTCGACCACGCCGTCCAGCGCGGCAAGGTCGCTGCGAGCGACCGCGATGCCGCGCTCGCTCGGATCGACTTCGCGATCGGGCTTCGGAGGGCCGATTCGGCCCAGATCGTCATCGAGGCGGCGCCCGAGGACCTCGCGCTCAAGCGGCGGATCTTCGCCGAGCTCGAGCCGGCAACCCACCCGACCGCGCTCCTCGCGACGAACACCTCCTCGCTCCCCATCACCGCGATCGGCCAGGACCTGAAGGACCCCGGGCGCCTGGTCGGGGTCCATTTCTTCAACCCGGTCCTCCAGATGCCGCTGGTCGAGCTGATCCCGGGCCACACCACGCGCCCCGAGTACCTCGAGCGGGCGCGCTCTTTCGCCGTGAACCTGGGAAAGACGGTCGTCACCTCGCGCGACACTCCCGGGTTCGTCACGACCCGCGCCCTCGCCGTCCTCGTCAACGAGGCCGCGTGGATGCTCTACGAGGGCGTGGCGACCAAGGAGGACATCGACACCTCCTACAAGCTCGGCTTCCACCACCCGATGGGACCGTTCGAGCTGGTCGACCTCGTCGGGATCGACACCACGGTCTCCATCCTGGACGTCCTCTGGGACGGGTTCCGAGATAGCCGCTACCGTGCCTGCCCGCTCCTGCGCACCCTCGTCGCGGCCAAGAAGCTGGGCCGGAAGACCGGAGAAGGGTTCTACGTGTACCCTACCGGCAAGACGGGCGGACCGTGACCGACCTCGGCTCCGGGTGGGACCTCCTCATCCTCGTCATCGTATCGTTCATCCCGGCGTTGATCTACCTCGGCTGGATCCGCGGAACCGAGCGGTACGGCAAGGAGGGGTGGGGCCCGCTCCTGCGAGCGTTCGTCTACGGAGCGATCTTCGCGACCCTCACCGCCGCGGTCCTCGAAGCGGTCATCGTCTACGCCGGGACCGCCGTGAGCCAGAACTACCCCGGACCCGAGTTCGTCTTCCTGAACGGGAACTCCACGGCCGGGGCGTTCTTCCTGGTCCTCGTCATCGCGCCGGTCATCGAGGAGGCCCTCAAGGCGTCGGGGGTCGCCGCGTTCCGGACCTCGTTCAAGCAGCTCGCCGACGGACCGGTCTTCGGCGCCTCGGTCGGGCTCGGCTTCGGGTTCTTCGAGACGTTCCTCTACGGCCTCGGCGCCTACCTCGTGGGAGGTCTCGAGGCGGGCATCGTGCTGATCATCATCCGCTCGGTCTCGAGCGTGCTCCTGCACGGCAGCTCGACCGGGATGTTCGGCTACGGCTACGCACGCTCCCAGTTCCACGAGGGGGGGCCTGGCTCCTGGTCGTACTACGGGGTCGCGGTCGGCATGCACGCGACCTTCAACGCCCTCGCCTCCCTGGCCGCGGTCCTCGCGATCGCTGGGATAGGAGGGTTCGCGAACGACGCGGCCGGCTACCTCGCGCTCTTCGCGGCGATCTTCTTCGCGTTCTGGGCGATCGAGCACGTCCGCTCGATCATCCAAGCGTCGGACTACCCCGCGCTCCTCGGGGCGCCGATCCACTACCGCCCCCCGGGAGGAGCGCGGCCTCCGAACCGCCGCTAGCGAAGCCCCGTCTCACGGCTTGGGCGGGGACCGGGAGCTGGCGTTCCGGTTCCAGTCCGACTCCCGGATCGACCGGTAGACGGCCTCGGCCTCGTCGGTGGGGGGAGCCTCACCGCCCTGGCCCACGTCGCGGATCCGCGCCTTCTTGAGGAGCCAGTAGTGGATCCGCCAGGTCTTGCCGCGCGAGACGGTGGCGTCCTCCTCCTCGCTCGTGAGGAGACCCTCCTCCTCGAGCTGGTAGAACCGGTCGCGGTCGTCGCTCGAGAGCTTGTTGTCGAGCACCGTGTCGTCGGCCCCGAAGTACCCCAGCACCATCCGAGCGACCGGACGGGCCTCGGGGGCCGGCATCTTCCCGCGGGCGACCAGGGTCCTCTCGATCGCCCGGGTCAGTTCGGCCTCGGTGATCGAGGGCATGGGAGTCGTCCTCGCCACGGAATCCCCAAAGATAAGGTTCTTCGGCCATCGGAAGCGCGTGCCGGCGAACTTTTGTGGCCTGCGCCGGTCTCGGGAGAGTGACCGAACCCGTCGTCTTCGACATCCCCGAGGGAGCGCGCACGACCGCGCTCCGAGCTCTGGACCGGGACCTCTGCGACGAGTGCTTTGGTCGCCTCTTCGGTCGGCTCGGTCACGGTCTTTCGAACCCGGAGCGCGCCCGTCGGCTCACGGACGCGCTCGGACACGCTCCCCTCGGAGGGAACCCGGAGTGCGCGGTGTGCGGTGGGCTTTTCTCTCGCCTCTCGACCTGGGTCGACCGGGCCGTCCGCGCCGCCGAAGGGTTCGAATGGCACCGCTTCACCTGCGGCTCCCGCTGGGACCCCGAGCGCCTCGCTCGGGAGGAGGCGCTCTGGATCGAGTTCGGCAGCGAGTGGGGAGAGAGCGCCCGCTCGGCGTTCAACCGGGAGCTAGGCAAGAAGATGGAGACCGCCAGCGGGGCCTCCGGCGGCACGGAACGGTCCGACGTGGTGTTCCTGGCCGACCTGCCCGTCGGGCGGGTCGAGGTCACCGTTCTGCCGGTCTACGTCTACGGCCGGTACCGTAAGCTCGACCGGACCCTGCCCCAGACCCACTGGCCCTGCCGTCGATGCCAGGGCCGGGGATGCACGACCTGCGGCGGGACCGGGAAGACCTACCCGACCAGTGTTGAGGAGATCGTCGCGGCCCCGTTCCTATCGGCGACGGGGGCGGAGGGGAGCCGCTTCCACGGGATGGGACGGGAGGACATCGACGCGCGGATGCTCGGACGGGGCCGACCTTTCGTCCTGGAGCTATTGCGGCCGCGAAAGCGCACAGTCGACCTGGCCCAGATGGCCACCGAGCTCGCCCGAGACGCGGCCGGGAGGGTGGAGGTCGTCGACCTTCGCCCGTCGGAGGCTCCGGAAGTGGTGCGGGTTAAGGAGGCGAGCCCGGACAAGAGCTACCGTGTCGGTGTGGTTGGGGAAGTCCCGGTGGCAAAGGTTAATGAGGCTCTCGAGCTCGCGCTTCGCCAAGCGATCGCCCAGCGCACGCCGAAGCGCGTCGCACACCGTCGGTCCGACCGCGTCCGAACGCGGCGGCTCGTCGCTGCGCGCGTCGTGGAAGCGACCGACGGGCGGTTCACGCTCGACCTCAGGACCGAAGCGGGTACGTACGTCAAGGAGTGGGTGGAAGGAGATGACGGACGCACCGTGCCAAGCCTCTCCTCGCTGGTCGGGGTGCCGCTGAAGGTCGAGTTCCTCGACGTGTTGGAGATCCACGATACGGAGGTGTAAGGCGATGGTCAAGAGTTCCAAGGGGTTCCGATCCCGCTCTCGCGGGACGTTCACGAAGGAGGTCCGCGAGCGTGGGCTGCCGCCGGTGAGCCGGTTCCTGCGCGAGTTCGCGATCGGCGACCGCGTGGTCGTCCGGATCGAGGCGTCCGACCCGCACGGCCAGCCGCACCCGCGCTACCAGGGACGCACGTGCACCGTGGTCGCGAAGACCGGCCGGGCCTACCGCATCGCCTTCCTGGACGGCGGGAAGCGCAAGGAGCTCATCGCGACCCCGATCCATCTCATGCCCGCCGACGTGGGGAAGGCCGATGCCTGAACCGGTCCCCCTCTCGAAGGTGAAGGACCTCCTTGTGGAGGAGGCCGCCCGCCGTACCCTCCCCCGTGAGGCCGCCCTCGCCCACCAGCATGCCGAGCAGTTCGCGCGCCTTTCTACGGAGCAGACCGCGAAGCTCCTGGCCGAGCTGCGGACGCTCCCGTTCGTGGACGCGACGGTGGCCGTGAAGATCGCCGACGTTCTCCCCCAGTACCCGGAGGAGATCCGCCTCCTCTTCTCGAAGGAGCGGGTCGCGCTCGACGAAGCGCAGGTCGCCCGGCTCCTCGAGATCGTGGCACAGCACCGATGAGCGGGGGGGATCCGGTGTGGAGAATTACGCCATCATTCTCGATTACCTGCCGAACGGTCGGCAGACGGAGCGGGGGTTCCACCGCGAACCCCTCGCGCTCGCCATCGGCGAAGACGAGCTGAAACTCTTCGAGCTCGTGCCGCGCCCGACGGTGCCCCTGACGCCGGGGACGAGGGTCCCGCTCGGTCCGGTCGGGGCGACCCCTTCCCCGATCGACCACGTCCGGCGCCGGGTCAGCTACGACGAGCTCACCGTCTCGGCCCGAACGGAGCTCACCCCCGCCCTCGAATCGATCGTCCGGCGGAACGCCCCGCGGTACCTACGGTTCTTCAACGAGGCCCCGGCGGTCTCGCGCCGGTTCCACCTCCTCGAGCTCTTGCCGGGGATCGGCAAGAAGACGATGCAGCAGATCGTGGACGAGCGCAAGCGGGCCCCGTTCGCGAGCTTCGAAGAGATCGAGGTCCGGGTCCATCTCAAGAGCCCCGAGCGGCTCATCGTCGGCCGGATCGAGCAGGAACTGAGCGGTGTCGAGGACAAGTACCGCCTCTTCGTCGCGCCGTAGCGCAACGACCAACGGCACCGTTCCCGCGGTGCCCGAGCGACCGGACGAGGTCCGCGCCGCGCTCGATTCGCTCGGCGTGCGACCGTCCAAGGAGTGGGGCCAGTCGTTCCTCACGGACCCGTTCGTCGCCGACGCGGAGGCCGCGCTGGTCGAGCTGCCTCCCGGGCGTCCTGTGGTCGAGATCGGAGGCGGGCTCGGGGTCCTGACGGCAGCTCTGCTGCGCCGCGGGGTCGGTCCGCTCACTGTGATCGAACGCGACCGCCGGCTGGCGCGCTTCCTCACGACCACCTTCGGCGACCGGATCCGGGTCGTGACGGGGGACGCCCTCACGGTGACGCTCCCCCTGGCGGACGCGGTGATCGGCAACCTTCCGTACTCGGTGGCGACACCGCTCTTGCTTCGGCTGTTCGCCGCCCGGACCCCGCGGGTCGTCTTTCTCGTCCAACGGGAGGTCGCCGAGCGCCTCGCGGCGGACCCCGGTTCGAAGAAGTACGGGCGCCTCTCGATCATCGCGCAGCTCTACGGCTCGGTCGAACTGTTCCGGACCGTGAACTCCGCCGCGTTCACGCCGCAACCCGAGGTCGAGAGCCGGATCGGGGTCCACGTCACCCGGCGCGACCCCCTCCCGGTGCCGTCCGTTCCGGAGTTCGAGGAGATCCTTCGACGGCTCTTCTCCTCGCGTCGAAAGCAGCTTTCGAACCTTCTTCCCCGGTTGACCTCGACCCGGGAAGGCGCAGACGAGCTCGCCCGTGAGGCCGGTTGGTCGGCCGATTGGGGCCATCGTCGGCCGGAAGAGCTTCCGCCGAGCGACTACTTCGCGCTCGCCCGGGTCCTCGTCGGCAAGGTCGGACCCGGCGCGAAGAGCTAGGGCTCAACCTCCCACGGGCGCCCGCTCGGACCCGGTCGCAGCGATTTCGGGGGAGGGCGTTTCAAAACCCCTCCCGTGGACCTTTTGGGCTCCGGTAGCTGGCCTCCCCAATGACCCCCGCCCGCACGAAACCCGTTCCGAAGACGCGGACCAAGACCCCGAGCACGGCCATGTCCTGGCTGTTGGAGGGGAACCAGCCCTCGGTGCGGTACCGAACGTTGACCGAGCTTCTCGGTCGGAAGGAGAACGACCCCGAGGTCCGGGACGCCAAGAGGGCAATCCTGGAACGAGGATGGGCCGCGGAGATCCTCTCGCAGCGCCGCCTCGGCGGTGGCTGGAACGACGGCGATTCCCAGTACCGACCGAAGTACCTCTCCACCAACTGGATGATGCTGGTCCTCTCCGACCTCGGCCTGACGCGCGCGGTCCCCGAGGTCCGCGAGGCCTGCGAGTTCTGGATGGACGGGTTCGCCGCGACGGGTGGAGGGCTCGGTGGCAGCTCGAAGGGGACCCCCCACTACTGCGTGGCGGCCAACCAGGCTCGGGCCCTGATCCGGTTCGGGTACGAGGACGACCCGCGGGTCCGACGTACCCTCGATTGGTTGGTCGAGACCGCCGACCCCAAGGGGGGCTGGTCGTGCTTCGGGTCCGGAAGGAACCTCGATTCCTGGGAGGCATTGAGCGTCTTCGCGGCCTTCCCCCGGTCCAAGTGGAGCGGGAGCATGAAGACCTGCGTGGAGAAAGGGGCCGAGTTCTTCCTCGAGCGGGAACTCCACCGTCAGGGGGACCGGTACGAACCGTGGTATCGGTTCCACTACCCGCCACACTACTACTACGACCTCTTGGTCGGTCTCGACTTCATGACCGCTCTGGGCTACGCGGGCGACCGTCGGATGGACTACGCGGTGGCGTTCCTTCGCTCGCGCCAGCTCCCCGATGGGAGGTGGAACCTCGACGCGGTCCACCCGGACCTCGAGGGCGCGGCGGCGCGGTGGTACGCGTCGCACCCGAAGCACCGCCCCACCCCCTTCGCTATCGAGAAGGTCGGCCAACCGAGCAAGATGATCACGCTCGCCGCCCTGCGGGTCCTCGACGCCGTGGACCGGGCTTCGTCGTCCGGGGGTCGTCGGCCGTGACGACCGACCTGTGGACCGCTGTGGACGCCTATCTCGAGGAGAAGCTGCTCCCCGCGGACCCGGTCCTGGAGGAGGCCCTCCGGTCGAGCGCGGCCGCCGGCCTTCCGAACATCCAGGTCTCCCCGACCCAGGGAAAGCTCCTCTATCTACTCGCCAAGGCGCTAGGGGCCCGCAGGGTCCTCGAGATCGGTGCCTTGGGCGGGTACAGCACGATCTGGCTCGCCCGGGCGCTCCCGAAGGACGGGCGCCTCGTGACCCTCGAGGTCGAGGCAAAGCACGCCGAGGTCGCTTCTGCGAACATCGCGCGGGCGGGCCTTCAGGACCGCGTGGAGATACGGCTCGGTCGGGCGCTCGAGACCCTCCCGAAGATCCTCGCCGAGAAGCGGGGGCCGTTCGACCTCTTCTTCCTGGACGCGGACAAGGCGAACACGCGGGCGTACTTCGAGTGGACGCTGAAGCTCTCCCGGCCCGGCTCGTTGATCGTCGTCGACAACGTGGTCCGGCGGGGAGAGCTCGCCGACGCATCCAGCCCGTCCCCGGACGTCCGGGGGATGCGCGAATTCCTGGACGCGCTCGCCTCCGATTCCCGCGTCAGCGCGACCGGCATCCAGACCGTGGGCCGCAAAGGATACGACGGATTCGTCCTGGCGCGGGTGACGGACCCGCGCGGAGCATAGATGACCGGTTCGGTTCCGCTTACCATGAAGACGAAGCGAAGTCGCACAGGACCCGCCCGGGCCACTGCGTGCGCGGAGTACTCCTTCCGGCAGCGGTTCCGCGTTCCCGCACCCTGGGCGTTCCGCTGGTGCATCGACTTCGTCCCACACGACTGGGCAACCGGGGGAGTCCACGGGTCGCGGAAGGTCCTCTGGCTCTCTCCTCGGACCGTCATCCTCGACGATACGTTCCCCGCCCCCGGTGGTCGCCGCGTTCGGAAGGTCAAGCTGGTCCAGATCTACCCCCGCGCCCGGTACTGGGTGAGCACCCACATCGTGGGGCCGAGCCATCACTCCCAGTTCCGATACACCGTCTCCGCCGTCGGGCCGAACGCCTCCGAACTGCTGTTCGAAGGTCGAGAGCTCCGGTGGCAGGGGCCGCGACTCGCGCCCGCCGCGGAGAGACGGTTGGCGAAGCGACTTCGGTCGGAGGACGCCGACCTCTGGAAGCGGTTCGCGACCGAGATCGAGCGCGAGTTCTCCGAGCGATAAGGTCCCGCCCAGGAAAGCGTCGGTCGGACCCGAACGTCGCTCCGGTTCACGTCGAGCTGGACCGGACCATGGTCATCGTCGAGGCCACACCCTTGAACCCGAGGCGCTCGAGCGCCACACCCACGGCGCCCGTAGGCTCCGCTACCACGGCGAGACAGGTCGCCGGGGCTCGAGGTCGGAGCCACTCGGTGCCCCGATCGAGGAGCGCCGCGGCCTCCTCCAGGGACGGGGGGGTCGAACCGACCAGGGGGAGGTAGACCGCCATCGGAGCCTCCCGAGTGGGGGCACAGGAGACGCGAAGGGCGAGGGGTGGACCGCTGAGCGTCCAAAGGACCCACGTCTGTTTGCGGCTCCGGAAAGAGCCCGCCAGGACCTCGTTGTGGGACAGCCTTCGCCGAGTGGAGGGCAGGGCCGCGCGGTAATCCGCGGCCCGACCTTCATCCAGTTTGGGAGCGATTTCGTTGAGCTCCTCCCTCGTCGCCGGACGCGTCCTCGGCGGGAGCGGGGTCATGGTCGGTGGGACTCCGGTGCGCACGTACCACGTGAACCGGGCGACATCCCGATATCCGGCGTGACGGTAGACCCGGATGGCCGTGTCGTTGTCGCTATCGACGTCGAGGACGAGCCACTCCTGATGCCGACGAGCCGCATCCTTCTTTAGGAGAGTGAGGAGCTGGGAGGCGATCCCCCGCCCTCGGTACCCCGCGTCGGTCGCCATTCCGGCGACGTAGGCGGCGTTCGGTAGCCGGAGCAGGGTCCCGGTCCCCACGACCCGGTTCCCGTCGACCGCGACGAAGATCTGGGCGAAAGGGCGACCCACCAGCTGGGAGAACCTGAGGAGCGTCCAGATCGACCTTCGGGAAAGCGAGCGGACCATCTTCTCGGCGCCCCGGTCGAGGCCGGTCGAGCGCTCGAGCTTCCCGATCCCTTGGAGCACGACCGTGAGGTAGCTCGGGACGTCCGACCGGCGGAGGAGACGGTACTCAAGGGATCCCGCGACCTCCGTCATCCTATCCCGTCCCGTGTCCGGCCGTTCCCCCCATTGTAGGGAGCATGTAAGCGGTGGGGTCCGGGGTCACGGGCGACCGACCCTCTTCTCGGGCTCGACCCTCGAGTGGACGGTCCCTCCGAGCCACGCCACCGCGACGATGATGAGACCTCCCCCTACGTACTGGAGGCTCGAGAGCGCGACGCCGAGGATCAAGAGCCCGGCCGTGGCCGCGACGATCGGCTCGAACGAGCCGGCGACCCCGGCCTCGGTGGCGGTCAGCTTCCTAAGACCGTAGACGAACAGCGTGAAGGCGAGCAGGGTCCCCGCCACGACCACGAAGAGGACCAGCCCTGTGAGGAGCGCCGCGCTCGCGAGCGTTGCGGGCCAGTGGTACTGTATCAGGGTCCAGGCGCCGATCGGGGCCGTGACGAGCCCTCCGAGAAGGAACCCCCACGTCGTCACCCACTGCGCGCTCTGGGTCTGGACGAACCGACGGGTGGCGAGGGTATAGTACGCCCCCGCGACCGCCGAGAGAAGACCGAACGCGAGACCCAGCGGCGTGATGAGGATGGAGAACCCGTGGGGAGAGACGGTCCCGACCAACAACATCGTCCCGGCCGCCGCGAGCGCGAGCAGGGCGGCCCACCGGGCCGACCATCGGATCGCTCCGGACGCCAGCTCGTAGCCGGCGACCATCGGCAGGAAGAGGAACTGAAGCAGGGTCGCTGTCGTCACGTTGGAGTAGAAGAGCGCCTCGAGGTACGTGACCTGGGAGCCGACGAGGCCCAGGATTGCCATCGAGGCGAACGAGGCGGTCCACGGACGGGGCCACTTCGGTCGGGCCACCGCCAGGAGAAGGCAGGCCGCACCGAGCATGCGGATGGTCGTGAGCCCCCAGACCGGGAACAGGTACCCCTGAAGAATCACCTGGGCGGCCGTTCCAGAGAGGCCCCAGAGCGCCGACCCTGTGACCGCTGCGAGGAGCGCCAACCGAACTTCACGCATGGAGTGGCCCACTATCGACCCGTCCCGGATGAGGGGAAGGGGATGGATTTTACCTCAAACCGGTTCCCGAGACGGAGCGCATTCCCCCGGTGCGGCGCCTGGACCGGCACGAGCCACGCCGCGCGCTTGCGGGTTAGTTGCATTTATATAGAAGAGCAATTCTGCCAAACTCGGTGGAAGCATGCTTCAGGGAACTCCGATTCTCGTCCTGAGAGAAGGGACCGAGCGCGAGCAGGGAAAGAGCGCGACCGCGAACAACATCGCCGCCGCCCGGGCCGTCGCCGACACGGTACGAACGACCCTAGGTCCCCGGGGCATGGACAAGATGCTCGTCGACGGGATGGGCGATATCACGATCACGAACGACGGCGTCACGATCCTGAAGGAGGTCGACGTCGAGCACCCGGCCGCCAAGATGCTGGTCGAGGTCGCTAAGACCCAGGACCAGCAGTGCGGCGACGGGACGACCACGGCGGTCGTGCTCGCCGGGGAGCTCCTCAAGCGCTCGGAATACCTCCTCGAGCAGAACGTTCACCCGACCGTCATCACCCGCGGCTTCCAGCTCGCGGTGCAGGAGGCAAAACGCCTTCTCGAGACCGAGATCGGAACGACCATTAAGACCAGCGACGAATCGATCCTCATCGACTGCGCCGCGACCGCGATGGGCTCGAAGGGCGTCTATGGCTCCCGCTCCGAGCTCGCGAAGATCGCCGTCCTCGCGGTCCAGAGGATCGCCGAGACCCGCGGCGGCAAGACCGTCTGCGACGTCGACCAGATCAAGGTCGAGAAGCGCCACGGGGGCACGATCTCGGACACGGAGCTCATCCAGGGGATCATCCTCGACAAGGAGCGCGGACACCCGCGCATGCCCTCGGAAGTGACGAACGCGAAGATCGCCCTTCTCAACTCCGCCCTCGAGATCAAGAAGACCGAGATCGAGAGCAAGATCAACATCAAGAACCCGAACCAGATCCAGAGCTTCCTCGAGGAAGAGGACCGGACGTTCCACAAGATGGTCGACGCCATCAAGGCGCTCGGCGCGAACGTGGTTGTCTGCCAGAAGGGGATCGACGACGTCGTCCTCCACTACCTCGCGAAGCAGGGCATCTACGCCGTGAAGCAGGTCAAGGAGTCGGACCTTCAGAAGCTCGCCCGCGCGACCGGCGGAAAGATCGTGACCGGGATCAAGGAGCTCACCAGCGCGGACCTCGGCTCGGCCGCTAAGGTCGATGAGCACAAGGTCGGTGACGACAAGATGACGTTCGTCACCGGTTGCGCCAATCCCCGATCCGTCTCGATCCTCATCCGGGGCGGCACCGAACACGTCACGCAGGAGGTCGAGCGCTCGCTCCACGACGCGCTCAAGGTCGTCTCGAGCGTCATCGAGGACGGGGTCGTCTGCCCCGGCGGTGGCGCGACCGAGATCGACCTCGCGGTGAAGCTGCGCAAGTGGGCCGGTACAGTTGGCGGCCGCGAGCAGCTCGCGGTCGAGGCGTTCGCTCAGGCGCTCGAATGCATCCCGTGGGCCCTCGCCGAGAACGGCGGGTACGACTCGATCAACACCCTCATCGACCTTCGCAGCGCCCACGACGGACCCAACGCGAACAAGAACGCCGGGATCAACCTCCAGGACGGGAAGTCGGCCGACATGTGGAAGCTCCACGTCATCGAGCCGCTCCGTGTCAAGAGCCAGGCGCTCAGCTCCGCAACGGAGGTCGCGACCATGATCCTGCGGATCGACGACATCATCGCGTCCAAGAAGGGCGGCGGCGGGGCTCCCGGCGGTCCGGGTGGCCACCAACACTAGGTAGGCCGGTCGAAGCTCGGCCCAACTCGTTCCACGGGCCGGACCCCCTTCGTGGGGCCCGGTCCGAAGCCTTCTTAACGCAAGGGCGGTAGGTCGCTCGCCATGCGGACCAAGCCGGTCGAGGGGGTGCTCCGCCTCGACGTGGTGGCCCTGGACCCCCGTCCGGCGGTCTACCTCGCCTACGACGGCCTCGCGGGCGTCAGCCAGCGCCCGATCCTCCGCGACCTCATCGAGGAGCTCGAGCGCAAGGGCCCCGAGGAGCTCGGGAAGTTCCTCGAGGCGCTGCGGCGCCGACGGTCCGGGATGGTCCATGTCTACTTCTCCGACTACGTGAGCTACGGGATCGGCGGCGGGGACGCGGCGGCCGAGTTCTTCCTCGGCACGTTCCTCCTCCTCCACGAACCGGCCCGCCCGGCGGGAAAGGACCCGGCGATCCCCGAGCACCTCGCGCTCTTCCGCCCCGGAGGCGTCGAGCGCCTCGCGGTCGAGCCCACGGCCCGATAGGGCCCCTTTCGACACGAACCATTTTCTGCCCGGTCACGTCTCGCCCGTCGTCGGATGGCCGAAGAGAACCGTCTCGAGCAGGACCGTAAGGCGAAGGTCGCCCGCTGGCGCGCGGAAGGTAAAGAACCCTATCCCTGGTCGTTCCCCGACCGCTCTCCTACCGAGCGGGTCCGCGAGGCGTGCCGGACCCTGAAGCCGGGCGAGGAGGCTCCCCCCGCCCCGCCCGTCCGTGTCGCGGGCCGGCTCATGGCGGTCCGCCAGCACGGCCGGACCGCGTTCGCCGACCTCGAGGACCTATCGGGGTCGCTCCAGCTCCTCCTGCGGGTCGACGAGCTCGGCGAGGGTCCGTACAATGGATGGCTCGCGGACCTCGACCCCGGGGACATCATCGGCGCCGAAGGGACCCCCATCGTCTCTCGCCGCGGCGAGCCCTCGCTCCTCGTCCGTTCCCTCACCTTGCTCGCGAAGGCGGTCCGACCGCCCCCCGAGAAGTTCCACGGGCTCCAGGACGTGGAGGAACGCCTGCGCCGACGCTATGTCGACCTCCTCTCCTCGTCGGAAGCGCGCGCCCGCTTCCGGACCCGCACGCTGCTCGTCCGGGAGATCCGCCGGTACTTTGACGACGCCGGCTTCCTCGAGGTCGAGACGCCGGTGCTCACGTCGGTCGCGGGCGGGGCCGCGGCCGCGCCGTTCGTCACCCGCTCGAACTACCTCGACGCCGAGCTCCGTCTTCGGATCTCGATCGAGCTTCCGCTCAAGCGACTGCTCGTCGGGGGGCTCGAGCGGGTCTACGAGCTCTCGAAGGCGTTCCGCAACGAGGACCTGGACAGCATCCACTCGCCGGAGTTCACCGAGTTCGAGGCGTACTGGGCCTACGCGGACTATCACGACATGCGCCACCTCATGGAGGGGCTCTTCGAGCGGCTCGCCCACCGCACCCTCGAGCTGTGTCCCGGCGACAGCGTGGTCGAAGCCGCCGCGAAGCGGTTCCTTCCTCCGTTCCCCACCGTCGATTTCGTGGACGCCCTCGAGGAACGGAGCGGCATCCCCGACCTGCTCTCCAAGAGTCGCGAAGAGCTGCGCGAGCTCGCCCGAGCCGTCGGCTCGACCGTCCCCGACAACTCCTCGAACGGGACGTTCCTCGACAAGCTCTTCGAGCACTACGTGGAGCCGACGTTCGACCGGGTGACCTTCGTGGTCGACTACCCGGCGGCGACCACTCCCCTCGCGAAGCGCCATCGCTCGAAGCCCGGACGGGTGGAGCGGTTCGAAGTGTTCCACCCGGGGTTCGAGCTCGCGAACGCCTACACCGAGCTCAACGACCCGGACGAACAGGAGGCCCGCTTCCGGTCCCAGCTCGGAGAACGGGGGGACGACCGATATGCGTTCGACGAGGACTACGTGAGCGCGCTCGGCTACGGGCTCCCGCCGTGCACCGGGGTCGGCTTCGGGGTCGACCGGGTCCTCATGGGGCTCCTCGGGATCCCGTCGATCAAAGAGGTCATTCTCTTTCCGCTGATCCGGTCCCGCTAGTTCTCCGACCCCATCGGAGTTATACCTAAAGCGAGCGGATGGAGATAGGATGGCGACCGCCTACCCCGCGAGCAGCTCGGTCCCGCTCGCGCTCGAGGGGATCTCGGTCGCCTACGGGGAGCGGCCGGCGGTCCAGCAGCTCTCCCTCACCGTGCAGCCGGGGGAGATCTACGGTCTCCTCGGGTCGAACGGCGCGGGAAAGACCAGCACGATCAAGGCGATCGTCGGGCTCGTGCGCCCGGTCGCCGGCGAGATCCGGGTCTTCGGGCTCGACGCGCTCCGCGATGGGCTCGCGACCAAGGCCCGGATCGGCTACGTTCCCGAGACCTCGATGCTCTACGAGGCGCTGACCCCCCGGGAGTTCCTCGAGTTCGTCGCGAGCGTGCGTCAGATGGACGCGGCGACGGCCACCCGGCGCATGCGCAGCTACGCGGAGGCGTTCCGGCTCGAGGCCGAGCTGGAGGAGCCGATCGCCACGCTCTCGAACGGCACCCGGCAGAAGGTACTGATCATCGCGGCGCTCCTGCACGCGCCGCCCCTGCTCGTTCTGGACGAACCGCTCAACAGTCTCGACCCGCGGTCGGTCCGGATCATGAAGGACGTGCTCCTGCGCTACGTCGCGAGCGGGGGCCGCGGCGTGCTGTTCTCGACCCACACGATGGAGGTCGCCGAGCAGCTCTGCCAGCGGGTCGGGATCCTCGACCGAGGGGTGCTCCGGGGGGAGGGGAGCCTCGCCGCGCTTCGGGAGCGGGTCGCGGCGGGCGACGCCTCGCTCGAGGAGATCTTCCTGCGCCTCACGGAGGAGGATGTGGGGGTGCGGGCCGCGGTCGACTCCCTCGGCGACCCCTCGGTATGAGCTGGAGGGAGGCCCTCCGCCTGAGCAACGTCGCGTTCACCGAGCTCTCGCTGCAGGCGGTCTATGCGTTCCGGCAGGGGAACGTCCTGCCGCCGGGCCGCTCGAAGAACCTCGTAGCCCGCTCGCGGCGTCTCGTCGTCCAGAGCAAGGTCGTCATCAGCGCGGTGCTCGCGCTGTTGACCCTGGGCGCCGCCGCCATCCTTCACCTGAAGGCGCAGAGCCCCCAGATCTTCTCCAGCATTCCGGCAGGGCTCTTCCAGAGCGCCATCCTGACGGGGCTCCTCAGCCTCGACATCGCTCTCCTGTGGTGGACCGGGGTCCAGGTGATCCCCACGCTGATCTCCTCGGGCGTCCTCCCCGTGCTCGAACCGCTCCCGATCGACCCCCGGACCTTCCGACGGGTCGCGGGCATCCTGTACCTGCGCCTCTTCGACTTCCCCGCCCTCACGATCATCATCCTGACCCCCATCGCGGTCGGTATCGCCCTGGGGCCGCTCGCCGGGCTCGCGGCCCTGCCGGGCGCGGTCGTGGCGGTCATCTATGCGCTCGCCCTCTCGCTCCTGACCGGTCGGTTCTTCCTCCGCCGGGTCCAGGGTTCCCGTGGCGGTGGCGGCCGTACGGTCGTCCGCTGGGCGTACCTGGTCCTCTGGCTCGTCCCGGCGTTCGCCATGTTCGGTTTCATCACCGCGGCACCGGCGTTCTTCCGTGCCCTGGGCGGGCTCGCCGTCCAGGGTCCGTCCGTCGGCAGTGGACTGCTCGTCGCGGCGTTCCCGTTCTCGTTCGCGGCGCTACCGGCAATCGTGGCGGGCGGACCCTCGTCGGTCGCGATCCTCTCTCCCACCCTCGACCTGGTGCTCGGGGTGGCCGCCGCGGCGTACCTGGCGCTGGCCGCCTGGTCGGTCGTCTGGCTGTCCCGTTCGGTCCGGACCCTTCTGTTCCTGCCGGTCCTCACCTCGGTGAGCCCCCCGGCAGCCACGTTCTCCCTTCGGCCGATGAGCCGCGCCCGGGCGGTGCTGGTGAAGGACCTTCGCATCGCCAGCCGGACCCCGGGCTACGCGTTCCTGATCCTCCTGCCGATCCTGGACGCCGGGGCGCTCGGGTTGCTCACGTACGCGACCCCGGCACAGAACCCGGTCGCCGCCTCGCTCGCCCTCGGCGCCGTCACCACCGCCGCGCTCCTCGCAACCTTCTTTGGCCCGGCGTTCTTCGCCATCGAAGTGATCGCGTATTCCTACGGTCGGAGCCTCCCGCTCTCCAACCGGTCGGTCATCCTCGGGAAGGTGGCGCTGATCGGTTCCATGTACCTCATCGCGGCGGCCCTCATCGTGGGGCTCACGCTCCTGCGCTTCTTCGAGCCGTTCACCTTCGTCGCGTTCGTCCTCGTGGAGCTGCCGGCGGTGCTCGGCGCGGCGCTCTTCGAGCTCGGGCTCCTCTTCCGCTGGGCCCGACGCCGCGGCCTCGCGATCACGAACCTGTACGCCGGGGCGTGGGTCGCGGTCCTCGTCTCCGTCCCCGGGCTCATCATGGCCGGGCTTCCCCCTCTCCTCTTTGACCTGGCCCGGTCGTCGGGTGTCGGCTTCGGCCTGGAGGTCATGACGCTCGTGGCGGTCGTGGAGCTCGCGATCTCGATGCCGGTCGCCTTTGGGAGGGGAGCCTCCTGAGCGCGCCGACGCTGCCCCCGCGCTTCGACCCGAAGGAGATCGAGGCGCGTTGGCAGAAGGAGTGGGACGAACGGGAGGTCGCTCGCGGTCCCGAGCGGCCCAAGGGCCCGACCTACTCGATCGTCCTTCCCCCGCCCAACGTCACCGGCGCTCTCACCATCGGTCACATGCTGGGCGACACGGTGATGGACATCCTGATCCGCCACCATCGGATGCGCGGCGACGCCACGCTCTGGGTCCCGGGCCTCGACCACGCCGGTCTCGCGACCCAGGTGGAGGTGCGCCGTCGCCTGCAGAAGCAGGGGGTCCGGTTCGAGGAGCTCCCGCGCGAGCAGGCCCTCCACGAAATCGGGCTCTGGAAGGAAGAGCACGAGAACCGGATCCGGGAGCAGACCCGCGCCGGCGGCTTCTCCATCGACTGGACCCGCTATCGGTACACCATGGACGCGGGGAGCGTCCGCGCGACCCGCGAGGTGTTCGTCCGCCTCCACACGGACGGCCTCGTCTACCGCGGCGAACGCATGGTCAACTGGGACCCGAAGCTCCGAACGGCCATCAGCGACCTCGAGGTCGTCCGAACCGAGGAGGACGGGTCGCTTGACTACCTACGCTACCTCTGGGCCGACGGCAGCCCCGGTGGGCTCGAGGTCGCGACGGTCCGGGTGGAGACGATCTTCGGCGATGTGGCGGTCGCCGTCCACCCGGACGACGAGCGGTATCGCTCCTTGATCGGCCGGGAGGTCATCGTCCCGCTCACCGACCGCAAGGTCCCGATCATCACGGACAGCGCGATCGACCCCGCGTTCGGCGCCGGCGCTCTCAAGGTGACCCCCCGACACGACCTCGTCGATTACGAGGTCTTCCTCCGGCATCCGGGCCTCTCGATGCCCCCCGACATCCTGGACGAGTCGGGTCGGCTCGCGGGCGATTGGGTCCCCGCCGAGTACCGGGGCATGGACCGGGACGACGCCCGCGCGAAGGTGCTGGAGGCGCTCGAACGGGCCGGCCTCCTGCTCCGACGCCAGCCGTACCGTCACTCCGTCGCGCGGTCCGAGCGGTCCGAGGCCGTGATCGAACCGCGGCTCTCCGTCCAGTGGTTCGTCCGGATGCGGTCCCTGGCCGCGCCTGTGGTGGAGGCGGTCCGGCGGGGCGAGATCCACATCCACCCGGCCCGCTGGGAGCGCTCCTTCTACCGCTGGATGGAGGAGATCCAGGACTGGTGCATCTCCCGGCAGCTCCTGTGGGGGCACGCCATCCCCGTGTACCACTGTCGGGCGTGCCAACGCGAGATCGTAGCGGTGGACGCTCCGAGCGTGTGCGACCGGTGCGGTTCCTTGAACCTGTCGGCGGACCCGGACGTGCTCGACACGTGGTTCACGTCGTGGCTCTGGCCGTTCCTCGCCCTCGGCTGGCCCGAGCGGACCGCCGACCTCGACCACTACTACCCGACGAACGTCCTCGTCACCGGCCGGGACATCATGTTCTTCTGGGTCGCCCGGATGATGATGGCCGGCTACTACTTCCGCAACGCCCGGCCGTTCTCGGACGTCTACTTCACCGGCATGATCCGGGACGAACAGGGTCGACGCATGTCGAAGCACCTCGGGAACTCCCCCGACCCGCTCGACCTCGTTCGCGAGCGCGGCGCGGACGCGCTCCGCTTCGCGCTCGTCTTCCCGAACCCGACCGACGAGGACGGCCCGTTCGGCTCCGCCGCCCTGGACGGAGGGCGGAACTTCCTCACGAAGGTCTGGAACCTCGTTCGGTTCAGCTTGGCGTTCGTCCCCCCGGGGACGCTCCCCCCGGCGGGCCCGCCGACCCTGTCCGCCTCGAGCGCGCTCGAGAACCGCTGGGTGCTCTCCCGGTACCGCCACGCCGTGGAGGAGGTCGACCGCGCGCTCGCGGAGTTCCGACCCACGCAGGCCGCCACGGCGCTCTACGACTTCCTCTGGCACGACCTCGCGGACCGCTACGTGGAGATCGCGAAGGAGGCGCTCCTCGGCCGCCGCGGAGAGCCCGCCCAGCGGGAGGCCCGCGCCACGCTCCTCTTCGTCGTGGAACGCTCGCTCCGCCTCCTCCACCCGTTCGTTCCCCACGTCACCGAGGAGCTCTGGCACGCCCTTCCGCACCCGGACGCCCTTCTCGCGACCTCCGCCTGGCCTCGCGCGGACGAGGCCCCCTCCGACCCGGTCGCCGAGCTCGAGATGGAACCCGTCCTGGAGACCGTCCGCCTCCTCCGAAACCTGCGTTCCGAGGAGAAGGTCCTGCTCGAGGCGACCCCGAAGGCCTGGGTCCGCCCGAACGGCCCCGAGGCCGCGAGGATCCTCGCCGCCGAGCGGGGCACGGTGGAACGCCTCGTCCGCCTCCGGTCGCTCGAGCTCCTCGGTGAAGCGGAACAGGTTCCGGCCGGGACGGGACGCCGGGTCGCGGCGTTCGGGGAATGCTTCCTCGAACGACCGGTCGCTTCGGGAGCCACGGCGGTGGCTCTCCTCAAGGAGCGGGAGAAGCTCCACGCTCTTCTCGAGAAGACCCGGGCCCGCCTCGCCGACCCCGGGTTCCGGGACCGGGCGCCGCCCGAGGTCGTTCGGGAAGCCGAGGGCAAGGCGACGGAGCTCGCGGAGCGGGTCCGGCGTATCGACGAGCATTTGAAGGAGGACGGTGCGTCGTCCGGGACACCTCCATGAAGCCTCCCTCGCGCCCGTCGAAGGCGAGCCCGAAGAAGAAGCGCTCCGCCGTCGGTCCGAAGTCCCCGTTGCCCGTCAAGATCGAGATGGTCAAGCTCTCCGGCGGGGCCCGGCCCCATCCGGCGCTCGGCCTTGGCCTGTGGGCGTCCGGCCGCTGGACCAACGAGGACGAGGCGCGCACGAAGGCGACCATCGGACGCGCGTACGAGCGCGGGATGCGATGGTTCGACACCGCCGAGGTCTACGGGAACGGCCGCTCCGAACGCGTGCTCGGGGAGGTGCTCGCGCGGGCCCCGGGCACCGCTCCGGATGCCTACGTGGTCACCAAGGTCTCCTGGGAACACCTTCGAGCGAACCAGGTGCGGGCAAGCCTGATCGGCAGCCTGGAGAGGTTGGCCCGACGCTCGGCCGACCTCTACCTTGTCCACGCCCCCGACGCCCACGTCCCCCTGTCCGAGACGATGGGCGCCCTCGAGGCGCTCTGGAAGGAAGGGAAGGTGGGCGCGATCGGCGTTTCCAACTTCTCGGTCGAGGAGCTCGAGGAGGCCGCTCGGCACCTTTCCGAGGCGAAGATCGTGGTGAACCAGCTTCGCTACAACCTGTTCCTTCGGGATGACGTGGACCCCGTGCGGGAGTACTGCCGGGCGCACAACATCCTCATCGAGGCGTACACCCCGCTCGCCCGGGGCCTCCTGCACGGACGCTACCTGGACGGCACGAAGGTCCCGAAGGAGGTGCGCCAGTTCGCGAACCGACTGTTCGAGCCCGACATGCTCCCCCAGATCCTCGCACGGGGTCGCGCGCTCCGAGACCTCGCGAACGACGCGGGCGTTCCTCTTGCCTCGATCGGGCTCCACTGGC
The DNA here is from genome assembly GCA_002503985.1 of Thermoplasmata archaeon UBA61. Lineage (GTDB taxonomy): Archaea > Thermoplasmatota > Thermoplasmata > Lutacidiplasmatales > UBA184 > Lutacidiplasma. The sequence goes on from DASW01000006.1 coordinate 77,468, forward strand.
TGCGGAAGATGGGCACCGTCCCGGTCTTCGGCGCGAGCCGGCCGGAGCAAATCGATTCCAACCTGGCCGCGTGGGCGGTCCGTCCTCCCGACCGCGTCCTCGATCGGGCCGACCGCATCGCGCGGGGGGATCGTGCTTAGGCTCGTCGCGCTCGACATGGACGGGACGCTCGTCGACGTGGCGAGCTCCTGGCGGGTCATCCACGACCATTTCGACGACCACAACGACGAGGGGCTTCGCCGCTTTCTCGCGAACCAGATCGACGACGAGGAGTTCATCCGCATGGACATCCGCGTCTGGTGGCGCCACGCCCCCCAGCTCACGGTCGACGACCTCGAGCGGATCCTGGCGCCGGTCCCGCTCATGCCCGGGGCCGCCGAGCTCATCGATGGTCTCCACGCCCTGGGCGCGCGCACGGCGATCGTGAGCGGGGGCCTCGACCTCCTCGCTCGGCGCGTCGCGCGAGAGCTCGGGATCGAGGTCGCGCTCGCGAACGGCGTCCGGGTCGACGCCGAGGGTCGTCTCACGGGCGAGGGGATCGTACGGGTCCCGATCCACGGGAAGGAGGGCGTTCTCGCCCAGCTCCAGCGTCAGCTCGAGGTTTCGCCTGACGAGACGGCGTCCGTTGGGAACTCCGAGATCGACGTAGGCCTCTTCCGCCGCAGCCGGGTCGGCGTCGCGTTCCGGCCCGAGGACGACACGGTTAGGAACGCCGCGACCGCGGTCGTCACCGAGCGGAACCTCGCCCTCGTCCTGGACGCGCTCGGCGAGTTCCGCCGGGCCTCCCCGTGACCGGATAGCCTTTTACCCCGCCTCTCGGTCCCCGGCCCCTCCGATGGAGTCGTATCAGGCCCTCCTCGCCCGCGCGCACGAGAAGCTCCCGCCCATCCGCACCGGCGGCGAGCGCTTCCAGGTCCCCGATCCGGACGTGATGACCGACGGGAAGAACACGGTCATCCGCAACCTCCAGGACATCACGGGGGTCCTTCGGCGCGAGCCCGCGCACGTCATCGGGTTCCTCGCGAAGGAGTTCGGCTGCCCGGGCGTCCTCGACCTTCCGCGCGGGGTCCTGAAGTCGCGCCTTACGAAGGACCAGATCGCCGGGCGGATGCGCGATTACACCGTGAAGTACGTGATCTGCTCGGAGTGCAAGCGGCCCGACACCCACCTCCAGAAGGAAGGTCGGTTCACGCTCCTCATCTGCGAGGCGTGCGGTGCCCAGCGCCCGGTCACCGTCCGCAAGGTGGTCACGCCCGAGAAGCCGAAGACGCCGGTCGTGGTCGGCGAGGTCTATCGCCTCACGATCGAGGACGTCGGCCGCCGCGGGGACGGCGTCGCGAAGAAGGAAGGGTTCGTGATCTTCGTGACGGGGGCGAACCAGCGCGGGACGACGGTCAACGCGAAGGTGACGAAGGTCCTCGGCAACAACGCGTACGCCGTCGTCGAACCGTAGCGGACCATGCGGAGCCTCCGCTGGATGGGCCTCCTCGGCCTCTACATAGGGGCCCAGATCGTCGGGCTCGCGCTCTCCGAACCGTTCCGGTCGGAGGGGTTCACCTCGTCGTCCAACCCCCAGAGCCCGACCGCGCCGCTCCTGATCATCGCGGTCATCATCATCGCGCCGCTCTTCATCCTCTTCTTCTCTCGACAGCGGGGCGGGCTACCCACCCTGCGCCACTTCATCCTGCTCGCGATCGCGGGCTCGCTCTACTTCACCCTCTACGCGACGTTCTCGATCTTCCCGCCGGGGGTCATCCTGCCGCCGCCCTACGCGGCCGAGTACGTCCTCGACCCCGCGCTCACCCTCGCCGCCATCGTGAGCGCCGGGCTCTACTTCGCGCTCCTGGTCGAGCCCCAGTGGTACGTCGTGGACCTCGCGGGGTTCCTCGCTGCGGGCTCGCTGATCGCGATCCTCGGGATCTCGTTCGGGATCCTGCCGGCGTTCATCCTGCTGCTGGCCCTGATGGTGTACGACGCGATCGCGGTCTATCGGACGAAGCACATGGTATCGCTCGCCGACGCGGTGGTCGACATGCACCTGCCCATCCTCATGGTCATGCCCGACTCCCCCGGGTACGACTACACGCGGGCGCCGACGCTCGCCGAGCAGCGGGGGCAGCCGACCGAGGAGCGCGCCGCGCTGTTCATGGGCCTCGGGGACGTGGTCATCCCCGGGACGCTCATCGTCTCCGCGTTCATCTGGCTCCCCACGACCCCCGTCTTCCTGACCGTGGGCGCGAACCTCTGGGGCGCGATTGGCGCCCTCGTCGGCTCCCTCGTAGGGTATGGGGTCCTGATGCGCCTCGTCCTCCGGGGGAACCCCCAGGCCGGGCTTCCGCTCCTCAACGGCGGCGCGCTCGTCGGCTACGCCGTGGTCTACGTCCTCCTGTTCCACTCGTTTACGCTCGGCCTGACCGGGGGGCTTTAACCCCCCGGGACTCCCCCGGGCCGTGCCGCGCAAGGTAGAGGACGTTCGGATCGACGACGCGCCGTCGCTCGACACGCTCATCCGTCGGCTCGAGGCCGGTGGGGGGTTCAGCGCCAAGGAGGTCGCCACGGGGGTCGACATCCTCGCCCGGATCCTCTCCGACCGCGACATGACCGTCTTCCTGTCGTTCCCCGCGGACATCGTCTCGACGGGCACGCGGGGGGTCCTGGCGACCCTCGTCCGGGAAGGGTACGTGGACGCGATCATCACCACGTGCGGAACGCTCGACCACGACCTGGCACGGTCGTTCCGCCCCTACTACCACGGGGACTGGGACCTGGACGACGCAGCTCTCCACCGCCGGCACGTATACCGGCTCGGGAACCTCATCATCCCGGAGGCGAACTACGGGACCATCATCGAGCGGAAGATGCGCGGGATCCTCGACCGTCTCTGGAAGGGCGGGACCCGGGCCCTCTCGACGCGGGCGCTCTCTGCCGCGATCGGGGAGGCGATCCCCGCGAAGGAGCGTTCGAGCATCCTGCGCGCGGCGTTCGAACGAAAGGTGCCGGTCATCGTCCCCGGGATCACGGACGGGGCTGTGGGCTCGCAGGTCTGGCTGTACTGGCAGGACCACCGTGGCCTCTCCTTCGACCTCCTCAGCGACGAGCAGCTCCTCTCCGACCTCGTCTTCGAGGCGAAGAGGGCCGGTGCGGTGATCCTGGGCGGCGGGATCTCGAAGCACCACACGATCTGGTGGAACCAGTTCCGCAGCGGCCTCGACGCGGCGCTCTACATCACCACCGCGGTCGAATGGGACGGGAGCCTCTCCGGCGCCCGGACCCGGGAAGCGGTCTCCTGGGGCAAGGTGAAGGCGACCGCCCGGCACACCAACGTGACGGGCGACGTGACCGTCCTCTTCCCCCTGATGGTGGGGGCGGCGCTCGAGCGGATCCGATAGACGCTCGCGGTCCCCCCTCGGTTATTGGCGGAAGGTCCGGGACGAACGACGGTGCTTTCGCAGCGTTCGTTCCATGACCTCGACCCCGATCCCCGGTCCCCGAGGCACGGCGAGGGTGCTCCCGGGTCCGAGGACGAACGGAGGGTCCGTGATGTCCTCGCGGTAGTAGCGGTCGCTCGCCGAGAGGTCGGACGACAAGACGAACGGGGGCGTGGAGGCGAGGGCGACGTTGTGCGCTCGGCCGACCCCGCTTTCGAGCATCCCTCCCACCCACGACGGCACCCCGTTGCGCGCCGCGTGGCGAGCGAGGGAGATCCCCACGCCTAGGCCGCCGACACGGGCGACCTTCACGTTGAGGCTCGTCACCGCCCGCGCGCCGAGGGCGTCCTCGAGCGACGGCCCGTCAACGATCGATTCGTCGAGGCAGACCCGAAACCGGGCGCCGCGGGCAAGCTCCGCGTGCGCGCGAACGGCCCGTTCCGCGAACGGCTGCTCGACCTGGGCGACCCCATACTTCTCCGCCCAAGCTCGGATCCGGTCGCCCGCCCCTATGGGATACGCCTGGTTTGCGTCGACCCACAGTTCCAGGTCCGGGTATTCTCGCCGAACGGCTCCCACGGGACGCGCGTCCCACCCGGGACGGACCTTGAGCTTGACCCGACCGTACCCGGCCTCGAGGTACCGTCCGACCCGGTCGACGAGCTTCGGAACGCTCGGCTGGATCCCGACGCTCACCCCGACCCGGATGCGACTCCGATGCCCGCCGAGGGCCTTCGAGAGGGAGCGGCCGAGCGTCCGGGCGCGCAGGTCCTGAAGAGCGATCTCGAGAGCCGCCTTCGCCATCCGATGACCCCGGAAGCGGCCGGCCGCCTGGGAGAACGCTTCGGGGGTGGGGTCGCGGAGCCGAAAGAGGAGCGGGATCAGGCGTTCTACGATCATCCATCGGGCGGTGGCCACGCTCTCCGACGAGTAGAGCGGGTCGACCGCGGCGGCGCACTCCCCCCAACCTACCTCCCCGTCCTTCGTCTCCGCTCGAACGAGCAGGAACCGACGCTGATGTTCGACACCGAAGCTCGTCTCGAACGGCTCTACGAGCGGCAGGTCGACCTCATCGAGGCGCACCGAAGCGAGGCGCATGGTGACCTTCCCGGGACTTCCCGCGCCTACATAAGTCGCGGACACGAGCCGGCCCCGAGAGAACCCTCGGCCGCGAGGCTTTATCTCCCGCGTTCTCGTCGGGCCGCTCCACCGTTGGGCCCGTAGCTCAGCTCGGTAGAGCAGGCGGCTCTTAACCGCAAGGTCAGGGGTTCGAATCCCCTCGGGCCCGCCCCCGCCTTCGTTGGTTCCAAGCATTGAAGAAGCGGGAGCCCGGTTCAGGGTCCGGGGAGACGGGGCTTGCTCGCACATCCCGGCGGAAATCCGCACGGACCGGCCCTCGACTCCCGGGAGCGGCGGCTGGTCTCCCTCGTCATCGGGTACACGCTCGCAGCCATTGCCATCACACTGGCGTGGGCCGAGGGCGCCGGGGTCACGACCTCTGAATCGAATTTCTACTCGGGCTCTCCGACCCCCTCCTCCGTAGGGTTGCTGTTCGTGGCGATTGGCCTTCTCGCCACGGGCGCCGCCATCGTGACGGTCTTCGGTTCGATCTACGGGAATGAGACCGAGCCCGTCACCGAAACGACGTCCCTGGGACCGGCAGCTCCGGGCTGGCGGCTCGGCCAGCTCGCGGTGTTCTTTGCGGTCCTGGGGATCGGCCTACTGCTGATGGGCCTCTCCCTTCCCCTCGGACCTTGGGGCCTCAGCGCCGAGCCCTCCTACCTCTCCCCGGCCGTGCTCTTCGTTCCCGACACGCTGGATGGTGTCGGGTTAGGAGTTCTGGCGCTCGGGATTTCATTCTTCCTCCTGGAACGGAAGCGTCATCGACCCGAGTTCCGGGCATGGTGGCGCCGCACGGGCCGGTACGTGACCGTCGTGGGAGTCGCGATTATCGTGATCGTGGCCGCGCTGCTTCTGGTACCCGTTCGCCAATCGTTCTCCACCCAACTCGGTGCGGGAAGTGACTTCGGCGGACTGGCAGATGAGTCGTTCCCTGCGGGAATCTCGGTCTCGGGGTCATGGTCGGCCAACCCCGTGGGACCGGTCCACCTCACGATCCAGGACCCGTCGGGAATCGCCATCTACACGGCCAACGCTTCCTCCGGAACTTTCTCCTTCACGACCATGGGGACTCCCCCGGGGGCGTTCTACCTCTTCATACTCGATCACACCGCAACTCCCGAGACGGTCTCGGTGAGCGGGAACTATGTTGCGCCAATCTGGTGGTGGCCGCCGGGCGAACCGGGCGAGCCGACGGTAGTTGTGCATTAACCGGGGGCAGGTACGCCGGTCCGGGCGACGATCTCTCCCGGATGCTGCCACCAGTAGTACAGAATCACGCCGACCACGGCGGCTCGAAGGTAGATCGATAGGCCCATCATCCAGGACGTCACGTCGATCGTGAAACTGCCCCCTTCGAAGATCGTCACGACGTTCGGTCCCAGGAATCCCAGCTGCCCGGCGATCCAGGGGCCGAGCGGCTCGTGGAACCCGAACAAGAGGTTCCCCACGAAGTAGTACCCCACGTCGTTCATCAGGGAAACGAGCAGGCCGAGGCTCGTCGCGAGGGGCCACGATTGCCAGCCCTCGAAGACGATCAGGACCCCGAACGGGGCCATGTACGTGAGGATGAGCCAGACCCCGTAGGCCGGGACGCTCTTTCCGAACAGGTCGATCCAGTTGATGAGGATCAGGCCGTAGAACGCCGAGAAGAGGATTAGCTTCAGCAGGATGAACTGGCGTGGGTCGGTCGGATGGAGGCCCGCCACCACCGTCTCGATGCCGGTGACGAGCAGGATGATACCGACCAGGATCGCGAAGCTCTCGAGCGCTAACCCTTCGAACGCCACCGAGACCACCACTAGCAGGATGGTGAGCGCTCCGGTGCTGAGCAGGGAGCCGCGGAGCCACAAGGGTACAGAGACGCCACCGGCCTGGAAGATCCGGCCGAACCCCATCAGCACGAGCGCGATGGCGAGGACGAACGTTGCGGCCGTGGCGGCCAGGTTGGGGTCGAGGAGCGCGAACGCGGCGAGCGCGAGCGCGAGCAGGCCCACCCCGACGATCCCCCACGAACGAATGGCGCGCCACCAGAAGCGCGGCGCCCGGAGCTCGAACCAGTTCTCGGACAGTGCACGGCCTTCGGCGAGGATCGTCTGGGCCGAAATGAGGACGACCGCGGCGGTGAGCAAGAGGAGCAGACCGGTGAGCGTGGACTCCAGGGTGGCGAGGACGGCCACCGCGAACCCCACCGAGAACAGGCCCAGGAACACCTGGGTCGCTCGCCCGATCTTGACCCGACGGGCCGCCCGCCGTTCCGTCTCGGTACCGGACGGAGCCGAGCGAAGGTGGCGCGAAACCCAAGAGGACCGTCTTCCGGGCGGTCGGGACGTCTCGGGTCCCGGGACGGTGGCTCCCGGAGGGGTCTCTGGGTTCGAGGACACGGCCTACCCTCTCTGCGCTCCTTTTGGGACGTAATCGAAGAAGCGCTCGGTGATCCCCTCCGACGTCCATTCTGCGCGAAGCCGCGTCTTCTTCTCGGCCCGGCGCAGTTCGGAAAGGAGGTAGCGGTTCAGGTCGCGCGCGCTCGACCCCTCCATCTGGGCTTCGACCTGGAACTCCCCTTCCTTCTCGCCCGCGGTGACCGTCCCTTGGGTGATCAACCGTGCCAAGACGGGTCGGACCGCGGCGGGGGTATCGGTGCTGACCCGAGCCTTGAGCGAGTACCGCTTCTCGGTCATGGCACCCTCCGGAAGGAGAGGGCGTGAAAGGCCTTAGCCCTCTTCGAGCCACGCGGGCGTTCGAGCCGACCCCGCGGGACCGTGGCCTACCGGGGGAATCTACCGAGCGTCGAATCGGGTTGACCCCTGCGCCTTAGGCTCGGCTCCCGTCGTTCCCTCGACCGCTCATGGAAGTTCGTGGAGTGTGGAAAGGAGGGTCGGAGACCCGACTCGAGGACGGACGAGGTCACACGGTCACCGTGGACTTGCCGGTCGATGAGGGGGGCCAGAATGTGGGAACGTCCGCGCTCGAGCTCGGCGTGCTGTCACTGGCCGGTTGCATCACCACTATCTTCGGGCTGGTCGCGCAGAAACGAAGGCTGTCATTCAGTGCCCTTGCCATCTCGTTGACCGCCGACCGGCCTCGGGGCGCCCCAACCATCGAGAGGGTTCACGGAAGATTGGAGCTCGAGACCAAAGCCTCGAAGGAGGACGTGGAAACCGTCCTGCGTCTCACCTTGAAGACCTGCCCGATGGGGGTCATCTTCGAGCGGGCCCGAATCCCGGTCGAGGTGACAATCGCTATTTCCCCGACCTCGTCATAGACGACTCACCCTGACCCATGAAGGTCGAGATCTGGACGGACGTCATTTGTCCCTGGTGCTACATCGGTCGGAGGCGTTTCGAGAAGGCGTTGACCCAGTTCTCGGGTCGAGCGACCGTGGACGTGGTCTACCGCAGTTTCGAGCTCGACCCGAACGCGCCCGCCCGGTCCGAAATGAACGTGGTGGAGAGGCTCATGACGAAGTACGGGCTCTCTGCGGCCGAGGCTCGAGAAGCGAACCAGCGCGTCACGAAGATCGCCGCGGAGGAAGGGCTCGAGTTCCATCTCGACCGGGCTCGGCCGACCAACACGCTCGCCGCCCACCGCTTACTGCAGCTCGCCTCGGTACGGCGGGTCCGGCCCGCGGCGGAGGAGCGGTTCCAGATGGCCTACTTCACGGAGGGAGCCCCCCTCGCGGAGCCCGAAACCCTGCTCCGGCTGGCCACCGAGGCAGGGTTGAAGGAGGAGGACGCCCGCCACGTGCTGGCGGGACAGGCGTTCACGCTCCAGGTTCGGACGGACGAGAAGGAGGCAGCCGCCCTGGGAGCCCATGGTGTCCCCCTCTTCGCCTTCGACCGTCGTCAGATCGTCTCCGGAGCTCAGCCCACCGATTACCTTCTTCAGACCCTCGAATCAATTGCTAGCACCCCTTCCTGCTAGCGGCTTCGCCCACGACCGGATGCGGCCCCGGGACGTCTGGCCAGGTCCGTGTCGCAGACCCGTTTGCGTCGGTACGACCGCGCGCATAATGACCAAGTGACTCCTCCGGGTACCCGTGGAGCGGAACCTGGCGGTAAGGGAGTTCGGTCGCACAGGTCTCTCGATCACGCCGGTCGGCCTCGGAACCTGGGCGATTGGCGGCGGCGGATGGGCCTTCGGGTGGGGGCCCCAGGACGACGAGCGCTCGGTGAAAGCAATCCGGCGTGCGTGCGAACTGGGGATCGATTGGATCGACACGGCACCGGTGTACGGGTTGGGTCACGCGGAGGAGGTCGTCCGGAAAGGGGTGGCGGAGCTGTCACATCGTCCCAGGATCTTCACGAAGCTCTCCCTCCGATGGGGCGCCGACCGACAGATCTTCCACAGCCTCAAGGCCGACTCGGTCCGCGACGAGGTGAAGGCGAGTCGAAAGCGGCTCGGCGTCGATACGATTGACCTGGTCCAGGTCCACTGGCCCGACCCTGAGCCTGATATCGAGGAAGGGTGGCGCGCGCTCGCCGAGCTCAAGGACCAGGGCGTGGTGCGACACATCGGCGTCTCGAACTTCAACGTGGCCCAGATGGAACGGGCCGCCGCCATTGCGCCGGTAGAGACTTTGCAGCCCGAGTACTCGCTGGTCGAGCCCGCGGCCGAGAAAGAGATCCTACCGTATGCCCGGGCGCATCGGATCGGCGTCATCGCCTACGGGCCTATGGGTTACGGGTTGCTGACCGGCGCGATGACACCCGAACGGGTGGCCCGGATGCCCTCCGATGACTGGCGCCGCCGGAACGATGAGTTCAAGGAACCGCGGCTTTCCCGGCATCTCGCTCTCGCTCGCCTCCTCGCCGATATCGGAAAGCAGCACGGGGGACGGCCCCCGGCGGAGGTCGCGATCGCATGGGTGCTCGCGAACCCGGCCGTCACAGGCGCCATCGTCGGGGGTCGGTCGGCCGAGCAGGTGGAAGGGTTCGTCGGGGCGATGACCTTGCGTCTCGCCCCGGAGGACCTAGAGCGGATCCAAACCTTCCGAGCGGAGCACCCCTAGTCAGGGCGTCTCCGGGAACCGGCTCCGACGGGTCTTCCCGAGGGGGATCGTCACGAGGAGAAGTCGTCGTCCTCGGTCAGCGTCTCACCCTTGCGCCCGGTCGCTTTCTTCGTGGGCTTCTTCAGGATGTCGACGCTGATCCGGTCGAGCTCTCCCATGAGGACATCGATGTCCGGCTCTCCCTCGGGCATTCCGGGGACACCGGCGTCGACCGCCGGCCCACCCGCCATCGCGGGAGCCCCGACGGATGGCCCATGGCCGACCTCCTCGGTCGTCTCGAGATAGGCCGGCGCGGACGCAGCGGGACCTTCCCCAACCGAGGGAGCCGGACCTTCCTGCCACGCGTGCATCGGGGCCGCGGCTCCCCCAGCCGCGTGGGGCTTCCCACCCGCGTGAGGCCCCCCACCCACGTGGGGCCGGCCGCGGCGCAGGAGAACGAGGGCCGCGAGAAGGACCACGACGAGTACCACGATGACGATCCCGATGTAGTCCCAGGGTATCGAGGAGCCCGACGACGGCGTCGTCACGGTCACCGCCGCGGCCGCCGCGGACGTCTGTGTGACGGGCGACGACGCGCTGTCGGTCACCCGAAGCTCGAACGCGTACGTGTTTCCCGCCGTCAAGCTGTTCGCCGCGATGGAGCACGTCTCCAATGAGCCCGCGGCGGCTCTCGACCCGCTGTTCACGGCACACTGCGTCGCCGGCGCGAAGGCTCCACCATTGACCGAGACCAGCCACTGCCAGGAGTAGGTGGGAGTCCCTGTCGACGGGATCGATGCCGTCACGTTCAACACCTCGTTGGAGGCTAGAGACGTAGCGCTCACCGTTGGAACGATAGGAGCTGTCAACGCCGAGCTCACCGCCACGGTCGCGGACGCGGACGACGTCTGCGTCTCGGGAGAGGTCGCGCTATCGGTCACCACGTAACAGTAGTACGTCGTGGTGGTAGGGGAGGCCGAGTACGTCGCGAGCGTCGCTCCGGAGATCGGAGTGCCCAACGCCGTGCACGAGCTCGCGGTACTTCCCGAATACCACTGGTAGGTGTAGGGGCCGGACCCGCCGGACGGGCTCGCCGTCACGGTGATCGACTGTCCGCTGTCGATGGAGAGAGACGAGGGGGTCGGAGTTCCCGCCACCAGGGCCGAGCTCACCGTCACGGTCGCTGAGGCCGATGACGACAGCGTCTCCGGCGTCGACGCGCTGTCCGTCACCCGCAGCTCGAAGATGTACGTGGCGCCCACCGTGAGCGTGTTCGTGGGGATGGAGCACGTCTCGGTAGCTCCTGCGGTCGCGGCCGTCCCGTTGTTCACGACACACTCTTTCGTGGTCGCATAGGCTCCGCCGCTGACGGAAACCAGCCACTGCCAGGAGTAGCTCGCCGTCCCGGTGGACGGAATCACGCCGGTCAGTGTCAACGTCTGGTCGACGTCCAGCAGTGTCGCGCTCACCGGAGGCGTGCCGGGCGCTGTCAACCCCAGATTCACGCTGATCGTCGAGGAGGACCGCGACGTCTGGGTCTCCAGCGGCGTAGCGCTATCGGAAACCTTGAGCTCGAAAGTGTAGGTGTCTCCCACCGTCAAGGTGCCGGTCGCGATGTTGCACCTCGCCGTGGCCCCCGCGCTGGCCCCGCTACCGCTGTTCTGCGTGCATTGCGTCGCGGGGGCGTAGGCTCCGCCGTTGACGGAGACCAGCCACTGCCAGGAGTAGGTCGGAGTGCCCGTCGACGGCATCGTTCCGGCCACCATCAACGTCTGGTCCACGTCCAACGCCGTAGCGCTCACCGTCGGCGCGACCGGCGCTGTCAGCGCCGGGCTTACGATCACCGAGGAAGAGAACGCTGACGTTTCCGTCTCAGGGGTCGTCGCACCGTCGGTCACCTGCAGCTCGAATGCATAGGTCGCCCCGACCGTCAGGGTACCCGCCTCGATACTGCACGTTTCGGTATCCCCTACGCCCGCCCCGGAACCCTCGCTCACCGAGCACATCGTCGCCAACGCGTAGGAACCGCCGTTGACCGAGACCAGCCATTGCCACGAGTAGGGGGACGTCCCGGTGGACGGGATCACTCCTGTCCCGGTCAATGCCTGATCGACATCGAGCGCCGTGGTGCTCATCGTGGGCGCATTCGGAGCCGTCAGGGCCGAGTTCACAGTCACCCCTTCCGCGGTCGAGGGGGAGCTGTCGAAGTTCGAGTCCATCACTACGTAACAGTAGTACGTCGTGGTCGCCGGGCCGGCTTCATAGGTGGATGCTGTCGCATCCAGGACCTGCGAAGTTAATGCCAGGCATGCAGCCCCGGTGGCACCCCAATACCACTGGAAGGTGTCGCCGCCCGAGCCACCGGATGGGTGCGCGGTGAGGACGACCGACTGGCCGAGATCGAGGACGGGTGCCGAGGGGGTCGGGGTTCCCGCCGTCAGCGCCAAGCTTGTCGTTACCGTCGAGGAAGGCGACGACGGGACCGTTTCCGGTGCCGACGCGCTGTCCGTCACTTGGAGCTCAAAATTGTAGAACGTGCTGGCGGTGAGTGTGTCCCCTAGAATGGCACAGGTCACCCCAGCGCCCGCGCCGTCCCCGATTCCATTGTTCACGAGGCACTGCGTCGTAGCCACGTAGGTTCCGCCATTGACTGAGATCAGCCACTGCCAGGAGTAGGTCGGTGTCCCCGTCGAGGGGATCGTTCCGGTCACAGTCATCGCCTGGTCTGCATCCAAAGTCGTGACGCTCGGCGTGGGTGCAACCGTGGTCGTCAGTGTCGTGTTCACCGTCGCGACCGAAGAGGCCAATGAAATAGTCGTGACCGGGGTCGTCGCTGAGTCCTTCAGCTGCAGCTCATACGCGTAGGTACCGACCGATGCGGCCACTCCTATGACGCAATTCACGACCTCACCGTCCGAGGCCGTTCCGCTTGGAGTGGCGCACTGGGTTGCGGTGGCCATGGCGTATGCACCTGCATTGAACGAGACCATCCACGTGTACGTCACCGTGCCGCTGCCACCGAGGGCGGCGGGCAATGTATCGGTCGCAGCGGGCGGCGTCTGCCCCTGGTCGATCGTTGCGGTCGACACCGAGGGGGCACTCGCGCTCGCAAGTGCCGCGTTCACTGTCACTGAGGCAGAGGCAGAAGTGGAAGTGGCCCCGGTGTTATCGGTTACGTTGAGTTCGAAGCTGTACGACCCGGTCAGGGTCGCCCCCGACGTGACGAAACTGCAGGTCAGCGTCGTCGGTGCCAGACAATCGGTCACGGAAGAATACGATCCGGCTCCCGGCGCCTTCTCGAGCCACTGGTAGCTGTACGGAGTCGTTCCGGTTGTTGGCGCGGAGACCGTGATTGTCACCGTCTGTCCCTGGTCCACCGTCTGCGTGGCCGGGTTCGGGGCAGGAACGACCAGTTCCGTGTTCACAGTGACGGTAACGGAGTTGGAGGTTGACGGGGTCCCTGTGGTATCGGTCACCTGCAGTTCGAACGCCCAAACGCCGGTGGTCGACAGAACACCGGTCGAAGTGCTCGGTGTGCTCGTGGTGTTACAGCCGGACGTGAACGATGAGCCGAGGTTGACGTAGCTTCCACCCGGAGCTTTGACGAGCCATTGGCAGGTGTAAGGGGACGTGCCTCCGCTGAACGAGGTCGTCGTGGAGAGCAGCGCGCTCTGCCCCGAGTCGATCGTGGTCGGAACGACGGAGATCACCGGGGCGGAGAGCGTCACGGCGACCAGAACCGTCACGGCGTTCGACACTACCGGTGCCCCGGTGTTGTCCGTAACCCGGAGCTCGAAGCTCCAAGTACCAACTGTCGACAGAGGACCGGTCGAAGTGCTCGGTGTGCTGGTGGTAGTGCAGCCGGCACTGAAGGATGAACCGAGATCGGTGTAGCTTCCCCCCGGAGCTTTGACGAGCCACTGACAGGTGTAGGGGGATGTGCCTCCGCTGAACGAGGTCGTCGTGGAGAGCGTCGAGGACTGACCGCTGTCGATCGCCGCCGGAGCGGCCGAGATCGTCGGTGCGGTGAGAGCGCCGTTGACCAGGACCGTCACCGCGTTCGAATCAACAACCTCGGTCGGACTCCCGCTGTCCGTCACCTGGAGCTCAAAGCTCCATGTCCCTGTGGTCGCGAGGGTGCCGGTCGATACGGTCGGTAGGTCGCCTACATTGCAGCTGAACGACACGCCAAGATCGGCGTAGCTTCCGCCCGGGGCTTCCTCCAGCCACTGGCAGGTGTAGGGTGGTGTGCCTGCACTGAACGACGTCGTCGCAGAGAGCGTCGATGACTGACCGCTGTCAATGGCCGTCGGAGCGACCGCGATCACGGGCGCGGCCAGCGCCGAGGCGACCGTCACTTCCACCGCGTTGGAGGGAGAGGTGTATCCCGGTACCCCACTGTCCGAGACCACCGCACAGTAGTACGTCGTCCCGGGCGATGACGTGCTCGGTGTGAAGGAGGTTCCCGGCGTCGACGTGTCTGTCGAGGAGGCGCTGCAGGAGGAGGTGGCGGAACTATACCACTCGACCGGATCCGAGTTCGGTCCGAAATAGGTCATCGTCGCCGTCAGCGTGGCCGCTGTCTGCCCCACGTCATAGGCCAAGGGTCCGGTCGGCGCGACAGCGACCGTCGGGTCTAGATATACGGTGTATGTCGCCGACGCGCTGTTCACCCCGTCCGATGCCATCATCGTCCGTGCGCCGCTCGACACCGGGGGAATCGTCACCGTGCACGAGAGATCCCCCACGCTGTCTGAGCCGCAGCTCGACGTCGCCGGAGCCCCGTCTAGCGTGAAGGTGATTGGCTGAGATGCCGCAAAGCCAGTCCCTGTCGCGCCCGTAGTGCCTCCCACATCCCCGCTCGTTGGGCTCAGTGAGAGGAAGGCGTTCACGGTAAACGTGGTCGTGGCGCTGTTCGTACCGTCCGACGCGTCCACCGTCTCCGCTCCGGCCGGCGCTGGCGGTACCGTGAAATCGCAGCTGAAGCTCCCCGTCGAGTCGGTGTTGAGGGAACCGGAAGTACACGATAGCGATACCCCATTGAGCGTGAACGTCGAGATCGTCACCGAGCTTCCAAAGCCCGTTCCCGTCGCCACTACCCCGGGGGTCCCGACGATGCCGCTGGTCGGGCTAGTGGTCAGGCTCGCGTCGAGCGTGAACTGGCTCGACGCCGCTACGACGAACGTGCCACTCGGAGCCGTCGTCCATACCTCCACGTAGTACAGCCCACCCGGCATGGAGGGAATTGTGATGCTGCCGCTGAATGAGCCGTCCGAATCTGTCGGACCGAACGACACGCAGTAGGTGCTCTGCGTTTCCGAGGTTGCGTCGAAGCACACGTAATAGCTCGTGTCCGCCGCCAAACCGTCGGCCGTCAGGGTGTCCGAACTGCCTACCGTGCCGCTGTAGGAGCTCAACGAAACTGAAGGGTCCACCGTGAAGGAGGAAGTTGCGGTGATCGTTCCGTTATCTGTCGTGGTCGCTGTGATCGAATAACTCCCCGCCGTCGTCGTCGGTATCGTGATCGTGCATGTGAACGACCCGTCTAGCCCCACGGTAACCGGTCCTCCGATGCAGGCGAGGTCCACGCTGTTGAAGGCCGCCTGCACTTGGTCGCTGGGCGTGAACGAGGAGCCCGTCAGCACCGTCGTGCTCCCGACGATACCGCTTGTCGGGTTGATCGTGAGCACCGCACCCGCGAACGGTTCAAGGAAACTTGAGCCAGGAGAAGCCGAAGAACTGGGAGCTATAGAGGGAGGATTTGAATGGAGGGAGGAACCGACGGCCGCATTCGAGCCACCGACCGTGACCGTAAAGGTTTGGCTCGTGGAACTCGCGGTCGAACCTATCGCCGTCGCGGATGCGTGCGAACCACCGGACGATGACGCGGGAGACACGACCAGCCCGAGCGGGCCCAGGGCGGCGGCGCCCAGCATGATGATCGATACGACAATGGCGAACCCTACAGCGCGCTTGCGCGGTGACAGGACATGTGCGTTCATCGGTTACCTCGGTGGCGGCTTCTACGGACCCTTGGGACATCCGCTTCGAGAGCGAGTACGCGGCACAGGCAAGCGGCTCTTCGTGCGGAGAGAATCATGTTAGACTCGCACTTGTTCCTTCTCAGGTACTCGTTCACTTGCCGGTGTGACCACGCGACTCAGCGTGGCGACGACCCGACAATTCATCTGAAAAACGATTGTGGCAGGCATTAAGCTTTCTAGCGCCGCCGGTTCGTATAACTCCTCACGAACGGGTCGACAGTCGGTACGAGCGGTCGTTTCTGACCGAGAACGTCCCCGAAAGGCACGGAGCGAGACTCAAGGGCTGAGTTCGGCCTGAGAAGCCGGTCCCACGCCGGTTAAACCGACTGCCGTGCCGGCGCTGATCGGACGGCTCCGCGATATCGACGGCGGAAGCGGCAGCGAACCGCCGACCTGCGCGGGAGGTGGTCACGAGGACTTGTTGTCGTTCTTGGCGGCTTCCCCGCCCTGCCCGCCCGTTCCGGGCTTCTGAGTCTTCTTCTGGACCTCGCCGCTCAGCTTGTCGAGCTCGGCCATGAGGGCCGCGATATCGGACTCCGCCCCCCCGGGCTCGGTGGGCGCGGGGGGTGGGGAAGGTGGCGGCGCTGGTCCGCTCACCATCACGGGAACGATGATGGGCGGCGCTTGGCCGACATCCTCGGGCGTCTCCAGGTACGCGGGCGCGGCGGCCGGAGGTCCCTCGCCAGTGGAGGGTCCGGGTCCTTCCTCCCAGGCCTGCATCGGGGGCGCCGCTGCAACCGGGGGCCGACGACGTCGAAGGACGATAACCGACGCGAGAACGATCACGGCGATGGCAATCAGAAGGTATATCCAGAACCACGGGAAGCTCGACGACGTCTTCGTCACCGTCACGGTCGGTGTTGCCGCTGAAGTCTGTGTCTCCGGCGACAACGAGCTATCCGTAACCCGGAGTTCGAACGCATACGTGTCTCCCGCCGTCAGTGGGTCGGCTGTGATGGAACACGTTACCGTGGCACCCGAACTCGCTCCCGCACCGCTGTTCACGACGCATTGCGTCGCGGGTACGTAGGCCCCACCATTGATGGAGACCAACCACTGCCAGGAGTACGTGGGTGTCCCCGTCGGCGGGATCCCGCCCGTCACCACCAGCACCTGGCCGGCGTTCATCGAAGTGGTGCTTACCGTCGGCACTGCAGGCGCTGTCAGCGCTGAATTCACCGTCACAGCCAATGCCGGGGACGAAGTCTGTGTCTCAGGTGACGTCGCGCTGTCCATCACCACGTAACAGTAGTAAGTGGTGGTCGTCGGAGAAGCCGCGTACGTCACGGATGCCACTCCCGAGATCGGGGAACCCAACGCGGTGCACGCGTTCGCAGTGGTACCCGAATACCACTGGTAGGTGTAACCGCTCGCCCCGCCGGAGGGGTTCGCTGTCAAGGTGATCGACTGACCGCTATCGATGGTTGGAGACGGGGGGGTCGGGGTTCCCGCCGCTAGCGCTGGGCTCACCGTCACTGTCACCGAAGCCGACGACGGCAGCGTCTCCACCGTTGATGCGCTGTCCGTTACCTGCAGCTCGAAGGCGTACGTGTCCCCGACGGTCAGCGTGCCCGCTGTGACGGAGCACGTCTCGGTTTCACTTCCGCTCGCGCCCGTCCCGCTATTCACGGTGCATTGGGTCGCGGCAACGTAAGCGGCACCGTCGATCGAGACGAGCCACTGCCAGGCGTAGGGCGACGTTCCCGTGGATGGAATCACTCCGGCTACCGCCAGTACCTGGTTAACATCTAGCTTTGCCGCAGTCAGCGTAGGCGCGACGGGCGCTGTCAACGCCGAACTTACCGTCACCACCGAAGACGCCGACGACGTCTGCGTCTCCGACGTCGCCGCGCTGTCCGTCACTTGCAACTTGAATCCGTAGGTATCCCCCATCTTCAGAGTGCTCGCTGCGACACTGCACGCCACCGAACCCGGGTCCGCTCCGGTGCCGCTGTTCACCGCGCATTGTATCGCGACGGCGTAGGTGCCTCCGTTGATTGAGACCAGCCACTGCCAGGAATAGGGGGACGTCCCCGTGAACGGGATCGTAGCCGTAACTGTCAACGCTTGGTCGATGTCCAGCACGGTCGCGCTCACGGCCGGCGCCGCGGGAGGAGTCAGGGTCGAGCTGACCGTCACCGTCGACGAGGCCGATGATGTCAACATTTCCGGTGTCGATGCGCTGTCCGTCACGCTCAGCTCGAACGCGTACGTGTCCCCTGCGATCAACGTGCCCGCTGCAATGCTACACGTTTGCGTGGAGTGGGCTGAGGCTCCATCGCCCCTGCCCACATCGCACTGAGTCGCGACAGCGTACCCGGCGCCATTGACCGAAACCCACCACTGCCAGGAGTAGGGTGAGGCCCCCGTCATGGGGACTGTCCCCGCCACCGTGAGTGCTTGGTCCAGGTCCAGAGACGTCACGCTCACCGTCGGCACGGCCGGAGCGGTCAGCGCAGAGGTCACCGTCACACCCGAGGAGGCCGGTGAGGTCTGTGTCTCCGACACATTCGCGCTGTCATTCACCAGCAATTCGAAGGTGTAGGAGTTCTCCACCGCAAGGCTGGCCGCGGGGATGCTGCACGTCACCGTGCCGGCGTTCGCACTGCCGCCACTCGGCGTATCGCACACGGTCGCCAAGCTGTAGCTCCCGCCAGTGGAGAGCAGCCATTCATACTGATACAGAGGCGATCCCGTCTCCGGAATTGTCCCCGTCACCGTCAGGGCCTGGTTCACGTCCAACAAAGCCGCGCTCACCGTCGGGGCGGCGGGCGCCGTTAGCGCCAAGCTGACCGTCACTGCAGATGAGGCGGGCGACGTCACCGTTTCCGGTGTTGTTGCGCTGTCGTTCACTAGCAGTTCGAAGGTGTAGATGTCCCCCACCGATAGGGTGCCCCCTGCGATGTTGCATGTTACCCTGCCGGCGCCCACCCCGCTGTCGCTGGGGGTGTCGCACATGGACGCCAAGATGTCGCTCTCGCCGGTCGAGTACAGCCATTCATACTCATACGGAGGCGTTCCTGTCGAAGGGATAACTCCTGTAACCGACAAGAGTTGGTCTACGTCCAGCGCCGTCGCGCTCAACATTGGCACCGTGGGAATGGTCAGGGCGGTGTTTACTGTCACACCGTCCACTGCCGAGGTGGCGATGTCGAGGTTCGAGTCTGTCACCACGTAACAATAGTACGTCGTGCTGGCGGGGGAAGCCAGATACGTCGAAAGAGGCAAGGATTGCACCGAGGATCCCCATCCCGACAACCCGCACGTGGTCCCTGCCGTGGACACGGACGTAGTGGAATACCAGGCGTAGTTGGTGTAGTCCAGCGACCCACCGGAGGGGTTCGCGGTGAGTGTGACTGCCTGGCCATTGTCGATGATAGGAGAGGGCGGGCTCGGGGTCCCCGCAGTCAGCGCCGAGCTGGTCGTCACTGTCGAAGAGGGCAGTGAGGTCGTTGATTCCGGTATCGACGCATTGTCCACCACATTCAGTTCAAAGTTGTAGGTGGTGCTGGCGGTCAGCGTGTTACCTGGAATTGAACAAGTGACACCCCCAGCAGCTCCACTGCCGCTAGTCACCGCGCACTGCGTCGCGTCAACGTATGTGCCGGCATCGATTGAAATCAGCCACTGCCATGTGTAAATCGGCGTGCCGGTCGAGGGAATCGTTCCCGTCACCGTCAATGCTTGATCGGCATCCAACGTCGTTACGCTAGGTGTCGGTTTCACCGGCTTGGTCAGCGCCGCGTTCACCGTCACGGCCGAGGAGGCCGACGAGGTGGTCGTCACCGGCGTCGTCGCTGAGTC
>DASW01000005.1 GCA_002503985.1 Thermoplasmata archaeon UBA61
CGGGCCGAACGCCTCTCCCCCGACTACAACCTCTCGCTGAACGCGGGCGCGAACGCCGGCCAGGTGGTGTTCCACGTCCACTTCCACATCATCCCGCGCTACGGGGAAGCGAACGCGTGGCGTTCCTCCGCGCGACCGACGCTCTCCGACAGCGACGCAAAGACCTTGGTCGCGGAGCTTTCACTGGCCTAAAGGAAGATGCCGACACTTCCACGACGCCCGGCAGTGGCAGGACAGTTCTACGAAGGGGAGGGTGCCGCGCTCGCCCGCCAGGTGGAGAGCTGCTTTACCGACCCCCGCGGGCCAGGCACGCTCCCGACACGCCAGAGGTCGGAGAGCCGTCGGGTTCGGGCCATCGTCGTCCCTCACGCCGGATACGTCTATTCCGGCCCCATCGCGGCCCACGCGTATCGGCTCGTCGCCGCGGACCGACCGCCCGAGAGCGTTCTCATCCTGGGCGTGGACCATTACGGGGCGAGCCCGGGAGCCGCGCTCTCCGACCGGCCCTGGCTGACGCCGCTCGGTCCGACCCCGGTCGACTCGGACCTCGTGGCGGCGCTTCGCCACGCCCCCACCGTGGACGTCAACGAGAACGCCCATCGGCGAGAGCACTCCATCGAGGTTCAGCTACCGTTCTTGGAGTACGTTCTTCCCCACCCCCGGTTCGTGCCGCTCCAGGTCGGGTTCGGTCCGTACGAGTTCCTGAAGGAGGTCGCGGACTTCGTCCGTTCCGCCGTCCGGGACCGGGACGTTCTCTTGATCGCCTCGACCGACTTCTCCCATTATGTACCTTCGACGACCGCGGAACGTCTCGACCGGATGGCGATCGACCAGATCCTCGCGCAGGACGCTCGCGGTCTCTACGAAACCGTGACGCGGAACGACATCTCGATGTGCGGGATCGCGCCCACGACCGTCCTCCTCGCCGCGCTCGAGGGCTTGGACGTGCGCCCCCGCCTCCTTCGCTGGGGGCACTCCGGCGAGGTCGAGAAGATGCGCGACGTCGTGGGGTACGCGGCGATGGTCTTCGAGAGCGCCAACGAGCGCTCCCCCGTTAAATAGGACGGGAGGCTCCGCGCGCCCGGCCCTCGATGATCCTGTCGGACGTCAAGATCCGGGACGCGTTACGCGAGCGGCGTATCGTCATCCGGCCGTTCCGCTCGGGTTGCCTAGGGACCAACTCCTACGACGTCCACTTGGGTCCGTACCTCGCGGTCTACGAGGACGCCGCCCTGGACGCGCGCGCGGACAACCGGGTCAAGGAGTTCCGGATCCCTCGGGATGGATACGTCCTGATCCCCGGCCAGCTCTATCTCGGAGTGACCGAGGAGTACACGGAGACGCACGGCTACGTCCCGTTCCTCGAAGGGAAGTCGAGCGTCGGCCGCCTCGGGATCGACATTCACTCCACGGCCGGCAAGGGGGACGAGGGGTTCTGCAACTACTGGACCCTCGAGATGAGCGTGAAGGTCCCGGTCCGGATATACGGGGGGATGCCGGTCGGCCAGCTGATCTACTTCGAGATCTCGGGCCCGGTCGCGCACAGCTACTCCCAGAAGAAGTCGGCGAAGTACCGCAAGGTCTCCCGTCACCCCACTCCCTCGCGAATGTTCCTCAACTTCCCCCCACCCCGGCCCGCGCGTCGTCGCCGAAGGTGATGGGATGGCGGTTCGCCCGACCTCGCCGCGGACCCGGATCGCTCGTCTCCGATTCCCCCTCCGCGGCCGGCGGGTGGACCTCGTGATCCCCGTCCCGCCGCACGTTCGGTCCTTCGTCGCTCTCCTGAACGACCCCTCAGTGGCCCGCTGGACGCTCCACGTGCCGCACCCGTACCTCACGCGGGATGGACAGAAGTGGGTCCGACACGCGACCGCAGGCCGACGGAGCGGCCGGTGGCTCGGGCTGACGGTCGTGCGGCGCTCCGATGGAGCGGTCCTCGGCGGAGTGGGCCTCCACGACCTCGAGACAGGGAGGACGCGCGCCGAGGTCGGATACTGGCTCGGCCGCGAGTACCGGGGCCAGGGCTACGCGACCGAAGCGGTCGACCTCCTCGTTCGCACGGGATTCCGGCGCCTCGGACTCCATCGCATCGAGGCACGGGTGTTCCCGGGAAACGCCGCCTCCCGGGCCCTGGCCCGGAGGTGCGGCTTTCGCTACGAGGGTCGGATGCGGGACGAGGTGCAGAAGGACGGTTGCTGGCGCTCTACGCTCCTCTTCGCTCGGATTGCGAGCGACCCGCCGCCTCGACGGTAGTCGCCGTACGCACGGCCGGTGGAGCGTTCAGGCTCTCCGGCGAAGATAGAACGCCGGCCGACCGGGTCGGGCTCGGTCCCGGCGTCCGAGCGGGTCCAGTTCGGCCGCTTCGCTTTCCCGCACGACCTTGACGGACGCGAACCCCAGGCGGCGGACGAAGTACCCCTCCGCTGCCCGCAAGGCCGCCTCCTCGTCCACGTGCGGGCCCGTGGGGGGAGGCTCCCCCCGTACGAGCTTGGCGACGCGCTGAACGTACTTCGCGACCTCCGCCCGGTGCGCGGCGACGGCCGGCTCGGAGGCCGCGCGCGCCATCATATCCCGGACGTTGGGCTCCTCGCCCCGCTCGACCGTCTCGCGGAGCCATCGCTCCACGGTCTCCTTCCAAGGCTCGGCGACGTAGAATACCGCCTCTTCGACCGGCGGCTCGTTCCGGCCCTCGGCCGGGCGGAGAACGGCCCTCAGGTCCTCCTCGACACGGTCCAGGAACGCCTCGTGCGCGTCGGCCGCCTCGGAGCGGGCGAATTCGTCCACGCCCGGGAAACGCTCGACCGCGACCAGACCGGGGAACTTCCCTTCCCCCAGCTCCTCCGCGAGATGGGGCGTCAGCGTGGCCAGCAAGCGGATCCAGGCTTGGGCCACTCGGGCCGTGGCTTCGCTCGGGACCCCTCCCCGTGCGTAGTACCGACGAAGCAGGGTGGGGATGCCCACGTACGTCACTTCGGCGGCGGAACGGAGGTCTGTGGCCTCGTAGGCGGACCGGACCGCGCTCACCGCACGGTGCATGGCGGAGTAGAGCCACGCATCGAGCTCGGGAGGTCCAGGGGAATCCCCCGCGGCCTCACGTACGAGTCGCTCCACCTCCGAAAGGCGGCCGACCGCCGAGTCGACGAGGGTCGGGTCCCACGTCAGGTCCTGGGCCGGGGACGCGGCGATGGCGTAGAAGAGTCGGAGGGCGTCCGGGCCCCACATTTCGAGGGCCATACCAATCGGCGGGATCCGGCCTCCCTTGCTCGAGACCTCCTTCTTCGAGACCTTTCCTCCGCTAGGACCGGTGATCCAGCCGTTGACATAGATCCCCCGCGGCTGGAGCTCGGGCGGAAGGAGCCGCGCGTGGGTGTAGAGGAAGACGGGGAAGTGGACCCGCTTGTGCTCCTTCCCCCCGATATTGTAGTCGAGCGGGTACCAGTAGAGGAACTCGGCCCGGACCTCCTCGAGGAGCTTCCGGTCGACCGCGGGCTCGCCCGTTCCTTCGCCCAGGAAGACGTAGTCGAAGAACGCCTCGGTCAGCTGGGGTAGGGCAAGGCGACCCGTCGAAACGAACCGTCGGACCAGGAAGTATGCCATGTAGAACGTCGAGTCCGCGATCGGCTCGATGATCCACTCGGGGTCGAGGGGGAACGGAGTACCGAGCCAACGTCCCTTGCGGGTGCACGGTCGGTCCGTGAACCAATCGATGATGCCGGGGAGCTCCCGTCCGTAGTCGGGCGGCCAGGTCACGAGGTGGGACGCGGACTCCCTTGTCCGCTCCTTCCAGTCGGGGTCCCCGTAAGCGAGGAACCATTGGTCCGGCACTTTCCGGATGATGACCGTGTGGCCGTTCCGGCAGATCACGGGCTTCGAGAACTCTTGGAGCTCGAAGGTCGGTCCTTCTGCCGCGAGCATCTCTACGACCTGCGTACGCGCCTCGCGGACGGAGACCCCCGCGAGCGCCGGGACCGTCATTTGACCCCGCGCGAACTCGAGACGGTAGAGACGTTCCGTCGCATCTTCGACGGCCTCGGTGTCCGCGAGACCGACCGCGCCGGTGGCCCGGAGGGCGCGTTCGGCGGGAGTGCCGGTCCCCGCGGTGAGCTCGGTCTCGGAGGCCGTCAGGGCGACCCGCGACGGGATCTCGAGCAGGACCGGGGGGGTCCCCAGGGTGGCCCGGACCGATTCCGGGAGCCCGCGCAGCGCCGCCTCGTCTGCCGGGGCGTGGGCGGGGACGCTCATCACCACCCCGGTACCGACCGTCGGGGTCACGAGAGAGCTCTCGAGGATCGGGACCTTTGTCCGCCGAAGGGGCACTTCGACCTCACGCCCGACGAGCTCGGAGGCGGGAACTTCGTGGCCCAGGTGCCCGCCGTGCTGCTCGACGAGCCGCTCGGCTCCGGTGCGTGCCACGAGGAACGCATGGTCTCCCTCGTGCCACACCACCAGCGTCTCGTTCGGCGCGAGCCACAAGTTCGTGACGCCGTAGACCGTCTCGGGCCGCAGCGTGGCGGCGAGGAGAATCCGACCGTCGTCGAGACAGAACGGCACGGTCGCGAACCGGAGGAGCTCGGCGTCGCCTCCCGCCGAAAGGTCGGTCTCCGACGGGTCGACGGCGACCGGTCCGCACACCGGGCAGACGGACGACGTGTACGTCCCCCGTACCAGGACCTTCGAGCGCTCGAGCGCGCGGAACTGCCATCGAATGAACGCGCGGTAATCCTCGTCGATCGTCGTGAGGAACGACGTCTCGTCGAACAGCACCCCGATTGAGCGGAGGACGGACCGATACGACTCGCCGAGGAACCGCACGACGTACTCGGGGTCCTCGAGCCGACTCCACTCCGTAGGGGCGACTCCCCCGTCCTCCAGCTGCTGGAGAATCACCGGGTCCCGGTCCTGGACCCGCTGGGCGAACGTCACGGCGGGCAGGCCCGACGCATGGATCCCGAACGGGAACAGTACCGACTCGCCCAGCATCCGATGGTACCGGTGGAGCGCGTCGGTGTAGAGGAGGCCGCGCACGGTCCCTACGTGGAGGAACCCGCTGGGCCCAGGGTAGGCGTTGACCGCGTAGAACTTGCCGCGCGAGGGCACGCGCTGGCCCGTGGCGATCCCCGCCCGGCTCCACGCCTCCTGCCAGTGCCGGACCCGGGCCGCGTCCATGTCGGCCCTTCGACACGGTTACCGTATTTGAGGGATTCCCGAGGGACGGGCGCCCGGCGGCGCACCAGAGCCGATTTAGCCCCGCGGCCCTCCTCCTGGCGAACATGCGGATCATCGAGGTGTTCCACTCGCTCCAGGGCGAGGGACCGCTCACCGGGGTCCGCACCACGTTCATCCGGACCGCGCGATGCAACCTGCGCTGCGCTTGGTGTGATACGCAGTACTCCTTCGGGCCCGGACGCAGCCGTTCCATCGCCTCCCTGCTCACGGAGGTCTCTCGCCACAAGACCCGACACGTCTGCCTCACCGGCGGAGAGCCGCTCCTCCAGAGCGAGTCGGTGACGCTCGTGCGACGGCTCGCAGACCGGGGGATCACGACCGTGGTCGAGACCGGTGGGTCGCTCGACGTCTCGCCCTACCTCGGTGTTCCTCGCTTGGTCCTCAGCGTCGACGTGAAATGTCCCTCCTCCGGCATGGAGCGGCGGAACCGGTGGGCGAATCTCTCCCGGCTGAGGTTCCGGGACGTCCTCAAATTCGTCATCGCGGACCGGAAGGACTACCTCTACGCCCGTCGCGTGGTCCGACGCTACCGGGGACCGGCGACCCTCGTCTTCCAACCGGTCTGGGGCACCGACGCGGGACGGCTGGCCGACTGGGTCCTTCGGGACCGGCTCGACGTCCGACTGATGCTCCAAGAGCACAAGGTGCTGTGGGGCGAAGCCCCCGGTCGCTGAATCGCCCCGACGCTCGTCCCGACAGTTAGGCTAATGAGGCACGCTCCGTCGTCCGCATCTCCGGCTCATGGCGTCGCAAGAACCGTCGTCCCGCACCGTGATGGCGGGGTACGAATCGGTGTTCGGCAAGGCCAAGGGGATGGTCTTCCCCCGGATCGTCCTGGTCGGCCACGGGGTCCTCGAGGAGCTCGCGACCACGTGCCGCCAGTTCGGCTTCCCGAACCGGGGCGCCGTGGTCACTGGGCCGAAGACCGCCGAGATCGCCGGCCGCCGTGCCACGACTATCCTTCAGGAAGGCGGGTTCCATGCCGCCACGATCATCGCTCGCGAGGCCACTGAGGCGGAGGTGGACCGGGTAGCTGAGGAGGCTCGCGCCGCGAACGCGGAGTTCCTCATCGGGGCCGGCGGAGGGAGCAAGATCGACATCACGAAGGTCGTGGCCGCTCGCCTGCACATCCCGTTCCTGAGCCTCCCTACCTCGGCCGCCCACGACGGGATCTCCTCTCCGAGGGCCTCGCTCCACGGAGCGACCAGCATCACGAGCACCGAGGGGGCAGTTCCGATCGGGGTCATCGCCGACACGCAGCTCATCGTGCAGGCTCCCTTCCGGCTGCTCGCTTCGGGGTGCGCGGACGTCATCTCGAACCTGACGGCGACCCTCGACTGGAGGCTCGCGGTCCGGCTGCGGAACGAGGAGTACTCCAGCACCGCGGCGACCCTCAGCGAGTACGCCGCCCAGGAGATCATGGACCATGCCTCCTCCATCAAGCCGAACCTGGAAGAATCGGTCTGGATCGCCATCCGACCGATCCTGGTCGCCGGGATCGCGATGAGCGTCGCCGGTTCCTCTCGACCGTGCTCGGGCAGCGAGCACCTGTTCAGCCATGCTCTCGACCGGGTGTGCGCTCAGCCCAGCCTTCACGGAGAGCAGTGCGGGGTCGGTGCGATCATGATGATGTACCTTCACGGCGGCGACTGGAAACGGTTGAAGAACTCGCTGCTCACGATCGGGGCTCCAACGACGGCGCGCGAGCTTGGAGTCCGCAACGAGGAGGTGGTGAAGGCCCTCGTCATGGCCCACACCATCCGTCCCGACCGGTACACCATCCTCGGCGACAACGGGCTGACCCGAGAGGCGGCGGAACGGCTCGCGACCGTGACCGGGGTGATCGGTTAGCATGGCCGAGATCACGCTCCTCGCCATCGCTGAATCCCGCGAGGGGTTCGAGTTCGTCTACCAGGGCGGCGCTCCCATCTGCCGGACCTGCGCGTTCCGACACGCTTGCCTCACCCTCGACCCGGGACGGCGATACGCGGTGACGAAGATCCGGCCGGTAACGCACCCGTGCGCGCTCCAGGAGACCGACGCCCACGTGGTCGAGGTGAAACCCGTCGCCCGCCCCCTCGTCGTGGACGCCCGAAGTGCGGTAGTGGGAAGCTCGGTCGAGGTAGGGCGGTACGCGTGCCGGCGGCTGGACTGCCCCAACTGGTCGGTCTGCGCCGGACCATCGCTGCCGGTGAACCAACGCTACCGGATCGAGCGGGTCGACGACGAACTCGCGGAGTGCCGAATCGGCCGAACGTTGAAACGGGTGGACGCGGTCTAGTTCTCGATGCGGGGCTGTGGGGTAGCTACGGGCGCGAGGAACAACCCTCCGTTCGCTCTACTGGTCCATCCTTCGAGCTTTGGGAGCTCGGGACCCCGATTCAAATTCGGGCAGCCCCACTCGTCCGCGATGCCTACCCACGCACTCCGACCGTTTCACCGGGTTGAATAGACCGGTACAGTTCGAGCGCGCGGTCCAGCATCCGGTCCACCGAATACTCTCGGACCGCCGCGAGACCGGCCTTCCCGAGCTCCGCCGCGCGCTCCGGCAAGGCGACGAGCGCCCGGGTCATCTCGTCCTCGGAACGCACGCAAACGCCGGCCCCCGTTTCGCTGAGCTCGCGGGCGGCTCCCGCGTCGAACGCGACGAACGGCCGGCCGGCCGCCATCGCCTCGAGGAGCGTGATGCCGAACCCTTCGAAGGCGCTCCCTTGGACGTAGGCATCGGCCGCATAGAGCGAGCCCAGGAACGCCGGCCTCGACACGGGACCGAGGAATCGGACCGGCGCCGACAGCTCGCGCGCCAAGGCCTCGCAGTGCGCGCGGTCGTACGCGGTGCCCGGGACGTCGCGCCCCACGACCACCAACCCCCAGGCCCCGCAGGTCGCCGCGACCGCGCGGATGAGGCGGTCGACCCGTTTGTTGTCGAACAGCCCCCCCGCGTAAACGGCGACGTGGGGGGTCGAGAGGCCCCAGCCATCCCGAGCCGATTCCGCGTGCTCCGGGGGATGGGCGAACTCGGCGAGGTCGATCCCCACGGGAATGACTCGAACTCGGGCCGCCGGATATCCCCAGCTCACGACCTGATCTCGTTCCCCTTGGGTCAGGGCGAAGTAGCCGTCGAACGCACGGAGCCGGTTAGGCAGGTACCGGTCGTAGTAGAGCCACCGGATGAACCCGCGTCGCATCCAGTAGTGGTAGAATCCCATCGGCATGATCACCTGGGGCCAGTCGAAGGAGTTGGCGAACGGGAGGTAGTAGTCGACGTTCCAGATGCGATTCCCGTTCTGCTGGAGGACGTCCGCGTCCAACGACCGCAAGAGGCGCAGGTAGCCCTTCGGGACCCGAAATCCGGCCACGTGGTGCATCCCGAGGCGGAGTACTCGGACACCGGCAATCGTCTCCTCGGCGGGAGTGTCCGGCTCCATCTGGGTGATGACCGTGACCGTGTGCCCGCGGGCCGCCGACCCCTCCGCGAGAAGCTGGACGAGCCTAGTGGCGCCGCCCAGTGCCGGCACGTACCGGAGTATCGGGAGTATTATCCGCACGCACTCGCCCGGCGGGCGAACCCGGGCCCCGGACATTAAAGCTTCGGCGTGGAGAGAAGAGAGACCCCGGAGAGGGCCACGTGGACGTCCGCGCGCGGTGGACCTCGCAGGCGTGTTGCTCGGGTCGGTCCGGCGCGCTCGAACGAGCCCTTAAGACCGCCTCGCACGCTCCCGACGGAGCGACCCCATGTCGGACTGGCGCGTCGGTCGGGGCCCCCGAGACCTTCCCGGACCGAGGAGAACGGACCGGTGAACATCCTCCGTCTGGACGGCTGGGACGGGTCCGCGGTCGGCGGCGCGCAGATGTACGTTCGTCGGGTGTCGCAGGCCCTCGATGCCCGGGGTCACCACAATGTCACCGCGGCCATCGTCACGGACCCCGTTCCCGAGGTCCTCGGTCCGGTTCGGGAATACCGCGTCCATAAGTCCCCGGCCCGTCAGGCGGTCGCCGGATTCACCGAGGGCGCGCCGTTGACCCAGTGGCTCAACGACCTCGCGGCCGAAGCGAAGCCCGACATCATCCACCTCCACCGCTTCCACGCGGGGTTCCCGGCGCTCGGTCAGTGGCTCGGGTCACGCTCGGAACCGATCGTCTTCACCGCGCACGACGCAGAGCTCGTCTGCCCCGTCGCGACCCTGACCCTCCCCAACGGAACGGCCTGCCCGGGCGGGATCCTGCCGCGGTGCCAGTTCACCGGGTGCGAGGTCGGTGTCGGTCTGCCGCTGAACCTCGCCAAGCGCTACTACTTCGACACATACGTCAAGAGCCGCGTGCGGTCGTTCATTTGCGTCAGCCGGGCCACGCGGAGCATCTTCGAGGGCCTTGGATACCGCCCCACCCAACTCCTGCGGCCGATGATCCCGGTTCCCGCGAAGCCGGCGTCGATGCCCACGGGGCCGTTCACGATCGGCTACCTCGGACGATTCGAGCGCCCGAAGGGGATCCAGGTATTGTTGGACGCCTTCGCGATAGTGCAGAAGAGCCATCCGGACGCGCGACTGCGGTTCGCGGGGTCCGGTCCTTTCCCGATCCCGAAGGCGGACGGCGTCTCGCTCGATGGCTGGATAACGGACCGGGACCGCTGGTTCGATGGGATCCACATCCTAGCCGTTCCCTCGCTGCCCTGGGAGAACCTGGGGAACTCGCCGATCGAGGCCCTCGCGCACGGCGTCCCCGCGATCGTGACCGATACGGGCGGGCTGCCCGAAACGGTCGGGGAGTTTGGCACCGTCGTCCGTTCGGGAGACGTCACGGAACTGGCGGCCGCGATCGTCCAGCAGATGGACCACTACGACGAGGCACGGCAGCTCGCGCTGGCCGGCCGAGCCTGGGTCACCGACGAGTTCTCGACGGAACGTCATCTCGAACGGCTGCTCGCTATCTACGAATCGGCGCGAGGCTCGCCCACGGCCAGCTCGTCGTTCGGAGCGTGACGTGGGCAGCGGAGGTGGCTCCGGCGTCCGCCGGGAAAGTCCGTCTTCCCCGACCGAGTCCGTTGGCCGGGTACATCGTCCGACCCTGCGAACCCGGCTCTCCTGGTTCGCACGGGATGTGAACCAGCGGATCGCGGGCGCTGAAAACCCCCAGGCGCTCTGGAAGGTCCGGCACCTCGGGGGTCGATCGTTGCTTCGATTTCCCGGAGGGTGGGCGGTCCCGGTCGATCGCGCCAATTACGCCACCGTTCGACGGCTCGTCGACCTCGCGGCCCTGGGCGCCACGTTGGCCCCGCTCGAACGCACCGACGCAGGTCGTTGGGGCGTCGCACTGAACCCGCCGGTGATCGAGACCCCCTCACGGATCCGGTTCACCTTGGACTCCCTGAACCCGCTCATCTTCGCCGAGACGTTCCTCTACGACATCCACTTCCCCGGTCCGGACATCGAGGGGCGCAACGTCGTCGACGGCGGAGCGTTCGTGGGGGACACGGCCCTTTACTACGCCGACCTCGGCGCCCGGGTCTACGCCTTCGAACCCGAGCCCAGCACTCTCGAGAAGCTCCGGCGGAACCTGGACCTGAACCCGAGGTTGAAGCCTCGCGTCCCAGTAAGCGGCGAGGCCGTCGGCAACGACGGCACGGTCTCGTTTGACGCCGGGGCCGAGGGCGGGGGAAGCGTGTTCGGCCCCCACCGCTCTCCGATTTCGGTTCCGTCGGTGAGCCTGCGGACGATCCTCAACCGGATGGATGGACCTCCCTTCCTGCTGAAGCTCGATTGCAAGGGGGTGGAGTTCGACGTGGTCCGCCAGCCGGCCCTTCGGGAGTTCTCGATGGTCGAGATGGAGTATGCCGCAGGCCATCGACCCGGGCACACGGTCGCGGAGCTGGTCGACGGGCTGCGAGAAGCGGGCTTCTCGCGCATTCGCCGCTTCAAGCACAACTGGGAGTTCTTCGACTACGAAAGCCACGGAATCCTGCGAGCACAGCGGCAGTCCTAGGACCGTAGCCCTCGGGCTCGGCCCCGTCGCCATCGCCGATTGGAGCGATGGCATGGCCCGCCCATCCCAGGCCGCGTGAACGGGGCAGGACGGCTACGGACCGACGGGGGGGCTCGCGCGCGTCCTTGGGGGATTGGTCACCTTCTCTACGGTGAGCGGAAACACGAACCGCACCGCGGTCTTCAGCGACTGTTTAACGACGACCGCGTCGATCCGGTGACGTTGGTGCCGGACAAGGTCGGTCCACTTCTCAAGCAGGGCGAGGCGGGGCCCTCCCAGTAGGATCTCGAGGCGCCCCCAACGCAAGTTCATCTCGGCATACTGACGCGCGGCGGGGGAGGTAGCGCCGTTCCGAAGGGCCGTGAACGTCCGACGGTGCGCTCCCGAATGGACGGGGTGCGCGTACCGCCGGCCCGACCCGATGCGTCGGATGGTCAGCGGGCGCGGGTCGAACCGGTGCCGCCCGGGCTCGCTCATCATCAGGAGGGCCATGCTCACGTCCGTCACGCACTCCACGTGACGGAGGTCGGCCACCTTCGCCTCAAGTGCGCGGCGGCGGACCGACTGCGTGCTCAACGTCCCATACGATCGGTTCTCTACGATCCAGCGGAAGACGCCCGCGTCGATGTCGGTGGTACGGAACGAGTGGACCCGGTCCGGCTGGGCGAGATGACGGTCCGGATAGGGCGCGCCGTCGACGTCGACCTCGGTCCATCCGGTCCGGAAGAGGAGGAGCTCGGGGTCGTCCTCGAACGCTTGACGGACCGCGGCGACCTTTCCCGGGGCGAACATGTCGTCGTCGTCGAGGAAGGAGACCGATTCCCCCGTGCACTCGGCGAGCCCACGAGCCATCATTTCGCCCACCACCGGGATGTCTTCCGTGACCACCTTCACGCCGCGTTCCTGGAGCCAAGCGTCCGTTTCCGGGTCGGTCCAATCCTTGACGACGACGACCTCGTCGGCGCCATCGGCGACCACCGAAGCGACGGCGAGCTTGAGGAACGCTCGCCGACGATAGCACGTGATGAGCACCGAGCTCTTCATCGCCCGACCCAGTTCTCGCGGTGGGGCGGCTTCGGCGCGGCGCCGAGCCTGTTCCACCGGTGCGCGGACGCCGGTGGGGGTATTCAACCTTGACTTCTCGGACGACCTTTCCCTCGCGCTTCGGCCCACGGACCCCGCCCGCTCGTGTCGGCGACGACCCCTCTCCGCCGGGAAAGCCCACGAGCCAAGGGTTATTGCGGCCGACGGCTGGCACGCTCGGCGATGGTGAAGGTCGGCGTCACCGGCGCGTCGGGCTACATCGGCGGCGCGCTCATCCCGTTCCTTGCCGAGCGTCACTACGACCTTCGGCTCATTGATAACCGCACCGGGCCGGTCGAAGCGGTCCACCAGGAGTGGCCCGTGCCTCGGGGCGAGTTCGAAAGCGACATGGGGCTCGCGCTGCTCTCGGATTGCGACGTGATCCTCCACCTTGCCGCGGTCTCCGGGGTGATGCGCTGCGCGAAGGACCCGGACGGCACGGCCCGCAGCAATGTCGGCGGGACGGCGAAGTTGGTCGCGATGTGCCGTGAGCGGCGCATCCCGATTGCCTTCGCGAGTAGCTTCGCGGTCGTCGGCGCGCCGAAGAAGCTACCGGTGGTCGAGTCCACGCCGGCAGCCCCCACCCACGAATACGCCCGCCAGAAGGCCGCGGGCGAGGAACTCGTCACGGCGCTGGGCCGGGAAGGGGTGGTTCCCGTGGCCAACGTACGGCAAAGCAATGTCTACGGAGGCTACCGAGCCGAGGGCCGCTACATCGCGAAGGGGAACGTGATCCAGCTCTTCGCACAACAGGCGACCACCGGTCGTCTCTCGGTCAACGCCCCCGGAACGCAACGAAGGGACTTCATCCATCTCGAAGATGTGCTCACTCATTGGGAAGCGGTCACCCGCTTCCTACTCCGGCCGGGCTCGCGGCCCGCGTCGACTACGTTCAACGTGGCGAGCGGAGAAGCGCTCTCGGTCCTCGAGGTCGCGGACGAGGTACGGCGCGAGTTCGCCCGGCTCCACCCGGATGCCGCCCCGCTCCGGGTCGACGTAGTGCCGAACCCTCGAGAGGGGGTCGAGCTCGTGGAACCGGGGTTCGCCGTCGACCGGACCCGGACCGAACAGGCCCTGGGCGTCCGTTGTCGGCTTCACATCCGGGAGGCGTTGCCGTCCATCTTCCGGGACGCCGGAGAGTTCGCGTCGGGGTAAGGAGACGGGGTCACGGCCCTCGGTGAGGAGGTGGAGGAGCGGTGGTGATCGAAGACCTGCGCGCGCGTCTCTCGGGGTCGCTCCAGGGTCTCGCCAGGATCGCCCTGCGCTCCCTCTGGGTCCCGACCCGCTCCGAGTACCTAGGGATCTCCGTCGAGGCGACCATGGACCCGGCGCACCTGTTGAACGCTATGCTCGGGCCGGGAACGGGGGAAGTGCCCGCGGAGCTCCCCGAGCTCAAGGCCCAGCAATTCTCGGAGCTTTGGCCGATCGACCCGGCGGCGCAGCGGTTCTTGTGGGGGTTCGTCCGGTCCGTCCGGCCCCAGCGGTTCTTCGAGACCGGGGTCGCCGACGGGGCGTCCACGCGGATCGTTCTCGATGCCTTGGAACGGAACGGGGACGGCCGGCTATGGAGCGTTGACGTCCTCCCGACCGCGGGTGACCTAGCACGGAGGTCCCCGGCCGTCCACCGCTGGCAGTTCGTGGTCCTCCCCGCCCGGCACCGCGCGGCCGCGCTCCGCCGAACGATCCGCCCGCTCCGTCCGCTCGACGTCTTCCTGCACGACAGCGACCGCAGCTATTCGTGGCAGGCGTTCGAATACCGAGAGGCGTGGTCCGCCCTGGCGCCTGGTGGGTGGCTTCTGTCCGACGACATCGACGCGTCCTACGCGTTCCTCGACTTCGCCCGCGGCCACCGGCTCCGACCGTGGGTCCTGGTGGGGCCTCGGAAGCTCTTCGGCGCGCTCCGCAAGCCGGCCTGAACGCCCGGCCGCCCTCGCCCCCGCCGCGGAACCCTCAAACCTTCGCGCGGGTGTCTCCCCTCGTGGTCGACCCCGACGCCGTCGAACCGGTCCCTGCTCGGGGCGCCACGCCTCGAGTGTTCGCCGCGACGCTCTTCTGCGAGATGTGCGACGACCTCACCCCTCACCGTATCTTGCGGATGGACCCGACCCGTAAGACCGGTTCCGGTCCCGTTCAGGGGACCGCCCGGTGCCGGGTCTGCCAGTGGACCCATCGGTTCGAATCACGACCCCCCGGGCGGGTCGAGGCCGCTCAGATCGTCTCGGCGGGCAGGTCTTCGGTGCGTTCTCGGGTCGAGCTTCCCGCCCACGTCACGGTCCAAGTAGGTTCGGGGGTCCCCGGGTCCGAGGAGCGTTTTCGGATCCGACGGATCGATACCCGGGGCGGGCAACGGGTCCCCAGCGCCTCGACCGACGACGTGGAGACGCTGTGGGTCGTCCGGGATGAGGGAGCGGTCGTCCCGGTGTCGATCGTGGAAGGGCGGGTGACCCGGCCGGCGCGGTTGGTGGTCCCGAGAGGAACGGTCTTCGAGGTAGGCGGTCGGCTGACGGTCGACGGGACATCGCTCGACATCGTCGCGCTCCGGGCGCGCGGACTGACCTGGAGGCGGCCCGGCGACACCTTCGCGGCCGAGGAGGTTCAGCGCCTCTACGGTCGCCGGACCGACAGGCCGCCGGCTGGCAGAAGGGTCTGGAGCAGCGGTCGCGGGAGACCGAGTTCTTTCGAGAGCTCGACCTCGCGCTCCCCCCGCTCCCGGTCCTCACCTGGGGTCAACAGGACCCGTACCTCTCCGAGAGCCCGAACGGCCGAGGGAGGGGCGACCGTCCACCGCTCCTCGCCCTCGCAGCGGATCGTTCCGATCGCGAGCTCGAGCGGGAGGTCCTTCAGGATGTGCTTCGTGCCGTGGATCACCCAGGCGCCGCGGGCCACGAACTCGCCGCTCGCGGCCTTCTTCGACACCTGGTCCGCGTCGACCCAGAACGCTTCGGCCGAGGCCAGGCCCGCTCTCCAGGCTTTGGAGAACGCGACTGCCCACTGACTCGCCTCCCGAAGCGTAGTGTCGGTGAGCACAGGCTCCCCCGGCGGGGCGTGCTTGACGACGACGCTGGCGGCCCCGTGGAGGTCCGCGTGGACGTAGAAGTCCCCGTCCTTCAGGTTGCGACGAACGACCAGGTCGTTCGAGGAGGCGTCCCGGCCCGCGATGACGATTCCCTTTTCCGAGCTGAGGAACCAGCGGTACCGCTCGAACCAGTGGGCACGACGACGTCGCGGTCCGGTCGCGAACGCGGACCCGCTCGGGGCCGGCGTGGGCGAGGCCACGGTCAGCTTCGCCAGCTTCGCCTCGGCGTCCGCGGTCGCGCTGACCGCCCCTTTGAGCTTGGACTGGACCCGTTTGGCCTCCTCGAACAGCTGCTGGGCGGTCGTCCGGGGGCTCTCTCCGAGCGCGAGGGAGACGGTTCGGTCGCCTAGGCGGGCCTCGACGCCCGGGCCCGTCTCACCGCGACGCTCGGCGTCGGCGAGGACCTTCTCGGCCTCGACGTAGTGGTCGAACACGGCCGTCGCGTCGGCCTTCAGCTCCTCCGAACGATGCTCGAGCTCGAGGACCGCGGCCCGCTGTCGCTCGAGCTGGTGCTCGAGCTCCTTCAACGCGCGCGAGCGCTCCTGCTCCTCTACCGGGACGGGAGCGGCCACAAGCGAAGGGAAGTACTCGACGGCCGCCGCCGAGAACGTCGGTCGGGCGACCTCTTCGACGTCCGCGACCTCCCGCCAGCGGTGCGACCGATAGGGGGTCGCATCCACCGCGACGCGGTCGCGAAGATAGAGGAACCCCGACGGACGGTCGCCCACTTCCTGGACCAGCGACTGAAGGACCCGGTGGAGCTCGGGACCGAGCCGCCCCGCC
This sequence comes from Thermoplasmata archaeon UBA61, assembly GCA_002503985.1. GTDB lineage: Archaea > Thermoplasmatota > Thermoplasmata > Lutacidiplasmatales > UBA184 > Lutacidiplasma. The sequence continues at coordinate 16,151 of DASW01000005.1, forward strand.
TGAGGGGCGGCCGGGCTCGCCCCGTCCCAACCTCCGCGGGCGACCACCTCTTCGGCGAGCGGGCCGCCGAGGGCGAGACGAGCGGCGAGCGTGCTCGCGAGGTCCGTCCGGGAACGAGAGAGCTCGGCCTCGATCTCGGCCGCTCCTACGACCCAGGGGTCCGTCCGTGATGGAGGACGGGCGTACTCCGCCCCGATCGCTACGGTCCGATGGGCCCAACGGCGTGTCTGCGCGACCGCCGCGATCCGGCTCCCCCGGGCGACCACGAGGTTCCCGGACCCGAACATCTCGAGCGCGACCAGGATCGGTTCGCTGTCGTCCGAGCGCCGGAGCACGACCTCGAGGAACCGCTCCCCACCGGGGTCGGGGACGTCCTCGAGGACCGCTCCCTCGAGCAAGCGGCGGAGCTCCCGCGCGAACGGAGAGAGCTCTTCGGCATGCGGAACGGCCTCGGAGAGGAGGGCCGCGAACCGGCCCGGCACCAGGAGCAGTTCCCTGCGGCCCTCTCTCGGGACGCGGAACATGAGCGACCATCCGCCCCCGGGAAGGTCGAACGCCTTGTCGACCCGTGCGTGCCGGACGCTTCGGAGCTCGCGCGCCAGCGCGAGCGTATCGAGGGACGTGAAGCGGTCCTTTGGTGTCGGAACGCCGGGCATCGCACGACCCCCAGGGGCGGGAGCCGCGACCCGCCGCCACGCCTTAAGAGTTCGTCGTGCTGGGCGGACCCATGCGAAGCGACCTGCCGACCGATGCGCAAGGCTGGCGGGAACGGGCGCACGCGTTCGCAGCCTCCGCGATCGCGCCGCTCGCAGAGCGAATCGACCGTGACGACCGCATCCCTCCGGAGCTCGTTCGAGCCCTCGCCGACGAGGGGTTCCTCGGGCTCTCCACGCCCACCGCATGGGATGGAACCGGCGGGGACACTCGGTCGACCGTCGCTGTGCTCGAGGAGCTTTCGCGCGCGAGCGCCTCGGTGGGAGTTCTCGTCGGCGTGCATCTCTCGGTCTGCGCGGCCCCGATCGTCACCTGGGGGTCGGACGCCCAACGAGAGCGGTTCCTCCGGCCGCTCGCTCGAGGCGAAGTGCTCGGTGCCTTCGCCCTCACGGAGCCGGGCGCCGGCTCTGACACGGCGAGGCTGACGACTCGCTACTCCAAGGACGAGGGAGGCTTCCTCCTCCGCGGAACGAAGACGTTCATCTCGAACGCGGTGAGCGCGGGCATCGTCCTCGTCTTCGCTACCTCCGACCCCGCGCTGGGCCACAAGGGGATCTCGGCGTTCATCGTGCCACCCGGCACGAAGGGGTTCTCGGTCGCGCAGCGGTTCGAGAAGCTCGGCCTACGAGGGAGCGAGACGGCCGAGATCGTGCTCGACGACGTCCACCTCCCCCGGGAATCGCTCCTGGGCCCCGAAGGAGTAGGGCTGCGGGTCGCGCTCGGAGCCCTCCAAGGAGGCCGCGTCGGCATCGCGAGCTGCGCCCTCGGGGTGGCCGAGACCGCGTTCGCCGAGATGCGACGTTCGGTCGCCGCCGAGGACGCGGATTGGAAGCGAACCTTGCTCGCGCGGGCGTTCGCCGACCTGAGCGCGGCGCGAGTGCTCGTCGCCCGGGCCGCGGAGGCCAAGGACGCCGGAGCCCCCTACGTCATCGAGGCGTCCGTCGCAAAGCTCGTAGCGTCCGGGGCGGCGGTGCGGATCGCATCGGCCGGGGTGGATGTAGCGGGGGCGGCGGGGGTCCGTGCGGGCTCACCGGCGCAACGGCTCCTCCGGGATGCCCGCGTCTTCCCCATCGTGGAGGGAACGACCGAGATCCAGGAACTGATCCTCGCCCGAAGCCTGCTCCCGGCCTCGACCGGACGAAACCCTTTGTAGCGCCCCCGGCTCCGAGAGCCCGTGCCTTCCCGTAGCCGCCCGACTCCCGCCGCCCGCCCCCGAGGAGGCGGGCCCGCTGGCTGGGTCCCGGTTTCCGAGACGGCCATCGACCCGGCCTGGCAGAAGGTCCTCGCGGCCGACGGGATTTCGTCCCTCTACCCTCCCCAGGCCGCCGCGCTCGGTCCGGTGCTCGCCGGTAAGAGCCTCCTCCTCGCCTGCCCGACCGCGAGCGGGAAATCGCTCGTCGCGTACCTCGCCCTGCTGAGGGCGGCACGGGAGGGGCGCACCGGTCTCTACCTCGTGCCGCTCCGGGCGCTGGCGCAAGAGAAGGTCGAGGAGCTCGAGAAGTTCGCCGAGCTGGGCCTCAAGGTCGGCCTCTCGATCGGCGACTACGACCTGCCGGCCGAGAAGCTCGAGAAGCTCGACGTGCTGGTCGCCACGAGCGAAAAGGCGGACGGTCTCCTACGCCGAGGGAGCCCCTGGCTCGACCGGTTGGGGGTCGTCGTCGCGGACGAGGTCCATCTCCTCCGGGACCCCGACCGGGGCCCGACGCTCGAGGTCAGCCTCACGCGCCTCCGAAGGAACTACCCCGACCTCCAGATCGTGGCCCTCTCGGCCACGGTCGCGAACTCGGAGGAGGTCGCCGAATGGCTCGGCGCCCACCATCTCACCTCCGAGTTCCGCCCCGTTCCGCTCAAGCTCGGGGTCTATTACGACGGAAGGATCACCTTCACGGACCTCTCGGTGCGGGACCTGCCGCCGCCGGGCGAGGCGGTCCCCCGCCTCGTCCGCACGGTCGCTCAGGAGGGCGGGCAGGCCCTCGTGTTCGTGAACAGCCGCAAAGCGAGCGAGCTGCTCGCCGAGGGACTGATCCCCACGGTCCGGAGCCTCCTCTCGCCGGAGGAGCGAACTCGCGCGAAGGCCGCCGCCGCCGAGCTCGGGACGATCTCGGACGAGGAGACAGAGGGGATCCGACGACTCAGCGGCCTCCTGCCGAACGGGGTCGCGTTCCATAACGCCTCCCTGACCAACCCCGAGCGTCGGGTCGTGGAGCGGGCCTTCCGCGACCGCGCGCTGAAGGTGCTCGTGGCCACGCCGACGCTGGCGGCCGGGATCAACCTGCCGGCCCGCCGGGTGATCGTTCGGGACACCACTCGCTACGATGACCGACTGGGAATCCAGGCCCCGATCTCCGTGATGGAGGTCCACCAGATGCTGGGCCGGGCCGGGCGCCCGCGCTTCGACACGGTCGGCGAGGCGCTCCTCCTCGCCCGAACCCCCGAGGAGGAGGAACGGATGCTCGACCGGTACCTCTCCGCCGGCCCGGAACCGATACAGAGCCGGCTCGCGGCCGAGCCGGCGCTGAGGATGCACCTCCTCGCGCTGGTCGCCAGCGGCGCGGTCACGAACGACGCGGACCTCGAGGGGTTCTTCGCCGCGACGTTCTACGGTCGGACCCTGCCCCTCCCCGACCTCCACCGCCAGGTCGCCACGGTCCGCCGGTTCCTCGAACACAACGAGCTGCTCGTGCCGGGCGAGGTGCTCCGCGCGACCCGCTTCGGAGAGCTGACGAGCGAGCTCTACCTCGACCCGCTGAGCGCGATCGTGCTGAAGGAGGTCCTCTCCCGCGCGCCGATCGGGGTCGGGGTCTTCCCGCTGCTCGCGGCCGTCGCCGCGACCCCCGACCTCCCGCCGCTCTTCCTACGGCGGGGCGAGGAGGCCGACCTCCTGACGCGGTTCACCGACGAGTCGGAAGAGCTCCTCGTGAAGCCCGAGGAGCCCCCGCTCGACCTCGCCCTCGACGTCTTCCTCGCGACCCTCAAGACCGCCTCGGTCCTCGAAGCCTGGGTGAGCGAAGAGCCGATCGTGGAGATCACCCAGCGGTTCGGGATCGGGGCCGGCGACCTCCGTTCGAAGGTCGAGGACGCCGACTGGCTCCTGTTCGCGGCGGGGCGGCTCGCGAGCGTCTTCCAGCGGCGGGTCGGCCGCGCGATCGACGACCTCTCCTTCCGCATCCGCTACGGGGTCCGAGAGGAACTGCTCGACCTCGTCCGCCTGCGGGGGATCGGTAGGGTGAGGGCGCGGCTGCTCTACCGAGCCGGGTACGCCGACCGAGAGGCCCTGCGGAACGCCCCGATCGACCGCATCGAGCAGGCGCTCCGCTCCCGACGGCTCGCGGAGATGGTCGCGAGCCAGCTCAAGGTTCGTTCGGAAGGCGTCCGAGTTCCGCCCGCGGGAGTCCCGAGTCCTCCTCTACCGCGGGAGAAGCGGACGCGACCCACGGTCCGACGTCTGGACGACTTTCCGTCCGATGAGCCGTCGTGACCCACTCATCGACCGGGGTCAGGACGCGGACGACCGAGAGCGTGCCTCCGCACCCCCCGGTGCGGATCTCGCGTCGAACGTAGCCGGCCTGCTCGAGCCGAACGATCCGGCGCCAAAGCGTAGTGGTCGGGAGAGGCCGAACTCCGTGAGCGCGCGCGAGCTCGGCCTCGAGCCGCTTCACGTCGCCGAGCCGGGCGGTGCGACCCTGGGACGCGACGCCGATCGCTCGAACGACCGACGTTTCGACCGATATCCCCCGGAGCCTCGCGGAGGGGACGCCGTCCCGTAGCTCGTGGAACGTCACCCCGAGGACCTCCCGGCGAAGGAGGTCGACCGCTCGGCCCGCGTCACCGCCTTCCTCGATGGCCCGTCGTACGACCCGCTCGACGAGGGCCGGGGGCGGGGGATGGCCCAATACCCGCTCCGCCCGGTCTTGAACGATCGAGCGGAGGGCGGTCGGGTCGTACGGGGTGAGCCGGATGAAGGGGCCGATCGAGAATCGGGTCCCGAGGGCCTTCTCGAGTCCCTGCAACCCCTCGGGGGTCCCGGCGAGGATCGTCCAGAGGGGAGGGAGGCCGACCTCGCCCTCGGGCAGGAACGGGTCGGGCGCAGCGAACGCCCTCAGGAGAGGGACGAGGTCCGGGCCACCGACCCCCACGTCGTCCAGAACCATGACCGTGGGTCGGGCATCCCGTCGAATCCGCCGGAGCAGTCCCGCGAGGATCTCGGGCACCGGGAAGCCCCGCCCATCGAACCCTTCGTCGAAACGCTGGAGCAAGGTCGTCGCAACCCCTTGCGCTCCCCGGAGGAACGGGGTCCGAACGCAGAGGACCCGGGGAAACGGTTCTCCGAGCGCCGCTCGGACCCGGTCGGCTACCTCACGCGCCGCTCGGCGCGCGATGGTCGACGTTCCCGAGCCGCAGGGGCCCTCGACCCCGACGATCCATGGACCCGGAGCGTGCGGTTTCGGCGGGTCGAGGCGGCGGACGACCTCGGCCAATTCCTGAGCGCGACCCAGGACGACAGGCGGGAGCCAGTCTTTCGCGAGCACCTCAGAGTGGGCGGTCGGCTGCATCGATACTGGAATAACTATGGATTATAAGAATTCTGTTTACCCCACCCGTCGCGGAGTGAAAACTGCTAACGTCGATGAGGGCGCGCTCCGGGACCGGATCCTTCGCTCGATTCTCGCGAAGCTCTCCTCTACCCGGCCCGCTCTTCGAAAACCGCCGGCGGCCGATTCCTTAAATCCCCCCAAGGCTCGCGGGGGCCGGGAGGGCGCAGATGGTCCATCGTGTGACGTTAATCCCCGGGGACGGCATCGGACCCGAGGTCACGAGTGCGGCCCGGCTCGTCGGAGACGCCACCGGAGTCCCGTTCGAGTGGGAGGTCGTGGACGCCGGCGAGAAGGCGATCCAGGCGACCGGTTCCCCGCTTCCGGACGAGGTGCTGCGGTCTATCCGCAAGAACCGTCTCGCGCTCAAGGGCCCGATCACGACCCCGATCGGGGGCGGGTTCCGCTCCGTGAACGTTGCGCTTCGCCAGCAGCTCGACCTCTTCGCCTCGGTCCGTCCGGCGCGGGCGATCGCCGGGGAAGGAACGCGCTTTCCCGAAACCGACCTCATCGTGGTCCGCGAGGCGACCGAGGGTCTCTACTCGGGGGTGGAGCACTGGGTCGACCGCGAGCATTCCGCCGCCGAGACGGTCGCGATCGTGACCCGAAAGGCCTCCGACCGGGTCATCCGGTTCGCCTTCGAGCTCGCCCGGCGCGAGCACCGCCATCGCGTGACCGCGGTCCACAAAGCGAACATCATGAAGACGACCGGGGGCCTCTTCCAGACGGCGTTCCGTGAGATCGCCCCCCACTACCCGGACATCGAGGCGGACGAGCGACTCATCGACAACATGTGCATGCAACTCGCCAAGAAGCCCGAGGAGTACGACGTCCTCGTGACGACGAACCTCTTCGGCGACATCCTCTCCGACCTCTGCGCCGGACTCGCCGGAGGACTGGGCGTCGCGCCCGGGGCTCTCTACGGGGACGAGCTCGCGGTCTTCGAGCCCGTCCACGGCTCGGCCCCGAAGTACGCGGGGCAGGACAAGGCGGACCCGGTCGCCGAGATCCTGTGCCTCGAGCTCCTCTTGCGCCACATCGGGGAAAAGGAGGCCGCGGACCGTGTCTTCCGCGCCGTCTGGGAGACGATCGCCGAGAAGAAGGTCGTCACCTACGACCTCGCGCTCCCGGGCTACACGATGACCCCCGTGCCCCCGTCGTCGTGCTCCGCCATGGCGAAGGAGATCGCGCGGAAGGTCCCTCTCGTCGACCTGAGCGCTCCCCTTCCCCGGCCGAAGGGCACCGGCCCCGCGCTCGACGCACAGCTCGAGACCTGAGCCTCCCCGCCGAGACTCGGCGGACGGGCGGAACCCTGGGAGAGTTCGGGACTAGTCCCCGAGCACCTTCACGACGACCCGCTTGGGTCGCTGGCCGTCGAACTCCGCGTAGAACACCTGCTCCCAGGGACCGAGGTCGAGGTCGCCCTTCGTCACCGGTAGGATGACCTGGTGCCCGAGGAGGAGGTTCTTGAGATGGGCGTCCCCGTTGGTCTCTCCCGTCCGGTGATGCTGGTAGTCCCCGGGGGGAGCGAGCCGGTCGGCCCAGCTCTCGATGTCCCGCAGGAGACCGGCTTCGTTGTCGTTGACGTAGACCGCCGCGGTGATGTGCATCGAGGAGACGAGCACGAGACCTTCCTTCACGTCGCTCGCGCGAACGACCTTGCGGACCCTCTCGGTGATGTTCACGAACTCTCGCGGGCGCTCCGTCTTCAGGATGAGATACTCGGTCCGGCTCGGCATGGCCCGGAATCCTCCGCCCGTAGCTTTAAGGTGGTCGAGCGACCCTGATTCGGGTCGAGGCGCTTCCGTGGCCAACCCTCGAGCCGTCCGGATCCCCCGCTCCCGGACCCAACCTCCGCCCGCGGGAGTCTGGCGGGGACCCGACGATCACGAGGCGCCGGAGGTCCGGACGAGGGAGCGACGAACGAACGTGGGGGGTTCCCAGCGGGCGATCCGGCTCACGCTCCTCTACGTGGCGGCGCTTGCGGTCCTCTACGCGTCCTTTGTCCTCTACGACCGTACCGCACCGGGGGGGTCCTCCTCCGCCGCGGGGAACGGGGTCCTCTTGTTCACCTTCCTCTTCGTCGCCTTCGCGGTCGGCGGAGCGATCTACACCCTCACGCCGTCCCCGCGGGGGGTCGAGGTGGCGCCCGACCGCACGACCATCGTGGGTCGCTGGGGGTTCCGGCGCACCCTTCCTCGCCTCGAACTACTGTCGGTAAGCGTGGTCCGACGCTATCCGACGGGATGGCTCGCGAGTACCCCCGTGGAGCTCATCGTGCTCTGGGGGGAGGACGTGCCAGGCCGCAGCTACCTCGTGGATGCCCAACTGTTCGAGGGCGCGGCCGCGCCGCCTCTAAGACGGTAAGCGCCGCTCTATTCGATCAGGTCTTCGAGCTCGCCGGCGACCAGCGTCAAGAGCTGGTCCAGCGACCGGTTCTTGAACTCGGTGATGTGCCCGCTGTCGGACTCGAGGCGCGCGAGGAACTCGTCCCCGTCGCGGACGAACGAGAGGGAAAGGACGTGGCGGCGGCCGTCCGGAGGCGGCAGGGTGAGCTCGGGCTCCGGCTCCCTCGACTTCGCGCTCGCCTTGGGCACCGCGGGAGACGCCTTGGGGGCGGGTGCGGCGGGCTTGTGCGCCGTGGGCTTGGCCTTTTTGGGCACCGGTCGGGCGACCTTCTTCGCCGGCTTCGGCGGGGCGGCCGGTCGCTTGCCCTTCATTTTCTGACGGCCGGCGCTTGCCATCTCGACGACCTCGAGTCGGGCGCACCAACCCCTCCTATTTATGGATATGGTGGTCGAACTCACCGCTTCCGCAGCGTCTCGGGTCCGGAGGCACCGATATAGGACGCCGTCCGCCTACGGCCGACCCGATGGCGTCCTCGGAGTCCCCGGGGGGTTCGGCCGTCGGCGATGAACGGCCGCCGCTGCGCCCGGAAACCCTGCTCCTCCTCGGGGGCCTCGCCCTCCTCCTCGTGTTCCTCGCGCTCGAGCCGTATCTCTCCTACGCGGTCTTCGGCTCCGACACGGGAGAGTACTATCGGCTGACCCTGGACCTCGTCTCCACGGGGACGCTGCCGCACGGCGCGGCGTACGCCGGGTGGGGTTCGGCGTACCCGGACTTTCCGGGGATCTACCTCCTCGCCGGCGGCGGTGCGGGAGCGCTCGGCATCGACCCGTTCAGCGCGCTCGCGATCCTCGTCCCGGTGGTCGCGGTGCTCTCGGTGTTCCCGCTGTTCCTCCTGTTCCGCCGGCTGTACCCCCACGACACGGTCGCGCTGCTCGCCGCCGCCGTCGCCTCGCTCGTGATGCCCCGCCTCTTCTCGATCGCCCACCCGGCGCCGCTCGCGCTCGGGGACTTCCTGTGCGTCGGTGCGCTCTGGATGCTCGTCGAAAGCCGGCGGGACGTTCGCTGGTTCGTCCCGCTCTCGCTCACCGGCGGGGCGCTTGTCCTGACGCACCACCTATCGTCCTACTTCTTCGTCGTGAGCGCTCTGGGCGCGGTCTTCCTCCTCGAGATGTGGCGGCCCGGCCTGTGGAGCCGACGCTTCCCGTCTCGGGAGCTCGCGTTCGTCGCCGCGTTCGTCACGGGGACCTTCGCCTTCTGGTTCTACGGCACCACGACCTTCACGTCGAAGGTCCTGGATTTCGCCCTCGGGAACCGTCCGTACATCGGGTTCGCCCTGTTCGAGGGGTTGGGCCTGGCCGCCGTCCTCGGGGCCGCGCTGCTGATCCGGTGGCGACGCTCTCGCCCGCGTTCGACCCGCGCCTGGGTCCGCTTGCCGGCGGACCGCAGCGTCGCCCGGGACGCGGCGGTGCTCAGCGTCGTCATCTTCGGGGCGATCTGCATCGTCCTGGTCGTCCCGGTCCCGGGGACGGCCCAGTCCACCACCCCCGCGGCGATCCTCTGGTTCTCCCCCGTGCTGGTCCTCGGCATCCTGTGCGCCGGCAGCCGTCGGGTCCTTTCCCCCTCGAGGGTCGGGCCGTTCGCGTTGGCCTGGGCCGGAGCGCTCGGCGTGTCCGCGGGCCTCTTGATCGGCCTCTCCCTCCTGGCCCCGGTATTCCCGGGGACGCCCGCTCTCGGCGGGGTCTCGTCGACCCTCTCCCCCTATCGCCACGTGGAGTACCTGTTCCTCCCGATCGGCCTCCTTGTCGCCGTCGGGACCGCGCGGCTCGTGACGCGGGTCCGGGACCGGGCGGGCCGTCGGGCGTTCTTCGCCGTTTGTGTGGGCGTGGCCGTCCTGCTCGCGGCGAACGCCGCGATCGTCTACCCGCCGCAGAACGACTTCGGCGGCTTCGAAGAAGGGCTCACGCACGGGGATGCCGCTCTCTGGATGTGGGTGGGCATCGCGGCGCCGCCGAGCTGGACGGTCGCCACCGACCACCGGCTGAGCTCGATGATCTTCGGCGTCGACGGGAACCCGACGACGTGGTTCACGACCACGGCGCTGTTCACGGGCAGCAACTGGTCAGCGGCCGCGGCCGAGCTCCGCAGCGTCGGCACCCCGTACACCGACCGTCCCATCGACCTCGTCGCGGTCGACTCGGTGATGTACACCGGGGTCGCGCTCGACCCATCGAAGCTCGCCCTCCCGCTCAGCGCCCCAGCGGTCGGATGGTTCGAGAAGCTCCCCTTCCTCCCGGTCTACGAGAACGGTCAGGAGGTCGTCTACGTCGTCGACTCCTCGTACCTTCCCGGCGGGTAGGGCGCGGTCGTCCCGTCCGGTCGCCAGAGGAGGAGCGGCGCGCGTCCCTCGCGCGCCAGGTCGCCGAGGACCCGGCTCGCCCAGGTGAGCTTCATGAGCTTCAGCTCGTGGGTCACGGGGTCGGTGGGAGCGGCGCGCTCGAAATCGAACCCCCACAGGAGGATCCGTTCCGCACCGAGGTGGTCGGCGAGGTAAGCGGCCCGGTCGCCGTCGGTGAAGCCCCCCACGTTCAGGAGATGGGGCCGGGGCGGCCCCGCCCAGGAGCCCACGACCCCCCCGGGGAACTGCCCTACCCACTCCTCGAGGGCGGCACGGTTGTCCCCGTGCGCCTGGATCACTACGACGCTCCCCCTCCGGTTCGCCGCGACCTCGGCCGGGACCGGACCGTCGAGGTCGGTGACGATGATGGTCGGGAGGAATCCCGCGTCCAGGCAGAGCGAGGTCGCGCCGTCGGCGGCGATGATCGCCGGCGAGCGGTCGGTCGACGGGAGCCGCCAGAGCGGAGGAGGCCCGGTGCGCGGCGCCAGACCCACCACGACCACGGTGCGTCCCTCGAGCAGAGGGCGCAGACGGTCGAGGGGCCTACGGGGCGCGTCGGACGGCAGCAGGGATACTAAGAGGTCGGCGGCTGCCACCTCCCGCTCGAAGGGAAATCCGAACTCCGATCGGATCCGGTCGTAGCGGGGGGCCCACGCCCTGTACTCCACCGGCACCTCAGGACTGCGCACTAACGCTTTATAATGAAGACCCTGCTCCCACCGAGAGAGGAACCGTTGTGATGCGACCGCTAGCCCAGGAGATCCTGGCTCACCTGCCCGGAGACACGAAGAGGGCCCCCGAGGCACCGCCACCGACGAACGACGACGCGGAGCTCGAGGCGGTCCTCGCCTCGCTCAAGACCAACATCAAGGTCGTCGGCTGCGGCGGAGGCGGCTGCAACACCATCAACCGGCTCGCGGAGGAAGGGCTCGCGGGCGCGGAGATGGTCGCCGCCAACACCGATGCGCAGCACCTGCTCGCGATCCACTCCCCTCGCAAGATCCTCCTCGGGCGCCGGCTCACGCGTGGCCTCGGCGCCGGGGCGCTCCCGCAGGTCGGGGAGCAAGCGGCCCACGAGGCGGAGGACGAGCTCAAGAAGGCGCTCGCGAACTCCGACATGGTCTTCATCACGCTCGGGCTCGGAGGGGGCACGGGCACGGGGTCGGCCCCCGTCATCGCGAAGTGCGCGAAGGACGCGGGTGGCGGTAACCCGCTCACGATCGCGGTCTGCACGCTTCCGTTCGCCTCCGAAGGGCTCGTGCGCCAGGAGAACGCGATGTGGGGCCTCGAGCGGCTGCGCGAGGTCGTCGACACGGTCATCACGATCCCGAACGACCGTCTCCTCGAGCTCGTTCCTCGCCTGCCGATCCAGACCGCCTTCAAGGTCGCCGACTCCGTCCTCGCGCGAGCGATCCGGGGGATCACCGAGATCATCACCCGCCCGGGGCTCGTGAACCTCGACTTCAACGACCTGCGCACGATCATGAAGGGCGGAGGGGTCGCCCTCATCGGCATCGGGGAGTCGGAGAGCGACAACCGCGCCGAGGACGCGGTCCTCGAGGCGATCAACTCCCCGCTCCTGCACGTCGACATCGCGGGCGCGACCGGCGCGCTCATCAACGTCACCGGCGGGCCGGACATGACGGTGAGCGAGGCCCAGAAGGCCGCCGAGGTCGTCCAGAAGACGATCAGCCCGACGGCCCGGATCATCTGGGGAGCCGCCGTCGACAACACCATGCAGAGCACGATCCGGGTCATGCTGGTAGTGACCGGAGTTAAATCCCCCCAGATTTTCGCGGGGGAGTCGAAGGGCGGTCCGGCGCGCAAGCCCGGCCCTGACCTCGACGTAGTCCACTAGGGAACCGTATGGCATTCCTCGACAGGGCGCGCCGCGCCCAGGACAACTTCGACGGCCGACTGCGCAACGTCGGCCACGGCAAGTACGGTCGCATCCTCCGGATGGCCCGTCGGCCGACCTCGGAGGAGTACGTCAAGGTCCTCGAAGTGACGGCGCTCGGGGCGGCGCTGATCGGTCTCACGGGATTTGGGATCTACATCTTCTTCAATCAGGTCGCGCCCTGGATCTGGGCGAACTTGTTCAGCGGCCTGTAATCACCGTTAGGTTTTTCACGATGGTCAGCGAAGGGAACGACGAGGGCATCGGTCTCCTCTCCGGCGGACCGCCGGAGCCCGCGGCGAAGAAGCCCGAGGCGCGCCCCGGAGCGCCCGCGACCGCCGTGCCCCCGGTGGTCGCCCCCACGCCCCCCAAGCCCGACGCGACCGCGGTCCTGTTCCTCAAGGCGGCGGACGACACGTCCCGGGACGTTACGGCCGGCACCGTCACGACGCTCTCGGCGGTCCTCACTAGCCGGGCGGCGGAGCCCCTCACGGCGACCCTCACGGTCGAGGTCGGGTTCACGTCGACCTACGCCGGGGAAGGCGCCGAGTGGCCGGTGACCTGGACCCCCCCCGGGAAGAAGACGTCGATCGAGCTCTTCCCGCGCAAGGAGACCTATCCGATCGCGCTGGCCCCCAACACCGGGGTCCCGCTCTCCTACCATATCACCGCCCCGGTCGGTGTCCGCTACGGCGACCAGGTCGAGATCCGCCTCGCGGCCTTCACGAACGAGGGGGGCACGCCGGTCCGGCTGACTCTCGCGTGCGTCGCGCGCCAGGCCGTGCTCGCGATCAAGACCTCCCGAGGGTACGAGCGCGAGGTGGCCGACACGCTGCTCGCCCGGGCCGAGGAGAAGCCGGACGTCGTCTTCTCGCTCCTCGTCCCGTCGTCGCTCCGCGGCTACGTCTTCGCCGAGGGGATGAGCTTCGAGGGCGTCCGGGAGATGCTGAAGGGGATCCGCAAGGCCCGAGGCCTCGTCGAGGGCGAGACGACCTTGAAGGAGGTCGAGCCGCTCCTCGTGCCCAAGATCACGGTCGAAGGGTTCGTCGAGGGCGCGATCGTCGAGCTGATCTCGGGACCGTTCAAGGGAGAGAAGGCCCGCGTAAAGAAGATCGACCAGGCCAAGGAGGAGATCACGGTCGAGCTCATCGAGGCGGTCGTTCCGATCCCGGTCACTGTCCGCGGGGACCACGTGCGCATGCTGGAAAGGGGAGGCGGGAAGAGTGGCAATTGAGGTGAGCATCCTCGTCGAGGGTGGCAAGGCGGCGGCGGGCGCAACGCTCGGCTCCGCGCTCGGCCCCCTCGGCGTCAACGTCGGTCAGGTCGTAACGAAGATCAACGAGCAGACGAAGGAGTTCGCCGGGATGCGCGTCCCGGTGATCGTCCGCGTCGACCCCAACACCCGCGAGTTCACGCTGGTGGTCGGCCGTCCGCCGGTCGCAGCGCTCCTGCTCAAGGAAGCGAAGAAGGAGAAGGGCTCGGGCAAGCCGAAGACCGAGGTCATCGGCGACGTCTCCCTCGAAGCCGTGAAGCGCATCGCCGAGGCGAAGGGGGACGACCTCCACGGACGCTCGATGGAGGAGAAGATGAACCAGGTGATCGGCAGCTGCGTCTCTCTCGGCATCACGGTCGGGGGCGAGGACCCTCGCACCCTCCTCAAGGCCCGGACGGCCGCGCGAGGCGCCCGATGATGGGAGCCCCGGGGGGGCCCCCGCCGGACCTCTCGAACGCGGAGATCGTCGACTACTCGGTCCTCGAGGGGGATGGCAAGGTCCGCCTGAAATTGAAGGACGGCTCGGTCGTCGAGATCCGCCTCGAGATCATGAACATCCTGAGGGCCGGGAACGACCCGAACACGGGCTTGCCCGCGTACATCGTCCAGTCCGCGCCCCTCGTGCGCCTCGTAGAGTGCCCGAAGGAACTTCGCAAGACGCCCCTACGACCCGGTACCGGGCGCGACGGAAAGTCGATCCCCGGCTTCGGCTGAAGCGCACCCGAACAGAAGGGGCCCTAGGGATTTGCATCAATAATTAGTTACTACTTCTATAAGAAGATAGCCAATACATCCCTCGGGGTTGAAGCACCCTCAGCCGGGCCGCCCGTCCGAGGCGAAGGCCGGGGGCATTAGGGTGGGCGAGCGGACCACGTCAAGGTCGTTTGACCGCCTGTTCATCCACCCCTGTGCTACGTCCCCGCCGGGGACGGCGTTGAGCTCTCGTCGAGCGAGCGTGTCGGTCAACCGGGGTCGGGCAGGTCGTCGGCAGGACCAATACGACCCCGGGGTATCCCGCCGCGACACGGGAGCGCGTCCGCCTTCCTGAGCGATACCATGGATACACTGAAGGTCGGAGATCGCCGGGTCCTCGAGCGGCACGACTTCCCATCTCTCTTCCGTGCGCTGCAAGCGAAGGGGTACCAGGTGGTGGGGCCCACCGTCCGGGATGGGGCGATCGTCTACGACCAACTCTCGGGCGTCGACGACCTTCCGGTCGGCTGGACCGACCGTCAAGAGGCGGGGAAGTACCGCTTGGAGCGCCGAAAGGACGAGGCGCTCTTCGGCTACACGGTCGGACCGTTCTCCTGGAAGAAGTTCCTCTACCCCTCCCACGAGAGGCTCTGGACCGCGAGCCGGGACGGCCCCTCCTTCGTCATCACTCCGGAACCGGTCGACGGACCTCCGCTCGCCTTCCTCGGGATGCGGGCGTGCGAGCTCGCCGGCGTCTCCGTCCAGGACCGCGTGTTCATGGGCGGGCCGTACGTCGACCCCGGCTACGCCGCGAGGCGCCGGAAGGTCCTGCGGATCGCCGTGCAGTGCGGGCAGGCGGGCGGGACCTGCTTCTGTGTTTCGATGGGGACGGGTCCGGGCGTCCAAGAGGGCGCCGACCTGATCGTCACCGAGGTTCTGGAGGGAAAGCGGCACTACTTCCTCGTCCAGGTCGGTTCGAGCGAAGGCGCCGCCGTTCTATCGGACGTCCCGCTCAAGGCCGCCGCTCCGGATGACCCGGCGAAGGCCGATGCGATCGTCTCGCGCGCGGCGGCCTCGATGGGTCGGGCGCTCGACACGGACGGGATCCACGACCTGCTGCTCAAGAACCTCGAGCACCCCCGGTGGGAGATCGTCGCTCGTCGGTGCCTTTCGTGCACCAACTGTACGATGGTCTGTCCTACGTGCTTCTGCAGCAACCAGGAGGAGGTCCCCGACCTCGCGGTCGAGAAGGTCGAGCGCTGGCGGCGCTGGGACTCCTGCTTCAACCTCGGGCTTACCGAGATGCACGGCCAGGCGGTCCGGAAGACGAACCTCTCCCGGTACCGCCAGTGGCTCACCCACAAGCTCGCGAGCTGGCATGACCAGTTCGGCACCTCGGGATGCGTCGGCTGCGGCCGCTGCATCACCTGGTGCCCCGTCGGGATCGACCTCACGGAAGAGGTCGCGGCGATCCGGACGGTTCCGCCTGCCCCGGCGACCTCGGAGGGAAAGAAATGACCGCAACCGCAAGCGAAGCCATCGCCGACCGCGTCCTACGCCACCCGTTCTTCGTCGATATCGACCCGACCCTTGTCCATGCGATGGTCTCGAAGGCCGAGGAGAGGTCCTACGATGTCGGCGAGATGCTGGTGCACGAAGGAAGACCCGCCGAGGAGTTCTTCCTCGTGATCGAGGGGAAGATCGCGCTCGAGGTCGGGGCGGGCGACCGCCCGGGGATCACGGTCGAGACGATCGAGAAAGGAGAGATCCTGGGTTGGTCGTGGCTCGTCGCGCCCTACCGGTGGCGGTTCGATGCGCGCGCTTCCAAGCCGACGAAGGTGATCGCCATCAACGCCGCGGCGGCCCGGTACGCCCTCGCCGCTCACCCGGCGTTCGGCTATCACTTCCTGATGAAGCTCCTGCCGGTGATCGCCGACCGACTCGAGAACACCCGGGTGCAGCTCTTGGACATCCATGGCCACTGACGCGATCCACCCCCAGACGCACTCGCACGGGGCGGGCAGCGGCGCCGCTCACCCGTTCGCCCCCCGACCGTTCGTCGTCACCGCCCGGACGCAGGAGACGCCCGACACCGTCACCCTGCGGCTGGCCCCGAAGCTGTCGGGAGACCGCCTCTCCTTCAAGGGCGGCCAGTTCAACATGGTCTACGTCTTTGGCGTGGGAGAGTCCGCGATCTCGATCAGCGGAGACACCACCCACCCCGAGGAGCTCGTCCACACGGTCCGCGCCGTGGGTAAGGTCACGAACGCGCTCGCCGCCCTAACGCCCGGGGCCGTCGTCGGCATCCGGGGACCGTACGGCCAAGGGTGGCCGCTCGATTCGGCCCGGGGCCGCGACGTCGTGATCGTGGCGGGTGGCCTAGGGCTTCCGCCGTTGCGGCCGACCCTGTACGAGATCTTCCGCCACCGAGAGTCCTTCGGCCGCGTGGAGATCATCTACGGTGCCCGCACTCCGAAGGACCTGGTCTTTGCCGAAGAGGTGCGGACCTGGCTCCAACGCTCGGACCTGAGGATCCAGATCACGGTGGACGCCGCGGGCCGCGACTGGAACGGCGACGTCGGTGTCGTCACGGTGAGGATCCCGGACGCCCGGTTCGACGCGCCGAACACCACCGCGTTCGTCTGCGGTCCCGAGATCATGATGAAGTTCACCGCCCAGGCGCTCGCCCAGCGGGGAGTGCCTACGGAGTCGATCTGGCTCTCGATGGAGAGGAACATGAAGTGCGCGCTCGGATTCTGCGGTCACTGCCAGTACGGTCCGTCGTTCGTCTGCCGGGACGGCCCGTGCCTCCCGTACAAGACGCTCGCGCCGCTGCTCGCCGTCAAGGAGGTCTAAGGGCGATGACCGAGGCCCGCAAGCCCCGTCTCGGGGTCTTCAAGTTCGCCTCGTGCGACGGCTGCCAGCTCTCGATCCTCGACTGCGAGGACGAGCTCCTCGCCATCACGGGCGCGGTCGACATCGGCGACTTCCGGGAAGCCTCGAGCGCGGTCCTCGAGGGCCCCTACGACCTGTCCCTGGTCGAGGGGTCCGTGACGACGGCGCACGACGCGCAGCGGATCAAGGAGATCCGCGCGCAGTCGAAGGCTCTCGTGACGATCGGCGCGTGCGCGACGGCCGGCGGGATCCAGGCGCTCAAGAACTTCGGGAACGTGGACGAGTACCGACGCGTGGTCTACGCGCGGCCCGAGTACATCGAGAGCCTCGCGACCTCGACGGCGATCGCGGACCACGTCCCGGTCGACTTCGAGCTGCGGGGATGCCCGATCAGCAAGGTGCAGCTCCTCGAGGCGCTGAGCGCGTTCCTGCAGGGGCGCGCGCCCAACCTCCCGAACGAGAGCGTATGCATCGAGTGCAAGCGACGCGGCACCGTCTGCGTCCTGGTCGCCCACGGGACGCCCTGCCTGGGCCCCGTGACGCAGGCCGGCTGCGGGGCGATCTGCCCCGCGTTCAACCGGGGATGCTACGGCTGCTTCGGTCCTCAGGGGACCCCGAACACCGCGTCCCTCACGGCCGAGCTCAAGACCCTCGGGATGGCCCCTCCGGCCGTCCAGCGGCTCTTCCGGACCTTCAACGCGAACGCCCCCGCCTTCAAGGCCGCGAGCGAAGCCGCCGTCGCGGAGGCGAAGGCCCCATGACCGAGCGGACGATCGGGATCGACTACATTGCCCGCGTGGAGGGCGAGGGCGCTCTCAAGGTCCGCATCCAGAACAACCACGTCGAGGACGTCCAGCTCAAGATCTTCGAACCGCCCCGCTTCTTCGAGGCGTTCCTGCGCGGCCGCTCCTACCTCGAGGCCCCGGACATCACCGCCCGTATCTGCGGGATCTGCCCGGTCGCCTACCAGATGAGCTCGGTCCATGCGATGGAGCGGGCGCTTGGGATGAAGGTCGGCGGCCAGATCCGGGAGCTCCGCCGCCTCCTCTACTGCGGGGAGTGGATCGAGAGCCACCCGCTGCACATCTTCCTCCTGCACGCCCCGGATTTCCTCGGGTACCCGGACGCCATCCACATGGCGAAGGACTACCCGGACGCGGTCAAGCTCGGCCTCGCGCTCAAGAAGGTCGGGAACTCGCTCATGACCCTCCTCGGAGGGCGCGAGATCCACCCGATCAACGTACGTGTCGGCGGCTTCTATCGGGCCCCGACCGTGAACGAGCTCAAGGCGTTCCGCCCCCAGCTCGTCGAGGCGATGAAGCTCGCCGAGACGACCGTGCACTTCACGGCCGACCTCGACTTCCCCAACATCGAGGAGGACTACGAGTTCGTCTCCCTGCGGCACGAGCGGGAGTACCCGCTGTGTGACGGCGACCTGGTCTCGAGCAAGGGCATCAAGGTCCCGCAGGACCGGTGGGACGACGTCTTCGAGGAAGTACAGGCCCCGTACGCGAACGCCCTTCAGTCGGTCCGAAAGGGCGGCGGCACTTCCTACCTCGTCGGTCCGCTCGCACGCTACGCGCTCAACCGCGACCACCTCTCCCCCCGCGCCGACCAGCTCGCGCGCGAGGTCGGCCTCGAGAACGTGGTCCGCAACCCCTACCGCAGCGTCGTCGTGCGGGCGGTCGAGACCGTCTACGCGATCGAGGAAGCGCTCCGCATCATCGACCAGTACGAGCGCCCCGACCCCTCGTGGGTCGAGCCCCCGCCGGTCACGAAGTCGGTCACCGGGGGCGCCGTATCCGAGGCGCCGCGCGGGATCCTCTATCACCGTTACCGCATCGGGCCTGGAGGCCTCATCGAGGACGCAAAGATCGTCGCTCCGACCTCCCAGAACCAGAAGCGGATCGAGGACGATGTTCGGCATCTCGTGGAGCGCTCCCTCGCGCTCGACGACCCGGCGCTCACGAACGCCTGCGAGCGGGCGATCCGAAACCACGACCCCTGCATTTCGTGCGCGACGCATTTCCTGAAGCTCGATATTGAGCGGCGCTAAGACCCGGGGGATGAGCGAACCCGCTCCCACGAACCCCGCCCGCACGCTGCCGCTCCCTCTCATCATCGGGCTCGGGAACGACCAACGGAGCGACGACCGCTCCGGCCTCGAAGTAGCTCGGGCGCTACGACCCCTCCTCGCGGGGAAGGCGCGGGTCGAGGAGTGCGAGTCCGAAGGGATCGCTCTCCTCGAGCTCTGGCGCGGCTCGGACCATGTCCTCGTGATCGATGCCGTCCGTTCGGGAGCGGCCCCGGGAACGGTCCACCGTCTCGAACCGGGCGACGGGTTCCTGCCGGGCTTCCGGTCGGTCACGTCGACCCACGGGCTTTCGCTCGCGGAGGCCGTGGCGCTCGCGAGGGGGCTAGGATGCCTCCCGCGCCGCCTGGTCGTCTACGGGATCGAAGCGGACGACGTCCGGATGGGGGCCGAGCTCACGCCCCCGGTCGCGCACGGGGTGCAGGAAGTGACCGACCGCATCCTGGCCGAACTCGAGGCGGAAGCGGCCGTGGGGGGGTCCCCCGATGCATGAAGAGGCGATGCTCGCCGACCTCGTGCGCAAGGCCGAGGCGGTCGCCCGTCGCGAGGGAGCGAAACGCGTCACCCGCGTCCGGCTCTGGGTCGGGGCCCGGTCCCATCTGGCCGGCCCCGAGCTCAAGGACCACTGGGCCTACGCCGTCTCGGGGACGGTCCTCGCCGGAGCCCAGGTCGAGATCGAGACCTCGAGCGACCCCAACGACCCGAACGCGGAGACCGTGATGCTTCGAAGCTTGGACGTGGACTCGGCGAAGGGCCGGTCCTGATCGACCCGCCGGTCGAGCTCGGGCGCAAACCGCTTTACGGGGAACGGGAGTGGCCCATCCGTGGTCGACATCCAGGAGACGCCGGCGGTTCCCCCGATGGACCCTGGGGGCGACCCACGGGTAGGCTACCTCCTGGCGGGAAGCATCCTGGTCGCGGTCGGCTGGGGGCTCGCCGTGATGGTGAACCTCCTCCTCCACTACATGGCCGGGAGCGCAGGGATGACGGTCGCAGGCCACGAGTTCACCTCGTCCCTCGGCGCGTACGCCTGGGCCACGTTCGCGTTCGGGCTGTTCACCGGGGGGTTTGGGGTCGTGCTGGTCGCGCTCGGCCGAGCCTCCCCGAAGGGACCGCTCGTCCTTCCGGGATACGATTACTGAATCCGGCCCGGGCGCGGAGGCCCTCGGTGGATACGACGCGAGGGCGGCGGTCGCGTCTCGACCGGGCTCTTCGCGTGCTTCTGCGCATCGATGCAGTCCGAGCAGGTCCGCTCGTCCGAATCGAGGCAGTTCCGGCAGAACGTCCGACCGCACACGGTGCACCCCAGCGTAGCGGGCGTTCCGCAACGAGCGCACTGTCCGACGAGCAACTTCGGTCCCCCCCGGCGGGAACGGTCAGTCGAGGATTCCGCTCGCTTTAAGCCCTTCGACAAACCCGGCCGCGAATTCGGCCTTCGTCACGTACCGGGCGGCCTTTCGCGCCCTCGGGCTCCCGGAGGCGAAGCTCACCCCGAACCCAGCCGCTTGGAGCATCGCGACGTCGTTATCCCCGTCCCCGAGGACGACACAATCCGCAGGGGACCGTCCGAAATAGGACAGAGCGCGCACGAGCGCCGGCAGCTTCCCCCCGCCCTGTTCCATGAGATGGAGGGCGTAGCCCGTGGACTCCACGGCGACATCGCTCCTCCCGAGCACCCGACGCACGGCGGAGACGGAGACCGTCGGCTCGAGCGCGACCTCGCTCTCCCGCCACCGGTCGGTGAACAGTCGCCGAACGGGGAGTCCGGCCGCACGGAGCTCTTCGAACGCCCTCAGGGCGACCCGTCGGTCGGTCAGGCGCTCGACGACGTCCCGGCCGCGGTCGTCCTGGTGGTAGACCATCCCGCCGTTCTCCGCGACGATCGGCCCCGAAAGGCCGAGCGAGCGGTACAGCCCGAGCGCGATCGGAAGGACGTTCCCCGTAGCCAAGGCGACGGGGATGCCTCGACGCTCGAGGTCGCGGACGACCTTGACCGCTCCCGGGTCGAGCCGGCGGTCGGCGTCCGTGAGCGTCCCGTCCACGTCCGTGACCACGACTCGGAGGGTCCCCCCCGTTCCGGGACGGGACCTCGAAGTGCGCGCCATCGTGACCCTTTCCGGCGACCTAGGGACCCGGGCGGGCCCGGATGCGGGCGATCTCGGCGTGTAAAGCGTCGGAGACCTCGCGTCCGTCCCGCCGTCCCCGCACTTCCCGCATCACATCGCCCATGAGGGGCGAGAACGCGGCCTCGCCGCGAGTCCGGACCATCTCGGCGTTCGCTTCGACCACCTTGTGGACGAGGGCGACCAGGTCGTCCCTCGAGAACCCCGACAAGCCGGCGCGTTCGACCGCGAGCTCCACCGTCGCGGCCCCTGCCGCGAGCGCCGCGAGCACCGCAGGAATGCCTTCTTTCGCGATCCTTTCGCCTTCCGCGGCCCCGAGCACGGCGCCCAGGATCTCGAGGGAAGGCTCGAAGGGGGGTGTCCCTGCACTGCCGGCTGGGACGGACGGCAGGTCCTGGATGAGCAGACGCGCGACGAGGCCGGCAGGGTGTCCCGCGCTGGCCAGCGCCTCGAACCGCTCGACCAGGTCGCCGTAGACGAGCTGTCGGACTACCTCCAACGGGAGGCCGTGCGAACGCGCGAGTCGTGCCTCGAGTTCCTCGGGCCGTTCGGGAAGTTGGGACCGCAGCCGCTCGAGGCGCTCGGCGGTGACTGGGATCGGAGGGATGTCGGTCTCCGGGTACATCCGGTCCCGCCCGGGGAGCGGTCGGGAGAAGCGTGTTCGCCCATCGGGTAGTGGGTCGCGAGTCTCCCCGGGGACCCCTTCGAGCGCCACGCGCGCCCGTTCCACGACGCGCTTGAGCGCCATGAACGCGCGTTCGTGGGAGCGGTCGGTCACGAGAACGAAGGCGTCGGCCTCCGATAGGCCGAGGCGCTCTTGAAGGGCCACGACAGTCGCCTCGGACACGCCGTAAGCGGGAAGCTCGTCGGAGTGCACCAGCCCACGGAGGCCCACCGAGCGTGCGTGGTCTGCGAGCTCTCGGCCGAGGCGCTCTTCGCTCCCCGGAGGGGAACGTAGGAGTCCTCCGAACCCCGGTAGCCCGACCGCAAGCACGACCTGGCCTCCTTTGCCGGCCCCCGAGAATGGCCCCGACGGTATCTCTCGGAAGAGCCCCGAGACATCGAGGGGAGGGTCCCCGGGGACGCGGGCATGTCGACGTCCGAGTTCGTCCCGCAGCTTGAGAAGGAACGTCTGCCGTGCCACCTCGCGGTCCACGTACTCTTGGATGAGTCGGAGCTCTTGGACGCCCTTGACCTCGATGCGGTGGCCGCCCTCGATCGAGACGTTGACGTCCTCGCGGATCGTCCCGATGCCCCGGCGTACCTTCCGAGTAGCCCGAAGGAGGGCTCCGATCTCTTCGGCGACCTCCCGGGCCTCCGCGCCCGAAACGATCTCGGGACCCGTGGCGATCTCGATGAGCGGGATTCCCAGGCGGTCGAGCCGGTAGGTCACCTCGCCGGGCGACTCCCGGACCTTTCTCGCGGCGTCCTCCTCGAGGCAGATCGTGGGAATCGTGTACCTCCGTCCACGAACCTCGAGCTCTCCGTCCACGGCGACGAGCGCGGTCCGCTGGAAGCCGGTGGTGTTCGACCCGTCGACCACGATCTTTCGCATCACCTCGATCTCGTCGACCGGGCGGGCTCGCAGGAGGAGGGCCAGCGTCAGGGCCGCGTCGAGGGCCGCCTCGTTCAGGGGGTGGGGCGGTTCCTCGTCCATCTCCACGAGGCAGGAGGACGGGCCGCCTTCGTACCGGTAGACCAGGCCGCGCGAGGCCTGGAGGGCCGCGGCCACATCGACCGCACGGCTCTCGCCTCCCGCCGCCCGTAGGCTTCGCGTGAACGCGTCGGTGACCTCCTCGGAGAGGTCGGCGGGGCACGCGCAGAACAGCTTACCCACCGCGAGCTGCTGGTGGACCTCGAGCCCGGCCTTCACGCCGATTCCCTCGGGTCGTGCCGGTCGTGGAACTCGCCCGCCCGGTCCTGAGACAGGAGCTGGGCCACGCCCGCCGCGTCCGGGGAGTGACCGAGCGCCCACACCATCTTCGCATACGCGGTCTCCGGGAGCAGGTCGCCGAGGTAGAGGACCCCGGCGCGGAGGAGGTCGCGCCCGGTCGAGTACACGTACGGCTCCACGTTCCCCTCGAGACACTGTGTGGTCATTGCCACGACCACGCCCCGTTCTGTCGCCGCGCGGATCCACGGGAGGTGGTCGGACCCGATGTGCCCGAGTCCCGTGCCGGCGAGGACGACCCCCCGGCACCCTTCGACAAACCGAGCCGCACGTTCGGGAGTGAGGCCGGGGTAGAACCACAGCAACGCGGCGTGGGTGTCGATCGGCCCGTCGACGCGCGGGGGCCCGCGGGCCGGAGGCCGGACCAACGGATGGAGCTCGACCTTCCCGCCCTCGACGAACCCGAGCGGAGGCCCGTTCCGGCTCCGGAACGCGTCTCGCCGGCTCGAGTGCATCTTCCGCACCCAGGTGCCGCGGTGGATCGCGAACCGGTCATCGGACGGCCCGGCGTGCATCACGACCACGACCTCCCCGATGCGGGGGTCGTGGGCGACGTCAACCGCGGCGCGAAGGTTGGACGCTCCGTCGGACGACGGGCGGTCCGGGGAGCGCTGGGCTCCGACCAGGACCACCGGCCCGGGAAGGTCGACCAGTAGGAAGCTGAGCGCCGCGGCGGTGAAGCCAAGGGTATCGGTCCCGTGGGCAACGACGATCCCCCGGGCTCCTTTCGAGAAGGTGGCGACGATCTTCTCTGCGAGCACCCGCCAGTCCTCCGGCACAAGGTCCTCGCTGAGTCGGTCGAACACGGGAACGATCTGGACGCGGCCCGAGGCTTCGAGCTCCGGGAAGAAGTCGAGAATCTCGCGCTCTTCTTTCACCGGCCGCACGCCCCCGGTCTCGTAGTCCACCCGGGAGGCGATCGTCCCGCCTGTCGTGAGGAGGGCGATCCAAGGTCCCGCATCCGCCGCGCGAGGGGGGGCGGGAGGCCTCGAAGAGGGCGGGGTCGCTGCCGGGCCACCTCCCAAGAGGCGGAAGCGGAACGTGGGCTCGATTCGGACACCGATGTTGTAGCCGCTCTCGAGCTTGAGCTGGAGGACCCGGTCTCCCGAGAAATCGTGACGGGGAACCACCGTACCGCTCCAGGTGTGGCCCGCAGCGTCCGACACCTCGACCCGTTGGCCCGTGGGCAGGGCGCGCAGCTCGTTCCAGGCATCGTGGGTAGAGGGGTCGCTCATATTCGCACCGAACCGGGCTTGACAGACTACGGAGCGGCGCCCGGTATAAGATGTCGTTCCGAGAGCGGACCCCGCGACCCCGGGCTTTTATAGACGACCCTCCCTCGGCGCGCCGGGACCGATAGAGCATCGAAATGCCCGTGTGGGGTAGCTACGGGGCGGGGGCACGAACCCCCTCCCGCTGCAATGGATTATCCTAGAGGCCTGCGGAGCCTCAGACCTGGGTTCGAATCCCAGCACGGGCGTGTTCCTCGATGTGGAACCCCACGTCGCGCGAATTCTATGACCGTCTGCGAGGGTCGCGCGAGGTGATTCCACGTCCGCACCGTGACGCGTCCTCCCGGAAACCCACGTATACTCAGCTGGCGTACTCCGCGACGAAGACTGCCTTCAATCGGTATTATGGCCTGGGATGATGTCCCGAGGCTCGTGCCCGATCTGCCTCGAGACCTCGTGGACCCCCGTGCTCCGGACGTTTTCGTCGGTGGACAATGAGCGAGCGCAGCACCTACATCGTTATCGAAGGCATCGATGGGACCGGAAAGACGGAGCTGGCCGCCCGGTTGGTCCCTCCGCTCCTCGCGCGCGGTCACTCGATCTCGAGCTTCCGAGAGCCGACCGACAAGTTCCTCCGGTCCGAGTTCGCGCGCCTCCGCAAACTCGATCCGTTCGCGGCCACGCTCTGCTACACCGTCGACCGAGCGTTACTCCGGCCGCACATCGAGCGCGCACTCGAAATGGGAGATATCGTCATCCAAGACCGGTCGCTTTACTCCGCGCTCGCCTACCAATTCCCGGGACTGAGCCCCGAAGCGTGGCGAGAGGTGGAACGTATCGAGCGCGACGTCGCGATTGAGCCGGACCTCATCTTGTACCTGGATGCGCCGGTGGAGGTTGCCATGAAGCGGGTCGAGTCCAGGGGCCAGCGCGACGCCTTCGAGGACGAGCCGTACCTCGTCAGGGTGAAGCGGAAGTTCGAACAGATGTTCCAGCCCCCCCGCTGGGTTCGGATTGACGCTACCGGCACGCCGGACAATACCTTGGAGCAAGCGATGAACGCGCTCCAGTCGATCGGCCTCTAGCCGACTCGGTTGGGTTCCCCCGCGTCACCACTGAGCGCGCGATGACCAAGCGAGAGGCAGTGGCCGCTCGGCCCTCGTGACGGGCGCCCGCGTTCGATGACCGAACGCAAGGAGCGCACGGGACCCCAAAGGCAAGGGCGATTCCAGGCGCAGTTCAGGGTTCGACCGGATTCAACCGGGCGTTAGGAGCTTGGTTTCCTTCAAGAGGTCCATAAAGCGCGTCATCTTGATCTCCCATTCACGCTCTAGGGCCGCAACATCGAGGCCGAACCCGCCATAGTCGAACCCACGGTACATGCGGAGCATGTCCTCACCCACATTCTGCAAGGCATCTTTGTCTGACATCTCGACGAATCGGCCGGGGACACTGAGGTGCCGGGAGAGCATCTCCACCATTTCTGGGTAGGTCTTCTCGTCACCCGCTAGGTCGACAGCGCTCCCGATCCGCCGTTCGGGATGCTCGAACGCTCGAGCGGCGATCTCCCCAATGTCGCGCACCGCAACCATGGGGACTTTGGTGGTGGGCTTGATCGGCACGCTCACGACCCCCGCCGTGCGGAGCCCTTGCATTGTCCATGGCTGGAACATATTCTCCATGAAGAAGCTCGGTCGAATGGTCGTCAGCGGAACTCCCAAGGACCGCGCCTGTTGTTCGATCTTCACCTTCGAGTCAAAGTGCGGGATCCCAGTAGACCCAGTTACTTGCCCAGCCCCACGGATCGTGCTGAGGACCACATGAGGGGTCTTGACTCGCTTTGCGGTTTCGAGCGCCACCGTCCCCGCCCGAATCTCTCCCTCAATATCGGGAGGCTGCCCCCAGGCGACCGTGAAGGGGGTCGTGACGACAAAGAAACCGTGGGCACCCTCAAGGGCGGATTCGAAGCTCTTCGGGTCGAGCAAACTTCCCTGAACCCATTGGATCCGGCGGTCCAGTCCTTCAGGTTTCTTCGAAAGATCGCGGCTGAGACCACGAACACTGAATCCGCGTTTCAGAAGGCTCCGAGCCACCGCACCGCCTTGTTGTCCCGTGGCTCCAGCGACAAGAATCACTCGCTCAGAATTCGCTTGGGCCGGCCTAGGTGTCATCGGATTACTCTCTTCCCGCTGAGTGCCAGCATCGCTCCGACCGGCGGACGCTTCATAACGACTAGCTTACGGTGAGAACAGTCACTCGCGCACGGGTTACAAGGGAACCAAGCGCGACCGATGACCTGACCACAATCAGCGCGCGTTCGATTGGACATGATACGTCCCCGCGAGGAGCGCGCGGGGCGATCTCCGGGGACGCGGTTATGGAGATTCGCGCACGATATGGCGCTGGTCGTTCCCGCAAACCCTTCAACCGAGAAGACGTGAGGTAGCCCGGTGTCCGCATCCGAGCTATTTCGACCCTTCCAGCTGAACGGGCTCACTCTTCCCAATCGGATCGTGATGGCTCCCATGACCCGAAACTATTCCCCGCGGGGTGTCCCGGGAATCGACGTCCAGACCTACTATCGCCGCCGCGCCGAGGGGGGCGTGGGACTGATCCTCACCGAGGGAACCGCTCCCTGTCCGGGGGCCCAGAATGCTCTGAGAGTTCCGCACATCTACGGGGACGAGGCCATCCACGGGTGGGAGAAGGTGGTCTCCGCGGTGCATGACGCCGGCGGGCGAATCGGCATGCAACTTTGGCACGTCGGGGCCGCCCAGCACGGGAGCGGGTCCACGAAGCTTCCCGCATCCCCGGTCAGCCCGTCCGGGTTGTTCAAGCCGGGCCGACGGGTCGGCAAGCCGATGAACCAGGCCCAGATCGACGCCGTCATCGAGGCTTTCGCCCAGGGCGCAGCCGAGGCTCAACGGATTGGGTTCGACGCCATCGAACTACACGGGGCGCACGGCTACCTCATCGACCAGTTCTTCTGGGATGGCACGAACCATCGCACGGACCAGTACGGGGGCGATCTCGTTGACCGCACTCGATTCGCCGTCCAAATCATTCGCGAATGCCGCCGCCGAGTCGGACCCGGCTTTCCACTCCTGCTCCGGTTCTCCCAGTGGAAACCGCAGGACTATTCCGCACGTCTGGCCACCTCACCGGCGGAACTCGGCCGCTTCCTCAAGCCACTCGCCAGCGCCGGCCTCGACGCGTTCCACTGCTCGACACGACGCTTCTGGGAGCCGGAGTTTCAAGGGAGCGACCTCAATCTGGCCGGCTGGACAAAGAGACTGACGGGGATACCCACGATCACAGTGGGCTCGGTCGGGCTCGACACCGATTTCACCGAACCGTTTCGCGGAGCCATGGGTGACGCTGCAGGAAAGGACGTCGGCGAGGTGCGGCATCTCGACCGACTCGTGGAAATGCTAGCGCGAGGAGACTTCGACCTGGTGGCCATCGGCCGCGCGCTGCTCGCCGATCCGACGTGGCCCGTGAAGGTCCGCGACGGACGAACGGGCGAGATCCGCCCCTTCTCCCAGAGAACCTTGGCGACGCTCGCATAGGCTCAGGGACCCACGGACGAAAGGGGCTCCCGGTCGGTGACCAGCCGCGGAGAGCGCCGAGGTTCTCGACCACGCCCCGTGCAGTCGCAACCACCCCCCGCGTCGCCACCGGCGGCCGCCGAGATGGCGCTCGGCGAATCGGGGAGAAGTGGAACCATAAGGGTACGAGTCCCAGCACGGGCGCTATCCTCGGTGCGGGACCCCATTATGGTCAGCTCCCGTGGGCTGACGAGAGGAGGACAGCGGGTTCTTAATTCGACTCAAGGGAGCGGCTATACCCGCGGCTGAGGTCCGACATCTTCGGGTAGCAACATGGTTCAGCGAAGCTTGGTCACGCTTCTAGCGGCGCTCGGCGGGATCCTCGTAATTCTCGGAGGACTTCTGGGATTCCTTCTCAGCTTTGCTCCGTACGGGGTCGGCTACGGTCCGCATAGCTACGGATCGCTGAACGCGCTCGTGTTCGGGGTGCTCGCGGTGATCTTTGGTCTCATCATCCTGGTCTATTCGGGCTTCACCCACCTTCGGGGTGCCGAGCGCAACCTGACCGGCGGCCTGGTCCTGGTAATCCTCGGGGCCGTCACGTGGATCATCGCGGGCGGGTGGATCCTCGTCGCCGTGGGATCGTTCTTGACGGTCGTGGCCGGCCTTGTCCTCTTGGCGCAGATTCTGTTGGGTAATCCTCACATCGTGACGACCCAGCCACCGACGTGAGGTCCCTTGGCACCTCCTTGGGGGAAATCGGGTGAGCCGACAGGTGCGCGCTTCCAACTCCCTCCGACGGAGCGGTTTCTGCCGATCGCTCGAGCGGTCGGAGCCCCCGGTGGCTCCCCCCGAGAGCCTTCAAGTTCGTCCTGAGGTCTCGCAAGTGAGCGGAGGGGTTCTCGCGGGCGAGGGACCTCATGTCCTCTAATCTCCGGATCAGCCTCACGATCCTATCAGCCGGGTTCGCCGTCGAAGGGGGTGGCGAGGTCTACTCGCTCCTCACGGCAGGGTCCTTCCTGCCCGGGACGAGCTTGCTGTTCCTGCTTCCGGCCGTCGTGACCCTGCTGGGCCTCCTCTTCCTTCTCATCGGGCGGCACGAATGGGATGAGCTCCACCGGGCACGGCTCCGCCGAGCGAACCAGATCTTCGGCCTGAGTCTCTTGGCGGGGTTCGTCGCGGGAATCGAGGTCACGGTGCTCGCGGCGTACCCGCATGTCGGTGCTCCGCTCTGGGCAGAGGTTTTGTTCGGGGCGGCGGCCGGCTCGTTCCTCCTGGGCACGTTCGTCACCTACGCTCAGTTCGTCTTCCACCTCGTCACTCGCCCGAGCAAGGTGGCGCTCGTAGCGTCGACCCTCTGGGCGCTAGCGGTGTCCGCCATCATCGCGCAGACGCTCGCCGCCGACCTTCCCTCTATCCTCGGCACGATCGGGGCCCATTCGTTCTCGATTGACTATCTGATCTCGCCCGTGGACTATCTCGCATCGTTCCTGTTCGTTTCGTATTTCCTCCTTCTCGCCGCGTACGTCGATGCCCACATCACGGTGGTCCGGCGGCGCGCGGCATGGCTCGGCAAGGCGACCGCGTCCGTCAAGGCCATTGCGGCGTTCACGGCCTCCTCATGCACGGGGACGACCGTGACCCCGACGCCCGCCACAGTGGATGCGTCGGTCGAGCCGGATGCCGCGACTTCGTCGGTCCCCTTGGCGGGAACAGCTCCGGTTAGCCCTGCGTTGCCGCAAGATCGAAACGATCTGAAACAATCCGCGCCGATGGATTCCTGAACGCTGCGAGACTTACCCAGTGGAGGGTTCCATACCCCATCCTTGGTCCAATACCCGCCCCCGGACTTTCGGCCGCTGAGTAATGACTTCACGAGCCGCCGTCGTGATAGCCCAGGTGTGCGCGGGGACGAGCGCGAGAGTCTCGTTACTCAGGGGTGACGAGTCTCTCCGGCCAGAGGCTCGCGTTCAATTAGAGATGACCACGCGGCGCGCACCGGGTCCAAACGCATACCACAGGAGGGCCGCGGCCACGATCAGAATCAGCAGTCCCAGGGGACCGATCAAGAACAGGAATACAATCGCCAAGAGAATGATCAACAGCGCGCCGCCAAGGCTGATCGTGTGGACTGCCATGGTGAGGTTCATCGGTTCGGCGGGGGTAATGCTTCGCTTGAATCGGATTAAGCGGCCCGGGTTGAGGTCGAAACTGTGCGACGCGACCCGTCGTTAAGGAAAGGGTTGGCGACCGAGGAATCGGGACGTCCGCTCCGTCGGGGTGGGTCACGGGGATACTCCCCCGGCTACCCGCCTGACCGTTAAACGCTCAGATACCCGAAGACGACCAGCGCGACCACCACGACGGCGATGAGGACTATCCATCCGATCATGCTCCTGCCTCAGACGGCCTTGGCGATGTCGTCGATCACGGTCTTGGTGGCGTCGATGACGATGGTAGCCCCTTCGACCACTACCTTCGCGACCTCGTGGCCAACGGTGTCGACTTCATTCACGATCGTCATGCCTACCTCGGCGGGCACCTTGGCGACCTCCTGGGCGACAGTCTTGTTCTCTTCTCCGGTTGTGTTCTCCATGTTGATCCTCCTTCTTGCACCAGACCGTAGAACCGAGTGTGGGGGTTAAGCGCCCCCTTAGCCCAAATCAAGGAGTTTGAAGTTCGGTGAGCGGCTCACCCCGATTCATCCGTTCCCGGAGACGCTAGCCCCAGACATGCGGGCGGAGAAGTGCCCCGAATTACGAGCGGTTCACTAGTAGAGGTACGTCCACCATCCGACCATCGGGCAGAGCCGGGGGACCCCCGCGGATGAACGGACGGGGGATCGCCGGACCATCGCTCCTGGGTGGTCCGGCGCATTTGGGAGATTCGGGGACCTACGCTCCCATCGCTAGTAGAAGTGCTTCCGTACCGCGATCAGGTAGATCAGGAGCACGACCGCGATCGCCAGGGCCACGCCGAACGAGGCGCTCCACAAGAGCACGACGATCACTCCCGCCGTCACGATTCCCGTGAGCCAAAGCGCCCATGTCTCGAGGTCCCAGAGTCCCATCGCCACGAACAAGAGGATGGCGCCAAAGATGAGGGTCAACATTCCCGCGGCGATCGTGGTGCCACCGTAGGCGCTGAATGGGACGAGCCCCGGATACGCGAGGGCGCCGAGGCTGTTGAAGATAGCCAGGATTCCGACGACCGCTAGGAAGAGTCCAAAGAGACCGACGAGGATCGCCAAGATCCCGACCAGGATGGGAAGGTTCCCCGCCGAAGGATTCTGTTGATTGCCAGCTTGGGTCTGCGTTACGGTCATTTCTTTTATTCCTCGGCGAGGGGTTTGTCCCTCGCCACGAGGCGAGGATGTTGCCGGTGGACAGATAGAGCGTCCCTTGATTCAGATTAAGGGGGTCGAGGAAAGGCGAGGGTCCGTTTCCTCAACCGCAAAAAAGGACTCCTCCGCCAAGGCGCGGATTCGTCCCGATAGCGTCTTAGCCCCTTCATCACGGTGGGGGGGTCGGCGAAAGAAATAAACCTCTGCTCAAAGTCCCGCGTTGATACCGCGACGTGCGAGCTGGAAGAGGCCCGGGGGAGGTTGGGGATGCGCGTGCTCATCGTTGACGACAACTTGGAGTTCCGGGAAGAGCTGACCACTCTGTTGGGCGATAGCGGTCAGACCGTGACGGCTGTCTCGTCAGCCCTCGAGGCCACCGCTGCTTTGGAGGGGGGAGAGTTCGACGTCATGTTCACCGACCTCATGGCGGGTCGGCGAAGCGCCATGGACCTCCTGGGCACTGCACGGGACAGGTGGCCCCGTCTCTTGGTGGTGATGCTGACCGCGAACGTAACCGTGGAGACCGCCGTCCAGGCCCTGCAACAGGGCGCGTTCGACTACCTCCGAAAGCCGATCCGTCCTGATCAGGTCCAGCGGGTTCTCGAGCTCGTCAGCCAGCAGCTCGCCTTGACCCGAGCCGGTGCGGAGCCGCTCGACCCCGTCCGGTACGCCAACACCCTCGCGGCGGAAGGTGGGTACGAGGTGCTACTCATCTCGCCCCCTCCGGTCCACGCCACGGCCGAGAGGGTCAGCCATCTCCCTCTCGACCCCGAGAATCCGTTCCGGATCCACGAGGCGGTCGAGGATTTCGTCGAGCCGAAGGACAAAGCGGCCGTGGTCCTCGCCTCAGTCGAGCAGCTTCTCGCGCGCCACCGCGAGGAGGAAATCTCCGCCCTCCTTGAGGGGATTCGAGCGCTGTTAGAAGGGAAGGGACCGTTCGCCGTGGGGTACGACCCGAACAAGATCACCGCCACCGGAGCGCTCGCGGTCCGGGCGTCGATCGTGTCGAGCGATGCGCGCACCACGCTCGATTCTCTGGCAAACCCCATCCGTCGCCTCGTCCTCCGCCGACTCGCGGATGGCCCGTGCAGCTTCACGCAGGCCATGGAAGCGGCCCACCTCGATGACACGTCGTTGATCGCGTTCCATCTCCGAAAGCTGACCGAGAGCGGGCTCGTCACGCACGTGGCTCGGGAACGCTATCGGCTGACATCGAGAGGGGAAGGAGCGATCAAGGTACTGAACTCGATCGATGAGCTTGATTCGGGGAAGGGAAGCGGGAACAGGATCTTTCCATCAACTTCGCCGAGGCAAGTCCCGTCCTGATACGTACCTACGGCAGGTGCCGGACCGACCGCGAGGAGCGCGTGGATGCCGAAGGGACTTGCCTAGCAGGGAGATCCCGGGCTGCGACGTCAAGCTTAATGGTCGGGGTGACGCGATAGGCGTCTCCTGCGCGTCGCATGGGCAGCGGTCGCTTACGGCTCTGCCTCGATCTTCTTGATCTTACGATCCGCAGCATCCAAGACGCGATTGTCCTCTTCCGCTTTGATCTCGTCTGAGGCATGCCCGGTCTCGTCGGCCGTGTTCGCGGCGTCTTCCCACCGAACGGCGGCCTCCGCCCTTTCCTGGTTCGCCGCCTCGAGACGCTTGGCTTTGTCGGGCACGGCCCGCCGCCAACTCTGTGAGGTATGATAAGCTCGATTGCCGGCCCCGGGACGAGAGAGGGTCTCCGCCACTCCGAACCTCGCGTAGAACCGTGCCGCCTTCAAGCGAGCGCTGGGTCGACATCCCACGAATCGGACAGAAATGGAACCATATGGGTACGAGTCCCTGCACGGGCGGTTTCCTCGCGAAGGGCCCCCCATTACAGAACGCCTTCGTTAGAAAACGGTCCGAGCGGTCGACTACGGGGCCGAGGATTACGGAACGGGCTTGTTGATGGAGGTCGCGCCCGCGGTCGAGGACCGACCGCGAAGAGAGCGCGGGTCCCGCGAAGATTGCCCCATAGGCCACTGACTTCCCCACCCGGGGACGCCATCTGCTGGTGAGGACTTTCCAGGACGTGACGACGCCTTGTCCCTTCTGTCCGGGGAGCGCCTTTCCGAGCCACGAAGCGGCAAGAGACCATGTCCGGATGGACCATCCGGACGAAGTGAGGAGATTCCTCGAACAAGCCCGGACCCGGCGAGGAGTGCACATGACCGACCCCGAAGCGTGGGCGGCCGGTGAACTCCTCGTCTAGTAACGGCACTGACGTCCCACACGCCCCGAACTGAAGGCGCGAGCGTTCGATGACCGACCACGATCGCGTCCTTCGTGCACGCTCTCGGACGAACCACTTTTCTCTGACGTGAAACCGGCCCGCAACCCGCCCGGTCAGTCGGAGGTCGGGGACCGTATTCCCGTCCGTCACGTTTGATTTACGGGCGGGTCGCCTGGCTCATCGCGAAGTTGCCACTCTGACGCAGGAAGAACGGTGATGCCGAAGGATCGAGCGACCCAGTTCGGACGGTTCGAATCGCTGGCTCTCGCGGTGGGTGCCTTACTAGGCTTGGTTCTCGTGACGATCCTCGATGGGAGGACCCGACGATGACCGCGACTATCCCGCCCACGGTGGGTCACTCGTTCCATGCGAAGACGGTCGCCGGGAGCATCGAGCCCGTTGCCCGATGCACCTTTTGCGGATGTCCCCAATCCTCCGCCCAGAACCTTCCGACCTGTGAGAGCTACAAGAAACTCCAGCAGTCGGTCAGCGACACGTTCGACTCTGGGGCTCGTCGCGACCCGTACCGTCAGAAAGTGACGAAGTAATCTCGACCGACCGCGAGGAGTCCGCGAGGCCGCGGGAATGGGCGGTTCGCCGCATGCCGTCCGGAAACCCACCCGAACGCGGCGGGGTGTGGGGCCTGAAGTAGTCCCTGCGCCTACCGGACATGACATGCCGAAGAAGGGCGGGAAGGGGAAGAAGACGAAGAAGCGATAGCGGCCAATCCCGGCCGGTATCGTTCCTCGCCTAGGGGATTGCTTGCGCGGACCTCTTGCCCCACTCACACGAGAGGGGGATGTCCGCGGATCCCCGCCGGCGATAGCCATCCCACCTTTTGATCGACGGGAGGTGACTGCTAACCATGACCCGGCCTCAGCGGCCCGATCGTTCCCGCGACCAGTTCCGCAGTTTCGCCCACCGGGTCCGACGCCCATCGCCACCGTGCGTTCGATGTGGCGGGACGGGGCGGATCACATGGGCCGGCCGCAAAGAAATCTGTCCGATCTGTCACGGTCGGGGTAGGGAGCAATCGGTTTGAAACCCCCAGCCGAAACGGACCCCTTCCAAAGGAGATCGTCGCCGCGGTGGAACTGGCGATTACAACGGTGACTTGGTAATCGCTGCTGTTAGGTGTCCGCCGAACCCGTCGTCCTGAACGAGCCGGTTTCGAACGCCTTGCAATAGGGGTGAGGGCTGGGGGCCTTAAATATCCATTTAAATACTTTATATATAGCACGGTGACGCGAATTCGAATCGAGAACGTTGTGGCATCGAGCTCGCTGGCAGATGTGCTCGACCTACAGTCGATCGCCCTTGGGCTCGAAGGAGCCGAATACGTGCCCGACCAGTTTCCCGGCGTTATCTACCGACTCAAGGAGCCGAAGACCGCGATCCTACTGTTCCACTCGGGCAAGCTGGTCTGCACCGGCGCGAAGAGCATGCGCCAAGTGGAGACCTCAATCGCCACTATCGCCCAGCAGGTCAAGAAGCTCGGGCAGCCGATCAAAATGCACCCGAAGATCGAGGTGCAAAACATCGTCGCGAGCTCGGACCTGGAATCGGATATCAACCTCAATGCGGTCGCCGTTACCTTGGGACTCGACCGCATCGAGTACGAACCCGAACAGTTTCCCGGCCTCGTCTGCCGGATCGACGAGCCGAAGGTCGTGGTGCTCCTGTTCGGCACTGGCAAGCTCGTCTGCACCGGAGGTCGCAAGCCATCGGACATCGAGGTCGCCGTCGAGAAGATCGCGAAAGAGCTCCAGGACGCCGGTCTCTTGCGCCGGGAGCGGGGCCGGGCGGATCCGGCGCCGACTCGGTCGTCCCGAGGTTCCAGGTCGTCTACCGCGGTTCCCGTTTCAGCCTCGCCGGATCCTACCCCGCCTCCGAAGGTTCCCCGGCGCTGACGGCACTCACCGGGTGATCGTCCCCCGATCTCCTTCTTGTAGTCTCCTCATGTTCGTTGGGTTCGCTCGCCGGCACCGATGGGCCGAGTCGTGGGGTCAACCGAGAGACGGTGCAAGGCCTTGGGCCGCGGGTCGACCCCCCAATCCCGGTATTCCGGAAATCCTCGGTCACTACGGACCCTCATCTACTCCCGGCGTCTCGCGCGAGTGCCGATCATGATGAGCAGAACTGTGATCCTTGCATCAGAGTGAGAAAGTGAAGACGATCAAACAGAGCTATCCCAGGAGAAGTGACATGCTGGCCACGCCATTCGAGCCATTGTCGGATGACGAGTTTCGGCAATTGGTTGCGAGCGGGTTGGCGCTTCCGGGGCAGCAGGGTACTGGGTTGTTCGTGGCGAAGTGGAGGGAT
This sequence comes from Thermoplasmata archaeon UBA61, assembly GCA_002503985.1. GTDB lineage: Archaea > Thermoplasmatota > Thermoplasmata > Lutacidiplasmatales > UBA184 > Lutacidiplasma. The sequence goes on from DASW01000005.1 coordinate 51,836, forward strand.
GGACCCGGACTGAACGCGGAAGCGTTCTTGGTCGCCCTGCATGCGCAGGGGTCCAAGTTGGTGGTCCGGAGATTCAAGTCGGACGTCAATATCCGTGTGGTTCGAAGTAAGCGGTCGGTAGTCAGGGGCACACGGTCGTCGACCCCTTCGCGAAAGTCTTCCACCTGAGTTCCCGCCTCAGCAAGCCAATGGTTCCGACCGTCAAGCCGAAGGGAGATGACCTCATGACGTTCGTCGCCGCCCTCTTCCTCATCGGCCTCGCCGTCGCCACGACTGTGCCCCTCGTGCGCCGAGCTCGAAGGCGCAACGTAATGTTGAGGGGGACGAAGTCGTGAACGCCCAACCGAACGCCGGGCATCCCTTCGGGCCTCCCGACCCCGCAGGTCGGCGGATATGTCGTCTCTGCGGATACTCGGTTGGCTCAGAGACGACCGAGGTCGAGACATGCGCCGAGCGCGAGCAGATCCGGGCCATGGTGCGACACGCGTTCGACTCGGGCACGGGGTACGACGGCGCGACCGGGAGGCGAGGGACATGAACGGCGCGCGCGCTCGATTGGACATGATACG
>DASW01000009.1 GCA_002503985.1 Thermoplasmata archaeon UBA61
CGGCACGGACGGCGGGCGAACCCCAGGTCGCCGCCGACCACCTGGAACGCGTCCTCCTCGACCTGGCCTCTCTCCCCGGGGACCGACGGAACGAGCAGGCCGAGGTCGCGGAGGCTCTGGGGGACCTCTACTATTCCCTCAACAACTTCCACAGCGCGGACCAGCGGTTCACGGAGGCCCTGGAACGGCTCGGGACCGGGTCCCCTCGGGTCCATGCCCGGCTGGTGCTGTCCCGCGCCGAGGTCGCTCGGGAGAACGTCGACTTCGACACCGCCATCGCACTCGGTACGGAAGCGCTCCGATTGCTCGAGGAAGTGGACGACCGGCTCGGAGAGGGGCAGGCGCACCGCCTTCTCGGCCGTGTCGCGTTCCAGCGGGGAGCGTACTGGGACTCTCTCGAAGAATGCATGCGGGCACTCTACCTCATCGGGGACCGGGAGGACTTCCGTCTCCTCGGCGGCCTCGCCATCGAACTCGGGAACGCGTTCTATCACCTCGGCGCCGAGGTCCAGGACGTCGCGATCGCATGGTACGAACGCGCCGGCGAGCGCCTGCTCCGCGCGGGCGACTGGGTCGAGCTGTCTCGGGCGTACCACAATCTCGGTGTGCTCGTGGGCGAAACCCGTCCCCAGGACGGCCTCGAGTACCTGGAGAAGGCGCGGCAAATGGCCGAGCGGGCGCGCGACAGCCGGACGATCGGGCGCGCGCTTCTGTCGGGTGTGCAAATGCACCTCGACCTGGGCGAGCTCGAGGATGCCGAACGGGACAACGAGGAGGCGGGTCACCTGCTCGAACACCTCTCGGACGTGCTCGGGCGAGAACAGGTGGAGCTGAACCGCGGTCTGATCGCCGAGCGCCGGGCACAGTGGGAGGATGCGGAGCGAGCGTTCAAGACGGCCATCGAGACGTGCCAACGCTTTGACCTTCCCGCCGACGAAGCCGAAGCGACGTTCTACCTCGCGCGTCTCCGGTACAAAACTCGGGAGTTGGAGGGGGCCCGGCGGGCCTATACGGACGCCCTGAACCTCGGCCTTCCGGAGTTCCGGCCTCATCTCGCGACCTCGTTCGCGGACCTGGCCCAGCAACTGGGCCTCTCGCCTGCGACCTCCCCGCGGCCAACGGGTCCGGCCCGACTCGACTCGGCCACCGCCGCTCTGCGCCGCCGACCTGGAGAGCGTTAGGTAGCTCCTCGGGACCGGCGACGGTCCGGAGGGGTTCCCAGGCAGGTGTTTAACTCCGTCCGACGGTTGTCACGGAGACGATGGCGGACCGAGCGACAGGAGAGCGTCCTCCGGCCGGCGGCTCGAATCCGCCGCTCGAGTCGCTCTCCCCCGAACAGCACCGCATCCTCGCCTACGCGAGCGCCATCGGCTCGGAGTTCGACTTCCCCCTCCTTCTCGGGGCCATGGGGATCGACGAGGAAGGGCTCGCGGAGGAGGTCGAGCGGCTCGTCCATCGAGGGGTCCTCACGGAGCGGGCGGGCGGAGAACGGTTCGCGTTCACGGAGGAGGAGTTCCGGGCGCGCATCTATCGGTCGCTCACCGAGAGCCGCCTTCGGGTCCTCCACCGAAAGATCGCCGAGGTGCTCGAACGGACGCACCCCGAACCGACCCTATCGGTGCTCGCCGAGCTCGGACGGCACTACTTCCTAGGGAAGGTCCCGGCGAAGTCCTACGAATACAACCGACGCGCTGCCGAGGCGGCACGGACGGCGGGCGAACCCGAGGTCGCGGCCCACCACCTGGAACGCGTCCTCCTCGACCTGGCCTCGCTCCCCGGAGACCGACGGAGCGAGCGAGTGGAGGTCGCCGAAACCTTGGGGAACCTCTACTACTCGCTCGGCAACTTCCACAGCGCGGACCAGCGGTTCACGGAGGCCCTGGAACGGCTCGGGACCGGGTCCCCCCGGATTCGGGCTCGACTCTTGCTCTCCCGCGGCGATGTCGCTCGGGAGAGCCTCGACCTGGACATGGCCGTCACTCGCGGCACGGAGGCGCTGCACTTGTTCGGGGAGGCCGACGACCGGCTCGGGAGTGCGCTCGCCCACCGACTCCTGGCACGGGTCGCGTTCCGACGGGGAGCATACCGGGACTCGCTCGAAGGGTGCATGCGAGCGCTCGACTCGTTAGAGCCGTCCGACGACGCCCGCAGCCTGGGCAGCCTCGCCATCGACATCGGCAACGCGTTTGCCTCTCTCGGCCCCGAAGTGAAGGACATCGCGTTGGCGTGGTACGACCGCGCGGTGATGCAGCTCCTTCGTACGGATGACTGGTCCGAGCTCTCGCGGGCGTACCTCAACTGGGGCGTAACGCTCGGCGAAACTCGCCCCCAGGACGGTCTCGAGTACCTAGAAAAGGCCCAGGAAGCGGCCGAGCGCGTGCATGACAGCCGAGAGGCCGGTCGGGCGCTCGCGGCGGGGGCCGAGATGCGGCTCGCCCTGGGCCAGATCGAGGACGCCGAGAGAGACAACGAGCAGGTCGGTCGGGCGCTCGAACACAATCCGGACGAGCTCGGGCTGGGGTGGGTAGAGCTCAATCGGGGCCTGATCGCCGAACGGCGGGGCTTGTGGGACGAAGCGGAACGGGCCTACGAACAGGCCGTCGACATGTACCGCCGGTTCCAGCTCCCAGCCGATGAAGCGGAGACCGCCTTCTACCTCGCTCGCCTTCGCTACAAGACCCGGGACCTGGTGGGGGCCCGACGCGCCTACGCGGCGGCCGTGGACCTAGGCCTCGTGCAGCTCCGACCTCACCTCGAGACCCAATTCCTCGAGCTAGGCCAGCAACTGGGACTTGTGTCGTCGGCCCCTTCCCGAGAGAACGACCTGCCTGGCGCGGACCCGGGCAAGCCGCGCGACGAACGAGCATTATAAGTCCGGACGGGCTGATTTCATCCATGATGGCGACCCGAGGCTCCCGATTCACATCCCGGCCTCCGATCTTCGGACGAGAGGAGATCCGCGAGGAAGCGGAGCGCCTTCTCACCCGAACGCTCGGCGGAGCGGGCGGAGGCCTCCTGCTGACCGGACCCGGGGGCGTCGGCAAGACCCAAATCTTGAACGGGCTCATCGAACTCGCCACGAAGAAGGGATGCACGGTCCTCTCGGGCCGGGCGCTCCCGGAGGAGCTCCCGCCCGCGTTCTCGTTGCTTCGGGCACTCCTTGCTTCCGAGAGGATGCCCGGGGCTCCGACCTCGCCACCGGCGTGGGCGCTGGCCCGGGCCGCCCTCAGTTTTGCACCCGCGGTTAGCCCGCCGGAGGTACCCGAGACGGTCCGTTTGTCCGACGACCTCGAAGAGACGCTGGCCCCCACCGGTGTCACCCAGCCCGAAGGGCTCGGTACGAGCCGCGAAGAGCTGTTCGCGCGCCTGGAACGACATCTCCTCGAACGGGCGCAGAAGTGCCCGCTCCTGATCGCGATCGACGACCTTCACTTCGCGGACAGCTCGACCCTCGAGTTCCTCAGCCAGTTCGTGAGCCAGCTTTCGACGACGCGTATCGCGTTCGCTGCCACACACGCCGAGTCCACCGAGATTCCGGAGCGGACCCGGGAGGCGATCGAAACGCTCTCGGGGGTCCCCGGCATCCTCACGATTCCCGTTCGAGGGTTGAACATCGCCGAAATGGAGGAGTTCGTTCGATGGATCCACGGGGGGCGTGCCCCGAACCAGGATGACGTTCGTCGGTGGCTCGCCCAGACCGACGGGAACCCGCTCTTTGTCGAACAGCTGGTGCGGGTGGCCACAGGGTACTTCACGCCCACGAACGACCGCGACTGCGCGGTCCACGGGGTTACCGAGATGCTCCTCGACCGGGTCAAGACGCTCGGGGACCGCGAGCGTCGGGTGCTCACCTATGCCGTGGTGCTCGGCAAGGAGTTCCAATTCACCAACCTCTCGGCGGTCGCGGGCAGCGGAGAGGAAGGGGTCACCGAGAGCCTCGACCACCTCGTCCATGACGGTCTCGTCCGCGAGAAGGGCGGGGAGGTCTACGAGTTCGTGAGCGAGGCGGTCCGTCGGGACATGTACGCCAGCCTCACGGAGACGCGAAGGCGCATCCTCCACGCACGCGTGGGCCGCGCCCTAGAAGGGAAGGCGGGCACCAGCGATTCCGAGCTCGCCCGTCACTTCTACCTGGGCCGTGAGGACGCGAAAGCGGTCGAGTACAACATGAAGGCGGCCCGCGCGGAGGCTCGCGATTTCGCATTCCAGACGGCGGTACAACACGTTGCCCGCGCCCTCGAGGCCGAACGGCGTCGACCCGACCGCGACCCACGGGTGGAGGTCCGCCTGCTGACCGAGATTGGCCGGCTCTTGGAGGAGATCGGAGTGCTTCCTCGCTCCGAGCAGTTCCTCACGGAAGCGGTCACCCTGGCCCGGAGCGTGGGCGGCGCCGACCTCGAGCTCGGGCGGGCGCTTCTCGGCCTCGCGCAGACCCGGGCGACCCGGAACGAATTCGAGTCGGCCGAGGCCCTCGCGACCGAAGCGCTCGAGCGGCTCGAGAAGGTCGGCACTCCACGCGACCTCCTGGCCGGCCATCGGGTCCTCGGGATCGTGGGCTGGCGACGGGGAGAGTTCGACCGGGCGGTATTCCACCAGCGTGCAGCCGTCGAGATCGCCGAGCGCGAGGGAACTCCCCTTGAGCTGGGCCACTCGCTCGTGGACCTCGCGAATACCCTCTATCCGGTCGGCACCACCCAGATCGACCCGGCGCTCGAGCTCTACGGCCGCGCCGCCGCGCTGTTCGAGACGGCCGGAGAGTTCGGCGCCCGCGCGCGGGTGCTGATGAACCAGGCCGTCATGGAGTATCACACCGGGCGTCCCGAGGACGCGATCCGAGACCTAACGAAGGCGATTGAGGCGGCCGACCGTTCCCGCTCGCCGATTTGGATCGGGTACTGCAACCTGAACCTCTCCCAGTGGCAAGCGGAGCGCCACCACCCCGAACTTGCGCGGGCGCCCCTCGCCCGGGCCCATCAGGTGCTAGGACCGATTGGGGACCTGCTCGGCGACCAGCAGCTCGTGATGTCCGAAGGGATGATCGCCGAGGCCGAGCGGGACTACCCCACGGCCGAGGGCCACTACCAGGTCGCGCTCGCGAAGGCCCGGGAGCTCCAGATGCCGGCCGAGGTCGCGGAGATGCTGTTCCGACTGGCCCACCTCGCCGCCGAGAAGGGCGAGCGGGCCGAGGCGCGACGGTGGCTGACCGAGGCCCGCGCGAGCGGAGTGGCGAACTTCCGGCCGGATTTCGCCGAGCGGTTGGAGCAGCTCGAGAAGTCCATCGGGACCGACGGCTGACCCCCAGGGTTATGGCGGCCGCCCGGGTGGCCGACCCGATGGTGTCCGCAGAGACTGGGGGCCCGAGTGCGCCGGATGGCTCGCCGCTCCCCGACCGTTCGCTCCCTAGCTTCGAGCGGGACGTGCGTCGGATGTTCACGCATATCGCGAGGGGCTACGAATGGTTCGACCACGTCGCGTCGCTCGGCAACGACCTCCTGTGGCGGCCGCGCGCCCTGTGGGACCTCGACCGGTTCCGCCGACCGGGTCCGCTTCACCGGGTCTTGGACCTCGGATGCGGGACCGGGGAGCTGGCCCGCCTCCTGGCGCGTCACTACAAGGCGACCGGGGTGGTCGGCGCCGATTTCACGCGCGCGATGCTCGACAACGCCACACGCGTTTCCGCGGGCCGGCCCGAGCGGGCTCGTCTCGACTTTGCCCGGGCGACGGCGCTCCAGCTCCCGTTCGCGGACGGGGCCTTCGACGTCGTGACGAACGCCTTTCTGGCCCGCAACCTCTCCGACCTCTCCGTCGCCTTCCGGGAAGTGCGGCGGGTCCTCCGACCGGGAGGGGTCTTTCTGACCCTCGAGATCACCGAGCCGGTCTCACCGATGGTCGGCCGCCTCTTCCACGCGTACTTCGACCGTGTGGTCCCCTGGCTCGGCGGCGCAGTGGGCAGCGCGGGGCCGTACCGGTACCTGCCCCAGTCGCTGCGTTCGCTCCCGGACCGAGCCGCGTTCCTGACGCTCCTCGCTCAGAACGGATTCCCCCGCATGACGGCCCGCCTCCAATCGGCCGGCATCGTCACGACGTTCCTCGCCGAGGCCGGCGGGCCGTCGAACCCGTCAAACGAAAGCCGTTAAGCTCGGGGCCCCCGTCTTTCCATCGTGTCGACCCCCGCTTCCGACGCGTTCCGATACGCGCATGCGCACCATCACGAGATTGCCTGGATGAGCCAGAACACGAACCACCTCGTCCCCAACGAGATCATCCGCACCGCCCTCGAAGCTGCGGTCCGTGACCGTCGGTACGAAGGCTACCCGCTCGCGACGGGGGACCCCGAGCTCCTGGACGTAATCGCGAAGGACTTCGGCATGCCCGGGCTCAACCCGTTCCTCACGGGCGGCGGCACGGAGGCGCTGTACATGACCACCCGCGCCCTGCTCTCCTCCGGGGACGAGGTCATCGCCTCGGACCCGAGCTACCTCATCATCCACCGGTTCGTCGAGCTCAGCGGGGCCGTCCCGAAGAACCTCGACATCTACGCTCCCCCCTACCGGCTCACCGCGGACCGGGTCCAGGAGGCGGTCGGTCCCCGGACGCGCATGATCCTGCTCATCGACCCGCTGAACCCGCTCGGTTCGGGATACCCGCGCGACGAGGTCCGAGCGATCGCCGAGATCGCCCACGACCGCCACCTCCTCCTGCTCAACGACGTGACGTACCGGGACTTCTCGGACGGACACGCGCTCGCCGCCGAGTTCGCCCCAGAGGAGACCGTGACCGTTTGGTCGGTATCGAAGAACTGCGGGCTCGCCGGCCTTCGGCTCGGAGGCCTCCTCGCGCGTCCCGAGCTTCTCAAGACGATCACGCGGTTCAACACGAACGACCTCGGGGTCAACGTCCTCTCCCAGGCCGCGGCGCTTGCCGCGCTCCGCACGAAACCCCAATGGATCGGCGCCGTCGTCCGCCAAACGCGCGCGAACGGGGCCCGTATCCGCGAGGTCGTCGCGGGGGTCTCGGGGGCCACCCTTCCCGTCTACCCCTCCCGGGCGAACATGATGGTCATCGACATCGCTCCGACCGGGGTCAGCCCGGACTCAGTGCAGGACGAGATGCTCCGACGCCACGGCGTCTTCGTGCGGGCCGGCAACTACCTTTCGCCCAAGAGCGGAGGGCGGTTCGTCCGCGTCTCGTTCTCGAACCCCCCCGGGGACATCGAACGGTTCGCGACGGCGTTCCCGGCCACGATCAAGACCCTCGGGGCGCGTGCGCCAGCCCCGCGGACCGCCTAACGTTGGACGAGTCGGGCATCCACTACGACGTGGTTACGACCCGGGCTGTACGGCTTCACGACCCGCACCCGGCTGGGCTCGAGGGGACGGGCCCCAGCCGCCTCGGCCGAGCGTTCCACGGCCGCCGCGGCTTCGGAGAGCGGGGCTCGGACTTCCGCCACCGTGTGGACGTGTAACCAGCCGCCGGTCGGTCGGAGGAGCGCGACCGCGCGAGGCACCCACGGCACCGCGCTCGGTAGGTAGCCGAGGAACGCGCGGTCGAATGCTCCTTCGGGAAGGGAGACCGTTCGGTTGTCCCCGGGAACGACGCGGACCCGCTCCTCGACTCCGTTCAGGACCGCGTTCTCCCGGAGGTAGCGCACCGAGAGCGGGTTCTTCTCCACGGCCCAGACGGACCCGGCCCGGCCGCGGAGCGCGGCGGGGATCGCAAAGTACCCGATCCCCGCGAAGAGATCGACGACTGCCTCCCCCGGGCGGACCAGCCGACCGGCTCGGATCCGTTCGGTCCGGTTCCCGGCGGCGAACATGATCCGGGCCGCGTCGAACCGCCAACGCACCCCGTGCTCGACGACCTCGGTCTCGGTCCGCCCCCCGGCCACGCATCGGACCCGGGGGATCCGGAGCTCCCCTTCGATCGGGCCGAACTTGACCAGGACCGTCTCGACACCCAGCTCCTCCTGCCAGGCGGTGCCGAGGAGGGAGTCGTACGGGGCGAGCGCCTCGGGTCGTTGGATGACGAGGACCCGGCCGAGCCGGTGGTAGCCGCTCGGCATCTCGCGAGCCACCCGGTCCCCCGCGACCGCCGCCAAGCGGCGGCGGACCCGCTCAGCCGGAGGAGGTCGTCGGACCCGGTGTTCGAGGCCCGAGGGTCTCGTCACGGAGTCGGTTCGTCGGGCCCCTTCTCGAGGACCATCTCGAGGAACTGCTTCAGGTGCGCGATCAGGATCGGGTTGTCGGTGAAGCCGCACGCCTCCAGGCCGGGGGCCGCGAGCAGGGCGTGCGCCCCGTCCGAGAGGGCTTCCGTCGCGCGGAGGTTCTCCCGCGGGACGAACTCCACCCCCTCCGGGATGCGCTGGAGCGGGGTGGTGATGAACGTCACGCGGACCCCGCGCTTCACGGCGTGCTGGATCTTCTTCCCGAGCTCGTCCCTCAAGTCGGCGAGCTGGGGGGTCGTCAGGATGAACGCCCCGGTCGACTGGTCGAGAAGCTCCCCGATCTTCTGGAGGACCTTCTCCCGGCCCGAGAGCAGGTAGACGAGCTGCGGCTCTCCGTGCTCGGCCACGACGCGGTGGAGGGTCGCGAGCTTTTCGAAGACCTCCTGGATCGCGCCCTTCAGCGTCTCCGCGACGTCGAGCGGCGGGGTCGGACGGAACAGGATCGGCTTGCCGCCCGTCGGTTTGGCGTACCCCTTCTCGGCGAGCGACTCGAGGACCTTGTAGGCGCTCGTGCGCGGGATCCCGGCCGCCGTGGCGAGGGTGGCGGCGTCCCCGAGCCCCCGGGCGACGAGCGCGATGTAGGCGCGGGCCTCGTACTGGGTCAGGCCGACCTTTCCGAGCACCTCCGCGGCCTTGCGGAACTCGTCCGAGGTCTGGTTGCCCAGGGCGACGGCCGTCTCCTCGATGGTCGCCATGGCGTGCGCTCGCGGACAGACCGAGGGGACTTAACCCGGTGGGTGGGCCGACTCTCCCTAGGGCACGGGTTGGGTGAGCTTGAGGAGCGCGGCGTTCCCGAGCAGGGCCTCGACCTCGTCCTTCGTCAGGAGCTTGCGCTCGACCAGGATCTCCTTCACCGGTCGGCTCGTCCGCTCGGCTTCGTGGATCACCTCGGCGACCTTCATGTAGCCGAGCTTGGGCGTGAGAATGGTCGCGATCGCCGCGGACCGGACCATGTACTGCTCGAGGCGCGCCGGGTTCGCGGTGATGCCGTCGACGCACGTCCGAGCGAAGACGGGCAGGTAGTTCGTCAGGATCTCGGATGAGAAGATCACCTCGAACGCGGCGAGCGGCATCATCACGTTGATCTCGAGCTGGCCCCCCTGGACCGCGAGCATCGTGGCCGTGTCCGCGCCGACGACGTGGAAAGCGATCTGGTCGAGGGCCTCGGCGGCCGAGGGGTTGACCTTTCCCGGCATGATGGACGAGCCGGGCTGGATCTCGGGCAGACGGATCTCGTCGAACCCCGTCGCAGGCCCGCTGCAGAGGAGGCGGAGGTCGTTCGCGATGCGGATCAGCTCGAGCGCGAGCGTCCGGAGCCAGCCCGACGCGGCGCCGAGCGGGAACCGGCTCTGCATCGTCTCGAACGGGTCCCGGGCGACCCGGAGCGGGAGGCCGGTGAGCCGCGCGTACTCTTGGACGGAGCGGGCGCGGAAGCCGACGACGGAGTTGAGGCCCGTACCGACCGCGCTCCCGCCCAGGGGAATCTCCGCGAGGGCGCTCTCGACGCTCGGGAGAAGCTCGAGGACCCGTTCCAGCACGGTCGCGTACGCGAGGAACTCCGACCCCAGCGAGATCGGCGGTGCGTCCTTGAGGTGCGTCCGTCCCGACTTCGGGAACCGGACGAACTCCTGACCCTTGCGACGCAGGCTCTCGATGAGGGTCGTGACCGAGACCCTCAGGTCCTTGAGCGCGAACATCACCGCGACCTGGGCCGCGGCTGGGTAGGTGTCGTTCGTCGACTGGCCCCGGTTCACGTGGTCGTTCGGGCTCATGTACTCGTAGTTGCCGCGGGACTTTCCCGCGAGCTCGAGCGCACGGTTCGCCAGGACCTCGTTCACGTTCATGTTGGTCGAGGTCCCCGCCCCGGCCTGGAAGACGTCGACGATGAACTCGCCATCGAACTTGCCGGCGGCCATCTCCTCGGCCGCCTGCGCGATGAACTTCCCGCGCTCGGCGTCGAGGCCCCCCTTCTCCAAGTTCGCGCGACAGCACGCGAGCTTGAGCCAGGCGTACGACCGGATGAGGTGCTTGGAGGCGTGGAGACCGCTCACCGGGAAGTTCTCCTTTCCTCGGAGGCTCTGGATGCCCCAGTACGCCGATTCGGGAACGTCCCGCGGACCCAGCGAATCCTTCTCTTGACGGGATGCAGTCATGCGGTTCCGATGCCGGATACCCGACAAAACGTTTAGGCCCCCCGGGCCCCTCGGGAGACCCCCTGATCAGGGAAAACGAGTGAACTGTGGTTGACCTCTTCCAGCTTACGAGCGACATCGTCGCGGACACTGTCTCTCTGGCCCTCCCCGGGCTTCTATGGGTGGTCCTGTTCCTGGTCGCCTGGGAGCGAGGACCGTTCGCCGAGAGCATCGGGTTCGGGCGGAAGTCGTTCTGGCTCCTCCTGCCCGGAGCCATCCTCGCGACGTTCGGGCTCCTTCCCATCGCTCCGGTCTCCACCGACTGGGTCACGGTGAGCTTCGCCGGGGCGATCTTCCCGCTCCTGGTCGGGTTGCTCGCCTTCGGTCGGGTCGCACCGCCCCGTTCCCGGTCACTATCCCGGCTCCTGGTCCTGCTCGCGGTGGAGGGCGGGCTGCTCTTCCTGCTGGTCCTGCCCGTCACCGCAGGCCTCTCGCATGCCACCGGCTCGGCGCTCGGCCTCTCGGATTACGTCGGGAACGAGCTGGTAGTCCTGGCCGGGGCGACGGCCTTCTCGGCGGTTGTTGGGGGGGTCGCCCTCGCGTCCGACGACCCGCTCGCTCGGCGCGTGGCGTTCCTCGTGGCGCTCACCTCGGCGGTCCTCGTGCTCACGTTCGTCGCTTCGAGCGCCATCCCGGGTGTCGGGATCACCGAGTCGTTCCCGTTCTTCCTGATTCCCCCCGTGGGTGCCGGGTTGGCCGCGGCGGGGCTCGCCCGACGGGTCTTCCCGAAGGAGGAAGGGTTCGCGATCCCTACAGCCTTCCTCGGCAGCACGTTCGGGGTGCTCCTCGGGGCGGACCTCCTTCGGCAGCCCCCGCTCTACGGTACCGGGCCCTCGGGTCTGTACACAATTGGGGGGGCGGGGATTCTCGACCTCGTATACATCTCGGGGATCCTTGCCTTCGTCGCGGCGTACCTGGGCCATCGGGCACTAGGCCGGGACTGGACCCCGGTGGGGACTCCTGTTCTACCCATCGTGCTCCCGCCGATCACCCGGCTCGCACGGGCGTTCCGCGCCGGTCTCGACGGGCGGCTCTCCGAATCGCTTCACGACTCCGCCGCCGCGAGCCGCGCCGCCGTGGAGCAGGCACGGGGACTGCTCGGCCTGGGTCCGGCGGCCGAGGACCGCCCCTGGCAGGACCTCCGGGTCCCCGGCTGGGTCGTGGCGGACCAAGCGAACCTGGACGCGAGCGCCCGAGTCGGGACCGGGGACGGGCGAGAAGGGTTCCGGTCGTGGCGGACCGCCCGCTGGCTCGTCTGGATCGCCCGGGACATCGGCGTTGGTCGGTTTGCCACCGTGGGGGCCCGGATCTCGGCGTTCCTGGTCGACCTAGCGGTGGTGACCCTACCGGCGGTCGCGGTATGGGCCGCCCTGCTCCTGACGATGCCCGGCGGGTTTGCGGACGCGCTCTCGAACGTGGCGTTCAACGCCGCCATCTTCGGGTTCATCGCCTGGGCGTTCCTCTACTTCGTTCTCGCGGAGACGTTCTGGGGAACTACCCTCGGGAAGCGGCTCCTCGGCCTGGAGGTTCGAGAACGCACCCTCGCGACGCCGAGCGGCCTCTCCTCCCTGGTCCGCAACACGACCGTGCTCCCGCTCCTCACCGTGGTCGGCATCGGGGTCGCGATCGCCCTGGCGTTCGGCCTGAAGGCCGGCACGTCGACCACCCTCACTCTCGGAGGGGTCGCGTTGCCGGTCGGGATCCTCGCGCTCGTGGGCGTCCTCTCGTTCGTCCTCGGAGGGATTGCCCTGCTCGGAGTGGGAGCGGTCGTGCTCATCGCCGCGACCTCCGAACGTCAGCGTCTCGGGGACCTCTGGGCCGGGACCTGGGTGGTCCGGCGGTTGCCCGAGACTCCTAGTGGGGATGCGGTTCGGGCGGGGGCTGAGGGGACGCGGGCGCCGCCAAGCCCCCCGGGGCCGGGCCCGTTCGGCTGAGCGGGATCGCGATCGACGAGACGTTGGCGTCCCGTCCCTCGCGGTTCACGAGCCGTTCGGTGTCGATCAGGATCGTGCCTACGCTCACCTGGCCCTCCAGGAAGCGGCGCCGGACCACTTCGACCACGTCGACCGCCTTCCCGATCGCGTTCCCGCGGGCCTTTACGACGACCGGGCCGGCTCCCGAATTGAGCTGGCTCACGACCTGGAATACGTAGGTCATGGTCGGTTTCTGGCCGATAAACACGGTCGCGCCGGTCGGTCCGTGGTCGGTCATGGGAGGGCTGGCACCCCCTCCCCGTACAAGGCCTTTTGCGGCCTCCGCCCGGCCGGCTCGCCGGGGCGGGCCGCGCTCGTAAAGGTTATCGCCAAAACCCATTACGCGCGGGAGGCCCGTGCAGGGGTGGCCCAGCTTGGTCAAAGGCGCTAGGTTGAGGTCCTAGTCTCGTAGGAGTCCGTGAGTTCAAATCTCACCCCCTGCATCCTCCCGTCTGGATCCTGCAATCCCCTTGAGCAGGGCATTTCGAGAACCGACCGGAGGACGACCTTCGGGGGCCGGCAGTTGTGAGGTGCCGATCCGCTTCAGGACGGGGCGCGTGACCGCGTTCTCGGATCAAGGGTGTGGAGAAAGCGCGCGGTCGCGAGGCTTAAGGTCCTCAGGCCCATTCTCAAACGATGTCCCCCACCGGTGATGGCGAGCTCTTCGTCGCCGGCGAACCGGATTCTGGTGTCGTCTCATTGCAGAAGGGAAAGACCACCGTGTTCGACCGTGTCGTGGATACGGTCTTGCCGTTCGGGGGGCGCGTTCCCATATCTCGCTCATCGCATCCGCCGGGGGATGTTCCACCGGCGATAGGTGAGGCCGACCCGTCGCTGACGGAGGATCGTCCGTGGCACCTTCCCCGTCAGCAGCTTCTCTGCGTTGACATGGTGCTCAGGGCCGCCCGTCGCCAGCGGAGAACGGTGACCGTCGTGGACGTGAACCGAGCGAGCGCGCAGCAGGGGCTCGTCGACCGGTGGGTCGGTCCGAACGACGTGCTGCCCCTGCTCGCCCGGGCCGACGGGTCACGGCTCGAGGGAATCGAGGAGTTCGTCCCCCAGAAGGTCCGTAAGTTCATCGGCCACCGGTAAGCCTGTTCTCTTCGGTCTGGTTCGCCCACCGTCGACACTTTCTACCACGCTCGGTTGGGGTCCGTGGCGATGGTCGCGCGCACCAGCACTATTTCCCCGGCGGCCAGCTCGCTGGGGCTGCTCGCGACACGGCTCGAACGCCTTCGGGCGAGCCTGATCGAGCTCGAGCGGGCGGTCGACCTCGCCCCGTACGGGAAGCAGCGGGACAGCGCGCGCAACCTGCTCCACTACCTCGCCTTCCGTCGGTTCGACCTCCGTCGGGACCAGACCCGCCTCTCTCACTGGGGCCTGTCGTCGCTCGGCCGGTCCGAAAGTCACGTCCTCTACAACCTCGATGCCGTGCTCAGTGGGCTCGACCGGATACGGGGCCGGCCCCCGGCCGTCCGTCCGGCTCCGGCAGTCCCGGACCCGGAACGGGGCCGGAGGATCCTCGCGCGGAACGCTCGGACGCTCCTCGGCCCAACGCGACCCGGACGGGGCGTGCGCATCATGGTCACCATGCCCGCCGAGGCCGCGACGGACTACGGCCTTGTCCGGAACCTGGTCGAGGGAGGGATGGACTGCGCCCGAATCAACTGCGCCCACGAGGGGCCCGCGGAATGGGGCCGGATGATCGCGCACCTTCATCGGGCCGAACGCGCGGTCGGTCGTCACTGCCGCATCGAGATGGACCTCGCGGGTCCGAAGATCCGGACCGGAACGATCCGTCCCGGGCCGGCCGTCGTGAAATTGCGGCCCAAGCGCGACGCCCTCGGACACGTGACGATCCCCGCCTCGGTCTGGCTCGCTCCTCGCTCGACCTCTCGATCCGAATCCCTCGGTCCGGACACCGTGACCGTTCCGAGAAGCTGGTTGCGCCGCCGCCGTCTCCGGGAGCTCGTCGACTTCATCGACGCGCGGGGCGCCCGTCGCTCGCTCCGCCTGGTCGAGCGCGCCGGGACCCGGTACCGGGCCGAGATGGGGAAGACCTGCTACATCACGTCGGGGACACGGCTCGCCGCGACCCTGACGACCGGACAGGAGGACCTGGCCTCGGTCGGCCCGGTCGCGCCGGTGGAGATGCGTATCCGCCTGCGCGTGGGGGACCGCATCACGGTCACCGCGCGCCCGGACCCCGGCGAGGACGCCCGACGGGACGCCGATGGCCAGGTCGTCCGGCCCGCCCACATCGCGTGCACGGCGCCGGAAGCGCTGCGGTTCGTGCGCCACGACGACATGATCTGGTTCGACGACGGACGTATCGGAGGCATCGTGCGGTCGGCGAGCGCGGAACGCCTCCAGGTCGACGTCACCCATGCGCCCCCGCTGGGGGCGTGGCTCGCGGCTGACAAAGGGATCAACCTCCCCGACACGGAGGTCGATATCCCGGCAATCACTCCGAAGGACCGCGTGGACCTTCGGTTCATCGTTCGCCACGCCGACCTGGTGGGGTATTCGTTTATCCACACCTCGTCGGACATTGCCCGCCTCCGGGACGAGCTCTCTCACCTCGGCCGCCCGCGGATGGGCATCGTCCTCAAGGTCGAGACCCGAACGGCGTTCGAGGAGCTTCCCGGGATCCTTCTCGCGGCCATCCGTCAACCCCCGGTTGGCGTGATGATCGCCCGCGGCGACCTCGCGGTCGAGGTCGGCTACGAGCGGCTCGCCGAGGTTCAGGAGGAAATCCTCTGGCTTTGCGAGGCGGCCCACCTCCCCGCGATCTGGGCTACCCAGGTCCTGGAGGGACTCACGAAGACCGGGCTCCCGACGCGCGCCGAGGTGACAGACGCCGCGATGGGGGTCCGCGCCGAGTGCGTCATGCTGAACAAGGGTCCCCACGTCGGAGTGGCGGTCAGCGCCCTCGACAGCATCCTTCGGCGCATGCAGTCGCACCAGGCGAAGAAGACAGCCATGCTCCGCCACCTCAACGTCGTCGAGCGGTTCTTCGCCCACCGTCGCGCCGGCCGACCCAGTTGAACCTCGCGCTCTCCCACACCCCCGCCCGGTGAGGGGATCCTCTGTGGTTCTCGAGAAGAGGACGCCCTCATGACATCAGAACTCCGTGAGGGGCAGGGAGGACCTGGGCAACTTGCGTTTTAAGACCTCGCGGGCCTGTATATCATCGCTCGGATGGCCGAAGAAGACGTGATTTGTCCGAAATGCGGGGTGACGGTCCCCGCGGAGAACATCGTTTGTCCCTCGTGCCACAGTCTCCTGGTCGACCCGTCCCTGGCGGCGGCCGTCGCGCCCACCGAACCGTCCGTGCCTTCTCCCGCAACGAGCGGGGCCTCTCCGGCCCCGATGGACGAGCCCCCACCCCGGCGCACGGCCCCTCCACGCTCCGCGCGGGCCGGCACCACCGAGGGGCCGAACCCGTTCGCCGCCGAACTCGCACGTCGGCTCACCCGCCTCAACCAATGGGCGGAGGGGGTCCAGGCCCTCGGGGTCCAGCTCCCTCGACTCCCCGCGTGGGCCGAGGAGTCCGCGCGGACGGCCTCCAACCCGGAGCCGTGGGCGGAGGTCGTCCGAGGGATCGAGCGAATCGCCCAGAAGCGGGTCGTCGGGGCGTTCGAGGAGTGGGAGAAGCGGACCAAGGCCCGCCTCACGCGCCTCGAGGCCTACGCGGTCGATAGCCGTCTCGAACGGGACCAGATCGAGGACGCGCTGCACTCGGCCCGGACCGGTGACATCGCCCAGGCGCTCTCCTCGTTCCAGCAAGTCGACCGGGTCGTGACGCTCAAGGAACGCCACCTCGACCAGGCTCGGGAAGAGCTCGAGCGGGTCATCGCTCTCCTCCACGACATGCAGGCGCTCGGGATCGAGCCGCCGCAGGACTCGACCGAGGTCGCGGACGACCTCGAGAGCGAGCTCCGCGCCGGCAAGCTCGCCGCGCTGAAGCAGCAGATCCGGGCGATCCGGCTCCAGGCCGTGACCCGGCTCAAGGCGGGCCTACCCCAGTACATCTCCGAGTACGGTGACTACCTGCTCAGCGAACGGGCGCACGGGGTCGCGACCGAGCTCGAGGCGATCGAGCTCGCGCGCGGTGCCCGAGAGTTCTTCCGTGGGCGCCCCGAAGACGGGATCCGCCGACTGCGAGGTCTCCAGCAACGGCACGGCATGCCACCGAACCGGCCCGGCTCCCGCTCGATGCTGTCGCCTTAGACCAGCCGTTCCCAGAAGTTGACGTCCTCGCCCCACTCGTGCTGGTGGAGCACGCCCACGAGCGTGAACCCGAGTCGCTGGAAGAGCGCCGTCGCCGGCCCCAGGTCGTGGAGGGAATCGACCCAGATCGATGCGACGTTCCCCTTCTTCGCCCACTCGATCGCGGCCGCGACGAGCGCGCTCGCCACGCCGTGACGTCGGACCTCCGGGTCGACCACGAGATGCACCATCCGACAGGTCCCGTGGTGGAACTCGCAGCCGACCACGCCCACCAAGTGACCGTCCTTCCGCGCCGCGAAGTAGGTCACTCCTCCCATCCAGCTCGTGAACTCGAGCGGTGTCGGCTGCCACGCCTTCACGAGCTCGCCGGGCACCCCCGGGGGTGCCGGGTCCCAGACCTTGCGGTAGAGGCTGCAGATCGCCGGAACGTCCTGATGCGTGACCCGGTCGACCGAAACGGCGCCCGACGGCTTCTCGGCCGAGGGACCCGAGCGCTCTCCTCCCCGGACCGCTTCCTGCTCTGGTGCCACTCTAGGTTCTCCGTCGGGGGAGTGTACATCGGTACACGCGCGGTCGCTCTTGAACGTTGCCCACGGCTACGGCCGAAAACGTCGGCGGGACGCTTCCGCTCATCACGGAGTGTGGCGGGACGGGGTGCGCGGGAACGGAGTCGTGTCGCGGATGTGCTCTCGACGGAGCATCCAGCGGAGGACCCGTTCCACCCCGAGACCGAAGCCGGCGTGGGGGATGTTACCGTGACGTCGAAGGTCAAGGTACCACTCGTACTCCTCGGTCTTCGCGCCGATCTGACCGATCCGCTCCTTCAGCCGATCGATGTCGGTCTCGCGGCAGGAAGCGCCGACGATCTCTCCGTATCCTTCGGGGCCGAGGAGGTCGGTCGCTTCCACGGTCCGCGGGTCGTCCGGAGAACGGAGCATGTAGAATGCCTTCAACTCGCGAGGGTAGTGCGTGACGAAGAGGGGCGACGTGCTCTCGAGCGTGAGCGCACGCTCCTCGGCGGTGCCGAGGTCGCTTCCGAACTGAACGGGGAAGCCGAGCTTGGAGAGCCGGTCGATCGCCTCCGAGTAACGGACCCGTTCGAACGGGGCTCGGATCGCGAGCAGCTCTTCGGGGGGCCGGCCGAGCGCTTTGAGCTCCTTGGGGCGACGTTCCGCCACCGCGTGCAGCACGGCCACCATCATCCGCTCGATGAAGTCGATGAGGCCGTCTAGGTCGCACCACGCGAGCTCGATCTCAAGGTTCAGGAACTCGGTGAGGTGCCGTGGGGTCCGCGACTTCTCGGCCCGGAACGACGGGGTGAGCCCGTAGACCCGCTCGCTCGGGAAGAGGAGCGCCTCGAGGTAGAGCTGGGCGGTCTGGGAGAGATACCCCGGGCGGCCGAAGTAGTCGAACTGGAACGCCTCGGCGCCGCCCTCTGCGGCGTTTCCCGATAGGATCGGCGGGGTCATCTCGAGGACGTCCTCGCGGTCGAGGAACTCGCGGAACGCGCGCAGGAGCTCCGCCTTCACACGGAAGATGGCCACGTTCTCCTGCGAACGGATCGCGAGGTGGCGCTGGTCCAGCAGGAACTCCTCGGTCTGGCCAGAGAAGATAGGGAACGGCTCGCCGGAATCGATCACCGCGATCCGGCTCGCTCGGACCTCGCGCCCGTCCGGAGCCCGCCGGTCCTCGGCGACCGTCCCTTCGACCGACACCGCGCCTTCGATCTGTACGTGCTCGGCCGCGGTGAACACCTCGTCCCCGAGCGCGTCGCGACGGCCCGTCACCTGGACGACCCCCGTTCGGTCCCTCAGGACCAGGAAGAGGATCCCGCCCGACGATCGGGTCCGGAGGACCCAGCCCCGGAGTCGAACGGTGGCCCCGAGCGCGTCGGGGGCGAACACACGGGCGACGGCGTCGAACGACGGGGCGCTCACGAGTACTCCCGCCACTTGTGGCCGCACTTCGTGCACTCGAAGATCCGCGTCTCGGGCTCGTCCGAGCCGCGCGTCTGGCGGAGCACCCAGTACGCTTCGCCGTTCGAGCACTTGGGACAGGTCTCCGCCGTCTTCGGCAGCGTGACGTGCCGCGTCTCCACGACCGCGACCTTCCCCCGCCCGCTCGCGTCCGTCTGGCGGACCTCGACCCCTCGGCCCAGAGGGACCTTCTTGCCGCACTCGGAGCAGTGCCAGACGCCCGCGGCGCGGTCGGGGCGCATCAATCGCTTGCAGGAAGGACAGAACATGGTCCGAGGTCCGAGAAAGCGGAGGTGCGGTATTTGACGCTTCGCTGGCCGCCCCTCAGCCGATGACCTGGTCCGGGGACCCCGCGCTCGACGGAGGCGCCTCGGGCGACGCGACCGAGAGCGGGATGGGGGAGGGCTTGGCGTTGGGGGCAAGCAACTTGCGCATGTGCTCCACCCGGCGGCTGAGGTCCGCCTTCGTCCCGATGTCGTGGCGGAGGTAGTACTCGCCCTTGACGAAGGCCAGCGCTGCCTCGACTCGGCTCCCGGCCTCGTAGATTGCGCTCGCTTCGCCGACCAGCGCGAGACCGCGCGAGGAGCTCAGACGCACGACGCCTGGACCGGCCGCGTCCACGCTGCCGTAGACGAGATGGACCCCGGCCGCCTCGATGGCGCCGGTGTCGACCGCGACCAAGCCCCCGGTCGTCGGTTTGTCCCCGTACCCGGGGGGCACGATGTACTTCACGACCGTCGCTCGGAGCCGGAACCGGACCAGGTTCGGGTCGACCGAGCCGGTGGCGACCCCGTAGAGGAGCGCGGCGAAGTCCCCCGGCTCGTAGAGCGCGAGCGCGTTGATCCCTTCGGGGTCTCCGAGACGGGCGTTGAACTCGACGAGGCGGGGACCGTTCGCGGTCAGCATGAACCCACCGTAGAGGATCCCGCGGTACGGGAGACCCTCCGCGCGAAGGACGGAGGCGGTCTTCTCGATGAGCCCTACCGCGAGGTCCCGGTCGGCCGCCGAAAGGAACGGCAATAGGTGGTCCCGCTGGGAGTACGACCCCATGCCACCCGTGTTCCGGCCGTGGTCCCCCTCGAGCGCCCGCTTGAAGTCCTGAACCGCCGGCATCGGGTACACGCCGGAGTCGGTCACGAAGGCCATCTGACTGAACTCCTCGCCCTCGAGCTTCTCCTCGATGAGGACCCGCTGGCCTTGGGCGAGGATCGACTTCGCGTAGTCCGCCCCCTCCTTCACCTCGGTGAAGTCGGATCCTTGGACCCGGACCCCTTTGCCGGCGGTGAGCCCACTTGGCTTCACGACGAACGGGCCCGGGAACCCGGCCACGGCCCGGTCGACCTCGTCGGGGGTCGCTGGAGCGACGAAGTGCGGCTGACCGGCGACCCCATGTCGCTGGAGGAGCTCGCGGCAGAACAGCTTGGAGGTCTCGATCTGGGCGGCGGCCCGGTCGGGACCGACCGTCGGGACCCCCGCGGCGCGAAGCGCATCCGCGACCCCTGCAGCGAGCGGGGCTTCCGGTCCGATCACCGCGGCTTCGGCCCGCGCGTCCTTCGCGAAGGCGACGACCCGGGGGGCGTCCGTCGGGTCGACCCGGACCGACCGCTGGGCGATCCGTTCGAGACCGGGGTTCGCGTTCGAGCTCGCCACCAGGAGCTCGGAGCCCGCCCGGTGGAGGGCGAGCGCGATCGAATGCTCTCGGGCCCCGCCGCCGACCACGAGGAACCGCATGGTTGCGTTTCGGAGGAGTCGATGAACGTTATATTATGGGCGTCGGCGGGAGACGTCAGCGGCGGACGCTCCACGTTCGCTCCCGCCATCTTTAAGAAGCGCTCGCAAGTGGCTGGGCCTCCGGGGTCACCGATGGAGCTTCGCGTCGTCGAAAAGGAGCACGACCTCCTCCGGGTCGAGTTCCCGAAGGGTGAGGAGACCCTGCTCATCCCGCTCGTGGAGGCGCTCCAGAAGGAGGAGAAGGTCGTCGAGGCGCGATACTACCTCGGGCACCCGTACCTCGACCGGCCCACGCTCTACGTGAAGACGAAAGGAGAGAAACCCCAGCAGGTCCTGAAGCGGGTGCTGAAGGACCTCACGGACCTCTACGGGGACCTTCTCGCGGATTTCGAGAAGAAGGCGGACAAGGTCAAGGCCTGACGAGAACCGGGGCGATGCTGAAGGAGTGCGCACAGCACGGGTACTTCCGGGCGGAGAGCTGCCCCGTCTGCGGCCAGCCTGGGCGGTTCCTGATGAACGACCGGGAGCTCGACCACCTCGGTCGGATCGTGACCGGGATCCTCCGGCACTTCCCGGACCGCTACCAGCTCCCCATCGACCCCCAGGGTTGGGTCCCCCTCCCCCAGATGGTCCGGGCGATCTCGCAGAAACACCCCGCGTACCACTGGCTGCGTCCCCAGCATCTCGTCGCGATCGCCGAGACCGATGCGAAAGGCCGCTACGAGGTCCGGGACGACCGGATCCGTGCGACCTACGGGCACACCGTCGACCTCGACCTCGACCTGCCCACCGAGAACATCCCTGACTTCCTCTACTACCCGGTCACGGCCGAGGAAGTGTCGATCGTCCTCGAGGTCGGTCTGAAGCCGTCGGACCGGAAGAAGGTCCACCTGTCGAAGACCGCGGAAGACGCTCACGCCGCCGGTGCCGTGCGGACTCCCGAACCGGTCATCCTCGAAGTGGACGCGAAGCGTGCCCGAGAGGACGGCCTCGTCATCATGAAGGCCGGGAAGACCGTCTACCTCGTCGACCGGGTGCCCCCCGAGTACCTGAAGCGGTCCGACACGCCCCCTGCCGCGAAAGCCCCGGCCATCGAACGGAACTCCGACGCGTAACCGTCCGGCACCCTTCCACCGCGATTCCGCTCGGGCATCCCCCGAAACGCCAGGGCCGTTACGGCCTCATCGAGTAGGAGCGGCCCTTCCAAGCCACCGTCTTTCGCCGAAGTCCCTGGCTCAACGACGTCACGAGAAGCACCACATAGTACCCCACCGCGGCGGGAAATAGGAGCCCGTAGGCCGCCGGAGCACCGAGCGCACGGGCGAAGACCACGTGCTTGCCGAACAGCGCGAGGTAGAGGACCCCGCCCATCAGGGTCAGCCCGAGGGAACCCACCAGGAGCCCGAACGGGAGGAGGGCGAGCGGCAGCAGAAAGAAACCGACCAGCCCCGCGATCGACCCGGCGAGGCGCACGGCCGAGAACTCGGTCCCGTGGACGTTCTTGAGGAGGCCCTCGAACATCTCGGGGCGATTCCGGTACATCCGGGTCTGGGCCAGGGTGGGAGCCCACGCGAACCTCAGCGCGCGGCCGGCGGCTCGATATCGCCGGGCGATGGCGATGTCCTCGAGGACGATCGACCGGACGGCTTCGTGGCCACCGACCGCATAGTACGTCGTCCGGGGAGTGAGCCAGAACTGTCCGTTGGCGATCGCGCTCTTCGAACGGGGCCGGCTCACGTGCGGGGCGCGGAAGTACGTGAGGACCACCTGGATGTAGAACGGGAGGACCAGCCGCTCCCAGAAGCTCCGCATCTCGACCGCCGGCCCGATCGTCGCGAGGTCGGCATGCTCTCGCTGCGCCCATTCGAGCGTGGTCCGGACCGCCGCCGGGTGGGTCCGGACGTCAGCATCCTCGAAGAGGATCCATTCCCCCGTCGCGGCCCGGGCCCCGTTCCAACACGCCCAGTTCTTCCCCACCCACCCGGCGGGCAACGGCGGAGGGTTCACCCGCTGCACCCGAGGGGCACGGCCGTCGATCACTTCCCCGGTCCGGTCGGTCGAGCTGTCCTCAACCACGATGATCTCCAGGTTCGGGTAGTCCTGCGCCAGGAGGTCGTCCAACGTGGCCGGCAGGTCGAGCTCCTCGTTGCGCGCGGCGATCACCACGCTGACCCGGGGCAGGGTCTCGGGGGAGGAGGTCGGTGGCGAGGGGTCCAGTCGGGGCATCTGGGCGGCGAGGAGCAGCGCGAACCCGTGGTACAGGAGCACGGCGACCGAAGCGGCTACGAGGAGGAGCTCGACCCAGAGAGGGACCATCACCCGGCGTAGACCGCCCCTAATAAAGGGCTGGCCGGTGGGCGGGTGGAGCGCGCCGTAGATGGCCACCGTCGAGCATCCTCGGGTCCGGCCCGGCCTTCTCGAAGACCGGGTCTATCAGGGGCGCATCGCCGAGGTCGCGGTCGGTCGGAACACGTTGGTGGTCCTTCCCACGGGCCTCGGGAAGACCGCGATCGCGCTCCGGGTCATCGCCGAGTACCTGCTCCGATCGCCGGCCGAATCGGTGCTGCTTCTCGCGCCCACCCGACCGCTCGTCGTACAGCACGCCGCGAGCGTCGCCCGCACGCTGCTCGCCCCCGAACCGCTGACGCTCACCGGAGCCATCGCGCCGGAACGCCGAGCCGCGCTCCTGCGACCTCCTCAGGTGGTGGCCGCGACCCCCCAAGTGATCGGGAACGACCTCGCCGCCGGCGAGTTCCCGCTGGACTCGTTCTCGCTCATCGTGTTCGACGAGGCCCACCGGGCGGTCGGCGATTATCCGTACGTGGCGATCGCGAAGGCGAACCGCGACGGACCCAACGCACGGGTGCTCGCGATGACCGCTTCCCCGGGCGGCAGCCGGCGGCGGATTCGGGAGGTCTGGGCGAACCTCGGGATCGAGCAGTTCGAGTACCGCACCGAGCTGAGCCCCGATGTCGCGCCGTACATCCACGGGATCGGAGTGGAGACCGTGGAGGTGCCGGTGCCGCCCGAGGTCCGGCACCTGGCCATCCTCCTCCGTGCGGCGGTCCAGCGCCAGGTCGACGTCCTGCGCAAGCTCGACCTGTTGCCGCCCGGGGAGGCGAGCCGGCGGGTCCTGCTCGACCTGGGCAGCCGCCTGAACCGGCAGATCGGGGCGGAGGAAGCCCAATCGGGGTCCGCCTCGGGATGGGTCTGGAAGGCCCGAACCACCCAGGCGGCGGCCATGAAAGGGCTCCACGCGCTCGAGCTGATCGAGACGCAGGGGGTCGATTCCCTCCGGGAGTTTCTCGCCCGGCAGCGGCCCGGTGAAGGACGACGGTGGACGGCGTCGCTCCGGGCGTTCTTGGGGGACCCCGACGTCGAGGAGGTCGTTCGCCGCCTCGAATCCCTCACGGTAGAGCATCCGAAGCTAGCGAAGACCGTGGAGATCGTTCGGGACGAGCTCCACCGCAACCCGAACGCGCGGGTGATCGTCTTCTCCCAGTACCGCGGCACCGTCGACCACGTTGTGGAGGAGATCGAACGTCTCCACGACCCCGGCGTGCGAGCCGCCCGGTTCGTCGGTCAGGCGAGTCACGGCAATGACATAGGCCTCTCTCAGCGCGAGCAGGGGTCCATTCTCGACCGCTTCCGGTCGGGCGAGCGGAACTGCCTCGTCGCGACGTCCGTGGCCGAAGAGGGTCTCGACATCCCCGCGACCGACCTCGTCGTCTTTTACGAACCGGTCCCGGACGTGATCCGTACGATCCAACGACGCGGACGCACCGGCCGCGTCCGGACCGGCCGCGCGATCGTCCTCGTCGCAGAGGGTACTCGGGACGTCGGGCTTCACCGTTCGGCGTTCGCCCGGGAGCGGCGGATGCACGAGATGCTGGTCGAGGTCCAGACCGAGATCGAGAAAGGCCACGCTCCTCCGCGGCCCGAACCGAAGCGGGTGCAGCGGCTGCTCTCGGAGTTCCGCTAGCGGCCCGTGCTGCCGAACCCACCGGCCCGGGAGCGGACCGGGTCGACCTTCCCGAGGCGGAAGGTGGCGGGCTCGTCGGCGACGAGCCGAACCTGTCCGATCCGGTCGCCGGCCTCAATCCGGTAACGGCCTTCGAACAAGTAGGTCATGGGAACGCGGACCTCTCCCGAGTAATCGGAATCGACCGTACCGGGGGCGTTCGCCATCAGGACCCCTTTGCTGCTGAGCCCGCTACGGGGCCGGACCTCGAGGAACGTCCCGGGAGGGCATCGCATCTTGAGCCCGGTCCGAACGAGCGTGACCCGCCCCCGTTCGAGCTCGACGGCCTCCGCGCTCGCGAGGTCGAAGCACGCCGACCCGCGGGTGGCTCGAACCGGGAGGGGGACCTCGCTCACTCCGGGGACCCGTTCCACACGGACCGTGCGTGACCGACGCGGCACGCCCCTCGCGAGCTCTGCCGTCTCTTTACGGTTCCCGCGCGGGAGTTCCCTCGGACGGCTCGGAGTCGGGCACGGTTCCTTCCATGGCCAGCCAGCGGGCGACGATGTGACCTTCGGCCCGACGGAGGACCTTTCCGAGCGCGGGAGCGCTTCGGCCGGTCTGCTGGGCCAGGCGCGTCAGCGTGATCCGTCGGGGCACCGCGTAGTAGCCCATGACCCACGCCCGGGCCAGGAGCCGCGACTGGAGCGGCGTGAGCGGCGTCGTCCCTTCGTCCGGGGCGTACGGACGTCCCGAGGCCCGCACCACACGATACGGGAACTCCTCGCGGTCGAGGCGTTTGAGAACGCGACGCAACGCACGCTCTTGGCCGTGGAACGTCGCGACGACCTTCTCCGCGTTGATGCGGAACGGAGCGGTCGGGGAGATCTCCCCACCGGCGAGCGAAAGAAGTCGTCGGAGGCGTTCGGGGTTGCGCTGGCGGACGAGCAGGATGTAATCGTGGGTACGGGGCCGTCGCTCGACCAGCTCGAAGCTCTCGAGGCCGTAGATCGCCCGGATGCGGCGGGATTCGCGCTCGAGCTCGGAGGCGGTCTTGAGGGGACCTCGGCGTCGGACCCTCAGCAGCTGGAGGCGCCATCCCTGTTCGAGCCGAAGGGTCTCGAGGAGCTCGACCTCCTCGTACTTCTCGAACAACCCCGGGGGAATCAGCCCGAGGAGCGCGAGGTCCTCGGTGCGGAGCTCGAGCGTGACGGTCTGCATCCCCGGGCCGACCGGGGGTTCCGATATGAACCTTGACCCCCTCCCCCTCGTTTAATAACTCGGGCGATTCGCCGACCCTCGTGACGTTCCGGTCCCTCGGGGAGTTCCTCAAGGAGCTCGAGTCGCGCGGCGACCTGGTCCGGGTGACGCGACCAGTGTCGAGGGACCTCGAGATCACCGAGGTCACTCAGCGGGTGCTCCGGGCCGACGGACCTGCGCTCCTGTTCGAGAACGTGCCGGGGGCGTCCATGCCCGTCGTCACGAACCTTCTTGGGTCGCCCCGGCGGATCGCCGCCGCCCTCGGCGCGGAGACCGTGGAACAAGTGGCGGAACGGGTCGAGCGACTCGTCCACCTCCGGCCGCCCGCCGGAGTCCTCGGAGCCGTCCGGGACCTCTCGGGCACGATCGATGCGCTCTCGACCCTGCGTTCGCTCGCCCCCAAACGGGTACGGTCCGCGCCATGCCAAGAGGTCGAGGAGACGGAGGTTGACCTCGGTCGTCTCCCGATCTTGAAGTGCTGGCCGAAGGACGGAGGACGGACGGTCACCTTCCCGGTCGTCATCACGAAGGACCCGGAGACCGGCGAGCCCCACACGGGGATTTACCGGCTGCAGCAGTACGGCCCCGACACGCTCGGCATGCACTTCCAGGTCCACCGGGTAGGGGCGAACAACTACCGGAAGTGGGCCGCCCGAGGCGAGAGAATGCCCATCGCCGCCGTGATCGGCGCGGACCCCGCTACGGTCTTCTCAGGGCTTGCGCCGGTTCCCGAGGGAATATCGAACTTCGTCTTTGCCGGGTTCCTGCGGGGCGAACCGGTCGAGCTCGTTCCGGCCCGCTCGGTCGACCTTGAGGTCCCCGCGAACGCCGAGGTCGTCCTCGAAGGGTACGTCGACCCCACCGAGCGTGCGGTCGAGGGTCCGTTCGGAGACCACACGGGGTACTACTCGGCCCCGGAGCCGTTCCCGGTCTTCCACGTCACGCGCGTGACCCACCGGAACCAGCCCATCTACCTCACGACCGTCACCGGGAAGCCTCCGACCGAGGACGCCGTCCTCGGGAAGGCCGTCGAGCGGATCTTCCGGCCGGTGATCCGTATGGTCCTCCCGGAGATCGTCGACATGAACCTCCCGATGGAGGGCCTGTTCATCAACGTCGGAATCGTCTCGATTCGCAAGGCCTACCCCGACCACCCTCGCAAGGTGATGCACGCTCTGTGGGGCCTCGGGCAGATGATGTTCGTGCGCTACCTCGTCGTAGTGGACGAGGACGTGGACGTGCACGACCTCTCCGAGGTCCTCTACCGCGTCGGCCTGCAGGCCGACCCGGGTCGAGACTTCGAGCTCTCGCAGGGCCCGGTCGACCAACTGTCGATCTCGAACCCCGTTCCGAACCTCGGGGCGAAGGTGGGGATCGACGCGACCCGTAAGCGAAGCGAGGACGGCTTCCCGCGACCCTGGCCCGAGGAGATCCGGTCGGACGCGGCCGCTGTCGCCGCCGCGGAAGCGGCGATGCGAGAGAACCCGGTCCTCGCTCGGCTGCTCGGTCGGCCGAAGCCGTGACGGCGGACCCCGCCCCGAATCCGGGCCCGGCCCGGAGCCTCGGTCGGTTCCTCGAGATCCAGACCCTGGGTCTCAACCTCGCGTTCGCGCTCGCCTTCCTGCTGCTCGCCTCGAACGGGAGACCCAGCCTCTGGACCCTCCTGTGGATCGTGGTCGCGTTCGTCGCGGCGCGCAACGCGGGCCACTCGTTCAACCGCTGGACGGACCGACGGCTGGACGCGGCGAACCCACGCACCCAGGACCGGGCGCTGGTGACGGGACGCCTCTCGTCTGGGTTCGCGCTCGGCTTCTGCGCAGCGAACGCCGTGGTCCTCGTCCTCGCGGCCTACCTGCTCAACCCCCTCGCTTTCGTGCTCGCGCCGGTCGCCCTGGTTCTCGTCCTGGGCTATAGCTACACGAAGAGGGTCACCTCGTTCACGACGGCGTTCCTAGGCCTCGTCCAGGCGATCACGCCCGCCGCCGTCTACATCGCCGTCACGGGCACCCTGCCCCTGGCGGTACTCCTCGCGGTCGGGGGTCTGCTTGCGTGGGGTACCGCCTTCGAGACCATCCACAGTCTCGGGGACGTAGAGAGCGACCGCGCGCTCGGCCTCTTCTCCGTGCCGGTCCGATGGGGGGTGCCGGCGTCGGTGCGACTGGTCCCGGTCTTGCACGCGACCGCGCTCGTCCTTCTCGCCGCCTTCGGGCTAGCCCTCCATCTCACGGTCGTCTATTTCGTCGCCCTGGTCGCGATGGCGGTTCTTGTCGCAGTCACCGATCGAGACCTCGCACGGAACCCCTCGCAGGCGCGAGTGCCATTCGAACGGCATTTCGCGTTGAGCGCGTTCTACCTAGCGGGAGTAGCGCTCGCCGTACTCCTTCCGCTAGGCCCGGCGTTGGTTCTCTAGCTAAAACCCAAGGTTGCGCCGAATGAAATAGCTCAATAACCCGTTGGGAGTCCGCCCTACTCGATCGATATGCCCCAGGTGATGATCGGACTATCGGCCCGTGACTACCGGACGACGAACGAGGTGTGGCGCCTGGCCAAGCGCCACCTGAACCCCGCCGTGCGCCGCCGAATTGGATGGCGGGGCCGCTCGTCGTTCCTTCGACAGCTCATCCTGTACGGGTTCGAAAAGGCCAGCGCGGACCCGGCGGGGTTCCTCCGGGACGTCCGGGACACCCACGACCCCCTGTTTGGCCGACGGGGAAGGTCGGAAGCGGGGGCCGGTCGCCGCGAGGCCATGGTGACGCGGTGGGAGGAGTTCTTCCCAGCCCCCACGCCGTCCCCGCGCGGCCGTCGCAAGGCCTCGAAGTCCGAGGGATAGAACGACCCGACCACGGACCACATCGGCGGGAACGACCCAGATGCCCCGAACGGTGGAACGGCTGGAGGGGCTCTCCCTGCTCGGGGGAGCGAACCTCGGTCCCGTTTCGGTCGTGACCCCGGCGCTCCTCGAGAGCCGTGTCGAAGGGGAGGTCGGGCCAGGTCTCTCGCTCCGCGCCCTCTCAGCACCGGTCGGAAGACGCGGTTTCGAGATTGCGGACACGGTCGCCCGGTACGCGTTCGAAACCCCCATCCTATCGCCCGAGGTCAGCGGCGAGGGTACGGGTATCTACCCGATCGGACCCGGGGCGATCCTGGCCCATCCCCCCTTTACCCCGGACGCCGCCGCGGTCGCGCCGGCGGAGCGGCCGGAGCTGATCGTCCTCGGCAACGCACGCTCGCTATGGGCCGAGGGCCTGCCGTTCGTTCGAGCGATCCGGGACGTGCGGACCCGGTTCGGAGCGGCACCCCTGCTCTGGACCCCACGGCTTGCGCTCCCGCACCGGATCCCCCTCCTGATGTACCTCGGAGTCGACCTCGTCGACACGACCGAAGCTCTCCTCGCGGCGTCCCAGGGCATCTTCCTCGACCCGGTGCTCGGCCCTCGAACGCCGGCTCCCGCTCCGCCCGAGCGGGCGTGCGACTGCCCGGCGTGCTCGTCGGACCCGGCCGGCCCTCTATCCACGCACGCGGTGACCGCGTGCCGTCGGGCCACCGCCGAGGCCGTCGCGGCCGCCCGGGCCGGGCGCCTCCGAGAACTGGTGGAATCCCGTCTCGTGGCCGAGCCGGCGCTCGCCGAGATGCTCCGCTACGCCGACCGGGAGCTTCACGGTCTCCTCGAGGAACGGACCCCGGTCGCGTTCTCCGGTTCTCGCGACTACGTCCTCCTCGAGTCCCATCGACGTCCCGAGATGGTCCGGTTCCGGGCCCGCCTCCTCGAGCGATATCGTCCGCCTCCCTCCAAAACGGTCCTCCTGCTGGTCCCATGCTCGAAGACGAAGCCGTACCGTCGCTCCCGGAGCCACCGTAGGTTCTGGGGCGCTCTCGAGGGGCTCTCCGCGCTCGAGCGGGTCCATCTCGTCTCCGTCAGCTCCCCGATCGGTCTCGTTCCTCGCGAGCTCGAGGATGTCCCTCCGGCCCGTCACTACGACATCCCCGTCACGGGAGACTGGGAGGAGAGCGAACGCGTCCTGGTCCGGGCCGGGCTCGCCCATCTACGGGCCAGCGGGAAATATCGGTCGGTGGTGGTGCACCTCGACCCTCAGGAGTACTCGTTCCTGTCCCCGGACCTCCCGCCGTCGGATACGGTTCAATGGACCCTGGCCGACGACCGAACCACGACGCACGAGGCGGTCGCCGCGCTGAGGGCCGCGGTGGGACGCGCTCTCGCCGACGAGACCCCTGTGGCGGGAGGGCCTCTCGCGGTGGTGCGCGAGGAGCTCGAGGCGCTCGCGGGGGTCCAGTTCGGCCCCGAGGCGGCCCGCCGGCTCTTCGTGCCCCCGGTGCGATTGAGTGGCCGGCCGTGGTTCCAGCGCGTGACGGACGGACGGAATGACCTCGCCACCTGGCGGGAGGAGCGCGGACTGTTCCACCTCACGGTAGCGGGAGCGCGACGGCTCTGGCCGGACCCTCCGCTCGCGGTCGAGGTCAACCCGGGCGTTCCTCTCGAAGGGGACCTATTTGTCCCGGGGGTCCGTCACGCGGATGAGCGAATCCGCACGGGCGATGCCGTGGTCCTCGTACGGGACGGGCGCTTGGCCGCGGTCGGCGAGGCGGCCCTCCCCGGCCGGCTGATGACCGAGCTCACGCGAGGTCTGGCGGTCCATGTCCGCCACCGTGAGCACGCTCCGACCGACAGCCCCATGACCGAGGAGCGGTCTCCTTCGGACGCAGGGCCGGTAGTCTAGCGGTGATGACGTCGCGCTTACAACGCGGAGATCGACGGTTCGAATCCGTCCCGGCCCACTTGCCAAGAGGGGCCGTGCCAGGCGCCCGCGAAATGGCGCTCCCCTGGGGCGTAGAGCGCCTTTCCGCAAGGGTCGGCCTGGCAAGCGGCATTGCTAAATCGTAGCACGGAGTTATCCGCTTTCGCGGCTCGACACCGCACGAGAGTAACACGATGACGTTTGTAGATACCTTAGCGTTCCAGCTGTTTAGCCTGGCCTTTGTCTCGGCGGCGCTGTTCTACTCGGGACTCGTTGGCTACGTCACCTTTCTGAGGTACGGTCCGCGACGCACGTTCGAGCACCTGAGGTCGCAAGCCGTGCCGCTCGGAGGTCTCGGAGTCATCATTGCGACGATCGGGTTGTGGGGAGAGATCGTGTGGCCCCTTCCGGGGAGCTACAACATCCTCTTCTTCGACCCCTACCTGCTTCTTGGGGTCGTTCTCATCGGCTATGCCGTTTGTCTCGGCTTCCGATGGAGGACCCAGTACATTGGCCTCCTCGCGGCCATGACCGGGCTGCTGAGCATCTACTACGGTGCCAACGCGTACAACCTCGGGCTCACCAAGGAGCCCCTGGCGATGTTCCTCCTCTATGTCTCGATGGGGTGCATGGCGATCTTCACCTTCCCGGTGACGCTGTGGATCGACCGGTACGTGATTTCCCCGCTCATTTCGCCCGAGTCGACACCCGGCGGGCCGTCGCCCGATTCCAAACCCAGCGCCGCGATGTCGGCTGAGGTGAAGGTCCTCTTCGGGCTGTTCCTCATCTTCCTTCTGTTCGCGCTCGGGTCGGCGATCGCGACGCTCTACATCGGTGGGAACGCGCTCACCTCGCACTTGAGCTACGCCCCCTAGGTCGGCGAACGAGGTTCGGCGACTTCTCGCGTGTCTCTGCGAGCTCATCGACCAGCGGTTCGGAGGCAGGGCCCGAAAGTCGCCCTCACGGAACTGACGGTAACCCGGCGGTCGCCGGATCCCTCCCGTCACGAACCGTCGGGCTTCGCCCGGAGCGGCAGTTCGTAGTATAGGAACTCGCGGTCGAGTGCCCAGCCGCACGCCTCGTAGAGCCGCTGCGCGGGGTTGTCGACCGCGGTCGAGAGCTCGAGGTAGTGGGCCCCGGCCTCGTCGCCGTACGACCGGGCCGCCTCAAGGAGCCGAGCGCCGACCCCTTTTCGACGAGCCGCCGGGCGTACGAAGAGGTCGTTGAGGATGAAGGTCCGCCCGAGGGAGATCGAGGAGAACAACGGATACAGCTGGATGAAGCCGACAGCGAGCCCGTTCTCCTCGGCCACCAGCACCACGGACTCGTCGTGGGAGAGTCGGTCCGAAAGGAACCGACGAGAGGCCGGCAGGTCGGTCGGCTGTTCGTAGAATTGTCGGTACGCATCGAAGAGCGGGGTAAGCGCCTCCAGGTCCTCCCGCCCTGCCCTTCGGATGGTGACCCGAAGGTCAGGCGGGGGGATGGGCCGTCGCGTCGAACCGGGGTACGGGCCCGAGCGGGGTCGACGGACCAGCTCACCCGAGCAGTTCGGGCACCGGAATTTCAGTTGGCGAAAGCACGTCGGACAGAACGTGCACTCGCTCGCGCAATGGTACGCCGGGTCCTCCGCGGCCAGGGCGAGATGACATCGACCGCACTCGCGTCGGGGTTCCATGGCATCCCATTCCACCGACCGACCTTAACAGTTCGACGGGAACGGGAGGTGGCGAGACCCCCAACTAGAGGGGATCCATCGAGCCAAGGTCGACGGCACGACGAAGAGCTTCGCTTGTCGGCCCGTGAGGACGTCCCAGGGTGCGGGCTCAGGCCATACGAGCGCCGAGCGGGTAGCCCGCCAGCATCAGGATGTCCCCGTGGCCCCGACCGAGGTTCGCAGCGCCGACGGTCCGGGTGTCGATCAGCCGAAGCTCCTTGAACGCCGGTGAATGCAGTTCCCGACCGTGGGGCCAGTCGCCCCGGAAGAGGAAGTGGAGGTCCCAGTGGTTCCCGGTCTCGGGGTTCGTCCGTGAGGGATACGCCTCGGAGAAGACCTCGGGACCCCGCAGCTCAAGGAGTTCGAGGCCGAGCTGTTCGTGGACGACCCGCTCGGCCGCCGCCCGGGGGCTTTCGAACTCGACGAGGTGGGAGGCGGGCAGCACCCAGTGTTCTTGGAGGGCCTCGAGGGATGTCGGCTCAAGGTTCCCGATCTCCGTCCACGGGGCGGACGGCGAGGGACGACCGAGGACGACCAGGTTCGGGTTCTTCGGGTCCCCCACCAGGACGAAGACGGAGAGGCAAAGCCCCGCACGAGGGACCATCCACATGCGACGGCCCGCGACCTCGCCCTCCGTGAGGCGATATCGAGTGAACCGGCGGGGGGAGCTCACGGCCACGCAAGGGGGGAATGTCCCCCTCTCTTATGGAGTATTCTTTCGGCACGGGCCTGCCGAGGAGACGCCCCCGAGCCCCCGGATTCGGCGAGGACGGGCCGCTCCGCCGCCGCCTCGGGGCGAACGCGGGAACGGCGATGTACCATAGCTATAGCATTAACTATAGTCTAAATTCAAACTCTATATATGCACTGGGTTGCTTCTTCGAACCGATGAAGACCAAGAACCCCCCCGGGGGCAGCGCGGGAGCGAGCGGAGGAGTCTCCGGCTCCCTGGCAAGACCTCCCTCTCCTCCGATCGGTGAACGAGCCAGCCCGACCTCCGCCGCTCGAGTCCCCCCCGGTCGCCGCCGCGAAACCCCGCCTACCATCGATACGTTCGCTGTAGCCGTCCTCGATGTCGGTCGGGGAGAACGGCCCGAACACCTGTTCCGTCGACTCCTGGGGGCCTACCTCGCCGGAGCGCGCGAGTTCGCGGTTCGCCAGCGCCCGAACATCTCGGCGGGAACCCGCGAGGTCGTCCGCACGTTCTGCCGACGAACCCGTCAGCCGGAGGTTACCTCGGACGACGCGGGGGTCCTGCGCTTGCGCGACCTCGCGTTCGAGAGCCCAATCCCCCTCGACCAGAGGATCGCTCGCATGGGACGTCTTGTGGTAGATTTCCACCGCGAAGCGGTCGATAGCTGGTCCCATCTTCCGTTCCTGGAAGACGGGTATTGGGAGCACCGGGACGATGAGATAGACCGGGACGCCTGGTACGTCGAACGGGTCGCCGCGATCCGACTGGGGGTCGCCGGTCCGGGACCCGGGTGGCTCGGTCTTTGGACGACCGCCCGCAGTCTGGAACGGATCGCCGACCACGCGGTCGTTCTCGGAGAGGTCGGTCGACGCCTCGTGGACCTCCCGAACGGGGCAGGTCCGGTGACGTCACTACGGCAGTTCCACCGGCAAGCGATGGAACACCTCGAGGGGGTTCTGGAAGCGAGGGATGGGGCCGCCGCCAACGACCTCCTGGACCTCGGGGACGCGCTCCAGGCCTCGGGCCGCGCCCTATCGGACCGTCTCCTTCCGGCGGTCGGGGTCGGTACGATGCCCCCGGCGACGGCCGCGGCCGTCACGCGAGTCCTCGAATCGATCGGTCGCACGGTCGCCTATGCACAGGACATCGCCCAGGTCACCCTCGACCGATGGGTACCGAGGGTCGAGGGCGAGGGAACGGACTCCGGCCGCGTTTCCGTATATCCGGTGCCCTCTCCGTAGTAGGCGGAGAGATTTTCTACCTCGACGCCTCCCCTCTGGTCCCTCACGGACCCGTGCCGCGCAAGCAGGCTCGAACGAATCGCATTCGCGTCATCGCCGTGCGCCATGGGCCGGCCGAGGTCCGGGACCCGGCTCGCTGGCCCGACGACGACCTTCGGCCTCTGACCCGAAAGGGGGAGACGGAGACCCGACGGGCGGCCCGAGGCCTTGCCAACGTCGTTCGGTCCGCCGACCGTCTCGCATCCAGTTCTGCTGACCGGGCGCTCCAGACGGCCGAGCTGATCCGCCGGGAGCTGGCGAAGGCGCCTTCGCCGGAGACCTGGGAAGAGCTCGCCCCCGGGAACATGGCGACCCCGATCTTCGACCGGATCCGCCGTTCCGCGCGGCCTCGGGAGACCGTGGTACTGGTAGGCCACGAGCCGACCCTCGCGGAGTTTGTGGGCGAGGCGCTCACGGGCGAGGGCCTCTCCGTCGTTCATCTCACGAAGGGAGGCGCCGTCTGCCTCGAGTTCTCGAACGCGGTCCGCCCGGGCGCGGGTCGCCTCGTCTGGCTGCTTACGCGGAAGCAGCTCGCCGCGGAACGCGACTGACCGACCGGGGGCGTCCTCGGGACGGGCGACGCGGAGCGACCGACCGAGCCCCATAGAGCGGGGCGACCAGGCGCTGGAAGTCCGCGTGGACCTGCTCGGGCATGCGGTTCGCGTCGACGTAGTGGAACCCGTAGTCGGTCGCCATCCACGCGAACTCCTTCGAGAGGAGCTCCTGGTAGAGGAAGAAGCTCTCGAAGAGGTCCCGGGAGAGGCAGAGGTCCATCCCCGACTCCCAGTAGTCGAGGGAACCGTACTTCCCGATCGAGCGGTGGAGCAGGATCTCGGGACGGGCGTCCAGGAAGACGATGAGGTCCGGACGGACGGCGAACCCGTAGAGGTGGCGAGCGTACTCGCGGGAGGCGCCCCGGACAATCGCCCGCGCCATCAGCGTGTAGATGTACCGGTCGGCGAGGACCGTGCTGCCCGCCGCGAGGGCGGGGATGATCTTGTTCTCGAGCTGGTCGGCGAAGTCCGCGGCGTAGAGGAGCGCCATCGTCGTGGGCGCGAGCGTATGCCCCTGCTTCGCCCGGTCGATCTCGTCGCTCACGAGGTCGGACCGGCGTAGGCCCGTGTCGACCACGGCATGGCCTTCGACCTCGAGCCACTCCCGCAACAGGTTGACCTCGGTTGTCCGTCCCGAACCGTCTGCCCCCTCCACGACGATGAGCTTGCCCACGAGCGTCTCTTCGGGCATCCGGGGGAGCCGGGTCCCGTACGTCCTATCCGTCATGGGTCAGTCGCACCCCCGTTGGGAACTTCGTGAGCATCGGCTTGAGGTCGGCCCTCAGTTGGGCCTGGATCGCTTCGACCGAGCGCGTCGCGTCGATGATTCGGAAATCGTCGAACTTCGAGAGTCGGTCGTACTCGTGCTTCAGCCGACCCTGGAACCGGGTATAGCTCTCGACAAGGTCGTCCGATAGCCCAAGGTCCATGCCGGCCTCGTAGTAGTTCATCTTGAGCCGGGAGGCGAGCTTGCGCCTCAGGGTCACCGCGACCGGCACTCGGAAGTAGAAGACGCGGTCCGGCCGAGGGGCGAACGAATAGATCGTTCGGACCCATGCCGGGTCGCAGCCGCGGGCCGCGTCCCGGACGAACGCGGTGTAGGCGTAGCGGTCGCAGACCACGAGGTAGCCCGCCCGCAATGGCGGCAGGATCTTCCGCTCGAAGCGGTCGGCAAAATCCACCGCGTGCAGCAGCGAGAACGTGGTGGGGGTGAGAAGGCCTTTCTTCTTGCCACGTCGAATGGTGCTCGAAACGAGCTCCGACGAGTTCCATTCCGTGAAGAAGACGCGGTAACCCTTCGACTGGAGCCATTTCCCGAGGAGGGCGGCCTGGGTCGACTTTCCGCTACCGTCCAGGCCTTCGAAGACGAGGAGTCGGCCGGGAAAGCCGTGGTTCGGGGACGGGGTCTCAGGCATCGCGATAGCGTACCTCGAGCTCGAACACGCGTTCCATCGGCTTTCGAACCTTCTCGGCCCAGCGGGGGGGGAGAGGCGTATCTCTCGTAGCAGAAAAGCTCACCGCGAGAACTTTCCCGTCGGAGGCGAGCCCGAACTTCGGTTGGACGGGGGCGAGCATTTCGGCGACCCCGAGAATCGCGCCGAGACGGACCGCCTTCTCGAGGTCGGAGGGCCCGATGATCGGAAGGAATCCCTTCTTCCATTCGGAGGGTACCGCGTTCTTCCCCTCGTGCAGGTAGGCGGCCATCGCAGCGAGGAGCACTTCGCGCTGGTCGAGTCCCCAGATCGGGTAGTTCTGGATCAGGTAGGAGGAGTGGCGAGCGTGGTTCCACAGGTCGATCGCGACCCCGGCGTCGTGCATCCACGCGGCCACGCGGAGCGCCAGCGCCTCGCTCCGACCCCCTTCGAACCGGTCCGCCAGGAGCTGAAAGAGGGCGGTGGCGGTCTCGGCGACCTCGAGACCGTGCTTGAGGTCAAAGGCGAACGACTCCGACGCCGCGACCGTCGAACGCTGAGCGAGGGTCTCGGCGGGGGCGGGCAGCTTCGCTCCTATCGACTCGAGAGCGATCCCTTCCCGGATCCCCGTCCCAGAGACGACGATCCCCTCGGCCTTCACGGCCCGCAGGAGCTCTGAGAAGACGGCGATCCCTGCCAGGACAACGTCCGCTCGGTCCCCCCCGATCCCCGTGACCGCCCGACGACGGACGGCCGGCATTTCGCTCAGGAGCTCTTCCAACGCGTCGATGTCGTTCTCGTAGAGGAGGTAACCGTGAACGCGTCGGACCGGGTACTCTCGGAACTCGATCGATGCTCGGGCCAGGGAACGCACGGTGCCGCCGATGCCGAAGATCCGGTACGGTCCCCCGCCGAACGCTTCGAGCACCGAGGCGAGCGTTCCGCGCACGTGTTCGCGCAGGGAGTCGACCTCCCGCCGCTTC
Source organism: Thermoplasmata archaeon UBA61 (assembly GCA_002503985.1). Lineage (GTDB taxonomy): Archaea > Thermoplasmatota > Thermoplasmata > Lutacidiplasmatales > UBA184 > Lutacidiplasma. The sequence continues at coordinate 36,942 of DASW01000009.1, forward strand.
GGGGGGTCGTGGTCGAAGAACCGCTGAGAGAGCCGCAGGACACCGAGCGGAAGGCTGACGGAGTTGTGGAGCGAGCCGCCCCGGACCTCGGCGAGCTGGAGCGAGCCGCCCCCCAGGTCGCAGACGAGGTCGTTCGAGAGCTCCCAGGCACTGGCGATCCCGAGGTAGGCGTAGCGAGCCTCCTCGGTCCCCGAGAGGGTCCGGAGCGATACTCCGGTCGACCGCGCCACGTCCCGGACGAACTCCGGTCCGTTCGGGGCATCCCGCACGGCACTGGTCGCCACCGCTAGGGTCTTCGGAACCTTGAGCGCCCGGACGGCACGAGCGAAGCGACGTACCGTGGCGACGCCCCGGACCATCGCCTCGGGAGAGAGGCTACTATCCGCACCCGTCTCCGAGCCGAGACGAGGCGCGTCCTTGGTCTGGTAGACCGCCCGCACGGACCCAGCGCGGGAGGTGTCGAATACGACGCACCGGGCCGTGTTCGACCCGATGTCCATCACTCCTATCGTCGACGCGGCCCGGCGGGTCGGGGGGTCCCGCTCGAGGTCCGCAGGCGGACGACGGGGCATGTTCGCCGTGAGCCTTTCATCTCTAATAGGACTCGCGTGGAATCCGGCGGACAGGTCGTTCCTTCCGAATGATTTACGTGGAGGGCCCGGTCTGCCCCACGAGGAGAGCCAGATGGTCCGGGTAAGCGGAGGGCGTACGGTGCGACCCGAGCGCGTCGCCCGCGAGATCGCAGGGATCCTCGAAGAGGCAACAACGGCGGTCGACCATGTCGTCGCCTCGGCCCATCCCTCCCCCGAGAGCCTCCACCGCCTGCACCGACAGATGCGGCGGCTGCGGACGGGTCTCGCCCTGTGGGAAGCCCTGCTCCCGAGCGCGGAACGCGAGCTCCTTCACCCGCTCGACGTACGGATCAAGCGGCTTTCGCGCCTCGTCGGTCGGATCCGGGACCGCGACATCTCCCTCTCGCTCCTCCAGCGATTCGCCGGGAAGACCACCTCCCGCCGCGACCTCGAGCGACTCGACCGGTACCGTACCCGGGTCCAGGACGACGCTCGCACCGGTCGCGAGCTGCTGCGGGCGTTCCTTCGTTCAGAGCGGCAGGCACGGCTGCTGGACGACGTGGCCGAGAGACTTCGGAGCCTCCCCCGCTCTGGGTCGTTTCGTGACCCGCATCGCGCCGTCGTGCTCGCCCATGTTCGCACTCACGAGAACCTGAGGAGGGCCCACCGGAAGGCGCTCCGCAGCCCGTCGATGGAACGGCTCCACCGGCTTCGGATCCGCATCCGCCGCGCGCGGCAGTTCACCGACCTCGCGGTCGCGCTCGACCCTCGGCACGAGCGGGGGTTCTCGAGCTCCTTGGCCCGTCTTCAAAAGGACCTCGGGGACCTCCACGACCTCGACCTGGTCTTGGTCGGCCTGGACGAGGAGGTCCGCAAGACCGCGTGGGCCGACGCGCTCCGGGAGGAACGACGTCGACGACGGCGGGAGATCCTGAAGACGCTCGAGTCGGCGGCCAAGATCCCGGCGGAGAACGGGCGGCCTCGGCCCAAGACGGCGTGATCTGGCATCGTTCCGTTATTACCCTGCCACGGTCTCCCGAACCCGTGGCGACCTCGGATGGGAGCGACCTCACCGGGGCCGTGCGCTACGTGCTGGGCGAGACCGGCGCGATAGGCGCCACCGTTCGCCAGATCGCCTCGCGCTTGGACGACCGACCGGACCGTGTCGCCGAGGTCCTGGACACGCTCCGTAGCCGGGGCGACGTCCTGCGGATGGGACGGGGGCTCTTCGTTCTCCGGGACTTCGAACGCCTCTCGGAACGCGACGACTTCGTCGACCCTGCGGCCTTCGTCGAGCGATTCGAGCGGGAGAATGGCCTGGCGCTGGGACGCTACGCGGGACCGATCACGTTCCGGTCGAACGAGGCGATCCCGGTCCACCGCTGGTGGCCCTACGTTCAGGGATATTCCGCGGAGTTCGTTGCCGGGGTCCTCGCGGCCGCCGACCTCCGTCGCGGAGCCACCGTGCTCGACCCGTTCGCCGGCAGCGGCACGACCCTCGTCGAGGGGCGTCGGGCCGGGATCCGTGCCATCGGCACCGAACTCCTCGCCCCTGCCGTCCTCGCCGCCCGCGTCAAGACGAACTTCGAACTCGACCCCCGCGCGCTCGTCCGTGGGGCCGACCGCGTCCTGAAGCGGGCGGAGCGGCGGAGCGCGGGGGCGCTCCCGTTCCTCCGAGAGACCCGTCGTCAGTTCGCCCCCAAGGCCCTCCGGGACCTTACGCGTCTTCGGGACGCGCTGCCGTCGGAAGGGGGACCGCTTTCCGACGCGCTCCGACTCGCGTTCGGCCGCATCCTGATCCCCTCGAGCCGCCTCCATCGGTCCCCGTGTCTGGGCTATGGGAAGCGGATACCGTCGGGCGACCCGGTGACCCCGTTCGAGCGGTTCGGCGCGGCGGCGCACGAGATGGCGGCCGACCTCGAAGGCCTCTCCGCGGAACGCTCGCACTGGGGTCCGCCCGCCGAAGTCACGCTTCGCGACGCTCGCAACGGAGGTTGGTCGCCCCGCTCGGTCGAGCTGGCCATCACGAGCCCGCCGTACGTGAACGGCATGGATTACGTGATGAACTACAAGGTCGACCTCGCCTGGCTCGGATACGCCCATTCGTATGCCGACCTCGCGGCGCTACGGGGAGCCCAAGTGGCGTGCGATAACCTTCCTCGACGGGAGACCGCGCCGTACCTCGACACGAGCCGGGTCGCCGAGCCTTGGCTCGCCGAGATCCTGCCCCGGATCCGCGAGAACCTGGCGCGGAAGGGAACGTACCGTCGGGACGACATGCACGCGGTCGTCCACCGATACTTCTCCGACCTGAGCCCCGTGCTCGACGGGGTCTTCCGGGCTCTCGTACCGGGAGGACGGTTCGTCGTGGTGGTCGGGGATTCGCTCCTCGCGGGGGCCTACGTGCCGGGGGACCTCCTCCTCGCTCGGCTCGGCGCGTCGCTGGGGTTCCGGATCGTCTCGGTCGAAGTGGCCCGACGCCGGCGCAGCGGCCAGCGACGGAGCTTCGAGCTGAGGGAGTCGATCGTCACCCTCGAGCGGCCCAAGGCCGCGCGCTGAGCAGCGCTAGGTTCTTCCTTCGGGGATGCGCTACGGTCGTTCGATGTTCTGTCCTGTCTGCGGTCGGGTCATGAGCGGACCCCCCGCCCCGAACGTTCCGTTCCCGATGTTCGTCTGCGGCCACGACGGGGTGGTCTACGACCGGAAGCGCGACGCCTGGCACGGTCTCCCCGAGGTCCGGGAGAAGCTCTGCTGCCCCATCTGCGGAGGCTCGATGGAGGTCGAGCCGAAGGAACCCCCGGCCCGGGTGTTCTTCTGCTTCCAATGTGGGACGACGTTCGACAAGGAACAGGGCACCTGGTACGGACTCGCGTACCACCTGGCGCCCTGACGGCCGGCGCCGACCTTTCCGCTCGAAGCAAACACTTAACGTATCTCGGCGCGCGTTCGCTTCCCAGCCACGGAGGGGAGATGCCACCCCTAGGGTCCCAGCCGAAGTTCTTGGAGCCGCTGCTCGGGATCGTGTTCGACCTCGATGGAACGCTCGTCCTCTCGCACCACGATTTCGGGAGGATGCGCTCGGAGGTGATCCGACTCGCGGAGCACTACGGCGTCATGCCCGGTCATCTCTCGGTGCAAGAACCGATCCATCGGATCGTCGAAGCCGCTCGCGAGGAGCTTAGGAACGCGGGCGCGCCGGACGGGGTCCTCTACCGGTTCGAGGCCGACTACCAGCGGAGCATCGATGCGATCGAGCTCGAGGCCTTGCCGAGAACGATTCCTCGACCGGGCGCCCCGGAGCTTCTGAAGATCCTCTCCCTGAAAGGGTTCCGTATCGGGCTCCTGACCCGGAGCTCGGAGATCTTCGCCCGACAGGCCCTCGTCCGCACGCAGCTCGCCCCGTTCTTCGGTTACCTCAGGAGCCGCAGCACCGCGGGACCGACGAAGCCGTCGCCGGAGGCCCTGCTCTTGCTCCTCAAGGAGATGGGGGTGCCGATCGATCGGGCTCTCTTCGTCGGGGACCACCTGCTCGACGCGGAGTGCGCCCGGGCCGCGGGCGTACGCTTCTACGCGGTGATGCCCGACCCGACCGAGGCCGAGGCCGCCCATTCGACCATGACCGAGGACCGCTTCCTCGCGGCTGGGGCGTCCGCGATCGCGAAGGACCTGCCGGAGCTCGCCCACCACCTCACCATCGCGACGCCCCCACCCCTCCCGTGAGGGAACCTACAGGTACGACGCCCACGCGTGGATGACCGCCCGCTCGGCGGTGGCCCAGGCTTCGGGGATCTGGTTCCAGCCGTTCCGCTGGTCGCCGACGCAGTACAGACCCGGGATGGGCTCGCCGGTAGCGTCCGCAATCGCGCGACAGTCCTCGTCCGTGACGACGTACCCGTCCGTGTCGAACCGACACCCGAGCGAGCGTGGGATCGCGTCGTGCATATCGTACCAGCCGAGGCCGCTGAACCCCCGCTCGTAGGTCCGGTGGCTCCCGTCTGCGAACTGGACCCCGAAGAGCTTCTCTCGGATCCCGTCGAACCCGACCACCTCGGCCGTGACGTGGGGGATCCCGTGTTCCTTTAGCGCCGCCGCGAGGGTGGAGCGGTCGGGTTCGGGGACCCCGTCCAAGAGGGGCCGCCCGTGCGTGAGAAGTTCGACGGACTTCGGTCGGAAGTGGAGGATGTCGAGCGCGGTGCGAGCGGCGAACGCGTCGTGACCGAGCACCGCTACGGACCTCCCCACGAGGTCGTGTCCGTCGCACAGGAGGCAGAAATCGACGATCGCCTGGTTCGCCCAGGGGAAGATCGGGTCGATCTTCCCTCCGACGATCGGTATCCGGTCGACGACGCCCATCGCGAGGATGACGACCCGCCCCCGCGCAACCTGGGTCTGCTTGAGCCACTCGAACGTGACGGCGAACCCTTCGGGGGTCTTCTCGACGGACCTCACGGTGGCGGGGGTGAAGTATCCCACCCGGTCGTCGAGCTTTCGGACGGCGGCGATCTGCTGGTCCAGGAGACGGTGCCCTGACACCCCCTCGGGGAAACCGGGGATGTTGGCCATGCGGGGAGCGTAGTACGAACGGGAGTACTTCGGCCCGCGGTCGAGCAGGGCCACCGAGTGCTGGAGGAGCGCCGCCTTGACCGCCGCCTGGAGGCCGGCGTGCCCGCCCCCGACCACGATAACGTCGTAGCGGTCCTGAAGCCGAGGGAACCCGGGCATTCTATCCGGTCGAGCAGCCGGCGGGGGGATTTGATGCCTCGCCGGGCGGCCCGGAGTGGTTTCCGTTCCGGGGCGACGGTAAGCGTTAAGGCCGAATCCCTTCCTCGGGGCCGCTCGGGTTGCCACCGCCCGTGCCGAATCGCCCCGGAACCGCCGGCCTCCGGGGGACCCTTTTTCTCGAGGACGGTACTCGCTTCGAAGGGGAGGGGTTCGGGGCGCCCACCCGGCACGTCGGCGAGGTCGTGTTCACCACCGGGATGGTGGGGTACCCGGAGTCGCTCACCGACCCGTCGTTCCGGGGACAGGTCCTGACGTTCACCTACCCTCTGATTGGGAATTACGGGGTGCCGCGGACGGACACCCGGGACCGCTGGGGCCTTCCGTCTCTCGAAAGCGGGGAGGTCCAAGTCCGCGGCGTGGTGGTGCGGGGCACGACCGCGCCCAACCACTGGTCGAGCCACCGCTCCCTCGAAGAATGGCTCGCGGACGAGGGGGTCCCCGGGGTTCGGGGCGTCGATACGCGACTCCTCACCCAGCACCTCCGCTCGGGCGGGGTCCTCCGTGGGGTTCTCCACGTCGGGGACTCGGACGACCTCCCGAGCGACGAGGATCTCCGTAGGGCGATCGCGAACGCGCCCGCCTATGCCGAGGAGAAGTTCATGACGGACGTCGCCCCGAAGCGAGCGAAGCTCCTCGGTCCCGCGCGCGCGCCGCTCGTGGCGGTCCTGGACTGTGGGGTGAAGGCGAGCATCCTGCGGGCCCTGCTGGACCGGGGGATGGGCATTCTCCGACTGCCGTTCGACGAGACGGTCCCGACGAAATGGGAGGGGCGGCCGGTCGCTGGCCTGGTCGTCGGGAACGGACCCGGGGACCCGGCCGAGCTCGAGGCGACCGTCTCCGAGCTCCGCCGACCGTCGACCCGAGCGCTGCCGACGCTCGGGATTTGCCTCGGCCACCAGCTCCTCGCGCTCGCGCGCGGCGGCACGACGTTCAAGCTCAAGTACGGCCACCGCGGGCAGAACAAGACGCTCTGCTTTGCCGACGGTCGCGCCCTCATCGTGAGCGAGAACCACGGCTACGCGGTCGACCTGCGGTCGCTCCGCGGCACCGGCCTCGACCTCTGGGCGACCAACCCCGACGACGGGACGCTCGAGGGGTTCCGCGACCGGTCCGGACGCGTTCTCGCCCTGCAGGGTCACCCCGAAGGGCACCCCGGTCCCCAGGAGGCCGGATTCGTCTTCGACCGTTTCGTGGGGAAGGTGAAGCGGCGCGCATGACGGTCTCGCTGCCCTCGAAGGTCGTCCTGCTCGGGAGCGGGGCGCTCAAGATCGGCGAGGCCGGCGAGTTCGACTACTCCGGCAGCCAGTGCCTGAAGGCCCTGGACGAGGAGGGGGTCTACGCGGTCGTCGTCAACCCGAACATCGCCACCCTGCAGACGGACCCTCCGAAGCGGGGCCGCGTCTACTTCCAGCCCGTGACGCCCGAGTTCGTGGCGCCGATTCTCGAGGCCGAACGGCCCGACGGGATCCTGCTCGCGTTCGGGGGCCAGACCGCGCTCAACTGCGGCGTTCAGCTCTCCGACCGGGGGGTCCTTCGTCGGACCGGAACCAAGGTCCTCGGGACCCCCCTCGCGGGGATCCGCGCGACCGAGGACCGCGCGAAGTTCGTGCGGACGATGGCGAAGGCGCGCGTCCCGACCTTGCCGAGCCGGGCGGTCTACTCCTACCCAGAGGCGCTCGAGGCGGTGGAGGCGCTCGGGTTCCCGGTTATGGTCCGGGTCGCCTTCACCCTCGGCGGCCGAGGAGGAGGGGTCGCCCGGACCAAAGAGGAGCTCCGCGACGTCGTCGTCCGCGGGTTGCGGGCGAGCCCCGTCGGTCAGCTCCTTCTCGAACGGTACGTGGGCGAGTTCAAGCAGCTCGAGTACGAGGTCGTCCGCGACGCTCGGGGGAATACGCTCACGGTCTGCAACATGGAGAACGTCCTCGGGATGCGCGTCCACACCGGGGATAACGTCGTCATCGCCCCGAGCCAGACGCTTACCGACTTCGAGTACCAGATGCTCCGCCAGGCCGCGTTGCGGGCGGCCGAAGCGTGCGGGATCGTCGGCGAATGCAACATCCAATTCTGCCTCGACCCCGGGAGCGAGGAGTACTACGCGATCGAGGTGAACGCTCGCCTCTCGCGCTCGAGCGCCCTCGCGAGCAAGGCGACCGGCTACCCGCTCGCCTACGTCGCCGCGAAGCTGGCGCTCGGCTACACCTTGCCCGAGCTCAAGAACCGTATCACGGGGGTCACGACCGCGGCGTTCGAGCCGTCGCTCGACTACGTGGTCGTGAAGCTGCCGCGCTGGGACCTCGACAAGTTCGAGCGCGCCGACCGTCGGCTCGGCCCGGCCATGAAGTCGGTCGGCGAGGTGATGGGGATCGGCGCGTCGTTCCCCGAAGCGCTCTCGAAGGCCGTCCGCATGGGGGACCCCCGCGCGGACCTCGTCCCCCCCGCCGAACCGCGACGCGCGGAAGAGGTGCGTGCGGACCTCGCGACCCCGACGCCCGAGATCCTGTTCCGGGTCCTCGAGGCGTTGCGGGTCGGGATCTCGCCGGAGGAGGTGAGCCGCCTTTCCTACATCGACCGCTGGTTCGTCGATGCCCTCGGGGAGATCGAGTCGGTCGACCGGGCGATCGCGGCGGCCGGGGGTTCCGGCCTTTCGCCGTCGCTCCTGCGTCGGGCCAAGGAGCTCGGGCTCTCCGACCGCGCCCTCGCCCGCCTCGCGCGGCTCGACGAGGAGGAGGTCCGTCGACGTCGACTCGCGGCCGGGGTCCGGCCGCGCGTGCAGATGATCGATACCCTCGCCGGGGAGTGGCCCGCACGGACCAACTACCTCTACCTGACGTACCGGGCCCATGCCGACGACGTCGCTCCGATGCCGAGCGACTCCGTGCTCGTCATCGGGGCCGGTCCGTACCGGATCGGCTCGAGCGTCGAGTTCGACTGGTCGACCATGAACCTCGTGGATGGGTTGAAGGCGGAAGAGGTCCCCGGGGTCGCGGTCCTCAATTCGAACCCCGAGACCGTTTCGACCGACTACGACCGCTCCGACCGGCTCTACTTCGAAGAGATCACGCTCGAGCGCGTCCGTGATATCTTCGACTTCGAGGCGTTCGGAGGGGTCGTCACCTGCGTCGGCAGCCAGCTCGCCCAGAACCTGACCCCGCTGCTCCACATGTGCGGGATCCCGATCCTCGGGACCCCGCCCGAGTCGATCGACACGGCGGAGGATCGCGCTCGCTTCGCTCGGCTGCTCGAGACGCTCGCGATCCCGCAGCCGGCCTGGCGAGCGTTCACGACGCTCGAAGAGGCGAGCACGTTCGCCGACGAGGTCGGTTACCCCGTCCTCGTCCGTCCGTCGTACGTCCTGAGCGGCCAAGCGATGCGCGTCATCGCCGGTCGGAACGACCTCGGTCGCTTCCTGTCGGAGGCGGCGCGCGTCTCGCCCGAGCATCCCGTCGTGATCACGAAGTTCGTCGAGGGCGCCGACGAGGTCGAGCTCGATGGGGTTTCGGATGGGAAGCGGGTGCTGGTCGCGGGGATCCTAGAGCACGTCGAACGCGCGGGGGTCCACTCGGGGGATGCGATCTTCTGCCTCCCCCCGCGTCACACGTCGCCCGAGGTCCAGGACCAGCTCCTCCGCGCCGCGGGACAGCTCGCCCGCACGCTGCACATTCGCGGTCCGTTCAACGTGCAGTTCCTCGTGAAGGACCAGGGCTACCAGGTCATCGAGCTCAACCTCCGAGCGAGCCGGTCGCTCCCGTTCCTCGCGAAGGCGACCGGTGTGCCCCTCCTCCGCGAGGCGGCGCGGGCGATGCTCGGGAAGCCCCTCTCGCGGGAAGGGGTCGCTCCGCTCCCGGCGGGTCGGTGGGGCGTGAAGGTCCCTCAGTTCTCTTTCCTGCAGCTCTCCGGCTCCGACCCCCTTCTCGGGGTCGAGATGCAGTCGACCGGCGAGGTCGCCTGCTTCGGACCGACCTTCTCGGACGCTCTCGTGAAGGCGCTCGTGGCGACCGGCGTGAAGCTCGTCCCCCGACCGGGGACCGCATTCCTATCGGTCGGAGGGCCGACGCTCAAGGAACAGCTCCTGCCCACCGCCCAACGACTTCGCTCCCTCGGCATCGGGATTACCGCGACGGAGGATACGCAGGCGTTCCTCAGCGGTCGGGGGGTCGTGGGGGTCCGGACCCTCCATAAGGTGTCCGAGCCCGACCGACATCCGAACGTCCTCGAGGCCCTCGACCGGGGCGACATCGACCTTCTCCTCGACGTGCCGCTCTCGCTCACGCAGGAGAAGTTCGAGCGGATGCTCGAGGACGAGTACGTCCTTCGGCGTCGGGCGGTCGAGCTCGGCATTCCGCTCTTCACGAGCCTCGAGGCGTTCGCCGCGTACGTCGAAGGAGTTGCGTGGCTCGAGGAACACCCCCTCACCGTGGACGCGCTCTACGGGACCCCGGAACCGGGAGCGGCGGCCGGGAAACGACCGGCGGGGACCTCCGTCGTGCCGCGCCGAGAGCGCGCGCGGGCGCGCGGCGCGCGAGGGAATCCGGGACCGACTACAGCGGGAACTTCGTCAGCGAGTACTCGGGGATGATCGTCGAGGTGTCGATGACCTCGGGGATGCCCCGGATCCGGTCGGTCACGAATTCGAGGACCCGCCGCTTGTTCGCCGTGGTCGGCTCGAAGTCGAGCACGACCAGGATGTCCCAGTCGCCCGTCAGGAAGTGGAGCTCCTTGACCTCGGGAAGGGTCTCGAGGAGCCGTTTGATCTTGTCGAGGTCGCCGCCGCGGACCTTGAGATAGGAGAACGCGCGGACGCTCTTGAGATCGGCCGGCATGATGGCCGCCAGCTCGTCCTCGGTGAACGTCTCGACCCCTTCGAGGCGACGGCCGAGGGGCGAGATGAGGACCGGGAACTTCTGCACGCCGCGGAGGTGCTCGGCCACGAGGCGCTCGATGCGACCGACCCGCTCGATGTCGATCACTCGAAGGTGGTACCCCCGCTGGGCGGCGATCTCCTCCACCATCGCCTGGCACCGCGCCTGGTCGTCCGATAGGAAGAAGACCGATTCGCCGACCGCGTCCCCCGAGGACGACGAGGCCGATGGGCCTGCGCCCATGCCGCTCATGGCAGCCTCTTGGCTCTGGGCGGTGGAGGGGCGGAAGAAGGTCGTGACCGCTTTCTTCGATTGGACGTAGAGCGTCAGTTCGTGGAGATCCTCGGGCATGGCTTCGAGGGAAGAACCGGTGGGGCTATTTAATCAAACCCCGCGAAGGGCCCCCGCCCGGAAGGGCGGGGGAAAGGGTTAGCGCAAATCGGGCCGGAGTCGGGGCTTAGCCTAGTAGCGCTTGTAGGAGTCGGAGCGCTCGCGCCCTCCGCCCCCGCCGCCACCACTGCCGCCACCGCCGCCGCCACCATAGCGGCCGCCGCCGTATCCGCCGCCGCCACCACCGCCGCCTCCGCGGTCACGGTAGCCTCCGCCACCGCCACCGAACGAGCGGCGCTCGCTCTCGAACTCTTGCTGGCTCATGTCGAGCGTCTGGTTGACTTCGGGAATCGCCTCGGTTGACTTCGACAGGTTCCCGTAGCGTCCGACGTTCAGGCGCATGTGGCCACGCACGAGGGAAACGTATCCGTTGTCCACGAGGATGACCTCATCCTTCGCGATGGATCCGATCTGCTCGTTCCACAACGAGAGGATGATCGTCGCCGTGTCGTCGCCGACAACGGCCTCGCAGACCTTCCTCGGGTCGCCGAACTTGCCCATGACCTCTTTGGCCTCGCCAACGTTGATCACTTTGGCCAGCACGTTCACTTGCTTCGAGTTCGGCGTCAGGTCTCGCACTTTTGTCAGGGGTTTGTCTACCATTTCGGGTCGCCTCTTCTTTCGCGTTTCGCGTTTGCTTGAGGAGCCGTGGCGCAACCCTTCTCGCGCGAACACTCGTCTCAGAAATAGGACGGGCGGGACGCTCGGATTGGGCTGGGCCTTGGGATTCCTCGGACGACTCACCCCAGGGGTAGGATATAAAGCCGTCTCCGTGCGCCGGCGTCGCTCGGCCGGGAGCGGACCGGGGGGCTGCAGTCCGGACGGCAGGCTTTTCCGTCCTCTGGGCCTTCGGCGGCCGGGTACCCTGTGTGACCCATCGTTTCGACCTCGCCGTCCATTACTTCCTCCGACATGAGTACGAGAACGCCGTGGGGGCGTTCCGGGACGTCGTCCGGGAGAGCCCCGCGGACGGACGGGCCTGGGCCTACCTCGGCATCGCCCTGGCCCACCTCGGGCTGGCGGTCGAGGCCGAAGGCGCCCTCAGTCGGTCGATCGCGCTCGCTCCCGAGAACGCTGAGGCATGGTTCCACCTGGGCGTCGCGCGCTCCCTGCGGGATGAGTGGGCGTCCGCGGCCCAGGCCTACCAGCGCACGGTCGCGCTCACTCCGAGCGACATGGTCGCGTGGCATCGCCTGGGGGTCGCCCTCGCCGAGTCCGGGGACGAACCGGCCGCCACGGTCGCGTTCGAGCGAGCGCTCGTCCTCTCCCGAGAGGTCTCGACTAGCCCCGATGCCCCCGAACCGTCGGCTCCGGGGTCCTCCCAGCCCAGCGCCTCCCGCTCCCGCCCGGCGGCGGACGACCATCTCGAAGAGACCGGCGAGCGAGAGGGAGCCCGGGAAGCGAAGAGCTGGCTCGACCTCGCGCTCTCGCTCCTGAGCCTGGGTGACGAGGACGAGGCGGTCGCCGCCTACGAACGGGCCTACACGCTCGACCCCGAGCGGGCCCGCCGCTCCCTCTTCCATCCGATGCTTCGCTTGCTGAACGCGGTCCAGGACGGGGCGGAGGCGCCCGAATTTCCCCGGCCGGACGACCCCCGTCGTCCCCCCGAAGCTCCCCGCCGGTCTCCGCGGACCGAGGTCCTCTAAGACCGACGGACGATTCTGGGAGCGCCTAGAGCGCTTTCGGAGCCGCCGTCACGATCGTCGACTCGGCCCAGCTCTTGACCTTCTCCCGGGCCTCGGCGTGACGTCGGTAGAACTCGTGGACCCGCTCGAGCACCTGGGATTTGCACTCCCCGCAGAGCAGGGCGCCCGACCGGCAACCTGCCGTCACCTCGCGGAACTTCTCCTCTGACTCCGCGAAGCGGGTGCGCCAGAGCCCCCAGACCGAGCAGACCTCGGGGGTCGCCCCGAGGCGGCGCTGCTCCTCGACCGTCGAGCGCCCGCCGGTGAACGCGTTGCGCACCTTTCGGTCGACCGCCTCGGGTGGGTCGTTCAGGAAGAGCGCGTTGTCGGGCCGGTCCCCCGAGGTCGACATCGCGGCCTCGCCGAGCAGGCCGGGGATCATCTGGCTGTGCAGGAGCGAGGGCTTCGGGTAGCCCAGCCCCTCCGCGATGTCCCGGGTGACCCGAAAGTGCGGGTCCTGGTCGATCCCGCACGGGATCAGGCAGGGGATCGAGCGGCCCTCCGCCCAGGACGGCCAGAAGCACGGGACGCTCTGGAGCGCCGTGTAGAAGACGAGCCCGATGTTGGTGCTCGGCTCGAACCCGAAGACGGCCTTGACGGTGGAGTAGGGGACCTTCCGGGCGACGCGGACCGCGAGCGGGTAGAGCGCCGCGATCGAACGCGAGTCGAAGAAGACGTGGGTGCGCTTCGGGTCGAAGCCGAGGGCGAGGATGTCGTAGAGGTTCTCGAGCCCCCAGAAGACGGTCTCCTCGCGGGTGAGCCCCGAACGCGCCCAGAACTTCTCGTCGTCGGTGATCTGGATGTACATGGGAACCCCGAGCCGGCGCTGGAGCCACTGGCAGAGGTCGAACGGAACGAGGTGGGAGGTGTGCAGGGGCCCCGACGGCCCCCGCCCGGAGTAGAGGAAGAACGGTTTCCCGTTCGCGAATCCGTCCAGGACCGGCGCGAGGTCGCGGTGCGAGTAGTAGACCCCGCGGGTCAGGAGCGGGTGGAGGTCCCCGCCCGTAAGGTGGTGGAACTTCGCCAGGAGCTCGGCCGAGAGCTCCTGGGTCCCGAACAGCTCCCGCAACCGCGCGTAGTCGATGTGCCCGCGGACCTCGTACGGGGTAACGACGAAGTCGTCGGGTTCGGGCATGCGCTTCCCGGTCAGCCCTCAGGGAACTCGATCTTGGAGAGGATCGCCTCGCGTTCGGCCCCCGGAACACCCGCCGTGCTCAGGGCACCGGAGAAGCACTGGCGGGAGTGCTCGAAGGTGATCGTGTGTCCGCACGACGGGCAGCTCGCCGAGCCCTGGATCAGTCCGCGGAGCCCCTCTCGCGACGAGGAAGTGTCCCGACGCGCAAACTTGTCCACGAGGATCGCGGCCCCTGCGTTGCTCTCGAGGTTCGTGAGCGGTACACGAACGGGCGTGTTGCAGATCGGACAGCGGGCCGGGTTGCGGCAGGTGCATCCCATGGGTGCAGGGGTACCTGCCGAACTCGCCTAAAAGCCCGCCGGCCCGCTCGAAAGATACGTTCAAATGCCTATTGCAGGAATTAGTCGCGCCAATGGCGCTCTCTCCGCTCGAAGCGGCTCTGGAGCTCGGGGACGAGCTCGTCGAGGTCCTGAAGCAGCTCAACCGCTCTGAAAATGAGGCCAGCGCCGACACGGGTCTCGAGGTCGACGAGCTCCACCACCTGCTGGGCCGGGGACCGCTCCCTCAGGTCACCGCCCCCGACGTCGAGAGGGCCGTCACCGTGCTCGTCGGGAACGGGCTCGCCCGGTGCCTCGATACCCCCGAGTACTCCTGGGAGCGGGGGCGGGTCGTGGCGATCCGGTACACGATCACCTCCGAGGGGAAGGCCTTCCTGGTGTCCCGCCTGCGACGGTACGGCCGCGTCGATTAGCTCCCGGTCGGCCGGACCGTCTCAGTTTAAGTAGGGGCGGCCCGCGTAATCTTCCACGGGATGCCCTCCGAAGACGAACAACGCGACCCCGTCCACGCGACGCTGGTCGCGATCCTTCAGCAGCTCAACCGGGCCGAGTCGATCCACGAGGGGCAGGAACGCCGCCAGACCCTGGAGCTCCGGGAGATCGAGCGCCTCCTCTCCGACTTCTGGGCGATCCGACACGACCACGTCAAGATACCGCTCGTCCTCGGCCTCCTGGTCCGCAACGGGATGGTCGAGGCCCAGGCCGGCGACCGCGTACCGGCTCGCTCCCGAACCCCCTCTCCCGCCTCCTACCGAATCACGACCGAAGGCAAGCGGTTCCTGGTCGATTCGTCCGAGCAAGCGGACCGCATTCGTTGACGGAGGAACGGCAGTTTCCCCCTCGGTCGAAGCCCTGAGCGCGCCAGCCGTTAAATAGCGGACGAGTGTCCCCGCGAATCCATGTCGCGGATCCACTCCGGACACAAGGGACGTGCCGGTTCGCACCGACCGTACCCCCTCACCAAGCCCGAGTGGGTCACCGTGTCCCAGGAGGAGCTGGTCGCGCAGGCCGTCCAGCTTTCGAAGACGGGGCTCTCCTCCGCTCAGGTGGGGCTGCACCTCCGGGACAGCTACGGGATACCGTCCGCACGGGCGGTGACCGGAAAGCGGCTCGGCGTCCTGCTCCGAGGCAGCGGCATCTCGCCCGAGATCCCGGACGACCTCCAGGCGCTGCTGAAGCGGGTCGTCCACCTGCAGCGGCACCTCGAGACCCATCCCAAGGACCTCTCGAACCGTCGCAGCCTGACGTTGATGGAGTCCCGGATCCGCCGCCTCGCCCGGTACTACCGGCAACGCAAGCGGATTCCCGAAACGTGGCGGTACACGGCCACCACGGCGGCGCTCCAGGTGGAGTGATGCCCTCGGGCCCGGACGGACTCGTTTCCGACCCGCACTATACCCAGGAGTTCGAGCGCGCCCGGTCCCTCCTCCTCGCCCACCCGCGACGCTGGCGCATCATCTACCACTACGACGGGGACGGGATCGCGAGCGCGTCGAGCGCCCTGAGGGCGTTCCAACGTCTCGGCTACCCGGCCCAGGCGACGGCACTCGTCGGGATCGAACGGGACAAGGTCGTCGCCCTCCTGAGCGCGACCAAGGGTCCGGTCCTGGTGGTCGACACTGGGTCGAGCCTGCTCGACGTCTTCTCCCAGCACCCCGACCCCGTCATCGTCCTCGACCACCACAAGTACCCGGGCGTTCCCAACCCACCTGCCCTCCCCGCCCACGTCGCGTTCGTGAACCCCCTCGATTGGGGGGTGGACGGGATGAGCGAGCTCTGCGCCTCCACCCTGACCTGGCTCTTCACGGTCTTCCTGGACCCCGTCAACTGGGACAACGCGCCCTGGGGCCTCTCGGGCGCCATCGCCGACCGGCAGCACGTCGGGGGGTTCAAGGGCCTCAACGACCGGCTGGTCGACGAGGCGGTCCGCCGTTCGCTCGTCGTCCGACGGCCGGGGGTCGCGCTGCTCGGCGCGACCGTCGGCGAGGCGCTCACGAACAGCATCGACCCGTTCGTGCGAGGCCTCTCGGGCCGCCCGGACGCGGTCGGACCGTTCCTGCACGGCCTCGGCATCGACCCCGGCCGGCGGCCCGCGAAGCTGACCGAGGAGGAGAACCGCCGGCTGGTCGCCACCCTGAAGGAGCGGCTCGCCGTAAGCGGGGTGGTCCCGGAATCCGCGGACGTCCTCGACCAGGAGCGTTGGTTCTTGCCGTCCCTCGGCCTCGATGCCGAGGAGCTGTCGAACCTCCAGAACGCCGCGGGACGCGCGGGCGTTCCCGGGGTCGGGGTCGCCTACTCCCTCGGGGACCCCCAGGCCGCCGAGCGGGTCCGGACGGCCGAGAGCGAGTGGCGCACGGGCATCCTTAGGGGGCTCCTTCGGGTCGAGAACGACGGCGTTAATGCGATGCGATTCCTTCGGTGGTTCGAGAGCCCCGAGACCACCCTCGCGGGCACTCAGGCGGGCCTCGCGATGAACTACCTGCTTCCTCCCGACCACCCCGTGTTCGTCTTCTCGGACGGGGGGGCAGGTCCGACCAAAGTGAGCTCGCGGGGGCTCCTTCGCCAGGTCGACCGGGGGATGGACCTCGCCGTGGCCTGCCGCCTCGCGGCCGCCACGGTCGGAGGCGAAGGGGGAGGCCACCGCGTCGCGAGCGGCGCGACGATCCCTCCCGGCACCCGTCCCAAATTCCTCGAGGTAGCGGACAAGGTCCTGGCCGAGCAGCTCGGCCCGACCGAAGGGACCGCGCCATGAGCACTCCTCCCGCCGCAGTCCCGGAGACCCCGGTCGACCGGGTCCACGACCGGGTGCTCGAGCAGGAGATGCACCATTCCTACATCGATTACGCGATGAGCGTCATCGTCGGCCGGGCGTTGCCCCTGGCCGGGGATGGACTCAAGCCGGTCCACCGGCGGATCCTCTGGTCGATGTGGGAGTCGGGGGCGACCCACGACCGGGCGTTCCGAAAGTCGGCGCGCACCGTCGGGGACGTGCTCGGCAAGTACCACCCGCACGGGGACATGGCGGTCTACGACGCCCTCGTCCGGATGGCCCAGTCGTTCAGTCTGCGCTATCCGCTCATCGACGGGCAGGGGAACTTCGGCTCGATCGACGGCGACTCTCCGGCCGCGATGCGCTACACCGAGGCCCGGCTCTCCGCGATCGCGGAAGAGCTGCTCCTCGACATCGAGAAGGAGACGGTCGAATGGATCGACAACTTCGATGGGACGCTCAAGGAGCCGCTGCTCCTGCCGTCGAAGGTCCCGAACCTGCTCGTCAACGGCTCCGCCGGGATCGCGGTCGGCATGGCGACCAACATGCCCCCGCACAACCTGGGCGAGGTCGCGGACGCCCTCCTCCTCCTTCTCGGCCACCCGGACGCGTCGCTGGACGACGTGATGAAGGTCCTTCCCGGGCCGGACTTCCCGACCGGGGGCTACGTCTCGACCGAAGGGATCCGGGAAGCGTACGAGACGGGACGCGGCATGATCCACATCCGCGGCTCCGCGGAGATCCGGGAGCGCGGGGGCAAGGACGAGATCGTCATCACCGAGACCCCGTACGAGGTGAACAAGGCCGCCCTCCTCGAGCTGATCGCGGACCTCGTGAAGGGGAAGCGGATCGACGGGATCACCGACCTCCGGGACGAATCCGACCGCCATGGGACCAGCGTCGTGCTCGAGCTCCGCCGCGACGCTCCGGCCGAGATCGTCCTCAACCGGCTCTACGAGCACACTCCGCTCGAGACGAGCTTCGGCGTCATCAACCTCTGTCTCGTCGACGGACACCCGAAGGTCCTCGCGCTCCTCGAGCTGCTCGCGCTGCACCTTCAGCACCGCCGGACGATCCTCACCCGCCGGACGAAGTTCGACCTCCGAAAGACCGAGGAGCGGCTCCACCTCCTCGAAGGGTTCCTCACCGCCATCGACCACATCGACGAGGTGATCCGGATCATCCGACGGTCGAAGGACGTCCAGGTCGCGGAAACGAACCTGATGGGGAAGTTCCTGCTCTCGAGCGAGCAGGCGAAGGCGATCCTCGACATGCGGCTCGCCCGTCTCACCGCGCTCGAGCGCGAGGCGGTCGAGAAGGAGAAGGCCGAAAAGGAGGCGCTCGCGAAGCACCTCAAAGCGATCCTCGCCTCGCCGAAGCTCCTCGACCAGCTCATCGCCGACGAGCTCGCCGACCTCAAGAAACGCTTCGGCGACCCCCGCCGCACACGGATCGTGCCGGCGTTCACCGAGCGCACGCTCGAGGACCTGATCCCCGACACGGACGTGGTCGTCCTGGTCACCCGCGACGGGTACGTGAAGCGCCTGCCCCTCGACCAGTACCGTCGCCAGCGGCGCGGCGGCCGTGGGCTGATCCAGATGGAGACGAAGGAGGAGGACTTCGTCATCCGCACTTTCGTCACGCGGACGCACAGCGACGTTCTGTTCCTGACGAACCTGGGACGGGTCTACCAACTGAAGGCGTACGAGCTTCCCGAAGGAAGCCGCCACTCGAAGGGGAAGGCGGTCATCAACCTCCTCCCGAAGCTCAAGGAGGGGGAGCGGGTCCAGACCCTGCTCCCGCTCCGCGACCTCGCGAGCGAGGGATCGCTCGTCTTCGCGAGCCGCCGCGGACTCGTGAAGCGGACGACCCTCGACCAGTACCAGAACATCCGCACGAACGGGATCCAGGCGGTCCTGCTCGAAGAGGGGGACGAGCTCGTCGACGTCTCCGTCGTGACCGACGAGACGACCGAGCTCGTGCTCGCGACGCAGGCGGGCCAGCTCGTGCGCTTCCTGCTCTCCGAGCTGCGCCCCATGGGTCGGGCGACGTACGGCGTCATCGGGGTCCGCCTCACCGCGGGAAAGGACGACCGGGTCGTCGCGATGGCGCCGGTGAGCGAACGGTTCCCGATGCTCCTATCGCTCACGACCACCGGCTACGGAAAGCGGAGCCCGACCGCCGACTACCGCCGGACCCGACGCGGGGCGAAGGGGGTCCGGACGATCAAGACCGGCGGCCGGAACGGCACGGTCGTGGCCGTCCTCCCGACGACCGACGCGAGCGAGGTGCTCGTCACGACCCAGCACGGGATCACCATTCGAATGGCCGTGAAGGGGATCCGCTCCCAGGCGCGTAACACCCTCGGCGTTCGCGTCATCCGGCTCGATGAGGGCGACACGGTGCGGGACGCGGTGATCCTCGAGCCCCCACCCGAAGGGCTCCCCTCCGAAACCTCCGGCGAGAAGGCCGGGCCGGCCAAGACGGCCCCCGAGGCTCCCGAACCCCCGGCCGAGGACGACGAGGACGAGAGCGAGAAATCCGAGAAGAAGCCCGGGAAGGACGACCCGGACTCCGATGACGACACGGAGGACGAAGATGCGTCGCCGGCCCAAGCGCGGTAAGACCGTCCTCCTCTGCCCGAAGTGCGGGTCGGTCCGGGTCTCCCTCATCGCGGGGTCGATCCTCGGCCAGGTCTACCACTGCCAGAAGTGTGACTACCAAGGGTCGCTCGTCTTCGAGACCGACGTCGCGGACGACGGGACCCCGATCTCTCAGGGGTAGGCCGAGCGGCTCCCGTTCGGGGCAGGCCAGGTCAACCTCGGTCGGGTCAGGTTAGGTCCGGCTCGGATGCATTGAGCTCGGACGAGACCGACGGGGAGGCGCTCGCGAGCTTCTGCGCGGACCGGACGAGCGCGAGGGCGCGCACGGTCGGTCCCACGTCGTGCGTCCGTACGAGGGCGACCCCCCGCTCGGCCGCGACGACCGCGGCGGCGATTCCCGCCTCGAGCCGACGAGCCGGGTCATCGGTCCCGAGCGCCCACCCGAGGAACGATTTTCGCGACGCTCCGAGAACGACCGGGTAGCCGAGGCACCGTAGCTCGCCCACGTGCCAGAGGAGCTCGAGCGATTGTTCGGCCGACTTGCCGAAGCCGATCCCGGGGTCGACGAGGATCCTTTCCGCCGGGACCCCCTCGGCGACCGCGCGGTCGGTGACCGCGGCGAGCTCGGAGAAGACCTCTCCCCGGAGGTCGGAGTACACGAGGTTCGTTTGCATGGTCGTAGGGTCTCCGCGCATGTGCATCGCGATCACCGCGGCCCCGCTCTTCGCGACCGAGCGTCGCATCGCTTCCGACCGGAGGCCCTCGACATCGTTGACGACATCCGCTCCCGCGTCGACCGCCTTCTCGGCGACCTCGAAGTGGCGGGTGTCGACCGAGATCGGGACCGACAGGCGACCGGCGAGACCGGTCAGGACGGGGCCGACCCGCGCCCACTCGGCCTCGGGAGAGACCGGGGTCGCGCCCGGCCGGGTCGACTCGCCGCCGATGTCGATCATCTCCGCGCCCTCGGCGGCCAGGCGCTCGGCGTGCGCGACCGCCTCCTTCGCTTCGAGGTGAAGCCCACCGTCCGAGAACGAGTCCGGGGTCACGTTCACCACGCCCATGACGCGCGGGCGGTCCCCGACCACGAACGTGCGGTGGGGACCGCGGATCGTGCGAGGCGAGCGGTTGACGTAAGCCCGGAGCGCGCGGTCGATCTCCTCGGCCGCTTCCGCGAGGCGGAACGGCTGGCGTCGTAGCTTCGGAAGCAGGCGTTGGTACTGGCCCCATGTGGCCAGGACGACGACCGAGGTCGTCGCGATCGAATGGTCGGCGATCCCCCGCGCGTGGGCCGAGTCGGCCCCCACCGACAGCGTCTCCTGTTTCAGAAGAGGCGCCGCCTTGAGCGAGACGTTCTCGAGGCGGACCGGGTAGATTCGGCCCTTCCGGGTCATGATCGCGACGCCCTCGGGGTCACTCTCCGTCCGCTCGAGCTCGCGGGCGATATCGGCGAGAGTCTCCACCTCCAGAACCCGGGCCGGGTGACGAGGCCGCGGTGGGGAGGGCGGGGAAGGTCCGGACACCGTCGTCGGGAAGGGGCCAAGGCGAGAAAAAGGCGCGCTGAAGCCGGCGGCACGGTTTTCCGTGAGCGAGGGAATGGCGCGACGGGAGAGCCGATGGCACGTCGGGGTCGGTTGATCGCGATCGAGGGTCGCTCCGCGGCCGGGAAGACCACGCTCGTTCGGGCCGCGGCCCCGAAGCTGGGGTGGCAGCCGCTCGCGGAGGCGTTCGACCGCCTCGACCCGGCGCCTTCGCTCGAGTACGGTTCCCCGCGCGAACTCCTCCTTCTCGAAGGGACCCTCCTCTCCGAGGAGGTGCGCCGGTATCGGGAGGCGCGCGGCCTATGCGCGCAGGGCCGCACGGTAATCGCCGATACGGGGTTCTTCGGGCCCCTGATGTACACGCACGGGCTCGTCGCCCTCGAGCGGGCGCCCGCGTCGGTGGGACGCGCGGTCGAGCGGAGCACGCGGTCGCTCGTCCGTAGAGGGGCTCTTGGACTTCCGGACCTCACCGTCTACCTGGAGACAACGGCGAGGGAACGCGCCCGCCACGCTCGGGCCGACACCGAGCGCCACCCGGCCGCTCTGGCCGGTCGGCACGAGGCCGTCGGGGCGTTCGAGCAGCGGTTCTTCGAGGAACTGTTCCCGATGGCTCTACCCGACCGGTTCCGGATCCTTCGCGCTCGATCGGGACCGCCCGGTCCCGTTCCCACCCTTCGGGCGCTCGTCACCGAGGCGGACCCCGCCCCCGCGTCCAAGACCGAGGGGCTCGCGCTCCTCGCACTCCTCCACCTGCCGGCGCAGAACGGGCGCCGTACGAACGTCGGCCCCAACCGTTAAGAAGCCCACCCGGCCTGCTCCGCTCCCTCGCCATGAAGCCGCTCGATGCCCTGCAGCAAAGCCTGCACAAGCGCGTGCTTGTGGAGCTCAAGGGCGGACGCTCGTTCCGGGGAACGCTCGATGCGTTCGACCAGCACCTGAACCTGGTCCTCTCCGGGGCCGAAGAGGTCATGAAGGACCAGGTGACGCCGCGCTCGGGCCTCACGCTGGTGCGCGGCGATTCGATCATCTACATCTCGCCCTAAGGAGAGAAACCATGACCAAAGGAACACCGTCCCGCCGCGGAGGAAAGATCGTCCACATCATCTGCCGTCGCTGCGGCCGCCACTCCTACCACCGCCAGAAGAACGTCTGCTCCTCCTGCGGGTTCGGGAACACGGCCCGACGGCGCGGTTACGACTGGAAGAAGCTCAAATAGGCCGCCGGAAGCGGGGCCGCGAGACGGCCGGTTCGTCCGCGAGCACGAAGCGTAGTCGGCGGTCCACCGCCTTTCGAATCCCGACGCGAGGGCCGGCCCGGACCGGGCCGGCACGCCGGAGCGCCAACCGAACCACCACCCGGTCCCCCACGACGGTGTCCGTTCCGTCGTCCTCCTTGGTGATGTCGAGGAAGCGGCAGAGACGACCCGGACCGGAAGCCCTCTCGGGGGCGGCGCGGTCGGCCGCTCCCGCGCGCAGCAGCACCGCTTCTCCACGACGTGCGACGAGGTTCGCGCACACGACCTGGTGAATCCGGTAGACATAGAGCGTGCCCGGCGAGGAGAACATCGAGCGGTTGCGGCGGGTCGGTCCCCGGAACGCATGGCTGGCCGGGTCGTCTCGCACGTAGGCCTCCGTCTCCACGATGCGGACCGACCGGACGACCCGACCCGAGCGGACCGTAAGGGTAGCGCCGAGGAGGCCCCGGGCGAGCTGGGCCGCCGGCCGGTCGAAGAACCCGCGACCCGCCCGCGGTCCCGCGCCCGCCCTAGAGGACCTTGCCGCGGTCGCAGAGCGGTGCTCCGTCAACGGCGACCGTCGCCTCCCCCACGGTGATCCACGAAAGGAACCGGCACCGGTTCCGCCCCCCGTAGAGCGTGTTGCCGCCGACCGCGATGGTCACGGTACCGGCCTCCTCGTCCTCGGCCTGCGGAACGCCGGGCGCGAGCTCCGGGTTGAGACCGAGGGCGAACAGCGCGACCGTCTCCCGGCCCCGGGGGGCCCGACCGAACTCGGTCTCGAACGCCTCTCCCCCCTCCGTATACCAGTAATTGCGGAGCTTGCCGCCCTCGACCTCCCACTGGCCCCCGTCGACCCGGCCGGGCGAGAGGAAGCTCGGGCGGTTGGCGACCACCGTCCCCTCGGCCGATGTCTCGTCCACCGCGACCACGACCGACCCGGCCGGAGCCGCCACCATCACGCGGCCGCGGCGCCGGTCGTCCGCGTCGACTAACCCGTCGTCAAGCCATGGCACTCGGCCTCGCAAGCGAAGCTTCAGGTCGGTGCCGTTCGCCGCGGTGAGGCGAAGCTCGCGACCCTTGAGGAGGAGGGCCGCCGCGCGTCGCCCGTCCTTTCGGAGCGTCACGCCATCGACGTCGGTGATCCCGCGAATGAGCTGGCTCCGCCACATCGCTCCCGGCACCCCCCAGTGCTCGGCCTGCGCGTCCGAGGCGTAGCCAAGAAGGCAGCGGACCGCGCGCAGATGCGCGCTCCTCGCGGCCGAAAGCCATTCGTCGTCCGCGCCGAGGAACGGAGCGAGCAGGGGAGGGGGGAGAGCATGGAGGCGCGGCCGGTCGGCCGGGCCCGGGAAGTAGACGAGGGCGTCCGCGCGTTCGAGCGCCGCGCGGACGGGCCGGGACAGTCCGGCCCAGCGGCGCGACGAGGGCGAGCTCTCGACGCTCCGCCAGAACGCGGCCTCGTCCTCGAGGAGAAGGAACGCACGGGCTCCGATACGACGCGCCTCGGTGACGCAGGCGGCCGCCCACGGGAGCGTGTGGTTCCAGCTGACCACGACGACGTGCTCTCCCCGTCGCACGCCGAGCGCGCTCGTCACGAGCGCGCGGGCGACCGCGGGAGGCGTCGCCTCGTCGGGGGCCATGGTAACCCCGAAGGAGAAGAGGCTCCCGATTAAGGATTCGAATACCGCCAGCGAGCCACGATTTCGGACGAGCGAGCGCCCGGTAGCGAGAGCTCGCGGGCGACGGCGATCAGGACCCGCTGGGCGTCTACATGCGTGGGGGAGAACCCGGACGGCGTGAGCGACCCGGGGAAACGGGCCCACCCGTCCTCCCGTTCGGCCGCTCTTCGTACGACCTCCGCGACGCGGCGGCCCCGCGCGAAGTCCGCGAGGTCGCTCCGCAGGGCCTGCGATACGCGAGCCCGTCGCGCGAGGTCGAGCCACGCGATGAGCTTCTCCGGCCGATGCCGACGGCGGCTCGCTCCTCGGCCCAGTACCCCGTTGAAGTAGAGGAACGGCCCGTCGACCTCCATGGCCTCGATCAGCGTGCGGCTGCCGGTGACCACCCGCAGCTCGGCGCTCCGGAAGCGGGAGCGCCAAGTCGTAGGGGCGACCGGGGCCGTGACGACGGCTAGCCCCGGTGCCCCCTCGACGCTCGGCCACGGGCGAGGGGACCGAACGTAGAGCGTCACCGGCGGATGGACTCCGGAGAGCCCCCGCAGAACCTCGGGGGCTACCCGCTCGGCGCTCGAAGGGCTCGCGTACCATACCCACTCACGCCGTCCTCGTCTCCCCCGGTGGGGGGTCCCTGAGGGCGGGCGATGTCCCGAACCGAGGGGACCGGTCTGGACCGCCTCCGGGAACTCGTGCCGGAACGCCGGGTCCGGACGGAACGTCGCGAAGACGTGGAGGACGTTCGACCGGTCGAATCCCCGGAACGCTCGGAACGCCGAGCGGAATGCTTCGACCTCGTGCGCTCCTTTGACCGCGCGGTACCGCGGCCCGATGGCCCGCGCCGGAACCCCGCCCTCGCGCAGTCGCTCCCGGGTCTCCACCGCGCTCGGGAGCGTCCGGGCGAACTCCTCCAGGCTCACGTGCAATGTTTGGTCCGGCCCGTACGCCTCCTCGACGTTCCGGGCCTCCACTTCCCAGGGACCCCCACGACCGAAGCGGACCGGCTGGCTCGGTCCGGCGCTCACTTGCCAACAGGGAGCCACCGTCAGCGCCACCCGCGCGCGACGGCGGACCCGGTCCCGGCGCTCGAGGGGCGGCCACTCCCAGGGACCGTCAACGTTCGGTGGGAGCGGACGTCCCGGCTCTCGGTAGAGGATGAGGCGGAAGCCCACGCGCGCGAGATGACGTCCCGCGGCGAGGACCTCCTCGATGTCCCCGAGGCCGCCGCCGACGACCGCCGGAAAGAGGTAGACATCCACGCCCCCCGCTCGGGGGGGGGCTTCAGTCGACGGTCCGGTAGAGCGTCCAGAGTGCGAAGGCATGCCGGAACCCCCCGGCTTCGAGGGCGGCGCGCCCCCGTACGTTGTCGTCCGCCATCATGCAGAGGATCCGCGGGGCCTTCCACGCGGTGCACCAGGCCCCGGCGATCCGTAGGAGGGCTCCCGCGAGCTCGGGGTCCACCGATTCTCCGAGGACCGGCGCGGCCAGGTACGCCGCTTCTGTCGCGGTCGAGACCGACGCCGAGAGGTACGCCTCGGGTCCGTGGCCGCGGTCGACGACCCAAGCGGCCTCTTGGGAGCCTAGGATGCGGTTCGTAAGCGGAGAGCTCAGGAACATTCCCGCATACGTGGGCAGGACCTCCTCGACCGCGGGAGGGGTCTGCCGACGGAGGAGCTCCACGAGCGCGGACGCGTCCCCTCGGCGGAACGGGCGGACCGCGGGGTTCCCCGCAGGACCTGCCCCGAGCTGTGCGGGGGACTCGTGGACGAACTGGCCCCTCGCCCGGAGCGCTCGGTACCCGAGCGATTCGTAGAGGGTCCGTGCGGGGGTGTTGGTCTCGAGGACATCCAGCACGACGTACCTCCGCTTGGCCCGCCTGGCCGTCCGACGGGCCTCGTCCAACATCCCCTTCGCGTAACCCCGGCGGCGGTGTGTCGGGTCCACGACCACGCTGCTCACGTAGGCGGCGCGACGAGGGAACGAGACCAGCGTCATCGCCACCGGTCGGTCGTCGACCTCGACGACCAGAAAGCGGAAGATCGGCCGGCCGAAGAGCTGCAAGAGCCCCACGATCAAACGGGTGTCCCACCGGAAGACGCGGCGGACGACCTTCTCGAACTCTTCGGGACGTTTTCCCAGGAGCGCGGATTCCTCGGGGAACTCCCGGTCGATGAGCGGGAAGATGTGCGGGATGTCCGCGCGCCGGACGTCCCGGATCATCCGAGGTCCTCGTCCTCGGCCGAAGAGGGCAGCGCGGTCTCGAAGAGCGCCCGAAGCGTCGGGGTCGGTTGGTCCGGCTGGAGCTCGGGAAGCGGGAGGCGGGCGAATCGGTCGAGCTCCTCCTCGCTCAGGCGTTCGAGAGCGTCCACGAGCGAGCGGTGGATGAGCGGGTCCGGGACGCCGTGCGAGAGCCGACCCAGCGCTTGGACCGCGGCATCGAAGAGACGGCTCTCGGCGTCCGACGCGAGGCGGTCGTCCGTGACCATCTCGGGAGAGGGAGGGATGGCCCCGGTGGGCCGGGTCTGGTAGAGGAGGCGGACGAGGTCCTCTCGCGCGCCGTCGTCCCGGAGGTTCCCGAGCGCCCAGACCGCCGCGAGCCGGACCTCGGCCGCCGGGTCATGGAGCCCGTCACGCAGACGGGGCGCAGCCTCGGCGAGACCGAGACGCCCCAGCGCGTACGTCGCGCCCCGCCGGGCCCACGGGTGCTCGTCGCGGAGGCACTCCAAGAGCGGGGCGAGGTCGTCCGGGGTCCCGACCGTCCCGAGCGCGACCGCCGCGGCGCCCCGGACCGACCAGTACGGGTCGTGAAGATGCTCGAGCGCGACGGGTCGGGCCTCGGGGATGCCCATCTCCCCGAGCGCGTGGACCGCGCAGACGCGGATCCATGGAGAAGGGTGTTCAGCCCAGGAGATGAGCGGCGGGATGGCCGAGGGGTCCCCGATACGACCGAGGGCCACGAGGACCGCCGGCTTCTCCCACGTCTCGGGGGTCGTTAGGAGGCGGAGGAGGAGCGGGGCGCTCTCGCGGTCCCGGTGGCGACCCGCCACGACGGCCGCGGCGACTCGGACCCGACGCGCGGGGTCCTCGAGGAACGGGCGGACGGTGGCCCAGTGGTCCGGCTCCGAGGACCTTCCGACCCCGAGAACCGCCTCGCGGCGGACCCGGTCGACCGGGTCCTTCAACATCCGTTCGAGCGAACGGAACGCCTCCTCCGGCCCGATGCGGCCGAGCGCGGCGGCCACGGCCTGGCGAACGGCCGGAACCGGGTCGTCGGTCTTGCGGTCGAGCGAGGGGATCGACCGGGCGTCCGCGAGCGCGGCGAGCGCGAGCGCGGCCTTCGCACGCACCCCGGCCTCAGGGTCGTCGAGCGCTCGTTCTATCGTCGCTCGGCTGTCGGCGCGACGGATCGCCCCGAGCGCCTCGACTGCGGCCGCCCGGACCTGAGGGTCCGGGTCGTTGACTGCGGTGCCGAGCGTCGTGCAGGCCCGGGAATCCTTCAGGACCCCGAGGGCGACCGCCGCCGTCTCGCGGACCCCGGGGACCGGGTCGCTCAGCGCGACCAAGAGGGGGCCGAGGTCCTTCACCCCGCCGTGCCGGACGCTCTCTCGGATCGACGCCGCGCGCTCGGAGGGGGTCGGTGGATGGGGCGGAGAAGGCGCGGACCGATGGGGCGGATCCTTGCGCGGAGCGCGACGGGAGCGGACGACCACTGCCGGTCCACCGAATCGAGGGCTAATATCTCCTCTCGGGCCCGCTTCCCTCGAGCCGCCGCTGCCCGAGCCCTTCCGGGGACCGGTACTCGTCCCGTTCGGGCGCGGGCTCCGCTCCCCAACGGGCTCGGAGCTCTTCGCGGCCCACCCCGAGCGGAGCGAGCAGGGTCTCCGCGGAGCGGGCGAGAATCTCGAGGTAGGCCCCGACGTCGTACCGTTCGTTCCCCTCGAGGAGCTCCGCCGGCCGCACTCGGTGGCGGAACGAGCGGCTCCGTCGGTCGAGGAGGACAAACCGCACGAACTCTCCCGGCCCCCGGACCGCCCCCGCTTCCTTCAACTGGCGGAGCGCGGCGACCGAGTTGGTGAACGTGACGAACGCCTCGGGCGCCTGACCGATCCGGTGGCCGATGAGGAGCTCGTCGACGGGCCACGTCCCGGCGCGGACCTCCGAAGCGAAGAGGTCGGCGCGCGCGAGAGCACGCGGAAGGAGGGCGCGGACCCCCTCCGCATCCCGGGCGGTACGGAAGAGCGCGAGGACCTCCGCCTCGAACCGGCGGACGAGCCCGGTGGTGTCGTGCCGACGGGCCCCGATGCCGCGGAGCTTGAACTCGCCGTGCTCGTAGTAGCCGTAGTAGCGGTTCGGGACCCCGAGGCCGGTCGTCACCGCCGGCAGGAAGACCAGCCAGCGGTACCGTCCCTCGTAGCCCAGCGGGAGACCGAACCGCTCGCTCATTCGCGCGGCGAACGCTTCCGGGTCCGGAGGGTGCTCTGGGTCGTTCGGCCGCAGCCACAGGGAATCGACAATCCCGTGGAGGACCGAGTAGCCGGCCCGCTCCGCCTCGAGGGCGAGCCGAGCGAGGAGGTCGCGTGCGTAGGCATTGATCGCTTCGTGGCACTCGATCCGACCGAACCGGGCGTTGCGGTACCCCTGGTAGCCGAACGCGGTGACGAGGATCCACTTCAGCATCTTGACCCGCCGCTTCAGGCGGGCCGCTTCCTCGGGCGGGACACCGGGGCGTTTCAGCGCGGCCTTGTAGGCGAGGCGGCGTTCGAGGAGCGGCGCGAGGGTCCGGGGAATGAGACCGACCCGGCGCGTGCACGACCGATACCCGAGACCGGGCGCGCGGACCGGGCTCGCAGGGCAGCACCGGCACTCGAGCGTCTCGGTCGAGAGGTTCTTGGTGACCATGATGTGCGGGTAGAGGCTCGCGAAGTCGAACTCGTCCACGTGGTCGTGGACGCCGACCGGCGGGAGGAAGATCACGCCGCCGCGGTCGGCGGCGACCAAGTGGTCGGCTCGTCGGAACCCCTCGGGCCGGTTCTTCTTCCAGGGCACATGCGCCCCGAGCTCGAGCGCGCGCGCCATCTCCATCGCGGTAAAGCACGTTCCCGGCGACTGACGGACGACCGTCGCGAGCGAGAGACGCGATAGGCGGGCCGCATCGATGAGCCCGGCGACCTCCGCATCGTCGTAGAGGAACGAGTTCTCTCGGTCGATATGGAACCGTCCGGGGAGAGGGTACGACGCGGACCGGTAGAGGACGCGGCCGTACGACTCGAACGAGCGGGCCGGGCGGCTCGGCCGGAACGGCACGCGCTCGCGTCCCAGCGGAAACTCTGCGCTCGAGAGCCCGCACGCCGCGGCGCGTCGGTAGAGCCACGGCAGGTCGAACGCGTCGCCGCCGTTCGTGAGGAGGACGTCCGGGTCGGTTCGCGCGAGCTCGTCCACGAGCGCGCGCAACAGCTCCTCTTCGGGACCTTCGAGCGTCGTCTCCCCGACGCGGACCGCTCCGATCCGGCCGTCGGGAGGCGGGATGCGGCCCCGTCGTTCTCCGACGAGATGGACCTCGAGCCGGGCGATGCGCAGCGGCGGGGGCGAGTAGTCGATCGTCTCGGGAGGCTCGGTCGCCCGGAGCGTGGGCGGCCGGCCGACGACGGGAGCGAACGGATAGAGGTCGTGCGCGAGATGGTAGAGCTGGGGGGGGCCGAGGTCGACATCGTAGAGGGAGAACCGCTCGTACCCCCCGAGCGCATCCACGCTCCGCGCGAGAGCGCGGCGGGCGGGGTTCCGCGTGGGAACGACCGAGAGGACGGGGCGGCTCCGGTGGTCGAAGAGCGACGGGCGTCCGGAACCGAGCGTGGCCGAGTGCACGTCGGGGTGGTCGGTGAGGCGACGGGCGAGGAGGGAAAGGTCGCTCCGGGTCCCCGCGACGAGGAAGGGGGGACGGTATTCGACCGCGGTCCGTCGCACGCGGCCGGTCCGTTGCTCCTTCGTCCAGAGGACGACCGAGCGGCCGTCGTCGCTCTCGGTGATGTCGAGGAGCCAGCCGTCCGGCCTCAACGGCGGCGGTGTCACCGCCATCGTCAGCGACGGGAGGTCGCGGTCGACGGTTCGGCCCGGATCCGGACCGCGAGGTCGGTGAGGACGGAGAGGAGGATCGATTCGAGCAGGTCCGGGCTCCCGACGTACGTCGCCTGCGCGACGTAGCGGCGGGCCCCGGTCCGGACCATCTCGAACGCAGCGCGCTCCTCCGGGCTCGTGAGGAGCCGCGCGAACTCGTCCCACCGTTTCATCCTCTCCTCGAGCGCCTGGTGGTAGGTCGGAGCGGTACGCCCCACGCGATCACCTCCTCGGCGAACTCTCCGCCGAACTGTTCCATGCCGGTCTGACCGGCCGGGCGAGGCACGAGGGCGACCCGGGCATCGTCCCGGAGCGCGCGCAACCGCAGGGTGCCCGGCCCCCGGGCGAACGTGATGAGGTCGGACCAGGGGGGCCCCTCGTCGGCGAGCACGCGGAATCGTTCGAACCCGTCCGGGGTGAGGGTCAGGAGCAGCGGGACGCGGACCTCGCGAGCGAGCCCGGCGAGGATGCGAGCGACGTGACCGAGGAGCGCGGAGCGCTCGTCGTCGGGAATCTCCGTGTCCGCAAAGAGGGTCGGCAGGTCGTGACCGACGAGGAGGGTCGGGGGATGGCGACGGACCTCCCGAGCCCATCCGTCCACGAGAGCGACCATCTGGTAGGCCGTGAACGCGCGGGCGATGCGGATGCGGCGCAACGTCTCGGTCGCATCGACCCCGAACGCCCGGCCGAGCTCGCCGATGCGGTACGGGTGGAACCGGTTCGCCCCCTCGAGGAGCGAGATCCGGCCCCGGGCGAGCGCGCTCCCCGCGTAGAGGAGCTCGAGGACCGGCTCGACCGCGACGGAGGGGCCGGTCCAAACGGTCGCCTCGCCGGGTGAGAACCGGCGCGCAAGCCAGGGAAAGAGCGCCGGCTCCGACGGAAGGAGAGGGGTGGCGCGGGTCCGTCGAGGGTGCGGGGCGAGCTTCGGACGAGCCGGCGGGGAGGAGGGGAACGGGTGCCTCGGCTCGGGTCGGAAGGCCTCCTCCGTGAGGAGATCCTCCTCCGGCGCGAGCGCGGGCTCGGTGAGAAGAGCGTCGACCATCATCGATCGATCCGGTGCCATCATCGGTCGGGCCGCTCTAAAGCGGCGGCTCGGGAGGCGTTGAAACAGGACCGAGAACGAGGGGTTTCATCGGCTCTCGCGAACCGCGGACGCTCCTTCCGGGACGAGACCGCTCGGTGAACAACAAGATTTATCGCGCACGACCGGCCTCGTAGACGAGGAACGGCCTCCATGTCGACCCCCACCCCTCCGTCATCCCCCGCGGTCCCGTCCCGACCTACCCACCGAACGATGCTCTACGTCGGAGTCGTCGCCGCGGTCGTGATCGCGGTGCTGTTGGTCGTGGTCTTCGTCCTGCCCGGCCCCACCAGCTCAGGGAGCGCCGCAGCGGTGCTCACGTACTCCGGGGCTCTTCCCGTCGCGAACGGCGCCGTGGCCGGATTTGCGGGTGGCGGCTGGACCCCCGTGTTCGCTGTCGGCTTGGTTTCGGCCGTGAACGAGACGGAGCAGGTGAACTCGACGAACCTGAGCAACCTCACCTCCTACTGCCCCGCGTTCTTGGTCTCCGGGGCCACCAGCCTCACGGTGGCGGGGTACTCAGGAAGCCGGTCCTCCGGGGCCTCGCCGGCATGGATGTTCGGTTACCGGAATCAGTCGGACACCCTCGCGGTGGTCACGGTGCTCGACGGCCACCCGCAGGTTCTTCTCACGCTTTCGGGCGGGTATTGCGCGTTGTACGCGCAACTCATCACACCGATCCCGGGGGACGTGATCGACAGCTCCCAGGCCGCCGCGGACGCCCAGCCGGACGCCGCGGCGTTTCTCGCGACGCACCCGAACGCCTCGGCCGAGTATGGCTTGACCGGAGGAGTTCACTTCGGATCTTTCCGGTTGGGGACCGAGTGGTCGATCACATACAGCACGTGCCCCCTGAGCTCGTCGGCGAGCGGGACGGGCGACCAGCTCAACGTGACGTTGAACGCCACGAGCGGCCACATCCTCGGCACGAACTCGTCGACGGACGTCAGCTGCGGTTCCCTTACCACCCCGACCGAGGTCGTCCGCGCGCCCACCCTCGGGTCGCTGTCGCTCGCCGCTCGGGGGGAGCGCTCGAGCGCTCCTTCGTGATTCGGTGAGGTCCTACGCGTCGAGCCGTCCGCGGCGGGCCGGCGGGGAGAGGCCCAGCTCCTCGGTAAGCGTGCGGCAGTTCACCGCCGCGTCCCCGCGGAAATGGTTGTTGAAGAACCCGTAGAGGGTGGCGGCGTTCTCGGTGAGGGCGCGGACCCGTGGAATCCACGAGGCGAGCTCGGTCGTGGAGTACGTGTAATCGTACCAGAGCGGGCTCCCGTGCCCGTGCCAGCGGATGTACGCGAACGGAGCGGTCACCTCGAGCGAGACCGGTAGGTGCGGACCGTCCACGGTGACGTAGGCGAGAGCGAACTCCCGCAAGAGGTCGATCGATTCCGGTGCGAGCCAGGAGCGCTCGCGGAACTCGACCGCGACCGGCAGGTCCCGGGGGAGCGTTTCGTAGAAGTGGCGTACGGTCGTCGGTTCGAACGGGAGGGACGGCGGGAGCTGGAGGAGCGCCGCGGCGAACTTCCCTCCCTCGCGGATCGGTTTCAGGACCGCGAGGAAGCGGGCGAGCTCCTCGTCCGTGCGCACAAGGCGCAGGTCGTGGGTGATCGTCTGCGGGAACTTCGCCGCGAACCGGAACCCCGCGGGGGTCCGCTTGACCCACGAGGCCGTAACGGAGGGAGGAGGGAGGCGATAGAACGTCGAATTCACCTCCACGATCGGGAATAGACCCGCGTAGTAGCGGAGCTTGTCGCTCGCCCCGCGGCGTGGGTAGACGCGCCCCGACCACTCCGGGTAATCCCAGCCGCTCGTCCCCAGCAGGATGTCGCTCATCCGCGCTCTTCTCGGACCGAACGCCCTTCCTACCGGTAAAGATTGCGCTTGAGGCGAACCGCCGGTCCGAGGGCAAGGTGGGCCGTACGCGAAGGGTTATGGCACGGGCCCGGGTTCTGCCCCGGGCCGTGTATCCCATCAGCTACGTGCGAGAATCGGCGGACGCCCTCAAGGCGGGGCTCGTGGCGCGAGGACGCGACCCGACCGAGGTCGACCGCCTCGTCGCGCTCGACCGCGAACGACGGGCGGTCGGAGAGGAGACGAACCGCCTGCGGGCCGAACGCAACCGGGGCGCGCACCGAGTGGCCGAGGCCGCGAAGACCTCCGCGCCCGCGGACGACCGTGACCGAACCCAGCTCGGCGAGCTCCGGGACCGGATCCGGGACCTCGAGACGCGGGCGGACACGCTCGACATCGAGATCCGCGAGCGTCTGCTCCTGCTCCCCCAGAACCCCCATTCGAGCGTCCCCCTCGGGAAAGACGCGAGCGGCAACGTCGAGGTGGCGCGCTTCGAACCCCACCGGACGGCGCCGTCCGCCCCCCGACCCCACTTCGAGGTCGGCCACGACCTCAACCTGCTCGACGAGGAGCGCGGGGTGAAGGTCGCGGGCGAGGGGTTCTACGTGCTCTGGGGCGACCTGGCCCGGCTCGAGTACGCGCTGATCCGGTTCATGCGGGAGCTTCACCGCTCCCGGGGGTACATCGAGGTCGCGCCGCCGATCCTCGTTCGGGGCGAATCGATGGTCGGTACCGGCCAGCTCCCGAAGTTCGCGGAGGACTCCTACCAGGTGAAACCCGACGACCTGTGGCTCGTGCCGACCGCGGAGGTTCCCGTCACGAACCTCTTCCGCGACGAGGTGCTCCTAGCCGAGGACCTGCCGGTCAAGTTATTCGCGTACACCCCGTGCTTCCGTCGGGAGGCGGGCGGACACGGCGTGGAGACGCGGGGGATTGCGCGGGTCCACCAGTTCGACAAGGTCGAGCTCGTCCAGTTCACGACCCCCGAGTCCTCGTATGACGCGCTCGAGGAGCTTCGGACCGAGGCCGAAGAGGTCCTCCGACGCCTCGACCTCCCGTTCCGCACGGTAAGCTTGTGCACGGGCGACCTCGGCGAGAAGGCGTCGAAGTGCTACGACCTCGAATTGTGGGCACCGGGGGGGAAGCGGTGGCTCGAGGTGAGCTCCATCTCCAACTTCGAGGCGTACCAGGCGGTCCGCGCGAACGTGCGGTGGCGCCGTCATCAGTCTTCCCGGCCCGAGCCGGTGCACACCCTCAACGCGTCGGGAGTGGCGCTCCCCCGGCTCGTGATCGCGATCCTCGAGAACTACCAGACCGACGACGGACGCATCGAGATCCCCGAGGTGGTCCGGGAAGAGATGGGAGGGGCTCGGTATCTCGAGCCGAACCCGTTCGTGGGCGAGCGGGAGCTCGCGCGGGGGCGGCATCCCCGCCGTTCCTCGAAGGGGACCGAACCCCCACCGGCGAAATCCTAATAGGCCGCTTCGCTCGAACGGGCGAAGGGGCCGGCGATGATCCAGGTCGACATTGACATTGCCAAGTGCACCGGCTGCTCCCATTGCAAGGACGTTTGCCCGGTCAACGTCTTCGACCTGCGTCCCCGTGACCAGGTCCCGGACGTGGTCGACGACCCGGCGGTCGGGGCGAAGTTCCAGTTCCGGGGAGAGAAGTCCCTCGCCGTCAACGGTCCGGAGTGCATCGTCTGCGAGGCGTGCCTGTTCGAGTGCGAGGGCGAGTGCATCCTCATCACGGACGACGAGAACCACGTGCACTTCTCGGTCTACAAGTAGCCGCGCTGACGATGATCGTCCCCGCTCGTTTCTTTCGGTCGAGGCGTGAGCTCCGGGACTGGTTCGAGGCCCACCACGCGGACACCGCGGAGCTCTGGGTCGGCTTCCATAAGGCCCACACCGGGAGGGTGGGGGTGGTCTATCCCGAGGCGGTGGAGGAGGCCCTCTGCTTCGGATGGATCGACACGACCGTGCGTCGGATCGACGACGACCGCTATGCGAACCGCTTCACGCCGCGACGGCGGGATAGTCAATGGAGCACCGTCAACCGCCGACTCTTCGCGGAGCTGGAGAAGGCCGGACGGGTCCACGAATCGGGCCGTCGTGCGTTCGACCGGCGACCGAAGAAGGAGACGATGCAGTTCGGGAGCGAGCGGACCTTCCGCCTGGCTCCGACGTTCGCCGCACGCCTGCGGAAGCGACCCGACGCGGAGCGATTCTTCCGCTCCCGCCCTCGCGGGTACCGGCGCAGAGCGACCTTCTGGGTGATGAGCGCGGTGCGTCCGGAGACGAGAGAGCGACGGTTCGAGACCTTGCTCAGCGCGTCGGCCGCGGGGACGGTTCCGACGGCGCTCCTCCTTCCCGGCGAGGTGGCGCCCCGACCGTCCCGCCGCTCGGCCCCTCCGGTTCGGGTCGTCCGGGCGGGGGCCGCGCGTCACCGTCACTCGCGTCTCGAAAGCCCTTAAATAGCCCAGAACCCCCGCCGACGCAACCGTGCCCGAGACGTCCAAAGAGGCGGGGCGCACCGTCGTGGTCGGGGAGCGGGAGCTCGCGATCGGGTTCCGCTTGATCGGCCTCAAGGACGTCATCGAGGTCACGCCGGAGAATTCGGTCGCGGAGTTCCAACGCGCGATGACCGGTGGCTACACCCTCATCATCGCGACCCAGTCGATCCGCGCTCGACTCTCGGACGCCCAGCGATCGGTCGCGGACGGCTCGCTCGACCCCCTGGTCGTCTTCGTTCCGACGCCGACCGGCGAATACGATGTCGAGAGCATCGAGGCGCTCGCGAAGCGCGTCCTGGGAGTCACGCTCTCGGTCGCTACCTAACGGAGGGAAGGAGATGGTAGGTTCCGTCGCGCGAGTGTCCGGTCCGGTCGTCATCGCCGAGGGGCTGGTCGACGCGAAGATGTACGACGTCGTCCACGTCGGGGCCCTCGGCCTCGTCGGGGAGATCATCCGCCTCGTCGGAGGGACCGCGACGGTCCAGGTCTACGAGGACACGACCGGCATCCGCCCGGGAGACCCGGTCGAGACCACCGGGCAGGCCCTCACCGTGGAGCTCGGTCCCGGGCTCCTGAAGTCCATCTACGACGGAGTTCAGCGCCCGCTCGATGTCATTCAGAAGCGTGTCGGGGATTTCATCACCCGCGGAACGTCGGCTCCCCCGCTCGACGAGAAGGCCGTCTGGGAGTTCACCGCGACCGCGAAGGTCGGGAGCGTCGTGACGCCCGGGACCATCCTCGGCACGGTCCCGGAGACCGCCCTCATCCTGCACAAGATCCTCGTCCCGCCCGGGCTTCGAGGGACCCTTACCGACCTATCGAGCGGGAAGTACACCGTCCGAGACCGCATCGGAACGCTCGAGACCGACTCGGGTCCCGTTCCCCTCACGCTGACCCACAAGTGGGTGGTGCGGATCCCCCGCCCCGTCACCCAGAAGCTCCCGCCGGACATCCCGCTCGTGACGGGTCAGCGGACCATCGACACCTTCTTCCCGGTCGCGAAGGGCGGGACCGCGTGCATCCCCGGGCCGTTCGGGTCCGGAAAGACCGTTACTCAGCAGCAGCTCGCGAAATGGGCGGACTCGGACATCGTCGTCTACGTCGGGTGTGGAGAGCGCGGCAACGAGATGGCCGAGGTGCTCGCCACGTTCCCGAAGCTCTTGGACCCGAAATCGGGACGGCCGCTCATGGAGCGGACCGTGCTGATCGCGAACACCTCCAACATGCCGGTCGCCGCCCGAGAGGCGAGCGTCTACACCGGGATCACGATCGCGGAGTACTACCGGGACATGGGCTACGACGTCGCCCTCATGGCCGACTCGACCAGCCGGTGGGCCGAGGCGATGCGTGAGATCTCGGGTCGTCTCGAGGAGATGCCCGGCGAGGAAGGCTACCCGGCCTACCTCGGTCGCCGCATCGCCGAGTTCTACGAGCGCGCCGGTCGAGTGGTCACCCTCTCTCCCGACGCGCGGACCGGTTCGATTACCGTCGTGGGGGCCGTCTCCCCCCCCGGTGGGGACACCTCGGAACCCGTTAGCCAGAACACGCTGCGCATCGCTCGCGTCTTCTGGGCGCTCGATGCCTCGCTCGCCTCCCGCCGCCACTTCCCGTCCATCAACTGGCTCCAGAGCTACTCGCTCTACACAGGCGACCTCGAGCCCTGGTACACCGCGTCGCTGTCGAAGGACTTCATTGCCCTCCGCCAGAAGGCGCTCGAGACGCTCCAGAAGGAGTCCGAGCTCCAGGAGATCGTCCAGCTGGTAGGCGTGGACGCGCTCCCCGAGCGGGAGAAGGCCGTCCTGGATGTCGCCCGGATGCTGCGGGAGGACTACCTTCAGCAGAGCGCCTACGACGAGGTCGATACCTACACTTCGATCCAGAAGCAGGCCCGCATGCTGCGGGCGATCCTTCGGTTCGGGGACCTCGAACAGGAAGCGATCGGCAAAGGCGCCACCGTCGCCACCCTGCAGAAACTCCCGGTCCGGACGAAGCTCTCGCGCATGAAGTGGATCCCGGAAGCCGAGACCCAGACCGCGTTCGACGAGCTCGAGCGTGAGACCGACCTCGCCGTCGGCGCCCTCACCGCGTCGGGAGGGACGTAATGGCCACGAAGGAATCGACCTCCAGCCGCGCGTCGCCCGCTGTCCCGGTCGACTACCGGACGATCGACCGGGTCGCGGGACCGCTCCTGTTCGTGCGGGACGTCGCGAACGCGGCGTATGGGGAGATCGTCGAGATCCAGCTCCCGACCGGCGAGCGTCGCCAGGGCCAGGTCCTCGACTCGCGCAAGGGCCTCGCGATCGTCCAGGTCTTCGGCCCAACGATGGGCATCAACCTCGAGCGGACGAGCGTGAAGTTCCTCGGGGAGGTCGCGACCCTGCCCGTCTCGGACGAGATGCTCGGGCGGGTCTTCACCGGCCTCGGCGAGCCGCGCGACGGCGGCCCGCGGATCGTGAGCGAGACCCGGCTCGAGATCGTCGGGAACGCCATGAACCCGTACTCGCGCGAGGAGCCGAGCGAGTTCATCCAGACGGGGATCTCCACGATCGACGTCAACAACACCCTGGTCCGCGGGCAGAAGCTCCCGATCTTCTCGGGGGCAGGCCTTCCGCACAACCAGATCGCCGCTCAGATCGTCCGCCAGGCGAAGCTCCGCGATTCCTCGGAAGGGTTCGCGGTCGTATTCGCGGCGATGGGGATCACGAGTGAAGAGGCGAACTACTTCCTACGGGAGTTCGAATCGACCGGGGCGCTCGAGCGCGCCGTCGTCTTCCTGAACCTCTCGTCAGACCCGTCCATGGAACGGGTCGTGACGCCCCGCATGGCGCTCACCGCCGCCGAGTTCCTCGCCTACGAGCGGGACCTCCACATCCTGGTCGTGCTCACCGACATGACGAACTACTGCGAGGCGCTCCGCGAGGTCTCCGCCGCGCGGGAGGAGGTCCCGGGACGACGCGGCTATCCGGGGTACCTCTACACCGACCTTGCGACCCTCTACGAACGGGCGGGGAAGATCCACGGTCGCAAGGGGTCGATCACGCAAATCCCCATCCTCACGATGCCCGCGGACGACGTCACCCACCCGATCCCGGACCTTACGGGCTACATCACCGAAGGTCAGGTGTACATCAGCCGGGACCTCCAGCGCCGCGGGATCTACCCGCCGATCGACATCCTGCCGTCGCTCTCGCGCCTCATGGGTCAGGGGATCGGCAAGGGACGGACGCGGGAAGACCACCGCGGGGTCTCGGACCAGCTCTTCGCGACCTACGCGACGGGTAAGGACCAACGGGCGCTCTCCGCCATCGTCGGCGAGGAGGCGCTCACCGCCACCGACCGGCTGTACCTC
Source organism: Thermoplasmata archaeon UBA61 (assembly GCA_002503985.1). Classification (GTDB taxonomy): domain Archaea; phylum Thermoplasmatota; class Thermoplasmata; order Lutacidiplasmatales; family UBA184; genus Lutacidiplasma. Next base: position 75,428 of record DASW01000009.1, read on the forward strand.
AAGGCGGCCGACCGCTTCGAGTCCGAGTTCGTGAACCAGCGACCGGACGAGGACCGGACGATCGACGAGAGCCTCGCCCTCGCCTGGGACATCCTCGCGGACTTCCCCGAGTCGGAGCTGAAGCGCATCCGTCCGGAGTTCATCGAGAAGTACCGGCCGAAGCGGGCGGCTCCCCCTTCGTAGGCGGCGACGAACCGACGATGCCGGCCGAAACCGTCCGACCGACCCGCCTCGAGCTTCTGCGGACCCGCCGGCGGATCGTGGTCGCGACGAAAGGGCTCAACCTCCTTAAGCTGAAGCGCTCCGCGCTGATCGTCGAGTTCTTCGCCCTCTCCCGCGAGGCGATGAAGTTGCGCGGCGACCTTCGGTCGCGCATCGACCGGGGCTACGAATCGATCCGGATGGCCGAGATGCTGGAAGGACCGACCCGACTCGAGAATATCTCGAGCCTCCTCCCCGACATCGCACCGGTCGCCGTCACGACCAAGAACGTCATGGGGGTCCGCACTCCCCGGGTCGACCGCGGCGGCTACGCGCCGACCCCGACCCCCGACCTCCTCGACCTCCCGGTGTCGATCCAAGAGGCGATCCGCCGCTTCCAGCGGATCTACGAGGTCGTCCTCGACATCGCCGAGAAGGAGAACGCCCTACGGCGCCTCCTCAAGGAGATCGAGAAGACGAAGCGTCGGGCGAGCGCGATCGAGAACGTCCTCATCCCACGCCTTCAGGGCGTGGTCCGCTACATCAAGTTCCGATTCGACGAGCTCGAGCGCGACTCGTTCAGCATGCTCAAGACCGTCAAGCGGAAGATGGAGCAGGAGGGCAGCAGTGCGAGCGCAGCCTAACGCCGCGGTCCGGCGGTTCACCGCCGTATGGGGGGTTAGCATCGCGGTCCGTGCCGCCGCGCTCGCCGTCCTCCTCCTGGTCGTGCTCAAACTCCTGGGAGGATACTAACGATGGTCACTACCACCGCCGGAGCGGCCGCGCCGGGCTCGCTCGAGGCCCTGAAACGCGTGAAAGCGACCGAGACCGAGTGGGACGCGCGCCTGAACGCCGCCCGCCAGGAAGCCGAGGCCACGCTCCGACGGCTCCGGGAGGACCGGGACGCCGCGGTGAAGGCCGCGGAGGCGGAAGCGGACCGACGGCGGACCGTCCGGCTCGACCGCGCCCGGGTCGAGACCGCCGCTGAGGCGGAGGCCATCGTCGCCGACGGCCGCTTGGCCGCGGAACGGGCTGCGCGCAGCGAAGGCCGTCGACCGGCGGACAAGAAGGACGCGCTCCTCGACGTCGTTCTCGGGTCGTTCGGGAAGGAATAGGAGCCGCGAGTGGCGCTGCGCCCGGTCCGTATGGCAAAGGTCGGCCTCCTCGGTCTCAAGGAGGATGAGGAACGGATCCTCACCGTCCTTCACGACCTCCGGGTGGCCCAGGTCGAGCCGCTCTCGCCCGACGCGATGGCCGAGCTCGGACCCGAGCGGGGGCCCGAGACGCTGCGCCAAGTGGGAGACGAGACGCTCCGGTTCCGCGGCCTTCTGAGCGCCCTCCCGGCCGGGCACGCCGGCCCGCCCCGACGTTTCGATTCGATCGCGGAGATCCTCGCGGCCGCGAAGACCGTCCCGATCGACTCCGAGGTCGGGGAGTTGAAACGGGAGGACGACCGGCTCGCCACCGACGAGAAGGCGACGGCCGGGCAGGCCCAGCTGCTCGAGCGCCTCTCGTTCTATCCCGACCGGCTCGAGTTCCTGGATGCCCGCAGCTTCCACGCTTTCTACGGAGAATCGACGCCCGAGGACTACACGACGTTCGCATCCGCCCTCTCGGCCGAGCACGACGTCCAACTCTTGGTCGGGCCGCCCGGCGAGAGCGTCCGCTTCCTGGTCCTTCTCCCCCCGGGGGGCGTGGACACGCTGTCCCGCCTATCGCAGACCCGTGGGGTCCACCTGTCGGCGGTACCTCGGCTATCGGGGACGGTCGCCGAAGAGCTCGCGGCGCTCCGCACTCGAGCGGCCGAGGTCGCCCAGCGGCGGGGCGAGATCGCGGCTCGGCTGATCGCGATCTCCCAGGAATGGTACCCGCTGGTCAGCGCGGTCGCCGAAGCGCTCGAGATCGAGAACCGGAAGGCGGAGGTCGTCACGAAGCTGGGCGCGAGCCGCGCCGCCTTCGCCCTCGAGGCCTGGGTCCCCGAGCGGGACATCGCACGGCTCGAGGCGGTCGTAGAGCGGGAGAGCGGGAACCGAACGTTCTTCTACCGGGTCCCGACCTCGGAGGAGCCCCCCACCCTCATGTCGAACCCGCGCGGGGTTCGTCGGTTCGAGTTCTTCGTGCGTTTCTATTCGCTCCCGCAGTCGACCGAGTGGGACCCCACCCTCGTCTTCGCGATCGCCTTCCCCATCTTCTTCGGGTTCATGCTCAGCGACTGGGGCTACGGTCTCGTCATCCTGCTGATCTCGCTCTGGATGATCGCCGGATTCCCGGCGGCCCGGTACCTGCCGAAGTTCGGCCGGAACTTCGTCAAGATGATCATGGGGCCGAAAGGGATGCAGCAGCTCGCCTACGCGCTCCTTCCCGGGTGCGCGATCGCGATCGGCCTCGGCCTCTACTCGAACGAGTTCTTCGGCTACCCGCTCCTGACCGTCCTCTTTCACTACGCGGGGCCGTCGCTGGACAAGTCCGTGCCGACCTACCTGCTCTTTGCCGGGTTCGTCGGCCTCGGGATGGTCGTCCTCGGTTTCGTCATGGGAGCCCTGAAGGAGTACTTCCATCACCACCCGAGGGGCGTGGTCGCGAAGAGCGGCGGGGTGCTCTTTGCCTTCGGGGTCGCGTTCTTCGGCCTCGCGGTCATCCATCGGGCGACCTCGGTCTCCGCCGACCCGCTCATCGTCGTCTGGTATGCCTGCCTCGCAGTCGGCCTCGCGATGCTCCTCTTCGGCGAGGGCCTTCAGATGGGGCTGATGGGGCTCATCGAGGTTGTGAGTCACATCCTCTCCTACACGCGTCTGGTCGGGATCCTGCTCGCGAGCGCCATCCTCGCGCTCGTCATCAACACCATCGGGGGCGGCCTCGTCCTCGGCGGGACGGTGGTCGGGATCGTCGCGGGCCTCGTCATCATCGTCATCGGCCAGTCGTTCAACGTCATCATCGGCGTCTTCGAGCCGGGGATCCAAGGGGCGCGGCTGATCTTCGTCGAGTACTTCTCGAAGTTCTACACCGGCAACGGGAAGGTCTTCCGGCCGTTCGGGTCCCCTCGGACCCACACGGTCTCGCCCCTCGAAGCCCCCGGAGCGCTCCCCGCCGGACCGATCGTCCGGACCCCGGGGGAGTGAGCCCGCCCGGGCGGAGCGCGCTAAAGGCGGGGCGACACGAGCAGCGGGGTCAGCCGGTCCGCAGGCACCCCGTACAGGCGGCCGAACACCGCTCGGCGCAGGTCGCTGCGCTCGAGCTCGTTCCGGATCAGGAAGGCGAAGATGACGCTCAGCGAGAGCGGATAGGTCCTCAGCCGCTTCAGCTCGGACGTAGCTCGCTCGCGTTCGAGAGCCACCTCGTACCCCGTCAGGCTGCCGGCGGACTCGAACTCCGTCACGCCTTCCCCGATGGAGGGGAACCGGGACGCGAGGCGCTCGGCGAGGTCGGGGACGGTCCGCGCCGAGAAGAGGTCCGAGGCGAGCGTCGCGGTCAACGTGCCCCCGTCCGTCCACCGGGCGACGACGTCGTCGACCGGGAGGTGGTGGGCCTTTCCCTTGAGGAGGAGGAGGGCGTTCCGCGCATCGATCTCGCTCTGAACGAGGGCGCGCACCACCCACTCGTCGCCTTGGAAGAACCGCGCCTGGGCGAGCACGTTGCGGTAGTACTCCTTGTCGAGCGCGCGCAGGATGGGGAAGATGTTGTGGGTCCGCTCGAACGCCTCGAGGAACGGCAGGATCGTCGCCCCGTAGCCGTACCTCACGAGCGAGGTGACCATCGCTTCGACGGTCGTCTGGCCGAGGAGAATCCGAAAATCGTCCAGGTTCATCGCGCCCGCGTAGAGACCCGCGGGGATCTCGCGGCTCGAGATCAGGTGGTCCTCGGTCTCGGTGACCCCCAACCCCTTCGCCTTCGCCGTGAGGATCATCTCGATGTTCTGGATGTCCCAGCGGCCCAGGTACGCCCCGACGACCGAGCGCCCCGCGAACGGGGTCGCCTCGAACGCGTGTCGGTTCCTCCGCACGAACGTGCGATTGATCGCGAGCTCGACCAGGGAGGCACCGGAATGGGTCGCTCGGACGCGGGCGATGTCCTCGGCGTACGGGGTCGTTTCAAGGACCTTCGCGAACTCGTTCGGGTCCTTGGTGGCCAAGAGCAGCGGGTACGTCTCCTTCGGAAGGAAGGCGGGGAACTCCGGGTTCAGCCGACCGAGCGCGCTGGCGTAGGGGGAGGCGGCCATGATGCCGGCCTAGGCAAGAAGCCCGCGGACCCGGTCCTCGCGCAACCGGAGGAGCTCGTCGAACGAGAGGTTCAGTCGGCGGCTCCCGTCCGGGGTCTCCGCGACGAGGCCCCCGAGGATCGGCTGGGGCGTCGGGTCGAAGCTCTTTCCCGCCACCTTCGCGAGGAGGGGGGCGTCCTCGCCCCGGCCCGATATCCGTACGGGTTTTCCGAGCGATTCGTTGGCGGCGACGACCATCCGCTTCAGCACGGCCGGGTACTGCGCCGACCGAGTGTACTCCTGGAGGAGGGTCCGAGTTTCCTCGATCGCGCTCACGAGCCTTCGTTCTCGGGCTTCGTGGAGGAGCTTGCGGGACTGCAGCTTCGCGGCGGCGAGGCGCTGAGCGTGCTCGTGGGCAACCTCGGTGTCGGTCGCGCGGGCGCTCTCCGAATGGACCTCCTCGAGCCGTCGGTCGGTTTCCGCGAGGATCTTCGCGCTCTCGGCCTCGCGGGTCGCGGTGATGGCGGCGAGGTCGGCCTCGCCGCGACGGCGGATCTCGTCGACGAGGCTTTCGAGGCTCATAGGTGCGAGCGAGGGGCCTACGAGATGACCCCGAGCAGGAGGATGATCCCCAGCACGAATCCGATGATCCAGAGCGTCTCGGGGATGACGAAGAAGAACAGCACTTGGCCGAACTTCTCCGGCTTCTCGGCGATGATCCCCATGCCGGCCGCCCCAATTCCCGATTGGGCCATACCGGTTCCAATCAGTCCTCCGGCGATGGCGATCCCGGCCGCGAGCGTCGCGTACTGATCCATGGCTGACCCGGGCGGGCGAACAAGGTTGGGTATATAACCCGGGACCCACGGGAAGGGGCCCAGTCTACCGCCGAGAAACCTAGTCCGGCGGGGAGGGGGTCGCGGTCGGGTTTTCTAGCGCTCGGGACCGGGCCCTGGCACGCGCCTTGCGAACGAGTGCGATCGTTGCCCCCCACGCGACCCATCCGAGAACCCAGGCGGCGAGGCAGACCGGGCAGAGGGCGTGGATCTCGAACAGCTCCTCGTAGAGGAAGTAGAGGGAGACGGCCACTCCACCCGTCGTGAGGAGGAGCAGAAGGTAGGGCCAGAGGAGCTCCTTGCGTCGGGACTCCGCGATTCCGGCCACGAGCAGAATGAGGACGAAACCCCCGATGCCGATGAACGAATCCGGGATCCCGAAGAGGGTCGTCCTCCCACTGTTCGCGACGGCGCCGCACGAGACGTACGCGTTGAGGGTACAGTACTTCTGCAGCGACGCCTCGACCGTCTCGAAGTACGTGTAGATCGCGACGATGAGGCCGAACCCTCCGGCGAGGTAGATGACCGACCGGATGTCCCGCGTGCGCATCTCGAAGCTCTACGTGACCTGGGTAAGGTCCGCCGCCACGGAACTCTGCGTGTTGCTGCCCCAGATGGCGGCGTTGCCCCATCCCGCGTAGTACGGTTGCGTGGCCAGGTTGGCAGGAGTGGCGCCGTTCGATTTGGCAATGTAGGCCATCATCCACCAGGTCTGTCCCTGGACGACCGACCATGGCGTCCCGGTCGCCGTACTGACGTCCGTTTGCATGGTTCCGGTGGTGTACGAGGAAACGTCGTTCGGCTGGATCAGCGTCGCGCCCCCATGGACGTACTGACCGTTGATGACCACGAACGGGATCGAGCTGCCGGAGTAGGCGCTGACGTACGCCTGCTCGATGCAGTTGGAGGTGCTCGGGAAGGTCCCCGTGACCTGCGAGGTGTCCTCGCTCACGACGAACGAAACGTAGGAGGAGGAGACCTGCGCGTTGGCGAGGACGACCTCGGGAATGCCATCCTCGGCGGAATTCGTGAACGTGACGCTGCTTAACGGCACGCTCCCGAACCCGGTGAGCGCTTTCCAGATTGCCCAGCTGCTCGCGGAGCAGTACGGGCACCACGTCGCGCCGTAGTAGTAGACGGTCGGGAGGCCGTTCTCATGCCACGGCGAGACGCTGACCGACATCCAGCCGGCGGGTTCCGATGCTCCCGAGGACGGGAGGACCGGGCAGCCGAAGAAGAGGACGCCCGTGAGCGCGATCAATCCCGAGACCACGAGGCCGACCACGATGCCGGTCACCAGCGTCAATCGGTAGACCTTCGACCAGCGCGCCTTGGTCGATCGGAGTAGCCCGAAGAGCAGGAGGAATGCCACGATGACGAGCACGAGCGCCAGGTACGGGATCGCCGGTAGCACCAAGCCGACCGGCGAGGGAACGATGTAGGCGAGGACGAACCAGATACCGAAGATCGGTACCAAGAGGTAGCCGATGCGGGGGAGCGTCCACTTCCGCTCGGCCTTCTCCCGGTCCTCCTTCGAGGGGGCCGCCGGGGTCGAGGGGGCCTCGCCCTGCCGCCGCTGACGCGAGCGCTGGCGATGGTACAGTCCCCGGAGGGCGCGACCGGATTCCTGAACGGACGTGTCGGGGTGAAAACCAACCTTCGGGTCCTCCGCGATCTTGTCCCAGTCCCAGCCTTTCGACCGGAGCTCTTCTACCCGGTCCCAGTCGACCATCCACCGACCCAGTTGTACGCTCCTTTTCCTCTTTTGCCCCGAAAGGGAACCGAACCCCCGAGAGGGTCGTCCCCCAACGGCCTTTTACCCGAAACAAGGTGCGGCTGTCCGATGCGCCTCACCTTCCTCGGCACCGCCGGCTCGTGGCCGACCAAGGAACGGTCGGCGAGCGCGATCGCGTTGGACGCGGAGAAGGAGCTCATCCTCCTCGATTGCGGAGAGGGCACGCAGCGCCAATTCTTCCAGTCGTCCGCATCGTTCATGCGGGTCCGGCGGGTCTTCCTGACCCACTTCCACGGGGACCACTTCCTCGGCCTCCCCGGTCTCATCCAGAGCATGTGCCTCAACAACCGGACCGAGCCGCTCGACATCTACGGACCCCCCGATGCCGAGGAGATGGTCGGGAGGGCGCTTCGGATGGGATACTTCACCCTCCGATTCCCGGTCACGGTCCACGCGCTCTCGCCCGGTGCCACGGTAGAGCTCGACGGCTACTCGGTGCGGACCGCGGCCGCCATCCACCCCGTTCCCTCCCTGGCCTACCGTGTCGAGGAGGGCCCCAAGCGCGGCCGGTTCGACGGCGAAAAGGCCCGCTCCCTGGGGATCCACGGGCGGGACTTTGCGAAGCTCGAGGCGGGTGAAGCAGTTCGGGTCGGCTCGACCGTCGTGAACCCCTCGGACGTTATGGGACCGCCGCGCTCCGGCCGGTCGGTGGTCTATTCGGGGGACACGGCGCCGTCGGAGGAGGTACGACGCCTCTCGCACCGCGCGACCGTCCTCATCCACGAGGCGACGGTCTCCCAGGAGCTCGAGGCCCAGGCGAACGAATGGGGCCACTCCTCGGCCCGCCAGGCGGCCGAGATCGCGAACGCCGCCGAGGTCGCCACGCTCTTCCTCACGCACTTCTCGGCCCGCTACAAGGAGCTCGAAGGGCTCGAGTCCGAGGCGCGGATCCTCTTTCCGGGTTCCCAGGTCGCGCGGGACCTCCTCGACCATCCCATCCTCCAACCATGATTCGAGCGGACACCATCGTCACGGACATCGGCGAGCTCGCGACCCTGGCCCGGGGGCCCGTGCCGCGCATCGGGAAGGCGGCCGACGACCTCGGGGTCCTCACCGACGCGGCGCTCGCGGTCGCCGAGGGCCGTTTCGCCTGGGTAGGACGCGAACGCACCCTCTCCACGGCCGTCCGTCTACGCCCGGGCGGCCGGCGCCTCTCGGCCGGGGGCGGGGTCGTGGTCCCCGGGTTCGTGGACGCTCATACCCACGTCCTCTTCGCGGGGGACCGAGCGTTCGAGCTCCCGCTCAAGGTGCGAGGGATGGGGTATGCCGAGATCGCCCGGGCCGGCGGAGGCCTCTTCGCGACCGTTCGGGCGACCCGAAAGGCCACCGACGAGGCGCTGCTCGCGGCGACCGCCGCCCGACTCCTCCGCATGGGGAGTTGGGGGACCGCCTCGGTCGAGGTGAAGTCGGGCTACGCCCTCACGGTCGAGGGAGAGCTGCGGCTCCTCCGCCTCATCCCCCGGCTCGCCCGGCGCACCGGGCTACGGCTCGTCCCGACCTTCCTCGGCGCGCACGCGGTCGCGCCCGAGTACCGCACCCGGCCGGACGCGTACGTCGATCTCCTCGTCAAGGACGCGCTCCCGAGGGTCGCGAAGCAGGGGCTCGCCCGCTTCTGTGACGTCTTCTGCGAACCGGGGTTCTTCTCCGTCCGTCAGTCCGAGCGGCTCCTCCGAGCCGCCCTCGCGCTCGGGCTCGGCGTCAAGATCCACGCCGAGGAGTTCATCCTCTCGGGCGGAGCCCGCCTGGCCTCGCGCCTCCATGCGGTGTCGGCCGACCACTTACTAGCGGCACGGGCCGAGGACCGAGAGCTCCTCGCGAAGAGCGGCGTCACGGCCGTGCTCCTCCCCATCACCGCGCTCACCGCCTCCCCCGGCGTTCGGAGCCCGGGTCGGGAGATGGTGGACGCCGGGGTCCCGGTCGCCCTCGGCACGGACTGCTCACCGAACTCCTGGGTCGAGGCGATGCCCCTCGTCCTCGCGCACGCCGTCCACGCCGCGCGGCTCACGCCCGCCGAGGCGCTGACGGCGGCTACCGTGAACGCGGCGCATGCGGTCGGCCTCGAGGACGCGGGCATGGTCGCTGCGGGCCGGCCCGCCGATTTCACGGTCTTCCCGGTCCGCTCCGTCGACCAGCTCGGATACCGTTTCGACGTGATTCCGGCTCTGGTTTTCCGTCAGGGAAACCCGATTTCTCCGCCGACACTCCGTCAGTACTTCTAAATAGGGGGGCTCCACTCCTCGCCCTCGAGGTCGCCAAAATGGCGGAGCGTGTAGGCAAAGAGCAGATCAAGCGAGAGAAGGGTTACCTGTACTATCTCGGCAAGGACGGGTATCTCTGGAAAACCCCAACGAAGCTGAACAAGTCCGGCAAGAAGGGACGCGTCGGCACGGAGAAGATCACCCGTCAAGACGGCTACATGTACTTCCTTGACAAGAAGGGGTTCATCTCTCGCGCCAAGATGAAGAACGCCTGAACGGCGTCACCCTTTCTTGGGGACCTTCCTTCGGGAAGGTTCCCAACCCTCTTTTTTTCGTTCGTACGGTGCGGCCTGCTCCTACCGTGACCGAGGCACCTTCGCTCGGGCGCGGGCGCTCTTCGCCCACCGCGTCCTAGGTCGAACGGACCGTGGGAACGGTCGGCCCGGGTCGATAGCGCTTCCAGAGCGCGTAGAAGAACAGCCCGAAGAGAACGTCGGGCACGAGCACCACCGGCAGGAAGAGCTGGGAGACCAATCCGATGGCGACGATCGGAAGCAGGGCGCCGAGGGCCAGCATCGTGAGCGCCGCCTCGTTCCCGCTACGGCCGACCTCCCGACGCACGAACAGGAAGAGGGCGCCGCTGAAGAGAAGGTCGACCGCGATCGTGAGCGGCGGCCAGAGGGAGACCGCGCCCCCGAGACCGGGCACGAGGAGCAGAATCGGGTAGAACGCGAGACCGAGCCCGAAGAACCAACCCGGAGCGATCCGGGGACCGGGGTACGGGGGGTCGAGCGTGCCGTGCGGGAGCCGGCAGGTGACCGCATAGAGGAGCCCGGCGAGGAGCGCGGCGGACACGAGCAGCCACGGCGCGGTCCGCCAGTAGCCGGTGGCCAGGACCAACACCCCGATGTCGAGGGCGTAGACAGCGAGGGCGATAGGGATCTCGCGGCTCGAGAGGAGCGAGCGGCCGCGCGTCTCGGGAAGGGCGAGGCCGAGGAGGAGGATCGGAAGACCGACGCTGAGGACGATATGCACACCGAGCACACCGACCGTCCAGACCCAGTTCACCCCGGCGAACCGGCCGTAGGAGCCGAGGGCGCCCACGACGGACGCGTGGGGGTTGAACAGCGTACTGAGGGCAGTTCCCTCCTCGAGAAGCCCGTAGGCCGCGCCGAGGAGAACCACGCCCGCCCACCCCGGCCGCCACCGGACGAACGCCTCTCGGGCGAGAAGGACCCCGGGCCCGTAGAGACCCAGGTTCAGGGCGAGGAATAGCAGGAAGCCCCCGGGCGCGTAGACGAGCGCCGCGACCGGTGTTGACCCCGAGAGATACTCGGGGATCCCCGGCGTGAAGCAGAGCAAGAGAAGTACCGGATGTCGCCGGAAGAACGCGACCGCTCGAGGGAAGAGACGAGGCCGAGCTTCCTCGGTCATCGGAGGAGACGGGTCGTTCCCCGTACTTAGAACCGGGGAGCGTTCGGAAATTCGCAACCCCTCTTACCAAGGAACGGCGTGTGCGCTTCGGGCGACGCGATTTTCGACGCTGTCGTCGTCGCGACGACCAAGTAGACTTATACCGGATGACACTTGGCTCGCACCCGGAGGGTTTTCACGGTGTCCCGAGCGACACCATCCGCGTACCCGACCGTCGGCGACCGGTGCGAAACAGCCCCTCGACAGGGCCGTTTCAGCGACCGGCCGATGGGTTAGGTCCTCGCGTGGTGTTATTACTCATCGGTCGGGACGTCCCATCGATCCTTCAGGAGTAAAGCCGTCATGGCAGTGGCCAAGAAGCGCACCGCGCCCGCATCGGACGAGTCGGTCGGACGACCCGCTCCTCGCATCGGGCGTGAACCGATTCCCGTCCCTCGCCTCGTTCCTCGCGGAAAGACCGCATTCGACACGGTCCAGTGGAGAACGCACGACGCGATGATCAAGAACGCCGAAGGGAAGGCCATCTTCGAGCAGAAGGGAATTCGCGCCCCGACGTCCTGGTCCGAGACGAGCGTCAACATCGCCGCGTCGAAGTACTTCCGCGTCCTGCAGGGCCGTCGGGAGAACTCGATCGACGGGATGATCCGCCGCGTCTGCCATTTCATGGCGGAGCGGGGCCTCGACCTGGGCTACCTCGACACTCCGGACGAGGCGACGACGTTCGAGGAGAGCCTTTCGTACCTCATGGTCCAGCAGATGGCGGCGTTCAACAGCCCCGTCTGGTTCAACGTCGGCGTACGCGAGCCTCCGCAGTGCTCGGCGTGCTTCATCCAGTCGATCAGCGACGACATGGACTCGATCCTGGCGCTCGCGACGAGCGAGGGACGCCTGTTCAAGGGCGGCAGCGGGACCGGCACCAACCTCTCACCGCTCCGCGGCAGTCATGAGCGGCTCGCGGGGGGCGGGATCGCGTCGGGCCCCGTTTCGTTCATGCGCGCGTTCGACGCCCTCGCGGGCGTCATCAAGTCCGGCGGGACGACCCGCCGTGCGGCGAAGATGGTCATCCTCAACATGGACCACCCGGACATCGTCGACTTCATCGACTGCAAGGTCCGCGAGGAGGACAAGGCGGCGGCCCTCATCCGAGAGGGCTATTCGGTCAACTTCGACGGCACCGACCCCGATTCCGCGTACGCGTCCATCGCCTACCAGAACGCGAACCACTCCGTCCGCGTCCCGGACGCGTTCATGGAAGCGGTCGTCCGCGACAAGGACTGGAAGACGATCCACCGGACCGACCATTCGGTCGCCGAGACGTATCCGGCGCGCGAACTGTGGCGGAAGCTCGCGTACGCGGCCTGGCGCTGCGGGGACCCGGGGGTCCAGTTCGATGACGTGACGAACGACTGGCATACGTGCCCTAACTCCGGCCGGATCAACGCCTCTAACCCGTGCAGTGAGTACCTGTTCCTGGACGACTCGGCGTGCAACCTCGCGTCGATCAACCTGATGCGCTTCCTGGACGCGAAGGGGCAGTTCGACATCGAGCTGTTCCGCCAGACCGTCCGGACGATGGTCCTCGCGATGGAGATCATCGTCGACGCTTCGAGCTACCCGACCGCGCCGATCGCCCAGAATTCGCACGACTACCGGCCGCTGGGCCTCGGGTACGCGAACCTCGGCGCCCTGCTCATGCACTACGGCCTCGCCTACGACTCGGACGCGGGACGCACGCTCGCGGCCTCCGTCTCGGCGTTCCTATCGGCCGAGGGCTACCACATGTCGAGCGAGATCGCGAAGCGGGTCGGCCCGTTCCCCGGCTTCGAGCGGAACCGGGCCCCGATGCTGCGGGTCATGGGGAAGCACGCGAAGGCCGCCGAGGAGATCCCCTACAACGACCCCCGCCTGACGGCGTTCGCCCAGGCCGCGGCCGACCGCTGGCACGACACCGTGAAGGCCGGCGAGCTCTGGGGGTATCGGAACGCCCAGATCTCCGTCATCGCGCCGACCGGTACCATCGGGCTCCTCATGGGATGCGACACCCTCGGCCTCGAACCCGAGCTCTCCCTGGTCAAGGTGAAGAACCTCGTGGGCGGCGGGGTCCTGCGCATGGTCAACCGGACCGTGCCGAACGGCCTCCTTGCCCTCGGCTACTCCCCGGACGAGATCCGGGCCGTCACGGAGTACGTCGAGAAGACCGGGACGATCGAGGGAGCCCCGGGCCTCGCCCCGGAGGACATCAACGTCTTCGACTGCGCGCTCGCTCCGGCCGGCAGCGTTCGGACGATCCCACCGATGGGGCATCTCAAGATGCTCGGCGCCGTCCAGCCGTTCCTCTCGGGTGGGGCGTCCAAGACGATCAACCTCCCGAACGAGGCGACTGTCGAGGACATCGAGAAGATCTACCTCGAGGCGTGGAAGTTCGGCATCAAGTCGGTCGCGCTCTACCGCGACGGCTGCAAGGCGTCCCAACCGTTCGAAACGGGAAAGGGGAGGGCCGGAGCCGCCGTCGGACCCCGCGGGCCGGCCCGCGAGCGCCTTCCGAACGAGCGCCAGGCGATCACGCACCACTTCGAAGTGGGGGGCCACGACGGCTACGTCACGGTCGGCCTCTACCCCGACGGCCGCCCCGGTGAGATCTTCTTCCGGGTGACGAAGGAGGGCTCGACGGTGAACGGGCTCATGGACTCGCTCGGGCTCGCAATGTCGATGGCGCTCCAGCACGGGGTGCCGCTCAAGGACCTCGTCCGCAAGCTCGCCCACCTCCGATTCGAACCCGCCGGAGCGACCAACAACCCGAAGATCCGCTTCGCGAAGTCGATCCCCGACTACGTCGCTCGGTGGCTCGCTCTGGAGTTCCTCACCGAGGACGAGCGACGCGCGATCGGTCTCGAGGGACCCCCGGAGGGCAACGGCAACGGCCACGGGGCCGCCGTCCCGACCGGGACGCGACCGTCGGCCTCCCGCCCCTCGACCGTGAAGTTCGAGACCCGCGCCCTCGACGCGTTCTCCCCCGAGTTCTCGAGCGGAGGCGTCAGCGACGACGCGCCGGCCTGCGCGCTCTGCGGTGGGATCATGGTGCGGTCGGGCACGTGCTACGCGTGCACGGTCTGCGGCTCCACGAGCGGCTGCTCGTAGGATCTCGACGCGAAGCGGCCCGACCTACGACGAGGGACCCGCCGAAACGGCGGGCGCGGGCTCACCGACGAGCGGGGTGGGTGTGCCTTCCGCCGTGGACGGAGCCCCGAGCCGGGTCCCGTCGACGTGGAAGCGGAAGTTCCGTAGGCCGAGCGACAGGACGAGCCCGACTAGGGCGATCACCGCGGTGATCGCGAAAAGCAGGACGAAGCCCGTGATGGACGGGACGCTCGCGGTGACGGGTCCGCGGGGGGTCACGGCGACGACGGCGGCGGCCGTGAAGGTCGCGGTGACCGCGGCCGCGAGAACGGGTCCGACCGCACTCCCGAGGTTCCGGAACGTCTGGTTCATCCCGGTCTGGATCCCGAGCTCCTTCGGGGATACGGAGAGCACGATGATGTTGGACATCGCGATGAGCACCGCGACGTTCCCGACGAGCGCCGGGATGGCGAATACCATCAGCTCGAGGATCGAGGAGTGGAAGAGGGTCAGCCCGAGGGCGCCGAGGCCCATGACCGAGAAGCCGGCGATCATCACGGGCTTCGGTCCTTTCGCGGCGACCCAGCGTCCCCAGAGCGGAGCGAACGCCAGCATCCCGAGCGCCGAGGGGAGCGCGACCAACCCGAACTGGAACTCGGTGTATCCGAAGCCGGGCGAGATCGGGTCCTCGACGAGGATCGTGAGGGTGACGAAGATGAGGAACATCCCCACGCCCACGATGACCCCGTTCACGTTCGAGATCCAGATGTTCCGCTCCTTGAGGGCCTGGAACGAGACGACCGGCGTCGGGGCCCGCGGCTCCCAATAGAGGAAGAACGCGGTAGCGGCGAGGGCGAGGAGGAAGAACTCGGGAACCCCCCACGGAATGCCGGCGAACGTGACGGCCGAGAAGCTCGTCCAGCCCCAGTAGACACCCTCCGTAAGCCCGAACATCACCATCGCGAGCGCGATGCCGAGACTGCCGATGCCGGGGAGGTCGATCGGTTTCGGGGAGAGGTGCGGCGACTCATGGAGGTAGAAATACGCGAGGATCACGAGCAGAATCGCGATTGGGGTGACGGTGTGATAGGTGAGCTCCCAGCCGAATTGATACGCGATATAACCGCCGCCCACGAGCCCGAGCGCCGCGCCCGCGGCGAACATCCCCGAGACGATTCCCTGGGCCTGGCCGACCCGCGCGGCGGGGAAGACCTCGGGCAGCATCGCGAAGGCGAGCGGGAACATGCCCATCCCGAGTCCCTGGACCGCACGGACGCCGATCAGGAGGTAGATCTGGTTCGCTCGGTCGACCCCGAACGCCGCCCCGATGTTGGGTGTGAACCCGGCGATGCTGACCACGACCGCATAGAGCGCCATCACGATGAGGAGCATCCGCTTCTTGCCGTACTTGTCCCCGAGCTTGCCGAAGACCGGGGTCGCGACCGTCCCGACGAGCAGGTAGGCCGAAATGATCCAGACGACCGTTGTGGTCGGCGCGTTGTCAAAGAACGTTCGGAACGCCGAGAACGCGGGCAGGACCATCGTCTCGACGTACGTGACCATGAGCGCCATCACCGCGAGGACGATGATGGCCCCCCGCGCCGCGTGCGGGTTGTAGGGCGTGCCGGCCGCCGTCAGGTCCCGCTCGGAAGCGTTCACGTGCCCTCCGGTCGGAGGGTGCCGCTTCGGCTGAGACGGTGAGTGACCGCGGTGAAGACACGCACGGAGGCCGCGACGTCGGTTTCGGGTAACCCGCGGGCGGCCTCGGCCATGACCCCCGCGATCTCGCTCCAGATGCGGGCCTCGACCTTCCGCCCCCGTGGCGTGAGTGAGAGCTCGACCGCGCGCCGGTCACGTTCGGAGCGGTGGCGTCGCACGAGGCCCGCATCCTCGAGCTGGTCGATGTTCCCGCAGACCGTCGGAGCGGACACCCCGAGGTATCGGGCGACCGTGCTGACCGACGCGCCCTGGAGGCTCGAGACGGTGTGAATGGCCCAGAACTGCCCCATCGTGATCCCCTCCTTCGTAAGGGTCGGGTGAAGTTCTCGCAAAGACGCGCGCAAAACCTCGTGGAAGAGGTCGATGAGCCGAACGACGTCGTTCGATTCGGATCGGCGCTCGAGGGGCGGGGTCACTACCACCATGAGGTTTCCTAACTATTCGATATCCGAATAATTAGGAAATATAAGCATTTCGCGGCCTATGCGAGAGCGTAGCGCGCGAGCTCGACAAGGTCGTCGAGCCCCGGGCGCGAGTCCTCCGGGACCCTCGCGCCTCCCCACGCCGCGACGATCGCCCCCGAGGGAAAGGCAGGGCTCCGACCGGCTTCCTGCGCGCCGAGCGCGGTCGGCGACCCACGCCGGTCGATCTCGAGGAGGAGCACGAGGGCCCCCAGGGGCCCGGAGTCGACCGTTATGCGGACGGCCGTTCCCTGGCCCCACTCCTCGACCCGCGCCTCCTCGTCGTGGAGGTGGGCGATGCGGGCTCGGGGCCTCGCGGGTCTCTTCGCTCCCGACGGCGCGCCTCGCCAGGCGATCTTCTGTCCGGCCGCGCGGTACCGCATTAGGAGGCCGGGGTCGATGGGGAGGGGGACGTTCCGTTCGCTCACGTCGTCACCGTCCGACCTCGCCACAGGCGGCAATCGGGTCGCACCGAGCAGGGGCCGCAGACCGCAATGTCCCGTTCCTTCGGACAATCCCCGGAGATCCCGGTGTGACAGAGAACGAAATCGTACTTGACCGGGTCCAGAGGGTCGACCCGGCGCAAGGCTTCACTGACCTCCTCCACGGCCGCCCAGGAACGCGTGCGTCGGCCCGTGAGGCCGAGGTGGTAGGCGATCCAGTGCACGTGCTGGTCGAGCGGTATCCGAAGCTCCCCGGTCGGCACACGACGCCAGACGCCCAGGTCCGGATAGCGGTCGCGGACCATCCAGCGAACGAACAGCGTGAGCCTCTTGCACGGACTTGCCGCCGTGTCGCGAGGGCTTGGGAAGAGCGCTCGGTACCCCCGAGGGGGAGGACCCAGGCGTCCCCGCAACGCATCGGCCCGAAGAACGCGGGAGAGCTCGTCCAGCCCGCCCGCGAAGCCGCCGTCCGTGAATCCTTCGACGAAGGCCGACTCGAGGGACGGACGGTGACGGTAGTAGGTCTCGAGGACCCGCGCCAGGTAGTCGAGCTGGTCCCCCCGGATCCACCGATGGCGGAAGGAGGCCAAGCGTCGGGCCCGCTCCCGCGCGTGGCCCGGGGAGACGAGCCACGCAACGTCCCCGTCGGCGAGACCGGCGAGGCGGGCGACCGCGCCTCGGATCGCGGTCGTGTTGCCGATGGCGAGGGTGGATGCGAAGACCCCCGCCACCTCCGCGTGTCGAAGGTCCACTGCCAGCGGTCGGACCAGGGAGATCGGGTCGTCCGCGAGCGACCGGTCGAACGGGAACCGGGCGTAGAGCTCCTCGAGATGGCGGGGGAACTCCGCGCTCGGACGATAGGCTCGCACAGGCTGGCGGGACCCGCGCCCGGCATTTACCGTTCGCGTCCGAGAGGAGGGAACCACACCCCTAACTAGTCCGAACGGATAGGGCACCGGGAGCTGTCCGATGGAGCTCCGACCGACGATCGACCGGGAGTGGCTCGAACGCGCAGCCCTCCGGGACCCCTTTAACCACGCTTACGGCCGATGGGACCTCGACCACACGCCGAACCGGGTCCGCTTCGTCTCCGCGCTCGACGGGGACCAAACGGTCGGCTACTTGCTCATCTGGCTAGGGCATCCCACCCGTACCGTCGTTCACTGGGTCGGGGCCGACCCCCGCGCCCAGGGCCTCGTCGATGCCCTCCCTTCGCGACCCCTCGTGGCGATCGTCCCCGAGATGTTCCAGAACGTGGTGGTCGCCGCCCGGGGCCCCGCGCGGCCGTACACTCTCCTGCTGCTCGCGAACGAACCGGCCGAGAAGCCGAGGGTGAACTCAAACCCTCCCCCCTCGGCCGAGGTCCGCCGCCTCGAGCGCTCGGACCTTTCGGAACTGGTCGCGTTCGCGGGGCGACAGTCCGACCCCGTGGCCGCCGAGTACCCCACCCTCGACCCCGGAGAGGAGTGGATCTGGGGAGCGTTCGACCATGGGAAGATTCTCGGCGCGGTCCGTGCCGCCGTTCGCCTGAAGGACGTATGGCTCGTCGGCGGTGTGTTCGTCGACCCGGGCGTCCGGGGTCGTGGGGTCGGACGGGTGCTAGTCGAGGCGGCTCTCGCGAGCGCGCGCGAGGCTCGGGCGAGGGTCGGCCTCTACGTTCGAGAGGACCGTCTCGAGGCCCGTCGCCTCTACGAGCAATTGGGGTTCCGCCCCGTCGGGCGGCGCACATGGCTCGACCTCGGGGCCGATTTCTCCCCGTGAAGAGCCCGAAGCCGGTGCCGAACGGTCGAGCGGAAGCGTGCCCCCCGGAGCGGCGATGACCTCCAATGCGGACGCGGCGGAGGTCTTTCGGACGGTCGCCGACCTCCTCGACCTTCTCGGCGAGAAGTTCAAGCCCGAGGCGTATCGACGCGCCGCACGGTCGATCGAAAGCCTGACCGAGGACCTGGGCGCGGTCGCCGCCCGCCACGAGCTCCGTTCCATCCCCGGTGTCGGGGAAGCGATCGCGGAGAAGATCGAGGAGTACCTTCGAACCGGGTCCATTTCCTACTACGAGCGGTTGAAACGCGAGATCCCGCCCGGACTGGTCGAGCTGATGCGACTCCCCGGGCTCGGCCCGAAGACCGCACGCCGCTTCTGGGTCGAGCTCGGCGTCGAAGGGCCGAACGAGCTCCGGGACGCGATCGCCGCGGGACGGCTCGTCGGAGTGAAGGGCTTCGGGGAGAAGAAGATCGAGCAACTCCGGTCGGCCCTTCGGGCCGCGGTGGCCGGGCCTGTACTCGCCCGACGCGCCATCGAGGAGGTCTACCCGGTCGCTTCCGCTCTCGTGCACGCGCTCCGGGAGGGCGCCACCGCGGACCGGGTCGAGGTCGCCGGCAGCTTCCGTCGGGCCCGCGACACGGTCGGCGACCTGGACATCCTGGTCACGTCGAAGGACCCGGGGAAGGTGTTCGAGGCGTTCACGGCGCACCCCCTCGTCGCCGAGGTGAAGATGCGGGGCGAGACGAAGGAGACAGTATTGCTCACGGGGGGGCTCCAGGTGGACCTGCGCGTCGTGAAGCCCGAGGAGTTCGGGGCCGCGTTGCAGTATTTCACGGGCTCGAAGGACCACAACGTCCGCCTCCGTTCGCTCGCGCGGGACCGGGGGCTCAAGGTCAACGAGTACGGGGTCTTCCGGGGCGAGGAACGCATCGCCGGGGCCACCGAGGAGGAGGTCTACGCGTCCCTCGGCCTCGCCTGGATCCCGCCCGAGCTACGGGAGGACCGAGGCGAGATCGAGGTGGCGGCGCGGGGGAAGGTGCCGCGGCTCGTCTCCGAGAGCGACCTCCGGGGGGACCTGCACACGCACCTTGCACCCGACGCGAACGCCGACGCGGTGGACCGGATCGTTGCCGACGCCCATGCCCATCACTTCGACTACGTCGGGGTCGTGGTGGGCGGGGTCCGGGCGGACGGCACCGTCTGGCTTCTTCCGGACGCGACGCGCGCTCGGCTCACGGAACTCCGACCGGTCGGCTTACGGGTCGCGTGCGCGGTCGAAACCGGGGTCGGCCCGATGCCGAAGGAGCTCGAGTCGACCCCGTTCGACTATCGTATCGTGCGACCGACCTCGACACCCTCCGAGGAAATCGGGCCCCGGGGAAGCGCCCGCTCGCCAACCCTCGTCGCCCACGTGGGCTCCTCCGTCGTGTCGGACGCGGCGGCTCTCGCGCGGTGGGTCGGGGAGGCACGGCGGGCCGCGGCCGCGATCGAGGTCGGCCCGGGTCCTGAGCGTCTCGACTCGACCGCCGGACGGCAGGCCCGCGAGGCGGGGGTCGCGGTTCACGTGCCGACCGGTCTGGGAGCGGCCGCGGACGACCCGACACGGCTCGTCGCCCTCGGGTTCGCCCGGCGTGCCGGCGCGGCTCCGGACGCGGTGGTCAACGCCGGCCCGCTCGGAACGGTCAGTGCCACAGGGTCCGGGTCGACCCCGGAGCGGAGAGGGATGTCGAGCGGCCCCCCGAGATCGCGGTCCGGGAGGAGGCGCCCGTCATCATGAGGCAGCTTGTGCACCGATGCGCCGTGGGCGTCAGCCCGTGCCGCCAGTAGCAATCGGTGCAAAGGGGACGGCCGCACCCCCAGCAACGGGGAGGGACGGACGACGCCCCGATCGGAGCGGCACAGCTCGAGCAGGCCCGAGCTCCCACGAGAGGATTCGTTCGGAGCGCCGGTGGCTCGGGCCAGCGACGCGAGGGTGAGGCCGGCGCCGGTGGCGGGGGCCGGGCGAGGTTCGACGGGGCGGTACGCCGGGGGGAATGCTCGTTCACCGACCCCAGGGAGGAGGTGTCCCCCTTTTTATGCCTAGGTCCAACGGGAAAAGGGTTCCGTTGGAGGGTTGGGTTCATCTAGGACCGACCGACCCCTCGATAACGTGTCCGGCGCCCGGGCCTATCGATCCGCCTACCGCCGCCCCACCAACCCTCCGCCGAACCGGGCCGCAGAGGCCGAGACGAAGCGCTCCCACGCCGCGATCCCGGTCGCGATCGTGCTCGTCGTGCTGGGCCTCTACCTGAGCCGATTCACCGTCCTGCTCACCGCCCTGTTGGGCCTCGTCCTGCTCTTCTCGGGGACGTCGTTCCTATCGACCCGGCTGAACCCGCTCAGTCCGCACTTCTACCTCACGCGCAAGCCGTCCTGGCTTGCGATCGCGGTCGTCTTCCTTTCGGCCCTTGGACTCTTCGCGGCGGCCTTCGAGCTCTACGTGCACGGGTTCGCGCCGATCGTCCCGCGGTTCTAAAGCGAGCGTTCAGGCCGCGACCATCCGCTCGAGAGCGATGCGGGCCTTCGCCGCCGTCTCGCTCGGGACCTCGATACGGTATCGGTCGAGAGCGAGGGAGTCGCGGACGTCCTCGAGCGAGATCTCCTTCATGTAGGGGCAGATCGCGCCCGCGTCGATCGGGGTGAACCGGGTCGTCGCGTTCAGCTTCGACATGCGGTGAAGGATCCCCACCTCCGTCGCTACGAGCACTTCGGGCGCGTGCGTCTCTTCCGCGAACCGCACCATCCCGTCCGTCGAGAGGATCTGGTCGACGTGCCCCATCGCCTGGGTCGCGCACCCGCACTCCGGGTGGGCGATCACCGGCGCGTTCGGGTGGTCGGCCCGGGCGCGGGCCAGGTCCTCGGGACGAAGCTTCGCGTGGACGGGGCAATCCCCGACCCACAGGTGCATCGCCCGGCCGGTCCGCCGACGCACGTAATCCCCGAGGAACATGTCGGGCAGGAAGAGTATCTCCCGGCCCGGAGGGACCTGCTGGACGACCTTCACCGCGTTCGAGCTCGTGCAGCAGATGTCGGCCTCGGCTTTGACGTCGGCCGAGGTGTTGATGTACGCCACCACCACCGCGCCCGGGTGGGCCTGCTTCCACGTCCGAAGCTGCTCCGCGGTGATCGAGTCCGCGAGACCGCAGCCGGCCTTCAGGTCGGGGAGCAGCACGGTTCGGCTCGGGTTCAGGATCTTGGCGGTCTCGGCCATGAACCGTACCCCGGCGAACACGATGACCGAGCGGTCGGACTCCATCGCCTTCCGGGATAGGTAGAGCGAGTCGCCGACGAAGTCCGCGATGTCCTGGACCTCCGGACGCTGGTAGTTGTGCGCGAGCAACACCGCGTTCCGCGCCTCCTTGAGGCGGAGAATCTCTTCGGCAAGACTCATCGACGTTCGCGATTTCTAGGCCGCGCGGTGTCTTAAGCGAGGGGTGGGGCGCAGGATGAGATGGAACGGGAGGGCCGGCGCCGAGTGGGTGAGCCCGCCCAGGCTCACCGCGTCCGCACCCACCGACCGGTAGAGGGGGACCCGCTCGGGTGTGATCCCGCCCGAGAGCTCGACCCAGCGCCCGCGTCGCAGGTCCTCGCGCTCGAGCCTCTGGACGATCCCGCGGGCCCGCTGGGGGGAGACGTTGTCGATGAGGAGCGCGTCCGCGCCCGCGCGCGCCGCCGTCACCGCCTGGGCGGCGGTCCGTACCTCCACCTCGACCGGTTCGTCGCTCCGCGCCCGGGCGCGCGCCCGAGCCACCGCGTTCGGGAGCGAAAGGAGGGCGAGATGGTTGTTCTTAATGAGCACGGCGTCCGAGAGGTCCCGCCGGTGCGGGTGTCCGCCCCCGTGCACGACCGCCGCCTTCTCGAGGTCGCGAAGGCCGGGCAACGTCTTCCGTGTAGCCCACACCTCGAGGGGACGTCGGGCCCCGCGTGCCCCCAGTACGGCTCGGTGGGTCTCGGTCGCGACCCCGCTCGCGTGCATGAGGAAGTTGAGGATCGTGCGCTCGGCCGCCAGGATCCGTCGCGCGTCCCCTCGGAGTCGCAGGACGACGGTGCCCGGACGGACCGCCGAACCGTCCCTCCGGGCCGTGACGACCGTTAGGCCTTGCGCCCGCGCGGTCGCCCGCGCGGCCGCCATCCCGGATAGGACACCATAGCCTTGCGCGACCACGCGGGCCTCCGCCGGAATCGAACGGACGAGGAGCAGTCGGGTCGTGCGGTCCCGGGACGCACGGTCCTCCCGAAGGGCGCTACGGGCTAGCCCCTCGAGATGGGCCGCGGAGATCTCACGGGACGTCGGCGTCGCCCTCCCTAGCGACGAGCGCGTTCCGCAGGCGGTCGAAGTCCTCGGTGACATCGGGCCGGAGGGCGGGAAGGTTCCGGCGCTCGAGCTCGGCGACCCTGCGCCGGGCGCTCGAGAGGTCGCCGCGCGCATAGGAAAGTTGCGCGAGCCGAAGGACCACGTCGACCTCGTCCGCCGGCGCGTTCAGGTCCCGGACCAGACGGTACGCTTCGAGCAGGTTGGACTCTGCGAGGTCGAACTCGCCCCGGTCGATCGCGATCTTCCCGAGGACGATGATCGACTGGATGAGGCCGAACCGGTCGCCGATCCGCTCGAGGATCTCCCGGGCCCGCTCGGCGCTCTCGACCGCTTCCTCGAACTGGCCCGCGTCGCGCATGATGTCCGCGGTGTTGAACAGGGCCCAGCCCATCCGGCGAGGGTCCTGCGCCTTCTCGGCGAGTCGGGTCGCTTCCGCGAACTCCGCGATCGCCTCCTCGTGGCGCGGGGTCGCGGACGGGATGCTCGTGATGAGGACCCCTAGGAACAGGTGCGCCTGGGCCGATTCCCGAGCGGGTCCGACCCGTTCGAGGGTGGCGGCGGCCTCGCGCGCCTCGGTGAGCGCTTGCTCGGACTGGGCCATCATCATGAGCACGCCGGCGTGCCGGGCCTGACCGAGCGCGGTCGCGCGGTCGTTGCCAGCCTCGCGCGCGAGGCGGATCTCCTCGGCGTGCTGGGCGAGAGCCTCCGGGTAGCGGGCCTCATAGAAGAACGCCTCGCCGAGCAGTCGGTGAGCCCCGAGCCGGACGAGCAGCTGGCCTTCGAGCCCCGAGGAGGAGAGCACCTTCTCCGCGACCTCCGCCGCGGCACGCCAGTCCCCCCGGTCGCTCAGGACACGGGCGAGGTAGATCTCGAGGGTCGCGCGGGTGCGCGGGGAAAGTCGAAGGTCATCCTTTCCCCGGTCGAGGAAGTCCCGCAGGATCCCTTCGGCCTCCTGCAGACGACCGAGCTCGTTGGTCGTTCGCGCGAGCTCGAGCACGAGCTCCGACTCGGCGTCGCGGTCGTCCGGGTCCAGGTCGCGCTGGCTCTCGAGAGCGCGGGCGAGGTGGTCGCGGGCCACGTCGGGCGCGAACGCGCGGTCGGCGATCTCGGCCGCGATGCGGTTGTACTGGACCGATTTCTCGTCCACGCGGCCCAAGTAGAAGTGGCGCGCGAGCGCGTAGATCGTCGTCAGGTCCGCGCTCCCCATCGCCTCGAGGGCATCCCCGGCCCGTCGATGGAGGAGGCGACGTCGGCTCTCGGTGAGGCGGCTGTACGCCTCCTCTCGCAGCCGGTCCTCGGGGAACGCGAGGAGCTCTCCCGGTCGCTCGTAGAGGAGCCCCTGGCCGACCAAACGGTCGACGGCTTCCGCGAGACGCTCCTCGTCCTCGCCGCTCGCGCGCAGGAGGATGCCGAACGCGAACTCGGGCCCCAGCACGGCGGCGACATCCAGGGTGCGATGGGCCTCCTCGTCGAGGGGCGGGAGGGCAGCCTCCGTCCGGCCCGGGGCCTCGGAGACCGAGATGCGACGATCGAACTGCTGGAGGAGAAGCGGGTTCCCGCCGGTCTCGGAGTAGCGGCGCGCGATCTCCTCGGGAGTGTACTCGCGGGAGGGGTCGTTCATCCGGAGGTAGTCGGCGACCTCTCCCGACGTCATCGGGCGGAGGACGATCCGTCGGGCGTGGGTAGCGCTCTCGAAACCCTCGAGCCGCGCACGCCCAGATTCCGATAGGGACGCGTACGGACGGCTGGTCGCCAGGATCCAAAGGGGTCGGTTCCTAAGCTGGTTCGCCAGAAATTCGATCGCAGCGAGCGACGACTCGTCCGCGCGATGGAGGTCCTCGAAGATCAGGACCATGGGACCGTGGCGGGTGAACTCGAGGAACTGCTCGGCGATCCCGGTCCATACCCGCTCGCGGGAGGATTCCCCGCGCTCGTCGGTCTCGCCGAGGACCTCGAGCAGCCGCTCTTCCATGCCGGTGGGTGCCGGGTAGGCCGGCTCGCCGAGCCGGGGAGCGAAGCCGATCAGGAACTGGTCCGCGCCGAGCGGCGGCGCGTCGGCCGGCTGGAACGTCGGGTCGTCGTGCGCGCTCTGGATAACGGAGCGGATCAGCGAGAACGGAGGCGGGTCATCGAGCGCGAGGGCCCGACCGAGGAGCACGCGGACCCCGCGGGCCCGGATGTCCTGGACGAGCTCGGCGACGAGGGCCGACTTCCCGACCCCCGTCCCACCCACGAGGAGCGTCACTCCTCCTGTGCCCGCGCGCGCGTCCTCGAACCGACGGTGAAGGGCTTCGACCGTCTCCACCCGGCCGACGAACGGGCGAGCGGACCCGGCTTCGGCCGCCATCGTTCCGTCCGAGTAGATGGGGTGGACTGAGTATTTACGTACGCGGCCGAGCGGCCTTGAGGAACGGAAGCGCCACGACCCGGCCGGCGACCTCGCGGCCTCGGATTTCGAGGGTCAGCGCCGTTCCGGGCGGGGCGAGCTCGGGCGGGAGGTACGCGAGGGCGATCCCCTTTCCCAGCGTCGGAGAGAGGCCGCCGCTCGTCGCCTCGGTCACGGGCTTGCCGGCCGCCGTGATCGGGGTGCCGTGGCGCGGGATCGCGTCCGCCTCGGCGACCTCGATCCCGACGAGCCGACGCTTCGGGCCCTCGGCGCGTTCCTTCTCGAGCGTTGGGCTCCCGACGAACACATGGTCGAAGTCGACGAACCGTTCCTGACCGGCCTCGAGCGGGGTATGGTCCCGGTGGAACTCCTGCCCCGAGAGGAGGTACCCTTTCTCGAGGCGAAGGGTGTCCCGCGCCCCCAGGCCGCATGGCACGACACCGGCAGCGAAGAGACGCTCGGCGAGCGCGTCCGCCTCTTTCGCGGGAACGAAGACCTCGTAGCCAAGTTCCCCGGTGTAGCCGGTCCGGCTCACGAGTAGCCACTCCTCGAGCGCGCCCGGTACGTGAAGCCCAAGACGGCCGGAGCGGGGCTTGGTGCCGTCCTTCTTTGGGAAGAAACGCACATGGTAGAACGGAAGTCCCGAGAGGTCCCAGGGGAACAGCGACTCGAGGACCGCGCGCGACTTGGGCCCCTGGACCGCGAGCAGGGCCACCGGTCCGTTCCACCGGCCGATCGTCGTGTCGGGACCGCGGTGCTGGCGCAGGATCTCCTCGATCTCGTCGGCGCGGCTCGCGTTCGGAACGACCATGAACGAGCGGGTCAACTCATCGCCGGAGTCGAGGCGGCTGACGAGCAGGTCGTCGACGATATAGCCCGTCGCCTCGAGCAGGAACGTGTAGCGAACCTGCTCGGGAGTCAAGGACGGGACATTCGCGGTTGTACGTCGACCGAGCAGGTCCGCGGCGTGCGCTCCCTCGACCGTGAGGAGGCCCATGTGGGAGACGTCGAAGACCCCGACCCCCTCCCGGACCGCGCGGTGCTCGGCGAGGATGCTGGTGTAGTAGAGCGGCATCTCCCAGCCCGCGAACGGGACGATGTGGCCCCCGTGCCGTAGGTGGAAATCGTAGAGAGCCGTGCGACGGAGCGGGGTTTCGGACTTCGGGTCGGTCATGTAACGATCTCCGCGAGCCGCCCTTGCTCGGAGGCGTTCCGGATCTCAAGGGCGACCCGACGGCCGCTGCTCATCGCGGTCCGGTACAGCGCGTTCCCGTACGGATGTCCGAGCGCAAGGTGGACATTGGTCCCGCCGCCGATCCGGGCCGCGACGTCGAAGACCGTCGGCCGCCCGTTGCGGTCGATGCAGGTCTGAAGGCAGAACGGTCCGATGATACCCGGGGGGTACTGGGCGCGCGCCGCATCGACGAACTTCTCGCCCATGCGGAACACGTCCTCGAGGATCGATTCCCGAACCGTCAGCGTCCCGTGGCCCACGACCGTGTACTCGGGGATCCGGTCGGAGTCGTTGAGCTCGAGCTGCTGCGCGGCCGGAAGGCGGACGAGCCCGTCGAGGTTGCTTTCCCGTCGTTCGTCCACTCCGAGCAGCTCGAGCCCCTCCTCGCGCGGGACGAGCGGAGAGAAGAAGTAATTGAAGTTGAACACCGGACCGAGGACGTATTCCTCGATGCGCGCGGTCGCGAGGTCGTCCGGGGCAATCGTGCCTCGCGCCACCAACCGTTCGACCTTCGCGCGGTACGCCTCCGGGCTCGCGACAGTGAAGAACCCGCGCTCGAGCCGGCGGGTCGCATGGGGCAGTTTCACGATCGCGAGGCGGTCGATCGCGTCGGGACCCGGGATGCGGCGGGGGGTGGATATCCCGGCTCGCTCGAGGAGCGTGTAGTAGTTCTCGCGTTCGCTCCGTTCCTCGATCCTCAACATCATGCGCGACCCCACGATCGGGACCCGGAGGTCGTCCTCGATCGCGGAGAGGGGAACGTAGGAGCTGAGCGCCCGATTCGGGACGAGCACGACGCCCGCCGCGCGGAGACGCTCCTGGGCCGCGGGAGACACGATGTCGGCGAACTTCGAGAACGTCCAGACGTCGTCCACGCACCCCCGCGTCCGCGTGCCGTCCGGGGCCCGCACCGACCGGAAGTAGCGGGTGTACGTCGCGTCCCGACCGGCTTGCGCGAGGATCAGGCTCGAAAGACCTTCGGTGACCGCTCCGTCGGCGACGTCGAGCGCCGAGTGAGAACCGACCGTCCCGACCACCGGCGGGGAGGGGTACTGGGCGACGAGCGCCCGGACTTCCGTGAGGGAGAGCGGCATGTCGGAGGGGACGGCCTGAGAGGCTTAAGCGCTCGCGCCACCCGCTCCGGCGCGTACGGAGGCCCGGGGTCGTTGGGTCCTGTCGCGTCGGACGGGAACGGAGCGCCGACGGGGAACGACGGAGTCCTCGCGGAGGAGCCGAACGCGGAGTCCGTGGTTTCACACCGCGGGCGGGGCAACTCACGCCTTCTTTTTTATCTGATGAGCGGTTTTGGCAACCGGACCGCATGCCATTCGAACTCGCGTTGCGTTACAGCACTCCCCTCACCCCGATCGTCGATCTGGACGAGGTGCTGCGGGAGTTCCTTCGACTCGTCGGCTACCTACCCGAAGGGGAGGAGGGACGCGGGTCCGAGGGACCGGTCGCGCAGAGCCTCGCCTACCGGCTCGTCCGCGACTGCCTCCTCAAGGACCCGGCGAGAGCGTGGTACGTCGACGAGCTGACGGCGGTGCTCAAGACGTCCAAGCCCACGGTCTACCGGCATGTCAACAAGCTCAAGGCACTCGACCTGCTGGAGGAAGTGGGAGGGGCCACCGACGGGAAGGGCCGAAAAGGGTACCGGCTCCGCTACGGCAACCTGGCCCGCGCCTGGGACTTCACGGAGGCCAACGCGCAGAACGCCCTCCGTCGATATCGGGAGACCGTGAATCACTTGCAGACCTTGGTCGAGAAAAGAGCGCTCGAGATCCCGCCGAAGGCCGCCCCCTTGTCCCGGAGCCCGGGTCGGGAACGCGGAGGGAGCCGATGAGCGAGCCGACCAGCGCGGCGAAGCGACCGACGATCGCCCTCACGTCGGGTTCGAAGGTCACGGTCCGGTCCGCCGGCACCGAGAACGAAGCTATCGTCTCGACCGGCACGTTCCGAGGGCTCGTGTCGATCGGCGGCGACAACGCCCTCGCGATCGAGCTTGACGGGTCGGGCGGGGCCGAGAAGGGGCGGGTCCGCCTCGTGCCGATCCCGGCGATCCTCGCGGTCGACATCCTCGAGGCCGTCAAGGCCGACGAGGAGAAGCGGAGCGAGCCTCCGCAATCCCCGGCGTACTTCGGCTAGTCCGCACCGGAAGCGGGGGACGGGCTTGCTGGGAGTTCCGTCGCGGCACTGCTCCGCGATTTCGAACCCAGGTCGCTGGCTTCGAAGGCCAGCAGGATAGTCCAGGCTACCCCACAAGCCCGCCGTCCTTCCACGGGACGTCGGCTATTTGGACGTTCCGGACTCCCCGTCCCCGGCGCTTGCGGGGGCCGGCGAACCGAGAACCGACGGGCCGTCCTCGCCGGCGGACGGGGCCGCGGGCTCCGGGCGGAATCGGTCGAGCGTCGTCTGGGCGATGGCCCCGGGGAAGAGCGTCGCGACCGAGTCGGCGATGAGTTGGATGCGCTGCCGAACGTACGGGGTGATCCCCTCCATGGCTCCGAGACGCTGCGCGAGAGGGAGGTACTTGCGCACCGACGCTTCGTAAACGGTCGAGAGGAGCTCTCCGTCGCACCGACTCCCGGCGCGCTCCGCGACGCAGCGGCCCGAGAGCGGGGGCCGCCGGTAGGAGGTGTCGCACGCCTTGCACCGGAACTTCTGCGTCCCGAAGCTCCGCAGGTTCCCCATCACATCGGGAAGAAAGTGGGCATTGAGCACGAGCGTGACGGCCTCGGCTAGGTCGACGGCCCGGATCTGCGACGCCAGCACGATCGACCGCTCGACCAGCTCGGCCATCGGCCGACCTTCGCGATACGCGGAACGAGGCGGTCCGCCCGCGATGCGGTGGGTGTCGTGGCTGAACCCGTACCCCGATAGCGAACGGTCGGAGCCGAGGCGATGACCGACGAGGTCGAGGAGCGCCTCGACCTCCTTGGGGTCCCGTCGCTCCGCCGCCGCTCGGTAGAACGCGAGCGGGTAGTGGCTCGAGACGTCGACGTTGTGGGCTTCCTTGTCGACCTCCGTGGCCTCGAGGCGGGTCGTCAGAACGAGCGGCTTGTCCATGAGCGCGCCCCGACTATCGGGTAGGTAGGACCTCGAGAAGTTGAGGAGCGCATCGAGGAGGAGCGTCACCGAGTCCTCGTCGCCGTCACAGTTCCGACGCTTGGCGGCGTGGAAGACGGGATGCGCGAAGCACGCCTCCGCGTTCGTGAAGCCGAGCAGCCGGCCCGCGACCCCGCCCGAGGTGTGGGGCGCGAGTGCGACGACGACGTGCCCGATGAGCTGCTCCGGCCGCTCGGCCCGGTAGTACGGTTCGACGTCGTAGAGACGGACCAGCTCGTCGTCCACGAACTGGGCGAGACGGGTGAGGTACACCCCGCACGAACGAGAGACGATGAGGTCCTGGGGAAGGAGCTCCACCAACTGCTCGTCGTCGGTGAGCGGCGCGCCGGACCAGTCCCAGGTGTACCCCAGTCGTTGGAGGGTGGCGATGTCGGTGCCAATCTCGACCGGCCGGAAGTGCGTGAGCGGGAGGTCGGTGAGGTCGAAGCGGGCGGTCCCGTCCTGGTAGACGGAGATGGCGTGGGAGGCGCGAAGGATCCCCTTCTCGATCGCCTCGGGCACCTTTCCCGGGGACGTGAGCCCCTTGACCCCCTTCACCACCGGGGGTTTGCCCAGATGAAGACGCTCGAGCGCATCGCTCCAGAGGCGGGCGACCGGCAGGGGCTCCGAGATCGTCTTACCGGTGGGCTCGGTATGGGCCCCGCACGGGCACCGGGTCCATACGGTCGAGCGGCCGCACGCCGGGCAGCTGCGGACCCCGAGGTCGACCTTCACGCCTTCGCGCATCGTTCGGCGCGCCGCATCGGGGATCGAGCGGGTAGGGCCTCCCGCGGCGCCCACGGGGAAGAGCCCGTGGACGTTCGGCTGCATGCTCCGGTGGTAGGCTTTCTCCGGACGGCCGACGCGCCCGCCGACCCTAGACGGCCCACGCGCCCGGACCGGGACGCCCGCGAGATGGCTCACGTACGTGAGCGTGTCCTCGTCGACCGGGTCGAGCGGCGTGCGACGGGCCAATAGCTCCCCTTCGGGTGCGAGACCGAGACCCCCGACGAGCGCGGCGGACGCGTCCGGTTCCCCGCGCAGGTCGTCCCCTCCCACGGGGGAGAAGAGGAACCCGAGCCGTACGAGGGCCTCCCGCCACAAGGGGTCGGCGGGTATCACGAGCGTCCCATCGACCCAATGTCCGCTGCGCTCGACGAACTCCCCGAGCGCCCGCACTTCGGCCGGCGTGAGGTCGTGCCAGAAGAGGAGCCAGCGAGGGTGGAGCGGGACCCGGTACGTCTGGGAGACCCGAACGGCGTCCTCGTACGTGGTGACGCCCAACCCTTCGGCGTCCGTGGCTCCCACCGCACGGAGCTCTTCGAGGTGCCAATCGAGCGAGTAGCCCGCCGGGACGAGCGGCCGGTTGTTCTCGAGGAACTCTCCGAACGAGACGAGGATCTCACCGAGGTCGATGATACGCCGGACCCTCGACCGCAGCTCCTCCGCCCGCGCGAGGTCGTGGACGGCGGTGACGGTGCCATCGTCCAGCTCTACGATGGGACCCTCGATGGTGTCACAGACCGCCATCGCCGTCGCCTTTCCGGGGTACTCGAGCTTGACCTGGGTCCCGATCGCGATGAAGTTCTGGAGGATCGACATCGTCGCCGGGTTGATCGCGCAGGAGGCGAGCCCCGTCGTGCGGGCCCGGCCGTAGACGAGGCGGAAGCCCCCGGGATGGTTCGGGTGCGCGAGGACGGGTCGGCCCCCAACCGAGTCCTGGAGGTATTTCGGTGTCCGCGCCTCCTCCTCATCGCTCGTGTTGTGACCGACGTCCGCGAGGAACTCCCAACCGTCGAGCCCGAGCTTCTCCACGATCTTCCGGAGCTTCGCCGCCTTCTGACAGAGGCCTTCGGCGATGACCAGGCACGCCCCGCCGCGGATCCCGTTCGTGGGGACGCGGGGCAAGTTCCGGAACGCGCTGACCTCCGCGTCCCCTTCGGTCGCCTCCCCCGAGATCGCCACGGGAACATGGCGGACCACGAGGTCGATCTCCTCCGGGGTGGGAACGTACTGGAGGTGCTGGTGGTACTTGTACAGCGGAATCTCCTCCTTGTATCGCCCCACCTCGTCGGGCTCCGGATGGAAGGCAGCTAATCCCAGGTCCCGCCGGACGACGTCGGCGAGGAGCACGCTCAACGCTTGGGCGGTACCGCCCGCGGCTCGGATCGGGCCGGCGTAGTAGAGCTCGATGTACGGACCATGCTCGTTGTCCTCATGGATGTGGACTTCGGCCAGCCCCTCGAGCGGAG
This sequence comes from Thermoplasmata archaeon UBA61, assembly GCA_002503985.1. Lineage (GTDB taxonomy): Archaea > Thermoplasmatota > Thermoplasmata > Lutacidiplasmatales > UBA184 > Lutacidiplasma. The sequence goes on from DASW01000009.1 coordinate 106,919, forward strand.
CGACGAGGATCCCTTCGGTCAGGATCGCGAGACCCACCCGGAGAGCGGCGTCCACGCGGGCCGCCATCGATTCCCCCCGCGACGGGTCGCGCGCGATGCGACGGGCGATGGTCAGGGCGACCTCCTCGCGGGGCATGGTCGCCGAGAGCGCGCGGATCTCGGTCGAGATTCCTTCGATCCCGAGATGGGAGAGGAGCTTCTCGACCCGCATCGCCATGTCCTGGGCGCGCGGGATCTCGGGAACGACTTCGGGGTCGTAGCCGGAGTGGCGGGCCTTCTCGGCGACCGCGTACGCGCGGTCGACCTCGGCCTCGACCGACAGAAAATACGACTCCACGAGCGTGCGAGAGAGTGCGCGGACATAAACCCGCGTGCTCCCGTCGCTCTTCCCCCTCGCGAGAAACGACGAAATGCGAGCGGTCGCGCGTCGGGTCCTAGGGGCCGCTCATTCCTTGCGCAGCTTCCAGATTGTCTCGAGCGGCCAGGACCGGCCCCATTTCGCATCGGGGCGAGAGAGGTACCTCGACTGCCGTCCAGGGGTCGGACGAGTTTCCATCAAGCGCTCGACGGTGAGGCCATTCTTCCGGAACAGGTCGATCCAAGTACCGTACGGAAGTTGGAACTCGACCGCCGCGTCGCTTCCGAGGTCGATGCGATAGCTCCCGAAGTACGGGCGGAGTAGACGGCGAGATTGTCGGTCCTTCGCGCGGTCGAACGTCACGTAGCGAAAGGGGCTCGCGGTCGCGAACACGAACTTCCCTCCGGGGCGGAGCACACGGGCGCACTCGGGTACCGTCCGCATCGGGTCGGCGAACGTCATCGCTCCCCAATCGCAGAAGACGAGGTCGAACACGCCATCCCGCAACGGAAGCTGTTCTGCGCTGGCGCGTACCAGGGGGAAGCGGACCTTGGACTCCCGCTGGAGCTCTCGGGCCCTCGCGAGCTGGACCGACGAAAGGTCGATGCCCGTCGACCGGGCCCCTCCGCGAGCCAGCGCAATCGACCAGCGGGCCGCGCCGCAACCGAGTTCCAGGATGGCTTTCCCGCGCGTATTCCCAAGAAGACCCAATTTACTCTCCGGTACCCGGAACAACCCCCACGCGGTGGCGGATGTTCCCCCCAATACACAGGCGTGACGACAGTCGTACCACCCGCTTATCCGGTCCCAGACAGCGCGGTTGTAGCGAATGTGCCCGGCCGAACCCGCCGTCCGACTCCGCGAGCGCTTACGTTTGCGTTGGCGATCCATCCGGAACACACGACTCGGACGTTTCGGATAACGCTCGCGGCGGTGGTGCCGTGCCTCCCCACGCCGGGCGGTCGACGAGGACCAGAGTTCCTTGCGAACCCAACGCATCGGAATTCCTGAAGGCGCGAACGTCGGTGTCATGCCCCGTCCCGACCCGGTCGAGCCGGGCGAACTCACCGTCGGAACCGACGCTCGGTTCGGCTCTGCGTGGGTGAGTGTGGGTCGTCGCGCGTTTCTCACCGGGGAGAATTCACCGAGAGCTTCCGCTCTACGCGGTTCTGTTACTATCCGGGGCTTTCTGACTGTCGGACCGAGGGTGTTACAATTCGAGTCTTTTCGGCCGTCAAGATTCAGGCTGCCCCTGCCCGCGCAAGAGTTTAAGGGTCCATGCACTGCAGTTGTACATCCGTCGCGGTGGGGGGCGCCGGAATGTCGGATTCGGGCTCAGGCGCGGGGGCGATTATCGCAATCGCGGCAGTCGCCATCGGTGCTACCGTTGCCGCCGGTCTTCTGGCCAATCGAAAGGTCCCGTGCCCTCGGTGCAAGAACCCTATTCGGCGAGGCATAGCCCAATGTCCCTATTGCTACAGCTCGATCACATGGTCGTGAACGGCGGAAAGGAATGGACTGGATAGAGAATCTGGCTGTTGTTGCCTACATTTTTGTCATAGTTTTTGGCGTCATTTACACCATCGCTCTAATCGCTCTGCTTTTCAAGATGATGGCCAAAGAACGAGGCTCATCGAAGAAGACGCCCAAGACAGAGTTGTCCCTCGGCGAACAGATTTCCGAAGGAAAAGTACGGCCGTACTGTTATGTGAATGGCCCGGAGGTCAAGGCAGTGTACGCTCGATGCATCGGCCCGGTTCCCGAGGAGCGGCATGTCAAGACGGCTTCGACCACTCAATCGAAGCTCGAAGTGGGAGGCCCAGTGGCGAAGGGCAGCGGACAGAAGGAGGATTCAGAGAAGAACGCGTTGGACTTCTCGGCTCCTTTGGACGATGTGCTGGCCCAGGAGCTGATGGAAGAACTGGTCAGGCAGGACCACGTTGCCTTCGACTTGGAAGCTAGCCGACCCGACCAGGACCGATTGAACGCACTCATGGAAGCAACCGGCCGACTGGCCGGGATTGGAGCTTCGGAGATACTCGACGGCGCGAAGGTAGAGAAGCTCAAGGCCAAACTCACGGCCGGCCAAGCAACATCAAAAGATGAGAAAATCAAGGAAGTGGAACGTGCGTGCCAGAAGGCGTTCGTCGGGTTGAGGGGAGAGTTCGTGGTCGGAATGGAGGTGGGCCCGATTCCCACGGGCGGTGGGACGCCATCTATCGAAGCAAGAGCGAACGTCCTCCGTTTGGAGCTGCCAAGCAGCGTGGTAATCTCGGCCCCGTTCGATATGACAATGATGAAACCTCACATGATCTCTTTGCTGACACCATCGCGGAAGGTTTCCAACGTGATGGTGTTCGGATCGATTCTAGATTGGAACAAAGACCAAGCGATTCTTACCGTGACGCCATTGGTGATTGCGCCGAACTGGCCACTGACCTAACTGTACTCGACTGAACTCAGCGCCCTAGCGGTGGAGACTCCGTACTCCTCTGGTCTTCCTGGCCGTCAAGATTAGGTTGTAACGGGTCGGGACCTACTCTATTTCGGCCGGCGGGTATTGGGGGCGACGAATCGATGACCGACACGCCCAAGCTCTTTGTGCTGACAGGTGTGCCCGGGTCCGGAAAGACCTCGGCTGCAAATCGAATTGCCTTCGCTCCCGCAGAAGACTGGAACCTATTGCACGCGGACGATTTCATCGGACCCACTTTCGCAAAATATCCCCCACTACAAGACGCTCGGTCGGGATTTGTGACTACAATGCCGACGAACTCATTCTCCACGGTCTCTGGCTCAAGCTACGTGACGGAGACGGGGGCCACCACGACGGTGGCAACTCACTGGGCCAGTATTCGCCAGTTTCACACGATTTTCGTTGGTGAATCGGCCGGCTGGTATATGTCTCAGGGCCGGAATATTTTCGTGGAAGGCCACATCAAGGATCAGGTGGAACTGGACAATCTGTTGGAAGCAATCCCGAACCGCTACGACGGCCCTTTCGACCAAAAGGTCGTCAGGCTTGAAGGAGATGTGGATAAAATCGTCCGGTACCTTGTAGACTCCCAGCACCGTAGGCATCAATGTCCAGGGCCGAACCGAGAGGCTTGTCTGCGTCGCTGGATTACCGAGTGGGGGATTGAAACCTGTATCGCAGATCAGACGGTCAATATCAATGGGAAGACCCCCCAGAAAGTCGCCCAAGACGTCGCGGCCGCGTTCGGGTTCCTATCAGTCGATTCCCGGGTGTAACGGGTCGAGGCTTCGGCCCCCTCGGGAGGGGGGTGTTTCATTTCTCGCAGGGATACCCCTCCCCCCTCTCCCCTTATATCGGATGAAACCCTCCTTTCATTGCACGACAGTGGAGGAACGGCACCCATGAGCGCTCGGCCTAAGCACCCGAGTCTCGACCATTCTTCATGGGAATGAGTGAAACCCGTCAGACCACGGCTGAATCGAGCCCCAACCTGCTAAGGGACATCGTAGTGTACATTGGCCGTCGGGTGAGCCTGAACGGAACCAGGGTTCAGAAACTCCTCTATCTGGTCGAGGCCGAGTACGCCGATCGGAACGGAGCTCGCCTGATGGACTATGAGTTCTACCACAATCGGTTCGGAATGAACTCCAAGACCTTGGAGGATCGGGTCCTCGCCATGAAGGAAGAGAAAGGCGGACCCCTCTTCATTACCTTCCAGAAGACCGATGTGGGCATGGGCCTCCGAATTAAGGTTAAGGACGACGTACCCCAGCCCACTCTACCTGCCGAAGTCAAGGCGGCCTGTGATTTCGTTATCCGCGAATACGGGTCGATGCCCTTGACTTCGCTAATGCATGCCGCCAAGCGAACCCTTCCGTTTTACGGAACGGAGGATGGCGACAAGGTCGATTGGTCGAGCGTGAAAAAGGTCGACCAGTGTAACCACAAGCTTTCGGAGAATGGTCGACGTATTCTGCAGAGGGCTTTATCGGCCGGAGAGGGTTCGTAGTCCTGAACACTCCGGTAGCCCCCGTGCGCGTCATCAGCTTGAGCGACCCTCCATACAAACGACGGCCCAACAAGGAGTTCGACGCCCAACTACTGCCAGATGGGTCCCCGGCTGAGCGGTTACTGAAGAACTGTATGGATAGGATTCTGAGGGCACCCAAATCCTTCGGGAATGTCTCGGTGGAACCGAAAGGTACGCGGCATTGCCACCTGGGAAAGAGTGGGATTCTGTGGTGGAAAGTCCACGAGGCGACTAAAGAGGTCGAGTTTTTGTCCTGGGGTGATTGGGACGATTACTTCGGTTAAGGTGCCAGAACCTATCGATCTTGACTGGCGGCCTTATCGTCACGTTGCTCCGTGGTGCACCCCGTGAGTGGCTCCGTCAGGCGCCGACCAGGAGTTCGCGCGACGGCTGTATTGGGCTCGGCCTGGGTCGATGAGGTCCGCGAGACAATACCCACCGTTTCCGAACAGATTGAGGCGGGGCTGGCCGAGATACGTCGGCAGGGGTTCAACGAAGAACTGGCCCGATCCGAGTTCGGAAGGTGGTTAGTCGCCTCCCATCACGAGGTCGAGCGAATATACCGGGCCGCAGAGGATGCGGCCTTGAGCATGCTCGTCGATAAGTGGGTCGCGAGTGCGACTCCACCCACCCCCACGGAGAACTTCCAAGAATGGCTTCGGTCGTTTCTGTCCCGAGCGGCGCGGGATTTTACCGCCTTCGAGTTTCGAGCGGGTCAGGCGAGAAAGTCTCGCGCTGGGTCGGTCTGGGAGAGGCTGGGGGGCTTCTTTCTTGAATGGAATGGCATTCACTCCGAGAAGCCCACAGGAAAGGCCGCACGGAAGCTACGCCAGATTGACAAAGTGGTCCCATCGGTGCTCGTCGCACTCACTACCCCCGACCGGGCCATTCGACTTAGCTTCAAGACAGAAGCCAGGGAAAAGTGGCGGGTCCTAATCGATGAGGGCAGGCGCGGATACGTGTACTTGGTTACTCTCGGCGACGACATCACGCCCGACCGGCTGGAAGAAATGGCTGATACCCGTCTGGTCGCCTTCGTTCCCAAGAGCGTCAAAGAGGGAAGATCGGAATTCAGAGACAACCCGTCTATCCGTGTGCTTGACGAGCTGGTCGCCGAAGTGCGGCGATACGATTCTGCCGGGCCTCCTCCGACACCACCGCAGCAAATCCCCACCGGGGTCCGCCCCGCTCGGGTTCGAAAGCTCGATTAGTTTCTGGGCCGATTGAATATCAGAACGTACTCGTTCGCCATCGTCTCCCCAAGCTGCCCCGGAATGTTGCTCGGGGAGTTTCGGAGCGGCATGACCTTGTTAGGAATGCCTCGGACGATCGTCTCCTCGTGGACCAAGCCGCATTCATGCTCGAACAATTCAGACAGGATCACGTCGGTTTCGAGGCGGACCCCCTTGACGGTTCGATTGCCCACAACGACGCATGCCCTCCCGCCCGGAGCGAGTTTGCCAGCGACCCATCGAAAAGCCCCGCAGAGGTCCACATAGAACGATAGGACGTCTCGCGCACGCGCCGGGTCCTTCGCCCGAATATCGGTAAGGTGACGGTCCAAGGTTGGAGAGTCGGGTCGGGGGGTCAGCTCTGCTGCGGGTCGGCCTCCCAAGGATTCCCGGTCGGTTCGGTTCACGGTGGCCCTGTCGTAGCCAAGCCAACTGAGGGAGAGGCTGGAGTACTGGCCGTACGCGACTGTTGTCCGGCTGTCTCCATAAGGGGGAGAGGTAACGATTAGGTCGTAGGTCCCGTTCGGGAGAGCCGCCGGGTCGCGCGTGTCGCCCAGTACGACGTTTGCCGTTGGGACTCCTTTCGGAAGACGGGACACAAAGTCACCCATCTTCTCCCGGTTGTGAACGACAACACTTGCGAATGAGCCGAGCACGGACGGACGCCAATCCTTGCGCTTTTCCTCCGGCATCCGATAGGTCTTGTACTCGTCCTTCCGAGTCCACGACACGAACCGAGCGGTTTCGGCAAAGCATGCCTCAAAGAACCGGCGCAGTTCCTCGGATTCGGTGGCGAGAATCGCCGCGCGCAGACGTGAGAGTTCGGCGACAGATCGGGCGGAGTACCAGAAACTGAGGTTCTGGATATCCACGTTCGCAGGTGCGGATGTGATCTCGTCGTACCGTCTCAATATGGCCTGATGCTCGACCCGGATGGCGCGGTCGGTCAGCGGCGTAGTTTTGGCTCGGGCGAGGAGCACCGCCAGCGGATTCAGATCAACGCCGACGGCGGTCATGCCGTGAAGCATTCCCTCTACGAGTGCCGAGCCGGACCCGCAGAACGGGTCCAAGAGTCGCCCTCCGTTCTTAATGGGGGAGTACTCGTCTATCAGCCTTCTGACGACAGGGGCAACCATCATCGCCGGATAGCGATAGATTCCGTGAGTGGCGTACTTGGTGTCCTCACCCCGGAAGTCCCACGAAGGGTCGGCCCGACGAAGCCGACGAGGGTCGGATTCAAGCGAGGCCGGGGCACGCGCGAGCGACTGTGCCACTATCCTACCCCCACCCCTCCATTTCGAGTGGAGACTGGAGCAACCTTCTTGCGAGGGGTATCGGGCGGGATAGGGTAGACCCGTTTCATCTGACCCTCTATCGCGATTCGGACCTTTCCGTCGGCTTCGAGTTGGCCGATGTACCGGCCGACAGTCTGTCGGCTGTGATTCAGTTCTCTTGCGATCTTCTCGGACCAGGTTCCTTCGGGATGTAGTTGGACGTAGTCGAGGATTTCCTTCTCCATCGTGCGGTTTCCCATCCGTCTCGGTTCGTCCGTAGCCATTCGTGGAATGGTTCGGGCGCCCCGATTGGATTATCCTATCGGCGCAACTGAAGCGAATGACCGTTATAACGATATGCCTGTCGGATTAACGGATATGCCTAAAGGGGTAGGGGCATGGAAGTGGGCAGAGGACTGTGATGAACTCCGAACGTCGGGGTCGTACTCAGCCGCGCTTGGAAGATTTTGACAGCCGTCCCTTCGACGTTTCAGAGCGGACGGAGACCTTCCCCGTTCGCGGCTCCACCGACCATATGAGAGAGGTTCCTTCCCTCGCACCTAGGATCGCCGCCACCACTTGCGGGATCGTGGCGTGTACCGACGAGGACCCGGGCTGCGTCCGTATCACCCGGGACGAATACTCACCGACCGAGGACTCCGGTTTCTCCGACATGCCTACTACGGCAGTAGGTGGCCGCCTATATCAACTTGCTCTAAACGTTGGGGTGCAGATTGGCCAAAGTCTTAAGTATGGGAGGGCCTCTACTATTAGACAAGGCATTAGACAACGCCTGAGGAGAAAGAGGATGACGGAAGCGGCAGAACGAATGAGCGAGGCCGACTGGTGGCGCTCGCACTCTTGGACAGACCAGAGAACGCCGGCGCTCGCCATCGTCGCGAGGGGAGACCAAATCCGGACGCTCGACCCAGCGACCTACTCCGTGCGATCACAGAGCCATCCCGAGGAGGCGCACACCGTCTCGCAGGAAGGTGGCCGGTGGTCGTGTGACTGTGCCTTCTTCTCGTCGGCCCGGATGACGTGCATTCACATTCTCGCGGTGCGATTCAGGAATGGACTCCAGGAGAACGCGCCGACCCATAGCGTGCCTGCGGTGGTCTGCGAGTCCTGTCGGTCAACGGATGTAATCCGCAAGGGTGTGCGCCGAAACAAGAGCGGCGATGTGATGCTCTACCTCTGTTCGACGTGCGGTCGCCGGTTCGCCGGGCGCGAGGGCTTCCACAACCGCCGGGCCGACCCGGAGAAGATTGCCCTGGCCCTCGACCTCTACTTCCGCGGCATGAGCGTGCGAAAGATTCAGGAGCATTTCCGGCAGGTCCACCAACTCAAGGTTAGCCACGTCACCGTCTACCGCTGGGTCGCGCACTTCGGGAAGATCGCAGCCGAATGGATGGACGCTCAGGGGGCCCGGACCTCGGACCGCTGGCACGTCGACGAGACGGTGGTCGGAGTGAATGGAATTAACAAGTATCTCTGGAATGTTTTGGATCATGAAACGCGGTTCCTCCTGGCCACCCATGTCAGCCGGGGCCGGAACCTCAAGGATACCCGCGCCCCGCTTCACAAGGCCAAGGAGGCGACTCCCGACCGCCCGGTGGATGTCCTGACCGATGGGATGCAGACCTACCCCGAGGCCGTCAGTAAGGAACTCGGCCGGAGGGCCACTCCGTTCGACGACCCGAGGCTCGTCCGCAGAGGGTGGTTCAGCCCGCACCGGAGGGTTCCGAGCATCCGGGCCAAAGAGTCAAACAACCGCATCGAGCGGTTCCACGGCACGGAGAAGGAGCGGGTCAAGGTCATGCGAGGGTTCGACAACGACGGAGGAACGTCGGCGCTCATGGAGGGTTTCCGGGCGCACTACAATTTGGTCAAGGATCACCAAACGCTGGGAATGACGCCCGGCGAAGCGGCAGGAATTCCGACGGGCGATGGGTTCCGTTGGATGACGGTTCTCAGGGAAGCGACGAAGACCGGAAAGACGCGAAATGTAACACCGGTCGAGGAGAATTCAGAAGACCCGAAATCGTAACAGTTCCGCTCTACGCAAACGTTTATGTACGATTCTCCAAACTGCTTGTCCAGAGCGTATGACGCTCGTCCGACAAACGTAGCGGAGATAGAACGATGAAGTCCATTATCCAGGAAGCGATCGCGAAACACCAGGAAAACCAGGCCCTGGTCGAAGAGAAGAAGCCGACCGCGCCCGCCTATGCCAGCCAGGACGACGCTGAGCTGACGAAGCTGGCGGAGACCCTCAAGGTCAACATCCGGATCGTCGGATGCGGTGGTGGCGGCTCGAACACGATCAACCGCTGCGTCGAGGAAGGCATCCAGGGCGCCGAGATGTGCGCCATCAACACGGATGCGAAACACCTGCTCAGCATCCACTCGGGACGCAAGATCCTCATCGGCCGCCGGACCACGAAGGGCCTCGGTGCCGGCGCTCGACCCGAGATCGGGGAAGAGGCGGCGCGCGAGAACGAGGAAGAGCTGCGCGCGTTCGTGACCGGCGCGCACATCGTCTTCATCACCGCGGGCATGGGCGGCGGGACCGGGACCGGTTCCGCGCACCTGGTCGCTCGGCTCGCGAAAGAAGCGGGCGCGCTCACGATGGGCGTCATCACCCTCCCGTTCGCCGGCGAGGGAGCCGCGCGCATGGAGCAGGCCCGCGACGGGCTGGAGCGCCTGCGCCGCGTCTGCGACACCACCATCGTCATCCAGAACGACAAGCTCCTCGAGCTCGTCCCTCGGATGCCCCTCGACTCCGCGTTCAAGCTCGCGGATGCGGTCCTGATGACCGCAATCAAGGGCATCACCGAGATCGTGACGAAGCCCGGCCTCGTGAACCTCGACTACGCCGACATCCTGACGGTCATGAAGGACGGCGGCGTCGCGCTCATCGGGCTCGGCGAGAGCGAGAGCGCGACCGACCGGGTCACCGAAGCGGTCACCGAGGCGCTCACCTCTCCCCTGCTCGGCTCGGTGGAGCTCAAGGACGCGACCGGCGCCCTCGTGCGCGTGATCGGCGGTCCGACCATGACGGTCAGCGAGGCCGAGAAGGCCGCGGCGCTGGTCGGCGGGAAGATCTCGAAGCGCGCTCGGATCATCTGGGGCTGCTCGGTCGAGAACTCCCCCGAGATGGAGAACACCATCAAGGTGCTCCTCATCATCACGGGCGTCCGCGCGCAGAGCCTCCTCGGTCAGAAGGGAGGCTACGCGGCCGGTGAGGCCGAGGAAGTCATCGACCTCGTCCGGTAAGCCCCCCGGGCTCCGGCCCCGCTACCTCGGACTCGAGGTGGCGGGGGAACACTTTCCGTCCCTCTCCCCCCGAGCGTGGGAGAGCCTGCTCGCGGAGCGCCTCGCTTCGGCCGGCGTCCCCGTACGACGGTTCCGTCTCATCCGGGCAGAAGGTCGACGCGCGATCGTCGAGGTCGACCACCTCGCCGCCCCCCGGGCGCGGGCGGCCTGGAGCGCGGGACCCGCCGGACCGAACGAGGTCGGGCTCGTGCCGCGACGGACGTGGGGCACCCTCGTGGGAGCCAAGGCGTGGCTCCGCGAGCGACGACCCCAGAGCCCGCGGTAGGGTCGGCCCGTTCGACCGAACCACCCACCCGCCTCCGGGTCCGGTCGACCCGGTGGTCACGACATGGCGAAGGAATAGACCCCGACGAGGAAGTCGAGCGTCGTGATCGCCGAAATCGGCACTTTGAGCGTGACCGTGCCGAGCGGGCCGCCGGTAACGTAGTTCGCGGTGCAGGGGCTGCTGGCCCCCGTGGGCGTGCACGTCACGTCCGGCGCGAGCGCCGTCAGGGAGTGGTAGTAGGCGTACCAGGCCGCCGCGTACGCGCTTTGAATCGTGGCCGTGACGAACGTGCCGCTGGGGAACGAGAACCCGTTCCCCGGGACGACGACCGGGGCTGCCGAGAGGAGGCGTAGGTTCAGGTCCGCGGTGCCGACGCCCGATTCCGTGTTGACCGTGTTGTTGGAGAAGCGAGGCAGGAAGATGGAGAGTATCCCGTTCGTGAACGTGATCGGGGGCGTCGAGACGAAGATCGGGATCCCTCCCGACTGCGCATAGACCACCGCGCCTTGCTCGTAGGCGACCTCACCGCTCGTGGCGTACGTGTTCCGGAGGTGCACCACGAAACCGGCCCCCGCGCAGAACGACGTGCCGCACGACGTGCTTCGGGTCGAGTACGAAACGCCGAACGAGGACGCCGAAGGACCCGTGAGGGTGAAGCTGACGGTATAGAGAGACCGGTTGGCGAGCGGGGTAATCGTGGACGGGTCCTGACCGGCGAACGGTGGCGCTCCCGCCGAACCGAGGCTGATCGGTCCCGAGATCTGTGCTCCAATCGCTCCCTGCTGAGCGGCGATCAGCATAACCCCGCCCAGTTGGGCGACCTGGTCCTGGACCTGTGCCTCGTGCGTCAGGTCGTTCTGCCCCATCGTGTTCGGCAACGTCGTCGTGAGGTAGTTCGCGATGAACGTGACGACGAGGAGGAGTCCGAGGATCACGGCCACCGCCGACACCTGGGCCCGGCGCGACCGAAGACGCCACGCCCTTCGACCGGTTCGAGCGTTCCGTCGGGGCGGTCGAACGACGTGCGGCCGCGCCCGTCGATGATCGTGCAACATTGGAATCGTGGACCCCCGTCCTCGCCTGGGTAACGATGATTTTAGCCGGGAGAGGCGTATTAATACTTGCGATGGGCCGGTCTTCGTCCACCGAGGGGTGGGACCCGTAGCCAAGGCCCGCCTCCGAGAATCTTATCTCTTAGCCTCCCTCCCCGTTCCGGGTACGGCGGGTGGCGGCTGAACCGACGTCTCGGACTCGCGTCGAGCGCGCTCTTCTCTCCGTCGATGACAAGTCAGGCCTCAGCGCGTTCGCGCGCGGGCTCGCCGACCTCGGGGTCGAGCTGTGGGCGACCGGCGGGACCCGCCGGACGCTCGCCGAGGACCACATCCCCGTGCGTCCGGCCGAGGAGCTCACCGGCATCGCGGCGTGGTTCGGGGGACGGGTCAAGACCCTGCATCCGGGCCTCCTGGGGGGGATCCTCGCCCCTCGGACCGAGGCCGGCCGAAAGGAGCTCGCCGAGCGGGGCCTCCTCCCGTTTGACCTCGTGACGGTCAACTTCTACCCGTTCGAACGGCACCTGGCCGACCACCCGGGCGCCGATGACCTCGAGGAGTTCGTCGACATTGGGGGGGTGACGCTCGCGCGGGCCGCCGCAAAGAACCATGCCTGGGTGACGGTCGTCTCCGACCCATCGGAATACGACGCGCTGCTCGCGGAACTGCGGGCCCACGAGGGGACGGTCGGTGCCGAGACACGACGACAGCTGGCCGTGCGGGCCTTCGAGCGATGCACGAGCTACGACGCCGCGATCGCCCGAGGCCTCGGGACCACGGCCTTGCCGCCGGACCTCTTCCCCGATGAGGTGGTCTTCCGCCGCATCCCCGTCCGCCTTCGGTACGGCGAGAACCCGCACCAGAAGGCCGCGACCTACGGCATCGTCTCCCCGCCGGGCGCCGGCCTCGCCCCGAGGCCGTTCACCGTCCTCAAGGGAGAAGGGCTCTCGTTCACCAACCTCCTCGATGTCGACACCGCCCTATCGACCGTCGCCGAGTTTGCCGCCCCGAGCGCGGCCGTCGTGAAGCACGCCACCCCCTGCGGGGTCGCCTCCGGGGCGACTCTCGCGGAAGCGCTCGAGAAGGCGGTCGCGACCGACCCGGTCGCTCGCTACGGGTGCGCGGTCGCCGTCAACCGACCGTTCGGGCCGGACGACCCGGCCCGGCTCAAAGGGGTGTTCGTCGACCTGCTGGCCGCCCCCGACTTCCACCCGACGGCGCTTGAAGCGCTCGGGCGCCGAGCGAAGGTCAAACTGGTCCGGACCAATCCTCCGACCCTCGACCCCGGTCGTTGGGAGGCGAAGAGCTCCCTCGGTCGCCTCCTGCTCCAAGAGGTGGACGTCCGGCAGCTGCTCCCCACCGACCTAAAGCACGTCACCGGGCCCGAGGCGACCGCCGAACAGCTGCGGACGTTCGATTTCGCCTGGCGCGTCGTCCGCCACGCCAAGTCGAACGCGATCGTCCTCGCGCAGGGGTCGTCGACCGTGGGTATCGGCTCGGGCCAACCGACACGCGTCAAGGCAGCCGAGCTCGCGTGCGAGGTCGCCGGCGACCGGGCGAAGGGCTCGGTCCTCGCTTCGGACGCGTTCTTCCCGTTCTCGGACGGTGTCGAGGTCGCGGGACGCGCCGGCGTCGCCGCCATCCTTCAGCCGGGCGGGAGCCTTCGGGACCCGGAGGTCGTGGCGACCGCGGAGCGGTACGGGATCTCGATGTACTTCACGGGCTGGCGCGTGTTCCGCCACTAAGGCGCGCCTTCGAGAAGTACCTGCGAACGCTCTGGCGGAACGCGACGAGGTCCACCGAACCGACCTCCCGGCCCTTCTCCTGTCCGGACTCCACGAAGACGTACGTCGGGATCATGTGGATCCCGTACGAGCGAGTGACGAGCGCCGCCTCGTCGACGTTCACCTTCGCGATCTTGACGCGGCCGGCGAGCTGCGCGCTCAGGTCCCGGAGCAGCGGCTCCGCGACCCGGCACGGGGCGCACCAATCCGCGTAGAAGTCGACGACGACGGGAAGCGGCGAACGAATGACCTCGCGCTCGAACGTCGCGTCCGTGACCCGTACCGGTTCCGACCGCTCGCTCACGATGGGCCTTCGAACGACCGGCGCGCTTTAAGTCTCCGCTCCGTCCGGCGTGCGAGGGCCGTGCGTTCCGCTCCGACGACCGCGGCTTTGCTCCCGCCCTCCCTCGCGACCGCCCTTCTCGAGTGGTACCGTGTCCACCGTCGAGCACTTCCGTGGCGCCGCGACCGGGACCCGTATCGGGTCTGGGTCGCGGAGGTCCTGCTCCAGCAGACGCGCGTCGCGCAAGCCGCCCCGTACTTCGAGCGGTTCGTCCGCGCGTTCCCCACGGTCGACGCGCTCGCGCGCGCGCCCCTCGGTCGGGTCCTGAAGGTCTGGCAGGGCGCCGGCTACTATGCCCGGGCGCACCACCTGCACGCGGCCGCCCGCCGGATCGTGAGAGAGCCGGGAGGCCGGTTCCCCTCGACCGTTCCCGAGCTCGAGGCCCTTCCGGGCGTCGGCCCCTACACCGCCCGGGCCGTGGCCGCGATCGCGTTCGGTCGCCCCGTGGTTGCCCTCGAAGCGAACGGCCGGCGGGTCGCGGCCCGTTGGACCCGCGAGGAAGGCGACGTGCGGGACCCGCTCGTGCGTGCTCGGCTCGAGGAGGCCCTCGCCTCGGTCCTGCCCCCGACGAAGGCCGGCGCGTTCAACGAAGCGGTCATGGAGCTCGGGGAAACGGTCTGCCGACCGACCCGGCCGGACTGCCCGTCCTGCCCGGCCGCGTTCGCGTGCCGTGCTCATCGCGAGCTCGCCGACCCGGGGACGCTACCCAGGCGCCCCGACCGGGGCCGTCGACCGCATCACCGGGCCGCGGTCGTCGTGCTCACCGACCGAGGCCGGTGGCTCGTCCAGCGCCGACCGCCGTCCGGCCTCCTACCGGGTCTCTGGGAGTTTCCGGGCAGCCACATCGAACCGGGCGAACGGCCGGAGGCCGCCGCTCGACGGGAGCTTCGGGAGGAGACGGGCCTGTTCGTCCGCCATCTCGTCCCGCTGGGGACCGTCCGGCACGCCTACAGCCACTTCACGGTCGAGCTGCACGCCTTCGCCGGCCACCCCCGGGGGGGCTCCGGAGCGGGAACGGGGACCGACCGGCGTTGGGTGACCCCGTCCGAACTCGGCCGCCTTCCCATCCCAAAGGCGACCGAGAAGGTCGTCGCGTTGGCCGAGCAAGGGTCGGATAGAGCTTCCCGGGGTTCAGGATCCCGTCCGGGTCGCACGCCCGCTTCACGGCCCACAGGAGCTCGACCGCGCTCACGCCGAGCTCTTCGGTCAGGAACGACCGCTTCACCCGACCGACCCCGTGCTCCGCGCTGATCGTCCCGCCGAGGGAACGGGCGGCGTGCAGGGTGGCAGCTCGGATCCGATTCGCGGCCGACGTGGCCGGGTCGACCGCGTAGTTCGGGTGGAGGCTTCCCTCCCCGAGGTGGGCGAACAGGAAGAACGGGACCCTCTCCTTCCGGGCGATCCGCTCCAGCTCGGCGACGAGGGCGTCCACCCGGGCCAAGGGGACCGCCACGTCCTCCCGGACGTGCTGGCCGTAGCGTTCGATGAGGACGTCGCCGCACGCCCCGCGGAGCGTCCACAGCTCGTCCGCGTCCTCGAAGACCGCGAACCCGTCAGCCGCTCCCATCTTCGCGAGCGCCCCGCGCAGCCGGGAGATCCTCCGCTCGGCCTCGTCGGGACCCCCCGCCTCCACTTCGAGCAGCAGCAGCGAAGAGTCTCGGGGCCACCGGGCCTTCCGCCCTTCCGCGAGGGCGGCCGCAGAACCCCGGTCGAGGTACTCCACGGCGGAAAGCCCGCTATCGGGGACCCGGGTGAGGCCGACGACCAGGGGACCGAGGGAGGCGTTCCGCGGGACCGGGACGATTACGCCGTGCCGCACGGCCGGCACGGGCGCCAGGCGGACCGTAACCTCGGTCGCGATCCCGAGGGTGCCCTCGCTGCCGACGAACAGCTGGAGGAGGTCCGGTCCGACCGAGCGCTTGGCGACCCGGGAGCCGAGATGGACCCGAGACCCCGTACCGAGTACCGCTTCGACCTCTCGTACCCAGGCCCGCGTCGGGCCGTATCGGAACGACCGCATGCCCGAGGCGTTCGTCCCGACGTTCCCGCCCACCGTCGAAGCCGTCCACGACCCAGGGTTGGGGGGAAAGAACAGTCGGTGAGGAAGGAGCGCCCGCTGGAGGTCCCGGTTCACGATCCCCGGTTCGACCCGGGCCCAAAGACCGTCGGGGTCCACCTCGAGCAGGTGGGACCATCCGGAGAAGTCGACGACGACGCTCCCGTCGGCGGGGACCGATTCCCCATCGAGCGAGGTACCCCCGCCCCGGGCCACGAGCGGGACGTGGGTGCGGCGCGCCCATCGGACCAGTTCCACCACGTCGTCCGGGTCGGTCGGCGCCACGACAGCGACCGGGCGACCGGTAACGTGGGACGCATCGTGCCCGAACGGGGCGATGGCGACCGCGTCGGTCGTGATTCGACCCCGTATCGTCCTCTCGAGCGACCGGGTCGTGTCCGGAGGTACCGCCGGACGAGGCCGCGACACGGCTCACCCCCGCGAACTCGCGGTTAGGCCGACGGGGATGGGGTCCCGATGCTGTCCACGGCTTGGACGAAATCGTGGATGCCGAACGGGCGAACGAGGACCGCTTGCGCGCCCGCCTGCCGGGCGCGGGTCTCGAGCGCCGGGTCGGCGCGAGGGAGGATCACGAGCGCGTGCAGGTCCGAGCGATTTCGAAGGACGGCCGAGAGGTCATCGGCCCACCGTTCGCCATTGTCAGTCCCGGCGTCCAGGATTAGGATCTTGGTCTCGGAGGATGGAGGTAGGCGCTCGATCCCCTCCCGCGTGGGGGCCTCCAGGAGGACTCGGTGACGATGAAGGCGCAGAAGGCCCCGCAGGAGCAGCCGTGTGTCCTCGCTGCCCCCGAGAAGGACCGCGGGAGTGGTGTTGGGAGGGGATGTCGCTGGCGGGCCCGTGGGCCCCCTGGCGCCCTTGTCGGACTCGCTGTAGACGGCGTGAATGGTCGTCACCCCATGGGGGGTCCCGGAGTTTCCTAACAACCACTAGTCGCACTCCCTAAAAGAGCTACCCACCACTCCTCGGGTTGGGAGCGGCCATGTGGAAAACGGGCTCATCGCCCATCGTCCGGGCCCCCGGATAACTATATAGTCTCCTGCGGTTGTACATTCTTTGGCCTCGGGCATCGGCGGCAGCGTCTCTTGGTGGCACCGTCCAAGAGGCCAGGGGCCGCCCCGCCGGTGCCTCCCTTTTTCCGTGCGTGTGGAACGATAGGTTCTTTGTACGGGACGGTGGAGGGCGTGCGATGGTCGCCCTCTTCGGCCCTTCGCAGCAAGACCTCGAGCGTCTTCGATCTACCGTGCAGTCCCTCGGGACGACGAGCGTCCCCGGCCTCGCCGCCGCCCTATCGGTGCGCGAGCGCAAGGCCGAGAAGCTCTTGGCGCACGAGCTCGCTCGACCGAACAGCCCGATCGTCTACGAACCCAGCCGACGGGTGGTACGCTGGGCGATGCCGGCGCCGGTGAGCGAACCCGCCCTGGCCGCGCCCCCTCTGCCCGAGCCGCCGCGCGCCCCCCGGGCCCCTTCGCCCGTGTTCACCCCGGTCGGTCTCAAGACGCTCTGCCCTCACTGCCACGTCGCCCTTCAGTCGACCGGCACCGAGAGCCTCGCGGTCTGCCCGCAGTGCGGCCGGCTCTCTTCGACCCGGGAGGGGCGCGAGACCGCCGACCCGACCCCGACGACGACCCCGCCTCCCCTACCGGCCGGGAACGCCGGCTCGGCCGGGCTGGACGACCGCCGCTCGCAGGAGATGTTCGCCGCGTACGTCAGCGCAAAGCCGATCCCGTGCCCGAAGTGCCGGACCCCCTTGCGCCATCGCGCCCTGAGCGAGTACGTTTGCCCGAGCTGCGGTCAGAGCGTTCGCTTCCCGAAGGCCGTCGAGCCCCGGGCCCCGCCCGTTCCGGCCCCTCCGGCGTAACCGGGAGCGCGACCCCGGGGCGACCCGGAGCTGGGCGTCCGTTCGTTCTCGGACTAAGCGGAGACCGGAACGACGAGCTCGCCGCCGGACTTCTGCATCGACGGCTGCCGCTTCGTCTTCGCGCCCTTCGTCTGCCAGAAGACCTCGGCGAACTCCTGGACGAGCTTCAAAAGCTCCTGCGCATCGGCGAGGTTCGTTCCCTGCCGGGCCTTGGAGGCCTGCTTCAGGATCTTCCAGACGAGTTCGTGGGCCTGCGGGAACTGCTTCGCGTGGTCCGGAGTGAAGTAGTCGCCCCAGATGACGCGGACCTCCTGCTTCACCTTCTCGGCGTGCTGCTCCTTGACCGCGGTGTAGCGGGCCATCTTGGAGATGAAGGCGGACCGCTCCTCGGGCTTCGCGTCCATGGCAGGAGGCGCGAGCTCTCCGATCAGCTGGTCCATGCGGATGACGGTGAGCGCCGCGATCTGGGCCTCATGCGGGTCGTAAATACCGCAGGGGATGTCGCAGTGCGCGTAGACCGCGCGGGGGGGGTTCACAGCGTCCAGCAGGCGTTCCACTAGTCCGAGAGAGGGGCTTCTCGTGGGCATGTCCTCGCCAATCCCGGAGGAGGATAAGGATGCCGGAGCCCCCGGAGGGTAGTACGGCGCTTTCCAGGCCCCCGCCGTCCCGGTTCCGTCGTTGGTGGAGCCGAAGGGTCGTGGTGCGGGACGAGAGCATGCTCCCGACGCTGCGACCCGGGGACCGGCTGCTGGTCGACCGGCATGCTTACCGCGACCGGCCCCCTCGGGTCGGGGACGTCGTGGTCCTGGTAGATCCCACGGACGCGAAGCTCTGGCTCGTCAAGCGCGTGGCGCAGGTCGACCCCTCCCAAGGGTCAGTCGAGGTCCGGGGGGACGCGGCCGAGATGGCCCGGGACAGCCGTCAGTTCGGGCCCGTGCCGACGCGCTCGGTCGTCGGCCGGGTGTATCGCTGCTATTTCCCGCCCGACCGACGTCGGGAGCTCTGATTCCGCGATCCGCGGGTGAAATCCTTAAGCGATAGGGCAATTCCCCACATCGATGGCCGCCGCTACACCGGTGTGGGTTGTGGTCGTGATTGTGGTCGCCGCCGCCGTCGGCGGGGTCGGGTTCCTCGCGGGCTACGAGTACCGGGGGTCTCCCGCCGCATCCCCCGGGGCGGTCGAGAACTCGACGCTGTCGGTGCTGGGGGCCGGAACGCTGGACACCCTCTTCCCTCAGGTCGCGAACGCGCTCGTGAACGAGACGCCGGGGGTCACCGCTCCTTCCGCGGCCCAGACCTACGAAGGGTCGATCGACATCACGACCGCCATCACGTCGCTCGGCGCCAAGGCCGATGTCGCCGCGGTCGCCGATTACCGGCTCATCCCTCAGATGCTCGAACCCACGCACGCGGGCTACGAGGTCGTCTTCGGCACGACCCCCGAAGTGCTCGCGTACAACCCGAGCCTCCCGGCCTTCGCGGGGATCACCTCCACCAACTGGGCCTCGAAGCTGATTGCGGACGTCACCACGTCCGGCAACGCCCCGCTCGGGGTCTGGAACGCGTCGACCGACCCGAACGGCTACAACGAGATCTTCAGCATGATGCTTCAGGGAATGATCTACGACGGCGGCAACGTCTCCACCGTGTACGGTCACTTCTACAGCGGAGCGCCGGGGAGCCTTGCGGTACCGAACCCGGTCACCACCATGATCGAACACGAATCCCAGGCCGCCTCCCTGGTTTCCACGGGTGTCGTCTCGGCCGTGATCACGTACCGCTCGTACGCGGTCGTGAACCACATGTCGTTCGTCCCGTTCAGCCCGATCGTCGGGCTCGTCGCCAACAACTCCACGGCGCTCGCCGACTACGCACGACTATCCACGCAGGTCGTGACCGCCACCGGGGGGACGGCGAAGGACGTCCCCGCGCCGGTGCTGTTCGCGGTCACGGTACCGGCGAACGCCCCGAACCCGGCCCTCGGCGCGGCGTTCCTCCACCTGCTCCTCTCCCCGCAGGGCGCCGCGATCCTCAACGACAGCGCGCAGGGAGGCGCCTTCACACCGATCTTCCCCGGATGGGCGGATAACCCGACCGCGGTCCCGTCGGTGCTCGCCCCCGACGTGACGGCCATGCCCTCCTGGGCCACTGCGTTGCTGACATGAGCCGGGGAGGGGCGGCCTCCGGTCGACCGCGGTGGCGGACCGGCCCCTACTGGCTTGCGCTTCAGCTGGTCCTCTCGGGCTCGCTGCTGCTCCTCTTCTTGCTCCCGATCGCCGCGCTGTTCACCTACGCCCCTCCGCAACGGATCCTGGCCGCGGCGACCAACCCGGCCGTGTCGACGGCGCTTTACCTCACGTTCCTGGCCTCCGGGATCGCGGTGCTTGCTGCGGTGGTCTTCGCGATCCCCCTCGGGTACCTCCTCGCGCGTCGGGCGTTCCGGGGCCGGAGCGTAGTCGAGTCGGTCGTCGCGTTGCCCGTCGTCGTCCCCCACCTCCTGGTGGGGGTCGGGCTCTTCTTTCTGATCCTCCCGGGGAGCCCGCTCTACCGGTTCACGACCGCGGTCGGCCTCCCCATCTACGACACGATCTGGGGCGTCGTTCTCGTGATGGTCTTCGTCAGCGCCCCCTACACGGTCCTCGCTGCGGACCTCTCCTTCCGCGCGGTCGATGGTCGGGTCCTCGAGGCGGCCCGGTCGCTCGGCGCCGGCCCGGCGACGGCGTTCCTGACCGTGACCTTCCCGCTCGCACTGCGCGGGATCGTTGCGGGTCTCCTCCTCACTTGGGCGCGGGCGGTGAGCGAGATCGGCGGGATCCTCATCCTCGCCTACGCGGTCTACCCCGGCGGGCCCTACAGCGGCCCCGTCACGTCGACCCTCTCCGTCTACGTCTACAACCTCTTCCAGACGGGGGACCTCGCCGACGCGGCGGCGGTGAGCTCGCTCTTCCTCCTCATCGCGTTCGTGCTGTTCTTCCTCGTCCGGCTCGGCGAGCGCACCGGATGGGTGCCGTGGCGCCGGGGGGAGCTCCTTCCGTGAACGCCTGGTCGGTCGAGGGGGTGGTCTCCCACGTCGACGGCTTCCGCCTCGGACCGGTCGACCTAGAACTTGCCCCGGGGCGCGTGGTCGCGGTGCTCGGGAGCTCCGGGGCCGGCAAGACCACGCTCCTCCGCACGCTCGCCGGTTTCCTTCCGGTCCGCGCGGGCCGCATCGTGCGAGACGGTGTCGACCTCACCGACCGGCCACCCGAGGAGCGCGGCCTCGGTTACGTACCGCAGGGCCTCGGCCTGTTCCCGCACCGCACCGTCGAGCGCAACGTGAGCTACCCGCTCGAGGTCCGAGGCCGCACGGACGCGATCGCGCGCAGCCGGGAGCTCCTCGAACGGTTCGGCCTCGCCGAGCTCGCGCACCGCCGCCCCGCACGGTTGAGCGGCGGGGAGCTCGAGCGGGTCGCACTCGCCCGTGCTCTCGCCGGGGAACCCGACCTCGTGCTGTGGGACGAGCCCTGGCAGGCGCTCGATGTCGAGGCGCGCCACGAGCTCGGTCGGGTGCTCGAGGAGCTGCGGGAGACCGACCGGGTCCCCGTGGTGGTCGTCACGCACGACCCGTCGCTCGCCTTCTCCGTGGCCGACTCGTTCCTCGTCCTGCGGGCCGGGAAGGTCGCCCTTCGGGGCGACGCTGCGACGATGCTTGCCCACCCGTCCGATGCGTTCCTGGCGCGGTTCGCCGGCTTCGAGAACGTCTACGACCGGGCCTCGCTCGAACGCGGCCGACCGGGGTCGCTCGCCGCCTGGCTCTCCGAACGCGCCGGGACCGACGGCGTTGCCTTCGTGCGGCCCACCCCAAAGGCCGTGGGAGATCCTCACGGTGCCTGGGAAGGCGTCGTGCGCAGTGCCCGCCCGACCCCCGAGGGCCTCGCTGTGACGGTCCGGGTCGACGACCTGTCGGTCGCACTTCGGCTCCCCCCACCGCCCACGGGAGTGGTCCCATTCGTTGGGGCTCGGGTGCGGTTTGACGTAGAGGAGAAAAGCGTCCTCGCGCTGGGTCCGCCCGCTTCCGCACCACGAGGCACCCTCCAATGACGTTCCGAGCGAACCTCGTTACGAGCACCGACATCGCGCTGTTGCGGGCGCTCGGGCACGAACGCTCTCTCGTCGGCGCGAGCCGTCGGGTCGGCATCTCCCGGGACCGGGCCGTCTACCGAATCGAGCGGCTCGAGCACGCCTTCGGAGGTCCGGTCGTGCACAGCGTGCGCGGCGGCACGGGTCACGGTCGGACGACCCTGACCGCCCTCGGCGACCGGATCGTGCGGGGAGGGTTCGAATCGGTCGAGCTCCTCAACGCGCGCCCGGTCACCCCGCTCGCCTCCCCGAACCTCCTGCGAGGGGTCTACCAACGGGCGCCGGACCCCGAGGTCCGGGTGTCGAGGTCGCTGCGCCTGCGGGTCGCCTTCGACGCCGAGGACGGCGAGGCGGTGGCCGTCCTCCTAGACCCCGAGTCGGTGGTCGTCGCCCGACGTCGCTTCCCTTCGAGCGCCCGGAACGTGTTGCGGGCCACCGTGGAGACGCTCCGGCGCGAGCGGGGAAGCTTCGGCGTCACGCTGGTCGCGCGCTGCTCGGGCGCCCGGCTACGGGTCGCGGTGACCGAGGAGCCGGTGCGCCAGCTCGGGCTGCGCCCGGGCGTTCCCGTATGGCTTTACGTGAAGGCGACCGCGCTGCGAAGGGTCGGCGAGCGCGCTAGTCGCGGATCCCCTCGGTCGTGAGCGAGAAGACCGCCTCGCCCTCGGGCAGGTTCGGAGAGTCGATCAGCCGCGCGATCCGCTTCGGGGGCTTCGACTTCCGTAGGTAGACGCGATAGGTCGCCGCGTGGGCGACGATGTTCCCCCCGATCGGTCGGGTCGGGTCACCGAAGAGGATGTCCGGTCGGGCCGACACCTGGTTCGTGACGAGGATCGCCGCGTTGTACGTGTCCGAGAAGCGGAGGAGCTCGTGGAGGTGACGGTTCAGGTGCTGCTGCCGGGGCGCGAGCTCGGCCCGCCCGAGGTACTCCGAGCGGAAGTGGGCGGTGAGCGAGTCGACCACGAGCAGACGGATCGGCTTCTCGCGGGCAAGCTCCTGCGCCTTCTGGACGAGGAGCATCTGGTGGTTCGAGTTGAACGCACGAGCGACGTGGATGTGGCTGAGCGCCTCCTCCGGGTCGATGCCAACGCCCTTCGCCATGTCGACGATGCGCTCCGGACGGAACGTGCTCTCGGTGTCGATGTAGACGACCTCGCCCGAGAGGCCCCCCTGAGCGGGCGGGAGCTGGATGTCGACCGCGACCTGGTGGGCGATCTGGGTCTTCCCGGTCCCGAACTCACCGGAGAACTCGGTAATCGCCTGCGTCTCGACCCCCCCGCCGAGGAGCTCGTCGAGCGCCTTCGAGTTGGTCGTGACGCGGCCGAGCTTCTTGCGTCGCTCGAGGAGCGTCGTGCCGCTCTCGAACCCTCCGACGTCCGCTTTGCGGCGGGCCTCGCCGATGATCCGCTGGGCGATCGCGACGCCGATCTCCGCGGCCTCCGCGACGTCGCCCGGAGAGGCGACGGCGAGCTCCATCAGGTCGGTGTAGCCGTTTTCGCGCAGCTTGTCGGCGGTGATCCCCCCGATCCCGGGTAGGTCCTCGAGGGCGACCGCGGGCTTCGGGGCCGGTGGGTTCTCTTCCGCGCCGGCGGCTTTCGGGCTCGGTTTCGTAGGCACGTTCGACCGACCGGGACGCGGGGAGATAAGGGTACGGGAGGGGTCGCGAAACGGTGAACGCAGCGCCCTATCCGGACCGGGCGAGCGGGGCGAACGGCTCGCCGGTGAGGCGCTGGTAGACCGTGGTGTAGAGGCGGCTCACCTCGTCCACGAGGAGCGGCGGGAGCGCCGGAATCGGCGGCTCGCTCGTGTGGGCCTCCCGGGCCTTCAGGAGCGCGTCGTAGTAGCCGGTCCCGCGGTAGTGCTGGCGGACGAACTCCTTCGAGAAGTCGACCTGGCGGCCGCGGTCGTAGGCGGCCTGGTCCCAGAACCGGTCCTCGTCGGCCGTTCCGAACGTGTCGACGACCATGAGGACGCCGTCCGAATCGACCGCGAACTCTTTCTTCCCGTCCACGTGGATCAGGCCGCGCGGACCGATCTCCTTCTGCATCGCCGCGTCGACCTTGAGGACCGTCTCCCGGATCCCGTCGAGCTGCTTCGGGTCGAGCGCGGAGAGCGAGAGCGCCTCCGCGGTCGTGAGCAGGCGGTCGACCGGCTCGAGCTTCGTCGTGACCTCGAAATGGGGCTCGGGGAGCGGAATACCGTACGTGAGCGTCTTCCCCTTCGGGAAGCCGAGCGCCTCCGCCGGGACCTGACCGGACTTCACGCGGTCCCACATCGAACCGGCGAGGTAGTACCGAACGATCACCTCGAGAGGCACGAGGTACCCCTTCGGGTGAGGCCCTAGGGTCGCGGGCTTCGGCACCACCTGGACCCGCTTCACCCGCATGGCAGTAGGGCCGGCGAGGCTCAGGTAGTGGTGCGGGACGCCGAGACGGGAGCAGAGCTCGAACCAGAACGCGGCGGTCCGCGCGAGCGTCTCACCCTTGTGCGGGATCTCGCTCGGGATGTGCTTGTCGAAGACCGAGATGTCGTTCGTGAACCGGAACTCGAGCTCGGTCGCAGAGATCTCGTAGACCTCCTTCACCTTCCCTCGGCGGAGGAAGCGGGGGGCTGAGGACGAGGCGGGGCTCGGGGTCTTCGCCATGGCGACCGAGGAGCTCCGGGCAGTTTAAGGTCAGCGCCCGAGCCCCGGGCGCTCGTCCGCCGAAGCGCGCCTAGAGCGACCGGGCCTGGACCGCGGTGATCGGCCGGAACCCGCGCTTCGAGTAGAAACGGCTCGCGATCTCGTTCTGGGCCGGGAACTCGGCCGTGACGATCCCCGCCCCCTTGGCCTTGAGCGCGTTCGAGGTCTCGCGCAGGACGTACTCGCCGACCCCGTGGCGACGGTAGAGCGGCAGGAGGTAGATGTCCAGGATCACGCCCTCGTGCTCGGGCGCGTAGAACGGCCGCTCCCGAACGAGCGCGCGGACGAACCCGACGACCTTGCCCCGGTCCGCCCCGACGCCGTCGGCGGCGAGGACGACCGACATCGGGTTCGCGAGGTCCGCTTTGAGGACCTGGCGGGCTTGCTGCTCGGCATCGTCCCGAACCTTGAGGAGCGGGTCGAACTCCTCGTTGAGCCGCTTCAGCCGTAGGAGCAGCGAGACGATCGCCGGAAGGTCCGCGTCGCGGGCCGGTCGGAGGTGGACCGGGGCCGCCGGTGTTCCGCCCGGGCCGCTCGACCGGCCTCCTCCGTCTGCGCGGTCGCTCATCGTGTCCCTCTCCGGGGTGGCCGGCGCCGAGGCATCGGAGGCGTAAGACGAGCGCGGGCGAGCGCTCGTACGAGCCGCGCGGGCCGGCCCATCAGCGTCCGCGCCCGCTCGAGGAACTCGTCGTGGGAGAGCTTTCGGCGGGCGATGCCGAGGCGGACCGCGGTGTCCCCCACGGCCGCGGCGATGTGCGGGAACACCTCGGGCTCCTCCATCGTGGGCAGAAGGTGGCGGTCCGAAAGTCCCTTCCGCAGGGCGCCGCGGGCGAGCTCCTTCGCCGCCGCCAGGACCACCTCATCCGGGATCGACCGCGCCCGCGCGTCCAGGACCCCGCGGAAAACGGCGGGGAAGATCAGCGAGTTGTTGACCTGGTTCGGGAAGTCGCTGCGTCCGGTCGCGACGACCGCGGCGCCGGCCGCTCGGGCCACTTCCGGCCAGATCTCGGGCACCGGGTTCGCGAGGGCGAAGACGATCGGGTCCTTCGCCATCGAGCGGACGTGCTCAGGACGGATCGTGCCCGGGTTCGGCGTGGACGCCGCCAGCAGGACGTCCACGTCCTCGAGCGCCGCGGCTAGGTCCCCTGTGCGGCCGCCACCGTTCGTCGTGAGAGCGATGCGGTACTTCCACGGGTTGTGCAGTTCGAGCTCGTCCAGGTCCTCTCGCTCGGCGTGGAGGATCCCCTTCTGGTCGACGAGCGTGAGCTGGCGCGCCGGATGGCCGAGCGCGAGGAGGAGGCGCGCGGTCACGAGGTTCGCCGCGCCGGCCCCCAGGAGGACCGTCCGCACGGTGCGTACCGACCGGTGCGTGAGCTCGAGGGCGTTCAGGAGGCCCGCGACCGTCGCGGCCGCGGTCCCGAGCTGGTCGTCGTGCCAGACCGGTATCGGAAGCCGCTTCGAGAGCTCCTCGAGGATGCCGAAGCATTTCGGGGACGCGATGTCCTCGAGGTTGATCCCCCCGAACGCGGGCGCCATCGCCTCGACGGTTGCGATGAACTGCTCGGGCGACTCCACCTGGATCGGGATCGGGATCGCGTCAACGCCCCCGAGGACCTTGAACAGGAGCGCTTTCCCCTCCATGACGGGCAGCGCGGCCTGGGGACCGATGTCGCCGAGCCCGAGAACGCGGGAGCCGTCCGTGACGATCGCGATCGTGTTCCATCGTCCCGTGAGGTCGAACGAGCTCTCGGGGTCGGCTTGGATCGCGCGCGAGACCGCGGCGACCCCGGGCGTGTACCAGAGAGCGAAGTCCTCGAGGGAGCGGACGGGGACCTTGGGCACCGTCTCGATCTTACCCCCGAAGTATCGAGAGAGCTCGACCGAGCGCTCTCCCAGGAGGTCCGTCCGCTCCTCGCTCCGTTCGGCCGCGGTGCCCCGGTCGCGGGGTTTCCGCCGAGCGGCCCGGACGGGGTCGACCCGGGAGGGAGCGCCCTGGGCCATCGTAGCGCGTTGACCCAACCTCGGTTATTAGCCCTATGGCGAAGGCGTTCGGGGTGTCCGGCCGCTGACGGAGCTACGGGCCGTGGGCCGGCGGTCTCCTCCCAAAAAAGGGCCCGAACTTGCGTTAAATAGGCGAGCGGATGCACTCCCTCACCCCATGAGCGCCTCTCCGGACCCCCTGCCGCACCCTTTCGTCCGTCCCCTGACGAACGGAGCTGTCCCGCTCGTCTCCCCTCAGGACCTCCGACGGCTGATCGAGTCCTCCTCTCCGCCCCTCCTTCTCGATGTTCGCTCCGTCGAGGAGCGAACGATCGTCCACCTGCCGGGAGACCGCCACGTCCCGCTCGACACCATCGGTGCGGCGCTCGCCTCCCTTCCGCACGACCGACCCATCGTCGCTTACGACCACTTTGGCGCCCAGGCCCGGCGCGCGGCCCGCTTCCTACAGGACCGGGGGTTCCCGCTCTCCGCGGCGCTCGAGGGCGGGTTGGAGGAATACTCCTGGGTCGCCGACCCCGGCCTCGCCCGCTATCCGGCGGACGACCCGACCACTCACCTGATCCTCCGCCAGATCCCCCGGCCCGAGGTCGGATGCCTCACCTACTTCCTCGGGGACCGGGACGCCCGCGAGGGGATCATCATCGACCCCGGCCGCAACATCACTCCGTACAAGGCCCTCCTCTCGGAGGGGAACTGGCGCCTCGTGGGCATCGTCGAGACCCACACGCACGCGGACCACCTCGCCGGCCACGCGGCGCTCCACGCGGCGACGGACGCGCCGATCTACCTGAGCCGCCGGTCCGAGGCACGCTACCCGCACCGCTCCTTCGCCGAAGGGGAATCGGTCGAGTTCGGGGACGAGGAGGTCGTGGTCCTCGAGACGCCGGGTCACACCCCGGACCACGTGACCCTGCACGCTCGCGACAAGATCTTCACCGGGGACACGCTATTGCTCGGGAGCTGTGGGCGGACCGACCTCGGCGCCGGCTCCCCCGAGCAGCTCTACGCGTCGTTGAACGAGAAGATCCTGACCCTTCCGGACGCCACCGAGGTCTACCCCGCGCACTACGGCGCGCGACATGCCCTGCCCGAACGCCACGTCTCCACGGTCGGCTTCGAGCGGGTCCGCAACGAGGCGCTCGCCCAAGGCTCGCTCGAGGCGTTCGTGAAGTACATGACGGAAGGCTGGCCGCCGAAGCCGACCGACTTCGACCGGATCGTGCGGACGAACCTCGACGAGTAGGACGTGGGGGATTGTCCCCCGCGCAACCGCGTTTCTTCGTCTGCACGTTCCCGGAAATTCGTCAGCCTTAAGCCCCTCCCCGGGTCAGGGACGCGATGATCGTCCGCACCGGGCTCACGGGGGCGTTCCCCCGTTCCGAGGCGCTAGTGACCGCGACCCGAGACCTCGACCGGGGTCGGACGAGCGCGGAAGCGGTCGAGGAACTGTTCGCGAAGACCGAGGAGGAGGTGGTCGCGCTCGAGCATCGCCTCGGGTTCGACGACCGGACCGCAGGGTACCTCCGCTGGTCGGACCTCTTCCGACCGTTCGCGGAGACGTGGGAGGGGTTCGCCGTCGGGCCGCTCACCCGGTGGCTCGAGACGAACACGTTCTACCGCCAGCCGATCCTCCTCGCTCCGCCGGGCCGGACCCCGGGCGCCATCGCGGCCCGGCTGCCGCCTCCGCTCGTTCGCTCGCCCAAGACGGCGCGCGTCCTGCTCCCGGGCCCGTACTCGTTCTCCGTGATGCTCGACAACCGCTCGGGCGAGACCGAGAGCGCGCTCATCCACCGGCTCGGGCGGTTGCTGGGGGACGAAGTGAAGGAGCTCCGGGGGCGGGGGTTCGCGACCTTCCTCTTCTCCGAGCCCCAGCTCGTCGTTCAACCCCCCGAGGGCCCCCGCGCCGAGGCGGTGGTCGCCGGCTACCGCGCGGTCGAAGCGGCGCTCAACGGCGGGACCTCGATCGTCTGGACGTACGGCGCCGACGCGCGCCCGGCGTTCCCGCTCTTGGACCGGCTCCCCGTGTCGGTGGTCGGGGTCGACCTCGCCGAGACGGAGGTCGACCATCTCCCCGCCGGACCCTCTCGTACCGGCCTCGGGCTCGGGGTCGTCGACCCGCGCACCACCCTCCCCGAGGACCCGGTGGAGGTCGCGCGGGTCGTTCGCGCCGCGCATGCCCGCCGACGGCCGAGCGCCGTCTGGCTCGGCCCCGGCGCCCCGCTCGACCTCCTCCCGTGGGAGCCGGCGACGCGGAAGCTCCACGTACTTCCGGCGGTCGCGCGAGCGCTTTCGGAGGGGTCCGCATGACGCGAGGGCTCTTCCCGACGCAGGAGATCGGCAGCCTCGCGAAGCCGCGGTGGCAGATCCTCGGCCAACGGTCGGAGCCGCTCGACGAGAGCGCGAAGGAAGAGCTCCGGCTCTGGGACTCGCGGACCGGGTTCGCGGCCGAGGCGCCCGAGGTCCGCGACGCACTGCTCGGAGGCCGACCGAGGGACGCGAGCCCCGACGCGGTCCGGGACCTGGGCGCGCTCTTCGGCCTGCGGTTCCTCGAGACGGCCGGGCTCGACCGGGTCTACGACGGGGAAGCCCGCCGCATCGAGATGTACGAGCACCCCATCCGCCAGATGCACGGCTTCCGCTTCGGAGGCCACGTCCGCTCGTTCGACAACAAGTACTACCTCAAGGCGGCCGTGACGGACGAGGTCCGCCTCGACCGGCCGTACCATGTCGACGAGTTCGAGTTCGTGAAGGCGCACGCCCGCGCGGAGCCGAAGCTGCCGGTCACGGGCCCGTACACCCTCGCCGATTGGTCGTTCAACGAGTACTACCTCGCCCGTCAGCCCGGCTGGAAGGGCCGGGCGGCGCGACGGGCCGCGCAACAGGAGTTCGTGGTCGACCTCGCCCGACGGGCGGTCCGGCCCACGCTGAGCGCGCTCATCTACCGAGGGTGCCGGGTGATCCAGATCGACGAGCCGGCCGCCGGGACCCACCCGGACGAGGCCGCGATCGTCGTCGACGGGTTCAACGCCGCGACGGAAGGCTTGGACGCCGAGTTCACGATGCACATCTGCTACTCGAACTACGCGGACCTCCTCCCGACGCTTCTCGAGGCGAAGCGCTGCCGACAGTGGGCGTGGGAGTTCGCGAACCGCGACACGCCGGGCCACGACGGCTACGAGGTCCTCAAGGTGCTCGCGGAGTACGGCGACCGGCGGGACGTGGGCCTCGGCGCCGTCGACGTCCACCGCGACGCGGTCGAGCCGCCCGAGGTCGTCGCCGACCGGATCCGGCGGGCCGCAAAGTACCTCGGGGACCCGCAGCGGATCTGGGTGAACCCGGATTGCG
This sequence comes from Thermoplasmata archaeon UBA61, assembly GCA_002503985.1. Taxonomy (GTDB): domain Archaea; phylum Thermoplasmatota; class Thermoplasmata; order Lutacidiplasmatales; family UBA184; genus Lutacidiplasma. Next base: position 136,650 of record DASW01000009.1, read on the forward strand.
GCCTTCGCACCCGCAGCCTTTCGGTCGCCCGCGCGAAGCTCGAGTCGGTCGTGGCCGGCGCCGCGCTCGCGCGCGCCGAGATCGAGAACCCGCGGCGATAGCCCCTCAGGGACCCGACAGGACCTCGGCCCCGGTCGGTCCGACGAGGACCGTGTGCTCGGCCTGGGCGACCAGGCCGTGACCCCGCTCGACGAACACCGGGTACGACTGGAGCTTCCGGCGGACTCGTTCGAGCGCGGCCTTCTCCTCCGGAGCGACGACCCAGCGGGCGGTGAACGGAAGCGTCCGGAACCGGGCGAACATCGCGGCGAGCGCGGGGTCGGACCCTCCCGGGTCGTTGCGGAACCTAAGGATGTTCCCGAACGGGCCGTTCCCGATCGACCCCATCCCGTTGGTGGCGAACGGCTCGATCGCGATCACCTCGCCCTCCTCGAGGGTCTCGGCGCTCATCCCAGGGACGTTCGGGATCGACTTGCCGGCGTGCAGGAGGTAGCGCTCGATCGAGTGTCCCGTGAGGTCGACGATCGGCTTCAGTCCCCGGGCGCGGATCGCCTCGGCGATCGCGCGGGAGACGTCGTCGACCCGGCCCCCGGCCCGCACGCGCGCGATCCCGGCCGCGCGGCCTTCCCTCGCGGCGCGGATCAGGTGGTCGTGCCGGTGCGTCCCGCCGACCTCGACCGAGTCGGCCGTGTCGGCGATCGCCCCGTCCAAGTGGGCCCCGACGTCGACCTTGAGCAGGTCCCCGTCCTGGAGCGTGACCGTATCGCCCGGAGCCGGGGTGAAATGAGCCGCCTCGTCGTTGCGTGAGAGGTTCGCCGGGAACGCCGGCGCCGCGCCCTCCGACCGGATGAACGCCTCGATCGCCTCGGCTACGTCCGCGAGGCGAGCGCCCGGGACGGCGAGGCGGAGTCCGAGCTCCCGAGCCTTCCCCGCGATGCGCGCGGCCTCGCGCCACCGGTCAAGGTCCGGAGGGTATCGTGCCATCGCGTCCGCTCAGCTCCTCACGATCTCACGCGGTTCGGGCCCGATGAGGTCGACCACGGTCGATGGCTCCCCGGAGCCGAGAGGCAGCGCGGGTAGGTAAACGCTCACCGCCGCTCCGAGCGCGCGACGCACGTCGGCGACCGTGCGGGCGGGCGGGGCGCCGTGTCGGTTCGCAGATGTCGCCGTGACGGGTCCGGCCGCCCGGGCGAGCTCGCGCGCCACGGGATGGTCCGGTACCCGGAACCCGATCGTAGAGCCGCCGCCGACGCTCGGCGCGAACCGGCGGAATGCCTCCGGGGAGGGAAGGAGAAGGACCGTGAACGGCCCGGGAAGGTGGCGGCGCAGGAACCGGCGCGCCATCGGAGAGACGAGAGCGTACCGCTCGACCTCCTCGGTCGAGCTCAAGCAGACCGAGATCGGTTGGGTAGGGGAGCGGCCCTTCGCCGCGATGAGCTTCCTCACGGCGCTGCGGTCGCTCGCGAGCGCGCCCAGCCCGAGAACGGTGTCCGTGGGATAGACGACGAGCCCGCCCCGTCGGAGCGCCTTCACCGCGTTCGATAGCGCGGGCCCCATCGACCCCTAGAAGTATTCCTCGCCGACGCGCGAGTAGGTGAGGTACTCTTCCTCGGTGAAGTAGAGCGCGAGCTCCCGCGCGGCCGAAGCGGCCGAATCGGAGGCGTGGAGCAGGTTCGGCGTGATCGCGAGACCCAGGTCCCCGCGGACGGTCCCCGGGGCGGCGGTCTGAGGGTTGGTGGTGCCCGTGAGGAGGCGGACGACGGCGATCGCCGAGCGCCCTTCGATGGCGAGCGCGACCACGGGCCCCGACGTGATGTGCTGGACGAGACCCGGGTAGAACGGCTTGCCTTGGTGTTCGGCGTAGTGGCGCTGCGCGAGCTCCGGGGTCACCCGGAGCATCTTCGCGGCGACGATCTTGAGGCCTTTCCGCTCGAAGCGGCCGACGATCTCCCCGATCATGCCTCGGCGCACTCCGTCCGGCTTCACGAGAGCGAACGTCCGCTCGACAGACCCTTCGGCCATCGGCCCGCCGAGCCCGACCGGGGGTTAAGGTTTCGCGCCCGCGCTCCCCCGGCTCCTCTCGGCTCCCTCCGAGTCCGGGGTCGCGCGGAGGAGCCGTACGTCACACGACCCGGGCGTCGCACCCTCCGACCCACGGGCACCGGGCGCACCGGGCCCGCGACGGGGTAGCGCGTCCGTCGTACGGCCGTCCGAGCTCGACCCGGACCGCCAGCAGCTCGTCCCGAGCGCGGCCGTCCCACCGGACCCGAAACTCCCTGTCCGAGTACCGAAGCACCCCGTACGGCGGGGCGACCCCGGTGGCCTCTTCGACGAGCAGGCAGTACGCCCGGACCTGGACCACGTGCGAGGGGGTCGGGCCCCGAGGCGGGGTCGACCGGGTCTTGAGCTCGACCGGGATGACCCGGCCGTCCCGAAGGCGACGGAGCTCGTCGGGCCGCCCCGCGAGACCGTACCGCTCGGACCGCAGCGTCGCCGGGCGGCCGGCGTCGACCGCGACCAGTCGACCGCGGGTCGCATCGTACCGACGCTCGGAGAGTGCGTGGAGCGCCCAGGCCGTGAGAGCGACGCCGACGACGGCCACGACCCCCGCGGCGAGGACCGGGACCGTCAGGGACGGAAGATCCACCATACCCCCAGCGCGGCCAGCGCCACTCCGAGAAGCAGAACCCCCCAGTACGATCCCCCGCGCTCCGCGAGGTGTCGCTCGGCGGTCAGAACGCGGTCATGGTATCGGACCCCGCCGAGCGCGCTCCGCTCGGAGGAGCGGCTCGGCCCCTCGGGGGGAGGGTGATGCCGGTACCAGTGCGAGCGGGGACAATAGACGTAGTCCGCGAGGTCGGACGGGGTCGTCCATCGCCCGTCGGGTCCCATGCGCCGGGACGCGGTCCGCGCGAGAGCTTATCGATTCCGTTGCACGCGCACCGGAGCGGCGGACGCGCTCACTCTTTCGCCGGGGCCTCGGCCTTCTTCCGCGGGCGTCTCGGCTTCGTCGCGGGCGCGGGGGAAGCCGTCGTCGGTTCGGGAGTCGGCGCGCTCTCCTTCGAGGGAGGCTCGGCGGCCGGTGCGGCCGCGCTGGCCGCGACCGCGGGTTGGCGGCCGCCCGAACGGGTCCGCCCGGCCTTCTGGCTCGGCGCGGCGGCGGGACCCTTCTGGGCGGACGAGCGGTCCGCGGCGCGCTTCAACTCGTGCGCGCGCGTCCACTTGAAGCGGTGGCCGACGCGGTGGAGATGGAGCTGCTGCTTGCGGCACGAGGAAGTGCAGAAGTGGAACACCGTGCCGTCCCGCTTCACGAACATCATGCCGGTGCCCGGTTCGATCTCCTGGGCGCAGAACGAGCATTGACGCTTGACGACCATCGCGAGTCCTCCGCTACCGGACCGAGAGCTTGCGCGCCTCGCGCGCCGTCTCTCGCAGGATCAGGACATCTCCCAGGCGGATCGGACCGGCGACGTTGCGGGTGATGATCTTGCCACGGTCGCGGCCGGCGAGCACGCGCACCTTCACCTGCGTCGCTTCCCCGGCCATGCCGGTGCGACCGACGAGCTCGACGACCTCGGCCGGCGAGCCCTTCTCTTCCGCCATCGTTCCCTCCCGTCCGTCGTTCCGCTACCGGCACCCTCACTTCTTGAGGGTCGAGAACGCGGCCGAAAGCTCTTCGAGGAGGGCGCGGGCCTCGCCCGGCTCCACGACCGCCACGCTCGCCGCGGACTTCGAGAGGCCGGCCGATTGGCCGAGCCGCTGCTTCTTCGGGACGTAGAGGTACGGGATCCGCTTCTCCTCGCAGAGCATCGGGATGTGGACGAGGATCTCGACCGGGTCGACGTCCTCGGCCATGATCACGAGCTTCGCTTCGGCGCGTTCGCTCGACTTCGTCACTTCGTTCGTGCCGACCCGGACCTTTCCGGTCTCGCTCGCCACTTGGACGAGCTGAAGGGCCTTGTCGGCGAGGTCGCTCGGGGTCTCGAATCGCACGTAGATTGGTCGCGCCATCTTCGTTCCTCGCGTCAGCGGAACCCCCGTATCGGGGGGTCCTCGGCTCACGGGTGGGGCCGGCTACGGGCTGCGCTATTTAACTCTGCGCTGCGCGCACTCGCTCAAGAGCTCGGGGAGGCGGGAGCGGCGAACGAGGCCGGAGAGAGCTCGGGGTGCCCGGCAAAGTACCGTCGGGCCGGGTCGACGAGCCGGTCGAGCGCGTCGGTGACCGCCCCCTTCAGGTCTTGGGGATGGAGGAGACCGCCGGCCCAGCTCGCGAGGAACTCCTTCTCGGTCGTGAACTCGAGCGGGCCGCCGTACTTCGCCGGACGCTCGACCCGAAGACGACCCTCCCACGGGATCACGATGAACCGCACGATCTCCACGATCGGGTTCCCGTCGACCTCTTTCGCGGGACAGAAGGCGCCCTGGACCCTCTCCGCGATGACCTCTCGGGTCGCCGGGATCGGAATCCCGGACCCCGGGTCGGACTTCGACATCTTCCGCTCGACCGTCCCGTCGGTCGGGTCCATTCGGCCGCCGCCCCTCAGCGACGAGAGGAGCGGGGTGTGGATCGACGTGGGCACCGGCCAGCGGTAGTGGTGGGCCGTCTCGCGGGCGAGGACGTGGCCCCGCCGCTGGTCCATGCCGCCGTAGGCGATGTCGACCGGGAGCTCGAAGATGTCCGCGACCTGCATCGCCGGGTAGTAGAGCCAGGACGTGTCGAGGGTCGACTCCTCCTCGCTCCGCCCCATGATCGACATCGCCCGCTTCGTGCGCGCGAGGCTGGTCGCCTTCGCGACCCGGACGACCCGGGCCCAGTAGTCGGCGGAACCGGTGAGCTCGTGCGCCCAGCGGAAGCGAACGCGCTCGGGGTCCGCGCCGAGCGCGGAGAACGTCGCCTGCATGTACCGCCCCGCCGCGACGATGCGGTCGAGGGCGCCGCCGAGCTTGCCGTTGATCCAGGCGTGCCAGTCGGCGAGGAAGACGGTGACGTCGCACCCGGCCTCCGCGAGGTCGAGGACCTTGCGCGTGGTGATGAGGTGGGCGACCGTGAGGGACCCCGACGGCTCGAAGCCGATGTACGCCCGCGGGTGGTCATTCGAGGCGAGGAGGGTCCGCAGCTCCTCTTCGGTGACGACCTCTTCGGTATGTCGGACGACCCGGGCCAGGCGCTCGTCGATGTCCATCGGGAAGGCGCAGGGCCGTCCGTATTTATCCGATAGAGGTCGGCAGCGTCCCGGCGGCAGCGGCCGGTTCGTGGGCGCCCGGACTTATTAAGACCCCCCGAGCTGCTAGTAATCAACCCCCGCCCATGGACGAATCGACCGAGACCGTAGTGCCGCTGGCACCTCCCGCCACCGCTCCGGCCGAGGAGCTCGCCCGTGCCCTCGGGGTTAGCGTCGACACGGCCGAACGGCTCGTGAAGGCCGGTCACACCAGCGTCTCCGCGGCCCGGGAACTGTCGGCCGAGGCCCTCACCGAGCTCGGCATCTCCGCCGAGGAGGCGACTCGGCTCCGCCCCGCCCCCCCAGAGCCGGTGCCTGTGTCGGAGGCCGCGCCGGAACCCGTGCGGGAAACCCCCCCGGAGCCCGTACCACTGGCGGCGTCAGAGCCCGAGCCGACCGCGGCTCCGGAACCCGCGACGGAGACTGCTTCGGAGCCCGCGGCGGCCGCCGCGTCAGAACCTGCGTTGGGTCCCGCTCCTCTCGACTCGGACCGTATCGTCGAACGATGGGCCGGCACGGTCCGTCGCCCCGACCGGACGCGTCGCCGACGGCCCGCGGTCGCTCCGAAGGAGTCGGCGGAGGTCCTGAGGAAGTGGGTCGACGGCGACGACCGAGCGATGGAGGACTGGATCCACGCCTCCGAGGCCGACCGGATCGCGCCCGCGGCCCCCCTCGTCAGCCCCCCCACGCCGGGCCCGGCCGAAGGCCCCGCTCCGCCGACCTCCGCCGAGACCGCGGCAACCGCGCCCGTCCTGGCGCGGGAGGAGACGGTCGTGCGGTGGCTCACCGGGCTGCTCGACCGCGTCAAGAGCGACCAGTTCGACCCATCCTCCATGATCCAGGAGGCCCAGGACCTCCAGCGCCAACTGTTCGACGAGAGGGCGAAGCGCAAGCAGCTCGAGGACGAGGTCGAGCACGTGAAGCGCGGCTCGATCGCCGTCATCAAATACGTCCGCTCGCACGAGGCGAAGGAGCGCGAGATCGCGCTGCGTTCCAAGGACGACGAGATCGCCGAGCTCAAGCTCCGACTTCTGGCTCTCGAGGGAGTGGACGGACAGCGGGCGCCCTCCCCCTCCGCGCCGGCAGGCCCCCGGGCCGAGACCTCGGCGGCCACCGCCACCGCGGCCGACGCGGTCGAAAAGTCGACCCGCGAGCTCGACCAGCGCCTGCGCGAGGAGTTCGCGCAACGCGAGCACGAGTACATCGAGCGGGAAACGGAGCTCCGTCGTCGCATCGTTCAGCTCGAAGGGGAGGTTCGCAGCCTCTCGAGCCAATCCGAGCGGGCCCGGGACCGGGAGTCGATCCTGTCGAAGGACCGGGGCCCGGTCACGGAGGACCTCGCCCGCCGTCTCGAGGAGGTCCACCAACAGGAGCGGGACCTGGTCGCTCGCGAGAACGAGCTGAGGACCCGCTTCGAGGAGATCCGGATCAACGCCGAGGAGAACGAACGCCGTCGCGGGCTCCTCGAGTTCAAGGAAGGGGAGCTCGCCGCGTTCGACCAGCAGCTGCAGACGCGCCGCCAGGCGCTCGACATCCAATCGCGCCGCATCGAGGAGCAGCGCAAGGAGCTCCCGGCGCCCGGCTCGGCGCCGAGCGACGAGGCCCGCCGCGTCGAGGACCTCCGCCACCAGCTCTCGCAGAAGGAGAACGAGCTCCGTGCCCGCGAGAGCCAACTGGCCCAGCGGGTCCAGGAGCTCGAGCGGATGAGCGGCGCCACCGCCGAGGCGGAAGCGAACAAGATGCAAGCCGAGGCGGTCGCGACGGTCTCCGAGACGAAGGTGAAGAGCGGGATCCGGCGCCTCGACGACCTGCTCTACGGCGGTTTCCCCGTGGGGTCGCAGATCCTCGTCAACGGCCCGGCGCACACCGGCAAGGACGTGCTCGCCCGCCTCTTCTCGGCCGAAGGGCTCCGGCTCGGGATCCCGTCCATCTGGGTCGTGACCGACAAGACGTACCTCCAGGTCCGCGACGACCTCGCCGGCCTCTATCCGGGGTTCGCGGAGGCCGAGAAGAAGGGGATGATCCGCTACGCCGACCTGTACTCCCGCGCGGTCGGCGCCACGCCCACGGGCGTCGGCGTGCGGTTCCTGTCCTCCACGGACAAGAACGTCCTCGACCAGCTCTCCGAGACCGTCCGGTCCTACGCGGAGGAGCTCAAGGAGAAGTTCCCGGCGTACCGGCTCATCTTCGAGTCGGTCTCGACGGTCACGGCTTACCTCGACACCGCCGCGACCTTCCGGTTCCTGCAGCCGTTCGTCGGGCGTCGGAAGATCGACGGGGCGGTGAGCTACTACATGCTCGACAGCGGCATGCACACCCAGAGCGACCTCGAGACGCTCGAGCACATGGTCGACGGGTCGATCAACCTCAAGGTGGAGCAGATGAAGACCCTCCTCGCGATCAAGGGGATCGGGGAAGCGCAGGCGCGTTCGTGGGTCGGCTACTCGTTCACGAAGCGCTCGTTCAACCTCGGGTCGTTCTCTCTCGAGCACATCCGATAGACCGGGCGGCAGCCCCGGGACGGGAGGCGTACGGTCCGGCGGCGCTAGCCAAGGGCTATGTACGAGCCCCGGCGTCGTCTCCTCGCTAGGCTAGACCGGGGGGTTGGGCGTCCCCTTACACACCGAAACCGTCCTTAGCGGGGGTGACAGGCAGGAGCGACGTTCGGACGAACTGTGCGTCTCGTGGCGCCTCGCAGACGCTCTGTTCCGCCGGGCCGCGGGTGTTGCGACGGGCGCTCGGAGGAGCGCCCTAGCGGCTATCCATCACGGGCATCGGGTCAGGTCCTGACGGGAGCAGCCTTACCGTGACCCGTCGACGCTGGCGGGGCGACGGGGCCGAGGGGCACGCGGGGTCTCCGCGCGGTCCGTCCGAACGGCAATCCTGCTGGCCTAGCACCCTCGAGGGGGTTTCCGGCGGCTGCGGGAGCTTTAAATAGGAGGGGGCCGCGTTTTCTCGATGCCGTGCCCGCGATGCATACCTACGTAGACCTCTACTTCACACCCGAGAGCGCATCGCCCCTCGAGCTCTCCGACCGCCTTCGCACGGTCGCCGGCCTTTCGTTCATCATCGGCTCCCACGACCTCGTCTTCGAGTGGGACTTCGAGCGTGAGTTCCAGGAGCGTCTCGCGAAGATCCACGAGGCGCTCAAGGGGACGGGAGTCCTCTACCGCGTCGCCACGGTATCGGACGAGCCGGGGTACATCGCGCCAATCCCCTGGCCCCCGCCGATGCCACGCCGGGACCCAGAGCATCCCGGCTTCTGAGCGGTCCCCCACCCCTCCATTTCCACTGGAGAGTTCTCTACCAGCCCTCGTCCCCGGGGTCCACGGCATCGCGCTCTAGGACGGCCCGTCGCGCGGGTGGAATCTCGCGTTTCTCTCCTTTCGAGTAGTCATAGACGACGCTGACGGTCCGGCCGCGAGCGGTCACGGACGTTCCGGCGTGGGTGAAGCGGTAGAGTAGAGTGAAGCTCGTGCGACCGAGCGGACGGGCGGGTGCGACCTCGCCGACGAGCTCGGCACCGTACGGAACAGGAGCGAGGTAGCGGCAGGCAGCTTCGGCGACGATGAGGTCGATCTGGGTGGGGTCGGTGCTGGAGAGCAAGGGCAGATAGTAGTCGCAACGAAGCGTTTCCATGTAGACGAAGTACGAGGCGTGGTTGAGGTGGTTCAGTACGTCGAGGTCATGGTACGGTACGTAGAAGCGTCGGGAGACGGGCCACGGGTGTCCGTGGGCCGGTGGAGCCGGTAATGGCATGTTATGGTGGGAACGGCCACGGTCCCTATATGGCCTCGAGGAGGTACGGGCCTCCAGTCACTTCCGAAGTGGGGAATCATGGCAGGACAGAGGGCACGACCCGTTTCCAGTGGTAGTGGGGGGGTGGGGGGGTCCGCGGTCCCGACCGCGAACCCGGGGGAGATGGCCGCCACGGTCACCCGCGTCCGCGACGCGGTCCGTCGCCACTCCCTGCGCTTCGAGCGGGCGATCCCGCTCATCGCGAGCGAGAACCTCCTCTCCCCGTACGCGAAAGAGCTGCTGATCAGCGACTTCCATTCCCGGTACGCCGAAGGGCTTCCCGGGGAGCGGTACTACGAAGGCAACGAGCAGGTCGACGAGGTCGAGGAGATATGCCTCGCGCTCGCGAAGCGTCTCTTCCGGTGCTCGTTCGCGGACGTTCGCCCGACGTCCGGCACGGTCGCCAACATGGCGGTCCTGAAGGCGCTCACCGAACCGGGCGACCTCGTCGGGACGAGCCGCCTCGCGGACGGGGCCCACATCTCGAGCGCGTCGTTCGGCGCGTTCGGTCTGCGCGGCGTGAAGCCCGTCTACTACGCGTGGGACGCAGAGCGAATGACGATCGACGTCGCGCGCACCCGTGAGATTCTGAGGGCGGTCCGGCCGAAGGTCTGCCTGTTCGGCCTCTCGCTCTTCCTGTTCCCCATGCCGCTCGACGAGCTACGGCCCACGCTCGAAGAGATCGGCGCCCGCGGCTGGTACGATGCCGCGCACGTCCTCGGCCTCATCGGCGGGGGCGAGTTCCAGGACCCGCTCCACGAAGGGTGCACGGTGATGAGCGCCTCCACCCACAAGACGCTCCCCGGCCCCCAGCACGGGATCCTGCTCGGCTCGATGGAGGACTCGGAGGTCGTGAGGCGCCTCCAAGGCGGCGCGTTCCCCGGCGTGACGAGCAACCACCACCTGAACGCGATGGCCGCGCTCGCGGTCAGCCTCGCCGAGCACATCGAGTTCGGGCGGGAGTACGCCCGGCAGACCGTCGCGAACGCGCGAGCCCTTGCCCAGGCCCTCCACGACCGCGGGTTCGACGTCCTCGCGCCCAACCTCGGGTTCACTCGCTCCCACACGATCGCCGTGCGCGTCGAGAAGGAAGGCGGGGGCGAACGGGTGGCGAAGCGCCTCGCGGACTCGGGGATCATCTCGAACAAGAACCTCCTTCCCGGCGACAAGAGCCCGAAGCACCCGGGCGGCCTCCGCCTTGGCACCCCGGAGGTCACCCGTCTCGGGATGCGCGAGAAGGAGATGGAACGGATCGCCGAGCTGTTCGAGGACCTGCTCCACCGCGGGAAGTCCGAGGCGGAGGTCGCGCGCGCGGCCGCGGAGCTCAAGAGCGGTTTCACGACGCTCAAGTTCTGCTTCGGCGCGGGCGAGGCGGCGTACCGCTACTACGACCTCGTCGGTCGGGAACCGTCCTAACGCACGCACGAACTAACTACCTACGGCGCTCCCTCACGTTCGTCGTCCTCGACCGCGGCGTCGCGGCGGGCGATCCCTTCCTCGAGCGCGGCCTCGTCGAGCGTGACCCTCGGCTCTCGGCTCCGCCGTTCGGCGAGAGCGAACCGGGCCCGCCCTCCCTCCCCAAGGGTGACGGTGAGGGTCCCGTCGGTCACGAGGGACGCGAGCCAATCGGCGAGGGCGGGGGGCGCGGGAGGCGGCTCCCACGCGTCCTCGATCTCGGGGAGCCCGAGCGAGCCCGCCTGCCGGACGAGGTCGACGATCGTCTCCCGGCCTTCGGCCAGCCGACGGAGCTCCTCCTCCCCTTCGGTGATAGTGGGGGACGGGCGGGCCCGGCCCCCGAGCAGGAGGGACCCCATCCCGAGGGCGGCGCCGACCGCGAGCAGCGTGGCCGCCACGAGGACGAGAGGAGAGAGCGATGCGGTCGGAGCCGATGCCGAGCTCGCGGGCGCAGCCACCGGGACCGGGCCGAGGAGCACGGTGTGGGCCTCGTCCGTGACCTCCCAGGTCCCGTTCCCCGGTCCGGGGGCCGAGTAGTTCACCCACGCCCCCGTCGTGCCCTCCATTGTCCAGGTCACCGGCACGAACGCTTGGCTCACCGAGGGGCCGCTTGAGTACTCGACGATGAGGAACGCCCCCGGCGTCGGGTCGCCGAACCGGTCGCGGACGTGCCAGAACGTGTCGTTCGACCGCACGCTCTGGACCGGTTGGCCGTGGTCGTAGAGGACGAGGTGGTCGAGGTCGGGAAGGACCGTGAGCGCGACGGGGTCGGGTCGGGTCGGGAGGAGCGGACCGGAGAGCTGGACGGTTACCGGGACGGCGGAGGTGACGCTCACGGTCAGGTTCAGCACCCCGGCCGTCCACGCGGCGGAGGGGACCGAAAACGTCCCATTCGCCCCCCGGACGAGAGGCCCTGTCGTCGACCCGTTCACCCAAGCGGGCACGCTCGAGCCGTTGACGCTGTTCGTGACCGTGAGCTCGCCTTCGGCGGCGAAAGTGGGCACCCGGGCGCGACCCGAGTCGAGAGCCTGCCAGGCGAACACCGTCGGCATGCCCACCTCGACCTCCGCCGGGGCGGACCCCAGTTCCCGGATCGAGGTCGCGATCCCCGCGTCGCGGAGGGGGCCATCCCGGGACGATAGGTGGGTCGCGAGCGGCGGCGACCCGTCCGCGGTGCGCGCGCTCGGGCCGGTGAGAAGCGCGAGCGGCAGGACGGTAGCGACGAGGAGAGCGAGCGCGACGAACGCGAGGAGAGCGGTTCGATGCGGTGGGTTGCCGAAGAGCGGTCGGACGACGGTCACCCGAGCTCCCGCTCCCCTCGGACCGGGGAGCCGACGCGCAAGTCGTGCCGAGCCGCTTAACGGTATCGTCGTTCCGGGGCAGAGCGGTACTTGCGACGCGAGGCGGCCGGCGGTCTCTTAGGGGACGTCGCTTCCCGTCCGCGTGCGTTCCCCTACGGTCACCTCGATCATCCCTCCCCGTCTCGCGTCGCTTCCCGCCGAACGGGAGCAGCTCGAGTACTCCTCCCGGTCAATCGTTATCACCGAGGACGGCGACCGCCTCCTCCGAGCGTGGGGGACGCCGGACGAGCCGTGGGTCCTGTCGGTCGAGCCGAGGGGGGAGCGCTGGCGCGTCGAGGCGTGGGGAGCCGACGGGCCGACCGCTCGGGTCGCGGCGCGCGCGCTGTTCTCGCTCGACCATCCGATCGAGGAGTTCTACCGCCTCGTCCGGGCCGAAGCGACCCTGCGGGGCACCGACCGTCGGTTCCGCGGCCTGCGTGTCCCTCGGGACGCGCATGTCTACGAGGCGCTTATCCACGCGATTCTCGGCCAGCAGCTCTCGGTGCGCGCCGCGAACACGATGAAGGAGCGCCTGCTCGAACGCACGGGAGCGTTCCTGGAGGCGAACGGGGTCGAGGTCCCGAGGGTACCGACCCCGAAGGAGCTGCACTCGCTCGGCGTCCCCGGGCTCCGGTCGACCGGATTGAGCGGCGTGAAGAGCCGTTCGCTGCTCGCCCTCGCCGCGGCCGTCGAGGACGGCTCGCTCCCTTCAGACGGGCTCGCCACGCTCCCGATCGAGACCGCGGTCGAGAGCCTCGACCGGCTGCCCGGGGTCGGTCGTTGGACGGCGGAGAACGCGTTATTGCGCGGGGTCGGTCGCACCGACGTCTTCATCGCCGGGGACCTCGGGGTGCGCGTCGCGCTGGAGGAGTACGGCGTGCTCCGGCGTTCCGCCCCCGAGGAACGGGCCCGGGCGTGGGCCGAACGGAACTACCCCGGCTGGGGCAGCTATGCCACCCTCTACCTCTGGCGGAAGCTCGTGGCCGACCGAGCGGCGGCCGAGTCGGGCTGACCCGACGCGTTCCGCACCGTGGAGATGGCGCCTACGTCGGGGTCGGCTCGGAAGGCGGCCCTCGGAGCGGGAAGGTCGCGACGGTCCGGTGGGTCGCCCCGCGCGGGGAAAGCTCGCTCTCCTTGAGGACGAACTCGCCGACCCGAAATCGACGAGGCGCGGGCGCCGGAACGGTCCCGGCGAGGAGTTCCACCGCGCGCCGGTGGTCGGTCGCCGAGCGCACCCGGAACAGGGTGAGATGCGGAGCGAACGACGGCCGTCGGGTCGGCTCTCCCTCGTCCGCGAGAACCTCGTGAACGCGGTTCGCGAGTCGGGTCAGCTCGCTCGCGCCTTGGGTCACGCCCACCCACACGACCCGCGCTCGCTCGGGCGTGGGGAACGCCCCGACCCCTTCGAGCGTGGCGTCGAACGGGGCGGTGGCCGCTCCCACCGGGGTGAGGGCCTCGACGATCGGTCCGACCCTCTCCCTCGGGACCTCCCCCAGGAAGAGAAGGGTGAGATGCTCCGGAGCCGGACCCCGGTGGGCCTCCCCGGAACCGGAGGGGACCTCCACCGCCACGAACGCGCGCACGGCGCGGTCGAACGAGCGCTCGCACTTACGTGTTCGTTTCCCGGGGGCGCTCCGTCGACCCGGGCGGGAGGCAGAGCGTCCAGACCTGCGCCCGGTCCACGCCGAGCCCCATCGCACGGAGGACGGAGCGCACGCGGCGAGCGCGGCGAGCGTCGCCGACCACGAACAGGACGAACGCCCCCCGGCGGAGCGCCTTCCGGACCCCGTGACGCACCCGCTCGGGTCGCAGCGCACCCGAGACCTCGGCCTCGACGTAGACGTCCCGGCCGTGGAAGAACCTCCAGGCCCAACCCTGACGCGCCCGCTCGACCTCCGCCGCGAGGTCGGCCGGCACGCAGGCCTCGTACGGGCCGGGAAGCTGGCGGAGCCGCGCGTCCGGGAGGGTCGTGTCGAACCGTCCCTGCCGGAGGATCTCGAGGCGATACCCTCGACGAGCGAGCCGACGGAACACCGTCATGAGCAGGGCGCGGTGCTCCGCGGTCTCTCGGGTCGCCTCGGTCGGTGCGGTGAGCCCGAGCCGCCGCTCGCCCGCCGCGGTCAGACGGAGACCTTCCGCGCTTTCACGGACATAGCCGTCCCGGAAGACCGTCACGAGGCGGTTGGAGAGCAGGGCCGGGTCGGGACCCGACCCCGGAAGGGTCGCCGCGGCGGCTACGACGTTCTCTCGTCGCAGGGTCGAGCCCGATTCTGCGCTCGAGAGAACGGCCAGTAGGAGGCGCTCGGTCGCGTCGTCCATCCCATCGTTTTCCCCGGTACCGGCCGTGCCGTCCCCGAACTCGCGTCGGGTCGTCTCGACCGCCTCCTTCCACACCATCGGGTCGCTTACGGGCGGAGAGCCCTCGGCGACGGTCGGACGCACCCCGTCGGAGAGCGGGTCCAGCACCATGGCCTGACCGGTCGGGAGGTTCGGGAGCAGTTCGGCCGCGTCAGTGGGTCCCAGTCCCAGCCATGCTCCGACCTCCACGGCCGAAGCGCGAGGAACGCGGAACGCGACGAACCCGCGGAGCGCACCGCGCGCGGCGTTCTGCACCTCACGGGCGAGCCGGTCGGGATACTGCGTTGCGACCACCGTCCGGAGGCCGAACTTGCGGCCTTCGGTGAGGATCTCGGCGACCAGCCGGGGGGAGATGGCGTGCACTTCGTCGAGAACGACCGACACCGGGACCGGGCGTCCCCGCCGTTCTGCGGTGGCGGCGACCCCTAGGTAGATCCGGCCGAGCACGAGCGTCGCCGCGAACGCCGCCGCCTCAGGCCCCAGGCTCGCGAACGGCAATCGTACGAGGAGAGAGCGTCCCTCGGTGAGCAGCGCCTCGACCGGCAGGCCCCCCTCCTCCGGGGCCAGGAGATCCCGCAGGGCGGGCACGAGCACAACCTTCGAAAGCCGGGTCGAGGCCGACCAGAGGAACTCGGGGTTCCGGCGCACCACCGGTGAGAGCTCGTCCAGGAACCGGGCGAGCTCGAGCGACCGCGTCGCGAGTCGAGCCGCGTCCCTTCGGTCGGGATTCGTGAGCAGGTCGTAGAGGTCGGTGAGGGTCCCTCCTGTCTCGAGCGCGAGCCGGACGAAGGTGTCGAAGATCCTCTCGAGCCGGAACCCCCAGTAGAGGTCGGTGCCGTCCGGGCTCAGGCGCTTCAGGGCGGCGACCAGGTGCGCCGCGGCCCGGTCTCGGGACCCGTCTGCCGCGAGCGCCGCGATTCCCGGTACGGGAGGCAGGGTCGCGTCGACCGCCACCACTCGACTCCGGGACTCCGGCGGAAGCCGACCGAGGATCGCCGGAGCCAGGTCTCCGTGCAGGTCGACCACGACCACGGACCCTGCGTGACGCACCACCCCCGCGGCCCAGCGGGCGAGGTACGTCGTCTTCCCGGCCCCCGACGCCCCGAGGACGATCGCCGGGGTCTCCACCGGGCGCTCCATCAGCCCGGAGTCGCCCGGTTCGAGGGAGAGGACCGACCGCGCGGCGACAGGGGGGGGGTCGCTCAAACCAGCCGTCGGGCGGGATCGTACGGAGGCCCCCGCGTCTCCAGTCGCGTTGGGACCCCAGGCGACCGCCACGAAACGTCGCCGGGAGGCCCACCCGGAGGCTCCACTCGGCCGCGACCGCCGACCCGAGTGCCTGCCATCGTCGGTCGGCCTCGGCGTTCGACCGGGCCGCGAACCGGAACCGCCGGGCCAGCCAGAGGGTGCCGTGTCCGGCCGGCAACCAGAACGTCTGGAGTCCGAGCCAGCTCTCCGGGCCGAGCCCCGAGCCGACCCCAACACGGTCGACGATCGTTCTCTCCTCACCGGGGAGGCGACTTCGCACTTCCCCCAGCCGCACCACGCAACCCGTTCGCTCGTACGGGAACCGAGGAGGCGGGGTCGGCGACGGAGCGCCACACTCCTCGACACGGACGGAGGCGCCGGCGAGGCTCTTTCGGAGAAGGTCGACGATCTCCGCCGGTCGAACGGTGACCCTTCGGAGCGATCCTTCGAACGCTCCCTCGACCAGGACGGCGGCCGGGGGCGGGGCCGAGGCGATGAGCCGCGCGAGCTCGCCGTACCATTGCCGCCGTCGTGAGGGAGACCCGCGGCAGAGGACCGTGACCGTACGGGTGGTGCTCACGGTCGGGCGCCGGCCGTCGCCCGTTCCACGAGGGCATCGACCTCCGCGCGAAAGCTCGCTAGCCCGTTCACGCGGGCGAACTCGTGCAGCACCGCGGTGGAAACGAGGTGCGGCACGGCCCGGTCGCATTCCCAAAGGCGGACGAGCCAGAGGAGCCGTCCGTCCGGGTAGCGGTAGAGGCGTGCGCGGGGATGGTACGGGCCGGCGATCGGGAGCCGGAGCTCTCCGACCTTCCGCACGTGCGGGGCTGCGCCTTCGGGAAGGGGTAGGCTTGGAACGGGTTCGGGAGGCGTTAGGACGATGCGCTCGGCATCCAAGGTTTCCAAAACTCCACCGCCCCTCCCGCGGGTCCCGGGCGGGACGGACTCGTGCGACGGGAGGCCCCCCATTCAGAGAGCCCGGGAACCCCCTCCCCAGGACCCACCCTGCGGCCGGAGCGCCGTAAGGCTGGGGAAGGAGCGCTCCGGCGATCGGCCGGGAAGACGCTCAGGACCGGCGCACCACCCCGCGGTTAGGGCGACCGACGCTTCCGGCCGGGCGTCCGCTCGCGGGAGGCGTCCTCGAAGGACCCCTCGTCCTTCGGGGCGACGCCGGTCACTGGGCGGTTAGAGCCGGGAACGGTACGCGGAGCGGGAGACCGTGGGATCGGCCTCGGGGTCCGGGGCGCGTTCGGCTCGGGGGTGAGGGCGAGGCATGTCGGGGTCCGTCGGAGTCCGCGGGAAAACCAATCGGTCGAACGCGGAGTGAGGCGGAGGGGGCGACGCGCGACGCCATGGGGTATCGTGCCGCGACCGCTCCCGGGGGTTAGGTCGGTTTACCGGGTGGTGAACACTGAACGGTGAGGGGGAGCAGGTTCGCAGTACGGCCCAGCAACGAGCCCGCGGGTCGGAGTGTCGAAAAGCTCATCGAAATCCGGCGCAGTACTGTCGACCCCGAGTCGTGCGATTCCGAGTCGACCCATGACAAACGTTCGCCTCGCGACCGAACAGGACGCCGTCGGGATCAGCGAGGTATACCGTTCGGACGTAGACGCGTGGTATCGGATGCTTCCCGACGGTTCGCGGGTCCCGGCGAGGTACGAGGAGCTGGATCTCTTCGGGCGGTTCCTGCACGGCGGTCCTTGGATGGACCCCGAGGGATGCTCCGCGCACCTACGCGGGGTCTTGGCCAGCGGTCAGTGGCCGTTGGTCGCGATCGAGGGAGACCGGGTCGTCGGAGAGATGGAGGTGGTCGTGGGTCCGGACATGCGGTGGGGAAAGACGGCCCACATCGACGCGCTCAACGTTCATCGTGAGTTCCGAAGGAAAGGCGCGGGCCGCGCGTTGATGATGGACGCACGCCGAAGAGCCGAGGAAGCCGGCTGCGAAATAATCACGACGAATCCGGAGGAGGCCGCCGTCGGATTCTACCACAAGTGCGGTCTCGTGGACGTCGTCGCGCGCCAGCAGGAGCTGCGGCTTCCGTCAGAAACCCAGGAGGTCGAAGAGGTGCCGGGGCTCGTTACGGGGCCAATCCGGTCGTTCGCTCCTCTAGAGCCCCTCGAGCATGTTCTGGGGCGGTTCCAAACCAGCTTTGCGGACTGGGTTCGGTGGGACTGGTCCGTCACAGGTCTCACGGACCATCTCCGGTGGGAGGAGGGAGCAATGCCGTCGCTGGGGGCGTACTATCGCTTGGGGCAGTCCGCGATGCGGGAGAAGAGCGTGTACCTATACGCTTGGGCCCCGGACTCCGCCCGACTGCCTGAGCTGCTCCGTGCGTGCGTCCACCGAGCGAACGTTCTCGGGTACGACACCGTCGAGACGACGGTGGACGGCAACGACCTGCCCCGGGTTTCGGGAATGGGCGGGTCTCTCGGCAAAGAGACGACCCTTCTCGGAAGTTTCCTCAAGCGGTCGGATACCCACGGCCGAACGACCCGGTAGGGGCCCCGCGTAGGGCGGCTCCCGACGCTCGGTGAGCTTGCGGTTTGTCGCCAGAGGAGATCACGATGCCACCGGTCTCCATCATGCCTATTGGTTGAGGCGTTGAAGAAGGAAGGTTTTGGAAAGGTCCCTCGCACGCCTGGGACACGGTGCTGTCCCCTTGCGGCGATATGGAAGGACCTTTCCGGGGTGGTTGCAATCTAACGAGGGCCTTCCGAGGTATTTGAGCCGCGGACGGGAGGTCGTGAAACGGCTCGGAAGCGAGCCGTTCCGTCTACCGGGAACGGTGGGGGTCCGGCTCGGCGACAACGATCCGAGGGAGCTCTCCCTGGATCGTCGAGGGCCGTCGCGCCGTCGCGGCGGCCGCGCGACTCGTCGCGGCAGCCCGCGGCAGGAGCCAACGCTCGCCCCATGCCCGGAGTTCGCGCGCGGCGGGCGCGAGGCCGAGGCCCATCTCGGTGAGCGAGTAGACGACGGAGAACGGTCGAGTGCTGACGACCGTGCGCTGCACGACGCCCTGGCCTTCGAGAAACTTCAGTGTCGCGCTCAGGGTCTTCGCGTTCAGCCGCGGGTTCGACTTCAGGATCTCGCTGAACCGCTGCGGCCCCTCGAGCAGGCGGTGGACGATCGCGAGCCGCCACTCCGTACCGATGACGCCCACGGCGGCCAGCACCGGGCACAGGTGACGTCCGTCGGCCGAGTCGCAGGTGCCCACCGCTGCCGGGTGGGCGGGGTTGGTTCGCCGAGAGCGCTCCGTCTCCATCGGTCTTGCCTCGGCTCGGCAGACCCACGGACCCTCTTATAGTTACTGTGTGCAAGCAAGTGAACGGTGGTAACTCAATCGGACCCGGAGCACCTCTCATCGAGCGGGCGTACCTTTTCTCCGCGCTCGCCCGTCGGGCGCCGTGCCCATCCGTCGTCGCGAGATCGAGCTCACGGTCGAGCGGCCGCTACGGCCCGGTGACCCGGCCGGTGGCTCGGTGCGTCTCTCGGCCCGGTTCGAGCTTCCCCCGGACGGGTCCGGCCCGGACCACTCGGAGCTCGCGCGCGCCTTCGACGACCTCCGAGCCGACCTGGACGGCCTCGTCGGCCTTCCGCTCGCCGCGCTCCCGGCCACACGCCCGGACCGCGACCTGACCGAGCTCGTCGAGACCTACCGGCCGCGGCAACGCGAGCTCGTGGACCTCCTCCTCGGCGAAGGCGAGCTTACCGAGGGCGAGCACGCCCGTCTAGCGGAGTACCTCAGTGCCCCCCCCGCGCCGGCCGAGGTCCCCTCGCCCCCTCCGGAGCGGAGGTTCGATACCCCGATCGCGGCGGTCCCGATCGTCGTGGGACGCGCGGACGACGGAGCCCGACCTGTCAGCGAGCTTCTCCGTCTCTATCAGATCATCTCGCTCAAGCAGGCGGGGGCTGTTCGCGCCCGTCAGAAGATCTCGTTCTCCGAGTACATGGCCCTCAAGCGGCACTTCCAAGAGACCGACGCGAGCGCCGAGCAGCGCGCAGACCCGGAAAGCCGTTAGCGCGGTCGCGCCGCCCGGCCTTTCGCCGCCACCGGCGTAGGGAACAGAGCGATCGCGAGCATCCCGACGTCCGTGATCCCCCGCCGCATCGCGACCACCCGGGCCCGGTCGGGGCGGACCCGGGAGTCCGGGTCGGTCGCGGCGCCGACGACGGCGCCGGCCGGGTACTCGGGCGCCCCGACCGTGCCGGCGGTCCGGAAGAGGCCCACGCTCATCTCTCGTCGACGGAGCCCGGCCCGAGCCTCGGTCAGGAACTCACCGAACGCCGGCCCTTCGTCGACCCCTTCGGGAAGTCCGAGGGTTGTCATCGCGAACGCGCCGAGGCCCTTCGTCCGGCTCTCGGCCGAGAGTCCTTCGGCCGCGTAGAGGTCCTCCGCGCGGGCAAGGAACCGCGCGGCGGCCTCGGCCGGCGCGTCTCGGAGCGCTAGGAACGCGAGACGGCTCGTCCAACCCTTGTCGAAGACCGCATCGGCCGCGGACTTGAGCGCGTCCCCCGGGCTCGCGACGACCACGGGGCGGGCGATCCGGTCCGGGAGGTCGGACCCGGGGGCCTCTCCCGTCGCTAGGACCTCGCGGACCGACGCCAGAAGCGAGTCTGAAAGCCCGAGGCGTACGAGGAGCTCTCGACACGCTCCTCGCTCGGTGGGTCCGATGGGGTGGACCGGGCCACCCCCCAGGAGCTTCGCCCCGTCGCCTCGATCGACGATCAAGGTCGCCACGTCCGCGCGAGGGATTGCGCTCGCGAGCCGACCGCCCACGACCCCTCTCCCCAGCACCCGGCGCAGGAGTCCGACCTCGGCACCGGTGGCCCCACGCATATGGGCGTCTCGAAGGAAGTCCCCGAACTCCTCGTCCCCCATCCCCCGGGGGGGACGGCTGAGGCAGCGCACCGCGCCTCCGGAAAGGAGCACGAGCAGAAGGTCCTGCTCGGAGAGCCCGCCGGCGAGCTCGGTCGCTGCGGCGATGGCCTCCTCGGCCTCGGGCGCGTCGCCCCAACCGGGCGGTACGAGAGTTCCCCGGAACGGGACCTCGTCGGTGACCGGCTCCGGTCCCGCGAGGAACCCCTGGGTCAATCGGTCGCCGATGGCGTGGAGGGCGGCGAGCGCCATCGAGTTCGCCGCGTTCCCGAACGCGAGGAACGCGACCTGGCGATAGCGTCCGTCCGTCACGAACCGGTTGCCGACGCGCAGCGCGCCCGACTCACGACGCAGCGCGAGCCGCACCGAGCGATAGGCGTCCGCAGAGGTAACGGCCGCCCGGAATGCGATCGTGTGGAGCGGGTCCGGACCCTTCGGGTCGGGTTCCCCCGAGGGAGGGAACGGGTCCCATGGGAACTGTCCGATCACGGTGAGCGGGAGCGGGACGCGCGCTCAAGAGCGTAGCGGGGGCGAACGTCGCCTATCCGAGCTGGAGGCGTTCCACGGTCGCGACGGGGGTCGGGGCGAGGAACCGCCTCGGAGAGAACTGGGCCGGGTCGAGGTCGGTCGGCTGACCGAGGGCGGCGAGGGCGATGCGCCGAGAGGTCGCCGGGGCGAGCATGAACCCGTGACCCCCGAAGCCGTTCCCGTGGACGAAGCCGGGAAGACGCGGGTCCTCGCCGATCACGGGGAACCCGTCCGGTGTGTCGTCGTAGAACCCCGACCAAGCGCGCAGGACCCCGACGGAGCCGAGCCGCGGAACGAGACCCACGAGCGCTCGCGCCATCGTGGTGAGGAAGGCCGGAGAGCTCCCCTGGCCGCGGGACGTTCCGGGCCGATGGGGGAGGGTGAGGCCGCCGATGACCTCACCCCGCATCGACTGGCTGAAGTAGAGCCCGTCCGAGACGCGGACGACCATCGGGTCGAGGAACGGCTTCAGCGCTTCGGTCGCGAGGATCTCGTGACGGGTGGCAACGTTCGGGACCTCGAGCCCCGACCGGCGCGAGAGGTCGCCGGACCAGCCGCCGGCCGCGTTCACGACGGTCGAGGTCGCGACCGGGCCTTTCGAGGTGAGCAGACCGGCGACCTTCCCGTCCCGGACTTCGACCCCGTGCGCCTCGACGCCGAGCGCGACCTCGACGCCGAGCGAACGGACCGCCTCGTAGACGCCCCAGAGTGCGGGGAACGGGTAGAGCAATCCGTCGCTCTCGAGGTACGTGCCTCCCACCGCGGCGCCCGGGGCGATCCCCTCGATGAGCTGAGCGATCCCGTCCCCGTCCAACACCTTCGAGGGGAGACCTTCGGACGCCACGAGGGCGTGGACGTTCCGAAGGCGAGCGAGCTCGCCCTCGTTCTCGGCGAGGAACAGGTATCCGGACTGCCGGAACCAGATGTTGAACCCGAACTCGAGGCCGAAGCGACGGTACGCCTGCACCGACTCGCGGGCGAGCCGGACCGTCCCGCGGGTCTCCCACTGCTGGCGTACCCCGCCCCCGTTGCGACCGGACGCCCCGCTCGAAAGGAAACCGCGGTCGACGACGAGGATCGGTCCGCCGCCCGCCCGGGCGAGATGGTAGGCTGTGAAGAGACCGACGATCCCGGCCCCGACCACGACGGTCCGGTACGAGTCCCGGGCGAACGTCATGGGTGGACCTCGAGGGCCGGAGGGTTCGGCAGGGAGGCGAGCGCGGCGAGCGGGATCGGCACGACCGGAGGTCGTTGGGTGATGTACCCCACCTCCGCCGGTGGTCGATCCTCGAGGATCGAGAGCAGGAGAAGCGCGTCGGGAAGGCAGTACCGGCCCTGACAGATCCCCGAGCCGAGGCTCGTGTACCGTTTGACGACCTCGATGCCGCGGTATCCGGAGCGGACCGCCCGCTCGACCTCCGCGACCAGGACGTCCACGCAGGGGCAGGCCACCCACCGTCCATGGCCCGGGACGCGAAGGAGCTCGCGGTAGTACCCCACGAGCTCCGTGGCCGCCACGTCCGGAGTCGGGGAGGGCGCGGACCCGGTCGGACCGACCCCCCGGACGACCGCGTCGGCGACGGTCTCGGCGTGGTGGGCGAATTCGGAAGGAGAGATGCCGGCCACCGAACCGGAGGCGAAGAGGCCCGGGACGCTGGTGGCCCCGTTCGCGCTCACGGTGGGCGCGTACGCCCCGACTCCCGGCCGCCATTCCATCGCGGCGCCGCTTTGGAAGAACAGTTGGGCATGGGGGACCCGCCGGTGCGCGAGAACGATCGCGTCGCACGCGATCGTCGTCTCGCTTCCGCCACCTCGAGCGCGGAGGCGGACCGAACGGACGTGCTTGCGCCCACCGGCCCGGAGGAGCAGAGAACGCGGGTACAGCAGGATGCCGCGGTCGCTCGCGGCCCGAACGACCTCGGGACGGATCTCTCCCGGGGCGACGACCGCGGTGACCGCGTCCCCGCACGACGAAAGAACTTCCGCGGCACGGCGGCCCCCGCCCACGACCACGGCCTCATGGAACGGAGGAGGACGCGATGGGGCTGCGAGTGCTAGGGCCGCGTCGGCGGTGAGGACGCCGGGCCGGTCGTTTCCTCCGAAGAGAAGAGAGGCATCGTATCCTCCGGTCGCGACCACGACCGACCGAGCGTCGATGCGAACGCCCTGTGCCGGCTCGCGGAAGGCGAGGAGGGTGAACCGTCGCTCCCCGGTCTCCGCGGGAGGTGGGAGGAACACCGCGGTCGTCGCGCCCAGGAGCTCCGCGCCGTCGGTGGTCGGGGGATGAAGCCCTCGCTCGACCACCACCGGGGTAATCCCTCGTGCGGCGAGTGCGGCGGCCACCGAACGGCCCGCCTCCCCCGCCCCGATGACCACCACCTCCGGCGAGCGTTCTACCGCCGGGGCCGAGAGCGCCCGGGAGACGGCGTCCGTGGGTGGCTCCCCGGTGCCGGCGAGCCGACGGACTAACCGTTGGTAGAGTCGGGTAGCCACCGCCGGCCGCCTCAGTCCGTGCAGGCTGTCGACCCCGCCGGGCATGAGGAGGCCGATGGCTCCGAGGAGGTCCCAGCTCGGGGACGGCCACGCGTTCTCGGTCGTGACGGAATCTCCGGAGGTCGGCTCGTATCGGCAGGCCCGGACGTTGGGGCGGCCGTTGACCCGCACGAGGCAGCCGGTGCAATGTCCGATCCCGCAGAGAGGGCCTTGGGGCCGATGGTACTGGATCGACCGATGCAGGAGGGGAATCCGGTCGCGAGAGAGGACGGAGAGGAGGGTCTCACCCTTCCGAGCCGAGCGCGGTCGCCCTCGGAATGAGAACTGCCGGTCCGGCTCCCCAACCATGCTGAGCGACCGCTCGGCACCCGCGCCCGACGTATTTAGGGTCCCCGGCGGGGCCGTACGAGGGCCCGGAGTTCGGCCGCTAAGGCCGGTGGTTTGGCCGAGGCTATATAGAGAATAGTGACTCCGCCCAACTACCATCAATGCGTAGCAGCGGCGGGTTCCACGGTCGGAGGATCCAGAAGACGGGAGGGTCGACCTTCATCATCTCCCTTCCGAAGAACTGGGTGACCGCCCGCGGCCTCGGACCGGGCGATGTGCTGTTCTTCACGCCGCGTGCCGACGGCTCGCTCACGGTCTTCGCGGAATCGGCGAACCCCTCCGAGATGGAGCGAAGGGTGGTCGAGGTCCGGAACGAGATGAACGAGGAGCATCTCTTCCGACGGCTGATCGCCGAGTACATTGCCGGGTACCCGCTCCTCGAAGTTCGCACCCCCGGTCGCATGGGGGCCCGGACCCGCGAGGTGATCCGTAATTTCGCCCAGCGGATGATTGGCCCCGAGATCCTCGAGGAGACCGCGGAGGCGGTGATCCTCCAGGATGTCGTCGGCCAGAACCCGCTCCCGATACCGTCCATCATCCGGCGGATGCACCAGATGGTCCGCGCGATGCAAACGGACGCGATGACCGCGTTCCGGTCGCGGGACGCGGCGATCGCGCGGGACGTGGTCGAACGCGATTGGGAGGTCGACCGCCTCCACTGGTTCCTCGAGAAACAGGTGACGAGCGCGCTCCGCGATGCCCGGATCCTGGCGGTCGTCGACCTCACGCTGCCCGAATGTTCCACGTACCTCCTCGCGTCGCGCACGCTCGAACGGATCGCCGACCACGCGGTCCGGATCGCCGAGACCGTCACGATCCTCGGTCGCGAGCGGATCCCCGAGCGGCTCGTGAGCGAGCTTGACCGCATGGCGGCTGCCGCGGCGACGGCGCTGGCCGACGCCCTCGATTGCCTCGATTCGCGAGACATCCAGAAGGCGAACGAAGTGGTCGACGCGGCCCACAAGCTCACCGAGGAACGCGACAGCATCCTCCACCAGCTCACGTCCAAGCACGGGCGCCTCGCGGTCGGTCTCGCCTACGTGCTCGAGAGCCTCGAGCGGAGCGCGTTCTACGCGAGCGACCTCGCGGAGATCGCGATCAACCGCGCGGTCGAGTCGCCCCGGGCCGACCCCGTCGCCGCGACGGCCCCGAGGAAGGTCGCGGCTCAGGCGCCCGGCGCGTAGCGGACCTCGAGGTCCTGGAAGACGTCCGTCACGTCCTCGCAGCGGTCGGTGATGACCTCGAGTCGCTCGTAGAAGTCTTTCCACTTCAGGATCTCGATCGGGTCCCGCTGCGCGAACAGCTTGTCGAGAAGGTCACGGAGCAGGTCGTCGGCCTCGTTCTCGAGGCGGTTGACCTCCACGATCGCGCGGTTGAGGTTCGTGGCCGATCCCCGGTAGAGCTCGTCGAGCCCTAGGATCCCGTTGCTGACGTACTGGACGGACTCGACGACGATGTCCGCGAACCGGCGAAGCTCGGGGCGGCCCTGGACCAGCTGGTACGTCCGCACCCGGTTGGCGACCGATTCGATCCCATCCACGACGTCGTCCAGCGCGCTCGCGAGGTGCCCGACATCGGCGCGTACGTCGGCGCTCAAGCGTCGGTTGTTCAGCTCGACGAAGATCCGGTGGACCTCCTCATCGGCCGCGTGCTCGATCGCCTGGATGTGAGCGACCTTCGCATCGCGGTCGGTCGTCGGGTCGGCGAGCAGGTCCCGCAGCGCGATCGCGGCCTGCTCTGCCGTCAGGGAGAGCGAGCGCAGGTACGTCGAGAATCGCCGGACGAGGACCTCGAGCTCGTCTTCGCCCGAGACGTCCTCGAGGGAACGTTGGGAGGTCTCGGGAAGTATCGCGAACGTGATGACGAACCCGAGGAACGAGACCACGGCGAGAACGCCGAAGAACCACGGGAGGCCGTAGACTGCGTAGAAGCTCGCGAAGACGAAGACCGCGACCACGGCCCCGATCTTACCCGCGGCTGCGGCGATGCCATGTCCGGTCGTCCGGAAGGACGTCGGGAAGACCTCGCTCGGATAGACGAACGTGGTCGTGTTGGGGCCGAAGTTCGCGAAGAAGAACGTGAGGCCGTAGATGGCGAGGAAGGCGGGGAGTATCCCCACGAGGGTGCCCCATCCCAGCGAGAGGGTGAGGAACGCGCCGGTCATGACCGCGAACCCCGTGAACTGGAGAGTGCGCCGTCCGACCCGGTCGATGAGCGCGACCGCGGCCCAGTAGCCGGGAACGGAGGCGACGAGCGCAATCAGAACGTTCCCGGTCGCGAGGAGTCGTACCTGTTGGAGGGGAGGGAATGACGCGGCGTTCGCGAACCCGATCTGTTTGAGGATCAGCGGGTTGAAGATGTTCGTCGAGTAGAACGCGATGTCAAGAAGGAACCACGTCGCGGCCGTTCCGAAGATCAGAAGGCCGTAGGACCGGAGGATCTGGCGGAACGGGACCCCGGCGGGCCGCGCTGTCCCCGTAGAGGCGACCGCGACTCCCGTGATCGACCCGACCGTGCGCGCGGCCTCGGTGACCTCCCCTCGGGAGAGGCTGAACCGGGGCGATTCCGGCAATCGGAGCCGATAGTAGATCGTGAAGAGCGCCGGGACCGCTCCGAAGCCAAGGATCAGTCGCCACGAGAGGTCGAGGCTCGGGGCAAGGAACACGACGGCGAGGCTCGTGCCGGCGCCGGCGAGAAGCCCGAACCCTTGCATCGCGAACACGCTCGCGACGAGACGGCCGCGGTTCTGGACGTTCGAGTACTCGCTCATGATGGTGGCGCTGAGCGGGTAGTCACCCCCGACCCCGACGCCCAGGACGAACCGCCAGAGGATCAGCACGGTGACCGTGGAGAGCCCCGCGACCGGCATGCTGAACGCGCTGCCGATGGCCGCGATCGCCATGATCGCCAGGGTGACCCCGTACATCTTTCGACGGCCGAGACGGTCGCCCAACCAGCCGAAGAGAACCTGACCGACGGCCGCTCCCATCAGGGCCGACGACCCGAGGAACGCGAGCTCCGTCTTTCCGATCGCGCCCCCCGGCGCGAGGGCGACCAGGATCGGGAGCACGAGTGAGATGACGAAGAGGTCGTAGGCGTCGGTGAAGAAGCCCATCCCCGCGACGGCGATCGTCCGGAAGTGGAACCGCTGGACCCGCGCGCTGTCCAGAGCGGTCAGGATTCGCCGCGAGTCTGATGGGGTCCCGGGGGGAGCCGTTCCCGGCGGGGCAGAGCCCGACGCCACGACCGAGTCGACGTTTTCGTGTATTTAGCCCGTGGCGAGAAAACCCCTACGGGGCCGCCTCGTCCCGGGACTCTCGTTACGGCGCCGAGCCCGGGCGCCCGAACGCCTCGTCGAGGAGGAGCTCGATGTCGTGTGGGCCGGGCACCCGGGGGTTCGCGAGCACGGCGGGGGAGCGGAGGGTGTTCGTCACGATCGTGGGCCGGAGCAAGTCGAGGCGCGTCCGGTCGACTCCTGCGGCCGCGAGCGACCCGGGGACCCGGAGCGTCTCGAGCAGACGGAGCACGCGTGTCCCGAGGGGCACCGACGCCCGGTCGTCCGGAGAGCGCGTCACCGCGGCCAACACCTCGATTCGGTCGCGGGCGGACGGTCGGTCGAACTCCAGTACGTAGGGCAGCAACAACCCGACCAGTCGCCCGTAGGACAGTCCCGTGGGCTGGACCAGCGCACGCGCGAGCGCGTGCCCGACTCCCCGCTGAGCGTTCGAGGCCGCGAGCCCAGCGAGGGTGGCCGCGTAATGCACGGCCTCCTTGGCATCCGGGTCATCGCTCCATTTGAGTGCGTGAGGCAAACGCTCGAAGACCGTACGAGCGACGGAGAGCGCGAGCGCGTCCGAGAACGGGTTCGCCCAGGCCGACAGGTACGCCTCGGTCGCCTGGGCGAGGGCCTCGAACCCTCCGTCGCGCAGGAGGTCGTTCGGCAGGGTCTCCGCGAACCCGACGTCCACTACGGCCCAGTCCGGGACCAGGGCGCGGTGCGCGAACTCCACCGGTTCCTCCTCCGTGGAGCGGAGGTCGACGCTCCAGCTGGCCTCGCTGCCGCTCCCGCTCGTGGTCGGGATGGCCACAAGGCGACATCGGGGCGGGTCGGGGAGCTCGAACACGGGCGGTAGGTCGGCGAGCGAGAGGTCGGGCCGCTCAAGGACCAGGCGGGCGGCCTTCGTGCCATCGAGCGTGCGCCCTCCACCGATGGCGACGAGCCAGTCGGGACCGAAATCGCTCATCCGCTTCGCCAGCTCGGCGACCGAATCCAAGCGGTCGACCTGCGGACCCGCCTCGAAGACCTCGACGACGGTGCTGGATTTCGCGAGCTCCTCCGCGACCCGCAGGTGACCGTGGTGGGCGGCGACCGCCGGGTCGACCACGAGGAAGGCACGGCGTGCAGCGAGGCCGCTCAGCTGCTCGACCGCGCCCGGCCCCCAAGCGATGTGGGGCGACGTGAAGAAGCCGGTCATCCCATCCCGGGGCGGATTAGCGCGGAGCTCACGGCGTAGGGCCTTCGCGGCATCGACGGCAGGCTCCCATCAAGGAGAAGGCGATCCCGTCGACGCTCCAACCGTCGGGGTGGTGCCCGGCGAGTTCGGTCAGGAAATGCCGGTCGAGCTCGGTCAGCTCGACAGCCTGGATCCGGCCGCACGCGCGGCAGACGATGTGAGCGTGCGGGTCCTCGACGAGGTCGACCCGAATGATCCGCGCGGTGGGGGCCTCGATCCGCAGCTCGGGCGGGACCCGAATCCGGGCCGGGGGCTTTCGGGCCGGAGGCCGGCGACGTGCCGCCATCGTCGGTCGGACCGCACCCCGCTATTTAGGGAGCCGGGGACGTCCCCCCCGCCGGACGTCGTTCTCGAAAGGAGCGCACCGCATCGGTCCGGTGGAGGGGCCCGGACGACGCGGCGGGTTCGGGTGCGGGGAGAGGGATTTGAACCCACGAACCCCTACGGGACCAGACCCTGAATCTGGCGCCTTTGGCCAAGCTTGGCAATCCCCGCGCGGCGGGGCCGAGCGAGGTCGGCCTTAAGATGCTTCCGAGGAGAAGCGTCCGCCGACCGGTCAGGGGGCCGCCGCTCGTTTCGGGGCCGCGGACCCTGCCTTCTTCTCGGCCTCGAGAACGTCGAGGGCCTCCTTCACGGTCGCCTTCTCGTGGACGATCGCGCGGAGTCCCTTCAGCATCGCGACCGGGTGGTCCGACTGCCAGATGTTCCGACCCATGTCGAGCCCGTGGGCCCCCGCCTGGATCGCGCCGTACGCGAGCTCGAGCGCCGCGCGGT
Organism: Thermoplasmata archaeon UBA61; assembly: GCA_002503985.1. Classification (GTDB taxonomy): domain Archaea; phylum Thermoplasmatota; class Thermoplasmata; order Lutacidiplasmatales; family UBA184; genus Lutacidiplasma. The sequence continues at coordinate 165,646 of DASW01000009.1, forward strand.
CCGAGTCCAGCTTGGGTCCGCCCGCGCAGACGATCGGGACCGGGCACCCCTCCACGACCTTCTCGAAGTTGTCACAGTAGTAGGTCTTCACCATGCGGGCCCCGAGCTCGGCCGAGACCCGGCAGGCGAGCGCGAGGTAGCGGGCGTCACGCTTCTCGAGCTCCTTGCCCACCGCGGTGATCGACATCACGGGGATCCCGCAGGCCTCGCCGGCGTCGATCAGCTGGGAAAGGTGGTGCAGGGATTCGTGCTCGTGCGGAGCTCCGACGAAGACGCTCAGCGCCACCGCGCAGACGCCCAGTCGGGCCGCGTCCTCCATCGAGGTGATGATCTCCTCGTGGGAGAGGTCCTCCTTGAGGACCGTCACGCCGCCCGAGACCCGGAGGAGGATGGGCGTGGTCGCCGCCGGGTCGATGGCGTGGCGGAGGACCCCCCGAGTGACTCCGAGCACGTCCGCGTACGGGATCAGCGGCGCGATGGTCGCCCGAACGTTCTCGAGGCGGCGCGTCGGCCCCATGAAGTAGCCGTGGTCGACCGCGACCATCACCGCGTTTCCGCTCCCCGGTTGGAACATCCGGTGCATTCGGTTCGCCATTCCCCATTCCATGGGTTCCCTCGGCCCGCATGGGGGAGCGAGCCCTCTTAGGCGTTTCTCAGAGGAGAGGGGCGAGGGGAGTCGCTTCGCCTAGGTCGGGAGCACGGTCTCGGTCGAGTGGCGCGAGACCGGGACCCGGCGGTCCTCCTTGACCCGGTTCAGGATGACCTGTGTGTTGGTACGCTCGACGTACGGGTCCTGGAGGGCGTGCTTCACGAAACGGTCGAGGTCGCGCCGGTCGCGGAACCGGCCGATGAGGAGCGCATCGTTCTCCCCCGTGACATCGTAGATCGCGTACGCTCGAGCGTCCCGGGCCAGGCGCTCCTCCACCTCTCGGAGACGGCCCTTCGAAATGCGAATCCCGATCGCGGCCCACAGGTCGAACCCGAGCTGCTCATCGTCCAGCACCGGGACGTACCCTCGGATCACGCCTTGGCTCTCCAACCGAGCCACCCGGGCGCTCACCGTGGTCGGGGAGACCTCGAGCCGATGCGCGATCTCCCGGTGGCTGCGCCGAGCATCGACATTCAGCTCTTCCAGGATCGACCGGTCGAGTTCGTCCAGAATGGACGTTCGGCGCATGCTGTTTCAAGGTAGAGGTCAGAAATATAGATGTATCCTCACAATACGGATGAACGTCCATTATTCTGGGAAGAATCTTGATGTAGCGCGCTTCGATGCTCTCCGTGGAGGTAAGTGAGTGGCCCCTCAACGTAGTGCGAAGGCCGGATCGAGCGTGGCAGCGACCCTCGAGAAGCTCAAGACCGACAAGGTTCGGTGGGTGCAACTGTTCTACACGGACGTCTTCGGCGGATTCAACCAGGTGGACGTCCCGACCGGGACGTTGGACGAGGAGTCCTTCGAGGCGGGGATTCCCAAGCTGGACGGCTCCTCGGTCCGCGGGTTCCGAGAGATCTACGACTCCGACATGAACCTCGTACCCGACCGCTCGACGTTCGCGACCATTCCGTGGAACCCCGAGGCCGGCGGGACGGCACGGTTCATCTGCGACATCCGGATCGGCGGCTCGAAGGAGCCGTATGCCCACGACCCGCGCTGGGTCGCCCGGAAGACCGAGCAGGTGCTCGCGTCCGCGGGGTACGACCGTTCCTATTGGGGCCCGGAGGTCGAGTTCTTCGTCTTCGATTCGATCGAGCTCATTCCGTCCGCGGCCGGGGTCCGGGATGCATGGGCCGGAGCCGGCTACCTCGTCCGCCACTCGGAAGCGCCGTGGCAGGGAGGGCCCGTGGCGGGCATGGTACGTTTCAAGGAAGGGTACCATCGGACGCCCCCGCAGGACTCGTTGCTCCCCCTACGCGCGGAGATGTGCAACATCCTCGCCGACGACTTCCACCTCACCCTAGACGCCCACCATCACGAGGTGGCGACCGCGAGCCAGTCGGAGATCAACCTCCGGTTCGACGAGCTCGTGCCGATGGCGGACCACATCCAGGACCTCCGCTACGTCATCCGGAACGTCGCGGCGCGGCACGGAAAGATTGCCTGCCTGATGCCGAAGCCGATCTACGGCGACAACGGCATCGGCATGCACGTGAACCAGTCGCTCTGCGCGAAGGGGAAGAACGAGTTCTTCGACGCGAACGACGCCTATGCTGAGGTGAGCCAGACCTGCCGGTACTACGTCGGAGGCCTCCTCGAACACGCCCGGGCGATGTGCGCGATCACCAACCCGATCACGAACTCCTACCGGCGGCTGGTCCCCGGTTACGAGGCCCCCGTGTTCATCGCGTGGAGCAAGGCGAACCGCTCGGCGAACGTCCGAATCCCGTTCTACCACAAGGGACGCCCCGCCGCGAAGCGGGTCGAGTACCGGACCCCCGACTCGGCCGCCAACATCTACCTCACCCAGGCGGCGCTCGCGCTCGCGGGGCTCGACGGGATCCGACGGAAGATCGAGCCGCCGCCTCCCGTGGACGAGAACATCTACAAGCTCACGAAGGCGAAGCGAAAGGAGCTCCAGGTCCGTGAGCTCCCCGGCTCTCTCGCCGAGGCGCTCGACTGCCTCGAGTCGGACCGGGACTTCCTGAAACCGGCGTTCGCCTCGTCGCTGCTCGACACCTACATCGAGCTCAAGCGCGAGGA
>DASW01000004.1 GCA_002503985.1 Thermoplasmata archaeon UBA61
TGACCGACCGCGAGGAGCGCGACCGCGCTTCCACGTCGCCGAACGACTCGTTCGCATCCAACTTCAGCTGCCCCTTTCACCCCTGAGAGCGTCAACGAAAAGAGTCCGCGGTATCTTCCCCGGCTTGGTCGCCTAAATGCCCCCGGACACCAAGGAACTCGTCCTTGCATCTTCGCCACACTCGCTCCGACTGCGAGTTGTGAAGTCAGTCCGAGGTTCCGATTCCAGCACTTACTTGATGCCCCTGCCAGGGCTCGCACCCCCGAGTTTCAAGCTCTCGATTCACCCTTCCGGAGAGCTCCACCTCAAGTCACGCGACGAGGGATTGATTGCTCGAGGGAGCCTGAATCGACTACCTAGCGCTTTGACTGACGGCACGTTCGACCGACTAGCGGCGAGTTTGATTGTTCGCCCAAGACGCCAGCGAGCTGTCGAGGGTGTGATTGTCCCCTATGAGTGGCTGAAGCGGCTCGCGAACTGGTCAGGATCGGTGGAACTGAGGATCGACGAGTTCCTGAGGTCGGTCCAACCGCTTGCACTTGGCGATAGCCGGCACCTCGGTCCAAACATATCCCTGCTTCGGACCGCCGGATACCTCCGCCCTCTCGACGTGGTTTTACTTTCCGATAGAAGACCTGAGAGCACTCTATCGTTTATCAACCTCGGCTACGGTGTCGGGAAGCAATTGCCGACCCTCGCCGATCTCAGGTCGTTCCCACTGTGGAGATCACTTGCCTTAGCTATCGCACAGATTCAGGAGTTCGGCGGAATTTTCGTCATTATCCCCGAAGGCCGGCGATTGGTACGCATTGCGGATCGGCTCGGGCTAGGCGATGTGGCGAGGGGTTTTTCCGCAATCGACCAGTTCCTAGACCAGTCAGGCCAAAAAGCACAGATTCAACAGCGCGTCGAATGTCTGGAGCGAGGATTCGTCCGACCCTTGGCTGCATTGAACCCGCGACGTCCCCTGCGTGTGTCCAAACTCAGGCAAATGGTCTCTAGGCGCCGGGGGATCGAGCGAGCTGTCTCGATTGCTTAGTTTGGGCTCCTTTCTGCTCCCGAGATAGACGTCCTGATCAGGCAATCCCACGGTTACGAACTGCCGAGCGGCCAGGGTAGCCTCGTTAAGTTTCCTAGGAGCCTGAGGAGATGACCGTGCCCCGGGCCGCGTGCTACGTCGCAGACGCAATCGTCCTCATCTTCGAGATCCTATTCGACCTCTGGCTATTGTCTACGCCTTTGGGGCGCGTTTTCGACCCCGGTCTTTCAGGGGCAATCGGGGTTCCGGTTCTCCTCCTAGCCTGGGGGGTTCTGATTCTCGAGGGCGTGATTGCATGGCAGGTCGGCGTCTCCTGCAAGCGGGCGGAGCGTGAACGAGGAGTGGGCTACGGCCCGGTCTCATAAGATAAGGAAAGTCGAAACCGGACCGTTTGGCGGACGGACGAGTGCGTCCACAGCTTAGTTCGGACGCCGACTCGCTCGCGTCCAAATCGCGGAGCTTCGCGGGGAGCGCCCGCGACCATGAATGGGACGCGCGCGGCCGAGTCGGGGAGGCTAGGCTGACCCGCCTCCGCGAGCGGACGAATTCATTCGCGGGGTTCGTCCAGAGACGGGAGCGCGATCAGCGCGGGCGATGAGGTCAAGCCGCGGCGTGCCCTTTCGGGGGTGAGACCATGTCGCCACTGCCCAAGAAATGGGCCGGCATCGTCATTGTCGCCGCGATAGTCGGGGTGACGGCTTCCCTACTGATCCTGGCGTATCCGTTCTCCCAAGCGTCGGCCGGTAACATCTCCATCGATGGGAAGAACTACTCGTTCGAATCCGAATCCCTCTTCGGCAACGCGTCGTGGCTGAACTACTCGTACCGTGGGGTCACTTTTGGATTCCACCTCTGGCGTTCGATCGGCTCGGGCGCAGGTGAGGTCTGCGGCAATGCCACCGAGTCCACCGGGACGTCCTACCCCTACTCGTTCTCCGATGGACCCCCCTCGCCCAACCCCCCTTGGCAAACCTGGGTCGCGCCCGACGGCCACGAGGCAGTCCAGTACAGGCAGGGCGGGCTCGTCCACCTTCTAGTGGCAGCTTGATCCGTTCGCCCTGAGCGCAGGAGCCCGTCACGAGCTGAAACGTGAAACGTGGTGCCGCCGGCTACGGCGCCTTAAATGGGCCGCGATGCGGCTGCGCTTTGGAGTTCCATGACGCTGGGTCAACGACTGCTCGCCGCGCTGATCGCGCTCGCGATGCTCTGCGCCCTTTCCGCGATTCTTTGGGTCGTCGCGCCGCATTGACCGCGCGTGGTGCGCCCGCAATCGCTACAGATCGCGGATGTGCTCGGAGTCACCTGTCCTGGGCAAGTCCACTGCGATTCGTTGGCGCCAGCCTTCGTCGTCAAGGGCAAGCCTGAGAAGCAACATTCGGTCCGAAAAGTAGAGCGACATGTCCAGGGTTTCGCGCCGTGCCCTCCTCTCGGCGGCCAGTTGATCCCGTAGCTTTTCTGCCGCCCTCTTCGTTGCCTGTTCCCAGGCCCTTACTGTCGGGCGGGTTCCACTCGCTGACCTGAAATTGTGAAGGGCCTCTCGTCGCAGTTGTTCGTAGGCCCGTTGCCATCTCCGAAGTTCTCGTTCCCTGCGAAGGAGCGGATCCGAATCGACAATGCGCTCGGACGCTTTCCATTCGGCCGTGCCCGTGAATCCAGGCTTTGTGACGTAATTGGCCGTGTTGCCCTTCCTGACCACGCGAACGATAATTTCAGTAGGACGACGGCCGAGACCAAAGCCCCCCTTCGAAGAGTTGCAGGCCCGGCAAAGGACTTGGTATCCCGGGGGAAAGCCTTCCCTCCTGAGTCGGCGGTAAAGCTTCGCTCCAATGTCTCTATCGTTCGCGCGGCCCTGTTCTGCACGACTCTTGATGTGATCAATTCCTAGATCGTCGGTGCTACCGCATCGAGCACACCGGGGATTACCATCGGAATAGTGGGCGATCACCTGAGCCTTGATCATGACATTCAGCTGGCGCTGGGTTGGTCTCCACATCCTCGGTTCCCGCAGGATTAACGGATGATTATATGGGCGGCGGCCGCGCAGGCATCATGAAGGCCGCGCGCGGCCGATAACGGTCCCCCAATCAGCGGGCGGGCTCACTTCGACCATCGCCACGGAAGATTCGAGGAAGGAAGAGACGATAGGTGACCTACCCGTGGTGGGATCCGCCGGTCCGCCCTCGCTTAATCGCAGCAGAGACGCGGTCGCGCAGTTCCCGTAGGCCGGCCCGAGACAGCCTCAGGCTATTCTCCTGGGCATACTCGCGCACGCGTTCCAGGTTGAGTGATCGAAGCGGGATTTCCCGGCGCGAGACCCACTCCTGGCATCCCGACACCGCCCGCTCGACGACCTCACGATCAGCCGCCCGCAGTTTACGCGCAATCTCGGCAATCAGGGGATTGAGCGTCCCACTCAAGTCCATGTCACTATGCAGCTCGAAGTAGGTCGCGCCTGACTTCAAGCCCGGTAGTTTCAGAAGGTCGGCAAGGTAGGCCAGCAGGTCTCGGCGCACATCCCACTCGGAATCGGGATCCGGGGGAGGCTCGTCTCTTGTTCGGACCTTCTCGAGGTAGCCGTCCATAACCTCTTGCCGCTTCGACCCGAGCGCCGCGTCGACCTGACTCAGGTCGTGTCTCACGGACTCGGAGGAGGTCCCTCCTGGAAACAGATTGTGGCCTCCGCGTTCATCAGACGGTACCTCTTCGCCCTCCGGAACCTGCTCCTCGTCCTCCGCTTCTTCCGGTACCCACTCGGCGACCTCTAGGAACGAATGATACGTTCCATCGAGCAGAAAGGAGGCATGAACGCTTGAGGTCTCTCCGACGTGAGGGGCGTACGCCGGGTCTTCCTCTCCCTCGGGGACGACATGCTCGTTGAGGTAGATTATCGGGGCCCCCACCTTCTTGGCGAACATGATGAACTCCGTGACCTCGGTCCCTTCCCAGTAGATCTCTTCATCTGTTGGCAGTAGTCCCTTGAAAGGGTAGATTGGAAGAACAGATTCAGCCCGGACTTGATCAGCGATCTTCCCGAGCGGTCCTCGATCCGACGGCATCGCCTGAAGAGTGGCTTGAAGTCGCTCGTGAAGATATTAGCTTAGGGGAACCGTTTCGGGCTCTCACTTCGCGCTCCATCTCCCTGCCTGTCCATGGTGCGTTCATGGAACCCAATTCAATCTGTCCGAATTGCGGCGCGTTGATCGACCTGATTCGGCGAAACACGGTAACTCCCGTGATCTATCGGAACGTGGCGTGTCGCGGCTGCGGGGTCATCTGCATCCTGGAGGGGCCAGAGCGGAATGTGAATCCCCGCCACGCGACCGAGGAGAAAGCCGCATAATCCGTTTCTCGCGGCCCCGTCATAACCCGTGAAATCGCACGGGAGCGTTCGCGCTAAGCCTGTGCGGCACATCCCGTGTGGGGAACAGGGTCCTTGATAGACAAGGAATCGAGGGAGGCAACTCGGATCGCGTTGGCGCTCCAAGAGGACGCAGCCCGAGAAGCCATTCTCGAATCCCAACGCCGATGGGGCGAGATGTGGGACGAATCAAATGCGTGGGGCAAGTTGTTCCTGGGTCTCCTCGCGGTTGGAGCCCTTCTCCCCCTGATTTTCCAAGTCGCATTTTTCTTCGTGCTCTGGCTTGTGATTTATCCTTCGGTTTCGAGTTCGTGGCTTCATTGGGCCGTCATTTCTTCAATCCTAGGGTTGCTTCTCGCCATCGCCCTTCAAGTGCGCCAAATAGCGACGAAGGGAGCCGCGATGCTCTATCTCATGTGGGGTCCGTCGAAGCATGCTCGAAGAAAAGGGCGGCGCTGAGCAGTAGGAGACGGTCGACCGGTATGGTCAAGAAAAGACGATTCCACATCGACTCGGGAAGGTCGTGGACGAACGACCCCGGCGACAGGATATCCGCTTACGCGGAAGAGGACACCGCCCATGCCGTCGGAAATTATACGACGATGCAGGGGCGCTCCAGCCTTTCTCTCTCAGAGATTATTCCGTCGATTCGCCTCGAACCATTCCAACCCCGCCGGGTCGACGACACTCGGGATTGGGTAACGGGCTACGAACTGTCCGACCTAAACGGGGCTGCGATGCTCCTGCGGGACCTCCACAACGAAGGGTTCGAAGGATTCCTGGAAGTCGTCGCTGATGGGAACATCGCTCCCTTCCTCGCGGACGACGCACGGTCCGTAACAGCGAGGTGGAACGAAAGGAACTTGGCGATTCCTGTGCGAACAACGATACGCGAATTTGAGCGAAGTTTCGATAGGGTCGATTATCTCTACAAGGGCGACATGCCGAATCTCGCGGACACCGTGATTCAATGGGCAAAGAAGCTCAAGAGAACGGACCGCAGCGTTGCTCCCAAGTGAGGGGACGTTCCAAGGCCGTGCCTATACGGGTTCGGCGGGAAGCGCAGACCTGTAGACCCCGCGGCTGGTCTCGCTTCTGAGCGAACTGTGTAGGCGCCAAGGCAGAGTGGGCCTAGCCAGTTTCGAACCGGCCTAACCTGCCCTCGGACCCAAGTAGAACCGCACCGAGCGTACCGTCGGGAAGTCGTCCCAGTCGATTCGCGTCGACTCGCGATCCTGGAGTCGCTGGAGATATTCGCCCAGCGCGTTCACGAGGTCCCTCTCTGCCTGACCGGGAGAAGTCGCATGGACCAAGACATCAGGGAATCCCTCCACAATCCCGAGAAAGGAAGGAGGGTCCGTGTCGCGTTCCCGCACATCCAGGATGCGCAGAGGAATCTCGAACATGCGACCCCCGGGCCCGCTTCAAGCTGGACGTGACCGCGCGACGACACCGGCGAACGACTCTCCCGCGTCGAGCTCCCGTAGTTTCGTGTGGAGCGCCCGGAGCGCGAGCACCTTCTGCTCGAGGTCCTCGAGGATCGTCTGATTGACGCGTTCCCGCAGCTCTTTGGCGGTCTCGCCGTCGCGCGTGTAGTCCGCGAACCCGCTGCGCGCCGACTCGAACTGACCCGCGTTGAAGACGAGCTGACCGGAGGCCCAGGGACGGCCCGCCTCGACGCTCGGGGAGGCGTCCGCCTCGGAGTGGGCGGGATCGGTTGTGAAGTCCAGCTCGACCGGGGGCTTCGACTCAGTCGGCTTGGCCAGGAGCGCGCTCGCCGGGACGAACCCGGGAACTGACGCGAGGTCGACGCGGTCGCGGGGTCGACCGCGGTAGGTCCCGAAGTCGGGCGAGTGCTCGCGTAGGTAGGCGGGGTACGGTCGCGGTGCGCCGAAGTCCACCACGAGGCGAATCTCCGGGTCGCGGGGGATCTCGCGGCCGCATCCGCATTGACATTTTCGGGGAAACCTGTTGCCTGTTACGGTGCGGAGGCGGGACGGGGCGTGTTCGGTCGGCGTGGGGCGTTCGGCGGTTGGGTACTGGATGCTGGGCTGCATCGCTCGTTCCTCGCGAAGAGGGGAACGAGCGATGCATGACGTGAGTCACATCCTCGATGCGTCGTGCATCTGGATGGAGACCGCGAAGATGGAAGTCGGTGGGTCTTTGCGCCCCAAGCGGTTTCGGGTTTTGATGTCGACAAACAGATTTCCGATCGAGAAGAGGAGGAGACAGGAGCGTGAGCTAGTCGAATCATTCATTTCGTGGTTCTGCGGCCCCGACGACTCGTACAAGACAAACGTGACCGTGGGCACCTCGCTTGTGATAAACGCCCTCAAACGAGCGGACTCCGGATACTCCAGTTCAACCCCAATTAGCCCGTTCGAATCATTTCGCACGGGCTTCCCTCGGAAATCGTCTTGGTGGCGAGGGAAGATTGATCTATTGGTGGAAAAGGAAGGCGTGACTTGGCTCTTTGAAGCAAAACGGTATTCCTCGGTAGGGGAGATTGCCAAGGCTCTCGGCCAGGTGAATCTCTACGCGGACCTTCTCAAACGGGATCGACCCGAGGCTCCGACCCCTCGAAAGGCGGTCGTATTCGGCGACATCCCTCAGGGCCTTACGGAGGGAGAAGGCGTCTCGCATGGGGAGGCAATCCTGCAGGAGATCGGGGCCACGCTTCGGGCGTATAACGTGACCACTTTCGCTCGCGACAGGGATGGCGCATTCCACGAGTACGGTAATACCCGGGTGTGAGTAACGGGACGTGGGACGATGCCTCACGGGTTCAATGAGGTGTGGTGAGGGACCCACGTGTCGCCGGTCGCGCGTCCGCCCGCTTTGCGGCGACGGTGCCCTTATTGCGGAGACGAGATCATGATCGAGGCGCCTTACCGGGTCGGGACGATTCGCACCGCTACGATACCCTGCCCCAAAGACGACTGCCTCCGTCAGCTTCGAGTGACGTTTATAGGAGGGCGGGCGACTGGAATCGTTGCCCCAAGAGTGTTCAAGTTCAGCTCGCGACTCAGGGGGGTCGGGAATGAAATGACCCCTGTTGCGAGCTTGGTCGACCAGGCTTGTGAGTCTGGGTATGTCGGATCGGTGCGCGCTGGAGCCGTCGCTTTGCGAGCGGCGGCAGAGACCTTCTCCTCGATCACGCTCAAACAGGCGCCACCGACTCAGAGCCCATCCACCCTAGGTCACGTCCTCCCCGTCTTGCACACCTATCCGGGCTTCCAGGCGCTCCCGCACTACAAGCAGGGATCGACTCGGTCCTGCCTCGAGAAGATTCACAATCTAGGGGATTCCGCCGCGCATCATCGTCTTGCAGACGAGTCACGTCGTGTACCCTTAGAGCCCTCCGCCGTGACCGATTGCGTAACCCTCTTCGAGCGAATGCTTACTGACATCTACGGATGGTCCTGATGCCGACGAAAGACTGGGAAGCATTCGATCTCTCCGTCGCCGCGAAGGTCATCCAGCACCTGAGCAGCGGTATATACAGAACACCAGGCGGAGCGGTGAAAGAGCTGGTCAGCAACAGCTTCGACGCGCAGGCCTCCTGGGTGAGCATTGATACCGGTTACCCACGCCATCGGACCTTCGTGGTCGAGGACGACGGAATCGGGATGAATGAGGAGTTGATCCGCCGGTCATTCTCTCACATCGGCGCCAGTGTCAAGGTTTCCGATTCAGGAATCTACCCCACGGACCCGAACCGGCCAGTTATTGGCCGTTTCGGGATCGGGATGCTTGCCGCCGCCCACATTAGCCACCAGATTAAGTTCACAACCTACCCGCAGAAGTCTGACCATGGACTCGAGTGCGAGCTCGACCTGGAACCCTTTTTCGACCTGGTCAACGCGGTCAAAACTCTCGAGGAGGTCGCGCTCGGGACGGTTCGTTTCCGCGAGATTCCTAGAGCAGGCCATTCCTCAGGTACGACCGTCGAGCTCCTCCACATCGTGGAGGGTTCGAACTTTCACCGTACGATTACGAAGTCTAGCAAACACAAATTCGTGAAGGCGTGGCCGAAAATGCCCGCTCGAGTTCGTGACGGAGGCAAAGGAATGGGCGCGTTTGTCCGCGCCTTTCGCGAACAGGGCCTTCCTTCAATCGATCGATTGAACGGCCGAGAGAAACTCCTGTGGGAACTCGGACTGATCTGTCCGGTGAAGTATCTTCCCTCGGGCCCTGTAGACCCAGAGTATCTCGAGGGGAAAGCTAAGGCGATTGTTGAGAGTCTAGTCGAGGAAGCAGATCGCAGTTCGTTCACCGTCTTTTTCGACGGGATCGAAGTGCGGAAACCTATCCTTCTCCCGACACCAAAGGCGCGCGAGTCGTACGTCGACCGGGAGGACCCAACACTATCCAAGAACGTCGATGTCTACCCGATCGATATTAAGAGCTCAAAATCGAAGGTCAAGGCGCGCGGTTACCTGGTACACCAGCCGCACGTTGTCCAGCCAAGAGAGATCCAAGGCCTGTACCCGAGAATCCGGGGTGTGGGGATTGGCCAGTATGAGAACACCCTTTTCCGGACCCTCCGGGGCGAGGCCCCAATCATTCGCGTCCGTCTGTCGGGCGAGATCTATATCGAGGGCTTGGACGACGCAATTAACCTCGATCGGTCCGGATTCAACGAATTGGCGAAGGAGTTCCAGGAGCTGCTCGACGGACTAGAGGGGGCGCTATCGCTTCCAGGAATGATCCTCTCCGATGTCAAGCGACGGACCGAGGAGCAATCCGAACGCGTGAAAGAGGTGAAGTCGAACTACCGGGCCAGGGAGGCTCAGGCGGTTATCCAACGTGAGGTCCAGAGGTCTGGTCTAAAGCTCAAGGTACGTGTACGCGCTCCGGAGACGGAGCGCAGGTCGGGTGCGATTCGATATCCTTTTGTAACTATCCTCGACGAAGACGGAACTATCGCAGTCGATTCTAACGAGAAAGATCCGCGGATCGCGAGGATCATCGTGGAAGTGGATCGTTTCCTATCGGAGCTGCCCGATGGTCCTCGACTGCGGGTTGAGCTCGCCAAACGTCTGCGTGACCTGTTCGGGTCGGGCTAGGCCACGGCAAGCCGTTTGAGGAGGCCACCCGCTGGGTGAGAGCACTCTTGTGACTCCCCTTGGGCTTGGGGCCTCGCTTATGCGCCAGGTATTCCACCCACAGCCGGCGGATTTCGAACTCCTCCTCTCGTGAGAGCAACTGCATCCCGGTCGATCGCTCGAGGGTCTTTAACCGTCCGAGAAGCTGTTGTCTGAACTCGATCCTTAGGCCCGCCCAATGGTTCCTCCGCCAAAGTCGGTTCTTATGCAGGGCCGACTCCACCAGGATCTCATTGCGGAACTTGTTGAGCTCGGCAAGCGGTGACCTGGGGTCCCGAGCCACGAGCGCTTCCATGGTTTTGTCCCTCCTAACCAAAGTGCAAGTCCAGCAACCGAACCTGAGGCTAGTGTCGCCGTACAGGGCGTAGACGTCCTGTGTCGGCCATCCGGCCCGCGGAGCAACGAAGTGGAGGAAATCCCAGACTTTGCATGTCTTCCATTCGATGATTGGAGCGAAGTAAGTGATGTTGGAGCCTGTCGGGCCGCTCTGGGCCCAGTAGTCCTGCCCGCACTCTCCTCCAGTCGTGCATGAGGCCACAAGTCGACCTGTCCGCTGGGTGCTCTCCCCGTACCGGACGCCGGTGAGGACCGCCGTGGGTTTCCCATTCGTCACGGACGACGCAGCGGGCGTGATCTTCAACCGTCGGGTGCACCATCGAAACTTTGGTTTTGGCGGCGGGTAGCCCTTGCCGATCATCCGAACCCAGAAACGGTCGTCCACCTTCGGGCGAACAACCCGAACGCGAATGGGAAGGGCTTCCATCGTGCCGAACTTTCGCAGGTAGTGAAGGAACGAACCCGCCGCCCGGCGCATGGCGGGAATCTCTAGCAGTGTGTCCGAGTACACGATATCCAAGTGGGGAGGGGAATCCATGGTTGCGAGGTAGTCGACCGCCAAGAGAGCGGTAAGAGTACTGTCCTTGCCACCCGAGAACGTGACAACCCAGCGGGGGAGATGTCGGGTCGCGATCTCGTCGAAGACCCGTTGAGACTTCTCGAACAGAACGCGCAGCTCCTTGTCCGGGTGAGCGCCGAGCGCCTCATACAGCGATTTGACCCTCTTCCTCTCGGCGCTCTCCAACTGGGTCAGCTGGATCGGCGTGGGCAAGCTGGCTGTGGCAGCCACGGCACTACATCGCATCCTCTACTAAAGACCAGCTTCGCCGAAACGGCAAGAAAGAAAGTCCCCGCCGCCGCCATTGCTCTGGCAAGGTTTCGATTTCTACCCGGTTATAGAGGAGGGCTTCCCACCAAACTCGAGGAGCACTCGCCCTGTCTTGTTCTACGCGGAAGGTCCATCGGCACGGCCGGCGGTGACGTCTGGCCCGACTCAGATCATCACGGCGGTCGCGGTAGGGCGAACGGCCGGCTCTCCCCGATGTCCCTGATGAGGTCGCTCTTGTTGGCCCAGAGAAGGCCAGTGTAGGCGCAGATGACAGAATCGAGTGCATCGTGGTCACGGGTGAGCATTTCGCGATTCTGACCGAGCGCCACGCCTAACCGCTCTAGGTCAGCGAGGATGGCAGTCCTTCCCTCAGGGGTGTGCTTGTCCAAGGTTCGCTTGTCGTCGATCCCGATTCCCAGGCCGAGTCGCGACGCGTAGGGGTAGACCTCGATTGGGAGATACCCGAGGGTCGTGAGTCGATCGGCGAGCGCGATGCCCAAGTCGACCCAATCGCGCGTCCACGGGGCTCCAGACGGAAAGACTGACATTCCTTCAGAATGGAGACTTTCTTCGCAAGCTCGCCACACGCCTCCACCTTGCGGCCTCGACAACGGGCAGTCAATTGCGACTGTAGCGACCTCTTCGGTTGGAGGGAGCAGCTCATGGAGCCCATCAGCACGAGAGATGCGCGAATGCAAAGCTACCAGGCTCTTGTCTCGAATGTCCAGAATAGAGAGGGCCGTTGATCTCCGCCGCCTACTTGAGCCGAGATCAATTCCTACGACGAGTTGATGCATGATGATTCCTCGCCCGTAGACGGACTGAGGGCCCACCTAGCGCGCTCGATTGGCCCGAGGACTATAACCCGCTCGTTCTGCACGGCCTCGCGAGTCCCCAACCACCCCCGGCGGGGCCCGGTGTGCTAAGGCTGGGCCATTCGATATCACTAAGTTAGTCCGAGCTGCTGACCGAGTTCGAGGATCGTCTTGGAACCGGAAGAGGAGGCGCGTAGGGAAATCGACTCCTCCCTAGAGAACGCTGGGTGGGTTCTCCAAGACCGGGATCAGGCCAATGTTCGCGCGGGTCGTGGCGTCGCGATACGTGAGTTCCCCCTAAAAGCGGGCCACGGCGAGGCGGATTACCTTCTCTTCGTTGATGGCAAAGCCGCAGGGGCAATCGAGGCAAAACCCGCAGGAACCACTCTTACGGGCGTGGAGCGACAATCCGAGAAGTACGGAGCGGGTCTCCCTGACCAGATTCCCCGCTACTTGTCCCCACTACCATTCTTGTATGAGTCCACCGGGATGGAGACTCACTTCACCAATCGTCTGGATCCCGAACCTCGAAGTCGATTGGTTATGGGTTTCCATCGCCCCGAAACGCTCGCGAAGTGGCTCGAAGAGCCCGAAACCCCATCATTCAGAGGACGACTACGTCAATTGCCACCTTTGGTCGAGGCGGGACTCTGGCCGATTCAAGCCCGGGCAGTTCGGCACCTAGAGGAATCTCTAGCCAAGGACCGACCGCGCGCCCTGATCCAGATGGCGACGGGAGCCGGAAAGACCGTGACGGCCGTAACATCAGTCTACCGGCTCGTGAAATTCGGGGGGGCGCAGCGCGTCCTGTTCCTCGTTGACCGGTCGAATCTCGGACGCCAGGCACTGAAGGAGTTTCAATCATACACGACCCCCGACGACGGGCGCAAGTTTACTGAGCTCTACAACGTCCAGCTCCTCACCAGCAACAAGATTGACCCGGTGGCCAAGGTCGTAATCACGACTATTCAACGGCTCTACTCCATGCTGAAGGGCGAGCAAGAGCTAGATCCTGTTCTAGAGGAAGGTTCCCAGTTCACCCCGGGGGGACAGGCACCCGCGGAGCCCGTCGGCGTGCCCTACAATCCAAACATCCCCATCGAGTTCTTCGACTTCATTTTCATCGATGAGTGCCACCGAAGCATCTACACGGTCTGGCGGCAGGTTATCGAGTACTTCGACTCGTTCCTCGTCGGGCTGACCGCCACGCCAAACAGTCAGACTTTCGGCTTCTTCCACCGCAATCTAGTCGTGGAATACAATCACGAGCAGGCGGTGACCGACGGTATAAACGTCCCCTTTGACGTCTACGAAATAGAGACTCGCATTACGGACCAGGGAGCTACGATTGCCGCCAAGCAGTACGTGGATAAGCGTGATCGACAGACCCGTCAGATTCGATGGGAACAACTAGACGAACCCCTCACCTACGCGGCGGATCGCCTCGATAGAGATGTCGTCGCGATGGACCAAATCCGAACGGTCGTTCGCACGTTCCGTGACAAACTCCCAACGGAGATTTTTCCCGGGCGCACCGAGGTGCCGAAAACACTGGTCTACGCGAAGGACGACTCCCACGCGGACGATCTCGTTCAGGTCATCCGGGAGGAGTTCGGGAAAGGGAACGAGTTCTGCCAGAAGATTACCTACAAGACTACGGGTGTCCCCCCGGAGCAACTAATCCGAGATTTCCGGGTGAGCTACAACCCACGTATCGCCGTCTCGGTGGACATGATTGCCACCGGGACCGACATCCGGCCCGTCGAAATCGTCTGGTTCATGCGTGCCGTGAAGAGCCGGACTCTCTTCGAACAGATGAAGGGACGTGGCGTCCGCGTCATCGGGGACACCGACCTCCAGCAGGTGACCCCTGACGCTCGGACCAAGACGCACTTCGTTATCGTGGACGCGGTGGGCGTCTGTGAGACGGAACTCGAGGACAGTCGCCCGTTGGAGAAGAAGCCCGGTATCAGCTTTGAGAAGCTGCTGGATCAGGCAGCCTTCGGCGTCTCTGATCCGGACACAGTATCGAGCATCGCGAATCGACTTGCCCGCCTGGACAGGACTCTCGACAAGGAAGGGAAAGAGAAAGTTCGAGAGGTCGCTCACACCTCACTTCAGGATTTGATCGGCGGCCTCCTCAGATCGCTCGATCCCGATGAGCATCTCCAAGCTGCGAAACAGAAGCACGGATCTTCACCCACTCCGGTCCAGGTAGCTGAGGCGGCGGCCGAGTTACGGCAAGACGCGCTGAAGCCACTTGCCGCTAACCCACACCTACGGAACCACCTGATTGCCGCAAAGAAGCGGAGCGAGCAGACAATCGACACAGTGTCCGCGGACGACGTCCTCCACGCCGGATACTCTGCTGCAGCCAAAGAACGCGCTAAGGCGGTTGTGACCAGCTTTGAGAAATTCATCGCCGATAACAGGGACGAGATCGCCGCGCTGCAGGTATTCTACAGTCAACCCCATTCCAAGCGTCTTCGATACGAGGATGTGAAGGCAATCGTGGAGGCGATGCAGGAGCCGCCATTCGACCTCACTACGGAAAAAGTGTGGCAGGCGTACGAACAATTGAATCGCGACCACGTTCGAGGGGCGGGTGCGAAGCGCTTGCTCACCGACATCGTGCCTCTAATCCGATTCGCGCTCCGACAAGAGGAGACATTGGTTCCATTCCCGGAAACCGTGGACGAGCGATTTGCTCGATGGATCAGCGGGAAGGGATTCACCCCCGAGCAAAGGCGGTGGCTCGAGGATATGCGGGACCACGTCGCGGCGAACCTTCAGATTTCGCCCGAAGATTTCGACTACGAGCCCTTCGCCCAGCGCGGCGGTTTGGGAGCCGCTGCGCGAGTGTTTGGAGACAGGCTCACAACCGTGATTGATGAGATAAATGGAGTGCTTGCCGGATGACGGGTCGCGAATTCGATTCGCTTCCGTCTACTTGGACCCGGGCGGCGATAGGCGACTTGACTGAAGGAAAAGTAGGACAAGAGGGTCCGCAGAGAGACACCGCATTCACGTACGTCGATATCTCAAGCATCGACCGCGCGACCAAACGAATTACCGACCCTAAGGAATTGCCAGTGAGAGACGCCCCGAATCGGGCCCGACAGCGGCTAAAGGCTGGTGACGTCCTCGTATCGATGACACGGCCAAACCTAAATGCCGTCGCCCTCCTGCCGGCGTCCTTAGACGGCTCTATCGGCTCGACCGGGTTCGACGTACTCCGAACCTCCAAGATCGACCCGCGATGGCTTTTCTACTTCGTCCAGACCACACCCTTTATCGAGGCAATGTCCGCCCGGGTGCAGGGTGCGCTCTACCCCGCTGTGAGGCCCAAGGACATTCGGTCGTACTCCATTCCAGTCGCACCACTCCCGGAACAGCACCGAATTATCGAGGTCATCGAGGGTTCCTTCACGCGCATAGACGCTGCCGTACGCGCGCTGAAGCGGGTGCGGATGAATCTTAGCCGATACATGGCGAGCGTGGTGAAGGTAGCCTGCGAGGATTCGCGAACCAAGTTTCCAAGCAGAGCGGGGTCGCTTGCCTCGTTTAGTGAGACCATCACGAAGGGCGCTACGCCTACGTCGTATGGTCATTCTTTCACCGAGACGGGGCCACTGTTCGTCAAGGTGGAGAGCCTTGATGGAAAGGTGATTCGCCATGATTGGTGTGCTCACATCTCTCTTCAAACCAACGCTTTCCTTTTACGCTCGCAATTAAGGTCCGGCGACCTGCTCTATTCGATTGCAGGAACCCTTGGCAGGACGGCAATCGTAAGGCCAGAAGACTTGCCAGCCAACACAAATCAGGCGGTCGCGATCATTCGGCCGAAGCCTGGGCTCGAGCCTCAGTACCTTCGGATAGTAATGAATGGTCCGGGCATTCGAACTGCGAAGGATCAGAACAAGAGAGGTGTTGGGCTGTCCAACCTCAACCTTGAACAACTCCGACAGATACCACTACGCGTCCCGCCGATCCAGATTCAGCGCGAGATAGTCGTTGAGGTGGAGAAGCAAACATCGTTCGCTGAGGAAGTCGCGCGGGAGACCGAAGTCGGCCTGAAGCGCTGCGACCGCCTGCGTCAAGCCATCCTCAGGATGGCCTTCGAGGGCCGTCTCGTTCGCCAGGACTCGAATGACGACCCCGCGAGCGCTTTACTGGAACGATTCACGAGCAAACGCACCGAGACACCTCGGACCGCTTCTCGCTGGGGAAGAACGGCTAGTATGGGGTAGGGTTGTAACAGATCGTCGAGGCAGATTACATGCCGACAATTTCTTCGCCTTCCGCTCTCGACAATGCCGGGGCACTGGGATCGCTCGAGCGGGGACTTCCGGAAGGTTGGGCCGCTGCTACGCTGGCTGATCTCGTCGAAATTCTCGATTCGAGAAGGGTTCCAGTGAACGCCAAAGAGAGGGAACACCGTGTCGGGAGAATCCCTTACTATGGCGCGACGGGCCAAGTTGGGACCATTGACGGTTATCTTTTCGACGAGGAGCTCGTCTTGCTTGGAGAGGATGGAGCTCCATTTCTTGACGGTGCCAAACGGAAAGCCTATGTGATTCGAGGTAAGAGTTGGGTGAACAATCACGCACACGTCCTGAGGGCAAGACCTTGCGTGAACTGTCTCTTCTTGATGCACGAGTTGAACGTCGTGGATTTTCGACCGTGGGTGTCTGGCACGACTCGCCTAAAGCTGCCGCAGGCTCCAATGCGACAAATCCCTCTGCGGGTGGCCCCGCTTAGCGAACAGAAACGTATCGTAGAAGCCGTCGAGGCTCGCTTCACGCGCGTAGAGGCCGCCGTCGCGGCGTTGGAGCGGGTACGCGCGAAACTGAAACAGTACCGGGCGAGCGTACTAAGGGCGGCGTGCGAGGGGCGTTTGGCGGGGCTCGGTCTTTCCCCAACAAAATGGACGAACGGCCAACTAGGCGGTGTACTTGATTCAATCAAGAACGGGATCTATCGCCCACCGAATGTCTACTCTGAGGATGGAGTGACCTGCCTGAGGATGTACAACATCTACGAGGGCCGACTCCTCATGGTCGACCTGAAACACATGAGATTGACACCGGCCGAAATCGATGAGTACGAGCTGCGACCGGGCGACGTTCTGGTCAACCGAGTCAACAGTAGGGGAATAGTTGGCAAGGCCGCGTGTGTTCCCGACAACCTGGGCCTTCTAGTATATGAAAGCAAGAACATGCGACTTCGATTCAAGGACGGTGTTCATCCGCAGTTTGCTACATACTGGCTCAACGCCATCGGAATCCCCCACTTTGCGCGCAACTCGCAACAGGTCGTTGGAATGGCCTCGATCAACCAACCCCAGGTGAGGGACCTGCCATTTCGCCTTCCTCCCCCGGACGAACAGTGTAGAATCGTTGCTGAGGTGGAGCGCCGATTGTCCGTCACTGACGAAATCACGACTGAGGTGGATATGGGTCTCAGACGCTGTTCGCGGCTGCGCAGTTCCATTCTTAGGAGAGCTTTCGACGGGCGTTTAGTCCCCCAAAACCCCAACGATGAGCCCGCGCACGCCCTGCTCGCTCGCATCAGCTCGCAGCCCCAGGTCATAGAGTCCCCCCACCCGAGGAGATTGAGGCGACCCGCTGCGCCGGCATCGTGACAGAAAGCCTGAATCTAAGAGTGTACTCAGGAGCAGTACGTAATGGCGACTAATCATTCCCAACAGATCGTCCAGAAACTCTGGAACTACTGTAACGTTCTACGCGACGACGGCCTAAGCTACGGAGACTACGTCGAGCAGTTGACCTATCTGCTCTTCCTCAAAATGGCCCATGAGCAGACCCAGCCGCCGTGGAATCGTGCCAATCCCATACCGGGCGGTTTCGACTGGCCTGCATTGCTCTCGAAGAGCGGCAACGACCTTGAGGCGCAGTACCGCCGCTCGCTCGAATCTCTTGGCAAACAGAAGGGCATGCTGGGAATCATCTTCCGCAAGGCCCAGAACAAGATCCAGGACCCCGCCAAACTCGAACGGCTCATCAAAGAGTTGATCGACAAAGAACAGTGGATGAGCCTCGACGCGGACGTCAAGGGTGATGCCTACGAGGGCCTACTGGAAAAGAATGCACAGGACACGAAGGGTGGGGCCGGCCAGTACTTCACTCCGCGGCCCCTCATCCAAGCCATTGTGGAGGTCATACAACCCAAGCCCGGCGAGACCATCTGCGACCCAGCGTGCGGGACCGGGGGATTTCTCCTCGCGACCCACGATTACATTCTGAGGAGGAATCCTCACCTTGACCGGGACGAGAAGAAGCGTCTGAAGCTCGAGGCACTCCGTGGTGTCGAAATCGTTGACGCTGTCACACGGCTCTGCGCGATGAATCTCCTGCTGCACGGGATTGGACCCACAGCTGACGAGGCGGAACCGCCGGTCCGTACCGATGATTCCCTTCGCTCGGACCCAGGCGACCGTTATGACGTGGTCCTCACGAATCCCCCATTCGGCAAGAAGAGCAGTGTTCTCGTTGTCAACGAGGAAGGTGACGAGGACCGCCAATCGATAACCATTGTTCGGGATGACTTCTGGGCGTCAACGTCGAACAAACAACTAAACTTCGTCCAACACGTCCGCACGCTCCTCAAACAGCACGGCCGAGCCGCCGTAGTGGCTCCGGATAATGTGCTCTTTGAGGGAGGGGCCGGAGAGACCGTCCGCAGAAAGCTACTGCAGGAGTGCGACCTCCACACAATTCTGCGTCTCCCCACCGGCATATTCTATGCACAGGGCGTGAAGGCCAATGTCGTCTTCTTTGACCGCCAACCCGCCAGCGAGACGCCTTGGACGAAACAAGTCTGGTTCTACGACTTCAGGACGAACGTACACCTCACTCTCAAGACAAACCCGCTCAAGCGGTCCGATCTGGATGAGTTCGTGAAACTCTACGAAGCAGGGAACCGAGCCAAGCGCAAACCCACATTCAACCCGAAGGACGGCACAGGACGCTGGCGCGCCTTCGATCTGAAGGATATTCTGGAAAGAGACAAAGCGAACCTCGACATATTCTGGCTGAAGGACGATTCGCTCGAGGACTCAGCGAACCTGCCCGACCCGGACGTCATTGCTCAGGAAATGGTGGAGGATCTGGAGGATGCTCTCAATCAGCTCCGCGGGATAGCATCGGCCGTCCCGTCAGCCGACAAGCCAAGCGTGAAGCCAGCGCCAGGGCTGCCCCCGAAGTAGGTTTTGAACCAACTATAGTTCACATCCCGCCGGGAGCATCTCTTCCCTAATGTCCAACCATACGGCCTTTACGCCGCCGTCAAGGTCGCGGGCTTTACCAATCAGTGGCGGGTTGGGAGCGAGTCCGTGGCGTCGGGGCCCGTGCGCTCGGGGCGGCGTTCCCCAGATAGTTCACAACGTGTAACTTACCGTCGTGGTGACAAGGATCGAGGGGCAGCCGGTTCCGTTCGGCGGCATCGCGTCGATCGCCCAGAAGGCGAGCGGGTTGGAGTCCGAAACGAACGACCCGCTGCCGTTGGTCCCGATCTGGTCTATCGGAGTGAATCCCCTCGCGGAGACCTGGTACCAAACAGCCCCGCCCGTGGAAGTCCACTGAACGTGAACGGTGGCCCACAGAGGGAAGGCGTGCTGGACCGAGGGCAATGTCTCGCCGGCGTACGTGCACGTAGGAACCTCGAGCGACCAGCGGGATGGGCTAGAGGGATAGAGGGCGGTAGGCACGACGCCGGTCCACACGAGCAGGCCGACCGTGGCGACGACCGAGCAGCCGAGAAGCAGGGCAATGTCGGTCTTTCGAGCGCGCGACCAGCGCCGTCGTTTGCCGGTCGCGTGAGGGCCCGCTCGGCCCAAGGAGGGCGGGACGGGTCCGTTCATCGAGTTCCGGCCGAAGTATCGACCGATTCATCTCGGGCGTCCGAATCGAGCTGAGTGGCGAACCCTACACTCACCAGCAATAGAATGAGCGCTATGGTCACGAGGACCGGGAGGAAGTCCCACCCGGTGCCGTAGGGAGGGTTGGTCTGCTGGCCGTAGACCGCGGAGAGTACGATGGTCGCGACGAGCATCAGAACGCCGGCCCAGAACAACCAGCGGCCAACGGGGATCTGTTCCATGGTCTGCTTTCCCACCGGTTTCGTGAGGCTGCGCACCGGAACCCGATCGAGCGGTATAGTTGTTGCGACATGACCGCGCGGTGCAGGGGTCGGCGCTGGAACGAGGACCTCACCATCGAACGGTTGGCCCCGAAACGATGACGAGCCCAACGCAAGGCCGGTCACGACCGCCCGGTGGATGACCTCCGGGCGAGAGTCCACGTGTTCAGTGCTACCCCACCAGCTCCACCAATCGATTCCGAAATCTCGTCCGTCCGACGTTCCTTACTGAATGGTCGTCCGGTGGAACCCTCCACACCACGTCCCCCTTCCGGACCTTGAGGCGTTCCTCTCTCCCCTGGGGGTCCGTCATGACGACCGAGGCGTTCTCGAGCATGATCGATAGGTAGGGGTACCGGTGACGGTGCAGGGGGTAGGCCTCCCCCGGCTGGAGGACCATCTCCCATACCCGGACCCGACGATTCTTCATCAGGAGTTTCTGCGCGGGCGGTACGTCTTTCATGGGTTGGGAGGTAACGTCCCGGGGACTAGGAAGACACCTGCGGGTCCATGAGAATCGTCACTGGCATGGGAAGACCCGACGCCCCAGGAGGTGCTCAGGTCCTCACGAAGTGGGGCATGTCGTTGGGGAGTTCGAACGTTATCTCGACGAGCCCCGCCACCTGTCCCTTTCTCTTCCAGTGAGCCTGATATATCATCTTCTTCACGCCCTTTTTCTCGACCGTGTAGACGTTGGGCCGGCCGGAGTCCATCACTTTCTTGAGCTTCACCTGGGCCTCGGGGGGGTGGCAGTCCATCATGTTCTTTCCGACGAGGGCCTTGCCTCCGTCGCTGGCGTTCACCTCGGCGGACCGGTCGTTCAGGTAGAGGATCGTGTAGTCCTTGTCACAAACGGTCACCGAGCAGGGTAGTTGTTCGAACCATTCGAGAGGGGTCGGGTCCACCATGGAGTTGCCTCGACGCGCTCCAGCCCACCGCCTTGACTTAAGGGTGCTTCCGCAGCAACGCCCGCCCGGGAGCCACTCTGCGTACCGAGCCCGGTAGGACCTCGAGTCGAGTGGCGTCCGAGTTCGGCCCAGACGCGGGCGGTCGACGACCGGCTGCCCGTAGCGCGCCGGCGTCCTACACCGATTCTTCGATCTCTCCGGCCTGCGGGGCTCCCGCGAGCTGCTTGGCGACCGTGCCGAGGATCTCGAGGTGTCGGTCGACGTCCTTTTCTGTGTGCTGGACCGAGATCGTCCACTGCTCGTCGGGGCCGGTCCCGCTCGCGATGAGGTTCCGATTGAGCGAGAGGTAGTAGTAGAGCATCGAGCGGTCGCCGTCGACCGTCAGGAAGTCCCTCCAGTTCCGCACGGGGTGGTCGGAGAAGAACACCGTGCCCGAGACGCCGTCCGCCGACACAAAGGCGGTGACCCCGGCGTCCTTGAACACCTCCGCGTACCCCTTCGCGAGCCGCATGTTGAGGCGGGTGGAGCGTTCGAGGGCTTCGTCGGTGAGGATGTAATCGAGGCAAGCGATGCAGGCGGCCATCGAGAGCGGGTTCGAGTTATACGTCCCGGCGTGCGCCACCTTGCGCGGGCCGACCTCGTCGAGGATGCCGGGTCCGGTTGCGATGGCCGAGAGGGGGACGCCGCAGGCGATCGACTTCCCGAGCGTGATGATGTCGGGTTTGGCCCCGACACGGCCCGCCGCCCCGTGAGGATACTTCGCGCCGGTCTTGATCTCGTCGAAGATGAGGAGCGTGCCTAGCTGGTTGCACAGCTCGCGCAGGCCGGGGAAGAACTCCTTGTCCGGGAGGATGAACCCCATGTTCATGGGGATCGGTTCGGCGATAATCGCCGCCAGGTCGTCCTTGTGCTCGAGCGCGATCTTCCGCGTGGACTCGAGGTCGTTGAAGGGGGCGATCAGGGTCCTCTCCGAGACCTCCGTAAGGATGCCCGGGGAGGCGGGTGCGGACTTCGGGTGGTCGTGAGGCCCGGCGACCTGAAGGCGCGGCTTCACGCCGACCAATAGCGTGTCGTGCGAGCCGTGGTACGACCCTTCGAACTTGAGGATGTACCGCTTCTTCGTGTAGGCTCGCGCGAACCGGGTCGCGTGGTGCGTCGCCTCGAGGCCGGTCGTGCTGAACCGGACCTGGGCCATCCCGTAGCGCCGGCAGACCCGCTCGGAGACCTCCGGGGTCCGGTCCCATTCGTAACCGTAGATGCTGCCGTTCTCGAGCTGGCGGCTCAACGCCTCGACTAGCTTCGGGTGGGCATGCCCGCTCTGGAGCGAGCCGAATCCCATGTTGAAGTCGAGGTAGTCGTTGCCGTCGGCGTCCCAGAGGTGGACCCCCTTGGCCCGGTTCACGTAGAACGGGTACGGGTCCAAGAACCGGTAATTGGAGTGGACCCCGAGGGGGCTCCATTTTCGGGCTTCCTCCCAAAGCTTCCGTGACTTGGGGGTTCGCCGTTCATATTCGGCATAGGCCGCCTCGAAACGAGGGTCTGCCATACCACAACTCCTGCCCAAAACCCCACAAGGGGCTCCGGACGGCGATTGCAGTCGGAGGGGGCTACAAATAGCCTCCGACGAAGGGAGTCGTTAGCCGTCAAGGGACACCCCCCCGCCACGTTCAAAACCCCCTTGGGCACGGAGCGGCTAGAGATCATGTCCGACGTAATCGAGCTAGAGAACTACATCGGCGGAAAGTGGGTGCGCCCCCGGTCGACCGGACGGCTCGACGTCTTCGACCCCTCGGATGGTTCGGTGATCGCCCATGTGCCCCGGTCGAACGCCGAGGACATCGATCTCGTGGTCCGCGCGGCGCGCAAAGCGTACCTCGCGTGGCGGGACGTCCCAATCTCGGACCGGGCCCGCCTGATGCTCGCCTTCCGTCATGTCATGGATGAGCACACGGAGGAGCTGGCCCGCTCGATCACCCGGGAGCAGGGGAAAACGATGGAAGAGTCTCGCGGGTCGGTCTTCCGCGCCCTCGAGGCGATTGACGCGGCAGCCTCAGCCCCGACGACGATGCAGGGGTACTTCTCGGAGAACGTCGCCAAGGGGGTCGACACGACCCTGATTCGGCAACCGGTCGGCGTCGTGGCGGGCATCACCCCGTTCAACTTCCCGGTAATGATCCCGATGTGGATGACCCCGTTCGCGATCGTCTGCGGGAACTCGTTCATCCTGAAGCCGTCCGAGCGAGACCCGCTCTCTCCATCGCTTCTCCCGGCCCTATTCGAGAAGGCCGGGTTCCCCCCCGGCGTGTTCAACGTCGTGCACGGCGACTTCGATGCGGTCAACGCGATCCTGACCCACCCGGGCATCGACGCGGTGTCGTTCGTCGGTTCGGCGCCGACGGCGAAGCACATCTACACGACCTCCTCCGCCCACGGAAAGCGCGTCCAGGCGCTCGCGGGTGCCAAGAACTTCATGATCGTGATGCCGGACGCCGAGCTCAAGCATACGGTGTCGGCGATCATCGCGAGCGCCTGTGGCATGGCCGGGGAGCGCTGCCTCGCGGGATCCATCGCGTTAGCGGTCGAACCGGGCGGGGACCGGCTCGTGGAGGCCCTCGCCGAGGGTGTCCGGACGCTGGTGACGGGCCCGGCGAACGACCCCAAGACCGAAATGGGCCCGGTGATCCGCCCGGAGAACCGGGACCGGATCCTGAAGTGGGTCGAGGACGGCCTGGCCTCGGGTGCGAAGCTTGCGGCTCGCGGCAACGTCCCCGCGAACTCGAAAGGCTTCTTTGTCGCGCCCGTCCTCTTGGACCACGTCAAGCCCGAGTGGCCGATCGCCCAGGAGGAGATCTTCGGCCCCGTCATCCTCGTGATCCGCGTGAAGTCGCTCGACGAAGGGCTCGAGATCGCGAACCGGTCCCGGTTCGGCAATGCCTCCTCGATCTTCACGCAGAGCGGAAAGGCGGCCCGCGAGTTCACGCACCGGATCGAGGCGGGGATGCTGGGGATCAACATCGGAGTACCGGCTCCGGTCGCGCCGTTCCCGTTCGCAGGGTGGAAGGGGTCGTTCTTCGGCGACCTCCACGCCACCGGGCGCGACGGGATCGAGTTCTACACGCGGAAGAAGGTCGTCACCTCGCGCTGGTTCTGACGACCGTCGTCCGTTCGATTAGGTCGCGGGCGAAGGGCTCACCTTCGCGTCCGCGACCGAGAGCGCGCGGTCGAGCACCGCCAGGCCGCGGTCCAGCTCCTCGCGCGTGATGATCAGCGGCGGCGCGATCACCAGGTGGGAAACCCAGCCGATGCAGAATACCCCCTCCTTCATCATCGCGCCTGTGACCTGTTCGATCAGCAAGGGCCGGCCCGCCATCTTGTCGTCCTGGGTGTTGAACGGCTCTTTCGTGGTGCGGTTCTTCACGAGCTCGACGGCCGCGAACAGCCCCATCCCCCGGACGTCCCCGACGGATGGGTGACGTCCCTTCATCTCGTTGAGGCGGGAGAGGAGGTACTCCCCATCCTTCCGGGACTTCTCGAGCAGGTTCAGGCGACGGTACTCTTCGATCGCCGCCACGGCCGGGCTGAGGGTGAGCGGGTGCGCCTCGTAGGTGTGCCCGTGCGGGAAGTAGTTCTCGCGGAAGGCGTCGTGGACCGCTGCCGTCGTGGCGGTGAGCCCGAGCGGGATCATGGCTCCCGTGATCCCCTTCGCGGTCGTCAGTATGTCCGGAACGACGCCCCAGTGGTTGACCGCGAACCATTCGCCGACGCGGCCCCAGCCGCTCATCACCTCGTCGGCGATGAGGAGGGTGTCGTGCTTCTTCGTGATCTCTCGGATCCGGGGCAGGTACTCCGGGACGGGCACGAGGACCCCATTCGTCCCCACGACGGGCTCGAGGATCATCGCGGCCACATCCCCTTCGTGGGTGAGCTGGTAATCGACGTACTCGGCGCAGGCGACCCCACAGTCGGGGTAGGTTAGGCCGAACGGGCAGCGGTAGCAGTAGCAATCCGGCGCGAAGACCGACCCCGGAACCTTCTGAAGTCGTTCGATCGAGCGCCGGCGGAACTCCCCCGTGACCGAAATCGACGCCGCAGTCGCGCCGTGGTACGAACGGTACCGGGATAGGACCTTCGTGCGCCCCGTCACGGCGCGCGCGATCTTCAGGGCGGCCTCGTTCGCCTCGGTGCCCGAGGTCCCGAAGAAGAGACGGTTGAGTCCTTTCGGAAGCACCTCGATGAGCGCGAGGCTCGCGCGGGCCCGGGCCTCGGTCGCAAAGCTCGGAGCGGCATAGGCGAGCGTCTTCGCCTGGGAGGCGATCGCTTCCGCCACGCGGGCGTTCCCATGGCCTAGGTTGGTCGCGACGAGCTGGCAGGAGAAGTCGAGGTATTCCTTCCCGGCCGCGTCCCAGAATCGAGATCCTTCGGCCCGGGTCACCACGAGCGGGTCCCATCCTCCCTGCCGCCGCCACGTGACGTAGTTCGTCTCCCGGACCACCTTCCGGATCTCGTCGCCGTCCATCGGACCGTCCCCTGGGTGGCTGGGACCACCCTTCAGGTCGTAAAGACGAGCCCCTGTCGGCTCATGACGACCCCGTCCGAACCGGGCTTGCCTCAGGGAGGCCGAAGAGCCTGCGGGCGTTCCCCCCCAGGATCGCGGCACGGTCCCGTGGGGGGAGGTCGAGGGAGTTGACAAGCCCGACCTGGACCTTGAGGTCGATGAGAGGCCAGTCGGAACCGTTGAGGACCCGCTCCGCCGAGCCGATCATGAGTATTCCCTCCAAGACCCGCTTCCGGCAGAGGTCGATCATCCGGTCGAAGAGCGGGTACGAGGGGTGCGCGAGCAGGCCCGAGATGTCCGCGTAGACGTTCGGGTTCTTGTAGACGAGCTCGGCGGCCTCGTCGATCCAGGGGTTCCCGAAATGGCAGAGGACGATCGGCACGTCCCGGAACCGGACCGCGACCTCGTCGATCTCGATTGGGCGGGTGTACTTGACCAGCCCCCAGTTGTCCATCGTGTCGCCCGTGTGGATCAGGATTGGGATCTTGCGCCGGTGAGCGTATTCGTAGACCGGGTCCAGCCGGCGGTCGTGAGGGTAGAAGGGGTTGTAGCCGGGGAACAGTTTGATTCCCGCTAGCTCCGGGGTCTTCTCCCAGAGAGCGATCTGGGCGGCGACCGCCTCCGCCCCCTTAGTCGGGTCCACGGTCGAGACCAGCCGAAGACGGCCGGCGCTATCGGCCACAATCCCCCGGGCCTCCGCCAACCCATCCCAGACGTTGGGGGCGTCGTTGACCTGGATGAGGACCGCGTGACCGATCCCTGCGGCATCCATCTCATGGAGGAGGCCTTTCAGCGTGTAGTCGATGTCGGGCCGGTATCCGGTGGCCTTGATATCTCGCCACCAGCGACTCAAGTGAAGGTGGGTGTCTACGTAGGGTAGTGCTCCGGTCATAGGAATCCCGCCCGGAGGATAGGCCGCCGTGCTTAGGTCTGTCGGTGGTCCGGCTACAGCGTTGAAGGGGCGGTAGGGAAGCTGCCGGCCGGTGGCTCGTTCGGCGGACAATACGACGGCTGAGCGGAGTGCCCGTCTGTTGGAAAGACACGACTATGTAAACCGGTGCACCCCACTTCACGGCCCACGAAACTTTCGAGGGCCCATGGTACGCTACGCGGCCACCGACATCGCCCTCGGCTCTATGCTGGCCGGTGGGGCCTTCGTTGGGTTTGCCCTGTTTCATCTCTGAGGGCGCTGTGGCATGGCACTCTTGAGCCCCGTGGTCGCTCGCTATGACCACTGTCGGCCTCGCATGGGCTGCGATCTCGCTCGTCGCCCGTCGGGCGGTCGTTTGAGTCCTTTGCGTCGCGCATTGAGCTAACGGCCGAGGGCGGGCCCCGGGGACCGGACAGCGGGTCCGGTCCAAGGTATGCCAGACCACCAGGGTGGGTTGCCGGAGCCGCTGTCGGCCGAGCCTTGATATGCGGGAGAGAGCCTCGCCACGCGAGGTTTTCCGTGACGTCCAAGAGCGACTGGCTGAGCTTCCCCGACGCCCCGCACATCGTCGTCCCTCCGCCCGGTCCCCGTTCCCGGGAGCTCCTTGCGGAGCAGGCCCGGCTGGAGACCGACGCGATCGGCTACCCGCACTACTTCCCCATCGCCCCGAAGGTCGCCCAGGGCGCCACCATCGAGGACGTGGACGGGAACCGGTTCATCGATTGGGTGGCGGGCATCTCCGTGCTCAATCTCGGACACCGCCATCCCCGCCTCGTCGCGGCGCTCGAAGCCCAGTCCCACGAGATCTGGCACGCGCTCGAGCTGCCGACGGAGGCCCGTATCCGCTTCTTGCGGGAGCTCGAGGGGGTGCTGCCCGGCGGCCTACGGGGCCACGCGCGGATCTTCTTCACCGTCACCGGTGGGGATGCCGTGGAGACCGCCGTCAACCTCGCCGACTTTGCCCAAGGGAAGCAGGGGACGGTCGCGTTCTCGGGCGCCTACCACGGGGTCCACGGGGGCGTCGTCAACCTCACCAGCGGCCGTCGCTACCACTCTACGTCCTACTTCGGGACCGGCAAGGTCATTCGGGTCCCGTATCCCGACCCATACCGACCGGTCCTGGGGGCGGACAAGGGTGCCGCGGGGACGATCGCGTACCTCGAGCACCTCGTGAACGACCCCTCCTCAGGGGTCGACGCGATCTCCTCCGTCCTCGTGGAGCCTATCCTCGGAGAAGGAGGCTACGTCGTGCCCCCGGACGATTTCCTGCCATCCCTGCGCGAGTTCTGCGACCGCCACCACATCCTGCTGATCGCGGACGAGGTCCAGTCCGGACTGGGCCGGACGGGTCGCATGTGGGCGGTCGAGCACTCGAAAGTGACCCCCGACATCCTCTGCATCGCGAAGACGGTCGGAGGCGGGATCCCCCTATCGGTCGTCGCCTACCGGTCGGACCTCGTCAAGGAGCTCCCAAGAGGCTTCCACCTGGGAACGTACCGTGCGAACCCCCTCGCCCTCGCGGTCGGCGCCGAGACGGTCCGGGTCCTGAAGGAAGGGGACCTCATCGACCAGACCCGCTCGCGCGGCGAGCAGCTCCTCTCCCGGTTCCGCTCGCTCGCCGACCGCCACCCGTCGATCGGGGACGTCCGCGGTAAGGGGTTCATGATCGGGGTCGAGTTCGTGCACAACCGCACCTCCCGGCTGCCGTGGGGTGACCGGGGGAAGGCGATGCGCGCCGCGCTCCTCGGACGCGGGGTGCTGATGCACACCGCAGGCGCCTGGGACCAGGTGCTGCGGTTCATGGCCCCCCTCATCATCGAGGACGAGCTCCTCGACCGCGGCCTCGCGGCGTTCGAGGATTCCCTCGAGAGCCTCGACGCGACCCCCGAGCGAACGGCCACGACCTCCCCCCAGGTCCCCCACCGGGCGGAACCGGCCCCGCACTTGCACCCGCCCCCGGAGCACGCGATCCCGTCGCCCGTGATGCCGGAGCGCCCCGGACGGAACCTCGAGGAAAAGGACGCGAGTTAGTTAGTCTCGTTCGCCTCAGGGCGAGGCGAAGTTGACCGAGATGAGCTTCACCTCGGTCATCTCCTCCATCGCGTAGCGCAGCCCCTCCCGCCCGAGGCCGCTCTCCTTCACGCCGCCGAACGGGAGCGCGTCCCAGCGGAGCGTGGTCGGGTCGTTCAGGTGGACCCCACCCGCGCGGATCCGTTTCGCGAGGGCGAAGCCACGCCCGATGTCGCGGGTGTAGACCGCGGCCTGAAGGCCGTAGGGGGTCGAGTTCGCGATCCGCACCGCATCGTTGAGGTCGTGGAACCGGAGCACCGGCGCGATCGGCCCGAACGGCTCCTCGCGCGCGACCCGCGCGTCCTCCGGGACCTCGTCCATCACGGTCGGTTGGTAGAAGCTTCCCGGGCCGCTCGCAGGCCGGGAACCGCCGGTGAGGACCTTCGCTGACCGGGCCCGCGCGTCCGCCACGAGCTCCTCCATCCGCACCACCGCCGCCCCGTCGATGAGGGGGCCGACCTCGGTCGTCTCCTCGAGCGCCGGGCCGACCCGCAGGGTGCTCGCCTTCTCGGCAAGCAACCGGGCGAACTTCTCCGCGATCGAATCTTGGACGAGGAAACGCTTCGACGCCGTGCAGACCTGTCCGGAGTAGCCGAACGCCCCGCGGATCGCCGCCGGGACCACGACATCCAACGGCGCGTCGTCCAGGACGACGAACGGGTCCATCCCTCCCATCTCGAGGATCACGCGCTTCGCCTGCCGACCGGCCTTCTCCGCGATCGCTTTGCCGACCTCGGTGGAACCGGTGAACGTGACGAGACGGGTCCTGGGGTGCTCGATCAGCGTGTCGCCGACCGTGCGCCCCGGCCCGACGACCACGTTCAGGACCCCCCGCGGAAGGCCGGCCGCTACGAGATGCTCGGCCAGGCGGAGCGCCGTGAACGGCGCCGCGCTGGTCGGCTTCGCCACGACCGGGTTGCCCGCCGCCAGGGCGGGGGCGACCTTGTGCGAGAGCAGGTTCAGCGGGAAGTTGAACGGGCCAATCGCGACCACTACGCCGATCGGGTCGCGGACGGTGAACAGGAACCGGTGCTCGTTGCCGGGCGGTCGCTCGTAGGCGTCCGCGGGGAAGCTCTCTCCACCCAGCTGGCGGACCTCCTCCGCGGCGAGCTCGAAGACCCCGATCGCCCGGTCCGCTTCGACCCGGGCGTCCACGATGGGCTTCCCGACCTCTGACGCTATGAGACGGGCGATCGTTTCCCGGTCGTCCCGCATCCGGGCCGCGGTCGCGCGAAGGATCTTCGCGCGGACGTGGCCTGGGGTAGATCCCCACGACTCCTCGACCGCCGCGGCCGCCTCAACCGCTGCCCGAGCCTCGTCCGCGGAGGCGAGAGGGGCTTCTCCGATGGTCTGGCCGTTGGACGGGTCGACGACGGGCGCGTATTTCCCGCTGGCCGGGGGTCGCCACTCGCCGCCGATGAACAGAGCGCCCCGACCGCCTTTCGGCACGCCTTCGATCACGGTTCCCTCTAGCCGGGGTCGCCGAAGGTGATGTAGTGCCAGCCCTTCCGGGCCAGCCCCGTCAGGTCGATGTACATGTTCTTCACGACCGTGTAGTCGTAGAGCGAGTCCGTCCCAAGGTCCTTGCCGAAGCCGGACTGCTTGATCCCGCCGTGGGGGGTCTCCGAACCGAGCGGGAGGTGGTCGTTGACCCAGACGTCCCCGAAGCGGAGCGCGTGGGCCGCCCGGATGGCTGTCCGGACGTCCTTGGTCCAGACGCTGCCCGCCAGGCCGTACACCACGCCGTTCGCGATCTCGATCGCCTCGTCGAACGTGGAGAACTCGAGCACGTCGAGGACCGGCCCGAAGATCTCCTGTTGCGCGATCGTCATGTCGGGAGCGACCGAATCGAAGACCGTCGGGACGACGAACGCGCCCTTCGGGTGCTTCTTCTTGTCGTCCGTGCCGCCGATCTTGAGCTTCGCCCCTTCGTTCTTCCCCTTCTCGACGAACTCGAGGACCCGCTTTTGCTGTACGAGGCTCACGAGGGGCCCCAGGTCGGTGCTCCGGGACATCGGGTCGCCGATGCGGATCGTGCGCACGCGCTCGAGCAGCTGCTGGACGAACTTCGTGTGGATGCTCTTGTGGACGATGAGACGGGTGGCGGCCGTGCAGTCCTGACCGCCGTTCACGAACCCGGCCGCGACCGCGCCTTCGACCGCGGCGGCGAGGTCGGCGTCCTCGAAGACCACGAACGGCGCCTTCCCGCCGAGCTCGAGCTGGACGCGCTTGACCGTCGCGCTCGCCGCTTCCATGATCTTCTTTCCGGTAACGGTGTCACCGGTGAGCCCGACCATGTCGACCTTCGGGTTGCGGGCGAGCTCGTCCCCCACCTCGCCGCCCGGGCCGGTGATGACGTTGAGGGCCCCCGCCGGGAGCCCGGCGTCCTGGAACGCGCGGCCGAGCTCGAGCGTCGTGATCGGGGTGTAGCTCGCCGGCTTGAGCACCACCGTGTTGCCGACGATGAGCGCCGGGGCGATCTTCCAGACCGCCATCATGATCGGGTAATTCCAAGGAGTGACCGACGCGACGACCCCAATCGGCTCCCGACGGAAGATCGTCGTGCCGTCCCCGGTGAACTCGCCCGGGCTCTTCGCCTCGAGCGTCCGGCCCGCACCCGCGTAGAAGATGATGTTGTCGACGGAGAACGGGAGGTCACCGTCGGCCGCCTGCTTGATTGTCTTCCCCTGGTTACGAGTCTCCAGCTCCGCGATCTCACCCAGACGCTGCTGGAGGAGGGCCGCGGCCTTCAGGAACACCTCGCCGCGCGCCCGGGGCGGCAGCCGCGGCCACGGACCCTTGTCGAACGCCTCCCGCGCCGCGTCGATCGCCTTTCGAGCGTCCTCTCGGGAGCCTTTCGGGACCGTCCCGAGCGACGAACCGTCGTAGGGGTTGGTCACTGCCATCGTCTCCTCACCGGACGCCGCCACCCACTCTCCCCCGATCAGCATCGTGCGGTCCATCGCTCGTTCCCCCAATTCTGGGATTTCGACGCCGCTAAAGGGTTTGGCCCCGGATTCGGGATTGAGGGGGCGGGGCTCGTTCTGGAGAACTATATCAAGAGGAAGGGAATTCGAAACGCGTTCTCGGAGGGGTATCGATGGAACCGAGGCGTCGAAACATAATCGTGATCGTCGTGGTCGTGGTGCTGGTGGCGGCGGGCGTGGGGGGGTACTTCGCCCTCCAGAAATCGGCGGTCTCCGCTACCTGCGGGTCGAATCAGCGGACGACCATCTGCGTTGACCAGGCCGAGCTGCCCGACTCGCTCGACCCCGCGGTCACGTTCTCGACCCCCGGCTGGGCCGCGGTCCAGCAGGTCTACCAGGGCCTCGTGCAGTACAACGGGACGAGCGTCATCCAGTTCTCGGGCGTGCTTGCGAAGAACTGGTCGGTCGTCTACGACCCCACGACCGGGTTCGAGAGCTACGTGTTCACCCTCTGGACGGGAGCGCACTTCTCCAATGGCGACCCCTACAACGCCTACGTCCAGTGGTACAGCCTGTACCGGAGCCTTCTCCTGGCCCAGGGCCCCCAGTTCATCCTTGAGGAGAACTTCTACTCGACCAACTTCAGTACGACGAGCCCCCTCTCGTACTATTCGGACCTTCACGCCGTACAGGCGGCGAACACGACCCTCGCGAACGACCTGAACTCGTGGAACTTCGCCGCGCCGACCACCGCCGAGATCGCCCAGATGAGCGAGCCGGCCCAGTCGTTCCAGGTGATCAGTCCCACGGTGATCGCGCTCAACCTGGGCTACGGCTACCTTGCTAGCAACTACACCTACCTCCTCGCCGCCCTCTCGGCCCCGAACTCCTACACGGTCGACCCGACCTGGGTCGACGCGAACGGCGGGGTCCAGGTCGCGGCCGTCAACGACTACCTCACGACCCACACCCTCGGGACGGGGCAGTACCTCCTCGAGGGCTACAACGGGGTCGAAGGGGGCGGCTACACCCTCGTCGTCAACCCGAGCTACTGGGGGGCGGCCGCGTTCGCCACCGAGCCTTGGGACCTCGACCTGCAGCCAGCGAACACGACGGTCGACATCGTCTTCCAAGGAACGCTCGATGTGACCATCAGCGACCTCACCAGCGGGAAGGTATCGGAGGCCTCGTTCGCCTACATCGGTCCGTCCACGGTCGACAGCTTGCAGGGCCACCCCAACGTGGTCGTGCAACCCCTGAACATCACGGTCAGCTCGACCAGCGGGGCGTGGTGGGTCTACCTCAACCAGAGCGTGTTCCCGTTCAACAACCTCTCCGTACGCGAGGCGATCGCCAGCGCGATCAACTACACCGAGATCATCACCGAGGCGTTCGGAGGCTGGGCCCGGCAGTGGGTCGGGCCGGTTCCTCCCGGCTACCCGTACGATAACAACGTGACGGCGAAAGAGCCGTACTACGCGTACAACTTGGCGCAGGCGAAGCAGGATATCGCGAACTCCCCGTGCGCGAACAATGCCTGCAAAGGCACGCCCATCAACTACGCGTACCTCGACATCGGGGCCGACTGGGCGGAGATGGCCGAGTTCCTGGTGACCGACCTCGCCCAGATCGGGCTCACCATCAACGCCCTCCCCATCTCGCTCCCCGACCTCTACGTCGAACAGGGCCTTACGGGCGGCCACTGCGCGTCGGCCACCACCGCGAACGGCGGGCCGTTCTACATGGGCCAGGAGTTCTACACGGCGGACTACGTAGCTCCCGACGACTACACGCAGAACGATGCGTATAGCGCGGGGAGCGCCAACATGTGCATGGCGGGCTTCTCGAACGCGACGGTGGACTACGACGTCTACGACGCCGCGTCGCAATCGAACCCCGTGAACATCACGGCGGACTATACGAACATCACGTCCATCATGTACAACAACTACACCGACATCTGGACGGTCATCCCCACCTCGTTCGCGGTCTACAACGTGAACCTGCACGGGGTCATCATCAACGCGATGGGGAGCGCCGAACCCTACGCGATCCTGTTCAACACACAGTGGTTGAGCTGACCGGGACCGCGACGGCCGCGGACGCCCCGGTCGCGCCAGACGGAGTCAATCCGGCCTCCCGCGGTAGCTCGGTGAGCGGAGATCGGGACGACCGGCTCGGCCTCTAGGTCAAGGGCCTGATGGCAGGACTGGCTCCCGTATGCGGCGCGCTCGATGCGCGCATTCAGCCAGTGAGCTCTTGCTCCGCGGTCCTCCGGGCTCGGACCACGATCCCACGCTCGCGTAGCATAGAGAAGAACGGCGCCGGGTCGAGCGCTTCGGCCGGGTGCACACCGGGAGTGCGGATCGTGCCTCCCAGCATCTGGAGAACCGCCATAGCGGCCGGGGTCCCGGTGAGGTAGGCCACTGCCGTGACGTGGTAGAGCTCGCTCGCCTTCCGGTGACTGAGCATCGTCGAGAGGGTCTCGATGACCGGGTGGCCCCCCTTCTCTCCCTTCGTCTCGACCACCAGCACGCTCACACCGTCGATCTTGCCGGCGAGGTCCGCCGGCCTCGGCAGCGCCTTCACGATCGCCCCATAGGGTCCGGGCGCCTCGGGTGTCCCGCGGTCGAGCAACCGTAGGTCCCGAAGGGTCTGGAGGGTGCGGACGGTCGCGTCGTCCATGGCCAGCTTGAAGTCCACGTACTGGACGCCCTTCCCGATGAACCGCGGGAAACTGTCGACCTCCTCGTGGTCCACCGAATAGACCTTCTGCGGGCCAACCGGCGCGGGGAAATCGTACACCTCCCCGTCCCCGAACGGCGGGACGTCCCGGTAGCGCCCCTCGTCCCAGATCCGAGAGACGTGCAGCGTCTCCTCGAGGAACGTTTCGGGGCTGAAGAGAGGTAGGAACGCGAGGTCCGGGCTCGACGCCGTGTCCCCGTCCCGTACGCGAATCGACTGGACCGTGTCCAGTCCGTCGGCCGAGCGCCGGGCCATCACGTTCGATAGGCCGGGGTCCTCCCCCATACCGATGAGGGCGATGCGTCCGCGGGCCCGCCATTCCCCGTCGGCGGCGTACGGGTCGATCGAGTCGGCAGCGAGGTCGATGTAGTTCGCCCCCACGGAGAGACAGGCGGCCTGGATGGCCGCGTTGAAGCGGGGAAGGGAGGCCTGCACCACCACTTCGACTCCCGCGAGTGCCGCCTCGAGGGCGGCCGGGTCGGAAGCGTTCAGAGCCTGCGTCGTGACCTTGGCCGGAGCGCCCAGTCGGGCCGCTACCGAGCGGGCCAATCGCTCGTCGACATCGGCCAGGGTCAACCGATGGACCCGCGCATCCGCTGCGAGATGGCTCGCGATGACGGTGCCGACCGCCCCGCAGCCGATTAGCAGAACATGCCCGTTCGCCGAAGGAATAGTATCCGGCTCCGTCCTTTCGTCTCATTGAGGGGTATTAGGTTTGTCCACGCCGCTCGTATGGGACCGGTCCCGCCGAGCCGATTTGGCAGTACTCGAGCTCGCGGAACCTTTAAATCGGCCAGGAATCGGCCAAATCCGCTGGCGTGAGACGGTTTGTCAGGGAGCTAATACGGAGGGGCGACTACGCCCTTCGCTCTCGGAGGGAAATCGATGGAGCCGAGGCGTCGGAACATAATCGTCATCGTGGTGGTCGGGGTCCTCGTCGTGGCGGGCGTCGGAGGGTACTTCGCCCTCCAGAAGTCGTCGGTATCCGCCACCTGTGGGTCGAACCAAAGAACCACCATCTGCGTTGACCAGGCCGAGCTGCCCGACTCGCTCGACCCCGCGGTCACCTTCTCGTCGCCCGGCTGGGCCGCGGTTCAGCAGGTCTACCAGGGCCTCGTGCAGTACAACGGGACGAGCGTCACCAACTTCTCGGGCGTGCTTGCGAAGAACTGGTCGGTCGTCTACGACCCCGCGACCGGGTTCGAGAGCTACGTGTTCACCCTGCGTTCGGGGGTCCACTTCTCGAACGGGGACCCCTACAGCGCCTACGTCCAGTGGTACAGCCTCTACCGGAGCCTCCTCCTGGCCCAAGGCCCTCAGTTCATTCTTGAGCAGAACTTCTACTCGACCAACTTCAACACGGCGAGCCCCCTGAACTACTCCTCACCCCTGCCCTCCGCCCAGTCAGCGAACACGACCCTCGCGAACGACCTGAACTCGTGGAACTTCGCCGCGCCGACCACCGCCGAGATCGCCCAGATGAGCGAGCCGACCCAGTCGTTCCAGGTGGTCAGTCCCACGGTGATCGCGCTCAACCTGGGATACGGCTACCTCGCCAGCAACTACACCTACCTCCTCGCTTCCATCTCCTCGCCGAACTCCTACGCGGTCGACCCGACCTGGGTCGACGCGAACGGCGGGGTCCAGGTCGCCGTGGTCAACGAATACCTGACGACCCACACCCTCGGGACGGGGCAATACCTCCTCGAGGACTACAACGGGGTCGAAGGGGGCGGCTACAGCCTCGTCGTCGACCCGAACTACTGGGGCGTTGCGGCGGCCGCCACCGAGCCTTGGAACAACAACCTCCACCCGGGGAACACGACGGTCGATATCAGCTTCCAACCGACGCTGGACGTAACGGTCAGTGACCTCCTCAACGGGAAGGTCCAGAGCGCAGAGCTCGATTACGTCGGTCCGTCCACGATCTCCCCTCTCTTGGGGCACTCGAACGTCGTGGTACAACCCCTGGCGACGGTGGTCGGGGCGACCAGCGGGTCGTGGTGGATGTACCTCAACCAGGGCGTGTTCCCGTTCAACAACCTCTCCGTACGCGAGGCGATCGCCCATGCGATCAACTACGACGAGATCGTCACCGAGGCGTTCGGGGCGTACGCCACCCGATGGGTGGGTCCGGTTCCCCCGGACTACCCGTACTATGACCCGGGTAACCTGCCGCCCTACCCGTACAACCTGACGCTCGCGAAGCAGGAGATCGCGAACTCCCCGTGCGCGAACAATGCCTGCAAAGGAGGGACAATCAACTATGCCTACCTCGATATCGGAGCCGACTGGGCGGAGGCGGCCCAGTTCATCGCGACCGACCTCGCCCAGATCGGGCTCACCATCAACGCCGTCCCCATCTCGCTCCCCGACCTCTACGTCGAACAGAGCGAGACGGCCGGCCACTGCGTGTCGACCACCAACGCGAACGGCGGGCCGTTCTACATGGGCCAGGAGTTCTACACGTCCGACTACGTCTCGCCCGACGACTGGACCCAGAACGATGCGTACACCAACGGGAGTGCGAACCATTGCATGTCCGCCTACAGCAACGCGACGGTCGACTCCCTGGTCTACCAAGCGGCCGCGGAATCGAACCCCGCGAACCTCTCGGCGGACTATTCGAACATGACGAGCCTCATGTACTACAACTACACCGACATCTGGCTCGTCGTCCCCACGGCTTTCGCCGTGTACGCGTCGAACCTGCACGGCTCCATCGTTAATGCGATGGGAAGCGCCGAGCCTTCGGCGATCCTGTTCAATACCCAGTGGCTTAGCTGACCCTAGGGAGCGGCGGCGGCCGACGACCGGACCGAGGCGAGCGGCGCCACGCCGCCTTCCTGGAGCAGCTCGGCGGGAGAGACGCCAGCGACCTCCTCGGCCCGCAGGCAGGCGACCTGGTGACCGGGCGCTCCCGGTCGGGGCAGTAGCGACGGGTCGGTCGCGCGGCATCGGTCCTCCACGAACGGGCACCGCGGCGCGAACCGGCATCCGGGCTTCGGGTCGACCAGCGTCGGGATGTCGCCCCCGATCCGGTAGCGCGTCCGCCGCCGGCGGACGTCCGCGACCGGGAGGGCGGCGAGCAGGGCCTTCGTGTACGGGTGCACGGGGCGTTCCAACACCTCGCGTACGGGGCCGAGCTCGACGATCTGGCCTAGGTACATCACCGCGACCCGGTCGGCGACGAACCGGACCGCGGCCACGTTGTGCGTGATCAGGATGTAGGCGAGGCCGCGGTCCCGCTGGAGCTCGATGAGGCGGTTCAGGATCTGGGCCTGGACGGCGACGTCGAGCGCGCTCGTCGGCTCGTCCAGGACGATCAGCTTCGGGTTGACGATCAGCGCCCGGGCGAGCGAAATGCGTTGCCGACCCCCGCCCGAGAACTCGTGGGGGTACTGGTCGAGGACGGCGGGCATCAGCCCGACTAGCGGCAGCGCCTCCTCCACCTGACGCCGAATGTCCGAATTGGAGAGGCGACGAGGTATCGGAAGGATCGAGGAGGGGGGCACCACGAACTCCCGTTCCGCCTTCCGACTCCGACCCATGGCGGCCTGGTACTCGTCGTGCAGTCTCTTGCGCTCCTCCGGG
The DNA here is from genome assembly GCA_002503985.1 of Thermoplasmata archaeon UBA61. GTDB lineage: Archaea > Thermoplasmatota > Thermoplasmata > Lutacidiplasmatales > UBA184 > Lutacidiplasma. Next base: position 37,376 of record DASW01000004.1, read on the forward strand.
GAGGGGAGGGGGAGCTGTTCGGCCCGCTGGAGGGCGGTCCGGTACTCTTCGAGGGCCTTCTTGGCGTCCGCCTTCTGTGCTTCCCGGCTCCGTTTCAGGGCGGCTTCATGTTCGGCCTGCAGCCTCTTCCGCTCCGCGGGGGTGGGAGCGGGGGAGGTGCCGACCGGTCGGAGGGCCGCCCGGTAGGTGTCCATCAGTTTCCTTTCCTCCGCCGGGCCACGCTCCTTTCGTTCCTTCAGGCCCGCCCGGTACTCGCGGGTGAGCCGCAGGCGTTCTGCCGTCTTCGGGTCCACGGCCGCGCGGAGCTCGCGGGTGAGCCGCTCGCGCTCCTTCTGGGAGGCGAGCCGCTGCTCGCGCCGGATCCGGGCCGGCGCGGTCCGGGCGTACCACCGTTCCATCTGGTTCTGGGCCCGTACCGGTTCCCCGACGATCTGCCAGACCTTGAGGCGGGGGTCTAGGGACCCGACCGGGTCCTGGAACACGACCTGAACGTTATGCCGCCAGTGCCGGAGCTCTGTCCCGTCGAGCGCGAGAACGTCCTGACCCTCGAACCGGATCGACCCGGCCGTCGCCTCGTGCAGGCGGGCGATGACCCACCCTAGGGTGGTCTTGCCGGACCCAGACTCTCCGATAAGGCCGACGGTCTCCCCGGGCTGGACGGTGATACTGACCCCGTCCACGGCGTGGATCGCATGGGCCGCGCGACCTCCGACGACGTCGCCGATGCTCCGGACGATGGGGAAGTACTTCGTGACCCGGTCGGTCTCGAGAAGCGGGGGCCCGGTCACGGCTGCGACTCGACCTCCTCCGCGAAGTGGCACGCGCTCTGGTGGGGCGTGCCCGACCCGGCCGCTTCCCCCACCACCCGCAGCGGAGGCGGCGGTTCTCGGGCGCAGATCGGGCGCGCGAGGGCGCACCGAGGATGGAACCGGCAGCCCCGCGGGAGTTGCGAGAGGTTCGGGACGGACCCGGGGATCGTGGGCATGGGCCAGTCGGTCTTGTACCGGGTCGGGATCGACCGCAGAAGCGACTTCGTGTACGGGTGCCGGGGCCTCTCGAAAATGTCCGCCACCGGACCGAACTCGACGAGGCGTCCGGCGTACATCACCCCGAGGTCGTCCGCCGTCTCGGCGACGACACCGAGGTCGTGGCTGATGTAGAGGATCGAGGCGGAGACCTCGTCGATCAGCTCCTTCATCAGCGTGAGGACCTGGGCCTGGATCGTCACGTCGAGCGCGCTCGTCGGCTCGTCGGCGATCAAGAGCGCGGGCTTCGCCGAGAGCGCCATGGCGATCATGATCCGTTGGCGCATCCCACCCGAGAGCTCGTGCGGGTAGAGGTTGAGGATTGTCTCCGGGTCGTTGATGCGGACCAGTCGAAGGTACTCGAGCACCTCGCGGCGGTAGTCCGAGCGCGATACGAGCCGTCGGCTCACCGCGTCCTTGGCGACGCCGGGAATGACCCCGTGCGAAAGGACGTCCGACGGCTCGGGGAGGGGGCGGTGGGTGTAGTCCCACGGGGTCGGGCCGGGGTGGAAGACCGGGATCACGCCCATCTCCCGCCAGTGCCGTATCTGGATCGCCTCGGCGATCTGGTCAAAGACCCGGAACGCCGGGTTCAACGAGTTCAGCGGCTCCTGGAAGATCATCCCGATCCCCGTGCCCCGGACCTGGGGAAGCTTCCCGCGTGGAACCGGGACGAGGTCGGTCCCCTGGAAGATGATCTTGCCCTCCAGGATGTGGGCGGGTGGCTCAGGGAGCAACCGAGGGATCGCCTGGGCCAGCGTGCTCTTCCCGCACCCCGTTTCGCCCACAATCCCGACCACCCGGCCCGGCGGGACGACGAGGGAGACGTCGGAGACCGCCTGGAAGTGGCCGGCACCGACCTCGTACTCGACCGAGAGGTGCTCGACGGACAGTACCGGCTGGGTCATGCGGCTTCTCCTAACGCCTCTTCGGAGGCGTCATCGAGGACCTCGGCCGTCGTCGACTCCGCGGCGAACCTAGGGTCCTCGGGGGGAGGCTCGTGGGAGACCTCGGCGAGGGCGCGGCGCGTACGCGGGTCGAGCACGTCGCGCAGACCGTCCCCGAGGAGGCTGTACGCGAGCGCCGTCACGAAGATCGCGATCGCCGGGAACGTGATGTACCACCAGTACTGGCTCAAGAGGAAGTTGCCCTGGTAGTACGACATCATGCTGCCCCACTCGGGGACCGGGCCGGGATACGGGATCCCCGCTCCCACGAACGAGATCGTCGAGAAGGTGACCAGCACCGTGCCGATGTCGAGCGTGAAGTAGACGATGATCGGGTCGAGGACGTTGCGCAGCACGTGGCGCGTCAAGATCCGGCTCTCCCGGACCCCGGCGGCCCTCGCCGCGGTGACGTACGGGAGGTGTTTCACCGCGAGCACCTCGCCGCGGACCAGACGGACGTAGAACGGCCACCACGTGGTCACGATCGCGAGGAACGCCGCCCCGACACCGCGCCCTATGGAGGCGACGATGGCGAGGGCCAGGATGAGGCTCGGGAACGCGAGGAACACGTCGGTGGTCCTCATGATGACCGTCGAGCACGCCCCTCCCAAGGTCCCGGGCTTGTCCCAGAAACCGGCCACGAGGCCGAGGAATCCGCCCAGAAGGACGGAGATCCCGGCGATCCCGATCCCGATCCCCAGGTCGAGCGGAAGCGCCAGGAGGACGGACGAGTAGATGTCCCGGCCACCTTGGTCGGTCCCGAACGGGTGCTGGATCGAGGGGGGCCACTGGAGGATCGTGGGAGGCTCCCGGTAGACTCCCGTGTCCTGGGTGGCGCCGTACGGAATGATGAGGGAGGGGTCGGCGACCACGATCACCGCCAGGATCAGGGTGATCGCGACGAGCACGAATCCGACGAACGAGAGCGGGTTCGCCCGCATCACCCGATACAGTCCGCGCGACTGCTTCCAGAGGGACCTCACCCATTGGAGGGGGCCCTTGGCGGGTGGGGACTTCTGAACTCCGACCATCCTGGCTTACCTCCACTCGACCCGGGGGTCGAGCACGCCGTAGAGGATGTCGGAGATCAGGTTCGCCACGACGACGCCGATCGCGAACACGATGGTAACGGCGATCGCCCCGTCGAAGTTCGGCTGGCCACCGCCCCCGAGCACGCTAAAGGCGTAGGCACCGATGCCGGGCCAGGCGAAGACCTCCTCGATGACCACCGTCCCTGCGAGGAGCCCGCCGGCCGTCAGCCCAAGCACCGTCACGGTCGCGATGAGCGCGTTGCGGAGCGCGTGCTTGTAGAGGACGAGGAAGTTCGAGAGACCTTTCATGCGAGCTGCCTTCACGTAGTCGAGCGGCAACACCTCGAGCATCGACGCCCGGGTCATCCGGGTCGCGATCCCCATGTTGATGAAGGCGAGCACGGCCGCGGGGAGGACCAGATGGCTGATCGCGTCGACTGTGTACGGGAAGTTCCCCGCAAGGATCGCGTCCACGACCGACATGTGGGTGATCTGAGGGAACGGTGGAGGAGCGCTGTACTCCCCCGACGTGGGGAGGCCGAGATACGGCGCTAAAAACACCGCCGCGATGATCGACCCCACGTACGTGGGGACGGACCATCCGCTCAGGTACAGGACACGGACCAGGTGGTCGCCCCACCGACCGGCGAACTGGGCCGCGATCACCCCGAGGGGGATCCCGATGACGATCATGAGGAACAACGACGCGAGCACGAGCTCGACCGTCGCCGGGACCGCGGAGGCGATCACAGGGTAGACGGGCACACCGAGCTGGGAGGCGCCCCAGTTCCCCTCAAGGAGCTTGGTGAAGTAATTCCAGAATTGGGTGGTCAGTGGCAGGGAGAACTGCGCCTGACAGTGGGCGAGGACCGCGGTGCTCGCCTTCGGGTACCACCGAGGGCAGGGATTGATCGAGGCGACGTGCGTGATGAGGAACGTGAGCACGATGACGCCGAGCAGCACCGGAAGCAGCTCGAGCATCCGTTTGCCGACGAATATGAGAAGGTCCTCGAGATTCCGCCCCATTTCCCTATCTCTCGAACCCCCGTTCCTCCGACTCCCCGGTCAGGGGGGTGGCTCTCGGGCCCACCCGGTCATTTCCCCTCAGTTCGGTCCGCCATATGGATTCCGTCGTGGCCCCCCGGTGCTCCGGAGACGGTCCGTTAGGCCAGGTAATCGCGAGGCAGCGTTCTCAGTTCCGTGAACGTCTCGTTCGCAATCGAGAGGAACTTCTCGATGTCCTTCTCGGTGTGCGCGCTCGAGAACGTTAGTCGTTCATAGTTGTCCGGATGGATGTAGATCCCCTTGTCGAGCAGGAGCTGGTGATGCCGCAGGTACAGATTCCAGTCGATCTGGAGGGACTCGCGGTAGTTGATGATCTTCTTCCTTCGTGTGAAGAAGAACTGCAGCATCCCGTTCACCCACTGAACGAGGACGTTCATCTTGGCATCTCGGCCCGCTTCCTCGAGGCCCTTCCCGAGCTTGTCCGTGAGCTTCCCGACCCGGGCGTAGAGGTCCTCGCCGCCTCGGCTGAGCATCTTCAGGTTCGCGAGCGTCCCGGCCATGACGAGGTTGTTCGCGTTGTAGGTGCCGCCGAAGCTGATCCTCCCGGGGGCGATGAGGTCCATGTACTCCGCCTTCCCGGAGACGGCCGAAACGGGCACGCCGCCGCCGAGCGCCTTCGCCCAGCAGGAGATGTCGGGCTCGACGTTGTAGAGCTGCTGGGCCCCGCCCGGCGCGACCCGGAAGCCCGTGAACACCTCGTCGAAGATGACGAGCATGTCGTTCTGGTGCGCGATCTCGATCAGGCGCTTCAGGTAGTCCGGTGCCGGCGGGATGATGCCGGAGTTCGCCATGATCGGTTCTAGGATCACGCACGCGAGGCGCTCCCGGTACCGTCGGACGATCCGCTCGAACGCGGTGACCGAGTTGTAGGGCGCGACCATGACGTAGTCGGTGACGCCGGGAGGGATTCCCGCGGAGTTCGGGAGCGGGCGGGGATATTCGTCGAGGCCCGCGACGATCGGGGGCGCTTCCGCGCTGATGAGCGCGATGTCGTGCTGCCCGTGGTAGTGGCCCTCGAACTTCAGGATCGCATCCTTGCCCGTGACCGCACGCGCGATGCGGATCGCGTTCATGGTCGCGTCCGAGCCGCTCGTGCAGAACGCGACCCGCTCCGCGTTCGGGACGAGCTTCCGGAAGAGCTTCGCGACTTCGACCTCGATCTCGCTCGGCGAGCCGAACTGCAGGCCGAGCTCGGCCTGCTCCTGGATCGCCTTGACCTGCGCCTCGGGGGCGTGGCCGTTGATCAGGACCCCGTAGGAGAGCATGAAGTCGAGGTACTCGTTACCGTCCTCGTCCCAGATCCGCGAGCCTTTGCCTCTCGCGATGAACGGCGCGACCGGGTCGTAGGACGCCGTCCGGATGAGGGAGCTCGACCCGTTCGGGATGTGCTTCTTGGCCTCCTCGAACAGCTTCAGGCTCTTCTTCAGCTTGGGAATCAGGCGGGCGATCGAGATTGGGATGGGCGGTTCCGCTTCGGGGCCGGGCGTGGCCTCCTTGACCGCCTCTTTGGCGGGTTCCTTGGTGGCCTCCTTCGGGGACTCCTTGACCGCCTCTTTGGGGGATTCCTTCGGCGACTCCTTCTTCTTCTCCTCGGACGGTCCGCCCGCCGGAGCCGGAGGGGAAGGGGCCGAGGGAGGGGGGATGGCCGACCCTTCCGCGGTCAGTCGGGAAAGCCCGGGCGGCCCTCGTTCGAGGGTCTCCGGGGAGGGGTCAACCTCAGGGGTCCGAGACGGCAACACCGGGGCGGGGTTCAGCTCCGCCATAAATACAGTTTCCGGGCGTTTGTCGGACCCCTAGGGGTCTATATATAATTGGCTGGGCCCGAGAATACGAGGTACAACCAACGTTATGTAGATAAGCGCGTGCGCAAAGTGGGTTTTATATGGCCTAACCTGTTATTTTCTTGTCGCGATACGATAGAAACGAGGCGGAAATGGTTGGGAATCGCCCTCCCGGCCTCTAACCAGTCTTCCGAGGCGGTAGTGGGCCTTCGGGGGGCGTGATCGTCATGTCGACCCCTCGCTTCGTGAGGCCGGCCCGGAACGGCTCGGGCGGGATGCAGAGCTCGGGGGGCAGCACGCCTTCCCCGGGGACCTTGCCTTGCGCGATGAGCTCCGCGCCCACCGCACCCGCGATCCCTACCGCATACTCGGTCACCGTGAGATGCCAGTCGGGCCGTGGCGGGAACCTGGCGATCGCGTGCCGGACGACGGGTTTGCCTCCCTTCGCGCCGCGGACCTCGATATCGAAGACCTCCCAGTCGTTGAAGACGACCCCTTCGGGGACCCCAAGGAGCTTCCCGTGCTTGAGGAGGGCCAGCGTGAACTCCCGGGGCGTGACCTTCTGCCCCTTGACCTCCAGCGGTTTGTCAGAGGCCAGGCCGAGCAGGGCCATCGTGCGCAGCACCTCGATTCCGGGACCTCCCTCCTTCCATTCACAGTGCTTGATACCCTTCGAGCGCAGGCTCTCGGGCAGCGTCGCTGGCTCGGAGTGCAGCGTCCGGTAGACGCGAGTCTTTCCGACCGGGGGCCCGAAGTCGAACTCCTCGGCCGAGCTCATGGGCGGGTATTCCTTGTAGGCACCCCCCTCGAAGACCTGCGCCGGCAGGACCATCTCGTCGAGGAAGGTGCTCGGTGACCAGGTGAACGAGATCTCGGGTCCTCCGACCGTGAGGTCCTTCCAACCGTCCCGGATCACGAGCGACTCGACCCGGTCGAGGTCTTGGCAGGCCTGCATCGCGAGCACGTTCGAGACCCCGGGAACCTCCCCGAGGCCGGGGATGGCGAGCAGCTTCGCGCGCTTGAACGCGTCATGCATCGCGAGCTGGCGGCGGGTCATGTGGAAGAGACCGCCGAAGTCGAGGTAGGGGACGTGCGCTTCGAGCGCGGCCTCCATCACGGACAGGTTGAACTGATACTGGACGGCGTTCACGACCACGTCGGCCCCGCGGAGAAGCTTCGCGACCGCCGCCTTGTTCCCGGCGTCAACGGTCACCGCGGTGGCACGCGATCCGGCGGCTTTCGCCGCCGCCTTGGCGAGCTCCGCATCGAGGTCTGCGACGACCACCGAATCGAACACGCCCCCCGTCGCGAGGTCCCGCACCGAACACTGTCCCGTTAGCCCTCCACCGCCCAGTACTACGGCTTTCATCGACACACTCCACCGGTCGAGTGCCCGAGCCAGGTGGGCTATACGAACCTTCGGGTGTTCTCAACCACGCCGCCGGGCCGGAGCGCGTCGGATGGGGGATTTAGACTTAGGGGTCGAGGTCGGGGAGGACGTCACCGGCGTCGGGTCGGGGGCCCTCGGGCTCGCTGAGGTCCGTGTCAGAAGGTCCCGGAAGGTGTCGAAATGCCGCAGGAACGGGTCCGCCCTCCGCTGGTCCTCGAGCTCGCCGAGCGCGATCTCGAGCGTGGCCTTGGCCTTGGGATCCCCCGTCGACGCGCGGACCAGGTAGACGCAGAGCACCTGGTAGTGCGGGAGGACGAACGCGTCGGTGCGGGGCGTGCTCATGTCCCCCTTGCGGGGACGGTAGATCCGCTCGACGGGGACCGCCTCCGCGACCACCCGACGGTGCGAGAAGCCGAAGTACCGTCCGGGCCCCAGGATCCGGGTGACCTCCCGGATGTTGCCGTTCAGGTTGTTCGTCAGGCGGTCGCACTCGTGCCAGCACCAGAGGCCGAAACCGTAGTCGCCCTCCTGGTAGGCCTCCCAGGCCTGCTCGTACAGCCTCCGCTCCCGTTCCTCCTGGGGGAGCTCGGGACCGATAGCCGCCTTCCAGTCGGAGATGAGGAGGTCGACCCGCATCGAAGGGGAAAACTCCTTGAACGTCGGCACGTCGTTCGAGGCGGGCATGCCCCCGCGAGCGTCGGGGGAGGTTAACCCCTTGCTCCCCGTTCCGCTTCCCCGACGGGGGAGACGCGGACCCCGTCAACCCATGTCTCCCGGACCGCTGTTGCCCCGAGCCGGATCGCCTCTCCGAGGTTCCTCGCGTCGAGAACGATGAGGTCGGCCTTCGAGCCCACCTCCAGGGACCCCAGCGAGGGTTCTCCGAGAGCCTTTCCGGCGTTGCTCCCGTACAGGCACGCCGCCTCTTCGAACGTCAGCGCCTCCCGTGGGTCCGGGTTCGCCGACCGCCCGAGCTCGTCGCGCCGCTCCGTCGCGGCCCGGAGGCCGCGCCAGGGGTCGGGGGGGTCGTACGGCGTGTCGCTCGAACCCACCAGGAGATGGCCTAGGTCGGTGAGGGTCCGGAACGCGTAGGCCCAGCGCACGCGGTCGGCGCCGAGCCGGTCGGAAAGCCAGGAGTCGCTCCAGACGAACCCCGGCTGGACGACCAGGGCGGGTCGGACGGTGTTCAGAACGGACAGGACCGATGGGGGGGTCAATCCGACGTGCTCGATCCGCGCGCAGGCGCCCACGCGTCGGACGTACGGGGCGAGCAGGTGAGCGGCTCGTTCGACCGCGCGGTCCCCGATCGCGTGCAGGGCGGGGGCGAGGCCGAGGTCGCTCGCGGTCGCCAGCGCGCGCGAAAGCGCCTCGTCGGGCTCGACCGCGAGCCCGCTCCCTTCCGGGGCGTCGGCGTAGGGCTCCGAGAGCCATGCGGTCCGGGGACCGAAGGCCCCGTCCGTGAACCCCTTCGTCCCGACCACCGCGAACCGACCCGGACGACCGACCGGCGCTAGGTCCGGGCCGCGCACGTCGCCGATCGATAGGAGCCGCAGGTAGCATCGGACCCGGATCGGGAGACGACCCTCTGCGGCCAGCGACCGGAGCCCTGCGAGCTCCTCCGGCGAGACGTTCATCGACGCGACCGTGGTGAGCCCGAACGAGGCTAGGAACCCGAGGGTTCGGACCATCGCCTCCGGGTCGAGCGGCGTCTCGGTCAGGGGGGCCACCCACCGAAGGGCCTCCTCGTACAGGATCCCGTTCGCCCTACCGCCCGCCGTCGTTCCGACCCGGCCGCGGAGCTCGGTCGCCGACCGCGACTCGACGCCCGCCGCGGCGAGGGCCCGATCGTTCGCCACCGCGGCGTGCCCGCTCGCGTGATAGAGGACCACGGGGCGGTCGTTCACCACCCGGTCCAAGTCCTCGCGAAGTGGCCAGCGGCCGTGGAGGCCGCGGTCTACGTCCAGACCGACTCCGACCACGGGCCCGGTGGGGTGGGCCGCGGACCACTCTCGGAGCCTCCGAATAAGGTCGTCCAGGCCACGGACCTCTGTGAGGTCCAGGCCCTCGCGGAACCGGGCAAGGTCCTCCACGTGGAGATGGGCGTCGATGAGCCCGGGGAGCACGAGCCGTCCCCCCAGCCGAACGACCTCGGTGCCCGTCGGGGCCGACCGCCGGACTTCTGCCTCCGACCCCACGGCGACGACCGTTCCTTGGTCCACGAGAACCGCATCGGCGTAGCGCCCTCCCGTGAAGACCCGACCCCCGGTCCAAAGTCGTGCCTCGCCCATCGATAGCCTGCGGTCGCCGGAGGATGGGGGAATGGGATGAAAGGGTTGGCCGCGGTCGCGCTCCGTTCCCTTAGACGTCCATGTACCGGTAGAACTCGTAGGGGTGGGGTCGCAGGTTGAGCTCGAGCTGCTCCTCGCGCTTGAGCTCGATGTA
>DASW01000008.1 GCA_002503985.1 Thermoplasmata archaeon UBA61
TCGGGGGAGAGGCGTTCGGCCCGCCGGCAGAGCTCGTCCAGCGTGCGGATGAGGGCCGTCTGGTCCTCCCACGGGAGGTCGGTCAGACGGGCGCCGTGCCGCTTCGGGATCACGAGCAGGTGACCCCGAGTGACCGGGTACATGGCGAGAAACGCGAGCGTTGAATCGTCCTCGTAGACGATGTGGGCCGGGGCTCGCCGCGCGACGATGTCACAGAAGACGCAACGCTTCCCTCCCTCGGTCGCGGCGAGGTGCATCGCTCCGCGAAGAATCTAGGGCGGTCTAAAGGGTTGCCCGGCCCACGGTCGAGTCGACCTCATTAGGGCGCGCGTCTGGGTACCCCCGATGCGTTGGTCTACGGTGGTTCTCGCCGTCTTGTTCTCGCTCGTCGTCGTCGCGAGCTCCGCCGCGGCCGTGACCGCGGTCCCCCTGCCGTCCTCCTCGGCGGCCTCGGCCCCTCTAGCCCTCGTGACCGATGCGATACCGCTCTCGACCGGGGCGTTACCTCGAGAGTTGCCGTCCTCCATCGCCGTTTCCCTGACGTTCACGCTCACCAACCCTCGTTCGGGGGAACTGGCTCGATTCTTGAGCCAGGTCGAGGACCCGTCCTCTCCCTCCTACCGTCACTTCCTCACCTACCCGGAGTACGTAGAGGAGTTCGCGCCGCCCGCTTCGAGCGTCGCCCACGTGGAGGCCGCCTTGGAGACCGCAGGGGCACGCGATATCACCGCCGCTCCGGACCGCTCGTCCGTCACCGCGGTCCTTGCGGCGAGGTCGGTCGACCAGCTTCTCGGAGTGGACCTCAAGACGTACGGGTCCGCCAATAGAGTCCCCCTCTACACGGCGGTCGGAACGGTCTCGCTCCCGCCATCCCTGGACGGGTACGTCTCGGGGATCGGTGGTCTATCCAACTCCGCAACGGCCGGTCTTATCGGGTCGTCGAGAGCGCTCTCGCCCTCGCTCCCGCTCCGCCCCGTTTCGGGCCACCTCGCGCAATTCGCCCATGACAACACCAGCGGCGAGGCTTGGTTCCTGGGGTCGGACTACACCCAGGCGTACGATGTCAACGAGCTCTTCCCCGGGGCGGGCAGTGTGCCAAACGCAACGTTTCCCACGTCCGTAGCCATCGCGACCCTGCTCGCGAGCGCGTTCAACCAAACCTTGCAGACGAACCTGCCTCCCTGGGACCCCGCGGTCGTCGCAGCCTACTTCAATGGCACGCTCGGCCCCCACTGGCCCATGCCTAATTTCACGGGCGTACCCGTAACCGTGGACAGCATCACCCCGCCGCTTCCCGCATCGTTCGGCAGCGTGAACGACTCCACCGCGTTCGAGACGGAGAACTCTCTCGACCTGGAGATGGCCGGGAGCCTGGCACCGGGGGCCTCCGTCTACAATTTCTACTTCGGGGCGAACCTGGTTGAGAACGCGGCCACCTTGGGAGAGGCGGCGGATTATTTCGCCGCCGACCTCGCCGCGGCGTTGAGCTATAGCTACGCCCCCAGACACCTCGCGACCGTCAGCTGTTCTTTCGGACTTTCGGACCTGACCGACTTGGCGTGGAACGCCGAGCTGCTCACGGCCGCGGCGACGGGGGTCACCGTCGTCTCGGCGAGCGGGGACCAGGGTAACGCACCCGATTCGCTGACCGGCCGCTCGGACGGGCAGTGGCCGATCTGGCCCGCCACCGACGCCACCAACACCTCAGGCTCGATTTCCGTCGGGGGCGTATCCCTGGGTCTCTCGGGGAGCCCGAACGCGTTCTACAACGGGACCGGCGGCCTCAACCTCACCTACGACGGCGCCGACGGGGGGATATCGAGCATGTCCGCGTGGTACGACACCCTCGGCGGCCAAGGGTCGTACGCCGGAACGGAAGGTGGAGTGAGCCCGGTCTATCCGGAGCCCTTGTGGCAGTTCGCTTCGGCCGCCCAGCCCGCGGTCGTCAACGCCACCGTCCTCCAGGGAGCGCTGGGCCTCGGTCGATCCGGCCCGGACGTCGCGATGCCGGGGAACGCGACCATCGTGACGGACTACGCGAACGCGTCCGAAGGGGTGTTCTTTGACCTCCTCGAGGGGACGAGCGTGGCGGCGCCGGTGTTCGCCGGACTTCTCGCCGACGTCGTGGCTGTCGAAAACAATCGAACGACCGGCCCCTGGACGTCCCTCGGGTTCCTCGACCCGGAGATCTACCGGATCGCGAGCTTCTTCGCCGCCCACCCCGGCGCGAGCTCGGACCCCTACCTCGACGTGACCTCGGGAAGCAACTACGTCTTCTCGGCCGCCCCGGGTTGGGACCCTACTACGGGCTGGGGCGGGGTGAACGCGCCGGCCTTCCTCGCCGCTGACGAGAACGGGACGATCCGCACCTACGTTTACAACGGCTCGACCCCCGGTCTCCCGCCCGGGTACCCGCCGTCGCCCGCGAGCTCGGCCGGGATCCCTTGGGTGTTCATCTTCGCGATCTTCGGCGTGGGGATTGTCGTAGCGATCACGTTGGTCGCCATCGGCGCGCGTCCGTCCCGACCGCGCTCGCCCCCGAGCGGGGTGCCTTGGGGAGCTCAGGGCGGTGGCCCCATGGGGCCGATGCCTACGCCACCGCAAGGGGGGTACCCAGGTTCGACGTTCCTATGTCCGTACTGCGGGGCGATCCGCCCCGCGGAACCGGTGCGATGCCCTCAGTGCGGGGCGTTCTGAACCAGGACCTAGGACGCCATCGGGGGCTGGGCGGGGGGCTCCTCGTCGGGAGTCCCGTTCTCGGGCGGCGCCTCCGCGGGAACATCCGTTGCTGAGGGAATGGGGGTCGCTGCGACCTCCTTGGGGCCGGGGCTCGTCGGAGCGGGGACGGCGGGCGCTACCCCGAGCTTCTGCTCGAGGAAGCGGCGGATCTCCTCCGGCCGGGTGGACGCGATCCCGAAGTATTCCGCGAACCGACGCGTCGTGGCCAGTTCGAGGGTGGAGCCCTTCGGGTCCGTGTGGATGAGGCCGATGCCCCGGAGGCGCTGTACCTCCTCGTAGGCCACATCCCCGATCATCCGGACGAGGTTGCTCTGCAGGATCGGCTGGTGGTAGGCGATGAGCGTCAGCGCACGGAGGGTGCGCGGCGTCATCTCGACCGGGGTGACAGCGTGGACCGTGGGAACGTACTTCTCCTGGAGCTGGAGGGCGTACCGGTCGCCCACACGGCGGACCTCGAGCGCGGACTGGCGGTTGCCGTAGGTCTGCTCGAGCGTTCGGACCGCGCGCTGGACGGGGCGGTAATCGTCGAGGCCGAGCGCGGCGGCGATCTCCTTCACGGCGAGAGGCTTTCCGCTGGCGAACAGCACCGCTTCGACCTGGAACACGAGGTCATCGAGCTTCGACGGCATGGGATCCCTTTACGCCTCCTTCGTCAACACTTTTCGCGATTCCGCGGTCCGCACCACGAGCACCGGGGAGGCTCCCAGCACCTCTTGGAGCAGCTCGACGGAGCTCTCTCGAGCGAGGAACAGGAGCGCAAGGAACACCGCGACCAGACGGTCGCGACCGGACAGAGGGTTCCACAGCTCGAGCAGGGGGAACGGCTTTCCCAGCGGACGGTGGAGCGTCGCGGCCCAGGTGTCCTCGAGGTCCCGTTCGGGGATCTCGCCGTGCACGAGGACCTCGGGGGGAGCCCGTTGCTCCTCCCGCAGGCGGTCGCGGAGCTCCTCGATCCGCAGCGCTCGGCGGGCGTCGGCTTCGGCCTCGCCGAAGGCGCGGACCAGCTCGAGCAGCGACACCGGTCGAGTTTCGGGGTGTCGGACCATTCCGAGGAGAGGCGGCGGGTCGGTCGAGCCCAGAACGGTGCTGGTCACGTCGACCGCTTCCGGGGTATCGAGGAGCGGTAAGTAGCCGTCGTCCGTCGCTCCGGGGAAGCCGGTCCCGCCGTCGAGCGGCGGGTCGGGGACGGCGCGCATCTTGAGGATCTCCTCGGACTGGAGGTAGAGGATGTTCCAGGCCATGTAGACCAGGCGGCCGGCGATGGCGAAGTTGACCGCTCCGTCCTCGCGGACCCGTTCGAGGTACGATTCGGTGAACTTCACGAGGTCGATCTCCCACGGGTCGAACTCCTCTTCCATCACGAGCTCGAAGAGGAGCGCGATCGCCTTCTGGAACGGGTCGGGGATCACGATGTGGACCCCTTCCTTCAGGTTCTCGACGAGGGAGAGGTACCGTTCGAGGAGCGGCGTGGAGGACTCGTTCTCGCCGATGAGCGAGCGGTGGAACACGAGGTACCGGAGCACCTTCTCGGCCGCCTCCCGGGAGACGGCGGTGGTCGGGAGCAGCTCGGCGGCTTCCGTTTCGGAGATCGTCATCGGGCCTCGAGCGGCGGGACCGCCTCCGGGGCGCGGGCGTTCTCACGGCCCTCGACATCGTGGATATCGTCGAGGTCGATCCCGACGACGCGGGAGCACCCGTCGCCCCGCATCGTCACTCCCAATAGGTGGTGGGCGAACTTGAGGGTCACCTTGCGAAGCGAAATCACGACGAACTGAGCCCGTTCGGCGTTGCGGCGGAGCATCCTCCCGACGAACTCCGCGTTGAGGCCGTCAAGGGACATGTCGACCTCGTCGAAGACGTAGAGCGGGCTCGGGTCGTACCGTTGCATCGAGAAGATGAACGCGAGGCTCGCGAGGGACTTCTCTCCGCCGGAAAGTTGCTCGAGGCGGCTGACGTTCTTTCCCACGGGCCGGGCCTTGATGAGTAGCCCGCCGGCGAGGGGGTCCTCGGGGTTCTCGAGGGCGATCTCGCCCTCGCCTCCCGCCGATAGCTCGCCGTAGATCTCCTTGAAGTGGATGCCCACCTGGGCAACGACCTCGGTGATCTTCTCCCGCTTCTTCTTCTCGATCTCACCGACGAGGGCGAGGAGCTCGTTCTTCTCGTTCGTGAGGCGGGTGACCTCGGACTGGAACTCTTCGGAGCGGGCCTTCTCCTGGTCGTACTCCTCCACGGCGCGCAGGTTGACGTCCCCCATCCCCTGGAGCTGCTGGTCGAGCGCGGAGATCCTCCGCTTCAACTCCTCGATGGAGACCGGCTTTTCGTCCGGCTCCGCTTCGGGGAACTGCTTGAGGGCCTCGTTCAGTTCCTGGACGTGCGATTCGGCCTGGGCGAGGCGGGTTTCCTCCTGCGTGAGCATGCCCTTGCGGGTTTCGAGGTTCGCCTGCGCCTGAGCCAGCTTCGCCGTCACCGCGAGCCGGTCGGTCTCGAGCTTCCGCTTCTTCTCCGACTGGGCCTTGGCGGACTCGCTCTGCTGGGACTCGACGGACTTGAGCGCCTCGAGCGCTGCCCGCGATTCCTTCAGCGTGCGCTCGGCCTGGGCGATCTCCTTCTTCTTCGCAGAGATCTCCTTCTGTGCCTTCTGAAGGTCCGACCGCCGTGCCTCGAGGCTCGCCGATAGCGCGGCGAGCGAGGCGCGGACCGATTCGAGCTCACCGTTGACCTGGACCCTCTCCTCGGAGGTCTTCTGGGAGGTCTCTTGAAGGGCACGTAGGTGGACCGATATTGCCTCGGGCAGTTGGCTCAGGTACTGTTCCTGGGCCTTCTGTGCCTGCTCCTTGAGCGCCGCGATATCGGAGGTGAGGCGGGTCACGTCCGCCTCCGCCGCCGCGAGGGCCGTCTCGGCCTTCTTCTGGTCGGCGCGGGCGGCGGCGATGCGGTCCCGAGCGGCCGACAGCCGCTCCCGGGCCGCTTCCAGGTCCTTGTCGAACACCTCGCGGGCGGACTGGTGGGCCTGGTCCTGTATGGATCGTGTCGAAAGCTCCTCGGCGACCACGCGGATTCGCTCGGTCACCTTGGCGAGCTCGGCTCGGCCCGCGGTCTCCGCGGACCCCTTGCTGCGAAGCTCGTCCCCGAGGCGCTTCAGCTCGACGGCGGAGTCGCTGCCCCGACCTTGGTTGGTGGGGTCGACGTACCCGCCCGAGATCGCTCCGGTGGCCTCGATGAGGTCGCCGGTCAGCGTGACCAGGCGCACCCCGCCCATCTGGGCTCGGGCCCGGGCGAGGTCGTCCATGACGACCGTCTCCCCGAACACGTACCAGAAAGCCGGCCGCAGGGATTCGTCGAACTTCACGAGGTCGATCGCGAAGCCGGTCGCTCCCGCGGCCTTGGCCACGACGAGCGATTTGCCGTGCGCCCGGCCGGGGAGCATCTTGTTGAGCGGGAGGAAGGTCGCGCGGCCGCGCTTCTCCTCGCGTAGGAGCTTGATGCACTCTTCCGCGACCTGGTCGGATTCGACGACGAGCGCTTGGAAGCGGCTGCCGCCGGCGACCTGGAGCGCGGTCTTGAGCTTCGGGTCGAACTCGGCCAGCTCTTCCACGGTGCCGCGGATACCGGGGATCTTGCCGAGGTTGCGCTGGGACAGGAGATAGTCGACGGCCGCCAGGGCCGTCGGCCGCCCGCTGCCCTCGGTCCGGGCCTTGAGGCGAGCGTCGAGCGAGAGGTAGCGTCGGTTGAGCTCGAGGACCTCCTGGGCAAGCCGTTCGCATTCCGCCGAGAGGTTCTTCTCTTTCGTCTTGAGGGCGAAGAGCTCCTTCTGGAGGTCGCTCGTGGTCGGTCCCGAACCGTTCTTCCCCGGCGACGTCTCCTTGATCCGAAGCTCGAGGTCCTTTACCTCGACCTCGCGTTCCCGAAGGTCATCCTCGGCTTGCGCCTCAGACCGTTCGGCCGTGCGGAAGGCCGCGCTCGCCGTCTCGCGGGACTGGACGGCCTCCGTCCACGCGGTCTGCTTCGCCTCGGTCTGGCGGGCCAGCTCGAGTTGTTGCTTCCGGGCGGCCGCGAGCTTGTCGCGGCTCTTCCCCGGGGTCCCGGTCGCGTTCTGGATCTCTCGAGTGTTCTCGTCCGCGGTCTTCTCGAGGCCCTCAAGACGGTCGGCCAGCTTCGATTCCTGGGATTGGAGAGACGCTTCCTGGGTCTCGTCCGCCCGGACCGACTTCACGAGCTCGTCGGCCTGGGTGGAGATGGCGACGAGGGCCTCGCGCAGATGGCCGAGGCTTTGGTCGAGCCGTGCGTAGGCCATCTTCTTCTCGTCGACCTCTTGCTTGAACTTGACGGCCGCCGCGCCCCCCGCCTCAGCGATATCCCGGTCGATCGCGTCCACCGCCGCTGCGAGCTTCTCCTGTTGGGCGGCGAGCTCGGTGCGTGTCTTGTCGAGCTGCTCGATCTCGGCCCGGACCGCGTCCACCTGCTTCTTGCAGGTCGCGAGCTCGTGCTCGGCGAGGCGGTGACCGGCCCGCGCGAGACGTGCCTCCGAGCGCTTCTTGTCGTCCTGGAGCTGCTTGTACTGGATCGCTAGGAGCCGCTGGCCTTCGAGGCCCGCGAGGCGAGATTTGATGTCGGTCAGCAGCGTCTGGATCCGGTCGAGGTTCCCGTCCAGGTCGACGCGCTTGGTCGCGGCTCGTTCGAGCTCGTCGTCGAACTGGCTGATGCCCGCGAGGCGTTCCACCAGACCCCGGCGGGGAACCGGGCCCATCGTGACGATCTTGTTGATGTCCCCCTGCTGGACTAGGTTGTAGCCGTCGCCCGAAAGCCTCGCATGGGAGAGCAACGAATCGATCTCGGTCTGGGTCGTTCGCTTGCCGTTGACGTAGAAGTACGAGTAGTACCCGTCGGGGTCGCTCGGGGCGAGCTTCACGTACCGGGTGACCTCGACCTCGGGGGTCTCGACCGGAAGGAGCTTGTCGGTGTTGTCGAAGACGAGAGAGACCTCGCACTCGGTCGCCGGCTTCTTCGAGGACCCGCCGTTGAAGAAGAGGTGGGTGAGGCGTTCCGCCCGGAGCGCCTTCGAGCTGGTCGGACCCAGGACGAACAGGATTGCGTCCGAGATGTTCGACTTACCCATCCCGTTCGGGCCTGCAACGCCCGTGAAGCCGGGTTGGAACGGGATCTCGGTCGCGCCGGCGAACGACTTGAAGTTCCTCAGTTTGACTCGCTTCAGATGCATCGGGTGCTTCCTCCAATCCCTCGACGCGCCGCACTCGTCGCCGAAACTCGCCCGTTTGTCGGACGGATGTCAGCAGCGCTCTCCGAGCCCTGTCCGCCATATATAATCGTGTTGCTGCTCGGGTACTGTTCAGGGGGCAGTGGGCGACCACCAACCCGAGTCGGCGGGCCCCAATCCTTTCCGGGAACTCCTTCAGGATACCCGCCGGGGAAGCCACTCCAATCGCACTGAGCGCTGCAGGTTCGCGGTGCCGGCCGAGCAGGTCATCCCCGACCGCGTCCTAAGGAATTGACTGTGAGCGAGAACGGCCCGCGCGAAGGGACCCGCGACCTGCCGCGCGCAGGCCCGGACGCCGGCCGGCGCGCGATCGACGAGGCCAGTCCTGCGGGCGTCGCCTACCGTTCTCTCTCCAAGTCGCTCCGCCGCAGACGTGCGGAGCTGGTCGCCCTCGTGGAAGCCGTCGGAACGGCCTCTACCGTCGCCAAGACCTACCAAGCAGAGCATCCGCTGGAGCCGATCGTCACTTCCGCCGAAGTCGAAACCGCCGTTGCCGAGGCGAACAGCAGGGTTTCTCGGGCGGTTCTGAAGCCTGTTGGTGATCGACCCCCCGCCGCCCGTAGGCCCGACTCTCGGCGCTGAGCACTCGAGGTGCGTGTCCTCCCAAGTCGCACCCAGCTCAGTTCTGGGTCGGTCCCTCAAGCCCCGGGAAGGGCGCTCCTTTTCGGCCCACGTAGCGCAAGAGAACCGCGAGGAGCGCTGCCACAAGGGCAACCACGCCTACGACGAGGAACATCGGGCGAGCACCGTACGTCGCGTACACAGCACCGATCAGGACCGGGCCGACGAGGAGTCCGAGGTCCTCGAACGACCCGAAAACCCCGACCGCGGTACCCTGTAATGGGACCGGCACCGGACCGAGTGCGAGGGGCAGGAGGCTCGCGGAAAGCCAACCGAACCCGACCGCGAAGACGATCGTCGCGGCGACCATCTCCGCGTATGACGCGGAGAACAATGTCCCGAGCGCTCCGAGGGTGAGGAGCAGGAACCCGAACGGTACGGTGCGCAGGGGGCCGAAACGGTCGGCCACCCCACCTAGGAGGAAGCCGGCGAGCAGGATGGTCGCCCGGGCGACACCGATCACGTAGCCGGAAGCGGCCGGGGTCCCGTGGAACGTGCTGACGGAGTAGATCTGCAGGTAGCTCGTGATTAGCGTATACGCTAGGAAGGATAGCACGACGAGGACGGCCACGAACACGAAGGGGGCGGTCAGCACTCGGCGGACCTGGGAGAAGGAGCCCGGTTCGGCGCGGGGAAGTCGGGTTTCGTGCCAGGGAAGCCACGCCATGAGAGCGAGACCGACCGCATAGGTCACGACGACAACGTAGGTCAACGATTGGAAGCCGAAGTCGACGTAGAGAAGGGGACCTAGGGCGGATCCCACCGCCATCCCACCCCCGAAGAAGAGGCCGTAGCGGCCGGTTCCGGCGCCTCCCGTCCCGGGTCCGCCAGCGATCATGGCCATCCACCGAAAGAGGGGGACCGGAAAGATCGCCATGGCACCGAGGAGTCCCAGCGAAATCGCGAGCGTGAGGAACGTGCTCGAAAAGCCGATCGCCAGGTAGATGACCCCGACCACTACCCCGAGGGCGAGGACCGTCCGGAGGTTCCCGATCCGGAAGGCAAGCACTCCCCAGACGCTTTCGGTCAGCAGCATCCCGAAAGCAAAGATCGCGATCGCGACGCTGTATTGGACCAGCGAGAGACCGAGCGCCTGGAATCGGAAAGGCAGTGCTACGATGAGGAGCGAGTACGCACCCCACACTACGGCCGTGGAGGCGTACACCAGGCTCACGACGGTCGTCGGCCGGAAACGCGAGCTCACGTGCTTTGGCACGGACTCTCCCTCGCTAAGTCTTTGACGTAGAATCGAGCGACCAGCTCGGGGCCCCGTCACCGGCCCTTCGGGCACCGCTCCGGTGGGCCCGGGACGGTACCCTCGACCCATTCCACCCGCGAATCGGTGGGTGGGGTATCCGCCCCCAAGGAACTATGGGGGGCCCAGATGTGTGGCCGAAGCGAGGTCGGATGGACCGAAAGACGTACTCTGTGCGGCCCTTCGTGGACGCGGACCACGAATCGGTGTGCCGACTCTATTCGATCATCAACCCCGAGTTCCCGTCGACCCCGGAAGAGGAACGCCACTGGGACCGGTTGATGGCGGCCCCTCACCTCGTGAACGAAAGGTGGGTCGTGGAGGAGCGAGGGACCCGAAAGGTGGTCGCCGCCGGAGGGATCGCCCACTCGCTCTACGGCTATGACCCGCACAAGTTCTGGGTGTCGGTGACCGTCGACCCTGCCCACGCTCGCCACGGGATCGGGCGAGAGCTTTCGGTCCTCCTCGATTCGGAGGCGGTCTCCCACCACGCGGTCTGCTTCTGGACGAACGTACGGAAGGACGACGCCCGCAGCCTCGAGTTCGCCCAGAAGCAGGGGTTCGCCCAGCTTCGGACCATGTGGATGAGCACCCTCGACCTCTCCGAAGTGGAGATCCCGCCCCCATCGGAGGGCGTGGCGGCGTTGGTGCAGGAGGGCATACGCATCACCACCCTGGCCGAGGAAGGGCCCGCGCGCCCGGAGGTCCGCCAGCGTCTCTTCGAACTGGTCTCCGAGACCGAAAAAGACGTCCCACGGATGGGGGAGCACACTCCCCTCACATTGGACCAGTTCGTTGCCCAGCTCGAAGGGCCCCCATCCATTCCGGAGGCACACTTTCTGGCCCGGTACGGGGAGGCGTACGTCGCGTCGAGCGACCTCGAGCGAGACCTCGCCCGGGACGACTCCCTCGTGGTCGGGTACACGGGAACGCGGAGGCCGTATCGCGGTCGTGGGTTAGCGTCGGAGCTCAAGCGGAGGGCCCTGGAGTACGCCCGCCGCCGGGGGTTCCGCTATCTTCGGACGTTCAACGACTCGCTCAACTTGCCGATATGGGCGATCAATGAAAAGCTCGGGTTCCGCCGCACGGTGGAATGGGCCAATCTCGAGCGGCGGTTCGCGCCCGAGGGAGCGGCGCCATCCCCCTCTCCCCCCTCATGACGCCACGACGGGCCGCTCCCCACCGGACCGTTTCGGGCTCCGGCCCACCCTCGAAAACCCTTTTAACGGGGACGGACCTCGTAGGACCGAATGCCTTGCTTTCCGTCGGGGGCGTAGACCTCCTTTGACCTTCAGAGCCTGATTCGTTTTCGGTCAATCGACATGGACGTCCTCGACGCAATTCGTTCCTTCCGACCCTGCACCCAGTACAACTCTCGCCCGGTGCCCCCGGAGAAGTTGAAGGCGGTGCTCGCGGCCGCCCGGTTGGCGCCCAGTCAGCAGAACCTCCAACCGTGGCGCTTCGTGGTGGTTCAGGACGACGAGCGAAAGCGCCTATTGGCCCAGGCCTCGAACCGAGGGAAGCTCATCGCGGAGGCCCCCGCGGTCATCGTCGCGTTCGCCGTGGAAGAGGACATCCCGATCACGATCGGCGGCTACATCTCGGCCTACCCGCTGGATGTCGCGGTCGCCGTCGCTCACCTGCAGCTCGCGGCGACAGCGGAGGGGCTCGGCACCAACTGGATCATCGAGTTCAACGACGAGAAGGTCCGCTCCGTCCTTCACGTGCCCGAGGGGATCCATCCGATCGCGGTCATCCCGATCGGATTCCCGCTCGAGGGCAACGGCGCGGCCCGGTCGAACGGGGACGGGCGAAAGAGCCCGGACGAGATCATCGCCTACAACGACTACCCTTGGTAGGCGTGACCGACGTAACCTTCGTCAGCACCAACCCCGGGAAGTTCCGGGAGGTCCAGAAGCTCCTCTTGCCGTACGGGGTCCGCACGCGGTGGCGTCGTCGGTCGCTTCCCGAACCCCAAGCCGAAACCCTCGAGGAGGTGGTCGTTTCGAAGCTCGCCGCCGTGCGGGACCTCACCGGATACGTCCTGGTCGAGGACTCCGGCCTGTTCATCCCCTCCCTGCGCGGGTTTCCCGGGGTCTATTCCGCTCATTTCCTCAAGACCTGGAAGTTCGGTCCGCTGCTCGAGCTCCTACGGCAGCGGGACCGGCGGGCCTATTTCCGAACCGTGGCCGGCCTGCAGCGCGGCCGCCGAAGATGGGCGTTCGTGGGCGAGGTTAAGGGGCGTATCGCCGAGCGGGCTCGCGGCCGTCAAGGGTTCGGCTACGACCCGATCTTCATCCCCGAGGGCGGCTTCCGGACGTTCGGCGAGATCCCGCCCGCGGAGAAGAACGAGCTCTCCCATCGTGCCCGGGCCATCCGTCAGGTCGGGGAGCTCCTCCGTTCGCGCGGTCGTTAGGGTCGAGCCCAGAGCGCGGGGCTAGCGCCCGAGCCCGGAAGTTTGAAAGGTTCAGGTCCACGGGAGTACCCGGGGACCGGGAGAAAAGGTTGGTTCGAGGGGAGGGTGAGTTCAGTCTTCCCCGAAGTCGCCGCCGCCCATGCCGCCCATGCCACCCATACCGCCGCCGGGGCCGCCAGGGCCTCCGGAGGGGGGTGGGCTCGACTTGGACGCGATGACGTCGTCGATCCGCAGGATCATCACCGCGGCATCGGTCGCGCTCTCGATCGCTTGGCGCCCGACCCGGATCGGCTCGATGACGTGGAGTTCCCCCATGTCAACGGTCTTGCCGGTGGTGAGATTGACGCCCGCCCTCTGCTGGCCGCCCTTGTGGGCCTTGCGGAGCTCGATCAGCATGTCGATCGGGTCGAGCCCGGCGTTCTCGGCGAGGGTCCTCGGGATCGTCTCGAGCGCATCGGCGAAGCTCTCGAACGCGATCTGCTCGCGTCCGCCGATCTTCGCGGCGTGGTCGCGCAGGCGCATGGCGAGCTCCTCGGCGGTCGCCCCGCCTCCGAAGACGTACCGTCCGTCCTCGACCGCTACGGCGACCACGTTGAGGGCGTCATCGAGCGACCGCTCGATCTCATCGATGACGTGCTCGGTGCCTCCGCGGATCAGGATGGAGACGGCCTTGGCCTTCTTCGCGCCCGTGACGAACGTGAGCGAGTCCTCCCCGATCTTCCGCTCCTCAACCATGCCCGCGTGCCCGACGTCCTCGGGAGCGAGCTCGCTGACCTTCGAGACGATGTTCGCCCCGGTCGCCTTCGCGAGCTTCTCCATGTCGGACTTCTTCACGCGGCGGACGGCGTAGATGCCTTCCTTCGCGAGGAGGTGCTGGGCGAGGTCGTCGATCCCCTTCTGGCAGAGAAGGACGTTCGCGCCGGACTTCTTGACCTGCTCCACCATCCGGCGGAGCATGTTCTCCTCCTCCTGGAGGAACGCGTTCAGCTGGGAAGGGTCGTTGATCTCGATCTTCGCGTCGATCTCGGTCTTCTTGATCTCGATCGCGGCGTCGAGGAGAGCGATCTTGGGGTTCTCGACGCGGGTCGGCATTCCCGAGTGGACCTTCTCCTTGTCGACGATGACGCCCTCGATGAGCTGGGTGTCCGCCATCGAGCCGCCCTGCTTCTTGATGAGCTGGATGTTGTCGAGGTCGACGTCGTAACCGCCGCCGGCCTTCGGCTGGGCGACGGCCGTCACGGCCTTCACCGCGATCTCACCCATGTGGTCGCGGTCGAACGAGACCGACTTCGAGGCCATGGACGTCACGGCGATCCGCGTGAGCAGGTCATGGTCGTTGATCGTTACCGGTTGGCTGACCTCGTTGAGGACTTCGAGCGCCTTCTGGGACGCTAGTCGGTACCCCTGCGAGATGATTGTGGGGTGGATGTTCTGCTCGATGAGACCCTCGGCGCGCTTCAATAGCTCGCCGGCGAGAACGACCGCAGTGGTCGTCCCGTCCCCAGCTTCCTGGTCCTGGGTCTTCGCGACCTCGACCAGCATCTTCGCCGCGGGGTGGTCGACGTCCATCTCCTTGAGGATCGTGACCCCGTCGTTCGTGACGACGACGTCGCCCATCGAATCGACCAGCATCTTGTCGAGCCCGCGCGGTCCGAGCGTCGAGCGCACGGCGTCCGCGATTGCCTTCGCGGCGGCGATATTGTTCCCCAACGCGCTTCGGCCCTTCTCCCGCTTCGTCCCTTCCCTTAGCACCAGGATCGGTGTCTGTCCGGTTAACATCGTTCTTCCCTCCGAGATTACTCTCGGCTGTCGGTCTGGGTAGAAAAGCGGTTGTATTTAAAGAAATCTAAAGCTTCCGATAGCCCGGAAGCGCGCAGTCCCCCGGCGGGCCGCGTACTTATGCGGGGGTTCCTCCTCCCGACTTGGTTCGGAGATGGAGCCTTCGTCCCCGCGCAGCCCGTACACTCGATTGCTGGCCACCCCGGCCTACACGCGGGTCTTCTCTGCGGGGCTCGGGTCGACCCTCGGCCAGGCCGTTGCGGCAATCTGCCTCGTATGGATCGTGTTCACCGCGACGGGTTCCGCGCTCGACGTGGCACTCCTCGGGACGGCGTGGCTCGTCGGCGGGATCCTTTTCAGCGTGTTCGGCGGGGCCCTTGTGGACCGCTACGACCGGCGGCGGCTGATGATCGCCGCCGACGTGGCCCGGGCGCTTGCGATGTCCGCGGTCGTCGTGGTCCTCGAGCTCCACGGCTTCGAGCTCGTAACCATCCTTGTGGCCTACTTCGTGGTCGGCGCCTTCTCGACGATCTTCAACCCTGCCGAGCAGGCGCTCATCCCGGCGCTGGTGGACACCCCGCTCGTCGCGGACGCCAACGGGCTCGTGCGGTCGAGCCGCTCCGCCGCCCAGTTCGTCGGGGCTTCGCTCGGGGGGATCCTGATCGTGACCCTGGGCCCCGTGATGGGGCTCGCCGCGAACGCCGCAACCTTCGCCGTGTCGGCGCTGCTCCTGTTCGGCATGACCGTCCGTTCCGTGGCCGAGGTCGAGCAACGGGCGAAGCCCGGGTACTTTGCGGATGTCCGCGACGGGTTCCGGTGGCTCGTCAAGGCACGCGGCTTCCTCGAACTCACCCTCTCGGCGACGTTCTTCAATTTCTGTGGAGGCCTGGTCGGGACATTCATTGTCGTCTTCGCGACCCTCCTCCTCCACGGCTCCGCGCTCGTCTTCGCCCTCCTCTTAGCGCTCGAGGTTGCGGGCACCGGTCTCGGGTCGCTCCTGGTCAGTCGCACTGGTGGGGTCCGGCGAGCGGGGAGGTCCTGGACGGTCGGAGCGGGCGTCGCCTCGGGTGGGGCGGCCGTGGCGCTCGCGCTGTTCCCGTCCGTCCCGGTCGCCTCGGTCTGCCTCTTCTTGATTGGGCTCTTCGGAGGCTACGCGGGCACGGCGTGGCTGACCGCGGCCCAGCTCCTCGTTCCGACCGAGATGCAGGGACGGTACTTCGGGATCGACGCGCTCGGCAGCATCGCCATCATCCCGGCGGCGCAGATCGGCGGGGCCCTCCTCATCGAAGCGTACGGCATCCAGTGGACGTACCTCGGGACCGGCATCCTTTGGGTGCTCGTCGGGGTCGTGTTCCTTTTCCCGACGGCCCTCGCGACCCTCGGCTATCCCCCGCCAGGACCCCCGACGGTCACTCCCCGAAGCGACGGCGCCGAACCTGGAACGAGCGGATCGCCCGGAGGAAATCGAGCCGGGTAAGCCCGGGCCACATGACGTCCGAAAAGTAGAGCTCGCTGTACGCGGCCTGCCAGAGCAGGAAGTTCGAGATCCGTTCCTCCCCGCTGGTCCGGAAGATGAGGTCCGGGTCGGGGAGGTCCGCCGTGTAGAGGTGGCGGGAAACCGCCTCGGAATCGATCTGCTCGGGAGTGAGGCGCCCATCGCGGACCTCGCGGGCCAGGGCTCGGATCGCCTCCACGATCTCGTCGCGGCCCCCGTAGGCCAGGGCCACGTTGAACCGGTACCGAGAGTACCCGGCGGTGGCCTTCTCGGCGATCTCGATGGCTTCCTGTACCCTGGCGGGGAGAAGCGACCGGTTCCCGATCACCCGGACCCGGATCTGGTGTCGATGTACCCGCTCGTCGACCGCGATGTCGCGGAGCGCCCGGTCGTAGAGGTCCATGAGCCCTTCGAGCTCCTCGGAGGAGCGCGAGAAGTTCTCGGTGGAGAGGGCGTAGATGGTCAGGATGTTGACGCCGACCTCGAGGCACCAGTCGAGCAGCAGTTCCGCGGTGTCGCGGCCCTTCGCATGCCCCTTCGAAACGTCGAGCCCCTGGGCGGCCGCGAACCGACGGTTCCCGTCCATGATGATGGCGAGGTGGTTGGGAACGGGCTCGGAGCGCACGAGCTCGAGGAGACGTTTCTCCGTCAGGTCCCGAAGGGCGTCACCTACCGCGTGGGAGAGGTAGGGGGTGGCTCGCTCGCGCTTCGGAGTGTCGGGGTCGTCCACGGAAAAGCGAGAGCGCGACGGAGGATAAGCGGGCGGGAGCACGGGTGCGAAAGGCCCCGGGCCCGTGGTCGGCCCGGGGCGGGGAGCGCCCTGGTCGGGAGTTCCGGTCCGGGGGTGTTGGACCCCCGACTCCTTCGAACCCGAGTCGCAGGCTCGACAGACCTACATCCTAGACCACTAGACTACCAGGGCAACCCCGAGGCGCTAACCGTTCCCTGCTATGAATGTTACTCGCGGCCCTGCCCCCTCGGGTCGTCGCGGTCCGGTCTTGCACCGGAGGGGCCGGCCGGACCCATTTCTGGCGTCCGCTTCGCGAGCGTGCGCGCGCGCGTTCGGTCGAGGAGGATCGGCCCTCCCGGACGACCCCCGTTGCCAGTCGAGGATTCCGTTTATGTATCGCGCGACCCAATTTTCCCCTCTACCGACGAGGCGACTACGATGACCGCCGTGTCCAGTTGGGCCATCACCATTCTCGGGCTGCTCTGCCTCGTCCTCTTCCTCAACCAGGTCGGGGTCGACGTGACGGCGAGCCTGGGGGATATGCTGCGCGGCACCGAGCACTTCCTCTCGCAGCCACTCTTCTGGCGCTGACGCGCTAAAGGACCCGCGGACCGGGTTCAGGTAGAAGGACGTCGAGCGAGAGCGGTGCTCAGATCTCCTGGGCGGACGACCCCGAGCGGAGTGACGAACGCCGTTACGAACTTTGCTGGCGTCACGTCGAACGCCGGGTTCCGCGCGTGGCTCCCGCGGGGCGCGATCCTCCTTCCTGCCAGCTCGAGGACCTCCTCCTCCCCTCGTTCCTCGACGGGGATCGCCCTCCCGTCCGGGCGTCCGATGTCGAACGTGCTCCACGGGGCGGCAACGTAGAACGGGACCTCGTTCTCCCGAGCGACGACCGCCTTCTCGTAAGTGCCGATCTTGTTCGCGAAGTCCCCGTTCCGAGCGATGCGGTCGGCGCCGACGATCACGGCATCGACCTGGCCCGCCTGCATGAACGCTCCGGCGGCGTTGTCGGCGATCACGGCGTGCGGAATCCTCTCGCGTGCGAGCTCCCACGCGGTGAGCCGGGCGCCCTGGAGAAGCGGCCGCGTCTCGTCCACCCAGACGAACAGGTCGGCGCCCCGGGCCCGTGCGACCCGGATCGGAGCGAGGGCCGTTCCCCACTCCACGGTCGCGAGCGCCCCGGCGTTGCAGTGGGTCAGTACCCGATGGGCCCGCCGGAGGAGGGGAGCGCCCGCGATGCCGATGCGGTGGCACTCATCGACGATCTCCGCCCGGTACCGGTCGGCCGCGGCCCGAGGGTCTTCGCCCGCGACCCAGGCGGTCCGGACGGCTTCGACGCCGACCGCGAGGTCGACAGCAGTGGGGCGAGTGGCCCGAAGTAGCTTGGCCGCGCGGGCGGGTGAGTAGGACCCCTCGCGGTGGGCGAGGGCCATGCCGTACGCCGCGGCGACCCCGATCGCGGGGGCGCCACGAACCACCATCGTGCGGATCGCGTCGGCCACCTCCCGGACCCGGGTGAGACGGCGGACGACCGTCCGTGCCGGAAGTTCCCGCTGGTCGATGAGGTGGAGGGTCCGGCCGCGAAACCAGAGCGCACGAACCGGCATGGCCCGCCCCTAGGCGTCGAACGTGTGGAGGAGGTCGAGCCAGTCCGGCGTCACCGTCTTCGGCTTTCCGAGGGCTTCCTCGAGGGGGATCCCCGTCACGGTCGCACCCCGCAGGACCGCGACCTCACCGAACCGACCGGCGATCGCCAGGTCGACCGCATAGGCACCGAGGCGCGTCGCGAGGATGCGGTCGAAGAGCACCGCGGGCCCACCCCGCTGGATGTGCCCGATCTGAGCGCTTCGGGTCTCCACGCCCGTCCCTTCCTGGATCCGGCGCGCGAGCTCGGACCCGACCTCTCGCTCCCGAAGGAGCTCGTGGCCGAACTCGTCCTTCGCACCGGCCGAGCCTCGGCGAGGGCCGAGGTCGATCCCTTCGCTCACCACGACGAGCGCACACCCACGGGCCCGAACGGCGGCGCGGACGTGCTCGAAGAGCGCCGCCTCGTCGTACTTCTCTTCGGGGACCAACGTCGCGTCCGCCCCGCCCGCCAGCCCGGTCGCGAGCGCGACCCAACCGGCGTGCCGGCCCATGACCTCGAGGACGATCGCGCGGTGGTGGCTACCGGCGGTGTCCCGGAGACGCTCGAGGGCGTCCACGGCGACCGCGGTCGCGGAATGGAACCCGAAGGTCCAGTCGGTGCCGCCGACGTCGTTGTCCATCGTCTTGGGTACGCCGACCACGTGGCCTCCGCGTCGGTGAAGTTCGCGTGCGGCCGAGAGCGTGTCGTCCCCGCCGATCACGACCAGCGCATCGAGGTGGTGATGGGCCAACGTCTCGAGGACCTTCGTCGCGTCGGCCTCCTTGGCGAACGGGTTCGTCCGCGAGCTGCCGAGGATCGTCCCTCCCTTTCCGAGAAGGTCGGCCACGTCCGCGACCGCGAGCGGGCGGCTCAGGTCGTCCCGAACGCCTTTCCAGCCGTCGAGAAAGCCGACCGTCTCATGGCCGAACTTGGCCGCCCGACATACGACGGCGCGGATCGCGGGGTTCAGGCCCGGGCAGTCTCCGCCGCCCGTGAGGACTCCGAACTTCACGCCGGGACCTCGAGGTACGAGCGGGGGGCCGTGGTGAGGAACTCGTAGCCGTTCTTCGTGACCACGATGTCGTCCTCGATGCGGACCCCTCCCTTCCCGGGAAGGTAGATCCCCGGCTCGACCGTGAACGCCATTCCCTCCTCGACCAGTTCCTCCGTTTTCGGACCGTACCCCCAGCCGTCGTGGACCGCGAGCCCGATCGAGTGGCCGACCCCGTGCGTGAGCCGGCCTTTCCAACGCGACGCGTTGATGACGGCCTCGGCCGCGAGGTGCACGTCCCGAGCCGGGACCCCCGGTCGGATCGCGGCCAGCGCCGCGCTCTGGGCGGCCTCGACCGTCTCGTGGACCGCCTTCATCTCGTCGTCGCGCGGGCCGAAGTGGAACGACCGCGTGATGTCGCTCACGTAGCGCCGGTGGATCGCACCGAAGTCGCAGACGATCGATTGACCGGGCTTGAGCCGGTAGTCCCCGGGTTGGTAGTGAGGCTCGGCGCCGTGGGGCCCGAACGCCACGATTGTGGCGAACGACCGGCCGCTCGCGCCGTGCAGGTTCATTCGGTATTCCATCTGGGCGGAGAGCTCGAGCTCGGTGATGCCGGTCTTGAGGAGCGACGGGATCTCGCGTCCGACCTCGGAGCCGATCTGGGCCGCCTTGCGGAGCCGTTCGATCTCGCCCGGTTCCTTCGTCACCCGAGCGTTGCGGATGCCGACCGACGCGTCGACCCAACGGGTCTCGGGGAGGAGCTTCTCGAGCCGAACGTACCAGTCGTGCGTGAGCTCCTTGAAGTTCAGGCCGACCGACCCGACGCCCTGGAGCTTTTTCTTGAGGACCGGGTCGGACTCGTCCCGGTTCACGACCTCCACGTGCGAGTGCGGGTCCGCCTTCGCGGCCTCGAACGCGGTCTCCGCCTCGAGAGGGGAGCTGATGACGTCCAGCTCCCCGTCGGGGTGCGCGATCGCGACCGAGCCCTCGAAGAGCCCGGCGGGCACGTCGAACAGATAGAAGAACGACTGGTCCAAGTGCGGGTCGACGGAATTCGCGAGGAGGAGAGCGTCCGGCTTGGGGTCGAGGCGAGCGAATACCTTCTGGACTCGGGCCTTCATGGCCCGCCCTAGCCGCTAGGGGGTTTCAGCTTTTGCGCTGGCGGCACGCAGGTCCTTCCACGAGAGGAGCGGCTCGCGGGCGGCGCGGACCTCGTCGACCCGGGTCACCGCGAGCGACCGGGGCGCGGCATGCAGGTTCTCCGCGGTGTCCGAGATCGCGCGTTCGAACGCCGCGATGTATCCGTCCAGCTCCCGCTTGCTCTCGGTCTCGGGCAGCTCGATCATGAGCGACTCGTCGACAAGGGCGGGGAAGTAGACCGTCGGCGCGTGGACCCCTTCGTCCAGGAGGCGCTTCGCGAGGTCGAGCGTGCGGACGCCTCGTTCCTTGAGCGGGGTTCCCGAAAGGACGAACTCGTGCTTGACGAGAGAACGGAACGGGCGGGGAAGGTACTTCCCGAGACGGGAGGCGGCGTAGTTCGAGTTGAGGACCGCGCGACGCGAGATGTGCTTCAACCCTTCCTCGCCGTGCGAGAGGATGAACGCGTACGCTCGGAGGTCGAGCCCGAAGTTCCCGTAGGCCGCCTTGATCTTCCCGATCGATTTGGGACGGTCGTAATCGAACCGGAACTTCCGTCCCTCCTTGACGACCCGGGGGACCGGAAGGTACGGGCCGAGCTTCTCCCCCGCCGCGAGCACGCCCGCGCCCGGTCCGCCGCCACCGTGGGGCGTTCCGAAGGTCTTGTGGAGGTTGAGGTGGGCGACGTCGAACCCCATCCTACCCGGGTGGGTCACGCCGAGAATGGCGTTCAGGTTCGCCCCGTCGTAGTACAGGATGGCGCCGACGCTGTGGACCGCCTCGGCGATCTCGAGGATCTCGCTCTCGAATAGCCCGGCCGTGTTCGGGTTCGTCAGCATGAAGGCCGCCGTCTTCTTCGAGACGGCGCGGCGGAGCTCGGCGACGTCGACACTGCCGTCCTTGTCCCGGATCTCCCGGGTCGTGAACCCCGCCATGCTCGCCGAGGCCGGGTTCGTGCCGTGGGCGGTGTCGGGAAGGAGGACCTCGGTCCGTTCGGCGAGCTCCCCTTGGTCGCGGAAGTACGCGCGG
The DNA here is from genome assembly GCA_002503985.1 of Thermoplasmata archaeon UBA61. Classification (GTDB taxonomy): domain Archaea; phylum Thermoplasmatota; class Thermoplasmata; order Lutacidiplasmatales; family UBA184; genus Lutacidiplasma. Next base: position 21,101 of record DASW01000008.1, read on the forward strand.
ACCATCAGCATCGCTGCGTACTCCCCGTGCGCCCCCGCGGCCGGCTGCAACGAGATCTCGGGAAGACCGGTGATGCGGGAGAGGACCCGTTCGAGCCGCCAGAGGAGCTCGAGGGAACCCTGCACGGTGGCTTCGGGTTGGTACGGGTGGACCTCAGCGGCTCCCTTGCGACGGGCGAGCAGCTCCGAGACCTTGGGGTTGTACTTCATCGTGCACGACCCGAGCGGATAGGTGGCCGTGTCGATCCCGAAGTTCATCTGGGATAGTCGGGTGTAGTGGCGGACGACCTCGAGCTCCGAGAGCTCGGGCCATCGGACCGCCTCCTTGCGGCGGAGCTTCTCGGGGATCCCGGAGATCTCGGGCGGAGCCTCCGCGGTCCGCGGGGGCGCCAGGTCCCATACCGCCGGCTCGTCCCAGCGGGCCTGGCGGAACGTCATGCGGTCCTCCCGACCGCGCCGATCGCGGCCTGGGCGGCCCGCAGGTACTTCTGGATGTCCTTCTCGCTGGTGCTTTCGGGGATCCCGACCAGGACCCGTTCGGCGTCGGAGGCAGCCCCCGGTCTCAGGTCCTTCAGCGAATGTCCGCCGAGCACCTTGCGGCGGCGCAGACGGTCGAGGAACTCGTCGGCCGTGCCGCGGCGGAGCTCGACCGTGAACTCGCCGAGGTACGGGGCATCGAAGCGCGGGGCCTGGAGGCCTTCGATGCTCCCGAGACCGCTCGCGAGGGTCCGGGCCTTCTCGGCAAGCGAGGCCTGGAGCCGGGCGAGGCCTCGGGGTCCGACGACGCTCGCGTACACGACGAACGCGAGGGCCATCAGCGACTCGTTCGTGCAGATGTTCGAGGTGGCCTTCGAGCGCCGGATGTGCTGTTCGCGGGTGACGAGGGTGAGCGCGAACGCGCGACGTCCCTCGGTGTCGAGGGTCGCGCCGACGATCCTACCGGGGGCGGCGCGCACGTGTTCCTTGCGGCAGGCGAACAACCCGAGAAGGGGGCCCCCGAAGGAAGGCGCGATGCCGAATCCCTGCCCCTCCCCGACGACCACGTCGGCCCCGTAGTTCCCCGGGGCCTCGAGCACGGAGAGCGAGAGCGGGTCCGCCGCGACCACGAGCGGGACGTCGCCGAGAATCCCCTTGAGCTCCGGGACGCCCTCGTCCACGAGGCCGAAACCGTTCGGCACGTCGGCGAGGACCCCGAACACGTCCTTCTTCGCGACCGCGGCCCGTACGAACTCGAGGTCGAGCCGGCCGGTGCGGTCGTCGTACGGGATCCCTTCGACCCGGAGGCCCGGTCCGCTCGCGTAGTTCTCGAGGACGCTGCGCTCCTCCCACGGGAGGCTGGCCGGGACCAGGAAGCGAACCCCCTCGTGGAGCCTCCGACAGAAGAGGAGGGCTTCCCCCGCGGCGGTCGCCCCGTCGTACAGGGACGCGTTCGCCACATCGAGCCCGGTCATCTCGACCCAAAGGCTCTGGAACTCGAAGAGCGTGCGCAGCATCCCCTGGCTGGCTTCCGCCTGGTACGGGGTGTAGGCGCTGTAGAACTCGCTGCGGGAGACGATGGCGTCCACCGCGGCCGGAGAATAGCGGCAGGCAATCCGTCCGCCGAGGAAGCTCGAGAACTTGGACAACGGTCGGTTCCGCTCGAGGAGTCGGTCGACCTCCGCGACGACCTCGGGCTCGTCCCGGGCGGGACCCACGCCCATGCGGCCGATGCGCGCCCGCTTCGGCACGTCCGTGAACAGCTCGTCCGTCGAACGGATCCCCAACGCTTCGAGAAGCGACGCCTCTTCACCCGACTCGTCCGGAATCCAACGCGACACCGAGGCTCACCGGAAACTACGGAGCGGCAGTGGCCATAAATCGTTCTCGTTGTGCCGGACGAACGAAGGCGCGGACCGGGGGCAACCCCGGGAAGTCCGGACCAGGGCAAAGGTATTCGGGAGCGTCGGTTGCGTTCGGGGGTCCATGACGCAGGTCCGAGGTCGACGGGGGAGCGGTCGGCGCCCCCCAGTAACGCCCCCGCCCTCCGTCGCGATCCTCGATATCGCGTTCCACCGGGCGTCCCTCGCCACGCCCCGGGGCGAGAACAAAGCCTCCCGCGACCGCCTCCGGGCAGAGCTCAAGATCGTGCGAAGCTCGGCGACCGTCGCCCGACACTTGCGCCTCGAGACCCGACGCTTCGTGCGGACCCCCCCCACGCCGTTCGAAGCGACGCTGCTCGCCCAAACGTTCGGGTCCGGCAGCCTCGAGCGCGCCCTCACCCGCGTGCGACGCGCCGAGGAACGGATCCGCGGCCTGGCTCAGGCGGCGGAGCGGTCCACTAAGCACGCTTCCGGCTCGGAGGAGCTGGGCGACCAGATCCGGGCGTTCTACGGCCGCCTTTCGAGCTTCGTCCGCGAGATCGACCCGGACCTCGAGCGCCTGCGACAGATGGACCGGTTCCTGGACGAGCGGCCCCACCTCGACCCCGCGGCCCCGACCCTCGTCGTCGCGGGATTCCCGAACGTGGGGAAGTCCTCGCTCGTCGCGCGCCTTTCCTCAGCGCACCCGAAGGTCGCGGACTACCCGTTCACGACGCTCTCGATCGCGGTCGGCCACGCCGACCTCGGGTTCGACCGGCTCCAGGTGCTCGACACCCCGGGAGTGCTGGGGCGAAAGGGGCGCTCGAACCCCGCAGAGGTAGAGGCCCGCAGCGCTGTCGGAGGTGTCGCCACCGTCGTCGTGTTCGTCATCGACCCTTCGGGGAAGTGCGGCTACCCTGTCGAAGAACAGGAACAGCTGCTGAGCCGATGGAAGGAGGAGTTCCCCCACCTTCCGATCATTCCGGTCGAGACCAAGTGCGACCTCGTGCGTCGATCGACCGACCGGCTTCAGGTCTCGGCCACCACCGGGGAGGGTCTCGAAACTCTAGAGTCCCAGGTCCGGGCGCTCGTCCGTCCGCAGGGGGAGCTCCCCCCGATGCAGGAGGCCCTGGTCGAGGAGCCGATGGCCGAAGTTGATTTCGAGGAGAGCCCGGTCCGCCGACGGCCTTCCCGTCGTGAAGGCTCCCGAGACCGCTCGAACTGACCGAAGAAACGGCGGGGTACCTGCGGAACTCCGTAGAGTCCCCCGAAGGCCGGGCCGTTTCAGATGCCGAAGACCTTCCCGTTCTCGGGGAGGATGACGCGGCACGTCGACTCGAGGGCCAGCCGCAGGGGGTCGCGCTGGTCGCCGTGCATGAGCACCACGGTCTCGGCGCGGGACTCCTTCGCCACCCGGACGAGTTCGGAATGACCTGCGTGGGCCGAGAAGTCGAACTGCATGACCTCGCACGACGGGTGGATCACGGTGTCGTCGACCGTGAGGGTCCCCTGGTCGAGGAGCTGGCGACCGTTCGAGCCGTCCACTTGGAAACCGGTCAGGAGGATCGAACTGTTCGCGTCCCGGTACGTCTCGCCGATGTAGTAGAGCACCGGGCCGCCGTCCAGCATGCCGCCGGTGGTGACGATCACCTCGGCCTCGCGGAGCGCTTTCCGTCGGTCGCCGGGGTGCTCGACCACGTGGACGCCTTCGAGCGCCCGGCGGAAACGGCGACCGTCCGCGAGGTACTCCGGGGCGGCCTCATAGATCTCGTTCACGGCGCGCGCCATCCCGTCCAGGTACGTCTCGAACCCGGCCGACGCGAGCGACATGATCACTTCCTGTGCGCGACCGACCGCGAACGCCGGCACGATCGCCTTCCCGCCCCGGTCAATCGTTTCTTTGATCTTGTCGCGGAACTTGCGCTCCGTCTCACGGCGGTCGGGGTGTTCCCGACCGGAGTACGTCGACTCCATGACGAGCACGTCGCATTCGAGCGGCTCCGCCCCGCCCACGAGGTGCGTGGGGGTCGTCTGCAGGTCGCCCGTGAACAGTACGTCCTTCTCCCCACGGTAGAGGATCATCGAGGCACCCGGGATGTGGCCTGCGGGGGTGAACTCGACCTCGATGCCGCGATGGCGGAACATCCCATGGCGGTCGACCGCGGTGAACCGAGCGTGGAGCGAGTGGATGTCGGAGGGCGTGTAGGGCGCGAGGTACCCCTCGATCCGAGCGATCTTGAGCGCGTCCTTCGTCAGGAGGTCGGCGACCGCGATCGTGACCGGGGTCGCGATGAGCCGGGCCTTGGGGAGCCGGCTCAGGAGCGGGGTCATCCCCGAGTGGTCGAGGTGAGCGTGGGAGAGGAACGCGAGGTCGACGTTGGTGGGGGCGGGGCGGGGGTAGGTCGGTGGGTCGGTCGGCGTGAGCCCATAGTCGAAGAGCAAGGTCCGGCCCTGGTCCCGGACGACCAGCCCGAGGGAGCCGATCTCCGAGGCGCCGCCAAGGAATTGGAGTTCCATCGGCGGGCCGAGCGGTTTGCCCTCTTAACGTACGGTGGGCAACCCGGCAGGGAAGCCACTTTAACAGCTCCCCCGTGCGGGAGACGTGACCGGACCGGCACGGGCGGAGCTGGAGGTCCTCTACCGGATCAGTGTCGCGGTCCAGCAGGTGGTCCGCGACGCGGAAGGGTCGCCGCACCGGGCGGACGTCGTCGCCATGGGCGCCGACGGGACCCCGACTGAGGAGCTCGACCGGCTCGCCGAGACCGAGATCCTGAAGGTCCTCGACGCGGAGGGAGTGGACTGGAACCTCCTCTCGGAGGAGATCGGCCACGTCTCCCGAGGCGGGCAGAGCACGCTGGTGGTGGACCCGATCGACGGAACGTCGAACGCGCTGCGGAGCCTTCCGTTCTCCACGGTCTCTCTCGCGCTCGGCCGTCGGGACCTCGCCGGGATCGACCTCGGCTTAGTTCGGGACCTCCATCGCGGGACGACCTACTGGGCCGCCCGAGGCCAGGGGGCGTTCCGGGACGGTCGGCGGATCCACACGCGCCCGTGGACCCCGCGCAGCGAGATCTTCTTCGTCAACCTCGGACGGCCCGCTTCCGAGCGGGGGGCGCGGCTCGCGACCAAGTCGCGACGGATCCGCTCGCTGGGATGCGCATCGCTCGAGATCCTGATGGTCGCACAGGGAAGCGCGGACGGTTATTTCTTCGAGAACACGCCCGAGACGCGGAACCTCCGCGTGACGGACGTGGCCGCCGCCTACCGGATCCTCCTCGAGGCCGGTGGCGGCGTGAGCGACGCCAAGGGCCAGCCGATCGAATCGTTCCCCCTTACGGTGGACCGACGCACGAGCATCTTCGCCTGGGGCGACCCCACCCTGTGCGCGCGGGCGACCGAGGAGGGGTACCTTTGAAGATTGGCCTCACCGCGAACCCCCGCAAACCGGTGGCGATGTCGCTCGCTCGGCGTGCGGTCGAACTGATCGACGGGCGGGCCGAAGTGGTCGTCGCCGACGAGTCCGCGGGCATCGCCCCCGACGTCCCCCACAAGCCGATCGAGGACCTCGACCCGGACGTTCTCATCGCGATCGGGGGGGACGGAACGTTCCTCTACACCCTCCGGCGGTCGGACGCGCCACTGCTTCCGATCAACGCCGGCACGGTGGGGGTCCTCGCCGAGGTCGAGGCGAGCCGACCGAACGAGTTCGAGGGGGCGATCGAACGCCTGCTGAAGGGATTCTACTTCCTCGAAGAGCGCATGAAGCTCGCCGCGCTGGTCGGGAACACGCCCGTGCCGGATGCGACCAACGACTTCGTACTGCACTCGGCCCAGGTCGGGAAGATGGGGCTCTTCGAGATCGCGTTCGATGGCCATGTGGCAGGTCATATCCGGGCCGACGGCCTCATCCTCGCGAGCCCGACCGGTTCGACCGCCTACTCCCTGAGTTCCCTCGGGCCGATCGTAGACCCCGGCCTGGACGCGATCGTGCTCACCTCGATCGCCCCGTTCCGCGTCGAGGCTCGCGCGATCGTCATCGAGCCGCTGCGGACCGTCCGGCTGCGGCCGGTAGTCCCCGGTCGCGGGGCCCTCGTCATCGCGGACGGACAGGACGAGTACCCGCTCCCGCTCGACTCGGCGCTCATGGTCTACCGCTCTCCTCGGCGGGCCACGCTCGTCCGCTTCGGCACCCGGTTCTTCCAGCGCCTGCGGGGGAAGCGGATCCTCCCGTGGACCGAGAACGGGTCGGAAGGAGGAACGTCGGTTGCCGGTCTTCCGCCCCACCCGTAAGCGCCTCCCCGGGTCCCCTCGCCTCGGCGATACCCCTCGCGCGATCACGCGACGCGCTCTCTCGAGCGCGCTCGCGAGCGCCCGGTCCGCCTACCCGAACGAGTTCGGTGGGGTCCTCCGCGCCGACCCCCCCGGGGTCATCAGCGAGCTCCTGTTGGTACCGGGCACGACCGCGGGGCGACGTCACGCGAACTTCCAGCTCTACATGCTTCCCGCCGACCTGACGGTCGTGGGGACGATCCACTCGCACCCCTCCGGGGCGCTCCACCCCTCGGACGCCGACCTCCGCCTGTTCCGGAGCTGGGGACGACGCCACATCATCGTCGGCACCCCGTTCGGACCGGGCTCTTGGAGGGCGTACGACGGCAACGGGGAGGAGACCCGGCTCGAGGTGCACGAGACGGCGGCGGCTTCGGAACCGAGAGAGAAGCTGCCCGAGTATCGACCGAAAGCCGTCCACCGGCCTCTGCCCAGCGATACGGCGGACTTCCCCGAGGACGAGGCCTAGGCCAAGGCGAGGGCTCGGAGCTCGCGGGCCTATTCGCGTACGGGGATCGTCGGAACCGGCAGGCGGTCCGGAGTGCGGGTCGGGTCCACGATCGGTCGGCCCGGTCGGGTGGGTTCGCTCGTGAGCCCGTGCATCCCGGCGAGGAGCTCGATGAACCCGATGAAGCCACGGAACGCGCCGCGAACGAGCTTCGTGTTGTGACCTTCCCAATCGAAGAAGTCGTTCAACATCCGCTTCGACTGGCGCAGCCCGTGCGTGAGCGCGCGCTTCAGGAGCTCCTGCTGGAGGGGGCTCAACCGGTCCCGACGGAACCAGTCCTTGGACTGGAGGTGACCGAGCGGTACGAAGAACATCGGAACGAGGATCGCCTTGAACTCCCAGAGGTCGTCGATCAGGTCGATCGTCCGCTGGACGTCGTCCTCGGTCTCCTGCGGGAGCCCGACGATGAAGGTGCACGCCGGGAAGACATGGTTGTCGTTCATCAGGCCGGCCGCCTGGACGACGAGCTCCGGCCATTGGGATGCCTTGAACGGTGCGACCTTTCCCGGCATCGCCGCGGTGATCATGCGAGGGGACCCGGTCTCGACACCGACCTCGACCCCCCACCAGTCCTGCTTATCGTCGATGAGGACCTCAGCGCACTTCGAGAGGATCTTCGGCTTGGTCATCAGGGTGGCAATGGCCACGTGGCTCCAGCCCACCTGCTGATAGTAGCGCTTCGCGAGCTGGAGAAGCGGGATCAGCTTCTCCTCGTGCGGCATGATGTTCGGGCTGCCGTAGAACAGCACGTCGTCCGAGTGCAGGATCCCCTTGCGGACGTTGATCTTGGCGTTGACCTTGAGCTCCTCCTCGATCTTGTCGAGGGGGTACCAGCGCGTCGGTCGGGTGGTCACCGAGCAGAACGAGCACCCGCGGCAGCATCCTCGGCCGATCTCGACGAGACCGTTGACGCTCGGGAACCGGATGGAGGAGATCTGCTCGACCTTGGGCGCCTCCTTGGCACCGAGCACGATGTGCGGGGGGAGGAACTCGTCGCGGAGCGCCTTTCCGACAATATCCTTCACGAACAGGTCCGCCTCGCCCTCGACGACCGAGTCGATGCCCCCGAAGGAGTCCACGAACTCCTGGATCCAGGGGAGCTTGAACCGGGTCGCGGGCGCCAGCTGCCAGGCGCATGGACCTCCCGCGATGATCTTGAGTCCCCGCTTGCGGGCCTCGACCACGGCCGGTTGCGTGAGCATTCGCTTGAAGTTGACACAGTTCAGGGTCTCCTTCTTCATCACCCCGCCGAACGTGGAGCTCGGAGGGTTGAGCCCGAAGTAGTCGTGGCCCGAGATCAGGAGGAGCTTCGCCTGGCCCGGCATGTACCTGTCGAGATGGCTCGGGTGAACGATCCGTGCGTCGAACCCGGCGTCCATGAGCGACGCCTCGATCTTCCGCATCCCGTAGGGGGCTTGGCGGGGGAAGCCGTTCTCGTCCACGGGCATGTCGGGGAAGAAGAGCCGCTTGTAGACACCCTCGGGCAGGATGTACGCTGGGGTGGTGGTGCCAAACCCCAGGAATTCCTTCCCGTGGTGGTTGCTCATCATCGTCCAGTCGCAGGTGATGACAACTTCCGGCATGAACCGACCTCGTCCCGAGGGGCGGGACAGGCCGAGCACGGGGAACCCCTTCTTATGGGTATCGAAGCCCCCGAAGCGACATCCTGAGGCGGTCTACGACGGCGAAGCGGTCCCGGACCGCCCTAGTCAAAAATCGGTTTCATCGTCGTCCCGAGGGATGACGCCCTCGAGGGGGTCGCCCGCCTCTTCGGGAGGCTCTTCGGCGTCCCCGGACTCATGGAACGCGGGGTCGCGCTGCATCAGGTGGATCCGCACGCATTCGCGGTGGGCGGGGTTCCCGTTCCAGGAGCTGGTCTCGGCCGGGTCCCCGAGCGGTTCCTTGCACAGCCAGCAGATCTCGGGGGGTGGGCTGATCCAGGAGATCCGCCGGGGAGACTCCATCGGGGCCTCCCACCAAGTATGCGGGGGGGGCCCTTTACCTTTCGGAAGTCCCGTTCCACGGGCTAAGGGACCCCCGGCAAACACCCTTAACCTGTACGGAGCGTCGACCCCGACGTGGACACCCTCACCGAGATCCGCCGCCGTCGGATCGCCCTGGGCATCTCGCTGGGCGAGCTCGCCCGGGCCATCGGGAGGAGCGACGCGACCCTTTCGCGCATCGAACGGGGGCAGATCCGACCGTCGTACGAGCTCGTCCAGCGGATCCTTTCCTATCTCGAGACCCAAGAAGGGCTCACCGCGCCGCGACTCACCGTCGGGGAGCTGATGCACCGACCCTTGGTGACCGTCGAGCCGAACGCCACCCTAGCGACGGCCGCACAGCGCATGGAGAGCGGGGCGTACTCCCAGTTGCCCGTGGTGGACCAGGGGCGTGTCGTGGGGTCGCTTTCCGAATCCGCGCTGCTCCGAGCGCTCGCCCGGCCGAATGCCCAACGGGGGCGCGTCCGGGAGGTCCTCGAGCCGCCGTACCCCGTCCTGGACGAGGGGTTCCCCGCGGACCTCCTCCCCCCCCTTCTCGGCCGGTACCCGGCGATCCTGGTCGCCCGCCACGGGGACCTGGAGGGGATCGTCACCAAGGCGGACCTCATTCGGGGGCTTCGCGGGGCGTCCCTGCGGCGAAAGCCGGGCGACTAGACCCGCCTAGTCCTCGGCATTCGCGACCCGGACGACGGCGGGCGAGGCCCGGACCACGAGCTCGGCGGCCACCATCCCGAGACGGTCGGGGTTCTCCGAGTGGCCCACGGCGGGGCCTCCCACCCGCGCGAGGTCGAGCGTCGAATTCCCGACGCGGGCGCGAGGCGTCCCGCGGAAGAAGGGGTTCCCACCGGCCGGTTCGCGATGGGTTCTTGTATCCCATCGAAGCTGCCCCGCACCAGTATGGCTCCCGCTCGCCGCAAATCCCAAAGCGACCCTCAGCCGCCCAAGGACTTCCGAATCTCGCGCGACCTGCCGGTCGGCCGCCATCCGCTGCTCGCCGCCTTCCCCGGAGCGGACCAGCTCCCCGTCGCGGTCCGCCTCCAACCGGACCAGGTCGAACGGGCCAAGCTGTTCGATGAGACGTGCGTTCAGGTCGTCGACCAGGACCTCTGGATGTACGTCGCTCCGTGGGACATGCCCCCGGGCGCTCGGCGCGAATGGAAGCCGGTGCTCTCGCCCGGCTCGGATTGCATCGTGATCGGGAAGAGCCACCTCGCCGAAAGTCCCTCGCTCGTGCTCTACCTCGACATCTTCCACGAGCTCTGCCACGTGATCCAACGGCAGGGGGGCGCGAACCTCTTCGCCCCCGGGGTGAGCTACGTGAAGCGCTGGACGGAGGTCGAGGCGTACCGGTTCGTGGTGGCAGAGGCGCGGACGCTCGGCGTCTCCGACGAGTTCCTCCGGGATTACCTTCGCGTCGAGTGGATCAGCAAGGACGAGCACCGAGAGCTTCTCGAGAGCCTCGAGGTCCGCCCCGCCTAGGCCGCCCGAGGTCCCGGAGGGGCCGCGGGAGCGGTCGGTCGCCGCTCTCGATGCGTGAAGAACCGATTCTTTATCCCCCTGAACCCCGAGTCGAACTGCCTACCGGGGGCGCGCCACACGTCGATCGACATCAAGGCCCGCCCGATACTTCGTCCCTCGACGAACGACCTGTGGTTCCTCGCCTACCTTCCGCTCGCGGTGTCGGACGGGATCGCGACCCCGCTCATCCCGCTCCTCGCGCTCCAGCACTTTGGCGCGAGCGCGTTCGTGGTCACGATCATCATCGCGGCGAGCGCGATGAGCCAGGTCCCGTTCACGATCCTGTGGGGGAATCTGTCCGACCGGGTCGCGCACCGGAAGTACTTCCTCGTCGGCTCGTTCCTCGCGACCGGCGTGAGCATCATCCTCATCGCTCTCGCGACCAACCTTCTCACGTTCTTCTGGCTCAACGTCGTCGAGGGCCTCGCCTCCGCCGCGAGCGCGCCGATCGGGACGATGCTCCTGCTCGAGACACGCCACAAGCGGTGGTGGCCGACGGACATCGGCCTCTTCGGCCTCATCTCCGGTCTCGGCACGACCGCGGGGCTCGCGATCGGGTTCCTCTGGCTGTTCGTGATCGGGTACTCCCAGCCCGCGATCCAGGCGATGACCGCGCTCCTGCTCGTCTCGGGAGCCCTGGCCCTGGTCTCCGCCGGCGTCGCTTGGGCATGGATCGAAGAGCCCGCCGCTCGGGTCGAGCGCCGGACGGTGTCGGGTCTCCTCAACCTCAACCGGGGCGCGGTCGAACGGTTCCGCCACGTCCGGGCCCGGATCTCCGGGCTCGTCGACCTCACGCGGTCCACGGCCGAGCGTCTGCCCGGTCGTGAGTACCTCTTCCTCGCCGCCCTCGGGGTGATGAGCGTCGGCTTCGACATCTTCTACGGCCCGTTCCCGGTGTTCCTATGGCAGGACGCGAAGTTCACGGACGCGGGGGTCTTCATCGTCTACCTGGGCGCGTCGGCGGCCTCCACGGCCCTCTTCTTCCATTCGGGGAAGGCGGTCGAGACCCACTCCCCGAAGTCGGTCTTCCTCGAATCGCTCGGCGGGCGTGTCGTCCTGATGCTCCTGTTCCTCTGGGGCCCGGTCTACGTCCTGCTCGGCCTCGGGACGCCCGCGCTCCTCGTCTGGCTCACGCTCCTCAACGCGCTCCTGGGGGTTACTTGGGCGTTCATCAGCACGGCCAGCACCCTCTTCCTCGTTCGCTTGGTCGGTCGGTCCGCCCGCGGTCGGGCGCTCGGCCTCTACAACGCGATCGCCGGGGCGGGAAGCCTCATCGGAACGCTCCTCGGGGGCTGGCTCTACGCCACCTACGGTGTCCACTTCGCCTACTCGGTCGCCGCGCTCACGGTGGTTCTCGGCGCCGCCTTGCTGCTCCCGATCCCGTACCACATGTTCCAGTTCTCGCACGCGATCACCCACCGCCGTCATATCGGGCGCAACGCACGGGCGGTCGCCCGACCCCTACGCCGAAAGGGATAGCGCCGTCCCTGAGCCGCCCTTAGCCGAACATCTCCCAAGTGAGGGTGCGCACGACGTACCCCAACGAGAGATGAGCGAGGAACACTTCCAGAGCCGGAGGGTACTCCTCGATCACACAGGAACGGAATCCCAGCCGCCCGACCCCGACGGGTTCGGTCCCCCGAAGCACGGCGAACCGTCCCGTGAGCCGTTCGTTGATCGTGTACTCGACCCCACCGTACAGGATGGTCATCGGACCGAACGTGGTCGCCTTCGTCTTCCAGAGGTCCTCGCCGACCTGGATCCGGATCTCGTCCGCCTTCGCCCGGTAGGAGATGATCGAACGACCGTCCCTCGACGCGTTCGGCCGGTCGAGCACGTACTCGGTCGAGAAGAGGGCGGCGATCCGCTGACCCAGCCCCGGACTCTCGGACTCGACCGGTCGTCCGGTCCAGACCTCAGGGCCGACCTCGACCTCGATGACGTTCTTCAGTACACGAGCCGTCGCCCGGATCATCGGCCGCTCGAAGGAGTAACCGGCCATCAGGTATTAATGGCGACACCGGTCGGTGGCGCGTGACGGCCCCCGCTCCTCGACCCCCGGCGCAAGACCGGGCGTTCGGCATGGAGTTCTACGCCTCTCGGACGCCCGGGGTCGCCGGTCGGACGAAGGCCTCGCCCGACGACTTCCGGGTGACCGAGATCTCGAACTATCCGGTGCCCGACCCGTCGGGGACGTTCTCCGTGCTCCGCGTGCAGAGCCGCGACTGGGAGCAACACGAGCTCGGCCAGGCGATCGCGCGACGCCTGAGGCTCCCGCCGGCCTCGGTGCAGTGGGCGGGAACCAAGGACCGCCGGGCGGTGGCCGAGCGGCTGCTCTCGTACCGGGGACCGCTCCCCAGCGGCGACCTCGGGCTGCCCCGGGTCGTGGTGCTCGACGCCTACACGGCCCGGGACGGCCTCGTCCTCGGCCATCACTTCGGCAACGCGTTCGAGGTCCGCGTGGGCGAACTTGGGGTACCGGTGCCCGCAGCGCTGGACGCGTTCCGCGCGACCGAACAGGAGCTCCGGACCGCGGGGTTCTGGCCGAACTTCTTCGGACCTCAGCGGTTCGGCGAAGTGCGACCCGTCACGCACGAGGTGGGCCGACAGATCGTTCGCGGAGACCTCGACGGCGCGGTCGAAACGTACTTGGTCGCGCTTCCGCCGGGAACCCCGGACGGGGTCGGCGATGCGGCCCGGCGGGTGTACGCCGAGACCCATGACGCGGCCCGCGCGCTCCGCGAGTTCCCCGCTCACTACCGCTTCGAGCGGGCCCTCTTGGAACGTCTCGCGAAGGGAGACAACGCCGAACGCGCCTTCCGCGCCCTCGCGCGAGAGCTTCGCCTATTGTTCGTCCACGCGTTCCAGGCGCTCCTCTTCAACCGATGGCTGAGCCGCCGGCACGCCGCAGGGCTCCCGCTCCATCGCCCCGTCCCCGGTGACTGTATCCTGCGGCTGGGCCGGGACGGGACGGTCCGCAGCCAGGAAGGCATCCCGGTATCGGCCGACAACGAGGCGGAATGCGCGGAGCTCGTCCAACGCAACGGAGCCCTGCTTGCGGGACCGCTCGTCGGCTACGAGACCCCTTCCTCCGAGGGTCCTGGGGGCGCGATCCTCGAGGCCCTGCTCCGAGAAGAAGGGGTCGACCGCTCGATGTTCCGTCTCCCGGCGACCCCCGAGGTCGCGAGCCGAGGCGCGTGGCGGCCCGCGGTCCTTCCGGTTCCGCCGCTCGGCCTCTCGGCCGAAGCGTCGGGGGTCTGGTTCCGCTTCGCGCTTCCCAAGGGCGCGTACGCGACCGTATTGCTGCGAGAGTTCCTGAAGACCGGGGCAGAGTAGCCTCGAGCTCCGCGCCTCCAAACGAGGCTACTAATAGTCGACCCCCGAGTGGTCCGGCCGCCGAAAACGGACCCCATGCCAACCGACTCTCCTCGTGCTTTCCTCGTTCCACTGCGCACGCCGGGGCCTACTCCGCTCCCCGATGTGCCCGAAGGGGCGACCCGGGTGCCGACGGGGGTCCCGGATTTCGACTCGCTCACGGGAGGGTTCCCGAGTGGGTCGGTCGTGCTCCTCTTCGGGGAGGCCGGGGCCGGTCACCAGGAGTTCGCGCTGACCTCGGCGGTCCACCTGATGCTCCACTACGACGACCCGCGGATGCACCACTTCTATCTCGGGAGCGCGAGGGGGCCGTTCGTCTACCCACAGGGCGTCGTCTACGTCAGCACGAGCCGCTCCCGCGAGCAGGTGATCGCGGAGCTCCACGGCGCGTTCGACGTGAGCTACTCGGAGGTGCTCTCGCGCCACATCAACTTCCACGACCTTTCGCCCGCCTACTTTCAGGACACGGTGGTGCCCTCGGCCTGGGCTTCGCTCTCGAGCCCGCTTTTGTCCGGTGCCCCCGTCAGCGCGGCGCCGGATGACGGCGGTCCCCTTCGCGCGCTCGCGGACGCGGTCGACCAGGACGGCCGGAAGAACCTCGTCATCGTCGACTCCCTGACCGACCTGCTCGTCCGCCGGGGACTCGAGCCGGCGGACCTCCTGACCCTGTTGAAGGGCCTGCGTCGACGCGCGAAGGAATGGGACGGGATCGTCTACCTGCTCCTGTCGAAGGGGGTCGCCCCCGCCGACGTCGAGCAGGCCGTGATCGATTCGGTCGACGGCGTCCTGCACTTCAGCTGGGTCGCAAGCCCCAGCCAGTCGCACCGACAGCGAGCGATGGTGATCGACAAGTTCATGCCGATCCTCGCCCGCCTGCCGGTGGAATACCTCGGGCGGTTCGTGATCCGGGTGAACGCGATGAGCGGGCTGGTGACCACACAGTATGAGCGCGTCTGACGCAGGCCGAGCCCGGGTCCCGACCGGGATCGGGGGGCTGGACGAGATGCTCGGAGGAGGGTTTCCTTCGGGGCACGTCGTCCTGGTCACCGGTCTTCCCGGCACCGGTAAGACCTGCTTCGGCCTCCAGTTCCTGATGGCCGGCGCGGCCATCGGCGAGAAGGGCGTATTCCTATCCCTTGAAGAGGACGTCGCTCCGCTCCTCGAGAGCGCCCGCCAGTTCCACTGGCCGGTCGACGTTGCGGTCAAAGCGGGGATGATGAAGATCCTGCGGATCGACCCGAAGGAGACCCGACAGAGCCTTCACCGGATCCAAGGAGAGCTCGGGAAGGAGCTCACGGGCCTCGGTGCCCGGCGGATCGTCGTCGATTCGGTCTCTCTGCTCAACATGCTGAGCGATGACGAATCCGGCCGCCGGTCCACCCTCTTCGCCCTCGCCGCCGCATGCCGGGAGGCGGGAGCGACGACCGTGCTCACCGCGGAGGCCGACCCGCTCCATCCCGAGGTCAGCCGCGATGGGCTCAGCGAATACGTCGCGGACGGGGTCCTCTTGCTCGGGTATCGAACCGGCGCCGACGGACACCGAGTCGGCCTTTCGCTCCGCGTGCTCAAGATGCGGCGGACCGCCCATGTGCGCACCGTCCAGCCGTACTCCATCGGCGCGAACGGGATCGCCGTCGACGCGAAGGCGGTCGACTTCGGCGGACCGTAGGTCCGCTACCCGCGCATCGGAGCGCGTCCGCGCTTCTTAGTACGCCCTCGTGTTCGGAGGCGCGAGCGCCGTTCCATGTCGCCCCCGGAGCGTTCCCAGGGTTCCCCCGGTCGAGCGACGCTTCCGGGGGTCCCTCCCGTGGAGGGGTCGACGCCGCCCTGGGTGCTGTACGTCGACCTCGACGCCTACTACGTATCGTGCGAGCTCCGCGACCGTCCGGAGCTGCGGGGCCGTCCGGTCATCGTCGGCCCGCCCCCGACCGAGGGACCGACGCGCGGTGTCGTGCTCTCGGCGAGCTACGAGGCGAGGCCCTCCGGCGTTCGGAGCGCGATGCCCGTGGCCGTGGCCGCGCGGCTGTGCCCCGAGGCCGTCTGGATCCCTCCGGATTTCGCGAAGTACGAGCGGGTCGCCCGGGACGTCCGAGCGGTCCTGCGACGCCATTCCCCCACGGTGATCCCCTTCAGCATCGACGAGGCCGCGGTGATCGTCCGCGGAGTCGATGCAGAGGAGGCGCGACGGGTGGCGGCGTCGATCCAGCAGGAGCTCATAGAGGAGCTGGCGCTCCCCGCTTCGGTCGGCATCGCGCGCTCCCGAGCGATCGCGAAGATCGCGACGGACCGGGCGAAGCCCGCGGGTATCCGTTTGGTCCTCCCCTGGGAGGCGGCGGCGTTCCTCGCCCCGCTCCCCGTTCGAGCCATCCCCGGAGTCGGTCCGAAGACCGAGGAGCTCCTTCGCGGCCTGGGGATCCTCACCGTCGGGGACTTGGCCGGCCGCAAACCCTCCGAGCTCATGCGCGCTCTCGGCTCGTTCGCGGGGGAGCTCGTCTCCCTCGCTCGCGGCGAGCCCCGAGAAGAGCCCGAAGGGTCGGACGAGCCCCGGTCCCGGTCGACCGACCACACGTTCGCCCGTGACGTGGACCGCTGGGAGGAGATCGAGGAGACGGTCCGTACCCTCGCCGGCGAGCTCGCCTCGTCCCTCGACCGCGAGAACCTGCGGTACGGAACGGTCGGGGTCGCGTACCGATGGGCAGACTTCTCCCGTTCCCAACGAAGCCGTTCCCTCGGGGCCGCCCGCGAGGGGTCCCTCCCGCTCACGGACGCCGCGGTCCATCTAGCGCGCGAGCTCTGGGACTCCGAGCGTTCCTCTCGGCGTCGGCCGGTCCGGACCGTGTCGGTGCGAACAGAACGGTTCGTGCCGCGGACGCAACGGCAGGTCTTCCTGGACGATTTCTGGTGACAGCCGCTCGGAGGGAGTTAAGTAGGTTCGGCCAACTTCGACCGGTCGGCGCGTGAACTCTCGTGACCGAACCCGTCGAAACCCCCCCGGACCGAGAGGCGCTCGGCGAGGGAGCCGACCTGATGGAATTGGATTCGCGCCTCGGCCTCCCGATGCCGGCTTACCGAGGACGGTCCCTGGCGAACCTCGCATCCACCCTTTGGGCCGTGCTCGGTCGGGAAGGGACCGACCCGCCGCCGCTGCCACCCCTCGACCATCACATCGACCCGTTCCAGGGCCGGCGGCCGGAAGGACCGGTCGTGGTCCTCCTGGTCGACGGCATGGGCTGGTCGGGGCTTTTGGGATCCGCCCACCGGGTCCCCGGAGGCACGGCCTCGGCGTGGCTCGGTCGGGCCCATCCGCTCACTTCGGTGTTCCCGACCACTACCACAATCGCGCTCACAAGCCTCTCGACCGGCGCGGCCCCGGCGCAACACGGGGTCGTCGGCCACCGCGTCTACCTCCCGCAGTACGGCGCCGTGGTCGAGGTCCTCCGGATGTCTCCGCTCGGCGAGAACGCCTCGGAAACGTTGGTGGGACCGGGCTGGTCCCCATCGGTGCTCTCCGCGGTCCCCAGCGTATTCCGTCGCGGGGTCACGGGCGTCGCGTTGTCGAGGGACCAGTTCGAGGGCTCGGGCTTCACGCGCCTCATCTACGACGGCGCAGAGTTCGCCGGCTACTTCACCGCCGGTGACCTCGCGCGCTCTCTCGTGGAGGTCCTCTCTCGGTCCGAACCCCCTCCGCTCATCTTCGCCTACTGGGACGACCTCGACCTCGCTCAGCACCTGAGAGGGCCTCGGCCCGGTCTCATCGACCTCGAGCTCGAGCGGGTCGACGCTCTGCTCGCCTCCGTGGCGCGGCGTCTCGAGCCGCACGTCGCCCGCCGGACCACGCTCTTGATGACGGGAGACCACGGCCAGGTCCCGATGGAGGCGGACCGGCAGTTCGTCGTGGACCGCGAGCCGGACCTCCTCACGCATCTGTCGCGGCCGCCGGCCGGCGACCGCCGCGCCGCTTACTTCGCGGCCCGACCCGGGCACCTCACTACCGTCCGCGAGATCCTCGAAAGGCACGTTCCTCCGGGGGGCCACCTCATCGAGATGCCGACGGCGGTGGAGAGTGGGCTCTACGGCCCTCCCCCGTTCCACCCCGAGCTTTCCGAACGATTGGGGGACCTACTCCTTTTGTTGCCCAGCCCTGGCGGCATGAGCTACACCGTCCCCGGGTCCCGTCCCCGGCGGCACCCGATGCGGGGAGCCCACGGGGGCCTCGAGCCCGCCGAGTTCCTGGTCCCCTTGGTCTATGGGTCGCTCTCCGAGTTCGCCCTCGGGGCGCCCGGGTCCGCTCATCTACCGACGGAGCCTCCCTCGGGGGGCCGCACGTGACCGAGTTCCGTCGAGACCCGATCACCGGACGCTGCGTGATTGTCGTCCCCGGTCGAAGCGCCCGACCCAACGAGCACGCCGTCATCGCGCCCTCGGCCCCCATCGAGCCCGATTGCCCGTTCTGCGAGGGCAACGAGGCACGGACGCCCTCCGAGGTCGCCGTGCTGGCGTCCCCGGGTCGCCGACCGAACGAGCGCGGCTGGTACGTGCGCACGATCCCGAACCGTTTCCCTACCGTCGCCGCGGAGCCGCCCGGACCCGAGCCGCACGAGGGGCCGTTGGGGTTCGAGAGCCGGCCCGCGTTCGGCTACCACGAGGTCGTCATCGAGAGCCCCTCGCACGCCCCGCTGCTCCCCTTCCTCCCTCGCGAGCAGGTCCTCCGAGTCATGCGAATGTGTCGGGACCGCGTCCGGTACCTCTCCGAGCGCGCGGACGTGGGCTCCGTCACTCTCTTCGAGAACGCCGGACCGGAGTCCGGAGGTTCTCTTTGGCATCCCCATGCCCAACTGGTCACGGTCCCGGGACTCTCCCCCTCCCTCGAGGAAGAGCTGGAGGGAGCGGAGCGGTACCGGCAGCGTTCGGGGGGCGATTGCGCGTTCGAGGAGGTCCGGCGGGCGGAGGTCGGCGACGGGGCTCGCGTGCTGTTCGACTCGGGCGGTTTCACCGCCTACGCACCGTTCGCCTCCGGCTACCCCTTCGAGGTACGGGTCCTTCCGTCCCGTCACGCGCCCTCGTTCGGGAACGCGACCGACGCGGAGGTCGATGAGCTCGCCGAGCGCCTACCGGCCCTTCTCCGCGCCCTGCTAGCTCTCGTCCCGGGCGCATCCTACAACTTCGTCGTGCGGACCCCGGTCGTTGCGTCCGAGGCCCGGGACCGCTACCATTGGCACCTCGACCTCTACCCCCGACTCGTGCGCCCGGACGGGTTCGACATCGGCTCGGGGTACCCCGTGAACACAGTGACCCCCGAGGTCGCCGCCGAGGCCCTGCGGACCGAGCTGGGCGCAAAACGCTAATGGCCGACGGCCGGTCTCAGCGGTCGTGGGCGAGCTGAGGGAACCGATCGTCTCGTTGCTCGGGCACGTCGACCACGGGAAGACGACGCTGCTCGACCGGATCGCGGGAAGCGTCCGGGCCGCCAAGGAGCCCGGGGGGATCACCCAGCACATCGGCGCGATCGAGGTGCCGGGGTCGACCGTCCGACGCCTGTGCGAGGGAGTTCTTCGCAACGAGCAGCTGCGTCTCCCGGGTCTGCTCTTCGTCGACACCCCGGGCCACCGGTCGTTCGAGACCCTCCGACGGCGCGGGGGGGCCCTTGCGGACCTCGCGATCCTCGTGATCGACGTTCGGGAAGGGGTGATGCCTCAGACCCGCGAGTCGGTGCAGATCCTTCGGCGAGAGAAGACCCCGTTCGCGGTGGCGCTCACGAAGATCGACCTGCTCGGGGGCTGGCGCAAACCCACGGGGCCGGTCCCACTGCTCGAGGCGATCCACCGTTCGGCCCCGGACTTCCAGAAGCTTCTCGACCAGCGGGTCTACTCCGTCGCCGAGGAGCTCGACCACCTCGGCTTCAGCGCCGAGCGGTTTGACCGCGTGAGCGACTTCACGCGGAACGTGGGAATCATCCCGGTCTCCGCCAAGACCGGCGTGGGCGTCCCGGAGCTGATCGCGCTCTTGGTCGGTCTCTCGCAGCGCTTCCTCGAAGAGGAGCTCGAGCTGATCACGGAAGGCGGGGAGGCCACGATCCTCGAGCGGAGCGACCAGAAGGGCGTCGGCCCGGTCGGCAACGTGATCATCTACCGCGGGCGGCTCAAGGTCGGCGACGAGATCGTCGCGACCGGCCGCGAGGCGCCGTTCGCGACACGTATCCGGGGGATCTATCGCCCGGTGCCGCTCAAAGAGGGTCGCGCCTCGAAGCAGGTGCGCCTCGCCTCCCTGATGGACGTGCAGGCCGCGGCCGGGGTCTACCTGGCCGCCCCCGGGATCGAGGACGCGATGCCGGGCGGTCTCCTCAAAGTGGTCCGAAGCGAGGAGGAGAAAGCCCGCGTCCAGGAAGAGCTCGCGCGGGAGAGCCAACCGGTCGCTGAGGTGGCCCTGAGCGGTGTCGCGATCTACGCGGACACCCTCGGTGGCCTCGAAGCACTGGCGTTCGAGTGCCGGGAACGGGGCATTCCCATCCACGAGGCCGGGGTCGGCCCCATCGGCCGACCGACCGTCATGCGAATGGCGATCGTGAAGGACCCGACGCATCGGGCCGTTCTCGCGTTCGCGGTCCCGATCCTCCCCGACGCGGTCCCCGAGGGCGAGGCGTCGGCCGTCCGGGTCTTCCGCGCCGATGTGATGTACCGTCTCATCGAGGAGTACGACGCCTGGAGGACGGAGCGCAAGCGGGAGCTCGAGGTCCAGCGCCGGCTCGAGCACGTTCACCCGGCCAAGCTCGAGGTGCTGCCCGGGTTCGTCTTCCGCGCCTCGAAACCCGCGATCGTCGGCATCAAGGTCCGCGGCGGGACCCTGCGGCCGGGCGTGCGGCTGATGCACCCCGACGGCACGGAGGTCGGGGTCCTGAAGTCGCTCCAGAAGGAGGGCGAATCCGTTCCCGAGGCCGAGGAGAACGCCGAGCTCGCCGCATCGATCGACGGCGCGGTGATGGGCCGCAACCTGAAGGAGGGGGACGTTCTCCTCGTGTCTCTATCGGAAAGCGCGGCACGCGCGCTCCGGGGACAACCTCTCTCCCCTTCCGAGCAGGGGATCCTGGACGAGGTGGTCCGCCTGCATCGGGCCACCCATCCATTCTGGGGGCAGTAGTCGGCCGGCGTTCCGCCGACCCTCAACGGACTGGTTCGTCGGAGTCGTACTCTTCGGGAGGCAGGCTGGGGTGGCGGACGGCCACGACCTCGCCATCCGGGTCCTGGTAGACCCCGCCCGGCAAGAAGAGGCCTAGGAAGAGGGCGATCCCCCCGATCGCGAGGAGCGCGATCCCTCCCGTGGCGATCAAGCCCCAGCTCCACGAACTGAGGGGGCTGCCGGAGCTGTAGCTCGCCGAGATCACGGCGGAGAACCTCAGCGTGTTGTTCGCCGGGTTCGTGGCTTGGAGGATGTAGGTCGATGAGTCGGAGGGGGAGACGCTTCCGTTGCCGGAGTCCGCGAGCGTCCAGCTCAGCGCTGCGGGACCGGTAGGGCAGGACCCCATCGGTTTGGCGCACGTCGTGGCGGGCCACAGGGAGATGTTGGCCAATCCGCTCATCGTCCACGAGAGCGTGACGGAGCCGGAGCCCGGGGTCGGTCCCGGAACCGCCCACGACTGGTTCGAGTAGGGAGCGATGCCGGGGTCCTCGAAAGTGGTGTGGTTGGTGATCGTCGGACCCCCCGACAGGAAGAACAATGTGACGATCAATCCTGCCCCGAGCAGGGCGATGACGGCCCCGATCACGACCAGCCCGGTTCGCACGGGTGGCGGGAGGGGAGGCTCCCCAATACAGTTGTGGGGCGGGTCGGCCGAGCGGCGACCGCGGTGAGAGGGGTATATACTCGCAACCCATGCATGCGATGCCGTGACAGAGGTCGGGGAAGGGCAACCCTCCCGTACGGAGGTTCCGCCCGTGTGCCCGATGTGCGGGAGCACGCACCGCATCGTGGACGCGGTCCTGGCCGAAACCCACTGCGCGGAGTGCGGGCTCGTCTTCGACGGCACCCCGATCATCGCGACGGCGCCACCGCCCGCGGAAGCCTCGGGCTCGGAAGGGAGCGGCCGAGGGATCGGCCCGTTCGTCCGACCCGGAGGCACGAAGCGCGCTCTCGGTTCCACGTTGTCGCTCGCCCGGGACGGGCAGGGAAAGCGACTCGGCTGGCACCGTCGCTACGAGTTCCAGCACCTCAAGCGGGTGATGCAACGCCAGACCTCCCGGGCCGTGGACGGCCCCCTCGACCGGACCGCCGCCCGCGGCGAGATCCAGAGCGCGGGGGAGTCGATGGGGTTGCCCGCGGTGGTCCTCGCCGAGGCCGAGCACGTCTATCGGGAATCCAAGGTGCGGGGCCTCTTCCGAGGACGAAGCCTGCCCGCGAGCGTCGGGGCCTGTCTCTACGCCGCGTGCCGTCGCTTCTCCATCCCACGAACGTTGGGCGAGGTGGCACAGGCCGTAGGAGCCCGCCGCTCGGACGTCGGACGGACGTTCAAGGTCGTTCAACGGGGTTCCGGACTCCCGATTCCGGGGGTCGGGACCAAGGCGTTCCTCACCCGATACGCCGAGGAGCTTGCGCTCTCGCCCCGGGTTCGGTCTACGGTCCAAGCGATGCTCGACCAGGCCCGAGAGGACCCCGAGCTCTCGGGGCTCAGCCCGCACGGGCTCGTGGCCGCGCTGATCTACATCGCCGCGGAGCAGAACGGGGAACACCGCTCCCGCGCACAGGTCGCTCGTGTGAGCACCGTGACCGAGGTCACGTTGCGTTCCACGAGCCGTCTCGTGGAGAAGGTGTGGGGCCGCGCGGGCGTCGCGCGCGAGACGCCGTAGCCCCTTACTTCAACAGGTAGTATCCGGCGGCCTTTTCGCGGACCTTGCGACGGGCCCAGCCTTTGGCCTGGAGTTCCTGAAGGGCGTTCATAACCATCGTCTTCGGCAGCCGTGCGACCTGGGTGACCCGCTCCGCGGTCCCCAACTTCTCTTCGGAGATCATCGCGAGCTCCTTCATCGCCTTGTAAACCTTCACTGCGTTGGGAGAAACCTCATCCTCGATCCCCATCGGAACGCCTCACCTTCGCCGACCCCGGCACGCTCATAATGATGGCGGGCGCGCACACCTCCGCCCCCGATGGCTTATTTCGCGGCCCCGCTCTGGTTAACGTCCATGCGAGAGCCCGGTTCGCGGTCGGTGTCCCCGTTGACCTCCGACGGGCCCGGGTCGGTCACATTCCCCGTCCCGGGGCGCCGCGGCACGATGAATGGGCGGGAGTGACCGATGCCGTCGTCCCGCGCGCACGTGGTCTGGACGGACCGCTTCTTCGACTACGATTTTGGACCGTACCATCCGTTCTCCGAACGGAGCCGGGGGCTCGCGGCCCACCTCCTCGAATCCGTCACCTCCGCCTCCCACCCCGGCGTTCTGGGTTGGTCCCATACCGTCGAGGTAGCGAGCCGCCCGACGCTCGAGTCGTTCCACCAGGCCGACTATCTCGAGTTCGTGAAGCAGGCGAGCGGGATCTCGAGGGAGGTCTCCCTGGACGGGGGTGACACGCCGGCTTTCCGGGGATGCTACGACGCCGCCGCGAGGATCGTCCAAGGGGCGGTGGACGCGCTCGATTACACCCTCGAGCACCGACGCCCCGCCTTCCATCCCGGCGGCGGGCTCCACCATGCCCACCCCGACCGGGCGAGCGGCTTCTGCATCTTCAACGACGTGGCGATCGCGGTCGGCCGAGCCGTGCGCAGCGGTCATCGGGTCGCCTACATCGACATCGACGCCCACCACGGCGACGGTGTGATGTACGGGTTCTACGAATCCGGCAAGGTCCTCGACATCGACTTCCACCAGGATGGACGCACTCTGTTCCCCGGCACCGGCTTCCCGCACGAGGTCGGCCGCGGGGACGGCGCCGGCCTCAAAGCGAACGTGCCGCTCCCGCCGCGCGCGGGCGACGAGGCGCTGCTTCCGATCTTCCATCGCGTCGTCCCCGTTTTGCTACGCCGGTTCCGTCCGGAGGTCATCATCCTCCAGCACGGGGTCGACGGCCACTACGGTGACGAGCTCGCGCATCTTCAGTACACTCCCGCCGCCTACGCCGAGGTCGACCGAGCGGTCTTGGCGCTAGCCCATGAGCTTACCGGTGGCCGTCTTTTGGTGACCGGGGGCGGCGGCTACCGCGCCGAGTCGGTGAGCCGGGTGCTCGCCCGAGTCGGGTTCGTCCTGGCAGGCCTGGCCGTGCCCGAGCCCGGCTCGCCGCTTCCCGCGGGCTACCGAAACGATTTTGTCACGACCTTCGAGAGGGATGCCCCCCGGACGTGGAGTGACGTGCCGGTTCTCGACCCATCCCCCTGGACCGAGAGCGACGAGCGGAGTCTGGTCGGTCAGCTCGAGGGCAAGCTCGGGGAACGGTTCCCGGCTCGCTAAAGCCGGCTTCCCCATGTCGGTCGGTCGAGCCAGTCCTGGTCGGTAGCGCGAATCCCCGCCTCGACGTCGGCCCGAGTGAGACGTGCCCCCGGGTTCCCCCTCAGCTTCGAGCGGACCGAGCCGCGGGCCAGGACGGTCGAGCCGATCGCATGTAGGTCGTCGAGCGTCGCATCGACGACGGTCCCCTCGGTGGTAGAGAGCATCGCGAGGTGGACCGCCGCGAGGAACCCATCTCGGGCTAGCCAGTACCCGAGGTATCCCGAGAGCAGGGCCTCGGCGTCCTCGTCGAGGGTCGGGAGCCGATCCGGAGGCACGGCGATCCCGATAGGACGGGCGCCGCCCTCCGCCGATAGCTCAAGGGCTTCCCAGCCCCCGAGACCCTGGGCGAGGGCCATGGGGCCGGGGCGACCGTCGTAGTAGATCGGAAGTCGTTCGAGCCCCTCTTCGGCCAGGGGCGGCTCTTCGAGATGATAATCCTCGGGGGCGGGCACGAGGCGGCGCTTTCCGAGCCGTCGGCGAACCTCCTCCTCCTCGACCCAGCGACCCTGGTCTTCGAGACCGCGCGCGATTCGGCGGCGACGTCGTTCGGCCTCCGAGCGCGGACGTTCGACCGCGGGAGTGAGGCGCTGGCGGACCGATGCGAGCTCTGATTCGAAGTCCGACGGCGGTGCGGGCGATCGGGCCGAACCATTCGAGACGAGCGCGTTGAGCCGGAGGCCCGGACAGGACAGCACGACGGTCGCCTGGAGGCGCGTCCCGATGTGGACAGAGACCGGGAACTCCCGGCACGGGGCTGGCCGGGCCGCATGCACCGCACAGCGAAGATGGTCCAGGAATTGGCACGCCCCGCCCTCCGGACGCGCGGCGAGGCACGTCTCTCTGCCCTCGAGAGCGATCCGTGCCTGAGGGGCCACGGCGTGGAGCCGGGTCTCATCGTCGCGGTCGAGGCGCGGGGAAGTGAAGCAGCAAAGTCCGCAATCGGGGAGGCATGAGAATCCGAATCCGGAGAGAAGCGCGACGTCGATCTCCGGAACCGGTCGATGCGTGTGACTAGGACGCTCCACGAGTCCCCTCCCTCCGACGAGGAGCCCCGTCCTCGCCGACACCGGTAAAACACGCGACCTCGTTCTCATAAACTTCACGACGTTGTCCCGGCCATGGGGCTCCTGGCGAAGAACATCATGGACGCAACCCCCCTCACGATGGACGACGAGACCGACGCCCTGACGTGTGCCCGCGCGATGGTGGCGCAACGGAAAGGCTACACGATCGTCACCCACGGGGGCGCGAAGACCGTGACCGGGATCGTCACCGAATGGGATTTTCTGGAAAAGGTCCTTGTCGGCGGGAAGGACCCCTCCCGCTGCTTCCTCAAGGACCTGGCGTCGCCGAAACTACAGTCCTGCGCCCCCGACACGCCGATGGACCAGGTCGTTACCGACATGGCCAAGCTCGGGATCCGGCGGCTGATCGTCCGCTCGGGGGACCAGGTGGTCGGGGTGATCACCACGAGACAGATCCTGTCGACCTTCCGTCAATACGTCGACAAGCTCAGCTCGGAGATCGCCGGATACCAGTCGTCGGCGACCCCGCTCGGTTGACCTGCTCCCAGCCTTGACCGAGAAACGCCCGTCACCCGTCCGGAGTCCCTCCTGATGGCGGGTGAGCTACCCTCGTCCCCCGAAAGGCGGGCAGGCCTGCGCTCTTCGGAGGTCGGGTAGGGATGCAGTACAAGTGGCTCGTCCTCTCGAACACGACGATCGCGACCCTCATGTCCGCGATCGACTCGAACATCGTCCTCATCTCGCTCCCGACGATCGGACGCGAGCTTCCGGGGACCAACGCGACCCTCCTTCTCTGGATCCTCATCGGCTACTCTCTGCTCACCTCGGTGGTACTGGTCAACTTCGGGCGTCTCTCCGACATGTTCGGCCGGGTGCGTCTCTACGTCCTCGGCTTCGCCGTGTTCACGGCGGGCTCCCTCCTGTGTGGGTTCTCGGGCACGGGGCTCGAGCTCGTCGTCTTCCGCCTCGTGCAGGCGGTCGGCGCCGGGTTCCTGTTCTCGAACTCCGTGGCGATCATCACGGACGCGTTCCCGCCGAACGAGCGGGGCCGCGCG
The DNA here is from genome assembly GCA_002503985.1 of Thermoplasmata archaeon UBA61. GTDB lineage: Archaea > Thermoplasmatota > Thermoplasmata > Lutacidiplasmatales > UBA184 > Lutacidiplasma. The sequence continues at coordinate 47,221 of DASW01000008.1, forward strand.
CTCGGCGTGAACCAGGTCTCGATCGTGGTCGGGGCTATCTCCGGGCTCGTTCTGGGAGGGGTCATCACGTCCACGATCGGGTGGCGGTGGATCTTCTTCGTGAACGTCCCGATCGGGCTCGTCGCGACCCTGAGGGCGCACCGGGACCTCAAGGAGATCGCGAAGCCCGAAGCGAGGCCTCATATCGACTGGGTCGGGAACATCCTGTTCGCGACGGGGCTGACGATCTTCCTTCTAGGCGTAACGCTCGGGGCGCTCGGCCAGGTGTCCGTGACCGTCGCGGTCGCGAGCGTCCTCGTTGGGGCCGCCATCCTCGTCGTGTTCCTCGGCGTCGAGATGCGAGAGGCGCATCCGATGCTCGACCTCTCCCTCTTCCGAAATCGTCAGTTCGCGGCCTCCGGGGTCGCGATGTTCCTCAACGCGCTCGCGCGGGGAGCGTTCACGTTCGTCCTGGTCTTCTACCTACAGGGGCCACCGCGCTTCCTGAGTCCGCTCACCGCCGGGCTGTTCCTCATCCCCACCTCCGCCTCGCTCGCCGTCTTCGGTCCCGTGAGCGGCTGGCTGTCCGACCACTACGGTCCCCGGCCGTTCCTCGTGGCGGGCCTCGGGGTCTCGGCGGCCGGGTTCGTGTGGCTCGCGACGATCGGTCCGAACGACTCCTTCCTCTCCCTCACGCCGGCGTTGATCCTGGTCGGCGCGGGGATGGGGCTCTTCGCCTCCCCGAACCGGGCGGCCATGATGACCGCGGTCCGACCCGAACGTCGGGGAGTCGCATCGGCGATCGGTTCGACGCTCCTCAACACCGGCTCGACGATCAGCCTCGGGATCACGCTCGTCGTGATGAGCTCGGTGATCCCGCTCTCGGCGATCCAAGCGATCTTCCTCGGGACCGCGAACCCCTCCATCCCGTTCACCGGAGCCGCGAGCTTCCTGACCGCGATCCACCTCATCTTCGTCATCTCGGCGATCCTGCTGCTCGGCGCGCTCGTGCCGTCGATCCTCCGGGGCTCGTCGACCCCCCAGGGTGCTGAGCCGGCCCCGGAAGCGGGCGATTGACCCCCGTGTGCCGGGGCCCACCAACGGCTTATCTAGCCCGATTCGGTCGGACCGGCATGGCTCTTCAGCGAGTCGTCATCGTAGGTGCGGCCGGGCGAGACTTCCACAACTTCAACCTCCTCTACCGGGGCCGTCCGGAATTCCAGGTGGTCGCGTTCACGGCGGCGCAGATCCCGAACATCTCCGGTCGGGTCTACCCCGCGGGTCTCGCCGGCCCGGGATACCCGAAGGGCATCCCGATCGTGCCGGAGAACGAGCTCAAGGACCTCATTCGTCGGGAATCGGTGGACCTCGTGGTCCTCTCCTACTCCGACCTTCCTCACACCGAGGTCATGCACAAGGCCTCGATCGCGCTGGCCGCGGGAGCGAGCTTCATGCTCGCCGGGCCGAAGGCGACCATGGTACCGTCGTCGAAGCCGGTGGTGGCCGTCTGCGCCGTGCGCACGGGGGCGGGAAAGAGCCCGCTGACGCGGTTCGTCGCCGGGTACTTCCGCCAGCACGGTAAGCGGGTTGCGATCGTCCGGCATCCGATGCCGTACGGCGACCTGATGGCCCAGGCGGTCCAGCGGTTCGCTACCATGGAGGACCTCGAGCGGGCGCACTGCACGATAGAGGAGCGTGAAGAGTACGAGCCGATCATCCGGGACGGAGCGGTCGTCTTCGCGGGCGTCGACTACGAACCGATCCTTCGTCGGGCCGAGGCGGAGGCGGACATCGTGATCTGGGACGGAGGGAACAACGACCTCCCGTTCTACGCGCCGAACCTCATGTTCACGGTCGCTGACCCCTACCGGGCCGGCCACGAGATGTCCTACTACCCGGGAGAGGCGAACTTCCGGATGGCCAACGTGATCGTCATCAGCAAGACGGACTCCGCCCCGCCCGAGGCCGTCCAGACGATCGAACAGAACGCGGCGCGGGCGAACCCGTCGGCGAAGGTCCTCCTTGGGGGACTGAAGCTGATTTCGCCCGAGGCAGAACGGCTCCGGGGGCATCGGACGATCGTCGTGGAGGACGGACCGACCGTCACTCACGGTGGGCTCGACACGGGCGCCGGCACGCTCATCGCCGAGCGCCACGGTGCTCAGATCATCGACCCACGACCGTTCGCGGTCGGTACCATCGCCGGCGTCTACAAGGACTACCCGCACCTCCAGCGGATCCTCCCCGCGATGGGGTACAGCGAGGCGCAGGTGAAGGACCTCGAGGAGACGATCCGCCGGTCGAACGCGGAGTTCGTTATCGACGGCAGCCCGGTCGACCTGGCGCGACTCGTCCACGTGCCGCAGCCGATCGTATCGGTCCGCTACGAGTACGACGACCTCGGGAGCGGGGTCACGAAGGTGCTCGAGGAGTTCCTTCGGACGGTGCGAAAGTAGCCGGTCCGGCCGCGCTCAGTGGGCGTTGGCCGTGGGACTCGGGGCCTCGAGCCCAGTGAGCTGGGCCAAGGCACGGACGAGGGCCCCCGAATCGAGCGGTAGCCCGAGCGAGCGAACGTTCGGCGGCCACTTCCTCCCGTCCTGGAGCGCGCGCTGGCCGACCACTAGGAGCGGAACGTCCCGGGCCTGCGGGGGGAACGACTCGGGATAGCCACGCAGGGTCTCGCTGTACGCCTGGTTGCAGGCGACCACGAACGCCCGGATCGGCTCCGCGGTCCGGTCGTCGATGCGGGCGAGCGCCGAGGAAATCGACCCGAAGGAGACCACGCGGAACCCGACCGTCTCGAGCAGGATCTGGACCGAGTCGGCGAGGCTCGGGGTCTCCCGAACCACCAGGAGCAGCGGGCGGACCATTACGAGGAATCATGCGACTAGGGATATTCGTCTCGCCGTGGAACCGGCTTGACATCCTCTCTCACGGCTGGCGGAAAGACCTAAACCTCAGGGGCTCTCGGGCGCTCCGCCCATGGCCGAGCGCGGATGGTTCGAAGCGACCTTCGAGCGCGGACCGATGGGGGCGCTTCTCCTCTCCCCGGACGGGAGTATCCAGCGGTCCAACCCTGCGTTCCGGGAGCTTCTGGGGGCCGAGGAGGACCCGGTCGGCCACAAGCTCGCGGAGATCCTGGCCTCGGGGCACGAGCGACTGGAGGAAGGACGCCTTCGGGCCCAGGGCGAAGAGAAGGCCCGTTCGTTGCACGGGTTCACGCTCGAGGCGGTCGGACGAAAACGCCGGCATATCGTGGACGTCGAGTTCTATCCCCAGTCGAACGAGACGGGCGAGGTCACCGGAGTGCTTCTGGTCTTCCACGACCGGACCGGGATCTACCAGGACTCGGCCGCCACGGCGCGGCTGTTCCACCAGGCGTTCCTGCATTCGACCAACGCGATGGAGCTCACCGACCGGGACGGCTTCCTGATCGACGTCAACCCGGCGTTCGAGCGGATCTACGGATACCGTCGCGAGGAGGTCATGGGGGCGCGACCCAATCTGGTCGCGAGCGGGAAGACCGACCGAGCGACCTACTCCCGGATGTGGAAGGACCTCCTCGACCCGAAGGTCGGCTCTTGGTCCGGAGAGCTCATCAACCGGGACCGAGGGGGCATCGAGCATCCGGTGCTGATCACGATCACCGCGATCCGCGGCGACGACGGGGCCATCACCCACTTCCTCGGCGTGGCGGTCGACCTGACCGAGATGCGACGGTTGGAGCGCCAGGCTCTCCATTCCGACCGCCTCGTCTCGCTCGGTCAATTGGCGGCCGGTGTCGCTCACGAGATCAACACACCGCTCGCGAACATCATGCTCATCGCCGAGTCCGTACGCCGGCGCACCGCGGACTCCTGGACCCGAGGACGGGTCGATTCCCTGTTGCACCAGACGGATTCGGCCGCGCGGATCGTGAGGGGCCTCCTCGACTTCGCCCGGCGCCCCGAGGCCATGGTCGGAGAGGTCGACCTCGCCGATTCCGTTCGGTCGGTGACCGGCTTCCTCATGGGCAAGCAGTCGGCCGCGGTCGAGGTGGACGTCGCGCTGCCGGACGAGCCCCTCCTCGTGCGGGGCGACCGCGAACAGATCAACCAGGTGATCACGAACCTCCTGAACAACGCCTACGACGCGCTGAACGGCCAAGGGCAGATCGAGGTCCGTCTCACGGCGGACCCGGAGCGGGTCCACTTGAGCGTGGCCGACAACGGTCCGGGGATCCCGCCGGATGTGCGCGCTCATCTGTTCGAGCCGTTCTTCACCACGAAACCCGAAGGGAAGGGCACGGGTCTCGGCCTGGCCATCTGCATCGGGATCGTCGAGTCCCATGGGGGAACGATCGACGTCGAATCGGAGGTAGGAAAGGGGTCGAAGTTCTCGGTGCACCTCCCGCGCCTCACCTCGAGCGGCGTCGAGCGGCCCGCCGGCGTCCGACCGTGACGCCCGACGCCCCGGGGCTTCGCTGTCACGAGTTCGGGCTCGGAGGCAGCGTTATTGCGGGAAAGGGAGTTCCCTAGCTATGCGCCTCCTCGTGGTCGACGACGACGCGGTATTCCGGGAGGAGCTGTCGACCCTCCTCTCCGACTGGGGCCATCAGGTCGAAGCTGTTTCGTCAGGCGCGAAGGCGATCGAAGCGCTCGAGGCCACCGAGTTCGACGTGATCTTCTCGGACGTGCGGATGCCCCGGATGAACGGGATCGAGCTCCTGCGTCAGGTGCGCGAGCGTTGGCCGCGGGTCTACGTGATCATGATCACCGGTTTCGGAACGGTCGAGGCCGCGGTCGAGGCGATGAAGCTCGGGGCGTTCGACTACGTTCGTAAACCGTTCCGTTCGGAGGCCGTACAGCGTATCGTCGCGCTGATCCAGGACCAGCGGGCGTTCTCGGTCCCGAGCGGGGGCGAGAAGGACCCCGTCCGCCTGGCCGACAAGTGGGCCAAGGCCGGCCACGAGGTCCTGCTGCTCGGCGTGACCCCGCGAAAGGCGTCGGCGCACGTCACCGTGGCCGACCTTCCGATGGTGGATTCTCCGGCGGGGCTGCAGGACACCGTCCTCCGGTTCATCGAAGGGCATGCCCGTCCCGCGGTCGTCATCGCGGGGGTCGAGCGACTGTTCGCGACCCATCGGACCGAGGACGTGGCCCACGCGCTGAGCGAGGTCGTTCAGCGGACGGAGGGAAAGGGACCGATCGCGGTGGGCTTCGACGCGAGCGTGCTTCCGGACACGGCGGTCCTGCAGGTACGGGCGGCGATCTCCGCGGTCCGTGTCCAGGGCACGTTGGGGGCGCTTGCGAACCCCCTGAGGCGGCACATCCTCCGTCGGCTCTCCGAGGGCCCGACCTCGTTCACCGAGGTCATGCGTGCGGCCGGTATTGACGACTCTCCCAAGCTCTCGTTCCACCTGAGGACCCTCCAGGAGGAAGGGCTCATCACACACTCCTCCGAAGCGTACCACCTCACGCCGACCGGCAAAGAGGCCGTGCGCGTCCTCCACGAGGTCGACGAGCTCGGGTCGGCCGAAGAGGGACGAGTGCTGGTCTTCCCTACCGCTCGGCCGGTTTCCGGGCGCTAGGCCGACGCGTCGGGAGCGACCGGCCCTTTCGGGTCACGAACAGCTGGTGCCCCCCATCGCCCTCCGGGATGAACTCTTCTCGAAGGATCCGGAACCCCTCGGCCCGGAACCAACGTCGGTACGTGGCCGCGTCGTACTGGCTCCAGAGCATCGGCGCGTCCGACCCTAGCCAGCCGGATTCCGTTCCCTCGTACTCGGTGTGGCCGAGGATCGCAACGAACCACCCGCCCGGACCGAGCCACCGAGCGACCTTCCGGAAGAGGGGTCTGTGCTCCTCTCGGGGAACGTGAATCAGGGAATAGAAGGATACCACGGCGGCGAAGGCGCCCTGCGGGAAATCCACCTGGGCGAGGTCGGCCCGAACGAACCGAGCTCGGGGGACCAACCGACGGGCCCGACGGACCTGTACATCGGAGATGTCCACTCCGGTCACCCGGAACCGTTCGGAGAGGACCCGCGCGGCGGGGACGCCGTTCCCGCAGCCGAGGTCGAGGACCTCCGAACCGCGCGGGGCCGTTCTGAGGACCGGACCAAGCCAGGCACGATAGTCATTCTCGAGGTGCCCGAAGCAGTCCGAAGTGGCACGTCGGGGGCGGTACCGGTAGGAAACGCGATCCCAGCCGGAGCGCACGACCTCGTTCCAACGTTCTCGAGAACCCGAACGCAGCTCCGGAGCTCGGTCCGTCACGGCCTGCCTACAAGAACGGAATAGATGTCCTATCGCCCCGAGGTCGAGGGTGGCGAAGAAGCAAGCTTCGGAGCCCCTCGGCCCCTCCCAAACCCGCCTACCGGGTTCAAGAACCCCTGCGTATTGGGCGCGGTGGAGAGGCGAAGGTAATTGCCCGCATCTAAACCGAGTTCTCCCAAGGTCGAACCGAGCGCCGCGAGGTCGAACAACTTCCTATCGGTCACGGATGAGCGGACCGGAACGAACTACCGGATCCCGATCCAGGACGGCGCGATCCGAGCCACGGACCTACACCAGATCCGGACCGGGCCTGAGGACTACGGTCTCCTGAGCTACGACCCGTCGTTCGCCAACACCGCCTCCTGCCGGAGCGCCATCACGTACATCGACGGCGACAAGGGGATCCTCCGCTACCGCGGCTATCCGATCGAGGAGCTTGCCGCCTCGAAGTCGTACCTCGAGGTCGCCTTCCTCATCATCCACGGGAATCTCCCGAGCAAGAGCCAGCTTGAAGAGTGGCTCCATAACATCACCTTTCACACGATGGTCCACGAGAACGTCCAGAAGTTCATGGACGGGTTCCACCATGACGCTCACCCGATGGGCATGCTCGTGAGCACCCTCGCTGCCCTGTCGACCTTCTACCCGGAGGCCAAGAACATCAACGACGAGCACACCCGCTACCAGCAGGCGTACCGTCTGATCGCGAAGGTCCCGACCGTGGCCGCGTTCGCCCACCGGCATTCGGTCGGCCTACCGTACATCCACCCGAGCAACGACCTCTCGTACACGGAGAACTTCCTGGCGATGATGTACCGGCCGTCCTGGACCACACGGTACACCCCGGACCCGGTACTGGCGAAGGCTCTCGACACGCTGTTCATCTTGCACGCGGACCACGAGCAGAACTGCAGCAGCAATGCGATGCGAGCGGTGGGCAGCTCTCACTCGGACCCGTACAGCTGTTCCGCGGCCGCCGCGGCGGCGCTCTACGGTCCGCTCCACGGAGGGGCCAACGAGCAGGTCGTCCGCATGCTGCAGGAGATCGGCTCGAAGGAGCACGTTCCCGCGTTGATCCGCCAGGTGAAAGAAGGCAAGCGACTCCTGATGGGATTCGGCCACCGGATCTACAAGAACTACGACCCGCGGGCCCGTCTCATCCAGCAGATCGCCGAGGAGGTCTTTGCGGTGACCGGACGCAACCCGCTCATCGATGTCGCGCTGGCGCTCGAGAACATCGCGCTCTCGGATGAGTACTTCATCCAGCGCCGGCTGTATCCGAACGTCGACTTCTATTCGGGGATCATCTACCAAGCGATGGGATTCCCGACCGACATGTTCCCGGTCCTCTTCGCCATCCCCCGGATGTCCGGCTGGGTCGCGCAGTGGATCGAGATGATCCAGGACCCGGAGCAGAAGATCGCGCGGCCTCGCCAAGTGTTCACCGGCCTACCGGAGCGCCATCTCGAGGTCTCCGGGGCGAAGGCGCCGGTCCGCAAGCCGTCGCGGACGAACGTCGCGCGCCCGAGAGCAGCTCCCCCGACGCATTCGCCGGGCGGGTAGGCACCGAGGTCTGCCCCCAATCACTCCCCCGAGATTTCACGAGCCCGCAGCAACGTACAAAGTAGGCGCATGAAGCTTCTCAGTTTCGACGAACTCCCGGAATCGTACGACCCCGGGCGCGCCCTCGTCAGCATAGCGGCGTTCCGGGAGTTTCGGCATCGCCGCACGATCGACCTGTGGCAACGTCAGAAAGACCGGCTCGCCGAATATGGCGGCGTTTTCGCGGTCGACCGAGGCATCGTCGTCGGGCAAGCGTTCGTCGAGCGAATCCCCTACACGTTCCCGCACGGGACCGAAGTGGTCAGCGGCATCGCCGGTGTGACGACCCGACTCGACCATGCCCGTGCGGGGGTGGCGCGTCGGGTGCTCGAAGAGGTCCATCGTAGGGAACGAGCGGCGGGGATCCGCTATGCCACCTTGTGGACGAACCGCTCGTGGGGGGCCCACCGTCTGTACGAGCAGCTCGGGTACCGAGACATCTACACGCCCCCGATCGCGGTCCGGATCTTCCCGCCCCGTCGGCGCCGTTCCCTTGGGACGAGGGTCCGGGATGGGAAGCGTTCCGACCTTCGAGAGATCGAGAACCTCCACGCCCGGTCCGGGGAGGGGAGGTTGGGCTTTGCGCAACGGCCCCGGGGTTTCGCTCGCCTGGCCGCGGCCACTGGGGATCTTCGTCCGGAGACGGTGCTCCTCGCTCTCGAACGCGGCCGGGCAGTGGGCTACGCGATTCACCGGACCGACGCCAACGGGACGAGCTGTGGGGAACTGGTGGCGACCTCGCCGTCGACCCGAACGCTCCTGGCGTCATCGTTGGAGGGTCGAGCCCGCTCCGGCGTTGTCACGTTCTGGGGCGGAGCGGTCAACGACTTGGGTCCCGAGCTGCGTCGACGCGGGTATGTGGTCGCTTCCGCGATGTGGTGGGAACTGATGGCGACCGAGCTCGGCCGTGAACGGAGCCGCCGCGAGCTCGTTCGGGAGTTCGGCACGAACGATCCCCGATTCCGGTGCCTCTCCGGGGACAGCTTCTAGATCGTCGGATCCGCTCGTCCGCGGGGGAAACCGACACGCTTACCCACGGACGGTTGTTGCCAGGGCGTGAACCCACCTAAGGGAGTCCCGGAGCCGACGACCCCCGCGCCGAAGTTGACCCAAGAGGACCGGCGCTGGCTTCATGACAAGTTCGAGCGGCTCGCGGCGGAGGAGGGCCAGCTCTCCTCCGTGAGGACATCCTACTATGCCGCGATCGGGACGGTGCTCATCACCGGGCTCGTGGTCGTGCTCGCGGACCTGATGAACCAACCATCGCTGCTGGTCGTGGTCGTCACGTTCCTGGCGGTGCTGGGCATACTGATTTCGACCGTCTGGGCGGTCCTGCTCCACCGGACGAACGACGCCCAGAATCTCTGGAGGGAAGCAGCCCTCCGGCTCGAGCAGAGCGAGCCGCCGGTCGACGGGGAGTGGAGCGTCCCGGTAACACTCCGGTCGGGCGCGACACTAGAGCTGAACCTGCTCCGTCCGTTCGAGGCGCATGCGGAACGGTTCTCCCGCCGCCGTTCGATATCGTGGATGGACCGAGTGAATCCCTCGAGCCTAACCGAGATACTCCCCCTAACGTTCTTCGCGATCTGGGTCGCCGTGCTCGGGATCGTGTGGGTCTGGTTCTTGATCGTCCGGTGACCGGAGTCGGGTCCCCGTTCGCTAAGGACCTTCTCTACACGTCGACGTCGGCGGCCACGCGCCCCTTCTTGATCGCGATGAGGAGCGCCCGGTAGTCCCGTTGGGTTTGGTCGGCATACGATTCGGCGAAGGCCGTGACCGCCTCGTCGAAAACGCCCCGGTTGCCGAGGTACCCGCTGATCTGTGCCGGGTCACCTGTCCGGGCGTGGGCACGGGCGAGAGCTGTCCCGCAGAGCTTGGCCTGGCCGAGGAACTGTCGAGGGCCTAGCGTGGACAAGTCGTAGGAGAACTTCATATCCCGCAGCTGGCGAATGTAGAAGTCCCGGCCCCCGAGGCGGCTCCATCCGAGGAAGATGTCGCTCGCCTCCTGGATTCGGTGCTGCCCCTCTACCACCCGCTGGGCGTGGTTCGGGTATCCGCTCGGGCCAAGGAACGGCTCGAGCGCGGAAGCCGTCGCTTGCTTCAGTTGGAGAAAGAGCGGATCCTCGACGTCGGAGTCTCCCATCAACAGAAGCACCGAGCACGCGAGGCCGACACTTCCCACCCCGACCACTTTCTGGGCCACGTCCACGATGTGGTACCGGTCGAGCAACAGGCGTCGTTCGTCCGGGAGGGTGGCGAGGTACCGTTGATAGAACAACCGAGACTGCTCAAAGGTGGCGGGGTCTTTGTAATGGACGATCAGGGGCGATTCGTTCCGGATATGATACCGGCCCCGAACCGCTCGGGTCATCTTGGGAAAGGCATGAAGGCCGGTGCGTCGCCGCGCCTTCGCTAGGCCGCGACCGATCAGCTTCCTCGGTTTCCGCCCCACGGGCAGCGCGCGGCGCTGCAAGTCCAAGTGAAAGTACCACGTGTCGAGGTAGCGCATCCCGGCAAACTCGGCCATCAACTCACGATACGACCGTACTGCCGCGCGGGCTGCCTTGCGGGTCTCCGACCGACCGTACCGATTCTGGCGGCCGGCCACGACGAGGCTCGTGGCGAGTCGCTTCACGTCCCATTCCCACGGCCCGGGCAGCGTCTCGTCGAAATCGTTCAGGTCGAAGACCTGGTTGCGCTCCGGCGTCGCGAAGATCCCGAAGTTGCTGACGTGCGCGTCACCACACAGCTGAACTTGTGGACCGGTGACGGGGTTCGTCGATAGGTCCCGTGCCATCACGTTGGCCGCACCGCGGAGGAATGCGAACGGGGAGAGCGACATTCGTCCGTAACGAATCGGTAACAATGCCGGTAACCGATCCCGGTCAGAGGTCCCGAGCAGCTCGATCGGGTCCGGTCGGTCCCGACTCGGCGACCAGAGAGCGTGGGCCGACCGAGGCACTCGACGCCTCAACCTCCGGCCCTCGGCGTACCGCGCGGCTCGTGTGGTGAAGGCGGAAGATGCCTTCGAACTCGTGCTCGCGATGGTCATGCTACCGGCTCTGCTCCTCGGAGCATCTCGTCCCCGGGTGGATTCGTGCCCGCCGCATGCGATGCCCGATAGTTCATGAGCGGCGCCCCCGCTCTAAGTCTTTCTCTGCCCTATATCTAGGGCCGTCAGGTGAATCACGGACCAAGTCGCCACCAGGGCGACGCGCCATCGGCGCTCGGCGTGGTCCGCCGTCGGCGAGACCTGCCTAGGACCCGGAGAGACCGGGCGGGCGGCCCCCTTTCCTAATACATTCGAGCATTCTACCCCCGCGGTGCCCTCTGTGAACTGGACCGATTACCTGCCTACAATTGCGCCCCTCGTTACAGCCACGGTCCTCGCGCTGGGCGGGTACTTCCTGTCCGGCCGCAGTGCGCGATGGCTCCGTCAGCATCATGCGCCGCCCGCCGCGGTGCGCTGGGCGCGGCTCGGTATCTCGCTGATTGGACTCCTCTTGGCGGGCGCGGTCCTGTTCATCGCATTCGGGCCTCTCACCGTCGCCTCGGGCCTGACGCTCTCCGCCGTGGTTGGGCTCGCGGCCACGCTCGCCCTACAGACGATGATAGGGAACGTGATCTCGGGCTTCATTTTGCTTCGCGACCGGGTACTGCGGCTGAACGATCGCATCTCGGTCGGCGGAGTCACCGGCACTGTGGTCCGGCTGGGGTTGGTGACGACCTGGCTCCGCCTCGATGACGGCAGCCTGGCATCTGTAAGCAACTCGAACTTGCTCAGTGGGCCACTGGTCAACCGGAGCACTGGGGACCGCCTCAAAGGCGAATACTGACATCCGCCCGCCCCCCGGCGGACGCCAATCCCGGCCGAGGTAGCTCCCCAACTAGAGCGGGAGGGTTATGGAGTCGAAACGCCTTGTGACAAGGGACATGGGACTCGTCCGGTCGGTGTTCCTCCGCAGTCTGTGGCGGACGGTCCAACGTGGAGGAAGCGGAAAGGCCCCCGTGATCGCCGGCCACAAGTTGCTCTACCGCTGCAACCTCGAGTGCGCCATGTGTCCCTTTTGGCGACGCAAGGACGAGAACCTGCTCAGCGTGGACGACGAGGTCCGCATGATGAAGGCCGTGGCCCGTGCGGGTGTCTCGTTCTTAGGGTTCGAGGGCGGCGAGCCGCTCCTCCGTCCGGACCTTCCCCAAATCCTCGCGGAATCCCACCCGCGGTTCCACACGTCGCTGGTCACGAACGGCTGGTTGCTGAGCAATCGCATCCGAGAGATCGCGCCCTACCTGGACATGGTCTTCGTCTCTCTGGATGGCATCGGTGACCTCCACGACCGTCTCCGCGGGATTCCCGGTTCGTTCGACCGGGCGGTGGAAGGGATCCGGTCGACCCGGGGGCTCGTTCCGGTCGCGATCAACTCCACGATTACGAACGAGACCTTGGACGAGGCCGAAAAGATGGTTGCCCTTGCCCAGCGGCTCGGGGTCGGCGTGACATTCCAGGTCGCGTACAATTACTCGGCCGCGGAGAGCTTGGCTCCGGTCGGACAGAAACTGCGGGGGACCCTCGAGCGCCTGATAGTCCTCAAGGAGAAGGGAGCACCGATCATCGAATCTCGCGAGTACTTCACGAGCGTCATCGACGGGTGGTTCCGGGACACCCCTTGGCGCTGCAAGCCCTGGATGACGATGAACGTCGATCCGCAGGGACGGATTGTTCTGCCCTGCTACACGCTTCGAGAGTACGGCGGCGGGGATCGCGTGTGGGACGTGGATGTGCGGAAGCTTTGGAACACGTTCGAGTGGGACCCGTACGAGCGGTGCAACAAATGCGCCCTCGCCTGCTACCTCGAGCCGTCGCTGTTCCGTTGGACGAATCCCACGATGCTCCGGGAGCGAATCCTGGACCCGATCGTGGCCTATCTTGATTGGAACGTCGAGGCGGAGAGACCCGTTCCCGCCTAAACTCCGGGCCGCGACGAAGCGGACCTGCGAGTTCGAGGAGGGCGCCCGGCGGTCACTCGACTACGCGGCGAATGATCTCCTCGGCAGAGTCAAAGACCACGTGCTGGTGGCAGAACCTCGGCAGGTACTTGGCCGCCTTCCCCGAGTTCGTCGCGGTGGTTCGGTATCCCATCTCCTCGATGGGCGCGACCACCATGCACGTGTCCGCCACGACATTCCCACCGGCGGCTTCCACCGTAGCGACATAGCCCAGCTTCGTGGACAGCTCCTTGACGGCCCTCGAAGTGCATACCCAGAGCTTCACGCCGGCCCGGATCCTCTTCCCAGCGAGAAGCGAGGCGATCTCTTGCACCTCGGTGAGCGAAGCGTGTGGGCATCCGAACGTGACCAGGTCCAAGTCTTCGACCTTGCCCGTGTTGAGCTTCTTCTTCACTTCGTTGAGCGATTCCCGGGAGATCTCGACCGTTTCCTCGATCTTGTCGAGCGCGATCAGCTGGGCGGTCGCTTCGGGGGTGATGTCCTGGATGTGGTACAGGTCGATCGAGCCGGAAGCGGCACCCGCGGCACTTAGGACCTTGAACTCCTCGAGGGTGGGCCGGGAGCGGATCCCGGTGATGTAGGGGATCCTCCCACGGACCAGCTCGCCGAGCTTGTACCCGAGAAGCGAGAATTCGACGACCCCCTTCAGCTCGCAGGTCACGTGAACCTCCACCCTCGGGTTCCGGTTCTCCGGAAGGTGCAACCCGTAGCGCGGGCCATATCCCGCAATCGCGTACAGTAGGGTGCTCAACCCGGATTCGCGGTTGGTCCGCACCCCGAGGACGGAGTTCGCGAACCCCACCACCGACGATTCGGATAGGAAGGCATCGGTGAACGGAGCGGGCATGCTGCCGATGAGGTAGGGGGTGCACGTGATCGTCGGGATGGCCCCCATCTTCCGGTAGATCTCGATCACCTCTTCCTGCTTCCGAGCAAAGGCTTCCGGTATCCCCTGCTCTTGCCAATCCTCGAGGTCCATCCCTGCGGGGTTGATCGTGACGTTCTTGGAGCGGAACTTGTACTTGCTGCCGAAGTACCTTCTCAGTTCGAGCCCCGTTTCCGTGATGGTCTTGTAGGAGACGCCCGCGATCTGGACCTGGTCCACCGGGATGAATTCGTCCGTCCCGAGAAGTCCGCCGGCCCTCACCAAGAAATCGACGATCTCTGCGTCGATGCCGAGCTTCTCGAGCTTGCTCCGGTCGACCGCCTTGGGGACGGTTCCTTCGACCTCGATGTCGACCTTGCCGAGGATAGCGCCCCACATCGTGATCGGGTCGGTCCGTCCGAGGACGATCCGTTTCGGGGCGAAGCCGTGGACCGCCAAGTTCACGATCCGGTCGGAACCGACCGTGGACCCCGAGGCCGAGGGGAAGTGCAGCTCGGTCCCGGCGATGCTCTTCCCGTAGAGCTCGTGGTTGGGGTTGATGATGACACCTCTCTCGTCGAGGTCGTCCAGCCAGGAGATCTGCTGGGTCGTCCGGAGTTCCTCCACAGGCCCACCCATCACACGTCGAACGCCAGCTGGGCCTTCTTCATCTTCAGTTCCTTCTCGGCCGGCACGACCAGCGGTTTGGTCGCGTCGATGCCCAACTTGCTCCCTATGCCGTCGGGCGTGGCCATGGGGTCGAGACTCGAGCCTTTTACGCCCTTCATCACGACCTCCTTGCCGGCTTCCCAGTACATGGTGACCGCATAGCTGACATCGTTCGGGTTCGTGACGTCCACGTCGCTGTCGACGATCGTGATCCGTTTCAGGCTGCGATGGCCGCGGATCGCCGCATCGATCGCGATCCGGGCATCGGCGTCGCTCTTCTTCCGTATCGCGACGACCGCATCGAGCCAGCCGCTGCCCCCTTCCGTGAGGTACACGTTCGTGACGTCGACGCCCGCCTCTTTCAGGGCCTTGTAGATGGTCGGCGTTCGGGGCGCCCCCATGAGCAGCCGATGCTCGGTGCCTCCCGGAAGCAAGGCATGATAGACCGCGTTCCGTCGCATGACGATCTTGTCGATCACGAACACCGGTTGTACCCGAACCACGTCGTAGGTGTTCGTCAGGTCGACGAACGGCCCTTCGGTCGTGGTCTCATCGTGGAGGATCTTGCCTTCCAGCACGATCTCGGTGTCCGTGGGATAGCTCGTGTCGTTCGTCTTGGCGTGGGTCACCTCGACTCCGTTCTCCAACGCCGCGGCGATGCCGAGCTCGTAGACCCCCCGTTCCACGCTCGTGGCACCGGCCACCAGCACTCCCGAACGGTTGCCGAGCGCGATCGAGACGCCGAGGTCCTCGCCATGCTCCTGGGCGTCGAGATACATCGTATGCAGGTCGCGCTTCTCCACCAGTCGGCCGACGAATCGGTCCTTGCCGATCCGGGAAAGGCGGTGGAACGACATGTTCCGGAGCTTTCCCCGCTGGGCGAACACCACGCCGGACGTGATGTAGGGGCCCTGGTCGTTCGGGTAGTGTGTGAGTATCGGAACGAGGTCTAGATCGGGCTCGAAGGAGACGAACTCGCCGCGACCCTCCGTGATCGGGCCGGGATTGCGGATCGCGAGATTCAGCCTCTCGATCCATTCCTCCTTCCGGATCCCGAGGCTCTCGCAGAGCAGGTCCATGCTGCTGAGCAGGTTTCCGGCCACCGGAACAGCGACGCCCATGACGTTCTCAAAGAGCACCGGCTTCCCTTCGTGCTTCTTGAGAAGGGCCGAGATCTCGTACTTGGCACTCACCGGCTTCTGGATTCGGGTCAGCAACCCCTCGGAATCTAGTTTGGAGAGAGACTCTCGGAACTTCATCCGGATACCCACCTGTCGGTAGTCCCTTCGCGGGGAGGTCGACGGCACGACCGGGGTCGCGAGAGGAAAGCCCTTGTGGCCAAGCCCCGACCGCCCGCGAAGACTCCGCCCGGCACGGAACTCCCGAGGGTGTGGCGGCCTCTTAAGGGAAGCCCGAGGCGAGAAGCTCAGGAGGGGCTCACGGAGCGGCTCGCGAGGTCCCGCTCCGGCGGAACGCGAGGTCGATTCTGCAGGGACGACCGCAAGGTGCGCGCAGCCCGCAGGAGGGTCGGAGCCTGATGGGTTCTATAGAGGAGTACTATCGACCCAGCTGATGGAGGAGGTCGACGTCGTCGTAATCGGTGCCGGGTTCGCCGGTCTCGCCGCGGCCGAGCGGCTCGCGGCTGCCGACAAGCGTTTTGTCGTGCTCGAGGCCAGCGACCGGGTCGGCGGCCGCGCGCGAACCGACTATCGTCTCGGCGATGGGGTCCCTCTCGAGCTCGGCGCCCAGATGGTCCACGGCCGTACGGCCGTAACGCACTCCTGGATCGCCCGCGCAGGGCTCCAGACCCGCCCTCTCCCAGTCACTCAACGAAGCCGGATCATCGTGGGGCGGCGGGTCGCGAGCTACCCCTGGCTCGCGCTGCCGTTCCATCCGGTCGCCGGGACGCGCGCGATCTACGACGGCTTCGTGCGGCTGCCCCGGCAGATCGACGCAGCCCAGCCGCCGGACCGCTCCGTCGAGGAGTTCCTGGCAGAGCGCCCGGTCCATCCCGTGGCGCGGTTGATCGTTTCGAATCTGTACGCCCACGTGTATGCGGCCGACCCGGACGCCATCGGCGTGATGGGCGCGGCGGAGGAGTACCGGCAGGCGCGCGAGCCGTACGGGTTCCGGAACTTCCGGTTGGTGGAGGGCTACTCGGCTCTGGTGGACCGGGTAGCCGCACGTTTGGGCGGCCGGATCCGGCGCAGCTGCGCAGTAACGGATGTGCAGGTCACCCCCTCGGGAGTCCGAGTGCGGGCAGCGGGTTCCGACGGCTCTCCGACGGAGTATCATGCGAAGGGTGTCGTCGTCACCGTTCCCCTCGGAGTCTTGAAGTCCGGAACGATCGTGTTCGACCCGCCCCTTCCAAAGGAGAAGCAGACGGCGATCGAACGCATCGCCTTCGGGGATGTGTACGCCCTCCAGCTGCGCGTCCGGAACGGGACGATGCGACGACGCCTTCGTGATTTCGCGCTGGTATGGGGAGGCACGGCGTCCGCGTTCTACCGCCCTCGCGTCGGGCTCAAGGAGGGGACCGAGTTCGTCACGGCGTTCACCACGGGTCGGGAGGCCCGTCGGCGCATGGGGTTCAGTGACGAGGAGCTCGTGTCGGCGACCGTGGCGGAATGGAACGAAGTGGTACCGAACGACGCGACCCTTGGGTCGGTAGAAGGAATGGCCGTACATCGCTGGCCCACCGACCCCTGGGTTCGAGGCGGGTACTCGTTCCTTCCGCCGGGGGTTGGCCTGGCCGATCGCCGCGCGCTAGCGGCCCCGGTGGGGGGTCGCTTGTTCTTTGCCGGTGAGGCGACCGACGTGGCCGGACAATCCGGGACCGTCCCCGGGGCGATCGATACGGGGACTCGTGCGGTCGAGGAGTGCCTCGCCGCGCTCCGAAAAGACGGCATGTGAACGACGGGTCTGCTGCCCTCTCAAGTCCAAGATTCGGGCGACGGGTCCAATCACCGGAAGAGTTGTAGCCCCGAGCGGATTCGCTTGCTGTTACATTACAAAGGGTCCAACGACACCAACCAGATCGGCGATTCCGGAAAAGTCTCTCGTCGACCTGGAGACTGCGATGCCCAGGTCGAGGCGCCCACTGGGTCGATTCGGTCTCAACCGCACCTGTGCGGCCCGTCCAAGCCGGGGTTCCCGGCGATACATTGGGTTTGATAACCCCCTAGACGCTTCGGGGAATCGGCATGTCCGTCCGGAATCAGCAAGGCAATGGTGAAAGTTGTGAACAACTTTGCGTAGCCCGACTTGGCGACGCCGGCTTGGCGCGGTCGAGCTCGCGTCGGCCGCGAACGGCACGGACCTGTTTGGTGATAGCTCTCGTGGCTGTGCTGATCCTGGGGTTTGCGATCGCGCTACCCCCTGCTCGCAACTCAGCGTCGCCCTCGGGCCTTTCCAGCCTCAAGACAGCGTACGGGCCGTCCGGCCTAGATTGTAGCTCGTCTTCCACAGCGACGCTTTCGATCATCTCTCCCATCCCAGCTACCGGGCTGGCGGGGACCCAAATCGAGCTCGAAGGCTCGGGGTTCAACTCTCCGGGCACCAGTACGTTCGTGATCATTTACATCGTCCCGGTGGGGGGGACGGGACTCACATACGAAGGCAGCGTATACGGAGTAACCTTGGCGCCGTTCACCGCGTACATGAACTTTCCGGGTGACGACGATGCCATCAATCCCCCCGGAGAATACACGTTCTGGGGGGATAACGGCGAACAGCCCGCGAATTGCGCCTCGACCTCGAACTTTCTGCTGACGGCCAATACCCCTCCCTCTCTCTACTGCCTTTCGTGGGGCGCGAGCCTCACCGTGACATCGCCCCTGTCCGGGAGCGGAGGGGCGAGGAGCTCTGTCACGATTCACGGCCAGGGATTCTACTACGTGGGAGCTACCTCCATCTACTGGTCCAGCATTGATGGGACGCCTTCCACCCAGCTGACAGGCGTGGTCTCGAGCGCACCGTACGGAGAGTTCAACGTGACGGAAACCGTGCCGTCGGGCTACGTCCCTGGGACCAACGTTTTCTGGGCAAACGACACCCTTGGGGACTGCGCAGGTGTCCTGTTCACCTTGACCGCGCCCCCGTTCGCTCTGTACCCAACGTCCGGCCCTCCAGGGAGCGTCGTCGCGGCTGCCGGAACGGGATTTGGGCCCGATGAGCCCATCGAGTTCACCTTGGACAGCGAATATGCTGCGTCGGACTGCTGGACCGACGGGACCGGAAGTTTCCCCGGGACTAGCGGAACACCCTGCACTTTCACGGTGCCGGAGGCGCCCAACGGCGACGACGGCGGACAGAACGTCATTGCGGTCGACACTTCCTTGGACCGGGCCACCGCGTCCTTTGACGTCACACCCGAAATCACGTTGACTCCGAACCAAGGGCCGGTCGGAGCGACGTTCACGGTGAACGGCTCCGGTTTCAGCGTCTTTCCCTCGGCCGCGGTGGTCGATTTCGACGGTTCAGAGTTCGCACCGACAGGGGGCTCCGACTGCAACTACCTCGGGCCCCGGATCACGTTGGACCTGAACGGGGGATTCAACTGCACGTTCAAGGTTCCGACCACGGCTACGCCCGGTGCCAACCTCGTACAGGGAGACGACACGGGGTCTGGAGACCTCACGGCGGCACAAGTGTTCACGCTCACGATTCCCACGGTGACGATGAGTGCTCTCGGCGGGCTCCCGGGCGATTCACTCGTGCTGAGGGGCACCTGGTTTACTCCGGGCCATGCGGTGACGCCCTGGTTCGGCGCCACTGCGTACTCATGCGCGAAGGCGAAGGTAACCGTGCAGAGCGACGGGTCGTTCACCTGCACGCTGACGGTGCCATCCGTGGCGCCGGGCTCGTACAAGGTCTCGGTGAGCACCCCGGTGCAATCCAACGTCTACACGGCGAAAGACTACACTGTGCTCTCGCAGGCGAAGTTGACGCTGAGTGCCTACAGCGGGTTGCCGGGCGACTCACTTGTATTGACGGGGACCGGGTTTACTCCAGGCCACGCGGTGACGCCGTGGTTCGGCTCCACCGCGTACACGTGCGCGAAAGCGACTGTGACCGTGCAGAAGGACGGGTCGTTCACCTGCACGCTGACGGTGCCATCCGTGGCGCCGGGCTCGTACAAGGTCTCGGTGAGCACCCCGGTACAATCCAACGTCTACACGGCGAAAGACTACACTGTGCTCTCGCAGGCGAAGTTGACGCTGAGTGCCTACAGCGGGTTGCCGGGCGACTCACTTGTATTGACGGGGACCGGGTTTACTCCTGGCCACGCGGTGACGCCGTGGTTCGGCTCCACCGCGTACACGTGCGCGAAAGCGACTGTGACCGTGCAGAAGGACGGGTCGTTCACCTGCACGCTCACGGTGCCGTCCGTGGCCCCGGGTTCGTACACGATTTCAGTGAGCACCGCGGTGCAGTCGAATGTCTACGCAACAAAAACTTACACAGTGATTTGACCGGGGGTCCACATCGGACGCGAGGCCCCAGGTGTCGGCTTTCGATAGCGAGCCGCGAGGATACTCAAACGGCGCGTCTATGACCGTCGGTCCGACCCCCATCCCCTCCCCTTCTGTTTGCGTGATTCGTTTGGGATCCCATTCTGCGTTGTCGATCGATCCATGGACACTCGGAATCACGGCGCGCTCGGTGGATCTAGAAAGTTTCGGGATTCCGCGGGGAATGTGACGTAGACCTCCACTACGAGTAGATGTTCAGTATCGTTGAACAACGAGGGAGAAGTTGCAACGCACGTTGCACCTACCGTGAAAAGGTAGCCCCGAGCGAGGCTACCGCATCTTTACAGCCGAGTGGGTATCTTTACCGGCGGGCGACGCCCCACCTTCTGGGGTGGGCATAAGGCGGCGGTTTCGCCGAGCAAACGGGGGAAAGCGAACTCCTGCTGTGGGGCCGAAGCTCCCTAGGGAATCCTTAGAGAACCCCCTCGTTGGAAAAGAGTCGGAGTCGGCGGATGGGCCGCAACGCAATACTCGAGCTGCCCGTTGATGGAAGGACGCGCGCGGCCGATGACGGGACCGCAAGTGCGAGACGGTCGCGGGCTCAGTCCGGCTGTCCGGTCTCGGGGTCCAGAGGCTCTCCAGTTGCCGAAACGCCCTCGGGCACGGGTTCGGGAAATGTCCTCTGGACCCAGAAGCCGGCGCCGATCAGAACGGCGGCTGTCCCGAGGCTAAGGAGCGCGATCCAAATCCCTGGCCACTCGATGATGGTCGCGATGATGAAGAACCCGGCTGCGATCCACAACGGTCCCCGAAGTACCGCCCGGTTCCAAGCTACAAAGTAGCGCTGGCCGGACGGAACCACGACCCCCGTTCGTGACCCTTGCATCGGCCTCGCCGCTTGCCGGTACGCATGAACTTTTGGATAAATGTTCGGTCGCCCTCGGTCGGGGCTCGCCCGGCGAGGTTCGACCGAACCGGTTTATCTCTGGCCGAAGTCACGGGAATCAGCCTCAAGATGGTCAGTTGACGAAACGGGAGTAAAGACCGCTCTCGGTCAAACCACTTTTCTCTGACGCGAAATTCGCTCTCGACGGGCCGGAAGAGGGTAGTTCCTCGGCGGAAAGCGCGCTACTCTAAACAGGCAAAGCACACTGCCCCGACGGAGCAGTCGATGGTTCTCCTTCGATCATGAACTGAGACGAGATGTAGCCCCGAGCGGATTCGAACCGCTGTCGCCGGCTCCAAAGGCCAGCATGCTTGGCCACTACACCACGGGGCTGTTCGGACATCCGGGGTCCTCTACAAAAGAATGCGCGGCGCATTCCTGCTCCGCCCCCGGACGGTTTTACGGAGGCTCCCCATAGGGGTTCGATGCGCCGCACCAAGATCCTGGCCACCGTCGGCCCTGCGACGGACCGCGCGGACCGATTGCTCAAGCTGCTGGAATCGGGGACCGACGCGTTCCGTATCAACGTCTCTCACGGGACGAGCGGGGAGCATCGCGCCACGTTGCGGCGGCTCTATCAAGTCTGTCGCCGCGCGCGACGGGAAGCGGCCGTCGTGGTCGACGTCCAAGGGCCGAAGCTCCGGATCGGGGAGCTCGTCGGGGGCACCGTACGGTTGTCCCGAGGCGCCCGGTGGACCCTCGACAAGGAACCTGCCCCAGGGGACGAGCACCGGACCTTCGTGGAGATCCCCTCGTTCGAGCAAGCGGCCCGCCGGGGGGACCCGGTGTTCCTGGGAGACGGGGACGTGGAGCTCTCGGTCGAGAGCACGGGCCCCGGGACGATCGAGACCCGTGTGGTCAGCGGCGGTGTCGTCCGCTCGCACCAAGGCGTATCGTTACCCCGGGCCCGTCTCCGGACCGCAGCGTTCGGCCCGAAGGACCGGGCAGATACCGCTCTCGCCCTCGAGGAAGGGTTCGATTATCTCGCTCTCTCGTTCGTGCGGGACGAGCAGGACGTGCTCGCGGCCCGACGGTGGCTGGACGCCCATCCGGGGGGTCGGTCGGTGGGCATCATCGCGAAGATCGAACGGGCCGAAGCCCTCGGGGCGATCGACGGCATCCTCCGTTCTGCGGACGGGATCATGGTGGCCCGTGGGGACCTCGGGATCGAGGTGCCGCTTGCGCGGCTTGCCCTTGAGCAGAAGATGCTCGTTCGAAAGGCCAACGCAGCGGGTCGGTTCTCGATCGTGGCCACCCAGATGCTCCTCAGCATGCTTACCTCGCCCCGTCCCACGAGGGCCGAGGCAACGGACGTGGCGAACGCGGTGCTGGACGGTGCCGACGCCGTCATGCTGAGCGAGGAGAGCGCGGTCGGCCAGTACCCCTTCGAGGCCGTTCGGTGGCTCGACCGGATCGCCCGCGCCACCGAGGTCGCGTTCGACCCGATGCCGGGGCGGGCGATGGTCCGCTCTCGCGAACCCGGCGGGGCGGAGCTTTCGGTCGCGCGCGCTGCGGTGAACCTCGCGGAGAATGTCCGGGCTCGCGCTATCGTCACGCCCACGCACTCGGGCCGTACCGCCCGGCTTATCGCGGCGCTCCGGCCCACGTGTCCGGTCCTCGCGCTTTCGAGCTCGGAGTCGGTGCGAAGGCGCCTTTCTCTGGTTCGGGGCGTTCGGTCGTTCCCCGCCGTCGCCGAGAGCGACCTTCAGTCGCTGCGCATTCGTTCGCTCGAGCTCTTCGGGGTCGTCGGGCTCGCACCGACCGGCCCTATGGTCCTTACCGCTGGCTACCCCGTCGCCGGGCGACCGACCAACCTCGTCACCCTCGTGGAGGACGGCGGACCCCGGTCAGGTAAGCGCTCGGTCCAGGGCCGGGTCCGCTGAGCCGGACCTCGGGACCTTCAGAAAGTACAGTAGCGGAAGGAACCCCACGGTGAGGGCGGCGGCGAACACCCAGCTCGCTTCGTAGCCGACCACCCCGACGAGTACGCCGAAGATGATGGCGAACACGCTCCCGGCGAAGAGTTGGATGGCGTTCACGAAACCGATCGCGAGCGCCGTGTTCTCCCCGCGACCTTCGGGGAGGTAGGTCGGGACCAGGTAGAGGACCGCGAACAAGACGCCGTCCGCGAACCCGAGGAAAACGAACAACGGCCACAGGGCCTCCAGCGGAAGGAACGGGATCAGCACCAGTCCCGCGCCGGACGCGACCCCCCACAGGACGAGGATCCTCCTCATGTCGGCCCGCCGCTCCGCGAACCATCCACCGATCGGTCCCCCGAGCACCTCGGTCAGGATCATGGCGGTCGGGAGGCCCGCGGCAAGAGCGATGGGCCAAGCAGGGTGGACCGATTTGGCGTACTGCACGAAGTACTGGGCCGCGATGTAGAACGCCGCCCACGCGCCGCACAGTCCGAGAGCCAAGGCCCAGAGGTTGCGGGAGCTGAGGATGGGTTTACCGGCTTTCCAAGCGGCCTTCCAATTCTCGGGGAGTCCGGTCAGGTGGAGCGGAGGCAGCAAGAAGGCCGCGCCGACACAGAGGGCGAGGAGCCCCAACCCCCCGACCGCGAGGGCCCATTGCCATCCCGCGAACGCTCCGATGAGGGCACCGCCGAGGAGACCGGTGGCCGAGCCGATCGCGAACCCCGAGTTGTAGATCCCGATCACCGGCCCCCGGGACCCCACCGGGTAGTACGATGAGACGAGCCCGAGCGCCGGTGCGAAGAAGAAGGCCGCCCCGGCCCCCGCGCCGAAGCGGAGCAGGGCCAGCACCACCCAGTCGGGAGAGAACGCCGAAGCAAAGCAGAACGTTCCCATCAGGGCCAGCGCGAAGATCGAGGTGCTCCGATACCCCCGACGCATCGCCCAGAACCCCGCCGGGACTTGGAAGACCCCGGCCCCGACGAGGAACGCGCCGAGGACGATTCCGAGCTGCTCGGTGTTGGCGTCGAGCCCCTTCCCGACGAGCGGAAGCACGGCACCGATGTTGTACCAACTGAACGCGTAGACGATACGGGCGAGGACCAGCAGGGTGGCCGCCGCGCGCCGTTCCGACAGGTCGAGCTCGGTCACTTCGGGTCCCGTCCCAGGAGCCCTCGCGTCTCGAAGTACCGCAGGAACCCTTGAGCGGCGAGGGAGTAGCTGGAGATGATTGACTCCCCCTCGGCTGGGGCGGAGGCTCCGGTCCCCGTGAGGTCGTACGCTTTCAGCCGCCCGGCGACGAACTCGGGGTCTGCCTTCTCACGGGCCGCCGCGAGCGCAACGTCCCGCCATTGCTCCACGACCGTGCGATAGCGCATCAGGTCGGCCGCGCCATCGGGGCTCGGGCCGAAGTGACTGAAGAGGACCACCTTGGGGTCGGTCCGGCGCATCGCATCGAGGCTGGCGAACAGCTGGTCCAGGTCGAGGTCCGGGGGCGGGACCGCCGGGCGAAGGTGCGACGAGTGTTCCAGCCGGACCCCGGCCCCGTCCCCGGTGAACACGCCGCGGAGGGCGGTATCGAAGAACGCGAGGTGATGGCGGGCATGCCCGGGCGTGGCGAGGACCTGGAGCTCGCCGTGGTCGACAGGGAACCGCTCCCCGCCTCGCAGCGCGACGATCCTCGCCGCGGGCACCGGGGCAATCGTACCCCACAGGCGGTCGGAGGCAGCGGTCCCCCACGCCCGACGGGCGCTCGCGACGAGACGCGTTGGGTCGACCATGTGCGGCACCCCGAGCTCGTGCGCGTAGAAGGTCGCCTTCGGGAACGCATCGACGACCGCTCCCATTCCGCCGGCGTGGTCGAGATGGACATGCGTCACGAAGACGTGGCGGACCTCCTCGGGGGACACGCCCGCCTGTGCGACCCCGGCGAGCAGGGCCTCCCGACAGGTGGACGGGCCGGTCTCCACGAGAGTCCAGCCTTCGCTCTCGGGCAGCAGGTACGCGGCGACGAGCCCTTCGGTGTCCCGGAAATCGAGGTCGAGCAGCAATCGCCCCTGACCCAGTTCTCGAACCCGAGGAGAGGTCATCGCAGAAGCATCACCACGCCAAGAACGGCGACCCGTAAGAGTAGAAGGCGGTGTAGCACACGCCGAGGAACACCGCGGCCACGAGGAACGCGACGGCCCAGCGGGCCACGCCCCATCGGAGAACCTTGGCCCCGTCCAGCGGACCGATCGGTAGGAGGTTGAACGTCGCGAACAGAGTGTTGATCATCGCGAGGAACAGCAGGGCGGCCGACGCATCCGAAGCAAGGGCGAACGTCGCGAGGGAGGCTCCGTAGAATCCGGCGGCGAAGAGGAGGTTCGACACCGGGCCCGCGACGCCCGTCAGTCCCCATCCTCGCCGGTCCCGGGGGTCCATTCCGTCCACCATGGTCGCTCCCGGCGCCGCGAACAGGAAGCCGGCGGCCGAACTGATGATCGAAAGGAACAGACCGGTCGGCCACATTCGGAATTCGGCCCAGTACCCGAGTCGGCGAGCGACCACCTTGTGAGCCATTTCGTGCGCGAGGAAGCCGGTCAGGGCGGCGGCCACGGCGATAAGGACGTAGAAGAGGGGGATCGGGGCCACGAGGCCGGTCAGCGTCCCCCCCTCGAGGAGGCCTCGGCCGCTAAGAATGATCATGAGGTCTGCGGTCAGTACTAGGAATGCGACCGTGGCGTGGACCAGCTCGGTCCGCGAGGTCCGATGGGTGGTCGGCGGGGGAGCCGCCGGCGTCCAAACGGTGTAATCGAATGGTCCGCCGCTCATGCTCGCACCTCCGAGGTTCGCGACGGGAGCGGTTCGACCGGCATGGGTCCTTTGGGGTTTCCCCCCGCGAGCATTGTTCGGACCAGCTCGGCACCGGCGGCGAGCCGCGGACCCGGACGACTGAAGTACGCCTCGTCCGCGACGAACGTCCCCAACGGGGACCGAACCGATCGGACCGCGGCTAAGAGCTCCAGGTCGTCGACGAGCTCTCGTTTCGTCCGCGCGACCGAGAAGCTGCACGGGCTCACCAAGAGGAGGTCCGGGGGCCGCTGGGCCAGCTCGGGCCAGGTCGTCCGGGCTCCCGGTTCGGAGGACCGCGGGCCGACAGGAACCCCTCCCGCCGCCACGACCAGGTCGGGGGTCCAGAGACCCGCGAGGATCGGCGGGTCGAGCCATTCGACGACGGCCACGGTCCGGCCCGTGGAGTGAGCTTCTCGTGTGCGGGCCCGCAGCGAGCGCGCGAGCTCCCTCCCTCCATCGGGATCTCCTAACGCTTCGCCGACCGTCTCGACCGAGTCCCAGACCTCCGAGAGGCGGGTCGGCGCGAGCGAAACGACACGCGGACGCACTCCGGCGAGCGCGCAGGCCGAGACGACCTCCTCCTCTGTGACGGAGCAGACCCCGCAGAGGTTCTGGGTCAGAAGGAGGTCCGGCTTCAGTTCCCGGAGAAGGGGGATGTCCAGCTCGTACAGGCTCTCGTTCCGACCCCGAGCGCGACGTACCCGCTCGTCGATCTCTCTCGATGGGCGGTCCGAGTCCCACGTGCGAGGATGCATGACGATCGGGAGTTTGTGGACCGCCGGGGGAAAGTCGCACTCGGAGCTTCGGGCGACCAGCTCCGAGCCGTGGCCGAGGGCGTCGACGATCTCGGTCGCGCTCGGCAACACCGAGATGACCCGCATCCAGCCTCCGGAGAGTTCCGAGTCGGTGCCGGCCTACTTACGTTTACGGGGGGCCTTTCGGGCGCTCGGGCCTGGGCTAGGGGTTTGGGCGGGCGCTTTCGCGGGAGTCGGCGGCGGGGTGGGACGGCGGCGGGCCTTCTTCGGAGAGGGTCGCTTCTTGAGAGCAGGAGCTGCCGCCGATGACGCGGCCGTCGCCGGGGCCGCCGGAGGTTCGGGAGGCGGTCGGCCGAGGTGTTTGCACAGAGCTGCTTCTCGCTCGTACGTAAGGCCGAGCCGTCGCGCCTCGAGCCGTTCTTCCTGACCCTTCGCCTTGTCGCCCGTTCGCATGAGCGCCTCCGAGCGGAGGAAGCGCAGCTGAGACTCTTCGGGAGTCTTCGTGAGGAGGGCCTCGATCTCGGTCTTGGCCCCCGCCCAGTCGCCGAGCTCGATGAGCGCGGCGAGGAGATGGGCATGCACCTCGGCGCGGGACCCGTCCTCCGCGAGCAGCTTTCGGTAGGCCGCGACCTCCTCCTTGGGTCGGGCGCGCGCTCCGAGGACCGCGCCCTTCCCGAGGCGGGCCTCGAGGTCATCGGGGCGCACCGCGAGGACCTCGTCGAAAGCTCGGTCGGCGTCATCGATCAACCCGATCCCCAGCAGGGCACGGCCGACGCCGACCCGGGCCGGCAGGAACCCTGGCTTCAGTTCCGTGGCCTGGCGATAGAACCGAAGGGCGAGGGCCGGGACCCCCCAGTCGAGCCAGGTCCGGGCGCGGTGCATGATCCCGTCGAGCTGTTGAGCGCTCGGGAGGAGGCGGCGCGCCTCCTTCGGCGGGGGTCGCGGCTCCTGGCCCAAGTACGTCTCGAGGCCCAGCTGGCGTGCGAGCTCGCCGAAGCGGGCTCCTTCTACGATGGTCCCCCCGTGGTTCGTGATCTCTTGGGAGAAGGCGAGGGGAAGGTGGCCGGGGGTAAGGACGACCAGCCGCACGAGAACGTTCCCTTCGCCCCCCAACAGTTGGCGGATGGTCTCGAGCGAGACCGTGTTCGGGTCTTCGAGGAACGAGTAGAGAAAGCCGTCGCTGGTGCGGAGCGCGAGGCCCTCGGGGGTCGGCTTTGCCGCGTCGAGCCGTTGGCCCATCGCTTCCACGAGCGCGCTCGCGAGAGTCACGAACGGAGTAGACGCCATCACGACCGCGAACGCCCGGTCCGTTAAATAGGATGGATGTCCAAATGCACGTGCCGTGGACCTCGCCGCCCTCTATCGGTTCCTACCTTCTCTCGAACGCGAGCTGACCTCGTCCTACCGCCGAACGACCCAGCGCTCTCCGCGCGACATCCGTCCCTATCTCGAGGTGAACCGCGAGTTCACGCTGCGCGGCGGCAAGCGATTCCGCGCCATCTTAGTGCTGGCGGGCTACTACCTCGCCACCGGACGGAACCCCCGCCCCGCGCTGCCCGCGGCAGCCGCCCTCGAGCATTTTCAGAGCTGGATGCTGATCCACGACGACATCATCGACCACGCGGAGGAACGGAGAGGGGGACCCACCGTCCACCGGGCGATGGCCCAGGCGCACGGGCGCGAACACCGGGAGGGGTCGAGCGAGGACTACGGGGTCGGTATCGGCATCACGCTCGGCGACGTCGAGGAGCCGTTCACGGTCGAGGCGATCCTGTCGACCCGCGCTCCTCCGGCCCCCCGACTCGCGGCGTTGGCCGAGTACGTTCGGATGACCCGTCTCACGGCGTTCGGCCAGCTCCTGGACATCCGGAGCGGCGTCCTCGACCCGGGCTCGGTCCGGGAGGAGGATGTCCTCGCGGTCCACCGCTTCAAGTCCGCCATCTACACCGTGGTCTCGCCGCTCAAGATCGGGGCCCTCCTGGGGGGTAGCGCCCTTCCCCGCCTCCGCGACATCGAGACGTTCGGCACGAAGATCGGGATCGCCTTCCAACTGCGGGACGACGTCCTGGGAGCCGGATTCGATGCCGAGGCGTCGGGCAAGAGCTCGAACGACCTGATCGAAGGCAAGCGGACCCTCCTCGTCGTGAAGGCCTGGTCCAGCGGCTCCGATGCCGACCGCTCTCGGCTCTCCCGGGTGCTCGGGAACTCCCAAGCGACGCCCGAGGATGTGGAGCGGGCCCGGAACGTGATCCGGGACACGGGAAGCCTCGCCTACTCCGAGAAGCGGATCGACGAGCTCACCCGGGCGTCGCTACGTTGCGTCGACCGCAGCGGGACGATCCCCGCACGAGGAAAGCCGCTGCTGAAGGAAGTGGCGGAACGACTCGTCCGCCGAAAGTCGTGATGCGCGCCTACGGGGGCGCCGCTTAGCTTTCGGACTCGGAAGGGGAGCTCGAGCTCGGCCCCTGCTGAGGCACGGCGCCCGCGGCCTGCAGCGCCTGGGAGAGGTCCTGCTGCATCGTGGTGTACCGCTCCTTGAGGTGGTTCTCCTGGCGTTCGATCGCCTTCAAGCGAACCTCCGTCGTCTCCTTGTCCTCGGTGAGGAGGTCCTCGACCTCCTTGCGGCTCTTCGCGCGGACCAAGAGCCCGCCGATCGGTCGGTACACGACGGCGTCCTCGGGTAGTGTCTTAAGTTCCTCGAGAGTGTGCGTGACCTCGCGCAGCTTCAGGTCGATCTGGAGGCGCTGCTGCTGGACGGCGCCCAGCTCCTGTTGGAGGCGCTGGAACTGCCGGATATCGTTCTGGAGCTTCGCGGGTAGCGCCACGGGCGGGGTGACCGGCTGTCCAACATAAGCGCTTCGGGAGTGCTACCCGAGCGCGCCGGTCACCTCGACCGGTCGACGGCCCGGGCCGTGGCGAGGGACAGGTGGATCCATCCCAGGTAGGTGTTGAGGGCCGCCCGCATCGCCCCGGAATCCCTGGCGGAGATGGTGATCTCGAGCGAGCCCCCCGGTCCCCGGCGCATCTCGGCTTGAGCCCTCGGCACCTCCCGGGACGCCTCGGGACGAAGAGCTTGCTCGAGCCAATCCAGTACCGTGGGGTTCTCCACCGCCACCCGGACGGACGCCGTCCAGGCGAAAGGAGGCTCCGTCATCGCGCGAGGCGCCGGTCGAGCTCCGCGAGGATGCGGTCGGTCTTGACCGCCGCCGCGAGGACGTAGGTCGACGGGTCGAGGAGGCTGTCGACCTCCGCCGGCGAAAGGTGGGCTCGGACCGCCGGATGGGCCTTGGCGCGCTCGGCGAGCGGGGGCCCCTTCGCTCCGTCGCTGGTCAGGGTCCGGAGAAGCTCGTGGGCCGTGGACCGGGCGAGCCCCTTCGTAGTGAGCGCGAGCATCAGGTTCTCGGTCATCGCGCCCCCACCGGAGCGCGCGATCTCGGCGGCCATCTTCGGCGCGTCGACGTGCAGGCCGTGGAAGACCTCGGTCAGCTTCGTCAACAGGTCGTCGGTGAGCACGATGGCGTGGGGGAGGACGATGCGCTCGTTCGCCGAGTTCGCAAGGTCCCGTTCGTGCCACTGGACCATGTTCTCGAGCGGCGGCAAGGCGAAGGCGCGCACGAGCCGAGCGAGGCTCGTAACGTTCTCCGAGACCATCGGGTTCCGCTTCTGGGCCATGGTCGAACTGCCGACCTGGTGAGCTTCGTCGAACGGTTCGGATACCTCCGCGATCTCCGTGCGCTGCAGGTTCCGCACCTCGGTGGCGAGGCGCTCCGCGGTCGAGGCGATGAGCGCGAGAAGGTTCGTGAACTCGGCGATGCGGTCGCGGCCCACGATCTGCGTGGGGGCTTCGTCCGCCGTGAGACCGAGCCGACGCATCACCGACGTCTCGAGCTCGGCCGCCCGGGCGCCGAAACCCGCCCCCGTCCCGACCGCTCCCGCCATCTTCCCCACCGCGAGGCGGGGGACTAATTCGTCCAGCCGGTCGCGGTGGCGGCTCACCTCGGCCGCGGCCACGGCGACCTTGTAGCCGAAGCTGATCGGCACGCCGTGCTGGCCGTGCGTGCGGCCCACCTCGGGGGTAGCCCGATGCGTACGGGCCAGCGCGACCAACGTCCGTGCGAGCTCCGTGAGGTCGCCACGGAGGATCGCCGCGCTTTCCTTGAGCTCGAGAGCGAGGGCGGTGTCGGTGATGTCTGCGCTGGTCGCCCCAAAGTGGACCCACCGACCCGAGGGTCCCGCGGCCTCGGCCAAGGCCCGAGTGATGGCCATGACGTCGTGGCGGAGCGTCCGCTCGAGGGCATCCACGCGTTCGAGAGAGACGTGGGAGAGGTTCGCTGCCTGGTCGATGGCCGCGGCGGCGTCGGCCGGTACCATGCCGAGCTCCGCTTCGGAGAGCGCCAGAGCGGCTTCCACTCGCAGCGCTCGGTTGAGCCGGGCTTCCCGAGAGAAGATCTCGCGGACGGAGTCTCGACCGTACCGGAACTCGAGCGGGCAGAAGAGGGACTCAGCCTCGTCCGGCATGTTCCGAGACCCGCCGCTGGGTATATAGGCGTATTCCGGCCGCGCGCCTCGGACGGCCGTATAGCCGATTCCACCGTCGAACTATTCATCCCGGGCCGGGATGGCCGGGACGAGGACCGATGGCCGGGATCTTGGTCGCCCTGGGAGGGAACGCCCTGCATCGAGCCGGGGGGCGCGGTTCCTGGGACGAGGCCCGAGGGCAGATGCGCCTGGCGGTCGGGGTCCTCGCCGAGATCGCCGCCCTGGGCGAACCGCTCGTGATATCGCACGGGAACGGTCCTCAGGTGGGCGCGCTCCTCCGCCAGAACGAGCTCGCCGCCCGGGAGATACCGCCCCGACCGATGGACGTCCTGGGGGCAGAGACCCAGGGGCAGATCGGCTATCTCATCCAGACCGAGCTCACCCCTGCCCTGCGTCGGCGCAGGGTGGACCGGTCGGTGCTGACGGTCATCAGCCGTACGGAGGTCTCCGCCGACGACCCAGCGTTCTCGCACCCTTCGAAGCCCGTCGGCCGGTACTACCCCGAGGATGAGGCTCGAGTCCTTCGAAAGCAGTACGGCTGGGCGATGCAGTACGATGGCGCTCGCGGCGGTTGGCGGCGCATCGTCCCGTCCCCCCGGCCGGTGCGCTGGATCGAGGGTACCGCGGTCCGCACGCTTCTCGAGTCGAGCGTGGGTTCCAGCTGGATCCCGGTCGTCGCGGGGGGCGGGGGCATCCCCGTCGTCCGGAAGCCGGACGGGACGTACGAAGGCGTGGAGGCAGTGATCGACAAGGACCTCGCCGCGTCGCTCGTGGCGCGTGAGCTCGGGGTCCACACCCTCGCGATCGTGACGGACGTCCCCGGCGCGGCCATATCGTTCGGCAAGCGAGGCGAGCGATGGCTGACCGAGGTGTCCCGGCGAGAGCTCGCCGACTACCTGAAGCGGGGAGAGTTCGGGGACGGGTCCATGGGACCCAAGGTCGCCGCCGGCCTAGAGTTCCTCGACGGGGGAGGGCACCGGTTCGTCATCACGGACATCCCATCGCTCGCGCGCGCGCTGCGCGGCGAGGCCGGGACCCGCGTCGAGGCCTAACGCCCCGAGCGTCGAAGGGCCCGGACGATCGAATCTACACCGCTGCCGTACTGGAACGCTTTCTTGGGGCGGTCGGCGAGTTCTCCCGGCAGACCGCGCTCGATGGCCCATTCACGGAAGAACCTCTTCGGGAGGTCCCTCGGGAGCCGAAGGTCGACGGGCACGCGGAGCGCGCACTCCTCGAACCCGGGTGAGAGGTAGGGGGCGACGATGCCTTTGCCGGCCTTGGCCGCGATCGCCCGTGTCCTCGGCCAGTCGGTCTCGTGGAGCCGGGCGAGGTCCTCGTGGGAACGCCGCTCCGCTTCCGCTTCGCTGAGGCCGCGGTAGTGCGCGTACCCGAGGAACAGCTCGTCCACGCCCTGACCGCAGACGAGTTGGGGAGGCGACGCCCGCTCGATCGCGAGGGCGAGGGACAGGAGAACTATCCGGGAGACTGGGGAAACCCCCGCGAGTTCGTCACCGAACTTTAGTTCGGCGGCACGGACCTCTTCCTCTCCGACACGAAGGCCCTGCCAGGGCAGACCCAACCGCTCCGCCCCGGCCTGGCCGGCCCGAAGGTCCGAGCTCCCCTCTCGTCCGATGGTGCAAAGCACCAGCTGAGGTTCCCCCCTCAGCTCCCAGGCGAGCAAGGCCGAGTCCACTCCCCCGGAGAAGAGAACCCCGAGGGACACGCTGCCGGTCCGGACCGGGGCGAGAGCCTCCTCCAGCGCCGAGCCCAGCTGCGCACGAAGGCCCGCCACCTCCGCCCTGTCGGGTTCCATCGTCCGAGTGAACGGAACTCAAGGATGAACCCTTATGCCGTCACGGGGTTCCGCGGGTTGATGGCAGGGAACGGACCGGCGGCCCCCCGACCCCGCCCCGTCCGACGGGCCCTGTTCGTCGACCGCGACGGGACCCTCAACCCCGACCTCCACTACCTTCGCAAGGCGGAACGGCTCGAGCTGTTCCGAGGGGTCGGCGACGCGCTGTCGCTCGCCCATGACCATGGGTTCCTCGTGGTCTGCGTGACCAACCAATCGGGGGTCGAGCGAGGTTTCTACACTCGTGCCGACGTACAGCGGATCCACGAACGGTTGAACGAGCTCCTCCGCCCGCACCGAGCTCACGTGGACGCCTTCTACTACTGTCCTCACGCCCCCGAGGCGAGATGCGAGTGCCGTAAGCCCGGCACGCTGCTGTTCCGCCAGGCTCGTGACGAGTGGAACATCGACATGGCCACGAGCGCCATCGTGGGGGACCGGGACCTGGATGTCCAGGCCGGAAGAGACCTCGGCCTGCTCACCGCGGTGGTGGCCACGCCCGGCCACGAAGCGGACCCGTCGTACCGACGGCTGCGGGACAGCGGTGCGGTGGACCTGGTTGCCGGATCGTTCTCGAACGCGGTTCTGAGGATCCTAGCCCGCGGGTGACCCCGACATGGGAAGGGCCCCTTCCTCGAAGGGGTTATACCCAATCCCTACTGCGGCCCGCGGGAGACGCCGCGGTGCTACTCGGGACGTCCGCCATCATTGGGATTGTTGCCACGCTCGCGCTCGCCCTCGGGGCCGTGTTCGGCCGGGCGCTGACGCCCCGCGCGGGCGGGGTCGCCGCCGTGTTCGGGATCGTGATCGTCCTCTTCGCAGGCTTCCCTTATCTGGCGCTGCTGGCCTTGTTCGTCGCCGCGTCCGCTCTCGCCACCCGATACCGGTTCGCGGACAAACAGCGTCAGCACGTCCAGGAAGGACGCGCTGGCGAGCGGGGCGTGTCGAACGTGGTCGCCCACATCCTCGTCCCCACGGCACTCGCGGTCGCCGGAGGCGTCTCACCGCCCCTGCTCACGTCGTCCACGACCGCTCTTCTGTTCGCCAGCGCCATCGCGTTCGGCGCCGCCGATACCTTTGCGAGCGAGTTTGGCGTTCTCGCGGGACACGCCACGAGCATCCTCTCGGGAAAGCCGGTTCCCCCCGGGACCAACGGCGGGGTCTCGCGTACCGGACAGTTCGCCGCGCTGGCCGCCTCGGTGACCACCGCACTCGTCGCCCTCGGCCTCTTCTGGGCCTTCGGAACGCCGCTCCCCAACGTGATCGTGTTCGTGCTTCTTGTTACGGCGGTCGGCTTCATCGCGTGCCAGGTCGACTCCGTCCTCGGCGAGCTCCTTGAGAACCGCGGGGCTCTCTCGAAGGGTTCCACGAACTTCCTCGGGATGCTCAGCGCGGTGGCCGTCGCGGCCGCGGTGCTGACCTTCGCGGGTGCGGGACTGTGACGCGTCGGACGGAGCGACCGAGCGGGAGCGTCGTGCTCCTCTCTGGCGGCATGGACTCGGCGACCTGCCTCGCCCTCGCGACCCGACACCACCCGCCGGTCCACGCGCTCACGGTCCTCTATGGGCAACGGCATGCCCGAGAGGTGCGTTCCGCTCGCGCGCTCGCGCGGCGGTACCGCGTCGCCCGCCACACGGTCGTCCGTCTTCCGCTCGGTCCGCTCTTGGCCTCCGCGCTGACCGACCCCGCCCGTCCGATCCCGAACCGCGCTCGGCCGACCCGCCGGATCCCGTCGACCTACGTGCCGGCGCGGAACACGATCCTTCTTTCCGTCGCGCTCGGCTACGCCGAGAGCCATCGCCTC
Organism: Thermoplasmata archaeon UBA61; assembly: GCA_002503985.1. Taxonomy (GTDB): domain Archaea; phylum Thermoplasmatota; class Thermoplasmata; order Lutacidiplasmatales; family UBA184; genus Lutacidiplasma. The sequence goes on from DASW01000008.1 coordinate 81,724, forward strand.
GGAACGATCTACCTCGGCGCCAACGCCATCGACTACTCGGGATACCCGGATTGCCGACCCGAGTACTTCCGCGCCTTCGAACGCCTCGCGCGACTCGCGACCAAGGCCGGGGTCGAGGGCGGCGCCCGGATCCGGGTCGAGACCCCGCTCCTTCGCCGCTCCAAGGCGGACATCGTCCGGCTCGGAGAGCGTCTCGGGGTACCTTGGGCCCTGACCTGGAGCTGCTACGCCGGTGGCCGGACGCCGTGTGGAACGTGCGACGCGTGCCGCCTACGGCGGAAAGGGTTCGCGGAAGCCGGTCGGCTCGACCCGACGGTATCGCCCTAGCTCTTGGTCGCCGGAGCCACCGGTGGGACGCTCGAGGTGCAGAACCCGCACCGGGTCGCTTTGATGGGGATCTGGTTACAGCAGGCCGGGCACTCCCGGGTCGTCGGAGCCGCGGCGGCCGCTTTCGCCGCCTTCCGATCCTGGGAAACTTGGTACGGATAGGCGATGAGGAAGAACACGACCACCATCAGGATCAGGAAGGTGACGAGGGCGCCGAGGAATGCACCGCCCAATAGCGGGCTCCCGTTGACGGTGACAATCCCGATGGAGGCGAAGTTGACGTGTCCGGCTGCGCCGATCAGCGGGTCGATGATGTCGGTCACCAAGGCGGTGATCAACGCGACGATGGCCAAGCCCACCACGAAGGCCACGGCCATCGAAATCAGGCTCCCCGATATCAGGAACTTCTTGAAATCCGCCCAAATGTCCATGTGTCCAACCTCGGCGTGAGAAGAGGAACATCCCTAAAGAACGTATCCAAACTCGAGCTTCCGAGGGGACGGACCCGTTCCCGCGGTCATCGTGCCGAGGAGGCGGCGGGCGAGGGGGTTCGCCGCGGGTCACATCGCTTCGAGAGGCGAAATGCCCAGCAGGTCGAGGGCGTTGCCGAGCGTCTGCCGCATCGCCGCGACCAGGGCGATCCGGCTCGAGCGCTCCTCGGTCGACCGCAGAACGGGGACGGCGTGGTAGAAGCGGTTGAACTGGTCGGCCAGCTCGTGCGCGTAGCCGGCCACCGCGTGCACGTGCCCGGTCCGGGCCGCGTAGGCGACCGTCCGTGGGAAGCGGGAGATGATCCGGATGAGCGTCGCCTCGTCCGGATGCGAGAGCCGGGCAGCGTCGAACGGGTACGGGGGTTGGAGGGCCTCCCCCTTCCGCAGCACCCCGGACGCGCGGGCGAAGGAGTACTGGAGGAACGGACCGCTCCTCCCTTCGAACGAGAGCGCGTCCTCCCATCGGAAGACCACCGGCTTGTCGGGAGCCGCGCGGACGATATGATAGCGGACCGCTCCGGTCGCCACGGCCTCGGCGATCCGGTCGACGTCGGAGTCGGCGAGGTCCTCTCGGCGGGCGAGGACCTCCGCCCGGGCCCGGTCGACCGCCTCGGCGAGCAAGTGGTCCAGCCAGACCGCCGACCCTCCGCGGGTCGACATCCGGCCTCCCTCGGGGACGGTGATGTCCTGGTAGATCACGAACTCCGGTCGCCGAGACTCTCCGATCTCCTCGAGCAGCGCGTTCAGGCACCGCGCGTGGAGCTGGTGGTCCTGGCCCAGAACGTCGAGAACGCGGGCGAACCGCGCGAACTTCGCGAGGTGGTAGGCCACGTCCCGCGCGATGTAGAGGCTCGTTCCGTCGCCGCGCTGGAAGACGAGATGGGTCGATTCCTTCGGGAGCCCGTAGGAGCTCGCGTCGATCGCCCAAGCGCCGTTCGTCTCCTGGATCGCGTGCGGGCACGCCCGCAGGCGCTCGAAGACCCGGTTCACCGAGCCGTCCCGCACCAGCTCGGATTCCCAGACGAACTCGTCGAACGTGATCTTGAGCCGGGCCAGGGATTCCAGCATCCCCTTGAGGATGGACTCCGCGAGCTTCCGGTGCTCCTGTGGGACCTCGCCGGATTCGATCTGCTGGACGAGTAGGGAGACCTCCTCGCGGGCGTCCTCGTGCTCCTTCAAGTAGGCGCTGACCGCGGGGTACGGGCGGCCCCAGTGCCGGTCGGGCTTCTCTTCGGGGGCCTCCTCCCCCTCGACGGCCTTTCGGATCGGCTCGGGCCAGCTCTCCCGGGGTTTCGACCAGATCCACGTGACCATCGCGGCCTGCCGTCCCATGTCGTCGACGTAGTACTGCGTGGTCACCGGCGTCCCCGACGCCCGGAGGACTCGGGCCAACGTGTCCCCGATGATCCCGTTGCGGACCCGTCCGATGTGGAACGGGCCGGTCGGGTTCGCGCTGGTGTGCTCGACGGCCACGGGGGGTCCCGCGGGCTCGCCATGACCGTAGCGGTTGCCCCGGGAGAGGACGAGTTCCAGGGTCGACCGCGTCAGCGACTCGGGGTCCACCCGAACGTTGACGTAGGCGCCCTTCGCCGACACCGAACGAAGGAGCGGGGACGGAGGGAACGCGGCGGCCAGTGCGGTCGCGAGTTCCAGGGCGGAGCGCTTCGCGGCGGCGGCGACCCGGTGGCAGGGGAAGGCGACCTCGCCCTCCACCCCCTCGTCCAAGCTCAGCTGAGGGACGATCGCCTCCCTCGTGAAGGCGACCCCGCAGGTCTGGCCCGCCGCGACCATCCCATCGAGGATGGCCTCGAGGAACGGTGTCCACGGGTCAACGGACGATGACGGGAGGGAACTACCGGACAATGACACCAACCCACCCGCTCGAGAAGCGCTTTAGCGGTCCCCTCGTCTTAACCTTCGCGATGGTCGCGTTGCTCCTGGTCCGCTACGGGGAGCTCGCGCTCAAGTCCCCTCCCGTGCGCCGCGAGTTCGAAAGCACGCTCCGGCGCAACATCCTGGACCAGTTCGTCCGCGAGGGTCTTCCCGGTCGCATCCGGTCCGACCGCGGGCACCTCTACGTGGAGACCGACGACGCGGAACGTGGCGCGAACCTGATCCGTCACGTCTTCGGGGTCACCTCCGTGAGCCAGGTGGAGGACGTTGCGAGCGACCCGACCGTCATCCGCGCGCGCCTTCTCGAGCTCGCGGGCCCGCGGTTGCGCCCCGGTCTGAGCTTCGCGGTCCGGGCGCGACGAACGGGCCAGCACCCGTTCACGAGCCAGCAGCTCGCGGGGGACCTCGGTGCCGCGGTGCTCGAACAGTTCCCCGACCGCGGTCTCAAGGTGAATCTCGAACGGCCCGATGTGGAGCTGTTCGTCGAAGTGCGCGGACCCCGGACGTACCTCTACTTCGACCGGTACGCCGGTCCCGGCGGTCTCCCACTGGGTGTTGCCGGTCGCCTCGTCGCGCTCGTGGACGGCCCTCGAGGGGCACTGGGGGCGTTCTTCATGATGAAGCGGGGTTGCCGGGTCGCCCTGGTCGTTCTCCCCGAGGGAGAACCGTTCGTCCACGATACCCTCACTCGTTTCGACCCAGCCGTTCGAGTCGTGTCGGCCGTCCCCGCGGCCGAGGCCTGGGCGCCGGTGCTGGCGACGCTCGCAGAGGACACCCATGCGGACGGTGTCGTGCTCCCGATCGTGGTCGAGGAGTACGCCCGATTCTGGTCCCAGTGGGGGAACCGTGTATTATTCTCCCCGACCGTGGGGTTGAGCGACGAAGAGGTGGCCGAACGTTGGAAGGGCGTAGTAGCTCTCGTCTCGTAACGCAGCGACAGTTGGAGGTCGAGCCCCCTCGAACCCCCTCCGACCCCGTTCCCGAGGCCCCGGCCCGTCCCCCACCGCCTCCCCCAAGACCGGCCGCACCGGTCGGACCCTCCAACCTGGGGCTTCTCGAACGCCAGCAGCGATGGCACCGGGAGCGCGCGAAGTTCGAGGCCTCCCGGCGGACCGAGGAAGGGTCGCGGTAGCCGCGGCGCGCCCGCCGCGGCGAGCTCGAGGCGCGGACCGAGCCGGCGGCTGGCTAGGTTTAAAAGGCCCCCCCGGGTGGCGCCGCCGCACACCGGAGCTTTCGATGCCCGAGTTCAAGGTCCAAGGGTCGTTCTACGCTCGTCGCGGCTACTGGCAGTCGTTCACGAAGACCCACGACGCTCTCTCCGCCGAGCTCGCACGCGAGTGGACCCTCTCCGAGATCGGAGGCTGCCATCACGTGAAGCGTTCCTACATCCGGATTAGCTCGATCGCCGAGGTAGTGGCGGGATGAGCGCGAGCGCCCCCCAAATGACCGAGCAGCAGGTCCAGGAGGACCTCCTGCGCCTCGACGCGTACCGCAACCAGCTCACGGCCCTCCTTCAGCAACACGAGATCCTGAGCGCCTCCCGCCAGGACCACATTCGCGCTCGCGAGAGCCTCGAAGGCGTGGACCGCGCGCCCGCGAGCGCCGAGATGCTGCTTCCCCTCGGGGGCGAGACGTTCGTGCGGGGGTCGGTGGACCGAGACGCGCCGGTGCTCGTCGGAGTGGGTTCCGGGGTCGTCGCCGAGATGGAGCGGCCGAAGGTCGTCGAGCTCCTCGCGAACCGGACCGTCCGCATCGAACAAGCGCTCCGGGACATCGAAGGCCAGATGGCCTCTCTCGACGAACGGATCCAGGCGCTCTCTCAACGACTCGACTCGATCGCTCGGGAGAGCGGCGCGCCGACCGATGTGGGCAGCGATTAAGGCGCGGCTGAGGCGCTCCGAAGAAGCGTCCCCCGTGCCCCCCGAACCGTCTCTCGAGGCCACCCCTTCAGGGCCCGCGCCGAACGCGACCCCTTCTCCTTCCACTCCCGCTCCTTCGCCCACCACGGGCACGCCGGGCGCCTCCCCCGCGGGAGGCGACGCGACGATCTTCACCGACGGGTTCCTCGGACGCCGACTGAAGGAGGGCACGATCGACGACGTGCTGGACGACCTTGAGATCGTCCTCCTCGAGTCGGACGTCGCGGTCCCCGTCATCGAACGGTTGCGTCGCGACCTCCGCAAGGACCTCGCCGGAAAGAAATTGCGCTTCGGCGTGGACGCGGAGGAGGCGATCCGGACCTGCCTTGAACGGTCCTGCCGCACGATCCTGGCGCGACCGCCGATCGACCTCGCGAACGCGGTGCGCCAACGCACGCCGAAACCGTACGTGATCCTGTTCGTGGGCGTGAACGGGACCGGGAAGACCACCACCATCGCGAAGCTCGCGGGCTGGCTCCGCGACCAGGGACTCTCCAGCGTGATCGCCGCAAGTGACACGTTCCGAGCCGGCGCGATCGAGCAGCTGCTCGTGCACGGCGAGCGGATCGGGGTCCGGGTCGTCCGTCAGCAGGAAGGCAGCGACCCCGCCGCGGTCGCGTACGATGCCGTCGAGCATGCCCGAGCGAAGGGGCTTGATGTGGTGCTCGTGGACACCGCCGGACGCCAGCACACGAACGAGAACCTGATCGAGGAGGCGAAGAAGATCCGCCGGGTCGTCTCGCCATCGCTCACGCTGTTCGTCGGCGATGCCCTCAGCGGGAACGACGTGATCGAGCAGGCGAAACTGTTCGACGCCGCCGTGGGGATCGACGGCCTGGTCCTCACCAAGCTCGATGCCGACGCGAAAGGGGGCGCGGCGCTGAGCGCGACCTTCGTGACCAAGAAGCCCATCCTGTTCGTGGGAACGGGCCAGGGGTACGCCGACCTCGTGCCGTTCGACCCCGACTGGATGATTCGCCGCCTCTTCACGGAAGGAGCGGCCGGGTGACGCGGCAGATTGACGTCGTCCTCGTCCGACCGAAAGAGGACGGCAACGTCGGGGCGGTCGCGCGCGTCGCGCGGAACTTCGGCGCGGACCGGTTGGTGCTGGTCGCCTCCCGAGCCAAGGTCGGTTCGGTCGCGCGCCGGCGGGCGATGGCCGGCCTTCCCCTCCTGCGCACCGCGCTCCGCGTTCGCTCGTTCGACGCAGCCATCGGGGAAGCGGACTTCGTGATCGGGACGACCGACATGTCGACCGGGCGTTCGAACGCCTACCTGCGCCGCTCCGTCAGCCCCGAGCGCCTCGGGGAGATGGTCCGGACCCTGGAAGGGCGGGTGGCGATCGTCTTCGGGCCGGAGGATAACGGCCTTTCCCGAGAGGAGCTCTTGCGCTGCGACCTTCTCGTCCACATTCCCGCGCGGCGCGAGTACCCGACGCTCAACCTGTCCCACGCCGCCGCGATCGTCCTCTACGCGGTCCACCGCGCGCGAGGACCGACCGACCCCGAGACCACCCCCGCCCCGGAGGTGGTCGAGCTGAACGGACCCGAGAAGGAGCTATTCCTCGAGCGTCTCGGCGAGCTTCTGGCGCGAACGGGATACCCCGCGCACAAACGACGGGGTTTAATCCTCCTGTTCCGTCGTGTACTCGGCCGCGCGACGCCTTCGGAGGCGGAGTTGCGGATGATGCTCGGGCTCTTCAAGAGCTACGGACGTGCCTTGGATCGGAGGCAGCATGGGAGAAGGTAACGGCGATTGGCTACGGGTCCGCGGGATCGGTCGCGAGCGGTTCGCGACCTACCTCGTCGACTATCTCGGGACGATCGGCTACACGGTCGAGCGGTCGGAGACCTCCGAACCCAGCGAGAGCCGGGTGAAGGGGCGCCTCGACAAAATGAACCCCGCCGTCCCCCCGGCCGCCTCCGCGCTCGAATTCCGATTCTACCCGACGAGCGGGGGTGCGGCGCTCGTCTGGGAGGTGCCTACCGAGGTCCCCGCGGAGCAGCGGCCCCGCATGGACCGCTTGGTCCGTGAGATCTCGAGCCACCTCGAGCGGGCGATCGCGACCGAGAGCCACGCGACCGCCAAGGTCGTTCGGCCGGCGGAATCCCGCCTTCCGTGGACGGGCGCCGGGAAGAATGGCGGCGCCTGAACACTCTTCCACGGCGGCAGCTTTATAATTGGGGCCCGGGTCCCCCGCGCCGCGTCCTATGGCGAGCTCTGCCTACCGGCACATGGCCCAGTCGTTCCAGCAGACTCTCGGGGAGGAGGGCTCCGCCCTCCGCCACGAGCGTCTTCTCCACTGGAGGCGGGAGGAGACGGTCACCCGGATCGAGCATCCGACCCGGCTCGACCGCGCCCGGGCCGTCGGGTTCCGCGCGAAGGGAGGGTACGTCCTCGTCCGTGTTCGGGTCCGGCGGGGCGGGCAGCGCAAGCGCGCGATCATCGCGGGTCGGCGGCCGAAGCACAAGGGCATTCTCCGCATGACGCTCGCGAAGAGCCTGCGCCGCATCGCCGAGGAGCGAGCGCAGAAGCATTACCCCAATCTCGAGGTCCTCAACTCCTACTGGGTGGGCGAGGACGGGAAGCAGAAGTTCTACGAGGTCATCCTGGTGGACCCGTTCCACCCGGAGATCCTCTCCGACCCGAAGATCGCGTGGATCGCCTCCCCCGTGCACAAGGGCCGCGTGTATCGCGGTCTCACGAGCGCGGGTACCGAAGGCCGCGGCCTCCGCTGGAAGGGGAAGGGAGCCGAGCGGTTCCGTCCCTCGAGGGCCCGCAACCGCCGCCCGACGCGCCGCACCCAGATGAAGGTCATTCCGTAGGACGTTCGTCGTCCGCCTCGGCGGTCTCGAGGAGCTGGCCGAGGGAACGGTTGCCCTTCTCGGCCGTACGAAGGGCCCAACCGTACAGCCCCTCGACGTGGACGAGCTCGCCCCGAAGGACCCGCGCGAGCCGTCGCCGATGCTCGAGGTCCGGTCCGCTTCGGCCGACCCCGAGGAACTCCTTGAGCCGCTGAGCGAGGTGCCCGCCCTCGGTGTCCCAATCGGTGAGGATGATCACGTGCCGGGCCGTGGCGGCCAGGTGCTGGGCCGTCTCCGAGATCGTCCGACCCCGGTGGACCAGGACGACGGTCCCGCGTAGGCCGAGGCGGCGCAGGGACCGCCGGTCCCGTTCCCCTTCCACCACTACCACGGAGCCCGGGACGCGGCTGTCGGCCCGAAGGCGCGCCCAGAGCTCCCAGAACTCGTCGAACACCGCGGCCGGATCCCGAGCCGTCTCCATCGACCGAACCGCGCCCCTCCCCCGACCGCGAGGTGGAAGGAGGTCCGTCCGAGACCGCACATCTCGTATAGTCCTTCGGGTCTCCGCCCAACCCGCGAGAGTCGATGCCCGACCACTTCACGCAATTGCTCGAATGGCGCCGCAACGAGCTGGCCGTTCGGGGCCTCGCCAAACTGCCGCCGGAGTTCTACTCCGCGACCTCGACGTATCTGGCCGAGCTGCGCCGGTCGTACGAGGCGGAGCTCCGCGAGAACCCGTCCGGTCGGAAGGGGGACATCTCCCGCCAGACCTACCAGCGGGCGATCCAAGTAGCCCGCGACATCGTCGAGGGCCGAGCCCAGAAGGTCCTTGGGGCGGCATTCCAGGCGAGCATCGGGGGAAGCCGCGACCTCGTGAACGCCCTGCCCGAGGAACGCGCGATGTTCGACCAGCTCCTCTCCGTCCTCCTCGAGCATCGCCGCACGTCGGCCGCCTACATCGAGCCAACGCCCGGCCCCGCTCCCACGTCAATCACTCATTCCCCAGAGGTCCCGCCCGTGCCTCCGGCCACTTCGCCTTCCCCTCGGGCCCCCGCGCCGATGCCCACCGCGCGCTCACGCCCGACGCTCGTCTACGTTCGGGTGCTCAAGGACTCGCGGCCGGTCGAGGTCGGTTCCCAGACGGTCGACCTGCGGGCCGACGACCTGCTCTCCCTGCCTCCCGAGACCGCGAAGCTGCTCGCCGAGGCGAAGGTCGTCGAGCTGCTCGAGAGCTCGTCCCTCCGACCCGTCACGTAGCGGTCGGCGAGCGGTCGTCACGCTCCCGAGGAGCTAGCTCGAGCGCGCAGAACCGTTCGAACCCGAAGAGGAGGTTCTTCGCCGCAAGGCGGGTACGGACCTCTGCCTCCCTGGAAGGTGCGGAGCGGATCGCCTCCTCGAGCAGCCTTGGGAATCCCCACTCGCCGAGCGCTTCCGCCTGCCGTCGGAAGGCGACCTCCCGGAGCCCCGCGGAGGCGGCGACGGCCCGCACGCGGCTGAAGTTGACGAAGACCGACAGGTCCGCCGTGCCGGGGTCCTCGAACGGGTCCTCCACGAAGCGGTGGCGCCGGACGGCGGCGAGGGTCCCAAAGGGATGGGCGACGAGGAGCTCGGATTCGTCCATCCCGTAGTCGAGCACGAGGAAGAGACCGGCCACGAGGTGGTCGGCCACCTCGCGCAGGAGCGCCTCGGCCATGGGCGAGACCTCCACGAACGTCCCCGGTGCGGGGTTCCGGGGGAGCTCGGGGGGCGGCACGGGACGATCGCGAGGAGCGGTGGCCGGCACGAACCCGTCGTCCGTGAGCCGGACCCCGACGTCCTGCCAGCCCTCACCGTCCCACAGAAGCCGACGGGCGGGCTGAGCGTCCAGCACCTCGTTCGCGAGCACCACTCCGAGGAACGGTCCGTCGGCGCCGACGCCTCCGGCGGCCCTTACCGGGATTCCCACGGACCGACCCACCTCGGAGACCCTTTCGTACGCCCGGACGGAGAGAGTGGGGGACCGGTCCACCAGGACGTACTCGACGCGTTTCCGTACGGCAGGGTCCTCGGCGAGACCGGCGAGCGCGGCGGCCCCGAGGACCCCGTCCCCCGGCCCGACCTCGAGCACACGAAGCGGCGGGCCCTCGGGGATCGCCGCCAGGACCGAGCGCACGCGTTCCCCCACGGTGCGCCCGAAGAGCGGGCTCGCGTGGGCCGCAGTGTAGTAGTCTCCCTCCGGCCCGAACGGCGAACCCTCGCGCGTGTAGAACCCGACGCCCTCGCCGTAGAGGGCGACCTCCATGAACCGGTCGAACGGGACGAACCCGTCCGTGTCCGAGGCGCGTCGCAGGAGGACTTGGACCCGTTCGCGACGAGCCGCGTCCTCGTCCGTCGACGCTCCTTGCGCCGGCTCGCTCATCGACCGGACGTTCAGCCGATGTACCCGAGGTCGTCCCGGGGGGTCGGTCCCGAGGGGAGCGGGGATTCGGACGAACGGGACTCGGCCTCGTGGATCTTCTGCGCGATCCGGTCGATCTCGTGCGCCTTCGCCTCGAGCGCCGTGAAGTCGAGGTCGACGCTTAGGATCTTGGCGAGGACCTTGAGGACCGCTTCCGCGCTCCGCGGGTCGACGAAGTAGCCGCTCGTCTCGCCCATGAGGCAGACCCCCTCCATGCCGAGAAGGCGCCCCAGTCCGAGGAAGAGCCCGCTCGCCCCGATGAGCCCGCCGCCGGGGTCGTTCCGCGAGAAGATGACACCGAACTTCTTCATTGCCTCGACCTGCCCGGCGTTGGTCGCAGCGCCGAGGACGCGAGGCTCCTCCACGACCCGACCCTGAGCGAACCCGGCGAGCGTGAACACCTCGCGGACGCCAAGGTCGTGGCAGTAGTCGAGGACCCGCTGGGTGATCTCGTACTGGCCCTCGGGACTGATCCCCTGGTAGTCCCCGCCCAGGACCAGGATGTCCCGGGTCCCGGTCGACGCGCTCTTCCAGTAGTGAAGGTCGTTCGAGACGAGGCGGATGATCCCCTCCTCGCTCACATACACCTGGGGCGGGAAGAACTTCGAGTAGATGGTGGCGAGCGGCTTCGCAGGGAGCTGCTCTCGGAGGTAGTCGGCGGCGAGCTTCCCCACGTTGCCGACACCGGGAAGGCCCTCGACGAGGATCGGGTCCCGAAGTTCCACCTTTTCGAGCGTACGGATGACGACGTCCTCCACGGGATCTCGACCTCGACCGAAGCAGTCGGGTCGGCCGATAAAGGTTAGCTTACCGTTCGGTAGGCCGCTATCGTGGCGCGCCCGTGCGCTCCTCGACGTTCCATCCGGTCTCGCCGAGCTCCGCCTTCCACAGGCGCGTGAGGTCGGGGCGGTTCGCCACTTTCTGGATGGAGAGCGTGTGCTCGTAGTGGTCGCCCCGGGGCTCGGCCGACAGGTCGAAGACGATGTCCGCGAGGTCCTGGAGGAGCCCGAAGACCGCCCGGTCGTGGGCGACCGAGTGGGCGGTGATGAGGGCATGGCCTCCGATCGTCTGGCAGCGGTGCCGGATCTGCCGGGCGACCGTCGTCAGCTCGTGGGGTTCCATGACCTCGAGGAAGAAGTCGACCGAATCCACCACCATCCGGAACGGGGAGTCGATCTTCGCGAGGTCGGAGAGCATCCGGTTCGTGAGGCTGAACGGGGTAAGCACCCGGTCGTGGGGTCGGGAATCGACGAGCTCGTCGAGCGAGATCCCGCCTTCCCGTGCCTTCGCGATCTCAAGCCCCCGGACGAGTACGCGCTCGAAGTACTCGTCCGCCAGGTTGACGATTCGGATCTCGTCCGGGTCCCAGCCGAAGTCGTCGAACGCCTTCTTGACGTCCTCCGTTCGCTCGTAGGTCGTGTAGAAGAGGACGGGGACGGGTCCCGCGCCCGCGTGGGCGAACTGCTTCGCGAGGAGGGGAGCCCCGGAGCCCGAGGTCCCGGAGAGGACCGAGAGCCACCCGGGAGGCAGGGCCGTCCAGACCGGTTGGTCGATCTCGGGGATGCCGAAGATACGGTCGGGGTCGGCCACGGCTACCTTCCTAACCGTCCCACGTCGATGGTCTCGTCGACCACCAGGTTCAGCATCTGCTCGATCCCGGTGGTCTCCTCCTCGGACGTCTCGAGGACGAGCGTGAGCACCTGCCGGGACTTCAGATTGTTCAGGAGGATGTGGAAGAACTCGGACAGGAGCCCGGGCGGGTTGTGGATCGCGAGGGAGTTCACGCTGTCGATGACAACGATCTCCCGGGGATGTGGGAACCTCCGGAGCAGGTACTCGATCCGGAGCATGATCTCCTCGAGCGCCCGCGGGCTCTCCACGTAGGTGGCGTTCGGGAGCGGGTTGGCGTAGTTCATCATGATGTGGCTGATCGCGTCGACGAAGGAGATCCGGTCGGGCGGAACATCGAGCGCCTGGGCGAGGGTCCAGACGAACGCGGCCGGGTTCGTGACGGTGAGGTAGATCGTGTGGGCGTCCGTCTCGCTCCCGACGTCCCGGAGGGTCGCGTTGAGGACCGCGAAGTAATGGTCGGCGTACTCGCGCGGGTCGAGCTTCAGGGCCACGGCGCTGCCGCTCGGCAGCCCCCGGAGCCGCTCTCCCAGGTCGACCTCCGGGGCCACGGTCTAGGTCCCTCCTTCTTGCCCGCCCTTGAGGTGCGGGGCCATCAGGAGCCCGATCGGGGTGAGCTGGATCACGAACTGGGCGTGGGAGTGCGCGGTCCCGCGCATCTTGATGACCTGGAGGATCCGAAGGATGTCGCCCATCCGGTGGGAGTTCGAGAGCAGGATGACACCGTCCACGATCGCCTCCTCGACGCCGTGCAGGGAGTACCGACCCGGAGTCGGCCCGATCTCGGAGACGAGCAGGGAGGTGCACCCCGCCTCGTTCAGCTCCTGCCCGAGGCGGAGCATGAAGTCCCGGATCTGCTCCTCCCGACGGATCCGGTAGCAGACCGACGTGAGGCTGTCCAGGACGAGGCGGCGGATGCCCAGCGACCGGACCAGGTCCCGGATCGTCCGGAGCACGATCCCGATCTCCTCGTTGGTGAGCTCCTCCCGGCCCAGCCCCAGGCGGTCGTACGCCTTCGGCAGGTCGACGAACACGAGCGACCCCTGCTCTACGAGGTCCTTATGGAAGAACTCGAAGGTCGAGAGGTTCTGCATCAGCTTGCTGGAGGCTTCCGTGACCGACAGGAAGAGGGACCGCTCCCCCCGCTCGGCCCCGCGGACCAAGAACTCGAGGCAGAGGGTCGTCTTCCCCGTGCCGACGCTGCCGGCGACGAGGACCATGTTCCCTCGCGGGATCCCTCCCTCCAGGATGCTGTCGAGCCCCTCGATGCCGACCACGCACCGATCGAGGACCGTTGCCGGCGGCAGTAACCCATCGGCCGCCGGAGTCGTCGGCGGGGTCGCCGGCGGGGTGACCGGTGGAAGTTCCATCGGTTAAACGAGCCGCTCCGTCCCTAAGAGGGTTGTGGGACCTGGGCAACGCCGGCGGGAGGGGAGGGGGTTACCGCCTCCGCCGCCGCCGGAATCTTCGTAGGGTCGACCACCCAAACCGAGCCTCCCGCCCCTCGCGTTCCGGTCACTAGCGCCCCCGCTCGACCGAGCCTCGCACCCGCTTCTCGAATGGCCCGGCCCGTCGGGTCGAGGGACCTCCTGAGCTCGGCCAGCTCCACCTTGAGCGGCTCTCCCGGTGGCTGCTCCTGCGCGCGCGCGGCAATCCAAGCGAGGACCTGACCGACCGTCGCGGGAGAGCGGGTGGTTCGCAGTCCGGTCTCCAGTGTCCCCATGGATGGGTCCTGCCGCGTTCCCCCGTCCCCTGCATCGATGGGTCCAGAGTCGGGCCCTGTGGGACGCCCGACCGTGCGCACCCAGTCCACCGACCCCCCTTTCCCGAGGAGCACGGCCGCGTGGCCTCGAGGGAGCGCGAGGACCTCCTCGACCGAGACCCCGCTCGTCGCTCGGGCAAGCTCCCGCGCTTCCTCCGGAGAGCCGCGGAACGCGACAAAGTCGGAGACGTTCGTCCACACGGCGTCGGCGACGGCCTCGGGAAGGGAGCCCACCGTCTGGGTCGCCAGCACGACGTGAACGTTCCGTCGGCGCGCGAGGCGGAGCATCTCGGCCAGGCTCTCGTGCGAGAACCACTGCGACTCGTCGAGAACGACGAAGGTCTTCGGGTGCTCCGGCCGCGCGAGCAGTTCCGACCAGACCAGGGCCAGGTACACCGCCAGAAGGTAGCGCGCGACCGACTCTCCGACCGCCGACGCATCGCCGGAGATGACCGTGATCCGACCGGAATCGACCAGCTCCCTAGCGTGGTGCACCGGGTTCCGTTCGCAGAGCATACGGTGAAGGACGGGGCTCCGGACGACCTCGTATAGGAGTCGGCGGGCCCCCTCCGCGTCGTCCGGGCGTTCGCGGACCCGGTCCGAGAGCTCTCGGACCGCTTCCTGTGCTTCCGGGGGTACGACCTGCCGCGTCCTCCCACCCGTGGCGAGCAGTGTATGGGCGTCCGCGAGCGTTCCGGACGGGAAGGCCGCGGCAGCGCTGACGGCGCGGGTCAGCATCTCCTCGAGCCGTGGGCCCCAGTAGCTCGAGTCCGCGTATCGACCCGAGCGAACCCGGCGCAGGGCGTGGACGAGGTCGTTGAGCCGGCGGTCGGAGAGGACGGGGTCTGCCTCCCTCCCGCCGATCCCCTCGAGCGCGTTGATCCCGCTCGCGGGATCGTGTGGAGAGACCGAGACGAGTCGCGAGCGTTCGTCGGCCGATAGCCCGGAAAGGAACGACCGGGCGGTCTCCCCCAGCGGGTCGAACAACACGACGCCGCCCAGGGTGGAGGCTTTCCGAGCGACCGCGACCAACGTCGAGCTCTTTCCCATTCCGGTCTCGCCGAGAACCGTCAGGTGCCGCCCCTGGTCGGGCTCTACCGGAGGGCCGACCACTCGCCCCGTCACCGACCGCCCGAGGGGCAGGACCGGCAAGCCCTCGTTTCCCCGTCCCTCGAGCCGGCCCGCCCCGCCGTCAACGCCCGGCAGAACGCAGGCAAGCTCGTCCTCGGATAGGAGAAGCTCCGGCGTGCCCCAGGGGAGACGGAGGTGACGGCGGGAAAAGCGCACGCCGTTCGCCCGCCCGGATCGCATCGCAGCCTCGATCGCGCTCAGTGCGGTTTCGGGAGAGACACGGTCGGCTGCTCCCCCTCGGGGGAGCGCAACGCACACGCTCGCCTTCCAGAACAGAGGAAAGGATGGGGGCGGAACCGGAGCGTCGGGCCGGCGAAGGCGGACCGACCGGTCCCCGGATACCCTCCCCTCAGGAGGAATTCGAAGCCCCTCAGCCCTCTCGGGGACCGGCGGGCGGCTCCACGTGGCGGGACACGGGAGGAATGCCCAATGGACAACCACCCCGAGAGCCACGCTGGTCATCGCCAGAGCGAGGCTGTCGAACGCCGAAGGACCGTCGGAGGTCTCGCGCAGCGCCTCGGGCCATGTGCGGACCCTGTGGCCCCAGAGGCGGTCCGAGCCATATCCCAGTTCCGGCGTTCGCCGGCGGACCCACGAGGCGCGCCCATACGCCGGGAACAACACCCGAGTGGCCCATCGAGCACTCGCCGGGTCCGAGCAGCCGAGCGTGAGCCGCGGGGCTGGACCGGACACGAGACCCACGTCGAACCCGACTCCCAGTCCGTGCCCGACGCGCAAGGCAGCGACGAGCCGTTCTCGAAACGCCCAGACCTCTTCCGAGCGACGATCACGCTGGGGACGCGGCACCAGCTGCCACCGGGAGAGCGGCTCGAGCTCGGAAGGGTCGCACCGTCGCCGGGTCACGCCGACCGGAATCGTACGGGCGGGTTGGGGGTATCATCGGTCACGGAATGTGAACCGCGGGCCATCGCGTCACTCTCAAGTAGCCGGGACGCCCCCAAGAGACGGAGCTCGCCCGGATTCGTATGTCGGCCCTGGAAGAACAGATCCTCGCGGTGGAGGAGGAGATCCGCAACACCGCGTACAACAAGGCGACCCAGCTTCACATCGGGCGGCTCAAGGCGAAGCTCGCCGTTCTCCGGCTGGAGCGCGAGACCCGGGCCAAGGGAAAGGGCGGGGGCGTCGGCTACTCGATCCGCAAGAGCGGCAATGCGACGGTCGGTCTCGTGGGCTACCCCTCGACGGGAAAGTCGACGCTCCTGAACCGACTCACCGCTGCCAACAGCGAGGCGGCCGCGTACGACTTCACGACGGTCTCGATCATACCGGGGATGCTCCGTTGGGGCGGAGCCTCGATCCAGATCCTCGACATGCCGGGCCTGATCCCCGGCGCCTCGAAGGGTCGCGGCCGGGGTCGTGAGGTCCTGTCGGTCGTGCGTTCCACCGACCTCGTCCTGTTCCTCATCGACCCGGAGCACCCGAACCTTCGGGCGCTGACGGCGGAGATCGAAGGGGCGGGAGTCCGGATCAATCAGCGACCGCCCCGCATCGTCCTCCAGCGGTCGGACCGCGGTGGCCTGACGGTCTCGAGCACCGTGCGGCTGACCCACCTGGCGGGGGGCGGGGCCGCCCAGATCGCCCGGGAGTTCGGTTTCCACAACGGGTCGATCGTCTTCCGCGAGGATGCCACGGCCGACCAGCTGATCGACGTCCTCGCCGGGAACCGCGTCTACGTGCTGGCGATCATGGTGGTGAACAAGGCCGACCTGATGAGCCAGCAAGAGCGCAAGCAGCTCGCGGCGTCGCTCGTCCCGTACGAAGCGATCTTCATCTCCGCCCGCGCCGGGACAGGGCTCGACACCCTCGTGGACCGGATCGGGACGACCCTCAAGTTCATCCGGATCTACGTCAAGCCCCCCGGGCTGCCCCCCGACCGGGAGGAGCCTGTGATCCTCCGCCAAGGGGAGTCGGTCACCGAGCTCCTCCGAAAGCTCCCGGGGGACCTGAGTCGAACGTTCAAAGCGGCTCAGATCTGGGGGAAGAGCGCCCGCTTCCCGGGCCAGACCGTCGGCCGGGACCACATTCTATCCGACGAGGACATCGTTACCGTGCTCGTCGTCCGGGGCGGCGCCCGCGCGGCATCGTAGGTCGGACGCTCTCTCGAACGGGGAGGCGCGCGGAGCGTCCCCAGCGGCCCCCGACCATGAAGTGCCCCTTGTGGAACGGCTCGAGCGGGACCGAAGGAACGAGGGCGGCCGTCTCGGCGAGGTCCTCCTCGGCCGATTCGCGGTGACCGGTGGCGGAGCGGTGGCGTCCCATGCTCGCGGTCTTCAGTGCGATGAGCAGCCGAGCCCCGTCTCCGGTCAGAAGGAGCTCGGCGTTCTTGACGACGATGTCGAGCTGGTCGGCCTGCGCGACGTCGGCGTAGACCCCATCGACCGGCGGCACGAGGGCTGAGTAGGCCAACGGGTCGCGGGCGTCGCCTAGGATCGGACGCAGGTTCGGCCACCGCTCCGAGAGCGCCAGCAGTCGCGCGAACGGCCGGACGCTCCGTTCCACGGCGTAGACACGCCCGTCCGGCCCGACGAGGTCCGCGACGTGGGAGGCGGTCGTGCCGGTCGCGGCGCCGAGGTAGAGCCACCGCTCCCCCGGGGCGGGCAGGTCGCCGGCCCACCCGCGCACCACCGCCGCGGCCAGTTTGGAGCGGCCGGGTTCGAACAGACGGTATCGCCGGTCCCCGACGTTGGTCCACCGTTCTCCGTACACCGGGGGCGGGTCGCCTACGGCTTCGGTCCAGAGCTCCCGCCGCTCGTTCCGAGCGACCTCGAGGAGCCGCGGCGAGCCCTCCCAGGGACGGAACGCACGACCGGGCCTCATCGCCGGCTCCTTCTCAGCGTCTCGACCCGACGGTCCCGCCGTGCGACGAGGGCGGCGCTGATGTCGCGATGAGTGCTGGCGTCGGCTCGGACCGCGATCGCCGCGAGAGCGGCGAGGCTTCGAGCGTACGCACCGCGCCGGCCGATCGGTACGTCGGCCAGGCGGTCCGCTCGATAGAGGATCCCGAAACGGGGACCGCGGTCGGGCGAGGGGCGGCGCCGACTGCCGAGAAGCTGGATCCTCGCGGAAGGCATTCGGGCGAGCGCCCCAATCCCTCCGGCGACGGCGACGAGCCGTGCGGCGGTCCGGGGTCCGACCACCGCGGAGAGGTTCGGGACCAGGCGCTGGGCCTCCTCCTCGAGGGTGTGCCGGAGGGCGTCCTCGAGGTCGCCGAGGGCGCCTCGAGCCCGTCCCCAGGAGACGAGGTGGCGGTCGAGGGGGGAATCCGGCACGGCGACGAACGACTCGGCGGCTCGCGCCTCCCTTCCCACCGCGCGTTCGACCCGCTCCTCCTCCCGGGCCAATGTGATGAGCACCTCCTCGGGGGCGCGCAACGCGCGTTCGAGCCGCAGGTGTCCCAGCTCGAGGAAGAAGCGGCGCTCGACGACCGGGTCCGTCAGAGGGATGGACGCTCGCGCCCGCCTCAGCTCTTCGAGGGTCGGGGTGTCGACCGGGCGACGCGAGCTCTCCGCGATCGTGCGGGCGAGCCGAGGAGGGGAAGCGAGGAGGCGCGAACCTTGCGGGACGGATTCGAGCGCGACCCGTAGGCGAGCGGGCACGTCCGCGGGTCCCAGCTCCTCGAACCGGGTGGCCGCGCGCCGCAGGTCGGGGTCAAGCGGGAACGGTCCGACCGCTCGGGCAGTATCCGGTCCGATGACGAAGAGGGCCGGCCCGCTCCCGACGACGAGCGTCGGCCCCACGCCCTAGAACTCCGCGAGCGACTTCTGGAAGCGATGCCGTTCCTCGGGCACCTCGACCGGATACCGGCCCGTGAGGCAACCGAGGCAGAGCTCGTCGGCGCGCAGCCCGATGGACTCGACGAGCCCGGGGAGGGAGAGATAGTGGACGCTGTCCGCGCCGACGAGGCGGGCCACCTCGTCCTCGGTGCGGTCGTGGGCGATGAGCTGACGCCGGTCCTTCATGTCGATCCCGAAATAGCACGGCGCCCGGATCGGGGGGCAGGCCACGCGGACGTCGACGTGGGCCGCGCCGGCCGATCGGACCATCAGGAGGATCGCGCGGAGGGTCGTGCCGCGGACGATGGAGTCGTCCACGAGGACGACCCGTTTCCCCTTGAGGAGGCCGGGCACCGGGTGCAGCTTCACCTGGACCTCGAGCTCGCGGCGTTTCTGGTCGGGGAGGATGAACGTTCGCTCGACGAAGCGACTCTTGATCAGCGCCTCGGCGTACGGGATCCCCGTACCGGCCGAGAACCCCAGGGCTTGGGGACGCGCCGAGTCCGGCACGGGAACGACCAGGTCCGCCTCCGCGGGCGCCTCCTTCGCGAGGCGCTGGCCGATCCGGTACCGAACGTCGTAGCAGGGTTGTTTGTCGACGACCGAATCCGGTCGGGAGAAGTAGACCCACTCGAACATGCAGTGGGCGGTCTCGCCGCTGTTCGGGATGTGCGAGGAATGCGCGAGCTGGCCCCGCTCGAGGACGAGCACCTCTCCGGGCTCGACGTCCCGGATCGCCTTTCCGCCCATCATCTCGAGGGCGACCGACTCGCTGGCGACCGCGACGCCGCCCTCGACGGTCCCGAAGACGAGAGGCCGGATCCCGAGCGGGTCCCGGAACGCGTAGACCTTGTTCCCGACGAGGAAGACGACGGCGTAACCGCCGACCAAGGTCGTGCAGGCGCGTCGGATCGCGGCCTCCAGGTCGCGGGTGTGCCCGAACTCGAGCGCGATCGACTGGGCCATCATCTCGGTGTCCGCGTTCCCGAGGAGGTCCACGCCCTGGGCCTGGAGACGACGGCGCACGCGCTCGAAGTTCACGATATCGCCGTTGTGCGCGATCGCCCCGTCCTCGTCGCGGATCTTGACGATGATCGGCTGGGCGTTCTCGAGGTCGGTCGCCCCCGTCGTCGGATAGCGAACGTGCCCGATCCCGCTCGAGCCGCGCAGCGAGTCGAGGAGCTCCTGCGTGAAGATCTCGTGGACGAGGCCCATCCCCTTCTGGTGATGCATCGTGCCGTGGCTCGTGGTCGCGATGCCCGCCGATTCCTGGCCCCGGTGCTGGAGGGCCCGGAGGCCTCGGAAGAGGAACGGGGCCGCGCCCGTGCCCTGGAGCGACACCCCCACGACGCCGCAGAACTCTCGAGGAGGCATGGCACGACCGATAGCCGGAGGAGGACCTCCGGTCGTACCCACCGAACTGCGGGTCTTAAGCCGTGCGCTTTCGCCGGCTCCGGCTTCAGCCGAAGAGGGCGGAGAGGCCCTCGGCCGCCTCCTCCTCGGAGACGCCCTTTTCCTCTTTCTTCTCCTCTTCCTTCTTCTCGCCCTTGCCGTCCTTCTTCTCGGCCGCGACCGGCGCGGCCGCGGGGGCCGCGAACGTCTCGGCCTTCGCGAGGACCTCGCCGAGGTTGACGCCTTCGAGAGAGGCGAGGAGCGCCTTCACCCGGGCGGCGTCGGGGGAGACCCCCGCCGCGCTCAGGACCCCGGTGAGGGCCTTCTCATCGATCGACTTGCCGGCTGCATTGAGCAGCAACGCACCATACACGTACTCCATTGTTCTCACTCCGTGGACTCTGGGGGAACCCTCAGTGACCCATCAAGCGGCCGACCGCCGCGGCCTCGCGCATCGCTTTCGCGAAGAACGGTTCGATCGTTTCCTTCGTGATGTAGCCGGTCGCGAGCGCGACCCCGAGCGCGCGGCGGTGCGCGCGGGCGAGGAGCCGCGGGATGCTCTGGGGGGTCGGGAACCCGATCTCGACCGCGAGCCCGACCGCGTGCGCCGCGGCTCGGGCGAGGTCCGCCCGGCGGGCGTCGAGGTCGACCGAAAGGACCTCGGGGGGATAGAACGTGGAACCGTCGACGACGGCGCGCAGCGTGAGGCCCACTTCGAGCGGGTAGATCTCGAGCCGCGTGAGGAGGCCTGCGACCTCGCGAGAGATCGTCGCGCCGGCCTTCACGATCGTGGTGTCTTTCTTGAGGATGACCTTCCCCTTCTCGATCGCGGCGGGGAATCCCGCGTGCTGGAGCTCTCCGACGATCGGGCCCGGCTTGAAGCTCGTGGTCCCGGCGGGGACGAAGATGTCGGCCGGAGCGACCTCGCCTCCCCGGGCCGGGGTCGGGGACCGGGTCCGGAGGAACTCCTGGTAGAGCGAGAACGGGTTCCCTTCGGCCGAGAGGACCGCGGTCGGGTCCTTGACCTGGTCGAGGAGGGGCTGGAATGCCGGCCGCTCGGTCATCGCCTTCTCGAGCGCATGGCGGATCGTGCTGTTGGTGGCGACCATGATCGGGTGGTCGCGGTTGCGCAGCTCCCGTCGCATCGATTGGAGAGCGGCCGCGGGCACGCCTCGGATCCCCACGACGGCGACGATCGGCTTCGTCACGATCGCCGACGCGAGCGCGTCGACGCGAGCGATCTTCTCGGGCGGAATGGACCCACGACCGGGCATCGCAACCCTCCTACCAGAGCCGGACGGCCGGCCCCATCGTGGTCTTCACGTACACGGATTCGATGTTCGTCCGGCCGCGCTCGAGCTTCCCCATAATCCGAGTGAGGACCGCGTCGACGTTCTGAGCGATCTCCTCGGGCTTCATGGCCCGGGTGCCGACCGGCGCGTGGAACGTGCGGTTACCCTTCGAGCGGATCCGGATCGACCGCTTGAGCGCGTTCACGAGGTTCGTGGGGTCGCTTCCCGGCGGCACGGGGCGCGGCATCTTCCCGCGTGGCCCGAGCACGACACCGAGGCGCTTACCGATCGTCGGCATGAGCGTCGCTTCCGCAAGGAAGAAGTCGATGTCCCGGACGACCTTCTTCACGTTCTTCTTGTCCTTCGCGAACTCGTCCAGCTCGTTCGCCGCAACGACCAGGTCGGCGACGCCCCGCATCTTCTGGCAGAGCTCGGGCGAACCGAACACGGCGACCTTCACGGTCCGGCCGCGGCCCTGGGGGAGCGGGACGTCATCCTCGAGGCGGTTCTTCGGAACCGTGAGGTCGAGGTCCTTCAAGTTCACCGAGACCTCGACAGTCTCGGAGAACTTCCGTTCCTTGCGGTCGGTGGCCTTCGAGAGGGCCTCCGTGACCACCTCCACTGCAGAACGGTCGGGCATCGTCTCCTCCGAAACGCTGAAACGCGGTCGCGCGAAAAGGCTTCCCTACTTAAGCGTTCGGCTCGCTCTCTCTCGGCGGACGCGCCTCGGGCCGCGGTCGCCGACATGTTGAACGGGACCGAGCCGGGACCCGCCGGTCCGGGCCACAGAACCCTCCCGCGTCGCATCCTCTCATGGGGCCGCCTCGAACGCCGCCCCAATGGCTTTATAGGGAACGGGCCTCGCGGGCCGCCGATGCACTACCCGAAGACCGTCTCGACCTATTGCCCGAAGTGCAAGACGCACACGGAGCACGAGGTTGAGAAAGCCAAGAAGCGGCCCGCCTCCGAGCTGAAGTGGGGGCAGCGCCGGTTCCGGCGCGCCACCCGGGGGTACGGTGGCTTTCCTCGTCCGAAGCCCGAAGGTCGGGCGAAGGCGGTGCGGCGTGTCAACCTCCGGTTCCGATGCAAGAAATGCAAGTACACGGTCCAGCCCGCGAGCTGGCGGGCGAGCCAGCTCGAGCTTGTGGAGCACCACTAGGGAGTAGACCGTGCGAGGACCTTCTCCGTTCTGGGTCGTGAAATGCCCCGACTGCTCGACCGAGCAGACGATGTTCAGCCGACCCGCCACCGTCGTGAACTGCTCCGTCTGCGGCGCGACCCTCGCGACGCCGACGGGCGGCCAGGCCAAGCTCCGGGGGGAACTCGTCCGCCCGGTGACGGCCTAGCCGGGGACGCGGTCATCGGATGCCTCTGCGCCCTGAGCTTCCGGAAGAAGGCGAGCTCGTCGTCGGTACGGTGACCTCGATCCGCAACTTCGGCGCCTTCGTCACCCTGGACGAGTACGCGAAGCGGGAGGCGTTCATCCATCTCTCCGAGGTCGCCACGGGCTGGGTCAAGTACATCCGCGACCACATCCGGGAGGGCCAGAAGATCGTCGCCCGTGTGCTCCGAGTCGACCCCGCCAAGTCCCAGATCGACCTTTCGCTCAAACGCATCAACGACCACCAGCGCCGGGAGAAGGTCCAGGCGTGGAAGAACGAGCAGCGAGCGATGCGCCTCCTCGAGCAGGTCGCGCAACCGCTGAAGGTCACCGCCATCGAGGCGGCCGACCAGTTCGGTCCCGTCCTCATCGAGAAATACGGCTCGCTCTTCCAAGCGTTCGAGGTCGCCTCCGCCGACCCGAAGCGGTTCCAGAAGGAGAACGAGAAGGCGCCCTGGTCGGCCGCCTTCCTCAAGGTCGCTCGGGACAACATCGTCCCGCCCCACGTCACGATCCTCGGGACGTTCGAAGTGAGCGACCCGACCCCCGAAGGCCTCGACCACGTCCGAGCCGCGCTCCTGGCGGCCGAGAAGGTCGACCCTGAGGCGGTCGAGGTCCAGTACGTGGGGGCGCCCCGCTACCGGATCCGTGTGCAAGCGACCCAGTACAAGATCGCCGAGGAGACGCTGAAGAAGGCGACCGAGGCCACCTTGAAGTCGATCAAGAGCGCCGGCGGGCAGGGGACGTTCGAACGGGCATGACCGGGAACATCCTGCGCGTCTGCCGCGCGTGCGACTGCTACACCTTCCGCGAGAGCTGCCCGAAGTGCTCGATTCCCACCCGGACCCCCCACCCGGCTCGGTTCAACCCGGGGGACCGATACGGGAAGTACCGCCGAATGCTGCTGGATTCGCTCCGGGACCCGCCCCCGACGGCACGGTGACCATGTCCGCGACGATGCATCGGATCAAGGTCGTCAACGACGTGAGCGACCTCGTCCCGATCCTTCGGGCGGTCGATTCTCCGGTGAAGCTGAAGCTCGTCCAGCGTCTCGGGGAGAACTGGCTCACCCTGGACGACGTCGAGCGGGAGTTCGGGGCGGACGGGGTGAAGGCGCTCGCGTTCTTCGAGAAGCTCCGTCTCATCGACACGCGCTGGGTCGCGCGCGAGGGACGTCACCAGCCCGACAAGAGCTACCACTTCTACTACTCGACGATCAACATCAGCACGACCTCACCCCTCGCCGAGATCTCCGAGGTGCTCGCGATCGCGATGATGCCGCTGCGCGAGTACACGAAGCTCGAGCAGAAGATCTACGACGCGGTCGGGACCGAAGGACGGTTCTTCTCGGACGTCGCCGAGGAGCTCGGGATGAGCCCGACGCGCCTCAAGGCGCTCGTCAAGCGCTCGGAGAAACTGGAGTACCGTGGCCACCGGATCGAGCGGTTCGTCGCAGAGCCCCTCGGCACGTAGGCCTCCTCCCGAGGTCTCGGTCCTCCGGGTCGGGCACCGACCCGGGCGCGACCCGCGCCTCACGACCCACGTCGCCCTCGCCTCCCGGGCGTTCGGGGCCCGGCGGATGTATCTGCACCCCCGGGACGACGCGCTCGCCGAGCGCATCGCCTCCGTGACGCGGCGCTGGGGAGGGGACTTCGCGGTCGTTCCGGTGGATGACTGGAAGAACCTGGTCCGCTCCTTCCCGGGGACCGTGGTCCACCTCACGATGTACGGCCTCCCCCTGGAGAAGAGCCTCCCGCGGCTCGCGAGGGCCCGTCGCATCCTCCTGGTCGTGGGCGGGGCCAAGGTCCCCCCCGAGCTCTATCGACAGGCGAAGTACAACGTGGCCGTGGGCCATCAGCCGCACAGCGAGGTGGCGGCGGTCGCGGTCACCCTCGAGCGCCTCCTCGGCCTCCCTCGCCCGGCCCGCGCCGGCGAGACTCCCCAGCGCATCGTCCCTTCGGCCCGCGGAAAGCGCATCGTCGGAGGTCGTCCTCGACGATGAGCGAGGAACTTCCTTCGATCCCCGGTCGAGGTCTCCCGGTCTCGGCTCGCGCGCCGGGAAAGTGCATCGTGTTCGGAGAGCATGCCGTGGTGCACGGCGCGCCGGAGCTCGTCTTCGCGGTCGACCTCATGACCCAGGTCTTCGTCACCGCGGGGTCGGCCACGCGGCTCAACGCCGACAGCGAGGCCTCCCTGCGGAACGCCTACTTCCGGTCCGCGCTCGACCTCGCCTGGAAGGATGGGCCCACGGTCGAGGTGCGGGCCGTCTCCCGGATCCCCAAGGCCGCCGGCCTCGGTTCGTCCGCGGCCTTCGTTGCCGGCCTCGTCGCCGCTCTCTCCAGCGTGACCGGGGGGATCGACCGTCCGACGCTCGCGCAGCGGAGCTTCGAGGTCGAGCGGGGCGCCCAGGGAGTAGGGAGTCCGGGCGACACGAGCACCGTCGTCGCCGGCGGGTTCGTGGCGATCAACGGGGGCCCGGGCGAACCGCTCTGGTCGGTCCGCTCCCCCGAGCATCGGTGGGAGGTCCGCCGAGTGAGCGACCCCGGCTGGGTGTGGGTGATCGCCTACAGCGGGGTTCCCCGTTCTACCGCCGACGCGGTGCGCGCCGTCGGAGCGCGCCTCGCAGCGCCGGGCGGGCCCGAGATTCTCGAAGAGTTCCGGCGGGTCGCAACGGAGGGGATCGAGGCGGTGGGCCGGGGAGACCGCTCCACGGTGGCCGAACTCCTTCGCCGGAATCAGGAGCTCCTCCGCGAGGTGGGGGTCTCCCATCCCCGCCTCGAGGCGCTCATCGAGGCCGGCGCCCCGGCAGCGGAAGCGTCGAAGATCACGGGGGCGGGCGCGGGCGGCTCCGTGGTCGCCCTGCCCGTCCCCGGCAAGGAGACCGAGCTGGTCCGACGGTTCGCGCGGGCCGGGGCGCTGCCGTTCGTGGTGCGGCCCACGTCGCACGGAGCATCGCTGGTCGACGACTGAGACCGGGGCGCAGCGGGCCCCGCTCACTTCCGCGCGACGATCCGAACCACCGTGTTCGGTCCGAGGGGATGGTCGGCGGCCATGGCGCGATGGGTCCGCCCGTCGATCGCGCGGATGAAATGTTCCCCGAGGTCGGTGTGGACGCGGTAGGCGACCGCTCTCGCGGGAGTGTTCGCAGGCACGAGGAACGCATCCGGCAGGACCCGGCCTTGACTGTCGGTCCAGTGTGTCTCGTCCTCGACCGGGTACACGACGATCATCCCGAGACGGGAGTAGACCATCTGTTCGAGGGCCTGTTGAACGCCGGTCGAGCCCCACGTCGTGAGGATCGACCGGATCCCCTCGAGGGCCTTTTGCTGAGGGGGCGAAAGTCGTGTCGGGTCCCGGACTTTGAAGGCCGCGTCGCCCGGACGGTAGTCGACGAGCCCTGCGCGCGCCGCGCGACGGAGCGTGAGCTCGGCATCCGCTGCCGTGGCGACGGAGGGGATCGGGTCGACGCGACCCGCCAGCGCATCCGCTTCCTCCTTCGAGGCGCGGTCGCATTTGTTCGCGGCGACGAGCCGCGGCTTGGAGGCTTCGAGAAGCTGTCGAGCGAGGGAAGCGCGTTCCTCTTCCGACCATCGTGCCGGGTGGGCGCGCTCGACGGTCGACCCGCGGAGCGCGGCGGCGATGGCGTTCGGCGAGATCGAAAGACCGGTGAGACGCTCGGCCAGGAACTCCTCGACCTTCTTGCCGTCGAGCTCGGTCCCCCGCGCGTGCCGGATGAAATCCCGGTTGAGGATCTCCGAGACCCAGGCCACGAGCTCATCCTCGAGCCAGCGGACCTCCTCGGCAGGGTCGTGACTACCGTGCTCGGCGAGGCGGCCTTCCTCGTCGGTCGCCCCCGATAGGTCGACGACCTGCACGAACCCGTCCGCCGCCCGAAGGTCGTCGAGGAACTTGTGGCCCAGTCCCTTCCCGGCGTGCGCGCCCGGCACGAGGCCGGGCACGTCGACCAGGCTCACGGGGACCCATCGGGTCCCGTCGACGCACTTCGCATTCCCCGGCGTGCACGCGACCCCCTTTTCCGTGTGGGGACAGGGCGCACGGATCGCCGCGACCCCGCGGTTGGGAGTTATCGTCGTGAACGGGTACGGCGCCATCGGCACGTCGAGCAGCGTGAGCGCGTTGAAGAACGTCGATTTGCCGACGTTCGGCTTGCCGACGATCCCGATCTCCAATGCGTCCTCCTCCCCACCCGGACTAGACCGAATAGTCCGGAGGGACCTCCTTCACGCCGAGGGCACGATTCGTGGCGAGCGCGAGGGCGAACAGGAGGCCGCTCAGTCGGTTCGCCCATTGTAGGAGCTCGGGAGAGAGCGACTCGGAGCGGTGGAGCGCCCAGATCTCGCGCTCGGCGCGCCGGGCGATCGTTCGGGCGATATGCAGCAGAGCCCCGGGACGCGAACCGCCCGACAGCACGAACGACCGAAGGCGGCTGTGCGAGGACTTGAACCGCTCGATATCGCCTTCGAGTCGGGTGACGTGGCGGGTTTCGATGCGGTGCTTGGGCGGGGGCCCGTTCGGCGGGGTGGCGAGCTCCGCCTGCGCTACGTAGAGTTCGCTCTGCAAGCGGCGCACGACCGCGCGGATCTCTTCGAGCTCCGCGGGCAACTCCACCTCGACGAGCCCGAGGAGGCCCCCGAGCTCGTCGTACGCGCCGTAGGCGTGGACGCGGGGAGCGTCCTTCTCTACGCGCGACCCACCGGCGAGAGCGGTGGTCCCGCGGTCGCCCGTACGGGTGTAAAGACGCGGGATGCTCTCGCCTCCGGCCGCCACGGCAACTGGTCCAGCGGAGAGCTCAGACCGTGAACGGGACAGTACGACACGTGCAGCACCTCATTATGCTTAGCATCCTGCCGGCACAGTCGACAAATGAACCCGCTCCGTTCGCTCCAGGCGATTCCCATTGATTCCATAGTGCAACCCTTCCCCGTTCCCGGAGGCTAGCGCCCGAGGAGCCCCCGCCCCTCGCGGTCCGCCCGGCGTCGTCCCTCTCGTCGCTCCTTTACCGACCGCGCGTGGTCGCGCAGCGCAGGAAGGCGTTCCGAGTGGGTGCGAGCGAGCTCCGTCAGCCCGAGACTGCTGACGAGGGCGATCGCGCCCTCGAGGTCTCGGGCGTACCCGTTCTCGACGATCTCCTCGAGTTCCCCCCGAAGGGTCGGTGGTAGCTCCACCGAGCCCGGTTGGGGTTCGCTCGCCGACCGCACGAGAGCTCGCACCGCGTCGGAGCGGGTCGAGAGCCCGTGGGTCCGTTGGAAGCCGTCGAGGAGCGACTCCTCCTCGGAGGTAAGGCGCACTCCGAGGAAGCGCGTCGCAGTAGACGTGGCTCGGGCGTTCCGCACGTGTTTAACACAAATTTAACACGTATTTATTAGTTGTGTAATTTTGTTTAACACCTGGGGGCAGCAGCCAACCACCGACCCCTGTCGCGTCTCGGCGGGCGGGCGACCTGGGGTGTGACCGATAGAGCGGCCCCGCGGAGCGGAGCGGTGCCGCCGGGGAGCCGCGGCGGATCAGCGCCAGGCCTCACGGGAACTTCTGCGGGCCATGGCGGTCCCGCGGGGGCCACGGCCGACCGCCCCGGGGGTGCCCCCGAGCGGTGGGGCGAGGTAGGATAGGTGACGAGACGAAGACGGAGAGGCGAGTTCTACGGCGACCCTGTCCTAGCGGCTCGGCGGACCTTTGCGCGCCATGCGAAGGTCGCCATCTCGTCCACCATTTCGTCCATGTCTCCCGACTCAACGCAGGTCCATTTCGAGAAGACGGTGTATTCGAACGAGAGCAAGCGGTCGACTCCACGTAAGAGCGTCCACAGTTTGTTTTTCGGCCAATTCTTCGGGAGGTCGACCAGTCGTTGGCGTAGAAGGCAGAGGTCCAAGTCGCGTTCGAGCGCGAAGTCCACCTCGGCGACCACGCCCGTAGCTTTCGAACCGCCACGGTTCCACAGCGCGAGGACCCCGTCGGCTTTGAGCATCCTATCGGCGGCAGCCTGAGTCCACGTTTCACCGACCCGACGGTCTCGAACGAGTCCGTAACAAAGAATATCTCGACGTTTGAGCCGACCCTCAAGGTAGTCGAGAAACGGGTCCGCGAACGGTCCCGAAGCATACGCAAGAAACAGTGCTGGCTTGTCGGCGAATACCAGGTTCGTGGGTTACTATCGTCGAGTTCAATACTCCGTCGCGTAGAACTTCATGTGTTCGGGAACCACGCGTAGATGAACACGAGCAGGATGACCAATCCAATTAGAAACGCGACGACCGTCAGGGCGTTGAATGCCTTGGGTTTCCGCGCGCTGTAATCGAAACCATGAGCAAATTCACTGAGGTTCACGATGAAAGGCGCGGCCCCACGCGTCAGATCCTTTTCCAAGGCCCTTAGTCCGAGTTCCCCGTCTAACCTGGCGATTAGGTAGTATTGGCGAGCGGCCGCCGTCACCGAGGCCAAGATTACAACGGCGAGGAATAGAACGATGAAGGGGAGAACGAACCCCGCGACACCCGCATTGACCGTGTGCGTCTCAATCGCGAGTTGGACGTACCCGATAAAGGTCGCCGCGCCAGTCTCCCAGCTCCGCGATCAATCGGTCCAGGTTCTCCGAGGGTGTCGCACCGCCCATGATGGCGGGGTCAAGTCACGACTAATATTCAACACATAGCGAGGGTGCCCACGTCTTTTCTCGCCCTACAGGCAGGTCGCGTCGATGAGCCCTGCTAATCGCTCCACTTTGCCGGGACCGATACTGGGTTGGGAGACGCCTGTCCCGCTTTGTTGAACCGTTGGAGGAAGGGTCCTCTCCCGCATTTCTCCGAGGTGAGTTACTCCGCAGTCGGAGGCACTTGGCCCCCCCGAGGCCCTCTCAGGCGCCACACGTCATGCGAGGGGGGTTTTTTCTACCCGGCCCCTCCGTACATATTGGACGATGAATTCTCACCAGTCGGTTTCCGGCCGATGGGTCGGAGGCTCGTCCAGGTCCAGGGTCGGCCGTAGGTCGACGATCGCGGTCGGCTGCGTCGTCGTCGCGTGCTGCCTTTGTGTGGCGATCGCGTTGGTCGCCGCACGCTCGACTGCCCCTCCCCGCCCCCTCGGAGAACCCCTCCACGTCGGTCAGACGGGAGTCGTCCCAGCACAAGGGGAAGAGCTGTACACTTTCACCGCCTGCACCGCCCCCGACGGCAGCTCGTGTCTGTCACCGTACGGGGGGGTGGACACTCCGCTCGAGGTCGGCACCACCGTCGCGCTTGAGTTCTTCAGCGACGCATTCGACACGCCTCCCATTACCGGCACCGTTGACTGGGGGGACGGGTCGCCGGTGGCAAGTCAGGAAGTCACGTCGGGGACCTGTGAGTGCCAGTTCGGGCCGTTCGTTCACACCTACAACTCCGCCGGAAGCTTCACCATCGTGATCGGCGACACGCAAGACGGCTCCGAGACCGTGGGCCCCTTCACGGTGTCGGCCACAGCGAACTTGTTCTCGTTCAACGGTCTGCTCATCATCTTCGGGGGGCTGCTAGGTCTCGGCGGGCTCGTCGGCGGCCTCGTGTCGATGCGAGGACCTCGCCTTCCGGCCGGCTCGCCATCTATCGAAGCCCCGGTGACCACCGGGAACCTCTCGACCTCACCCACGGGAACGGGAGGGATCGCTATGCATTCGACCCTGGAAGTTCCCCAGGCTCCGGGGATGCCTCCCGGAGGTTGGCCGCCGTGGGCGTTCGACTACCGGACGACGCCGTACCAACCGAACCCCCTCTACCAGGGATGGGGCCAACTGCTCCAACGATTCCAAATAGAGCACGCCGGGAAGCCGCCAGCCGCTCCCAACTGGCCGTTCATGACGAACCCGGCGCCGCCCACGAACTTCGTCGGCGTCTTCTGCCAGCCGAGAATCGACCCTCAGACGGGGCTGTGGGCCTGGTGGAACCCGGTGGACGGGACGTTCCCGTCCTGGGGCTAAGATGCAGAAGTCCACCCGCGCGGGCCAGGTTGGCACTGCGCCCGCGACGCCCATCGGACTTCCGACCCGGAGCTTGAGCCCGGAGGAGTTTGCGTATCTTCTCCGGCGCTTCAAATCGGCGGGCGCCCGGGCGCTTCGGGTCATCGGGATCCTGATGGGGCTCGGCGCCGTGTTCCTGACCTTGACGTGGTTCGTTGGCTTCCCGTACGACCCCAACGTGATCCCTTGGGAGATCCTCATCGTGGGAATCCTCTCGGCCGGGTGCACCGCCGCAGGATCCGGGATGGTCCGTGACGCCCGTTCCGCTCTCGAGGCCGGTCAGGTGGCCGACCCGTCGGGGACCCTCGTTCCCTCCGTGAACGCCCCGCCGGGGTTTAGCGGACTCCAGGTGGGGTCGTTGCTCCTCCAGCTCCCGGTTGGACGGGCAACGGCGCTCGCGATCGGCCCGCCCCAGCGCCTGTGCATCGCCCTCGGACTTCGGCCGGTCGGCAACCGGCGCGCGGCCTCGCTCTACCCGGACCGCGCGCTCCTCCTCTCGGTGAACGGCGTTTTCCGCGACCGGCTGACCGTGGTGTACTGGCGGGCCTTAGCGCCCAGTATCACTTGGGGTCCCCCTGCGGCACCCGCCTTCGTGATGGCAACCCCGCCCCCACCCCCTCCCGCGTTCCCAGCGGCCCCGACCCCCGTCTCACCCGGCCCCAGCCCCGGCCCGGCGGCGGACGCCTTCTGCGACCGGTGCGGGTATGCGAACGCCGCGGGCTTCCTCTTCTGCCGCCACTGCGGGGCCCCCCATTCCGTGGTCGGTGACCGAACCTCGAACGCGGCCCCCTGAGCGGCGTCTCTCTCGCGCGTCCCTGTTTCGGACCCAGTCGTCCATCGGTTACGGGAGCCGGCTGCCGCGCGAGGCCACGGGAGCGACGGATCCGGGGATGTCGGAGCGGCCCTACCCCCTTTTGTGGAGCTTCGGGGAAAGGAATTGGCCACCGACCCGATTCCGGCGGTAGCGGGCCCACTCTCTGCGGCCCGTGGACCGGTACGGTTCGGACGTGGCTCCCCTTGACGTACAGCGACTACGCACCGGTGCGGGAGAACCGGAACTTCGGCCGGCCCTGAGGACCCGCCCCCAGAAACCCATTGCCCCCAGTCATTGTTTCCCAGGCCATCGGGGTTGCTGGAGATGCTAGCGAAAGCGCGACGGGCTGACTCCGCCATCAACTTTGAGCCCCCATCGAGATCCGGAAGATGCAATCGGAGGGTTCATAGCCTACCTGTGAGTGCCCCCGTCTACCATGCGTGTCCCGGGAAGTCGAATGTTTGCGGTTGTCTTGGTAGTCGGATTGTTCGTCGTGGGGGCTCTCGGAGTCGGTGCGACGTTCGCCCGGCCCTCGAGCGGAACTCCGATCGCGGTCGCATCCGCCGGTGCTGGCGGTCCCGCCACGGCGAATGTCGCGTCCACAATGGCACAAACGGCGCTCGCCGCTGTGAGCGCCCACGGGCTCAACTCCCGAGTCATCTCCGTGCCTCGTCCCTCCGCAACGTCGGAGCAGGTCGCTCAATCGCACTCTGCCGGATACGTCACGCCGCTGTACGACGCGGCGCCCGCGCCGAGCGGCCTCGCGTACTACGGCCTCAGCGAGGGCAAGGGCGGAACGGTCGTGCCGTCGATCCTCAACACGACCAGTGTCATGGGCCAGGTCGATGCGAATGGCCCGGGGATTGTCGCACAGGACCTCTATGCGACCTCTCCCGATTCGTTCGGGACGCAACTGAACGCGGTCACCACGAACATCACACTACTTGGGACGCCCGGGTACAGCTTCTGGACCCAGAATGTAATTCTCTACTACCCCCAGACGGGCTTCATGATCCTGGTGACCAACATCTGGAACTTCTCGGGGGCTTCGATCTCTTCGAACGCCCTCGCGGCCCACGGATTGGGATGCGTGGGCGCATCGTGCGCCTTCGACGACTTCGAGGACTACGGCGCGCTCGGCTTCTACTATTCCGAGCTCGTGATTCCGTTCCCGGTAACATATCCGTTCGACCTTACCCTGTTCATGAACTCGACCATATCGAACGGTCTCAACAACGTGTCCTTCGCCGTGGACCTGTCCGGTCCCAGCGAGAACTTTGCCGTGACGAACACCTGGGTGGAGTTCAACTCGCTCGCACCCGACCAGGCTCCGCTCACGGTGCCGTCCAACTACGAGGCGAACGGATACTCCTACAACGCCGTCGGGTTGACGAACGACTTCGAGCTGGTCCTCGGTGGACCCAACGGCGGCTCCAACGCGGACCTCGCCTCCGCCAACGCCACGCTGGGTCTCGCGTACTGGAGCGCGCACAAGCACGCGTATCTCGCTACTCCATCCGCCTACAACTACGGCGGGGAAACCGGTGAAACAGTCGTTGGGGCCAACGTCGCGTGGGCCGACGGCGCGGGAGGCCCAGCGGGGCTCTCCCACTGGGGCACGGTCAGCGCGGGTCCCACGGTGCTGAGGGGACTCTGGAACGCCGGCGCTCGCGAGGGTGCGATCCCGATCACGCTCGACGTGACGCCGGTGAACGCGTTCGAAGTGTTCACGCCGCTCAACGACACGACATCGCTCGCCAACTTCGTCTACGCTCAGCCCTTCGCCGAGTCGAATCTCTACGGCCCGACGTTCTGGCTGACCCCCGGCGACTACTCGCTCAAGATCGAGCTGAGCTACTATGACCAGGTCCCGGCGGGCCCGACCGTTCTCATCTTGCACGTCGAGAAGGCGAAGACCTACACGTTCAACCTGCACTACAACCCGCTCGAAGGAGTGTACACCCCGTTGTGGGCGTTCTCGAACTCCGAGCTCGCGGGGATCTCCACGTCCGGGACCGGTACACCGTACAACCCGTACATGCTCTTCGACAATCAGTTCCGTCCACTCGCGGCGTTCTACGGGCTCTACAACGACTACACCTTCCCGGTGTATCCCGGGGTGTTCCTGATGGGGACCACCGCCTCGACGTACCTCGAGCACGCGCCCCAGTTCACCGCGAAGACGAGCGACTTCCAGTACCCCGGCGCGCTTCTCCCGCAGACCAACGACCTCCAGTTCTGGTTGTGGAGCGTGAGCGGCTTCGCCCTGCTCGATTCCTCGAATATCAGCGGCTGGTTCGGTGAGTCGGCGTACTACCCGCTGGACTGGAACTCGTTCAACGTCGTCTTCTACAACTCGTCGTCGGACCTGGTCGCCGGCAACACGTTCGCCACGGAGAGCCAGGCCCTCGTCAGTTACAGCGGCGGGACGCTCTTCGGGCCGGTGAACACCGGCGGTGGTGACAACACCATCTGGGGGAACACGTTCGTCCAAGGGTACGCTCCACCGTCGACCCTCGCCCTCATGCCCTTCGCGTCCGGCCTCGGACTGATGGTGGGCGAGAACGGGGACCTGATCTACAACAACTGGTTCGCCACCCCGACCACGGCTTTCATGGTACCCCTGAACCTCTACTCTGGGGATGCCTACCTCTACACCGACACGTGGAACATCACGCCGATCGGTGCGTCGCACATCAACTACGCGGCCGGGTTCCCGCTCGTTCCTCTGACGGGAAGCATCGCGGGCGGAGGGAAGCAGGGCGGCAACTACTGGTGGGACTATGGGACGACGGTGACCAGCCCCAACCCGTACAACGGGGCGGTGAACCCGATCGGGGTCCTCCCGTATGACGAGAACGCGACGACGTTGACCCTCTACGTCTACGGGCCGAGCTACTACTTCTCGACCTACATCTACAACGGCGGGGACTACGCGCCGTTCGTGCACCCGCTCGTCCACCTAGGGTAGAGGACCCACGGGGCCGCCTCCCCGGGCGGCCCCTCCCGCACCATCGCCGGGCCGTTGGGAAAGTCGCTCAGGTTCGGGGGGCGATCCCCCCGATGCTTGAGCGATCGCGGCCCGGCGTGGGCGAACCCCTTCCCGACACGAAGTGACCCAGGCAGGATACGTAATCGCGAGGCCGGAACGCTGGGCACGCCGAGGTGGAGGGCAGGAAACCCCAGCCTTTAGTGCCCCGGTCGGCTAACCCACAGCGAGAAATCCTTTCGATCGGGAGAGCGTTGAGTCACAATGGTGTTCGTTTACCGCTTTGAGGAAGCCAAAGGGCTGGACAAGTTCGCCCTCGGGGGCAAAGGGTTCGGCCTGGCGGAGATGACCGCGATCGGGCTTCCCGTCCCGCCGGGCCTGACCGTCACGACCGAAGCGTGCAGGGAATACCTGAGAACCGGACAGGTCCCCGCGGGGCTCTTCCCCGAGATCAAGTCGAAGCTCTCCGAGCTGGAGACGAAGACCGGAAAGAAGCTCGGCGGGGAGGACCGGCCGCTCCTCCTATCGGTGCGGTCCGGCGGTCCGTTCTCGATGCCGGGCATGATGGATTCGATCCTGAACCTCGGCATGACCGACAGCGTTGCCGAGCGGATGGCGACCCTCGCGAACGACCGACGGTTCGCTCTGGACGCCTACCGGCGACTGGTCCAGATGTACGGTCGGATCGTGCTGGGCGTTCCGGGAGAGGATTTCGAGGCACTGCTGGACCGGACGAAGAAGCGGCTTGGGGTCGCCCAAGACCCCGAGATACCCGGGTCCGAGATGGCCGGGATCGTTCAGGAGTTCAAGGAACTGGTCCGGGACAAGACCGGCCAACCGTTCCCCCAGGACCCCTGGCAGCAGCTCGAGGGGGCGGTGAACGCGGTCTTCCGGTCGTGGGAGAACCCGAGAGCCCAGGAGTACCGACGGTTCTACAAGATCTCTGACGAGCTCGGAACGGCCGTGAACATCCAAGCGATGGTCTTCGGGAACATGGGAAGGAACTCCGGTTCGGGAGTCGGATTCACACGGGACCCCTCGACGGGCAAGAAGCGGCTCTACGGGGAATATCTCGGAGATGCTCAGGGCGAAGACGTGGTATCCGGAACGAGGACGCCGGTCCCCGTCGAGTCGATCGACACCTCCCTGCGGTCCCAGCTCGAGAGCGTGGCCGAGAAGCTCGAGAGACACTTCCGGGACATGCAGGATTTCGAGTTCACCGTGGAGGACGGGCACCTCTACATGCTCCAGACCCGGACCGGGAAGAGGACCGCGCAGGCCGCCGTCCGGATCGCCTACGAGATGGCGAACGAGGGGCTGATCACGAAGGGAGAGGCCGTGGGGCGACTGGACCCGGCGGACGTCGAACGTCTCCTGCACCGAACGATCGACCCGTCCGCCGCGGTCAAGCCCATCGCCAAGGGGCTGAACGCCTCCCCGGGGGCCGTCTCCGGGGCCGTCGTCCTCGATACCTCCGAGGCCGCCGCGATGGGAGCGAGAGGAGAGAAGGTCATCCTCGTCCGGCCCGAGACGACCCCCGAGGACATTCGGGGCATCATCGCCGCGCAGGGCGTCCTCACCGCACGGGGGGGAATGACGTCGCACGCTGCGGTGGTCGCGAGAGGGATGGGGAAGCCCGCCGTCGTGGGCTGCAGCACCCTTCGCGTCCACCCGGCGGATGGCTACTTCGAGGTCGAAGGCGGGGCCGTCGTCAAAGCCGGGGACCTCATCACGATCGACGGCACGACCGGTACGGTGATGCTCGGCGTGGTGCCCACGGTCGAGCCCCCGCTTTCCCCTGAGTTCGAAAAGCTCCTCGACTGGGCGGACGACATCCGGACCCTGGGAGTGTACGCCAACGCGGACACGCCCGAGGCCGCGGCCCGAGCGCGGGAGTTCCATGCCGAGGGGATCGGCCTCTGCCGGACCGAAAGGATGTTCAACGCGCCGGACCGGCTGAAGATCATGCAGGAGATGATCCTCTCCGAGACCAACGAGGAGAGGAGCAACGCGCTCCGGCGACTGGTCCCCTTCCAGCTGAACGACTTCCTGGGGATCTTCCGGGCGATGAAGGGACTACCCGTCGTGGTCCGGTTGCTCGACCTCCCGCTCCACGAGTTCCTTCCGGACCGCGAGAAGGTCCTCGCCGAGATCGAAGCGCTCTGGAAGCGGGGCGCATGGGTGCCGGAGATCCAGCGGGTGGAGAGGATGCTCGGGAAGCTCGGTCAGCTTTCGGAGTACAACCCGATGCTCGGCCACCGGGGATGTCGGCTCGCCGTCACGTACCCCATCATTTACGAGGTGCAGGTCGAGGCGATCGTCCGGGCCGCTGTGCAGGTCCGCCGGGAGGAAGGCGAGACGGTGAAGGTGGGCATCATGCTGCCCCTGGTCAGCGGCAAGGAGGAGCTGATCCTGCTGAAGGGGGTGATCGACGCCGCCGCCCAGAGGACGTTCGAGGAGCTGGGCGAGACTCTCGAGTACCAGGTGGGGACGATGATCGAGACCCCGCGGGCCGCCCTGACCGCAGGAGAGATTGCCGCCCACGCCGAGTTCTTCTCGTTCGGGACGAACGACCTGACGCAGGCGACGTTCGCCTTCAGCCGGGACGACATGGAGGCGAAGTTCATGGCGAAATACCTCCAGGAGAAGCTCCTGCCCGTGAGCCCCTTCGAGGTCCTGGACGTCGACGGCGTCGGTAAGCTGGTCGCGCTCGCGGTCGAAGCGGGCCGACGGACGAAGCCGGGTCTCGAGATCGGCATCTGCGGGGAGCACGGGGGCGACCCGCGGAGCATCGACTTCTTCCACCGCGTCGGCCTCAACTACGTCAGCTGCTCAGGGTTCCGGATCCCGGTGGCCCGGTTGGCGGCGGCCCAGGCGGCGCTCAAAGGGGAGACACCCCCCTCTTCGGTCTGAACCTGGGTCCTTCCGACCTTTCGCTTTCGACGGCGGCACGCAGCCTCGCTTGGCGAGGAGCTTCGCCGGCATCTCGTGCCACCTCCAGGGAACGGTGCCGGACACCGCTCGTGGGAAGTGGCCTCGTTTCGACCGAGAGGATGATATCCCCTGTCCCGCTCGAACTCTGTGTGCCCTCGGACGTTCTGACGGTCGATTCCGTCTGGAAGCGCTACAGGGACCACGACGCCCTGCGGGATGTTACCTTCTCGCTTTGGAGCGGGGAATCCGTGGGGTACCTCGGCCCGAACGGTGCCGGGAAGACGACCACGCTCAAGCTCCTCGCCGGATTGGCCCGCCCCACCCGGGGCTCGGTGCGGGTACACGGCTTTGACCCCAGCCGGGACCGGGCCCGGGCCCTCCGGCGATTGGGCGCGCTCGTAGAGACGCCCGGCGTCCCGCCGTACCTCACGGGGTCGGACCTGCTGGAGTACGTGGCCCGGGTCAAAGGGGTCCCGCCCTCGGAGCGCAGGGCCGCCGCCCGTCACGCCGCGGAGGCGATGAACGTGGCCGACCATCTCGCTCGTCCGTTCGGTTCCCTGTCGACGGGTCTCGCGCGCCGAATGCTCCTCGGCGCCACACTGGTTGGTGATCCCGAAGTGCTGTTGCTGGACGAGCCCACGCTGGGCCTCGACCCGGCCGCCCGACACGACCTGAGGGCCGTACTACGGACCCTCTCTCGGAACGGGCTGACGCTCCTGCTCTCGACCCATCTGCTCGAGGACGTCCAAGAGGTCTGTGGCCGTGTGTTGTTCCTGCGAAACGGGGTCCTGGTCGGAGACGAGGCGGTGAACCTCGAGCCCGACACGGGGGTCGGCGGCTCACGAAGGGCCCTACGACTCCGCTTCGGGTCTGACGTGGCCTCCGACTCCGTCATCCGCGCCGTCGGCCCAGAGGTCGGGGTCACGATCGACGGCCCCCGGGACGCGACCGTGCGGTTCTCGGGCGGCGACGCGGAGCAGGCCGCGCTGTTGGCCCGCGTGGTTCGAGCGTCCTTACCGCTCGTGAGCGCCTCGACGCCGGAACCGGACCTCGCCCGTCGGTACATGGAGCGGGTCGGTCGGGAGGACGCCACGTGAGCGGAGTGGGCATGGCCCTGACCCACAACGCCCGCTGGGAGGTCACTCGCCTGCGTCGCTCGCGGCGGGTCTGGCTGCTTCTGATTCCCGTCGTCGCGGGGCCGATCGGCAGCGCGATCGCGGACCTCTACCTCCGTGTACCGTCCTCGGGCACGGCTCAGGTCCTGGGCCTCCTGATCACTGCGGGCCTCGCCGCTCTGGTCGTCCTCGACCTGACCGCTCTCGCGGTCGGCGAGGACCTCGCCCTTCGGACCCACTACCTGACGTTCGCGCTCCCGCAGTCCCGCGTGAGCGCCCTGGCCGGACGGCTCGCGGTCGTGGTCGGGGGCACTCTCGCGGTCTACGGGGTCGGTGCGCTCGGCGTCATCCTGTTCGCGAACGCGCTCGTCTCGACGTCGTCCACCGCCCCGACCCCGATCCTCGTGCCGGCGCACCTGGCTCTCGGACTGCTGGGGTTGCTCGTCTTCCTCGGCGGGGTCACGGCCGCCGCTGGGGTCGTCACCCGAAGCGCTGCCCAGGCCCTGGTCGCCGGGATCCTGGCAGGAGTGGTGGCGGCCGGCGTCGGGAGCATGTTCCTGATCGAGGGTCGGCTGACGGCGCTGTTCCCCGAAGTGCTAGCGGTGGTAGGGCTGGTCGGGTTCGTCTGGTGCGTTGTCCAGTACGGCCGAATCGAGGGATAGCCCGGGGAGTTGGCTGCTGAGCGCCGTCCAAGACCCCCATGCCGGGACGAGCTAGATCCGGTAGGGATTGAGGACGATCAGTGGCTGACCGTCGGTCGTTGAGCCAGGACCCGCTCTAGGTGAGGGTCAGGGGGCCCGTCGTGCCCGAGTATCCGGCCACCCCTAGGACGGTGAAGGTCAGTCCGAGACCTGACGGGTTCTTGGTTCCCATGTCGATGACGAGGGTGTAAACGTTCGTCAGCGGGCTGTTGACCCCGCACGCCGCGCCCAGAATGCCGCACGCTGCGCTGCCACCCCAGGTAGTGAATCCACCGCTGGGCATGGCCATGGGAACAGCGCCGGCGCTGACAGTGTACGATGCGGCCACGCCTCCGGTGGCATTGAGGATAGTGAAACCGCCAAACGTGGTGGCGCTGTAGAGGCTCCCGGAGATGGTCTTCACCTCGAAGAGCACGTCCCCGAAGGTGACGCTCGACGACGCAATCATCAACGAGTACGTGTAGTCGGTCGCCCCCAGGCACCCACCACCGGCCGCGGTGCACTGGGACACAGGAGGTGTGGGTACCGGTCCTACCGCGAACGCGGAGCCGATCGGCCGGGAGTCGGTGTTGCTCCCCATCAGGCCGGAGATCAACGCGAACAGGACGGCGGCCAGCACGACCGCGATCGCAACGAGAAGAATGGTGGCCACGATGGGATCGACGGCGCGCTTCCGGGCCGAACGCCAACGCCGGAGACCCGTCTCGATAACGTGCATACCGCTCGTCTGGGTCGGCGCAGGACCCGACGGGCCATGTTGGCCGGCTCTGCTATTAAAATGATTCTGCTGACATCGCATTGATTGTCGAATCTAGCATCGTGTTCTGTCGTATGCCCCGGCGGTGGTACGCCCGGAGCCGAAAGCGCACCAGGGCACCCACTGTCCGGGGGCAGACCTCCCCCACCCCCCGGAACATACGGCGGGACGTAGCCCGACGGAACGCAGGACCCGGCCCGACCCTCGCAGGCTCCGGTGAGGGCCCCGACCCAGGGTCCCTTCAGGTCGGTCGGACCTCGGCGAACGTGTAGCGGTTGTTGCCGACGAAGCCGACCGCGCTCCCGGCGATGATGCCGATTCCCTGACCGATCAACGGCGGCAGGATGGTTTCGGTGGCGAACAGCACGACCTCGTTCACCGATAGCGAGCCCAACGAGACGCCAAAGTAGAGCCCAAGCCGCCGCGAAGGAGAGTACTTGTGGTCCGCGTCGGTCTTGAACGTCCACACGCTGTTGAGGGCGAAGTTCCAGAACGTGGCCACCCCGAACGCGACCGCGCTCGCGACGAAGTACAGGAGCGGGTTCGCCGCGGTCTTGGAGGCGAAGTGGAGGACGCTCGAGAAGAAGTTCGAGACGGGGGTGCCGGAAATGCCGTCCACCGTGAGCACGAAGGCCGCTAGGTTGACGACCACTCCCGTAAGTCCTACCACCAGGAACTTGCCGTACCGTACGATGGCGCTGGGCGGCACACTCGAATCGGGGCTTGGGCGTCTATCTGTCGTGTGGGAGGCCGGGGGCTGTGGCTCGGCCATCGCCTAGGGTACCCGCCCCCGCAGAAGGGTCCCGATCGCTCGATCATCGCATTTCGCGACGTAGTGTCTGGACCGGAGTGCGACCCCCTCGGACCCCGGACGAGCATCGGCCGCAGACATCGCTCAGGCACCCGGTCCGGCCCACCTTGAGGGTCGATATAGAGGGGACGGGCAGGACGGACACGCCCATCCCGAGAGGGCCGGCATCATCTCCGCGGCGTTCCCTCAAGATGACCGTGGGGACATGCGCTTCGCGAAGAGCGAGCCCGCGTGCCGTGCGAGTCGGTGAGCGGGTCCTCTCGTGCGACAGGGGTGGCCCATTAACCCAGCCGGCTCGGAATCCGGTCCCACGGAGAGTTTATCGTTCCTGCCCGGGTATTCCTCCCCCGGTAGGAAGTTCTTGGCGAGCCAATGGCTGGACCCACATCCAACGCGCGTTCAGCAGAAGGCCCTCCGAACGCTCGTCAAGGCCGGCTGCGGCCCAGATGAGCTGGACCTCATCGTTTCCTACCTTGCCAAGGCGTTCCCGACGGGGGACGAAGGGTCGCAAAAGCTGTCGGAGATCGCCGAATTCGCGACCTCCATCGGCATCCCTGCGGCCCGGGACTACTTCCGAGCGATCGAAGAGACGAAGGCGGTCGCGGAGCTCACGGACGAGCGGGTGCTCGCCTTTGCCCGGTCCGTGGACCGCCATACCGCTGAGTGGTACTTTTGGGCGGTTTGGGGGACAAAGGCGGTCCAAGAGCTCACGAACGAGAGGGTCCTCAAGGCGGTGAAGTTCTTCCGGTCGATTGACAGTCCGGCGACCGTAGAGTACTTCCTGGCCATCCGGGAGACGAAGGCCGCTGCGGAGCTGACCCGCGAGCGGGTCCTCAACTTCGCGGAATCGATCGGCAGCGATGCCGCGGTCGAGTACTTCGGAGCGTTCTGGGAGACGAAGGCGGTCGCGGAGCTCACGGACGAGAGGGTGCTCCAGTTCGCCCTGTCCGTCGGTAGCGATGCCGCCAAGGAGTACTTCCTTGCGATCCGGGAGACGAAGGCGGTAGCCGAGCTCACCGATCCGAAGGTCCTGTCCCTCGCCAATTCCATGGGTGGCCGCGTCGCGGGGGATTACTTCCGGGCGATCCGGGAGACCAGGGCCGCCGCGGCCCTCACGAACGAGAACGTGCTCATCTTCGCCGAATCGATCGGTAGGGGCCCCGCGAGCGAGTACTTCCGGGTGATCCGGAGCACGAAGGCGGTCACCGAGCTCACGGGCGAGGGCCTGCTCCGGGCGTCCGGGGTGATCCGAGCTATCGGCAGCGACGCGGCGCTGGACTACTTCCTGGCGGTCGCGGCGAGACAGGGCGCCCCGCTCCCTCCGGAAGCCGAGGAGGGGGCCATCGTCCCCGCCCCGGGCGAGACCGTGCCCGTGCTGACCCTCCTGGACATTCCCAGCTACGACCGGCTCAAGCCGGTGGCGCTGCTCGGCGTCAGCGGCCTCTTCTGGTGGGGAATGTGGCAATTCGCCAACGTCAGTGCGGTCGCGTCGCAAGGCCTCGTCAACCTGTCGGTGGTCGCCGGGGGCTGGGTCGTCTTGCTGAGCGCGGTGTACCTGCTCGCGGGCGTAATCGCAGAGCGGTCCAGCGAGGAATTTCTGAAGTGCCGCCGACGCCTGCTGAACGAGCACGGCATCCGATGGCATGACTGCTTCGCGACCGACCGGCGCTGCGACGTATGCTGGAGCGCCGGCCACGTGCACGAAGACCGTCAGTACGATTACGGCCGCTTCTGCCGTTGCCCCGCGTGCTAGGGCCCGTCGCTCCGGGGGAGCCCGCCGGGCCTCTACGAGGCGCTAAACTCAAGTGCTAATACCACCCACCGAATCACCCGCGACCCGGGAACCGACAATGGACGATTCCTGCTACATCTGCCGACGGACCCAGGTGGACCTGGACCGGATCAACGAAGAGATTCGCACGCGGGTGTATCTCTCCTACTTCAGCAATGCCCGGGGGCAGATCGACGAGCAGCGGCGAAAGATCACCTTCCTCCAGCGGCTCAAGGACGAAGAGAGCGGGGACCCACACTTTCGGATCAATGCCAAGCAGGTCTTCGGCGACCCGATGGCCTACAAGAAGCTGATGCCGTGGATTGACACGCTCATGGAAATCGCCAATGCGGGCGGGCGGCGTACTGACGACGCGAGGACCATGGGCGAGCTCGTGGAAGAGTTGCTCGTCGAGGAGCGACGTATCACCTCCAAACTCGAGGAAGGGTTGAACCAGATCCGAGGAGGGTTTGCCACCGGGGGAAAGCTCCCGCTCACCCTCGAGGCCGTGAGCCACCCCCTACCGGTCGAATGGTCGGTCGAGGGCTTCCCGATCAAGTGGCATGCCAGCCAGGCTAGCGACCATGAGCCCCTCCGAAAGGAGCCGGGGGGACCCCGGTCCGTGGTGGACGTCCAAATCCATCTCTGCACGCTCTGCCGGAAGATCGTCGGAAAACCCTAACGGTCCGTCCGTCCGGAACTTCTCGCCCCGCGCGAATCGCGCCCTCCCCTCGGTCCTGGCCGGAACAAGGGCTTTCGCCCCGCCCACGCGAAGCCATCCACGACCTCTGGAACGGTCGGCGGCCGCGGCCTGCGGAGCACCTAGGACCACCGGCGGCGCCGGACGAATTCGAGCAACCTTCTTAACCTGACATTGTAAAACCCGCAAAGCTCGCTACAGAGGAGAAGTGGGTTGTGGTAGTCTGCATCCCCGCGACAGGCGCTTTGTGCAACTCCGGCGACATTGCCTGGGTCATCACGGCTACCGCGCTCGTGATGATCATGACCCCGGGACTGGGGTTCTTCTACGGAGGTCTGGTCCGTCGTAAGAACCTCGTCTCGACCATCGTTCAATGCATGGCCATCTTCGGGGTCGTGAGCCTGGCCTGGGCCATCTGGGGATACTCGTTGACCTTCGGCGATTCCACCCTGGGCGGGTTCATCGGAAACTTCCAGTACTTCGCGCTGAGCGGAGTGGGCTCCTCGGCGAACACGGCCTATTCGTCGACCATCCCCGCGCTGCTGTTCTTCGCCTTCCAGCTGAAGTTCGCGGCCATCACGCCGGCGCTGATCATCGGCGCGTTCGCGGGACGGATCCGCCTCAAGCCCCTCCTCATCTTCATCCTCGCCTGGGTGACGTTCATCTACTTCCCGGTGGCCCACTGGGTCTGGGGCGACGGGGGCTGGCTTCACGTCATGGGAGTCGAGGACTTTGCCGGTGGGATGGTGGTTCACACCACCGCCGGGGTAAGTGCGCTCGCGGCCGCGCTCGTCATCGGCCGGGGATTCGACTTCGGCAAGGAGAGTCGCCCCAACAACGTCCCGTACGTGATCCTCGGTACGGCGATTCTTTGGTTCGGCTGGTTTGGATTCAACGCGGGTAGCTCTCTCTCGGCGAACGACATCGCGGTCAACGCCCTGGTCACCACGAACCTGGCGGCCGCGGCGGGCGGTGTCAGCTGGATGATGCTGGATTGGATCCGAAAGGGAAAGCCCTCCGCGGTCGGAATGTGCATCGGATTTGTCTGCGGACTCGCGGCTGTGACCCCCGCCGCAGGTTTCGTGAGCCCTGCGTTCTCGATGGTGATCGGTGTCGTGGCCGGCGTCGGCTGCAACTTCGTGGCCAGCTGGAGAGCGCGAACCAAGCTGGACGACTCCCTCGACGTGTTCGCCTGCCACGGGGTCGGTGGAATGTGGGGGACGGTCGCGACTGGGCTCTTCGCTTCGGTGGCCATCAACGCGGCAGGCTCGAACGGTCTCGTCTATGGCAACGTCCACTTCGCCCTGCTCCAGATGTTCGCGGTGGCCGTGGTGGCGACCTTTGCCTTCTTCGGGACCTACGTGATCCTGCGAGTGATCAACTACTTCTCGCCTCTGCGGACGAGCGCGGAGGAAGAGAAGGCCGGGCTCGACGAGGTC
This sequence comes from Thermoplasmata archaeon UBA61, assembly GCA_002503985.1. Lineage (GTDB taxonomy): Archaea > Thermoplasmatota > Thermoplasmata > Lutacidiplasmatales > UBA184 > Lutacidiplasma. The sequence goes on from DASW01000008.1 coordinate 126,012, forward strand.
CACTTCGGAGAGGAAGCGTACTACCCCGCTTCGGAGTAGGCAGGCCCGGCCCGGTCCGCTTCCAAGGCGCGGCGGTGCGTCGTGGGGACAGCGTAGCCTCCGCCGGCAATCGTCCGTGCGGGTCCGAGGGCTCAGCGGGGACGCTCGACAGTCGGAACGCGACCTTCGCCCCGAATTGAGAGGTTCGCAGGGCCCCTGGCCCAAGGGGTCGGCGGATCGGGTGGGGCGAACCTCGGTCCCGAGGACGGCCCTGGGTTCGGGGGCATCTTTACCGAATGCCGCGTTGCGAAGGCGAGGTCAACGCTGAGTCGGCGGGAGGCGCTCACTCACCGTGGACGTCCTCGCCGTGGAGCTCCCAGTCGAGCCCTGCTACCTCGACCTCTTTGGATACGCGGACCTCCATGAGGCGGTCGATGCCGAAGAGGATCAGGTAGGTCACGGTGAACGCGAACGCGGCCGCGAAGGCGACGGCCGCCAGCTCCTTTCCGAAGAACGCGGATCCCCCGAAGAAGAGGCCGTTGGCCCCGGCCGGGTTAATCGCCAATGAGGCGAACACGCCGAGAAGCACGATCCCGAGGATCCCACCCACTCCATGGACCCCCCATACGTCCAGCGCGTCGTCCAAGTGCCGCCGGTTCTTCAACGCGATCGCCAGGTAGCAGATGATCCCGGCTGCCGCACCAAAAAGCATCGCGGCCGCCGGCGAGACGTACCCCGCCGCCGGCGTGATGACCACCAGCCCTGCGAGGCCCCCGGTCAGGAACCCGATGAATTTCGGTTTGCCTTCTATGCTCCAATCCATGATCATCCAGACGAAGCTCGCGATGCCCCCGGCAATGGCTGTGTTGAGGAACGCTACCACCGCAACACTGTTGACCGCGTAGGCGTTCCCGGCATTGAAGCCGAACCAGCCAAACCAGAGGATGGCCATCCCAATCCCTGCCAGATGGAGATTCTGCGGTTTATCGCGCACGTACCGGCTTCCAAGGTACAGCACACACGCGAGGGCGCTCATTCCCGCGATCGTGTGGACCACGATCCCGCCCCCGAAGTCGAGCACGCCCCACTGCTGGAGGAGGCCCCCGCCCCACACCATGTGCGCCATCGGGTAGTAGACGAAGAGCTGCCAGCAGACGAGGAAGACGAGGTAGGCACCGAACTTGACCCGGTTCGTGAAGGCCCCCGTGATGAGCGGCGGAGTGATGATCACCACCATCATCTCGTATGCGAAAAACACGTAGAGCGGTATGCCCGAGGCCACCGGGGATGCCGTGGTGGAGGAGACGTTCAGCAGGAACGCCTGATTGAGGTTGCCGATCACTCCGTGAAAGTCCCCGCTGAAGCAGAGGGAATACCCTACGGAGACCCACAGGAGCGTCGTCACCCCGAGGGCGGCGAAGCTCTGCATCATGATCGAAATGGAGTTCTTCTGGCCGACCAGGCCCGCGTAGAAGAACGCGAGCCCCGGCGTCATGAACATCACGAGGGCGGTCGCGATGAGCATGAACAGCGTGTCGGTTGCGTTGAAACCCGCCATCGGAACCACTCTTGTTGTAGGGTCCCACCTAAGGACGGTCCTGGGTCCTGTGGATGGCCCTTCCCACAGACGAAGTTTGCAGCAAGTCTGCGCCTATTCATATTTGTGTGTGGTCCGAATGACGAGTGAAGGCGGAACCGAGCTCGCGGCTCCGTGGACGATTGGGGCCCCGCTGGACGGTCGATCACCGACGAGAGGCACGGTGACGAGCCGCCACTCCAGCCCGCTCGAACTGATTCTGGCGGCGCGTGGTTCCCGTATCGAACCCCTACCGCACTCGGTCCAATCTCCCATCCCCCGATCCACCCCACGTCTGGGTGACTGGCATCGCGCGCTCGGGTGGCCACCGCCGAGCACGGCGAAGGGGAGGGCCGAAATCGGTCGGCCATAGGTTTAAGGCCGTTTGGCCCGTACAGAGTTCTTTGCCAAGCAGAAGTGCGATGGCGGCCAATCTCAACCTGCCGACTGAGTTGAGTCACTTCCTCGACCGTCCGGCCCCTCAGCCGTTGCTCATTCGGGGGCCCCCGGGCACGGGGAAGACCATGCTGGCCCTCGAGCTCCTCGAGGCCTTCTCCGGGCGCCGGATCTACGTTACGAGCCGCGTCCGCACCGCTGAGCTTGAACTCGACTTCCCTGCGCTCGGCCGAATGACCCGGGCCGGCCAGCTCTCGATCGTGGACATGACGGTGACCGGCGGCGACCTACGGGAGGCATCGCGCGCGGTCGCCTCAGCCCCGGGGCTCGTGGTGCCCAACGACCCGAGCCGCAGCCTTCGAGCGCTCCTCCTTCCTCCTGCGGTCCTAGAGGCCTGGAGCCAGAGCTCACCCACGGCTCCCACCCTCATCGTGCTGGACTCGTGGGACGCGATCGTCGAACGCCACCTCGGAGACCCCAGCCAGTTCGGCGAGTTTCACACCTCCCGCGAGGACCTCGAACGGATCGCGCTCGCCCAGATGTCCGATGGACCGGTCTTCCTCGTGCTCGTGGGCGAACACCGCGAAGAAGGTCAGCTCGAGTACCTCGTCAACGGCGTGGTGTCCTTGGAGCGGACGATCCGCGACGACCGCATGGAACGATGGCTACGCATCGACAAGCTGCGGGGGATTCGAATCACCCATCCGTCGTATCCGTTCTCGCTGGAGGGGGGCCGGTTCCGGTGTATTGAACCCTTTCATACGGGCGCCAGGACCGCCACCCCCCGCATTGACCCAGAGCCGGAAGTGTGCCCGGGTGAGATCTGGCCGGGCTCGTCCGATTACGCCTCGTTCTTCGGAAGGCTTGCGGTCGGCAAGATAACGCTGATCGAGTACGACTCTGAGGTCCCCATCTCGGCCGTACGGTTGCTGGTGGTCCCGATGTTGAACCAGGTGGTCGCCCGGGGGGGTCGGGTCTTCCACATCCCGCACCCCGGGATCCACCTCGCCGAAGTGTGGAAGATGTACGAGGGTCTGACTCCCAAGGAGACCTTCCTTCGTCAGGTCCGAGTCCTGGGCACGCTGACGAACGGCGACCCCGAGGAGTTCCGGTCCATCTCGTTCCCGCTCCCGTCCGCGAAACCGGAGGGAGTCAGTCCCCGGGTTCCCGAGGCGGCGAAGTTCCTGCGCGAGAACCCCGACCCCGATCATCCGAACCTGGGGGTACTATCGATCTCCGGGCTGAAGACGCTCAACTCACTGCAACCGGGGACGTACACCCCCGAAGTGCTTCCCGGGCTGGCGCTCAGTTACCTCCACCAATCCCCGGGCCATGAGGTCTGGGTCGGGCCCGAAGACGATCCCCTCACACAGTCCCTCCGTCCGATGGCGGATACTCGGATTCGGCTGCTTTCGCGGGAAGGCCGGGTGTTCGTCCATGGGGTAATTCCCCGCACCCCTTCCCTGGTGCTTTCTGAGGGAGACGACCGGTCGCTGTATCATCTCCTTCTCATCGTGTAGCCCGTCATCTCCTCGGAGGTCCTCCCGGCCCGCCACCAAGGGGTCGCTTGGCCGTCGGGGCGTGTCGGCGCTCGCCGAAGCGACGTGCCGGGCCCGCCCCGTGAGGCGTTCCTTCTCTACAAGGGAAGGGTCTTCAGAGTGGGACGGTTCCTCGGATCGGGGAACCACCCGAGTAGCCTACCACCGCGAACCCTCGCCCAGTTCCCGCCAGCGACATGGAGGTCACCAGGACCAGAGCGGACCCGTTCTCGATCACGATGTCCGACGCCCCGGACGAGACCGCTCTCCAGGGGCGGGCCTCCGTGAACGAGAGCACGTTCGTGCCGTTCGGCCCGGCGAGCACGGCGTACCACAACTCGGAGGAGGTCGGCGGGGTCCCCGCGCAAAGGTTGGACGAAGTGACGTTGGCGACCGCGTTGATATCTGTGATGAAGTCCCCGTCGTAGATTTCGTAGACCCGCACATTGACCTCCCCCGTAGTGACGGGCTGGCTGGAGCCGTTCCAGGGGATCCGTTCCACGTACGCCGTTCCCCCTCCGCCACACGACATCGCGGTCACGCTGGAGGGGCTACCGAAGGTGACGGTGATGGGGGGCCCCGGGGTGGGAAAGGGGTTGCTCGACGAAGGGGAGTACGGCCGTGCCGTGACGATCGTGTAGACCCCGAGGGCGATGATCACCACCACAAGGACCGTGCCGATGCGCTCCCTCCGAACGTTCTTCCGGCTCGCCTGGTGCTGGCGGAAGGAACGCGCGCGGCCGTCAAACGAGCCGGGGGCCGCCGGTTCTCCGGCACGGGGCCGGTCTCTCGTCTTCTCCAAGTCTCCGGCGGAAGTCGGCTCGTCAGGAGGGTCGGTGGGTATCCAGGGCGGGGTCGATCCGGTCATGTCTCGTTGGGGGCCTTCGGGATCAGCTCGAGATAGGCTTCCTCGAGAACCAGCGAGGTGTTTGCGAACTGCACGACCGGCCCCAGCCCCTGGCAGAGTCCAAGGAGACGGACCCGGGTCTCGTCGCTGCCATCGAACGTGATCCGCCAACGCCGGTCGGACAACACCGCCACTTCCGTAGCCACCCCACGAAGCGGAGCCGCCGATTCGGGAGCGACGGGGCGCTCGAACTCGACGTCGACCTGCCGGGGACGGATCCGCCCGGCCACACGCTCGACGCGGTCCCGAAGCAGGACCTGACCTTGGTGGAGGAAGACCACCTCGTCGCAGACCTCGGTCACCTCGAGCATCTGGTGGGAGCTCATGAACACCAGATGGTCGCGTTTCAGCTGGTTCAGGAGGCGACGCACGAGCACGCGCTCGGCGGGGTCCAGACCGCTCGTCGGTTCGTCGAGGAGGACCACCGATGGGTCGCCCATTAGGGTAGAGGCGAGAGCCACCCGTTGCCGTTGACCTTTGGAGAGCCAACCGATCCGTTGGCCGAGCGGGGGCAGGTCGAGAAGCTCGTGGCAACGGTCGACCTCCCGGTCCACGTTCTCCCGGGAGAGACCGCGGGCACGCCCGACCGCATCCAAGGCCTCGTGGACGTTCAGCGTGGGGTACGGCTCGGGGGTCTCGATGAGCGCCCCCACATCCCAAAGGGCTCGCTTCCGGTCGACCATCGGGTCGACTCCGTTCAGATAGGCGTGTCCGCGCGACGGGCGGAGGAGACCGACGAGCAGTTTGAGGGTCGTGGTCTTGCCGGCGCCGTTGGGCCCGAGATAGCCGACCGCTCCGGGACCTTCGTAGCGGAACGAGAGGTCGTGAAGCACCGGAGGGGCCCGACCGAATTGTTTCGACAGTGCGGAGACCTCGAGCGAGCCCATGGGTCACCCGGTCGACTCCTTGCGTTGGTAGAGGTAGGCGCTCAAGGGGAGGAAGACGGCCACGTAGGCCGCCATGATCTCGAGACCCTCGGAGACCGTGGCGGCCCAGATGGTGTAGTACTGATCCTCCCCGAGAGGGATGTTCTGAATGTGAACAAAGTCGGTGTCGAGGACCGCCGCCATGGCTCCGCCGGCATAACTCAACGAAAACCACGGCTCGAATCCCGCCAGTTCGATCGTCGCTTGGAGGGTGGCGAACCCGACGTAGAGCGCCAGCACGGTGACGAGCACGCCCGCGGACGGCGACCGGATGAAGGCGCTGATGCAGAACGCCACGCTGAGCGCTGCGAGGGCGAAGAGGATGGCCACGCCCAGCGACTCGAGCCAGAGGCTCCAGGGAACGCTCGGGGCGCCGAAGAAATAGACGGCCCCAGCGGCCCCGAAGACGTAGTAGACCCCAACAACGGCCAGCGTGACGAGGGTCGCGGCGGCGTACCGTCCGGCGAGAAGGACCGGCCTCCGGATCGGAAGGACCAGCATGTAATACCCGGTGCCCGTCGAGAAGTCGACGCTCAGCGCGTCCCCGCCGAAGAACGCCGCGGCGAGGACGACGAAGAGCCCGGTGTTCACGAGGTAGTTGCTGAGGTACTCCGACGGGCGGTAGAGCTGCTGGAGTTGAACGGCGGCGACCCCCGCATCGGCCTCAAACGCGAGCGTGAGACCCGAGATCAGAACGACGAAACCAAGCAGTCCGTAGAATCGGTTCGTGCGAATGTAATGCCCGAGTTGGAGGAAGGTGACGGTCCGCCATTGATCGAAGTCCGAGACGCGCCGGCGGGGAACGGCCCCGGATTGGGCGTTGCCGGGCGGATCGGATTGAGCCGGGATCACGTTGCGTTCCTTCCTCAATAGACCGTTCTAGGCTATCTCCCCTTTCGGGCACGAGCGCGAGCCGTGCGAGTCGTGGCACCCCCGCGGCCAGCGACTGAAACAGCCCCGGTCTCGGGCTTAAATCTTTCTTGGCCTAAGACAGACCTTCGAACGAAACCCGGCGTGGGGTCCGCGAGTACTCCGGTCAGACCATCGGCTGGCACCCATCCGGGGTTGCTTCGCTGAGCCGGGGAATCCGCCTGGGAGGTGACCTGCTTATACCCGTGGTGAGCCGCCGCCCTCCTCGCCCACGAAGGGATTATGCGCGGAGGTTCCCATCGTAGGCTGAGCCCGAAGGTTCGAGAGGCAACATGGGCGCGAGGAGCTGGGTCGTAATTGCAGTGGTCGTCCTCCTCGCGGGCTGCGCCCTGATGCCCCCCATCGACGCGGCGCCTATTCGAGGGACCGAGACGAACCACGTTGCCACGACGGACTACCTCTACGTGGCGGCGACCGGGGACTATGGCTACACACCGGACACGTTCAACGACCTGCCGGCCCACGCGACGATCAATGTCACCTTCGTAGACAACTCCACGATGACCGATGGACACACCTTCACGATCCTGGGAGTCGAGGGTGTCCAGATCCCCAACACCGACACCCAGACCCAGATCAATGCCTTGGCCTTCGGTAACAACCCTCGGGCGCTCTTCAACCTGAACGTGAGCAGCTACGGCGACCGGAACGTCAGCCAGTTCCAGTCTCCCGGACCCGGTTGGTACGAGTTCGTGTGCACGGTGTCGAGCCACTTTCAGGAGGGGATGTACGGGTTCATCGCCTTCGGAATGGATCTCCCATCGAACCTCACGTTGCCGGACCGCGTCGGCATCGGTGGCTCGACCCTCAGCTTCAGCCCGGTCGACGCAGCGGCCATCGCAGCACTCGTGCTCGTGTTCGTTCTGGGCTACGTGGTCTGGCAGCGCCGCCGCGCGTCCTCCCGGATGCCTCCCGCACCGGTCCGACCCTCAAAGCCTGCGGCAGCCGAGGGCCATCCACCCGAGGTCGGCCGCACCCAAGGCGGCCGATAGACACCCGCGGTTCGCGAGTAGTTGGCGGGTCCCGGCCGCCGACCGGAGTCGCGACCGGTCCTTCCACTCGGAGTTGTGGATTAAATAGTGGCATCGGAGTGATAATGCCCCGAGGCGGGGGGATGTTCGACTCTATCGACGATTGGCTGATTATTGCCGTGGTGGCGGGAATCCTGTTTTACGGCTCTTCGAAGCTCCCACAACTGGCCCACAGCCTTGGGCGCTCGGTGGGCGAGTTCAAGAAGGGCCGCCTTGAGGTCGAGCGTGAACTGAAGGCCGAGCAGGCTGCCGCTGCGAACGCGTCCGCACCCACGGGCCCGGCCCACTAGAGCGGACGCCGCGAGCCGGCATGCGCGAGGGGTCGGAGAGATCGATAAGCGCGTCCTCGTCAGACCTCCTCGGCTTGGGGTCGAACGGAGAGGCCCTTGGCTGATGCGCGACCTTGACCGGATCCTCGCCCTCCTCGCGGAAGTGCGCCGTCGCCTGATTCGAATCGCCTTAGTGCTCGGACCGCTCTTTGGATTCCTGCTCTTCTTCGAGCTCAAGCCGATCGGCATCCCCATCTTCGGGGTCTCCGTGCCGTTCGCCTACCCTTGGCCTAACCCGTTCTACAACGTTTCCGCCCAGGTGTTTCTCGCCATGGTCGCCTGGATGCTGCCACCGGGCGTTCGGCTCCTGAACGTCGGCGTCGGCGATTCGATCTTCGCGCAGATGGAGATCGGTCTCCTCCTAACGCTGATCCTCGGGATGCCATGGATCGTACATGAGGTCGGAGCGTTCCTCGTGCCGGCGCTGCGTCGAAACGAGCGCGCGCTGATCCGCCAGATCGGGATCCCGGCCACGGCCCTGTTCGCCCTCGGGACCGCGGTCGGCCTCCTGTTCATCACCCCGTTCACGTTCCGCCTCCTCTTCTTCTACGTCTCGGCGATGAACCTCGAGCCGGTGCTCGGGGTCCAGGACTTCGTGACGTTCGCTCTCGTCTATTCCCTCGCCTTCGGAGTCGTCTGCGAGCTCCCGGTCTTCATCTACGCATTGACGCGGCTCGGGATGGTCAAGGCCTCCGCGTGGAAGAAGCACTGGCGGGGCGCGGTCATCGGCGCCCTCGTCTTCGGGATGGTGATCACGCCGGACAACTCAGGGATCACGATGATGTTGATCGCGACCCCGATGATCGGCCTGTACATGGGGGGAGCCTACTTCGCGGCCCGTTGGGAGGCCCGGCGGGACTCCGGCCGCGTCCGTCCTAGCGTTGCTGTAGGGACGGGGTGAACGAATGGCGCTCTTCTCCGAGATCGACTGGATCGTGATCGCGGGGGTCGCCGCGTTCCTGTTCTTCGGTCCCGAGGGTCAGAAGTTCGTCCGGCAAATGGGCCGGTGGTACGCTCGGATGCTCAAGTTCAAGGAGGAGATCCTGAGCGAGGTGGCCGTGTCCGCTGGCGTACCGATCGGACCGGCCACGTCGGCAGGGTCGCTTCGCGCGTCGCTCCTGGGTCCCGAACCCCCCGCGGACCCTCCGACGGCGGCCATGGCCACCCAAACGCTGCCGGGGATCATCACTCAAGTCCAGCCCGTGGCGATGTGGGCCGTAGAGACCCAGACCCTCGGCGCCGGAATGGGAGTCGGGACCTGGTGGGTCGCGACGACCAATGCGCCCGGGGAGGTGGTGCGTCTCCGATGACCCTCTCGGTCGACGACGAGATCACGATCACCGAGGTGGCCGTCATCCTGATCGGGATCGCCATCACCTGGGCCGTCTACCGCCGAGGCAAGGGCGAGGACCAACCGCAAACGGGGTCGGTTCCCACTCCAGGACATGCGAGGGAGACCGCCGACGAGGGCCGGAGACCCGTCGAATGAACCCGTCGTGTGCGACGTGTCCCTCGCTCTCCGCGGCCTGGGGAAACGCGCTTCCGGTCCCGGTAGGAAGGATGTACCGGATGTCGGTCCGTCCTCGTCGCGTGAGCGCTCGCACCTCGGAGCCGGAGGAGGATGACCCCGTCGACGAGACTCGAAGGAACTTCCTCAAGCTCGTCGCCGTGGCCGGCGTCATCGGCGCGGTCGGCGGTGGCATCGGCGGCGCGCTCCAGTACGCGGGTCGGCCCCCGACGGTCGGGCTGTCCAATTATCCGAGCGTCCAGCTCCAGGACGTCGACGGTTCGCTGCTGACCGCATCGAAAGTGATGAAGGAGTACAACGTCACCACTCCGGACGCCCTCACGTTCAACTATCCCCTGACCAACGAACCGAACCTGCTAATCAACCTGGCACCGCCTTCCGGGGGCAGCGGGGGCGCCACCCACGTGAAGGGAGGGGTCGGCCCCAGCGGCTCGATCGTGGCGTTCAGCGGGATCTGCCAGCACCTGGGATGCCAGGTCCCGAGCCTCGCCTTCTACCCCCCCGGGACGTGCCCTCAGAGCTTCGGGAACCAGAATTTCTACATTCACTGCAGCTGCCACGGGTCCACCTACGACCCCACCAACGGAGCGTCGAACCTGACGGGCCCGGCGGTCCAGCCGCTCCCCCAGGTGACGCTGCAATGGAACTCCAGCGACGACTCCCTGTGGGCGGTCGGCATGACGGGGCCGACGGTCCTGGGGCACTCGAACACGCTGCAGGGCGGGACCGGGGTCGGTTCCGTTTCGCGACTTCAACAGCAATCGCCGGTCATCCTCTGTAGTTTCCCGTAGGAGGGGCGGTGTCGTTCGAAGAGCGGTTCAATCGGACCCTGGACCGAGTCTGGGCCTGGTTCGAGCGACAGGTGGGCCTTGCCCACACTCCGCCGGAGCCCCCGAGGGAAGGGAGCTTTCAGCCCTCGGCGTGGACCGGCGCTTTCGTACTCGCCGCGTTCGTGTACCAGATCCTGAGCGGCGGGCTCTTGCTCCTGTACTACCAGCCGAGCGTGTACCCGACCTTGACGCAATGCGGTCAAGCCTCCGGGGTCCTCTCGTCCTCCCCCGCCGCGTGGTGCAGCACCTTCTACATCATGCACTCGGTGCCCCTCGGTTCTCTCCTCCTCACCTCCCACCTCTACGGCGCCTACGCCGTGATTCTGCTCCTGTTCGTCCACCTGTTCCGGGGATACTACGTCGGGACGTACAAGCGGCCGGGGCGCAAGGGCAGCTGGATCGTCGGTGTCGTTCTCATGCTCTTGGTACTGGGCATGGGATTCACCGGCTACCTCCTCGCGTACACCCAGCTCTCGTACAACGCGACGCAGGTGAGCGTGACGCTCGCGCAGGCCCTCCCCGTGGTCGGGCCCGCGCTCGCCAACCTCCTCATCGGGGACGGGACCCCCCAGAGCCTCCTATCCCGGGCGTTCGCGTTCCACATTGTCCTCCTTCCCTTGGCGATCGCCCTGCTGGTCTTCCTTCACAAGCGCACCCCGATGTTCCCGCGCGTCTACCTGTACCTCGTGAAGTGGGGGCTCCTCTACGTCGGCCTCCTGCTGGGGGTGGCATCGCTCTGGTTGTGGCCGCTGCCCACGTACGCCGGTAACATCGGGGCGACCCAGCCGGTGACGGTGCCGGCATGGTACTTCCTGTGGCTGTTCAAGCTGGTCGACTTCGTGGGGGTCACGCCGGAAGAAGCGATGCTCTTCACGGTCGCCGTCGTGCTGTTCCTTCTCGTCCTGCCGTTCCTCGACCGGTCCCAACACATCCATCCGCGGGACCGGCCGGTCTTCCTGTTCCTCGGCAACTCGCTGCTCGGGTTCTTCGTCCTCATGACCGTCTGGGGAGACCTGGCGCCGGGGGTCCCGGTCACGCCGGCAGACGTGGCGCTACGACTCGGGCCCGTGCTGGTCGTGAACGCCCTCGTGGTCGCCTTCTTCTACGGGCGCTATCGGAGGACCGGGGGGGCTCCCACCGCGACGCGGGAGCCGACCCCAGTGCCGTCGCCTGCGCCCGGCCCGGAGACGTCGAGCGTCGTGTCCCCTTCCCCACCGTCAAACCTTCGGGGGTCGACGATTACCCTCCCGATGCTCCTCTGCCTGCTCGGGGTCGTCGGGACCCTGTTCCTGCTGGCCTTCGGGTTGTGGCTTCCCTTCCTCTTCCTCCTGGCGGCGTTCTTGGTGAGCATCGCCGAGGCGGCTCGGCCATCCCACCCCCCGAGCAGCGGTCTCCGCTCCGGGTCTCCGGAGGCGTTGGTGTTCCCCGCCCTCGCGTTCGCCGCCGTCGCGTTCCTCCTCATTTCGCTCGTGGTCACGGTTCTGCTGTAAGAGGATCCCGGGAAGCTTCCTTGGGAAAGGACACCGGCTCTCCGGCAATGCCTTGAGATAGGGCGCCCCGGCCGGCACCACGACGGCACGGAGAGACGCATCAGGCGTGACGCGAACTCATGCGCCGGTCGATCCCGTCGCACACGAGCGAGATTCCGATGCCCAGGGCGAGGATGGCGAGCAACGGGAAGAACAGCATCCACCAGTAGTTGGTCCCTACCGTGGAGATGGGAAGGCCCTCGCAGGTTCCGACGGCGAGAATGTTCCCCCACTCGGGGAAGGCCACGGAGGGGAGGGGAGAGTACGGGGGCAGCGAGGCGACCAGGTAGTAGTATCCCTTCGACCCGCCCGGCCCGGAGCAGTCCCAGAACCAGGGGAAGATGACGAGAACGAAGAAGATCGGTGCCACATCGATCGGAAGCTGTGCCAAGAGCGGCGAGATGGAATTCGGCAAGATGTGGCGGAAGTACAGGTAGGGGCGGCCGGCCCCCGAGGCTCGCGCCGACTCGAGGTAGGGCTCCCGTGCGACCATGCGGGCCTTCTCCCGCGTCGTGCGGGCGATCGTCGGCCAGAGCACGAAGCCGAACAGGAGGACGAACACCGGGAGACCTGTGCTGTTCGGCGCGACCGTCGCGAGGCCCGCGAAGAGCGCGACCACGAGGAAGAAGGAGGGGATTGCGCCCAGGGTGTCCCCGAGGAACGTCACCACCGAATCGAGCACTCCCCCTTCGTCCATGCCCGCGAGGGCGCCTAGGGTCCAGCCCAGACCCGCATCGATCGTGAGGATCCCGGCGACGATCGCGAGGTCCCACGGGGTCGCTTGCCACAGAGCGCGGGACAGGTCTGTCCCGAGACCGGGAAGAACTCCGAACGGATGGGCGGGCGAGGGACCGATGATGTTGAACGGCGGGATCCAGCTCGGGTCGATTGGGACCTGGTACAGCGAATTACGGAACACCACCAACGCGCTCAGCGCCACTGCCAGGTACGCGCCTAGGATACCTAGCCCCGCCCACAGCCCGGCGCCGAGCGGCCGTCGAGCCCATCGTTCCCTCAGGGTGGGTCGTTCCGGAGGGGGTGGCCGGTCGGTGGGGGGCGTGACCGCGTTGCCTCCCGGAGAAGGGGCGAGCCAGGGGGCGGGACGTATCCTCCACAGGGGCCGCAGTAGCACCGTGACGCCCGCGATGACCCCCGCGACAACGAGCCCGACGAAGGTGTACTCGAGGGCCGCGAAAAGCGGCGAGGGGGGAGCGGGAACACCGCAGGTCGAGGTCCGGACGAGCGGCGCGTAGTCTCCCCCCAGCCGGATGCTGTTCTGCATGGAAGGGGTCCCGAGCGGGAGGGCCCCGAGCATCGCCGTGTAGTCGAACGCGTTGACGAAGGGAAGCACGCCGTAGGGGTTCAGCGTGTTCCCGTAGTCCTGCCAGAAGTTCCCGCTCTGGTTCGCGCAGTCCGAACCGAGGATGTTCCCGGAGAGGGCGAACCCGTTCACCGTAGCGGCAACGTTGCTCGCCGGCTGGACCGACACGTTCCAAGTGTCCAGGTAGGTCGGGGGGATTGGCGGAGCACAATCTCCCGACACGCCATCCGGGCACGAGTTGTTGTAGATGTCGAACGGCAGGAAGACGGTCGGATTGTCGACCGAGAAATAGTTGTTGTAGATCAGGTCCCCGCTCTCCGCTTCCGCAAGACCGGCGTACTGTTGGTGGGGAGCGGTCCCGGGGGCCGACGGGTCACGGAAGGTGTTCCCCCATATGGTGTTGTTCGTGCCTCCGTACAGCAAGAGCCCATCCGGGGAGACGCACCCGTAGCAGCTCACTGCGGGACAGGCCCCCCCGCACCTCACTTCGTATCCCGGCACTAACCACGCCGGGACGAAGGTATTGGACATGACGAGGTTGTCCGAGGAGTTCCAAACCATCAGGTTCGCTTGCGGGAACGGATTCTCCGCGGCGTCCAGTATGCCCGCCAGCGTGTACAGCTCGTACATCGAGGGCCAGCCACCGACCAGAGGGTCGTTCGCCAGCGTCACGTGCTGGGCCGACACGAGCTCGATCTGCAGGAAGAAGTACGGGCCCGGAACCGGTTGGGAGGCAGGACCCCACGAGAATCCGAAAACACAGAAGCTCACCGGGCTATCGATGTCCACGTAGGCACTCGTTCCATCGAGCAGGAGCCCCGCGAAGGTAGGGAAGCCGAAGGCGTTGAGCGAGAAGAAGTTGGACGAGAGGTTTCCATCCTGGGCGCTCCCGCACGCGTTGCACCCCGACGTCGGGTTGTTGAAGAGCTTGTACTGGTCTTGGATCGAGCCGTTCCCCGATGTCGAGACGCCCGCCAGCTGGGCGTTCCCGAACGCCCAAAGGGGCGTGTAGACGCCGCTCGACGAGTGATAGGGTAGCGTCACGGATAGTTGGGTGGCCGTGGCGCCGACTACAAGGGTGCCGGTCTCTTCCGCGTAGTCGGCGAGCATCACCTCGTACTGGTAGGTGCCCGGAGCCAGGTACCAGACCGGGACGTCGGGAGCCCATTCGAATCGCGGGTTGATGAAGGTGGGTCCGTCGAAGAACACGAAGACGTAGGGGACCGACGAAACGGGGTCTGGCGATCCCGAGACGGTGATCGCGTTCGTGACGCGCGTCGACCCGGCGGCGGAGCCGACAGCCGCCGGGTATCCCCAGAGCCCGCGCAGGATGAACGGGCCTGCGGTGCCTATGGCGGTCGTGCCGGTGTAGCTGAGCGAGAGTCCGGTCGACGTTTCTCCCGTGTCGCTCCCGAAGTCCATCGCGGCCGGGACCGACTGGAACTGGCCGGGGGTGCAGATGGCGATCGTCACCGGGCAGTAGTCGAGGGTCGCGGAAGTGTTCGCGGCGAGAACATCCATGGTCGAGCCATCGTAGGCTCCGATGCCGTAGTCGAGTTCGAAGTCGTTGGTCAGTCCCACCGGGTCGAGTTGTGTGCCCGTCGCCGCGAACGAAGCTAGCGAGACCGGGGCGGGTTGCCCCGAGCTCGTGGAGTTGAACACCAGCCAATCAAAGTTCCCCGCCGTATGGATGCCACCGGCGGCCAGGACGCTGTAGTTGAACCAACACTCCTGATCTCCGCTGGCGGTCAGCGACGAATTGAGGTAGACCGTCAGCGTGAACGGCAGCGGGGCATGGATGTACGGCCCTTCGCCGACGTAGACTCCGGTGATGACCGACCCGTTCGAGCTGTGACGTAGGATCGTGGACGTTCCGCCCGGGAACGTTCCGGTCATGCTCGAGAAGTTCCAGGTGTCCTCACCCAGGTTGAGCGTATCGTTATGCTGGAAGTAATCGACGGCGTTCTGGGCCCAGAACTCGTATCCCCGCGTACCTTGAATGGTGACGTTGGTGAGCACCGCGTTCAATTGAATCCCCCATATGTCGGGGGTGTCGTCGTCCAGGTAGAGAGCGTTCAGCTGGTTCACGGTCAGCGTTCCGGCCACGCTGGACGCCTCGAGGTTCGTCGCCTCGATGCTCCCGGAGGTATCGTTCTCGCCATAGTAGGCGATGCCCGATGGGGCCGGGGTGCTGTTGTAGGACGAGCTGACGTTGGAGGCAGGGAGCGCGTATCCGGGCACGGCCACCCCATCGACCATCTGGGCCGGACGACCCACGTATGGGAGTCGAATGTCCCGCGGCGACACTCCTTGTTCGGCGAGCCCGCTCGCCGTCTCCGCGACCCGCCGGTCGAACGCCTGAGAAACGGGCGAGGACCCGGCTCCCCAGGCGAGCGTTCCGCCCGGGGGCGAGGCCGGGGTTGTCCCCCCCGAGCCGTTAGTCGTCGAGGCGTTCCCACCCCGAGCCGTCGAACCGTTGGGGGTCCCCTGAGCGAGGCCAAGGCCGCCGGCGGAAACGACGAGGACCAACAGGACGCTCCCGACCAGCAGCGCGCGCAGGGCGCTCGGCCCGGGACGACCCCGAGCGAGATGCAACGTAGTCGGGAATCGCCAGGCGGTCAATCCGCGGCCACCTCCCGGGGGTCCATTCGGCGCGCCAGCACATCGACGGCGAACAACCAAAAGATGACGACCAGAGAGAGCAGGAACATCATCACCTGAAGAGGCGCGATCCCGGCCGTTCCCTGCCCGGTCAGGGAAGAGAACGCGAGGAACCCCATCCCCGGGTCGAGGAAGGTGGCCTCTACCACGAACTGCGTGCCGAGATACGCCGGCAACGTCAGCGCGAAGACGATGAGGAAGGTCGGCACCACCCGACGGGAGGTGTGCGTCCAGAGCAGGGTGTGCTCGCTAATGCCCCTCGAGCGGGCGGCGGTGAGGTAAACCTCCTGGCTGGCAGCTCGAACGACGCTCCGGGCGTGTCGAAGGAAGATAGTAACGTAGACCAACGAGATGATCGCGGCCTGGATGAGGGTCTTGAGCAGCGTGAGCTCCTCGAACGACCACGCCTGATGGACCAGCCCGTCCACGAGAGGGAAGCCCGTTGGCTGGGTGATGCTTTGGAATAGGACCCAGGGTGGGTAGCCTCCGTACCACGCGAACCACCAGGTAATACCGGGAATCACCCCTTGGTCGGGCAGGTCCTGGAACTGGCCGAGGAACCAGAAGAACAGGGCCGCGATCACGATCAGGCCCACGACGAACGCGGGGAGCAGCGTGCCGAGCAGGCTCGCGACGCGCGCCGCCAAGTCGACCCCGGGGCGACGGCTCCACCCGATCCACATCGCGACCGGATAGGCGACGGCCGCGGAGATCCCGAGCGCGAAGACCGCGAGCTCGACGGAGCTCGGCAGCAGGTACGCGTACAATTGCACGAGGGGAACCCCGGGGTACTGCTGGAACGTGGATACCCCCCAGTTCCCGGTGAAGTCGTCGAGGACCATCCGACCGAATCCGCTGAAGAAGCCCAGGACCCCCGGATACTGATGCTGGGAGAGGTTGGTCGGTTCGTAGATGGCCAAGTAGAGGAGCACGAGAACGAACAGAAGCTGGGCAGGGACTAGCCCCAGGCGCATCAGCGTGAAACGACCAAACGGAGAAAGCCGGGAGTTCCGGCGAAGAGGGGGGTCTGTCCTCTGCATCCTAACGGGCAAGCACGACCCGCCTCGGATAAGTCTTTAATCGAGACGGTCGCCGCCGCCGTGGAACGGCCCGAGATTCGGTGCCCACTTCCCGATCGGTCCCCAACGCACCCGCTATGTCCCACCGCGACCTACCTATCCGCATGGGACGAGCGCAACGGCGAGCCGAGGATCGAGAGGCCTCCAAGCGCAAGCAGGGTACTAAGGGCCCGGCCCGCGACCCGGCCGCCTCCCGAATCGGTGACGAGCACCTCGAGACGCAGGACGAGACCGCTCGCCGTATCTATCGCGCCGGCGGCGAGCCCGAGCGCGGCAAGAGGACGAAACGTCAGGTGAGCGAGAAGCCGCTCAAGTGGCGGGAAGGAAGGCAGTAGCGAGCGGAAAGCCGGCCCCGGGCTCCCGGAGGTCGCGAGGGAACTCGGGAAGATAGACCATCCAAGGCCCGTCTCGGCCTTAGACCCCGTTAGGGTTCGACGGTGATCTTGCCCGAGCGGCCCATCGAGACCTGCAGCTTCCCTCGGAAGTCCTTGACCCAGCCGTCAGTGATCCGGATCTTCTGGCCGACGCTGAAGCGTTTCGTATCCTCTCCCCAGAGGGTGAGGGTGATCGTCCCGGTTTCGTCCTGCAGCGTCGCATCCGCCACTTGAGAGGCACCGCGCGAGGTAGTGACGTCTCGGACCGCCGAGATCGCCGTGATAGTGGCATCGATCGTCGCGTTCTGGTTCGCTTGGAGGGAGGCAATTCCGGGCATGGCGGAGGCGGGCCACACCGGAGGGGGTTAAACGGTCTGCCCTTGGTCCGGGCCAGAGGCTCGAGCTCAGGAACCGACCGAACCGGTGAGGGTGATGCTGAACCCGCAGCTCGTGTCGGAGTAGGCGTTGCCGGCCGTCGGCGAGAGTTGGATGAATCCGGCCCACTGGATGCTCGAACCTGCGGGGACGGTGTGCGCGAGAGCCCCGGTCTCGCCGCCAGCCCCCACGAGCGTCGACGGGGTGAAGAAGCTGTCCGAGAAGACGGTGACCGCGCACAGGTCGCCCGATGTCGAGGTGATCGTCTCGGAGGCGAGCGCGGGAAGGCTCCCCGCGTTATGGAGCGAGTCTCCGAAGCTGCAGAGGTCACCAGGAGCGAGATTCCCCGCGACCAGGTCGAGGGTGTCGCTTGGAGAACTCGTGGTGGAAACCGTCGCGAGGCAACTGCTGTAGGAGCTCAAGCCCGCGCTTGCGGGCTCCGAGCCCCACGCCATGGGTCCCAATGTCCCCGCCGACGCCGACCCGTTCACGAACGCCGAGGAGGTGAAGGCGGCAAAGCCGGTCCCCGCCGTAGCCAGGACCGCGACGGCGATCAGCCCTACGGTCATGGCCTTCGTCGAGCGCATCTTCGCCTCCTCGGGGAAGAGATAGGAAAGGGTTCGGCCCTAGAGTGTGGGCTTTCCTCGCCCTAGCTCGAGCCCGCGGTCGCGGTGAACGTGACCGTGAACGTGCAGGTCTGGCCCTGCCATTCGTTGCCCGCTGGCGGGATGAATCCCATTTGGGCCTGGTAGAAGAGAGCCCCGCCCGCGCTGATGGTCAGAGGACCATACGAGACGCCGTAGGTCTCGCCGGGCTGTGACCAGCCGGCGAACGTGTCGTAGAGGGTCGTGTAGCCGCAGAACGACCCGCTCGTGGAAGTGACCTCGGCATATACGTTGGCCGGGATGGACCCTGCGTTGTGCAGGTGCGCCTGGTAGCTGCAGTAGTCACCGGGCGCCAGGTTCGACGCCCCGAAGTTCAGGGTGTCGCTGCTGTTGAACGTGGTCCCGATCACCGCCGAGCAATGGTCAAAGCTCTCGGACCCGGTCGGATCCCCATGCGTCCAATATAGCGGTCCCAGTGTCCCTGCCGTTGCGCTCCCGTTGATGTACGCCGAGCTCGTGAACGCGGCGAACCCGATTCCTCCCACCGCGAACATTGCGACGACGGCGACCACCCCGATTATCCACTTTGTTCCCATTTTGGCCTCGTGCCCGGTCTCGCGACCGGTTCGAGGAGGGCGACCGCGGTTATACGTGGACGGAACCTTTGACGATTTTTGTCCGTACGAAATGTTAATTTTGTAAGTGGAGAGCTGCCGCCACGCCCCCTCCCGAGCGCCGGGGAAGCGCTCGAACGCCGCCTTAGGAGGGTCGAGTCCCCGGCGGAGGGGGCTCCGCCGCGCCTTTGGCCGCCGCGGTCAGGAGGGCAGAAACCGAGTTCAACTCTTGGGTGGCCTGCTTTTCCTCGTCGTCCCGCAGGAAGTCGATCGCGCGCGAGAGGCGCTGTCGTGCGTCCGCGGAGGTGGCATCGTCTAACGTGAGGCTGCGCAAACGGATCATCTCCCACTGTATCCGTTCGAGGATACCGAGCGTGGTCGACGACCCTCCCGGGTACCGGAAGGAGTACGCGACCGTCCCGTCCACGACGAGGAAGGTCGGCCGTTCCGGGGACCCTCCGGCAGGACGAAGGATCGGCTTGCCGAGAGTGTCCGCGATCTTCACGAGGTCGGCGAACTGGGCGATCGGCACCGCCGTGACGTCCGTCGGAGGAGCGGCCGTCTCGGCGATGGCCTCCTCGTACGGAGCGATCAACTGGTCCAACGGAACGATGCCCTCTTCGCGCAGGGGGCGGCTGACCAGCCACGCGCTCACGCCCAGGGCGGCCGCCGAGGCTGCGAGGAAGAGGTACGGGACCACCTGATGGGTAAGGGTCGAAGGCGAGCTCGGGGACGCGACGTAGACCGACCCGTTGGTCGCATAGGCGAGGCCCGCAGGGGTGATCAGCGGCCCATCGAACGTGAGATTGAATCGCGGGTCCGAGCTGAACGGTTGCGTCACCCCGCTCATCGTCAGAGTTCCGGTGATGACCGGGTCGAGCGTGAGGGTGTACTCGGCGCCGTTGTACCCGACCTGGGTGTCAATGGCGGTCGCGAGCGCGACCACCGACCCCACGTTCACATCGTAGACCTCACGGAGGGAAATGCCCGCGGCGGCCGCGTTCGACGAATTGTTGCTGCTCTCGTAGAGCGATTTCGACCAGACCGCGGTGGAAAGCCAGACCGTGAACGCCTCGTGGAGCGCGATCGCCGCGGTCCGGTTCGCGAGCACGGAGTAGACCAGCGTGACGTTGACCCATTTCGTGATCGGTTCGAACAGCGTGGTGTTCCCGCCCGAGATCTCGGTCGAGTTGTTGTAGAGGACGCTGGGTCGCAGCGACGCGGTGAAGCCGTTGTCCGCGTTCTGGAAGTACGTCGCCGCGACGGCCTGTCCGCTCCCGTTCGTCGAGGAGCGGGTCTCGGAGTATAGGTAGTAGGCCGCCCAGACGGTCGTGAGCAGGAAGACGACCACCAGCACCGCGGCGACCGTGCGAACGTTGGGGGACAGCTTCACTTTCGCCCACCCCTCCAGACGACCACGGACAGGATGAGCACGACGACCACCGCCCCGGCGAAGAGCGGGTCCAATATGAGGAAGCCCAGATACGGCACGTGCGCTACGACCGACCCGAGAACCTGAGAATAGGAGACCGTGCAGGGGTCTTGCGTTGGATTGGCGTCCCCTTTCGTCTGATAGACCCAATTCGGCCCTGTGGACACGATACGGATTACCCGATGGACCGTCGGAGCGGGCAGGCAACGGGCATCGAACACGAGGATCGTCCCGACCGTGATCGCGGCCGGCGCGATGTGCTCGACGACGACCAGGTCGCCCCGGTTCAGCGTCGGCACCATGCTCCCGGTCGCGATGGCAAGCAGCGGGGTCTGTGTGTTGAGCGTCAGGGGGAGACCGTACGAGATCGATAGGGCGGCCACACCGACGACGGCGAGGCCCGCGAGCGTGCTACGGAGCTCCCGTAGGTCTCGGGCGCGGTCCCGGAACCGGTGTCGACGCGGACCCGGTCGCTCCCCGAGGTACGTCAGGGCCTGGAGCCGCGGCTCCCGGAGGCCCACCCCGACGACGACCAAGAGCACGGAATAGGTGATGATCGCCGAGGTGAAATCTACCGACCAGCTCGGGAACTGGACGCCCACGGGAAGCAGCGACTGAACGGCGAAGAGCGCGCTCGCGAAGGCGACCGGACCGAGCAGGCTCCACTCGGACTTGTAGAGGTAGAGGGCCAACAATAGGCCGAGCACCAGGTCGACGAACGTCACGCTGAACACGTACTCGGTCGCGCCGGTGAGACCCAGCTGGGGGAACGCCAGGAAGTTCGTCGAATTCGCCGCAAAGAACCCGGCCGCCGCCAGCATCGAGGACCGTAGCGGAAGCCGTCGGGAGAACGACCGGAACACGTAGCCGAAGAACAACCCGACCTGCGCGAGCGCGACCAGCGGAGCGCTCAGCAGAAGGAACCCGAACGAGAACGGAGGCTCGGCCGGGATCTTCCCGAAGCCGAACACGAACCCGGGGTCCATCCGCAAGGCGATGTAGAGGAGGATGAGGAGGGTCGCGAACGGGAGCACCGTCCCGAGCGAGCGGCGGATCGTGAACCCGAAATCGCGGAGCGGCCGCCGTTCGAGGCGGGCGGCCACGACGAGGAGGAGCAGGAGAGCGCCTTGTACCGCTAGGAAACCGAGGTAGCTCTCATCGACGGTCAGCCCCTGGACCGAGAACGCATAGCCTTCGGAGGTGGCGACCGCGGCGAGAGCCACCGCGACGGGAATCACCAGGCTGCTCGAGGGGCCTGCAGCGGAGTCTGGGGTGCTCGGAGGCGGAAGGCGCTCCGCCGCGCGGGACATGGACCCGCTTACTCCCGCGAAGCGAAGTTAGGGCGTCGCTTCTCGGGGAAGAACAGAGGTCCACCGGTCGTCGGAGGGAGCAGATACCCTCCCGATGGGCCGCGATGTCCGGGTTCCGGCTCCTCGCGTTGGATCCCCCACGGCGGCGGCAGCCCCTCGACCCTCCCGGTCGAGGGAAGGGACCGCCGACGGTCCGGGTGTGGCTTCGCCGGTCCCTCGGACGCATGGGGGACTTGGCTCCACGCGATGCGAGACACGTATCGAAGGACCTCGCCGCGGTCGGGCCCTTTCACCGAAAAGTCACCGAAGGTCTTCTGAAGCTCCTGGATGGCCGAATCGGCCTCGGAGCTCTCGCGCTGGACCCGACGGATCGCCTCGAGCACGTCTCCGGCCCGGGACGTCGTTCGGTACCCGCGAGGCGTCGCTTCCACCAAGCCCAGGGCCAAGCAGAACCCGAGGTACTTCTGGAACGATAGCGGGTTCAGGTTCGCCAGGCCGATGATGCGGGTCTTGGTGGGCGCCTGGCGGGCGGCTTCGAGGAAATCTCCCAGCACCTCGATCTTCGTCCGATACTTCCGGCTTCCCATGTCCGCCGAATCCCGGAGCGGCGGCGGGCGAGGCCCGTAGGGACCGTCCCGTTCCGCCTCCGCAGGGCCCGGACTACTAAAGCATGCGCGAACCTCCCCTCGCTGGCCGGGTAGGCCTGTTCGACCCTCCGGGCGGGGGTAGGGGTCCTTTTCGTGCTCGCGTGTCCGCACCCGGACCTTCCCGGGAGCGCGGGCGGATTGCCCCGAGGCGTCATCCCCTAGTGAGGTCGTCCCAAGGGCCGAGAGATGATCGGTCTCGCTTCACCGGACGGCGCGCAACCCGTGACGGCGGAGGAGCTCGACCGAGCCGACCTGTCCCCGTGGTTCAACCCGTTCCTGGCGTTCTTCCTCCGGGAGACGGAACGATGCGGAGGGGAGGTCCGGACGGTCCGCGAGAACGGGACGCTCGCGGGACTCGTGATATCGGACCCGGCCGAGCGGGTCGCTTCGGTCTTCACACGGTCGCCTTCGGTCGCCGAGACCGCGGTCCGGAGCCGAGGTCCATACGGGATGTACTCCGACTTCCCCTTCGACCCGTCCTCCGAACCGTTCGACATCCTCGCGACCTCGTCGTGCGCCGACGTCCCCTCCCACGCATTCCGCCATCAGATCCGACCGTTCTCGAAAGCGGACCTGCCGGCGGTTCTCGACCTGATTCACGAAGTCTACGGCCCGGTGAACGACCGCTGGTTCGACGGGCTCCCGAGCCCCTCGGAGACCGGATTCGTCGCCGAGGTGGACGGTCGGGTGGCGGGGGTCGCGTGGATCTCGACGGTGGGCACTTACGGCCGGCTCCACTCCCTCACCGTGCGGGCGCCCTATCGACGCATGGGGCTCGGGACCGACCTGCTCTTCGCCCGCTTGCTCTGGGCCCGGAGGGTCGGAGCGGAGGAAGTGCTCTCCGAGATCTCGGAGCACAACGTAGCGTCCCTAGCGGTCGCGGCCCGGGGCGGGATGCGACAGGTCGGCCGGATCTTCTTCCACCGGCCGCTCTGACGCCGGGCCCCGACGGCGCTACGATCGGGTCGCCCCGCAGAACGGGCACTTCTCGGCCGTGGTATCGATGAGCGAGCCGCAGAACCGACAGTTCACCTTCACGGTCTCCTTGATGATGATCTGCTGCACCGCGGGCTGGCCCGATGGAGTGAGGTTGATCCCCGGCACAGGAGGTCCCATCGGAGGCGAAGTGAACGCCACTTGGCCGGTGGCCGAGTGTTTCGGGATCGGATGCCTTCGGCGCGACCGCGAGATCGCGACGGCGATGACCACCACGATCACGACAATGACCACGAGGGCGACCACGGCAAGCGTCCAGTCCATTCCGGAACCTCCCGACCCCGACGACGAGGAGGGCGCCACGCCGGGAGTCAGTGCGTAACTCGTGTGGGTCACCGCCAGGGTGTCGGTGTACGTGAACCCGTCACCGGCCGGGTCGGAGTCCTGCTCCGCGTAGACGTATCCGACGATGTATCCGGTGGCGGGGTCGTAGTACGCCTTCCAGTTGTAGGTCGCGGTGAACTCGTTGACGCCGTCGCTCCACCCAAAGGAGCCGTTCCCCTCAGTGAAGATCGCCTTGACGTAAGTGCCCGCGGCAGTATCCAGGGCATAATTCACCGACGTTGAGACGACCGTCATCCCGGTGTTGAGGATGTAGAACGTGTCCCCGGCAGAGAGGGAGTTGTCCATGAAGAACCAGACGTACGGGTTCGTGTAACCGGTCTGGTTGTCGGTCCCGGATACGTAATGGAACGTCTGGGCCGAGAAGGTGAACGGACCCCCCGCCGGCCAGCTATAGTGGGCCCCCGTGCTGTTCTGGTACGAATTCCAATTGTAATAGAGGGCCGACTCGGTGCCGTTCGGCAGCACGGCCGTCACGGTGAGCGAGCCGTTCGTAGTGGTGGATTCAGTGTATCCCTCGTAGTACCCCACGCCGTTGTTGAGCACAGCCGTCTCGTTGTAGGCGAATTGGTCCGTGGGTTTCGGGGCATTATGCGCGCTCGCCGCGCCCACCGCCAGGCCAGCGAGGAGAACCAGGGCCGAGAGGAGCAGGACGCGTCCGATCACCCGACGAACCCCCCAGCGCCCCCTCCGAATCCGTGGACGTGGCCCGGATGGGCCCCGCCAACACCGCTGTAGGTAGAGAAGTACGAGTACCGCGCCACGATGATCGGTACGAAGTAGAACCGCGGACCGTAGACGCCGGGAACCGGCCTCGGCGCGGCCGCGGCCGTTGCATCGAGCGGACCGACGAGCTCGTTGCGGATCCCGTGCAGCATCCGGACCGCGAGGCAGATCAGTTCGGCCTGCGACATCGGCGACGCCCTTCGGCCGACGATGTCGTAAGCATGCTCGAGGAGGTTCAGGGTCTCGTTCGCCTCGAGGGTCGAGAGGGAAGCCAGCACGGACGCCGCCACGAGCGGGTACGCGAGGTACGTCGACAACCCCTTCGCGATGATCGCGAGCTTCGTGCTGATGCCTTCAACCGGGACCTCGGACACCGCGAGGTAGGCCGAAGAGAGCTCGACGTCCTCCGACGCCTGGTATCCCCAGCCGTTGAACATCGCTCGGAGCATCAGGAACTTGCGGGTCAGGTCGGAGACCGGGAGATTGACGATGGCGAGCAGGGCCGCGGACTCGTACGAGGGTGTTGCCCGCAGGTACTGGCCGAGATTCGGAGTGGCGATGGTGCCGTCCGCGCGTCGGCCGAGGAGCAGGATCGAGGCGACGCCCAGGGCCGATTCGTTCGGCACGTTCAGACCGCGCACGTCCTTGAGGATCTGGGTCAGATTGGGGAGCTCGTCCGACAGCGGACGGGCCAGTGAGAACAGGATCTCCGAGGCCATCAGCCGGTTCTCGATGTTCCCGGACATGCCACGGATTTGGTTGTAGTCGCTGACGAAGGTCGCCGACCCCTGGGCCGAATCGGGCTGGGCCTTCGTGAGGCCGATGGAGATCGCCCAAAGGTGCGAGCGTTCCGCCCCCACGATCCCTGGCGTGAGTCGGGCCACGTAGTCGGCGCCGCCCGCGGCCAGGTCGGTGAGCTCCTTCGAAATTCTCTGCGATTGGTCCCAGTAGGTGGCGAACTCCACGTCCGAGACGCGATAGAGCCGGACCCCGAGGTTGCGCAGCTCCACGGCACCGAGGCCGGTGAGCCCGACGTATTGGTCCCCGCACGGGGTGATGGTGTCGAGCAGGGAGCGTTGGGAGACGAGCTGGCCGAACTGCTGCTGCTTCTGAACGAGGTCGCCGTCGACCGCCTTGAGGCGAGCCTCGTCAGAGGTCTCCTGCTGGAGCTTCGCCGCCCGCTTCTGCTTGCCTTCCAGACGGAAGAGGACCGAGTGCGTCTTGCGGCTCTCGTCCTGGACCTCGCGAGCGAGACCGGATCGCTGTGCCGCCTCCTGAGCGATCGCCTGTTGTTCCGCTCCGAGCGCCTGAACGTCGGTCTGCAGCTGGAGGTACTGAGTCTTGGTGAGGAACTGCACCAGGTTCCGCTGGGACAGGAGGGCCGCGTCGGTGTCGGAGAGCGGTGCGGTGACGTTCTTCGCGCTGATCTGGTTCAGAAACGTGTAGACCTGCTTGCAGTTCGTCATGTCAGGTGTCCACCAACAGAAAGTCGAACCATAATGACTCCTCCCCCGCTCGGTTCCGGACCTGGAGCGCGAGGCCGCGCGCCTCCGCGTGGGTTCGAACGAACGGGTCCTCTTGCAGCGACTCGACCACGATCGCTTCGAACCGACGCTTTCGGCTCCCTACCGACCCGAACCGACGTTCGCGCTCGCCTTCGATCTGCTCGTAGGCGAACATGAACTCGTAGAGCGAGCGGAAGATCTGGTCCTCCATCTTCTCGCGGACCCCCTCCCGCTCGACCGAGACCAGGTCGATCCCCTCGAGGTCGACGAAGAAGACCGTGCCGTCGGGGGCGAGGATGGCGTCCTTGTCCAGCCACACGTCCTGAAAGTCGAGTCCCGAGTACCGTCCTCGCGCCGGGTCCCACGTCAGCGTTCGAGCGAAGAGGGTCAGGAGGGCCATCCCGCTCCGGACGAAGTTCGTCTCGAACTGGTGGGCCTTCGCCGCGGAGTCAATGGAGTAGAGGTCGAACACCCGGCCGGGGTCGTTGCCCACCGTGCTGCGAGAGTGGAAGTAAACGCGCACGTTCGAAGGGACAAGGCGAAGCTCCTGCACAAGGCGGTCGCCGTACTTCCGATACCAGTGGATGCTGCGCAGACGGGCCTCTACCGCCTTCGGCAACAGCGCGACCTTGACGACCGGCGCAATGCGGAACCCTTCGATGCTGGTGAGGTCTGCGCGTTCGGATACTCGGAGGGCGGTCATCGCGTGCGGCAGACCCTGTCCGCCGTAGGGGGAGCCTCGGAGCCAGAGCTCGCCCGTGATGACCCCCCCCGGCCGGTCTCCGGAGGCGCTTCGAAGCCTCTCGCGTACTTCGGGGTCGTCGGTCAGTTCCGTCGCGTAGGCGCTGTCAAGGCGTCGGAGCGAGAACGGGTCCACCGTCGAGCCCACCCCCTTCACCGAGAGATAGAACGGGAGCCCGTCCAGTGTCGCCACCGGCTCGGGGAGGATCGCGCTCCGGTTGTCGTCTTCGATCGCGTCCAGCACTTCGACCTCGGGTCCGTCGGCGAGCGGGGTCAGCGTCGGGGGCAGGAAGTACCGGTCCAACCATCCCAGGTCGAACCGCTGAAAGTTACGGTTGGTGATCGTCTCCGCCGGGTATGCCAAGAGCGGCAGCGGGTGACCCGCGAGGCGGAGCGGTAGACGATCGGAGCTTCCCAGCTTCCCGCGCTCGGGAAACACCGCTTGTTGGCCGACCCGCATGCCGTTCGCCGGGGGGTCCGGTTCCTGGGACGTGGCCCGGTCAAGCGGTGGAACCGAAATAGTCTCTCCCCTGGCTCGGGGTCGCCGCGGGCACCAGCCGGGGGGTCTCCCTACCTCCTTCCTTAGGTCCCATCCCTCGCGCAACGGGGATTCGTTCCCTTTTTCTGCCTGTAGGAGAATCGGGATACGATGGTCGACCCGGACCGATGCGAGCTGCACGAGGTCGCGCTCTTCGTCGGGGAGGACGAGACCGAAGCTCTACAACGACTGGCCCAAAGCCCGATTGGAGACGAATGCCAGGTCTGCCCGGTGTGCCGGTCGGCCCGGGAGTACGTAGAACGTCGGTTGACCGAGCAGGCCGGCTACGTTCCCCCTCCGGGCGAGAACGCGGATGCCGCCTGGCGAAAACTTCAGATCGCGATCGAGGATGCGAAGGCCTCCATCCACAAAACGGCGTAGCGGGGTCGAGTAGCCTCCGAGGTTCGGGGCCCCCCATCGGGGGATCCCTCCGGGAACCGTTACGACTTGGCACCTACGCTCCGCCCCGGCCGTGGCGGGGCAGGTCGCGGTCTATGTTGCGGACACACCCGGGGGGTACGCCACTCTGGGTGACGGTGCGTACCCCCGGCGAAGCCGGACGAAGAACCAGACGGCGACGACGACCAACGGAAGGGTGTACGGGAGTCCCAACGTCAGGAGGATTCCGAAGACCGATTGCCAGAGGACGAACCCGAACGCGAGGTTGACGAGAAGATACTCGTTCGTCCGCCGACCGATGCCGCGGCGAACGACCTCGAGCACGACCGCAAGGAAGGCGATCTCCACGGCGATGATCGCGGCCGGTGGCACTCCGAAGTACGGGACCCAGTACTCTAGCAGGAACAGGACCGGGAACACGGAGAATCCGATCGCCCCGACCGCTCTCGGAGAAAGCCCGGGTCGGTCCCGAACGGCTCGACCCACCTCGGCCGGGACCCCGTGGGCCAGGATAACGAGGACCGCGATCGCCACGAGGCTCCCCACGAGAAGCGGTGTCCCCATCCAGAAGTGGAACGACCCGTACACGATCACGGTCTCGAGCGCCGTCGCGCCTGCGAGGGAAAACAGGGCCACCAAGATCCCGCGGCGACCGACGAGGGAACGCCCTCGGGTCCGCGGCAGGGCTAGCCCCAGCAGCAGGATCGGGAGACCGATCGAGTAGATCACGTGGAACGCGAGCACGCCCACGGCCCACACCCAGTTCACGCCCGCGAACCGTCCGAACGACCCGAGGACTCCGTCCGCGCCGTGGTTCGAATTGAACAGGGTGTTGTCTCCGAGCCCCTCCTCGGTGATCCCGTACGCCAGGCCCAGGAGGAAAACGGTCCCCCAACGCTTGTGCCAGCGGAGGACCGCCTCACGGACCAGCAAGGCACCGGCGGTGTACTGGCCGACGTTGATCAGGAGCTGGAGGAAGAACCAGAGCGGGTTGACGGCAAGATTGAGGACCGGGCTGGAGGTAGAAAGATACTCCGGCAACCCGGGCGTGAGCAGCGCAAGGCAGACGATCGGATGGGAACGAAGGGATCCCAGCACTCGCGCGCCCACCGAGGTCTGGGCCGACGGCGGCGAGTGAAGCTCCGGAGATGGGAGAGTCTCTCGATCCGGCCCCACAGCTTCCTCAGGGATGGCGGGCCTTCGTACATCAAGCTGAGCCCGCCGGTGAGGGTGGTCCGTCGAGGCCTAGTGCCCACGGGTCGGCCCCCGAGCCCGAGAGGTCCGCCCATCCTCGATTATATACGGCCGAATCGAGATAGACGCTTTGGGCTGTTCATGGGAGCTCCGGTAACCGCGAGCCTGATTCCCGAGATCGCCCAGCGCCCCACGTCGGTCCTGCTCCACGGCTCCGACCG
Organism: Thermoplasmata archaeon UBA61; assembly: GCA_002503985.1. Lineage (GTDB taxonomy): Archaea > Thermoplasmatota > Thermoplasmata > Lutacidiplasmatales > UBA184 > Lutacidiplasma. Next base: position 154,591 of record DASW01000008.1, read on the forward strand.
ACCCCTCGTGAATTGGGTGATGTACGCCCTCTTGGTCCGAACGAATCCTAACTTCGTCTGGACCGACATCCGCCTCTCCGAGGAGGTCCTGGACCCCCTCGACCCGCTCGCCCGCAAGGTGATCCCCAAGCGACAGCTCTCGGTCATCGGGCCCGATGTCCTCCGGCGGAATCCCGAACCGACCAGCGACCTAACGACGGTGATCCAGAAGGACGAGCCGGGCGATCTGAAGCAACGGCTGATGGCCTTCCTGCAGCTCCCCGAGCACACCCAGGACCTCATCTCGCGGATCCCGAAGGAGGGCCTTGTCCCGCTGCTCGGGCTCTCCAACGCTCATCGCATCGCCGCCTTGTTCCCGCCGGACACGATCCGGCCCACGCTCAAGGCGATCATGGACTCCGGCGTCTCCTTGGTCCTGACGTGGGCGGACGCACTGCCCGGCAGCGCACGGGAATTCGATTTCGTGCTGCACATCGAAGGATTGGGTACGTCATCGTGGCGGAGCGCCACCCTGCGTTGCGACCAGGGAAACTCGTCAGGAAAGATCCGCGTCGGTAAGCGGTTCCGTCTGGGAGACCTCCCCCCCATAGCCGAGGTGCTCGGCCCGCTCGGGCTCGCCAGGAGCTAGCCCTCGGTCGCTCCCGCGGGAGCGCGCCCCGCACGGGAAGGCGAGTCGGTAGGGCGGTCCTTGGGAATGAAGTCCCCGAGGGCCGGCCGCGTTACCAGGGCGTACCACGGGGCCAACACGTCGATGAGGGCGCCCACGAGGCCGTTCGCGATGAACCGTGGGATCGACAGCGAGCGGCGAACGTAGCTCGAATGGAGCCGGTAGCCCTCGAAGTAGGCCAGGACCATCGAGACCCAGATGAACCCGGTGAACACGCTCGTGACGACGAGCAGCGGACCGTAGCGGAGTTCGACGCTGGCGATCAGGACGAGGACCGACGGGAGCGCCGAGAACCACGAGAGGGCGCTGTACACGACCGTGAGCCGACGACGTTTGGGGAGCTCGGGGGAATGGAGAACGGCATGGATGACCCCGTGCATCCAACGGCGACGTTGGCGCAACTGGTCGCGGAGCGAGAACGCGCCCTTCTCGTAGGCAAACCCCTTCAGGACCCCGACCACCGCGCCATAGCGGGTGCGCACGCGGATCTCGAACGAGAGGTCCTCTGAGGGCTGGTACCCCTTCGCGTCCCAGCCGACCGAATCCTCGACGTCGGCCCGGACGAGGAAGTGCGAGCCGTGGAATCCCGCGGTCGGGTTCCCCGGCTTCGTCATCGAATCGAGGACCCGTAGGTCATCGTACGACCGCGTGAGCTCCTGGACGTGGCTGGGAGTACCCATCCAGTCGATCGGGTACAGGATGATCCCCGCTCCGACCGCCGCTCTCCCGTCGCGCACGAACTCTGAGATCCCGGTCAACGTGTCCTGGCCGACACAGGTCTCCTCGTCCTGGTGGTAGACCCAAACCCGCGGGACCGAGAGACCGAGTCGCCGGCGCTGCTCCGAGGCGTACTCGAGAGCCCGGGCCTTGCCCTTCGTCCCCAAGGGGGTTCGGTAGTCCGCCGGGACCACCATGATCCGGGCGCCGGCCCTTTCGAGGGCCTCGTAGACCGTCGGGGCCAGCCAGTACCCTTCAGGCTCCACCACCAGCCAGAGAAGGAAGCGAAAACCGACCTTGGGGGTGTGCCGGAGCCAGTAGAGGACCGACCGCGTGGTCGCGTCGATAGCGCGGGCGTTCTTCCCGATCGCCGTTACCTGGAAGAGGACGGTCGGCTGTTTCACGTCGCCTCCGGCAGCTCGAGCCGATTCTCCTTCAGGACCCGTTGCGTCCCCCGGAACGCGGCCACGAAGAAGGGGACCGGGATCATCCAGACCAACGGCAGCCCCGCAAGCCAGATCGGCGGAGCGGGTTCGTGCGCCCGGAGCGTGAGAACGAGTAGGAGGGCGCTGATGCCAACGGCCACGACGACGGTGCCCCAGCCGAGCGAGCGTCGACGCCGGTGCAGCGCGGAGACCGTGTAGTTGTAGCGAGCCACGGTGAAATCCTCGTAGGTCCCGGTGACGGGCGCCATGGCCGGCGGGCCCTCGGTCCCGGCTCGCGCTGGGGGCGAAAGAGAGGCGGCGACCGGGGAATGCGGCGTGTCGAGGTCCTTCTCGGACCGTCCGTTCGCTCGAACGAAATCGAGCTCGGCGGAAGCCCGGCCGAGCTCACGGTCGATCGTCTCGAGGTGTGCCTTCAACCCCGACACGTCCGACCCGGCGCGCTCCGCCTCCCGCGCGAGACGGGCGGCCGCGGAACGGGCGATGTTCAATCGCTCCTCTAGGTAGGGGCTGGGCGCGCCCCAACGGTCCGGCCCGTCGGATTCTTCCGGGAGCTCCTCGGACCACTCGGGCCGCCGTCCGTGCTCCGGGGCGCGAACGGGTGGCGGGCTGGGGGTTCGGGGCGCTAGCTCGTTACGGATCCGGTCGACCTCTTGCAGGAAGTGCTCATTCTCAACCCCATCCTCCGCGAGCTGCGTGTCGACCCAGGCGGCCAGAGCATCGAGGTCGGCCGGAGAGGGGACCTGGTCCGCATCCCCCGAAAGAGAGCCCGCGGTCCGGGAAGGGTCCCGGCGGGGCTTCGCGTCTGCGGAGGTTTCGCCGTCTCTCTCTCGGTCGGCCTTTCTCGTCTGTTCGGAGGGGCCCGACCGGTCGGTCGGCGGTGGGCTGCTCGGGGACAACGAGTTTGGGTCGGCGTTTTCCCTTTAATGCTATTCTCTGGAGGAGTAAGGTGGGCTCGACCGCGGACGGTCTACTTCGCAGCGGTGGCCTCGTTCACAGCGTGCCGAGATAGGTAGCTTCGGCCGAGGACCCATCCGATCAGGGCCCCCAGGATCCCCCCGACGACTGCCCCGACGACCAGGTACTCGATCGCGGGCATCAGGTCGCTCAGAATGAGGTAGCCGACCTGCTGGAGGAAGATCACCAGGACGATGCCGAGGACCACGCCGCAGCCGGCACCGTGGGACGCGGCGCTCACGGGCTGCCTCCTGCGGGCGGCGGAGTCTCCTGCGACGGGGGCTCGGCTGGGGTCGTCGTGCCCTCCGGAGGGGTCTCGGTGGAGGGGCTCGCGGGCGGGGGGGTGGCGCTCGTGCGCCCCAGGGCGGCGTAGCGACCCGAGCGGAAGAGCCCATAGAGCTCGTACACCACGAGGAGAAGGAGCACGATCGGTAGGAGGGCTACGAACCCGAGCGGAGCGGTCCCGCGCACGTAGAAGTTCTCGCTCCACATCGTGCTGCCGTTCGGGGCGATGAGGCTCGCGGTCAGTCGGTAAACGCCCTCGAGCACGTAGCCGACCGACACGGGCGTCCAGCCGAGCGACACGGGTCCGCTCGTCTGGGAGGGGTTGAGGAACACGTCGCGCGTGGTGACAGCGAAACCGAAGTAGAACATCTCCAGTCGAACGTCGTGGATCCTGATCCCGGCCGCGGCCGACCAGGAGTAGTTCAGGGTCGCCGACTGGGAGAGGTCGATAGAGAGGGCCGACGAGGCGGTGCCGGCGTTCGCGATGTCGTTGCCGTTCCACGTCACGTAGGGGGTCGACCCGGCCGCGGGCGTAGCGGTCGAAGGGGACACCGTCGGCGTAGCTCGGGCCGCCGCGGGAACGTTCAGGAGAAGGGCTGTCACGATAACGGCGAAGATGGCGGCGGATATTCCCGCTCGCTTCGCGTGGGGGGTATGGGTACGCATTGGGCTCGGCACGGAGCCCTAGGCTATGAACCCACCGTTATCAACTAACCGAACGCAAGGGTTCGGAGTGTCGGCAGGATCTAGCTCGGGGCCGGACCACCGCCGAAGGTGGACCGGAACCGTTCGAGGTCGGCCGTCTTCATCAGGCTCGGGGCGAGGCAGACCCAGATCCGAGCGTCGTGTTCGCGAGCGACTCGGTCGAACTGGACCAGTCCCGTGAGCACCGCGTCGGCACCGTGGAGGCGGACCAGGTACTCGATCCCCTCGAGGAAGAACGCCGTGACCCTCTCCTCGAGGAGCTTCCGGTTCAGGAAGGCCCACGCCCCCTCGAGGTCGGACGGTCGGAGCGACGGCCCGCGGCCGATGGTCGTCAGCCAGACCACCTCGATCGGACGGGAGCCGACCCGGGCCCGGATCCGTTCGGGCGACTCGCGGACGACGCAGACGCCGTGGTGGCCGGCCGCGGTCGAATCGAGGAACCCGCTGAGCGCCGCGACCAGAGAGTCACCGATGGTGAGCTCGACGCCGGTGGGAGGGGCGGGTGGCACGGGTTCTGCGGGAACGGGAGCTACGGGTGGAGGAGCCATCTCCACCGAAGCAACGGGGGACTGGGGTCCCGGCTCCGGTGTGCCCTCGGATCGTACCGGGACACGCTCCTTCTCCGGGATGGTTAGTGCGGGGACGACCTCCGGGATTGAGACAGGTGGGATCGGCAGCTCTGCCACGGGCGGGGAAGAGGGGGGCTCTGGCTCGAGCGGAGGCGACTCGACAGGTTCCTCCGCTTCGACTGGGACCGGCGGGGGTTCCACCGGTGGAGCCGAGACCTCCTCGGGCGGCGAGATCACTTCCGGGGGAACAGGCAGTTCGCCAGGTTCGGGCTCCGTGACCGCCTCCGCCGGCGGGACGTTGGGCTCGAGCGGCTCCTCCGGGGTGGTCACCGTTTCCGATGGCCCGGAAAGTGCCGGCTCCGTCGCGAGCGGCTCCGTCTCTTGACCTGGAGAGGAGGCCGGTTCGGGAGTCGTGTCCTCGGGGGAAGCAAGGGTCTGCGGTTCCGGCGGCGCTTCCGTCTCCAAGGGGGGCAGCGAGATCGGGGTTTCGACCGCAGGCCCTTGCTCCTCGGGAGGAGGAGGCTCGGGAGATGGAAGCTCGGCGGGAGGCGCCAACTCCTCGCCCTCAGGGGTCTCGGTCGGGACTGTCAGCTCTTCAGGGGAAGGGGGTACGGGTTCTGGGGCGGCTACCGGAGCGGGCGCCTCGAACGTCTCCTCTGCGCGGCCCGAGGGCTCCGCACCCTCCTCCTCCGTCATGACGGCCGCAGGAGGGGGCAGAACGTCGGCACGGGTCTCCTCGACGGTAGGGGGTGGCGGGAGGGGAACCTCGACCGGGGCCTCCGTCTCCGCCGTGGGAGGGATCTCCGGAGGAAGTTCCGGTGGCGAGGCTGGGGCGGCCGCCAGGGCAGCGAGCGACGGGGGCTCCGCAGCGACCTGGGGAGGCACCGGAGGCGCGGCAGCGGCAAACGCCGGAGGAGCCGGGGGCGGGGTCGGTGGCGGATTATTGGGCGGGGGACTCCGCGAAGCGCGGCCCGCCGGGAGTGGGTGACGAAGCCCGCGCGATTCTCGAAGAGGAACAGAGCCTCCGAGCTTCGACACCACGACCACGGCGACCGGGCCACCGAAACCGGGCAGGGCCGCGACCGTCTCGAAGGGCGATCCTCTCAGGTCGGCCACGCTGTGGACGCCGTGCTCCCACGCGACGGCGATCTTGGCCGGACCGAGGAGCGGGATCCCGACGATGTCGTCGAGCTCCTGGCCCAGCGCGCGGACCGCTTCCTCATGGGCCACGAACTTCTCGTCCGCGTAGTCGATCTCGTCCGCCTCCACGGCGGGAGCCGAGACCGGCACTCGCGCCAGGCGCGTTCCCGGGCACGGGTGCTTCTCGCGCCGTGGTCGGGTTCGCAGGTTGGGAACGTGCACCCACCACCGGTCCCCGGTTCGGGTCCGTCCGGTCAGGGCGTTCGGGGGGACCGCTTCCTCGGCCTTGTCCACGACCCTAAGCTCGCCCAGTCCCAGGTACCGTGCGATGGGCTCCGCGAGTTCCCGAAGCTCCGAGGCCAGCGGGTCCTTGGCCGTCACGAGAGCGATCCGGGGGCGCTGACCGGGGTCGGGCGGGGACGCCCGAAGCCGTCGTTCGATCCGGCGGACGAGCCAGAACGCGTCCGACGAGAGCGGGGGAGTGGGAACCCGGGCGGCCTCGGCGCCCGCGGGAGACTCGATGTACATGTCGCCGAGCGACCACGGGAACGGCACCATCCTCTCCGGGAGCGTGTTCGCGAAGGTGATCATCGACGGATAGACCCGCCGCGGGTTTCCGTTGATCACGACGTCGAACTCTTCGACCCCCCCCGCGCCTTCCCTCCGGCGGGGGGTCATCCGCTGGAGGAGGTGTGCGATCTGGGACGCTTCGGAGGGATACAACTTTTGGATCTCGGACTCGATCGGACGGAGCACGCGCTGGCGTCCGGTCCAAGGCTCGCGCGGCGACCCGACCTCGACCCGCTGGACCCGGGCCAAGCGTGCCAAGGTTTCCTTCTCCGCTCGGAAGCGGTCGCCGACATCGTCCGCCGCCAGTACGAGTGCGACCGAAGGCAGCACGGTCGACCGCGGCACTCCGAGGGACCGGCGGAAGCGTTCGACGCTCCGCAGCACGCTCTGCCAACGGTCCCAATCCGCGACGAGCCCGTCGTTCGCCAGGGAACGGTCGACCCCGGGCATCGGTTGCTCGAACAGACTGGTCCGCTCGGAGGAGAGCGAGCGGTGGACCGCCTCAGAGGTGAACGGGAGGATTGGCGCGAGGACATCCGAAAGTCCTCGGAGCAGGTGAGCCAGGGTCCGGAGGGCGCTCCTCTTCGTGGGCGGAGTTCCCGACAGCGTGAGGCGAGGCTGGACCAGCTCGCGGTATTCGACGAGGTCATTGTCCAGGAAATGGGACGCCGCCCGGTGGACGAGCCCGGGAGCCCACTGGTCGTAATGGGCGAGCGCGAGGGTCCTCGTCCGCTCCCACCGCGCGACGATGGCGCGGTCTTCGACCTCGAGCTCCCCGAGGAACCCGCTGATCGGTCGAGTGACGCTGGCGATCGTCGCGGTGTCGCACATGGCGAGGACCTCTCGGGAGAGCGACCACCACCGATGGATCCGGTCGGCTTCCCGGCGGCACGCATCCGCAAAATGACCCCCGGCCGAATCCGAGACCCCACTGCGGAGCATGGCCGCCCGTACGGCGTCGGCTCCGTACGTCGCTACGAGCTCGGGCACATCGGCCGCGGCGATCGTGGGGACCACGGTGAGACCGACGTCGTGGACGGACCCTTCGACCCCGGATAGGGCGGCCAGGTGGTTCACGAGCGCAGGGACCCGACGCCGCTCCCCGATGTAGAGGTGGACCGAATCGCCGTCCGGGAACGGGTCGAATCGAGCCCATGCGGCCATCGCGGCGCCGCTCGACGGCAGCAGCTTCCGTCGGACGACAGAGCGCTGGCCACCGCAGGAGCACTTTCCGGCACCGTCGGGTCCCTCCAGCCGGTCGCACTGGGCGCATTCGAGCAGGGCGACCGCGCTCGGGTCGTCGCTCGCGGTCGCCTCGCTGACCGGCCAGGGAGCCACCTCGGTCTGGCCGGGCAACACCTCCTGTGGGAGAAGGCGCGAGAACAGTGCTCGTACCTCCGAAGGAAGACGGGAGGGTTCGAGGCACCAGGCACGGCCGGGGGCCCATAGGAGCGAGGTCCCGCAGACCCCGCAGTGCGGAACCCCGCGTTTCACCCGGAGGCGGGCGAGAAGCGCACCGGCCTCGGAGAGGTCTCGGAGCACGAACTCGTTCGCGGTGTCGAGGTCGAGGCCCGCGTACTTGTGCATCAGAGTTACGTCGAGCATCCCCTTCGGCGTGAGCAGGGGCCACCCGGCGACCCCTATGCGGGCGGCGATCTGAGCGTCCGTCGGCCCGTGGCCCGGCACGAGGGGGACAATCCCGGTTCCGCTGTCGCCCACGTCGGCCGCGCCGAGGATCGTTCCGGCCGGGGGGACGAGGTCCCCTCCCATCGGGAACTCGTGTCGGAGGGGGTAGGTGTAGGCGATCCCCTGGAACTCCCGCCCCGGGTGCTCCTGGATGACCTCGAACTCGGCCTCCGGGATCCACGAACGGAGCCGACCCAACGAGGCCGCCGACGTGAGGACGAGCTCGCGGTCCCCCCGACGGCGGTAGCCCGCCACGACGTAGCGGACCTGGGGGTTCACGAGCAGCGCGCTGGCGCCGAGGAGCTTCCACGGTGCGTCGACCCAAACGAGGGCGTTGACCGTCATGTCGCCGACGCGGACCGGGAAGCGGACGAGGTACGTGTCGCCCTCATGCTCCTCGTAGACGATTCGCTCCGGGCTCCGGGGCGTTCCGCACGACGGGCAGACCCGGAACGATTCGTCTCGCGTGACCAGGACCCCTTTCCAAGCGAGACGGGCCATAATCGCCTGAACGCCGGCGGTGCGGTCCTCCGAATCCCAGGGGGAACGTCCGTCCCCGCCGGTCCATACTCCCAGCGCCGTGAGGAGAGCGGGGACCGCCGACGGGTCGGCCGGTTTGGGTACGACCCCTCGGCGAAGGGTGCCGACGGTCCGCCGGCCGACGAGCGCGAAATAGCGCGCGTCGACATCGGCCACTACCGCCCGGTGGACCACGAGGGAGGGGAAATCCCCCAACGTCCAGCCCCCCGTGAGCTGTCGGAGGATGGGGCCTGCCGGCGGACCTAGCACCCCGCTGGGCGGCGGGAGCCGCCGGGCCTTCCAGAGCGCGAGAACCTCGGTCTCGATGGAGTGAGGGTTGTAATCGGGAGCGACAAGATCCATGGAGTGGGACCGTTCCCGAGAACACAGATGGCGGCCGTCGCGAATAAATCCTCGTTCGGAACTCCCCTCCGACGGGAGCCCCTGCGTCCGGGGTAACTCTTATCCCGTCCGAAATCTGCCCGCCATTCGAGGAGAAGCGCGATGGCCTGGACCCAGCAGGAAGTCCGCGAGCTCAAGGAGGGCCGCTACATGCTCATCGACGAGGAGCCCTGTCGCATCCTGAGCATCCAGACCTCGAAGCCGGGGAAGCACGGAGAAGCGAAGGCCCGGATCGACGCCGTGGGCATCTTCGACGGCGCGAAGCGGAGCGTGGTCTTCCCCGTGAAGCACAAGGTCCAAGTGCCGCTGATCGGGAAGCGGCAGGCCCAGGTCCTCTCCATGACGGACGCCGAGGTCCAGCTGATGGACCTCGAGAGCTACGAAACGTTCAGCCTGCCCTTGGACGCCGAGACCAAGACCCAGGTCAGCCCGGGGTCCGATGTCCAGTACCTCGACGCCATGGGGAAGCGACGGATCACCCGGACCTAGAGCGGTTCCCCTAAGGTCGCCGAGGAGACGGGCGCCCTCCTCGCTTCATTAATAAGGGGGACAACGCATGAAACCGATGACCGAAGCGAGCGGTAGCCGCTGTCGGGTCGGCTCAGTTTAGGGGGAGGTGGTCGCACGACAGGTCCGGGGGGATTGGGAGGCGTCTCCTCATCGCGGCTCTCCCGGATCCTGCAGGAGAAGGCCGAGGCGCTGAAGAAGCAGCGCCAGACCGCCGAAGCGACCATCAAGGAAATCGACGACCAGGTCGCCACGCTCGACCAGCTCGGGATCACCCCGAGCGAAGCGCCCGAACGCCAAGCGGCGCTGCGGGAGCTCGCCCGACGCGCCGACTGGAACGGGGTCGACAGCCAGGCCAAGGCGATGACCGACTACCTGTCGAAGACCGTCCCGACGACGATCCAGGAGCGTCGTGGGAGGACGGCCGAGTCCGTCCGCCGCTTCTCGGGCCTCGGGCTCGTCGTACCGTCCGAGGTCTCGACGGAGCTCGACGCGCTAGGGCATCCTCCCGAGGGCGAGGCTTGGTCGGTCACCGTCGCCCGCCTCGCGAAGGTGGAAGAGGCTCTCCACACGGCCGAGATGGCCCACGTGAACAAGGTCCGCGAGCAAGCGCTCGGCGTGGCCTCGTGGGCCGGCCTCACCGGCCCTCGTCTCGCCGACTTCGAGAAGCGCCTCGACGAGACGTTGCTCCCGGTGAAGGAAGGTCGGCTCGCCGAGGCGTTCGAGGGCGTCGACCGCCTCCTTCGCACCGGACTTCCCGAATCCGCCGCGCGTCGCCTGAAGCTCCAGGACGAAGGGAGACGGCTCGTCACCGTCGCGAAGGAGTTCGGTACGCCAACCTCACGGCTTGACGCGGCGCTCGATGCCGGCGAGGACGCGGCTCCCGACCGCTGGCCCGAGGTCGTCCCGGCGACCGACGCCGCGTTCCAAGAGGTTGGCGAGGCGCTCCGCGAGCGGTGCATCCAGATCCTCGACGCGTTGCATACCTCCCTCAACTCGACCACGGAGTACGGGGTGGACCCGACCTCCGCGCGGCTCGCGGTGGAGGACGCCCTCGCCCGCATCCGAACCTTGCCACCGCTCGAGATCGGTCCGGTCTTCCTCGAGGCCCGGCGCGCGGCCGAGGAGCCTATCGTCACCGTAGTGGCCGGTCTCCTCGATGAGGCCCGACCCCGCATCGCCGACGCCCGTCGCCTCGGAAAGGACCCGAGCGAGGTGTTCGCCGCGATGAACCGGGCGCGCGAGGCGCTCCGGCTCAAGATCTACTCCGAGGCGTTCGCCGCTAGCCAGGAGGCGCTCGACAAGGTCAGTCGGCTCACCGAGGAGCTCGACACGGCGCGGGACGAGTTCCAGGCCCTCGACGAGATGGCCACTCGGTTCCGCAACACCGGCTTCACGGTCGAAGCGTTCGACCCGGCCCTCATCCGGATCCGTGCGTCCCTCGAACGTGTCGAGGTGGCCCCGGCGCGAGAGCTCCTCAAGGAGACCGTCGTCCACCTGGGGCGAGAAGCGCTCCAGTTCTTCGGCCAACGCTGGGCCAGTCTCGACAAGGCCCGGGAGTACGCCCGGGAACGCCAGTTCCTGTCCCCCGCCGCCGACCGGGACCTGAACGAGGCACGAGAATTCCTCGACAAGGGCGACCTCGCCGACGGCGCGGAACGCATTTCCCGCGCCGAGACCGAGCTCCGCCGGGCCGCGGGCCCGTACGTGGCCCGTCGGGTCGAGGAGATGGAGCAAGGACTTTCCGACATCCCCGACGAGGCCCTGGTCGCACCGGTCCGTCGGCTGCTCGCGGACGCGGACGTGACCCTCCGGGTCAAGCAGGACCTGTTGGGGTCGATCGAGAGCCTGCGCCGCGCCGAGCGGGAGTTCGGAGGTGTGGTCGCCGCGCATGCCTCCGCCCTCGTCGAGGTCCTCGAAGCCGAGCTCGAGGTGCTGTCCGGGATGGGAGGGCCGAGCGACGAGATCCAGCGTCAGATCGACGAGGTCCAACAGATCTTCAACATGGGGGACTTCGTCAAGGCCTCCCGCGCGTCCCAGGAGATCCGCACGCGTGCCCAGCAGCAACAGCTGCTGCGCAGCGAGGAAGCGGTCTCGCACGCGAAACTGTCGTTGGTCGAGCTCGAGACCATGGGCTTCGACCTCGCCAAGTTCCGTGGACAGCTCGACGAAGCCCAGACCGCGGCCCGAGCGGGCCGGTTCGCCGACGCCTACCGCCTCGCGACGCGCCTCGAAGAGTCGGCGCTCCGGGCCCGAGCCGCCGGTCAGGCGATCCTCGAGGGGATCGGTCATGCCCAGGAGTCCCTCGGGCGCCTTCGCGAGGGGGGTCTCGACCCGAACCCGTACTACGAGCCTCTCCGTAACGCCCGGCTGGCGTTCCAGAGCCTCGACTTCGACCGCGCCCGCGCGACCCTCGAAGAGGTAGAGGAGAAGCTCGGGAACGAGGCCGCGCGCGGGGACACGACCCGACTTCTCGGCGAGGTCGAGCACCTGATCGAGGACGGTCGCCGTCTCTCCTCCCCAATGGAGCCGTTCCAGGCCCGATGGGAGCAGCTGAGGACCGAGCAGGCCACCGCCCCTCCCGGAGCGACGCGGACCGGCGCGAAGCTCCTGCACGATGAGGTCATCGCGATCCTCCGGCCGATCTTGGACGAGAACCTCCGGGGGCTCGAGCGAGACCTCGACATCGCGAGGTCCGCGGGCGTCGAGATCGACAAGATCCTCCTTCCGCTCGGGGAGGCGCGCCGACGCATCGCCCTCCCCGTCCCGATCGGCGCTGCCGCTCTCCTGGACGCGGCGCGCGCCGAGTTCATCGCCACCCGAGGGTTCGTCGAGCACGCCGAGCGGGTCGCCAAGCGCGACCGCGAGGCCCTCGCCGAAGCGGACCTTCTGCACGTCCCGACCCCCGCGCTCCGGGAGCAGATGGAGCGGATCGAGAAGTTGCTCGCCGAGCGTCAGTACGCTCGCGTGGTGGAGCTGGGGGGTCCCCTCGAGCGGGAGCTGATCCAGGCGACGTACCAGCATGTCTCGAAGACGCTCGCCGGGTTCCAGGCGACCGTCACTCGCCTCCGTAAGGAGGGGATTGACACCTCCCTCGCCGAGAACCTACTGCACCGGGCCCGGATGGCCCTCGACGAGGGTAGGCCCGTCGAGGCCCTCCAGCTCGCCGGGCAGAGCGAGGGCGAGCTCGAACGCGCGGACCTCCAGCGTCGGATCGCCGAAGGTTCGGTCGTGTCGGCCGAGGCGTCGGTCGCTCGCGCGACCTCGGAGGGGATCCTCTCCCCGGTCGCGGCCGAGGAGCTCGCCGCGGCCAAGCTCGCCTTCCAGGGTCACGAGTATCCGTCCGTCCTCGAGCACGCCCTCCTCGCCTCCGACGCGCTCGGCATCTCCCGCGAGGGCCACCGACGGGCGCGCGACGCGATCGGCTCGGCCGAGCGGCAGCTCCGCGAGGCTACCGAGGTCGGGGCCGATGTAGGCCCGGCCACGTCCCGGCTCGACCAGAGCCGTCAGCTCCTCGAGACAGGCCAGTACCCGGACGCCACGCGGGCCGCCCGCGAGACGACCGAGGAGGCCCGCTGGGCGATCGAACGGCTGTTCGCGGGTCCGCTCGGCGAACTGCGTCGCCAGTTGGAGTCGACCCGGCACGCGGGCCTGGGCGCAGAGGTCGACCCGATCGAGGCGATCCTCGGCGAGGCCGAGACGGCACTGCGCGCCCGCGACTGGGCTCGCGTCAAGGAAGCGATCGCCCGGGGGGAAACGGCCAGCGTTCGGATCATCGACGCGATCGTGGACGGCCGTTGGCGGGAGGTGGAGGCGGAGTACGTTCGAACCTCCGAGGTTCCGCCCACCGAGGTCGACCGGCGCGCCGAGGTGCGCGGCCAGCTCACCGGGCTACGGCAGCACCACGACTTTGGCGCGGCGCTCGCCCTCGTGCGCTCCGAGCTCGACCTTGCCCGCCAGCGGCGGCGCGAGGAGATCGAGCGGCAGATGGCGGAGTTCAAGGACCGCCTCTGGGTCGGCGAGCGGCTCGCTCTGGACACTACTCCCGTGATGCAGACGTTCAGCGAGGCCCGCGTGGCGCTCGACGCCGGGCGGCCGGATGAGGCCGAAGCGCTGCTGGCCCGCGCGACGAGCGCGCTCGAGCCGGCGGTGCGCGACCCGTTCGTTCGGCGGTGGCGGGAGCTCCAGACGGAGATGAACTTCGCCCAGGAGGGTCTCCATGTACGCATCGGACCGGTCCGGGAACGATTGCAGCAGGTCGAGGAGCTCGACCGCTCCGGGCAGCTCCTGGACGCCGCCCGACTCCTCCTGAAGACCGAGGAGGACCTCAACCTGAGGAAGTCGCTCCATCGGGAGCTCATGAACCTCCACTACCTCATCGACGCCGCGCTCACGAGGGCGCACGAGCTGAGGGTCGACACCTCCGCAGCGCGGGCTCTCCTCTCGGAATCGCTGCGACTCCGAGAGACGGACTACGTCGCGGCCCTCGAGAAGGCGCGGGAGGCGCTCCGCAAGCTGCAGGCCGAAGGCGTCGGGACGACCGAGGCCGCCGCCACCGCACCGGCGCCCGCGGCCAACCCGTTCTGGCCGTTCCGCCGGCCCCCCACAGAACCGTAAGCGACTAGGACGAAGCGAGGTACCCGGAACCGCTCCCCGGGGGGGGCACTCCCGGCAGGCCGCGCGGTGGCCCGAGCGGGAGGCGGTCGTACTCGACCGTGTGCTTGATCCCCCGCCGCCGAAGCAGGGTCGATACCTGCTCGGTGATCTGGACGACCTCCTGACATCGCGCGGGCTTCGCGAAGTAGAACTCGGCGCGGCGTTCGTCGGCGATCGGGAAGATCAGCCGGAGGCCGAACGCGTCCTGACGGTTGTAGCCGACCGGTTTCCGGTTCCCCTTCAGGTCCCTCAGGTTCTCGTCCAACAGGACCTCGGGGAGGAGCGGGTCGGATTCCTTCACGAACGGGCGGTTCATCTCGACCACCCGCTTGTGGATCTCGGGGTAGACCCGGACCAGGTCGCGGTACGACCGCTTCGGGTCGAGCAGGATGTGTCCGCTGCGCGCCTTGACTGGGGGAGTCACAACCAGGAATCGATCGCCGGGTCTTAGGGCCTTCGGGCGACCTCTTCCCCCTCGTTTATCCCCCGACGGGGGCGGCCCCAGCCATGCCGGCCACGCCGCTACCCTCTCAGAGCCCCCTCTGGGCGCCCCCGACCGATTTTCCCGTCGTGAGCACTCCGTACGTCCCGGGGATCCGCGTCACGAAAGTGATCGGGCTGACGTACGGTCTGATCGTGAGGTCCCGAGGGCTCGGCCGCAACATCGTGGCGGGCTTCCGGTCCCTCGGGGGCGGCGAGATCACCGAGTACACTCAGCTGCTCGAGCAGTCGCGCCATGAGGCGCTCGCCCGCCTCAAGGACCACGCGAGGAAGCTGGGCGCGAACGCCGTGCTGTCCGTCGGGTTCGACACCTCGGAGATGAGCGAGACCATGACCGAGATCATGGCCTACGGGACGGCCGTGGTCATCGAGCCCGACCCGGTGATGTCGCAGCCGGTCTCGCTGCGGTGAACGCTCTCGCGTCGAAAGGCTCAAAGAGGCGGTCCGCTACCGACCCGTGGCGCTCCCGTAGTCTAGTGGTCAAGGATAGAGGCCTCTCGAGCCTCTGACGCGGGTTCAAAACCGGCCGGCTTCGCCCGACCGGGGAAACTCCCGCCGGGAGCACCAAACTCTCCGGACCAGTTCCGGTACCCGGTCTGACGCGGGTCCGACTCGATTCCACCACAGGGCTCGGCGAATGAAGCGGGCCTCACGGGAGCGGAGGGAGCGGGCTCCCGCAACTTCGGCAGAACGCGGCCGTGCGGTCATTTCCCTGTCCACAGGACGGGCAGTATCGCCCTGCCGGAAGCAACGGGGGAGGGGGTGGCGGGTACGGTGCGGCCGTGGGGTGAACCGGAGGCGGGGGTGGTGGATACTGTGGAGCAAGGGGTGGAGGAGGCGAAGGGACGCCCTCTACGCCAGGGGGATACGGGGCGAGTCCCGGTTGGGGGCTGGTCGGCGCCGGTGGGAACGGGAACGTGGTCGGTTGTGCCTGCTGCGGAAGCCGCTGTCGTCCTCGTTGCATCGCTTGGGCGCTCCGGCTAGCGAGCATGAGCCCCACGACGACCAGTATGACACCGAGGACGGCCCCCACGATGTCTCCCGTGGAGCCCGCGACGGCCGCGATTACCGTTCCGAGGAGGAACAGGGTCACACCGATCACGACCGAAGTCGGGATGGGCGCCCTACCCGCGCGCTTCTGCATCGCTGAAAGTCCGAATAGTCCCAACAGGGAGCCGACCGCCAGGAGCAGCAGGCCGAGGATTACGCTCACAAGGACGATGACGACGGCGCAGACCACGATGAAGAAAATCCCACCCACGAGAAGGGTCAGACGCTTCCACGCGACCACGGCCTAGGACCAAAGTGCCCTAGGTCAAAGTCTCACGCACGAAATGCGTCGTGCGGGGGCCGCGGTTGGCCATCGCCTTCCCCCCCCCCCCGATTTCTCATGCCGACGGTCCCGCGTGGCCGGCGCCACCGCCCTTCCATTCGCTCGGACCGTCCGGATTGGGCCCCTCGTCGCCCGTTCTTGGGAAGTGTTTCCGCCTTTGCGTCGATACTACCCCCCGAGAGGAGCCCCAGTACCGCGGGGACCTGCCCTTCCGAATCCGGTCTCTCCTGTGTCGCGAGATCCGCGGGGAATCGAACCGCGAGTCTCGCCGAACCTGCTCGAGCCGGGGATTCAGCCGCCAACTTTGCAAGGAAACAAAGTGATTGTCGACCGATTTCTCGAGCAAGCGGAAACACTCGTCGAGGTCCCCGAGCTCGGCGTTCACCTTGACGACGGTCCAATCGGCGGCCGCGGAGCCCGGCAGCGCTTGTAACTCCCGAAGGTCGGCCCTCGCCCGGTCCTCAGGTTCATCGAACGAAGGCAATGATCCACGCGGAATGCCGCGGATCCGGGTCCCCGGCGCGGGCTAGCTCGGTGTACGAGGAAGATGGCGGTCGAACCAATCCGCTGTTCGTTCGGCCACCTGCTCGAGCGTGCCCGGCTCCTCGAAAAGGTGGGTAGCGCCCGCGACCGTGACCAATTCCTTCTCGCACCGTAGGAGCCGCATGGTCCGCGCGTTGGCGGCTCGGATGGGCTCATCCTCCCCTCCGACTAGGATCAGCGTGGGGCAGCGAATGAGCGCCGCGGCAGAATCGCCGAGGTCGCTGCGAGCTCCCCTGAGGACGATCGCCCCCACGACCTCCGCCCGCTCAGCGGCCGCGATCATCGCGACCGCGCCGCCGGTGCTCGCGCCAAAATAGCCCAGCGGAGCCCCCTTCGCTTCGGGCTGGGCGAGGAGCCAGTCGGTCGCGGCGAGCAGGCGCTCTGTGAGCAGGGGGATGTTGAAGCGATGCTCGGCGGTGAGTTCGTCGACCCGTGCCTCCGGTTCGGCCAGGAGGTCGAGCAGAACTGTTCCAAGGCTGCGGGTGTTCAGGAGCGTCGCCACTTCCCGGTTGCGCGGGCTCCTGCGCCCGCTCCCGCTCCCGTGCGCGAAGATGACGGTTCCATTCCCCGGACGTGGAGCGACAAGGTCGCCGTCAAGCCACACTCTTCCGGCCGGGATGCGGACCGCGCGGGATTGCGGATTCATGCGTTGGGCCGACTCGCCAGGGGACGGAGCGGGATACGATTTCCCATGTGCTTCTGGCTAGGCACGCGTTCGCCGAGGTCACGCGACCGGGTCGGAGCTCTTCGTCGGAGGCGAGGGGAACCGGCGTAGGACCGTTCGCACGAGAGCGTACACGCCGAGGAACGCCACCAACCCGGCGGCGATGGCCACTCCCAGGCCGTAGGGTTCGAGGAGCACTGCGACCACTGCGCAGAACGCGGCGAAGCTGAAGAGGCCATACTGGAGGCCGCCGAGAAAGACGAACACCGGTTCGGGCCCCTGACGGGAGTGCGTGAAGATCACGAGCGTGATAGTGAACACTGGGATCGGGCTCAACAGGCCGCTCAGCCGAGGGCCCAAACCCACGGCCGCCGTGGTGATCGCAAGCACGAGAAGCGCCGCGGTAAGCATCCGGAGCGGGATCTCCCACCGGGGGGCCGGTGCCGAGGGAACGGGTTCCGCGCGCTTCGGTAGGAGGGCGAGCACAATCCCGACCGCTAGCACCGACGCCGCGAGGTCGATGGGGACCAGCCCTGGCAGCTGACTCAAGACGATCGTCGAGACCACGAAACCGGCGGACGCGATCCCGAGGCACACGGGCCAACCATATCGTGTCGCGGAGCGGGCGTATCCGATGGCGAACACGGACAGCGATACGATTCCTAGAAGCGCCCCCAGCGCCGCGGTCGCCGCGAACGCCGTACCCTCCGTCAGGACCAGGATGAAGATGATCGTCCCCGTGTTGATCGGCAGCGCGACGAGCCAACCGGCCGCGCGGTGACCGTAGCGCAACGCGATGAGGCTGACTAGGCCGATGAAGGCAGGCGCGATGGCCACCTTCAAGAGAAGGATCTCGAGGCTGACGTCCACTTTCCGCCGACCCGATTCGCGGTAGGACTACCCCATAATAGCCCGTCGGTTCCGAGGGGCGCGCCGAGAGCGGCGAGCACGGCTCCCCGGGGTCATTGGTGTCCAGAGAGGTGACGCGAACGACAGCCTTTCAACCGCGGAAGACATCGGGCGAAGCCGGCGCCGAAGCGCCGCGGGATCCGCAGGAACCGACGTCGGAACAACGAGGAGGGCAAACTACCGAAATGGCCGAACGTAAACCGAAGGGACCGAGACGGTCTCGCCGGGGAAGCTCCTCCGGCGAGCGGGCGCAGTGGCGGATGACCTACGAGAGAACGCCCTACGAGCAGCTCCCTTGGTTCGAGCCCGGCCCGAGCACTAGCGTGCGGCGAGCCCTCGAGGAGGGTTTCCTTCCGAAGGGGGCCTCGGTCCTCGACGTCGGTTGTGGCGCGGGCTCGAACGTGCTGTTCCTCGCAGAGCAGGGGTACGTGGCCCACGGGATCGACCTGTCACCGGGGGCTGTGGCTGCCGCGCGCTCCCGGGCCGCTCTCGCCCATCTCACGGTGGACGTTCAGGAGGGGGACGCACTCGCGTTGCCATTCCCCGACGGGAGCCTGGGCGCGGTAATTGACAACGGTTGCTTCCACACGCTCGCCTTCTCTCGCCGGGAGCGATACGCGAAGGAGGTTCACCGGGTCCTCCGCCCGGCGGGACGCTTCATCCTCTCGTGGGTGGCGCGCGAGCACACCGCCGTGACCGGGCCGCCCCATCGTCCTTCCCTCGGGGAAGTGACCGCACTCTTCGAATCTCGGTTCTTGTTCGTCCGGACCGGGTTTCAACCTGCCCCTGAGGAAGGGGAGCCTTCGACGTACTTCGCGTTCCTCGAGCGGCGGACCGCTCCCTACCCTCCGGTCCGGTAACGACGGCGGTTACTGGGGGTAGCGCACTCTCCGGGCGGGGGCTGGAGTGCCTCCGATCGGATGCGGGCGCTCGCGCGCCTCTCGACCGATCGACTCCCATTCACGGAGCGGGGAACAGGCCTGTGGAGAGGTAGCGGAGTCCCGAGTCCACCATCAATGTGACCACGGTGGCCTTCGGGCCGAGCTTCGAGGCGACCCGGAGGGCCGCAACGACATTCGCGCCGGAGGAGGTTCCGACGAACAGCGCCTCTTCACGGGCGAGCCGTCGGCTCATCGCCTTGGCCTCGTCCGTCGAAACGGGAACGATCGAGTTGACGCGCTTCGGGTCCCAGAGCGGCGGGATGTACCCGATCCCGATCCCCTCGATATAGTGGGAACCCGTCGGACCTCCCGAAAGAACCGCGGATTCGGCCGGCTCCACCGCGACGATGTGCACCTTGGGGTTGTGTTTCCAGAGTGCGTCGGTCACCCCGTGGATCGAATGGGCCGTGCCTACGCTCTGCACGAAGGCATCGACCTTCCCGTCGGTCTGTTCCCAGATCTCCTCCCCCAGGGCGTGATACCCCTCGCTCCCGTCGTGGTTGCCCAACTGGTTGCAGAACCAGTGGCCGGGCTGTTTCCCGAGGCGCTGGGCGGTCTCGATCATCTCCTTGAACAATCGCTCGTTGATCTTCCCATGGTCGCTCTTGACGTCGGTGACCTCCGCGCCGAAGGCCCGCATCGTGCTCCGCTTCTCGTCGCTGAACGCGTCGGAAAAGACGACCTTCAAGTGGAGCCCCTTCGCCGCACAGACGAAGGCGAGCGATACGCCGGTGGTGCCGCCGGTGTATTCCACGACCGTCCCGCCCGGTCGGATCCTTCCATCCTTCTCTGCCGCATCGACCATCGCCTTCGCGACCCGGTCCTTCATGCTGCCGGTGGGATTGCAGAACTCTAGCTTCGCCAGGACCTTGGCCGAACCCGCCGGCACCACCCGCTTCAACTCGACCAACGGGGTGTTACCGACGGCGTCCAAGATAGACCCGGGGACGGTCGCTTTCGGCATGACCCTCCGCAGTCTCTCGGGATTCTTTAGCCCCACACTGCCCCTTCCGGGCAATGGCGGCGGAAACTCCTCGAAGAGTTGGACCGGGAGTGAGGTACGGTATTGTGCTCGGCGGTTCTGGGGCGAAGGTTGACCGCCGAGGTTGTCGTGGTCGTGTCCGACGTCGACCCTGTGGCCGGCGCGGTCGCGGCCGAGTGGGGGACCCTTCCTGCCTGGGATGGCCATGTCGATGGCGTGCCGATCCGTCGCCTGAACGAAGGGGCGCTCGTCGTCCGTCGGCCGGGCGCGCACATCCACGACGAAGGCCTTGACCTCCGCTTGCCCGCCGCGCTCCGCGAGTCGCGGCCCACGTTGATCTTCCCGTCAATCCACCGAAGCGAGCGGAACGTGCCGTCGTTGACCGTTCATCCGCTCGGTAACTCCGGGCCCCATGCGGAACTCGGGGGGCGACCCCGCACGCTCGTTCCGACTGATCCTCGACGCATGGCGACCGCCCTCCGACTGCTGGACGAAGGGGCCACGGCTCTAGGAACGGCTGCCACGTACGAAGCGACCCATCACGGTCCCGCGCTCAGCCTTCCCGCCTTCTTCATCGAGATCGGCTACGCTGAGCTTCCCAGTCCGCCCCCGGAAGCGGTTCGCCTCCTTGCGGAAGTGATCCCGCGCATCACCGAGAGCTCTGGGGACCGGGTCGCCTTGGCGGTGGGCGGCGGTCATTACGTCCCGCACTTCACCGACCTCGCCCTGCACCGGAGCTGGGCGTTCGGCCACATCCTGTCGCGCCACGCTCTCGAACAACTCGACCGTTCGACGGCCGTCCAAGCGTACACGTGCACGGACGGTGCCGAAGGAGTGGTCTACGCCCGCGCCGAGGACGCGCGTCACCCGGCCCTAGAAGGCGTCGGCTCTCGGCTCCGAGACCAGGACGCCCCCTCGCGAGAACGAGGGAAAGCCGCCGCGACTACGGGCGACGTTCGTTCGGCTTATGGAACATGATCGCGCCGGACCGATAGACCGCCTTGCCGAGCCGGAGCGACTGGGTGGAGGCCACGCTCGGCGACCTCTCGGCCAGCATCAGGCTCTCGACGATCTGACGGAAGAGCGCGCTCTGATTGATCTCGGGATGACGGTTGAGGAACTCGCTCTCCTCCGGGGTGATGGTGATGTTCTTCCGCATCATTCCCTGGGCGATCATTTCGGGCTTCGGGCGCGACGCCATGCTGGCCGAAATCGATTACACGTATAAGTGCGTATTGGTGCCGGCGAAAATCCTAAGCGAACCCCGTGGGCAGGTGGGTTCGGGCGACGGACGGCGGCTCGCGCAAACATTGGCGACCGTGCCCGACTCATGCCACCGAGCTCGAGTGCCGGCCCCCGAGAGTCGCCGGGTCAGTAGGCCAGATGGAGAGGCGCTTAACCTCGGATCAGGGCGAGCAAAGACTCGACGGAGTCGATGCTGGCCGAGTTCCACCAGAGCACGACCTGGCGGACGCCCTGCCCGATGGCGTACTCGTAATCGGCGTACGCGGCACCTACCGAGATGTTGTTGGGGTCGCCGGCCGCGAGGGTCAGTTGCACGCTGATCGCCGAGGCCGGTAGACCGTAGGCGGCGTACTGCGCGATGAGCGTCTGGATCGAACTGTTCCAGGTCTTCGTGCTCTCATGCGCGGCGCCTTGGAGTTGGATCTGGAGGCTGTCGACCCCTGTGGTCGCCGCGAGCTCCCCGAAATTCCAACCGTATTCCCGGTCTCCCGCGCTCCAAAGGGGAGCCGAAAAAGGGTAGCCGAACGCTTTGAAACCCTCCGCATGACAGATTCGCGAGAAGTTCTCGAACTCGTGGAGCGTGGTCGTGAAGTTGAGGGAGAACTCGGGTTCGAAGCCGGGTTCGTAGTCGTAGACGATCCCCTCGAAAGCCGAGCCAACTCCGGATGCGATGGTCTGAACATTCGCCAAACCGCTGGTGCGAGCCTCGAAGGCCACCCCCGCCGGCAGGTGCGGTTGCAGTTTCGAGAGCCAGGAGTCCAAGGCGGCTACGTTGGCCGCGGAGCCGCCCGAGCCAGCCCCGCTGCTCAACATGATGGTGTCACCCGGTAGCAGGTAGGGGAGGAACGTGGTCTCCATGGCGTCGATCATGCTGTCGTTGAGGGCTTGAGGAGCGATGACGAGGGGAGTCTGGGTCGGCGGAGGCGGTGCGGATGAGGACGCGGACAACTTCTGACAGGGAGGGAACGATGGCGCGGGCCTTCCGCAGACGACGTTCGACGCCATCACCGAGGTCACGGTCCCCGCGGCCACCAGCACGAGGCAGATCGCGATCGCCCTCGCCTTCGTAGAGACTCACCTTCTTGGCTGCCCGATGGGGCGTGAGACGTCTCCACTCATCCAAGTACTCCGTTTGCGTTTCACTGTCCGTCGAACCCGTCCGTACCCGGAACTCCCGTTCCTCGAGATCCGGCGCTAGGACCGGTTCACGGGACCGGCGAGGATGGTCACGGCGTGCTGTCGGTCCATGGCACGGTCAACCGCGGCCCGCACTTCCTTCGGGGTGACCGAACGGAGAAGCTCGGGCCACCGGGAGAGGTAGTCCCCCGGCAGACGATGGTAGGCGACCTCGACCGCGAGTTCGTGCGCGTCCGCAGTCGATTCGAGGGCCAGGGGTATCTCTCCTATCGCGCTCTCCCGGATTTCGCGAAGCTCGGAGGAGGAGACCATGCGATCCTCCATCTCCTCGAGCTCGTGGGAAAGCATTGCTACGACCTTCCCCCACCGCTCGGCTCCGGTCCCGGCCCCGACGGTCCAGTAGCCCCCGAAGCGCATGGCCTCGAGCTCGCTCGACGCGTGGTAGACGAGGCCCCCCCGCTCCCGCACGCGCTGGAAGAGCCGGCTCAGCTGGCCTCTCCCTCCGAGGATCTCGTTCGCCAGGAACGCCGCCGGGTAGCCAGGGTCCGAACGGGCGATCGAGTCGCCGCCGATACGGATCTCGACCTGGGAGCGGCCCTTGAGGGCCACTGTCAGCCTTCGTGCGGTCCGGCGTCGGACCGACGGGAGGCGAAGGGTGGGCCCCCGGTGTTCGGCGAACCCTGAGAAGAGGGCAAGAGCGGCCGCCTCGACCGCCGCGAGTCGCGCGGGTCCCGTCACGACCAGGACCGCATCGCCGCTGGTGTACTGGGCCCGGTGGAACTTGCGAAGTTTGGTCGGACTGATCCGTGCGACCGACTTCGGGTCACCGAGGCCGCTCGAATAGTACGGGTGCGTCTCGGGGTACGTGGCACGGAAAAGCTCCCGGTCCGCACGGCTTCCCGGCTGAGCCAGCTCTCGCATCTGCTGCTCGGAGAGCTGGCGCTGGACACGGACGAGGTCCTCCGGCGCGAACCGAGGTCGCAGCACCGCGTCCGCGAGGAGCGCCAGCAGTTTCTCCCAGTCCGCAGCCGGGCCCCAGATTGTCACCTCGCCGGACTCCGGCGCGCATTCGGAAGTGATGATGGCCCCAGCCCGGTCGAGGAGACGGGCGAGAGCCATCCGGTCGTAGGGACCTGCCCCGCTTGAGAGGAGTTGGTTGACGGCCCGGGCCGTCCCGGCCTCTCCCGGTGGGTCGAAGCCCCAGCCCGCGGGGCCGACGTAGGTGGCGGAGAAACTGGCCGCTCCCGCGGGGGACGGCTGGCGAACGACGCCGAGCCCATCGACCTCTCGGCCGTACTCGAGCCGCAGGGGCTCGTTCGCCCTACTCATCGTCGGTCCCCCCCGTCGGTTCGTAGCGGACCACGACCCGAGACTCCGGTCGGAAGAGCGCGCGGGCCTGGTCTCGAACGGCCCGCAGTGAAACGTGCAGCAGACGGTGGTACAGTCGGTCCTCCAGGCCGAGGGAATCCAGGGTCGCGAAATAGCCGATCCGGAACCCGGTGCTCGTCGCTCCCTCGTAGGCGAGGGCGGCGCCTCGCCGGATGCGGGTCCTCACGTCGGCCATCTCCTTGGGGGAGGGTCCGTCCCGGGAGAGCCGGTCGACCACCGACCCTACCGCCCGTTCGAGGCGGTCGAGCGAAACGCCGCGGGCGGCCTGGACCTGGATAGTGAACAGGCTCGGGTAGAACCGAGGACTCCAGCCGCTGGTGGCCCGTACCGCGAGCCCCTTCTCGACGAGCGCCCGGTAGAGGCGGGCCGTCGGGTGCTCGCGTCGCCCTCGCTGCCCCATCCCCGCCGAGAACAGACGGCTTTCGCCTCCGAGGATCGTGTCGAGAATGAGCGTCGCCGGGGTCGAAGGGTCGCTGAGGGCCGGCGACCGCCAGCCGAGCTGTAGGTACGGGGTGGTCCCAGGACCGGAAAGCGTGGACCGCCGCTCTCCGACGGCGGGCGGTTCCTCGTCGTGAACCGTGACGTCCTCCCCCCAGGGAGGGAGCTTTGAGAACCGGCGCCGGACCTCGGCCGCCGTCCGATCGGAGTCGAACCCGCCGGCCACCACCAGGACGGCGTTCTTCGGTCCGTAGAAACGCCGGTAGTATGCTCTCAGCTGGTCGGCGGTCATCTGCTCGATGTCCCGTCGCCGCCCGAGCGCGTCCCACCGGTAGGGGTGCACCCGGAACGCGAGCTGGAAGAGCTCCTCCTCGACGCGGAACTCGGGCCAGTTCTCGTTCCCTTCGCGCTCAGAATGGATGACCGTCCGCTCCCGGGCGACCTCCGCGTCGGTGATGGCCGCTCGGGTCATCCGGTCGGCCTCGATATCGAGCGGAACGGAAAGGTGGTCCCGAGGGACCGTCGTGAAGTAGGCGGTGAAGTCGGTGTCGGTGAACGCGTTGAGCTCACCGCCGACCCGCTGGACCGCACGGTCGATCTCGCCCTTCCCGTAGCGGGGGGACCCCTCGAAGAGCATGTGCTCGACCCAGTGCGAGGCGCCGGTGATCCCCGGCTCCTCGTTCTTCGAACCGACCCGGTACCACACCCAGACGCTCGCGGTCGGGCTCGCGTCCTCCGGGGCCAGGAGGACCCGAAGCCCGTTCGAAAGCGTGAGCGCCCGGACCTTTGGCCGCCGGACCCCCGACCGAGGCATCGGACCCATGCCAGCGCTCGCCGCATATAACGCGCCGGCGAGCGGGTCGTGGTCCGGAGGGGCACCTCCCCCGACGACACAACCGTTAAGCGACCGACCCGACCATCGGCCCCCGTGCATCCAGCGCTCCGTCTGGTGCGCGCCGGCAACCTCGGGGTGTCGTTCGTCGGAACGCTCGTCGGGGGGCTCGTCGCGCGAGGGGCGGGAATCTCCGTCCCGGTCTCGCTGTGGCTGCTCCTCGTGATGGCCGGGCTTTCGACGGCGCTCGTCACCGGTGGCGGGAACGTCCTCAACGACCTCCTCGACCTCGAGGGGGACCGCACCAACCACCCGGACCGCCCGCTCGTGACGGGCGAAGTCTCGGTCGGTGGCGCCCGGGGGCTCGCCGTGGCCCTGTTCGTCCTCGGAGTTGTGGTGGCGGTGCCGGTCGCGGTCGAGGAGCCTCTCGTGGGGGTCATCCTCGTCGTGGCCGTCGCTTTGCTTCTAGCCTACGAGTTCCGCTTCAAGAAAGCCGGGTTCGCCGGCAACCTCGTGGTGGCCTTCCTCACAGGAGTGGTCTTCCTCTACGGAGGGGCCGCGGCTGGGAACGCCGTCGTGCTCCTTCCGTTCGCCGCGATGGCGTTTCTGGCGACCCTGAGCCGAGAGGTGATCAAAGACATGGAGGATGTTGCCGGGGACGTCGGTCGGACCACCCTGCCCAAACGGTACGGCCTCGGAACTGCGACAGCCTCGGCGCGCGGGGCCGTGGCGGGGGGCGTGGTCCTCAGCCTCGTTCCCCTCGCCTGGTTCGTCAATCTCGCTTCGGGGGTCGGGATTATCTACATCGTTCTGGTCGGGGCCGCCGACACGATCTTCGGGATGTCGGTCTGGCACCTCCCCGACCGTCTGCACTACGAGCAAACCATGAGCAAAGTGGCGATGACCGTGGCGCTCTTCGCGTTCCTGGTGGTGGCGTTCCGGTGATGCCCCACACGCCCATCGGCCATGTGGAACAATACCTTCGCCAGCACCTCACCGCAGGGCCCCTCCATTTCACCCTCATTGATCCGGACAAGTCTCCCGGCGCGAAGGCCGCCGCAGTGGCCCAGGGTGCCGTGTCTCTCGGGAGTCACGCCATCCTGCTCGGGGGTTCCACCGGGATCTCCCGCGAGGTGATGAGCGAAGCCGCCCGCGCGATCAAGGCGGCGGTCGCGGTCCCCTCGATCATCTTCCCGGAGGGACCGGGGTCGCTCACCCCCGACGCCGATGCGGTTCTGTTCATGAGCCTCCTCAACTCCCGGAACCTTGACCTGGTGATCCGCACCCACGCCCGCTCCGCCTCCGCGGTCCGCCGGATGGAGCTCGAGGCGATCCCGATGGGCTACCTCGTTGTCGCCCCCGGAATGAGGGTAGGGGAGGTCGGGGACGTCGATGCCGTGGCGCGCGACGACCTCGCGGGGGCCACCGGCTACGCCCTCGCGGCGGAGCTCCTCGGTATGAGGTTCGTGTACCTCGAGGCCGGGTCGGGAGCTCCGGCACCGGTGCCGGTCGAGATGGTGCGGGCCGTTCGCGAGGTCGTCGCCGTTCCTCTCATCGTCGGGGGCGGGATCCGTTCGGGTCCGGAGGCGAAGGCCCTCTTGGATGCGGGCGCCAACATCCTCGTCACCGGCACGATCACAGAGGAGGAGGGTCTCGGAGCCTCGTTCCATGCGATCCTCGAGGAGGTGCGTCGAGCCCGTGTCGGCTGAACCAAACGCTGTCCTCAGCAACGACTACCCGGAGGTCCGCCGCGGGCACGTCCTCTTCCGGGCGCCCTCTCAACCGGTCACCTACGCGCTCCTCGTCGTGGCCAGCGCCGCTCTCGCGGGACTCCTCTGGCTCCCGGACGTGCCTAAGTTCCTCGAGGGGTTCCTCGTCGCGGGCATCCTGCCCGCGTTCATCGCGTCCGTCGCCACCACCCCGATCTGTGCCGCGCTCGGCGGCCGGCTCGAGTTCCATCGCAGTGTCTTCCTGGCCCTCACGGTCATGGTCGTGGTGGTCGCCCTCGCGGCGGTCTGGCGGCTCGCGTGGGCGGCCGACCCATCGATCGTTCCCGGGCTCACCTATCTGGGGGTGTTCCTCGTCGGCCCCGCGTTCTGGTTCCGTCATTCGAGCCTCTACGGGGTGTCCCGTCCGAGCCACGCCCGCATGCTGCTGCCCTCGCTCCTCCAGCCGGTGCTCTACCTGGCCGGGTTCTTCGTGCTCGTGCCTCCGACGGCCACCCTTCTGGAGATGGCAGCCGCATTCTTCGCCCTCGGGTTCATCGCGGCGGTCGCGTTGGTCCGGGCTTCCGACCGCCCAATCCGTCGCGAGTTCGGGTACTCGGGGGTCTCCCTCATCCGTCCCCTTCTCGACCACGTCAGCCAGAGAGACCCGGAGGCCTCCGAAGCGCTCGAGGCGTTCTTCCTGAAAGGGGCCATCCCGGGAAACGTCCAGGCGAGGATCCTCGCGTTCTCGCGGGGAGGCTCCGTGAAGGCGACCGTGGCCCTCCCCACCGTCCACCCGGGGCCGTTCGCCGCGCTCGGGTCGAGCGACCTTCCGCACAAGCTCTCCGAGAAGCTAGGACCGTCGGCCGGGACGGTCTTCGTGCCCCACACCCCGTGCGACCACGACCTCGACCTCCCCTCGGATGCGGAAGTCGACCGGGTCGCCTCGGCGTTGCGCGAGCTCGTCGCCTCGTTGACCGAGACAGGAAGCTCCCGCGCCAGCTCGCTCATCTCTCCGTACGAAGGCAGCCTCGCCCGGGCGCAGCTCCTCGGGAACGTGGTCCTGGTTCTCGTCACCCAGGCCCCCAAACCGACCGACGACATCGCGTTCAGCGTCGCGGACCGGATCGTTCGGGAAGTGGCCCAGGAAGGAGGACCTCGTGTCGTCCTCGTGGACGCGCACAACTCCTACGTGGAAGGACAGGGAGACATCCTCTACGGCACCCCGATGGCCGAGAAGCTCGTGGTCGATACGAAGGCCGCGGTCCGAGCGGCGGTCGCCGCGGCTCGGGACGGGCCGATCGAGGTCGGTGTCGCGGTCCGCAAAGGGTACTCGATCGGGCGCGACGGCATCGGGCCGGAGGGGTTCCGGGCGTTGGTCGTCCGCGCGGCGGGGTCCACCACCGGCTACGTGCTGATCGACGGCAACAACCTTCTCATCGGACGACGGGACCCGATCGTCCGATCGCTCCTCGAGCGGGTCGACGTGGCCGAGGTCCTCACCACCGACAACCATGTGGTCCACGAGGTCGATGGCGGGATCAACCCCGTCGGGGAACGATACCCGTTGTCGGGGCTGATCCGGGAGTCCCGCGCGACCCTCGAGGAAGCGATCCAGAACCTCGAGCCGGTCTCCGTCCATTTCGGGGAGAAGAACGTCCCGGATGTCAAGGTCCTGGGACCCAATTACACCGCACGCCTTTTGACCTCCCTCGGCGACACCTTGGCCATGTTCACGCACATGTTCGCCGCGACCCTCCTCTTGCTCATCACCAGCTCTCTGGTCATTCTCCTCGTGCTGCGCTGAGGCCCCCATGTCGACATCTTCCCACGGACCGAACCCGTCGGCCGCGAGCGCTGCCATCGGCGGAGAGGAGAACCTTCGTCTGCTGACCCAGCTCGTCTCGATCGCGCCCACGAACCTCGAGGACGTCGGTCACGGCCGGTGGGAGAAGCCGAACTACCTGCGGGCAGCCGACGCGATCGTGCGAGCGGCCCGAGCGGCGGGCCTCGCCACGCGAGTCTACGACCCCACGGTCGTGGGGGACGTGAAAGGCGACTGGCACGGCGCGCCGAGACCGAACGTCATCGCCGAGCTCAACGTGGGAGCGAGCGAGACCGTTCTCATCCTCGCCCACTTCGACGTCGTCCCGGTCCCGGCCGAACAACTCGGCCGATGGAAGAGCCCTCCCCATACATTGACCTACCGCGCGAACGGGCGTCTCTACGGCCGGGGGTCGAACGACGATCTCGGCAGCGGCATCGTCGCGTCCCTGGCCGCGTTGCGGAAGCTCTCCGAGGAGACCGACCTCCGACGGAACGTACGCCTGATCGCGTGCGTGGACGAGGAGACCGGAGGCGAGGGAGGCGTCGAAGCGATCAAGGCCCACGACGCGCAGCTCCCCCTGAACGACCCCGAGCGCATCCTTCGGGGCGACGTCGCCCTGATCCCCGACGGGAGCCCCGAGGCGACCGCCGGCTCGAGTGGCGTCGCGTTCCTAGACGCGTCGTTCCAGGGGCCGGCCGAGCTTCGCGAGGCGCTCGCCTACGGCCAGGCGCTCGTCGACCTGCACGAGGTCGCGCGGCGGTGGCGTTCCATTTACGCGTCTCCCGACTGGCCCGACCGCCATGCTCCGGAACCGGTGATCACGGGCAGGGCGAGCGTCACCCACTTCGATGTGACCGACGTGCCGTCCTCCGAACGGGGCGTGCGCCTGGTCGCCGCCCACGCGGAGACCGACGCGGCGAACCAGTCGGCCGCGGCCGTCACCCTGCTTTTCCGGGGAGGAGCCGAGGAGCTCCGTGCCCTACCGGCTCGTCTTGCGCCGCTCGTGGGCCCGCCGTTCCGTCTCGAGCCCGCGAACGCCACCGCGCTCACCGTGCCGCCCGGCACCCTCGCGCTCCAGCTGATCGGCGAGGCGACCCACGGGGGATACCCACACTACGGTCACAACCCGGTGCCCCCGACGCTCCGCCTCCTCCAAGCCGCTTTCGAACGGGACCTGATCGATGGACGCGCGAAGGGCACGGCCACCTTCACGGTCGACCTTCGCCTCATCCCCGAGATGGAACTCGCCACCGGCCTCGACGCGGCCCTCCGCTACGTCCGCGCGTTCATCGAGAACCGCTCGCCCTCGGCTCGGATCGCGGCCCCTCCCGCGCGGTGTCGGGCGGGGTACTCGCTTCCGGTCGACCACCCCGCGCTGCTCCGGCTCGAGCGGATCCTACAGGAGACCATGGGCGTGAGCGGGATTCGTGGCGAGTATGGCGGGACGGACGCGAGCGCGCTGAGGGACCTCACGACCCCGAAGGGAGACCCGCTGCCGGCGCTCGTCTTCGGCAGCATGGACCCGGAGGCGCACATCCACGACGCGGAGGAGAGCGCCGACCCCCAGAAGATCGCCGCGGTCGCTACCTCGATCGCCCGGTTCATCCGCGAGCCGTAGACCCAGGACACGCGCGTGGTCGACCCCTGGCTCTCGTCCCTGATGGCCGTCCTCTGGGTGCTGACGCCGGCCTACATCGCGAACGCGCTCGCGACCCTGCCTCGGGGACGAGGGCCCCCGATGGATTTCGGCCGCGTGTGGCGGTGGGACGGGCGACGCATTCTCGGCCCGTCGAAAACGTGGTCCGGGTTCCTGGTCGGAGGGTTCGCCGCGATCCCCTTCGGTATGATCGAGGCCGGGCTGATCCTGGCCGCGTCCCCCCCGTGGAGGCTCGTTCCGGTCCTGGCCCCCAACCTTCCCGCCGCGGTCCTCGTGGTCGCGCTGCTCACCTTCGGCGCGATGACAGGGGACGCACTCGGCTCGTTCGTGAAGCGGCGCCTCGGCCGGGAGAGCGGCTCCCGCGCGATCCTGCTCGACCAGCTCCCCTTCGTCCTGGTCCCGATCGGGCTCGGGTTCCTGTTCTATCCGAGCGTGTTCGTGCCGGTGTTCGTCAGCGGCTGGGGCGTCTTCTGGGTTCTCGTGGTCACCCTGGGCCTCCACACGCTTTTCAACTGGATTGGGTACAAGGCCGGTCTGAAGAAGGTGCCCTGGTGAACGCTCCGGTCGCAGACCCCGAACCCGGTCACACCGAGATCGTCCGAACTCTCCTGGACGCGGGCGCCGTGCGGTTCGGCGATTTCACGCTCGCCTCGGGCGAGAAGAGCGACGTCTACATCGACGTGAAGCGCGCCTGGACCGACCCGAAGCGTCTCGACCTGCTCGCGCGGGCGCTCGCGAGCCGTGTCGGAACGGTCGACCGGCTCGCGGGCATGGAGCTGGGCGCCGTCCCGCTGGTCGTGGCGGTGGCGCTCAAGACCGGCCATTCGTACGTCGTCCTCCGCAAAACGGCGAAGGAGCACGGCACGCGCCAACCGTACGAGGGCGACATCACTCCGGGGCTTCGGGTCCTCCTGATCGAGGACGTCACGACCACCGGCGGCAGCACCCTACGGTCGGTCGAGATCGTGCGAGGAGCCGGTGGTCTGGTCGACCGGGTCCTGGTCGTGGTCGACCGGGAGAGCGGCGCCGCCGCCCGGCTCGCTTCCGCGGGGATCCGGATCGAACCTCTCGTCACGCTGTCGGAGCTCCGAGGGGCCCGTACGTGAGCGGGGTCGTTCGCGCGGACGGTACAGTACGGTTCGACGACCCGCCCGAGGCGGGTCAGGTCTACGGGAAGGGATTCTTCGGCACGCCCTCGTCCGATGGCGGCCTCACGCTCGACCGCTACGAGGCGGTCTACCTCTCGGAGATGGGCCGCGTCGACCTCCGCGGGAGCGGCGGACGAGCGGTCGCCTGGTCGACGGTCTTCCGCCGCGCGGTCCGGGCGGACCCGGGGTTCGCGGTCCGCTACCTCGTGTACCGGGACCTTCGGCAGCGCGGGTACGTGGTGCGCGCGAGCCCCCCGCCGGTCGCGTTCACGGTCCTCCCCCGAGGCGGGACGCTCCACAAGACGCCGTCCCGCTACTGGGTCGAGGCGATCAGCGAGCGGGTCCCGTTCGACCTCGCTCGGCTGTTCGACCTCGCCGAGCGCGCCCAGACCGCGAAGAAGCTCCTCCTGCTCGGCCTGGTGGACGAGGAGTCCGACCTCACCTACTACCGGGTGCGCCGCCCGGCCCCGAACGGGGCACTTCCGTCCCGGGCGCTCTCGGCTCCCGCCGAAGGATGGCTTTCCGAGGACCGGGTGACGGTCCACAGCTCGGCGCAGGCAACCGAGCTCGGAAAGGAGCTCGCGTACGGGAGCCGGGTCGGGGACCGACTCGAGCTGAGCCTTCTCGAGGCCACCTACCTTTGCTCCCAACGCCAGCTCTCGCTTCGGGATTCGAAGAGCGGCCGACCGGTTCCGCTCGAGGCACTCGAACGACGGGCTCGTCGCCTCGACCCCCTCTTCTTCGAACGGCTCGCCGCCTATCGGGAGCTCCGGGGGCGCGCCCTTGTCGTGAAGACCGGGTTCAAGTACGGGGCCCATTTCCGCGCCTACCCGCGGAGCCCGGAGCATTCTCACGCCCGGTACCTCGTGCAGGCCGTGCCGGCGACCCACGTCGCATCCTGGATCGAAGTGGCGGGCGGCGTGCGCGTGGCCCAAGGAGTTCGGAAGGAGTTTCTCGTCGCCGGCGTGCGCCCCGACGCCCAGGTCCGCTTCCTCTCCCTCGAACGTATCCGCCCTTAGGAAGGCCGCCCCCCGTTCGTCACGGAAGGAACCCACCCCGGAGGCCCAGGTCGGCGAGGGCGATCGCCGTCACCGCCTCCAGGACGACGACCGCGCGAGGGACGATGCAGGGGTCGTGTCGGCCCGCGACGCTGAGAGTAGCCGGCGAGCGGTCGGCGAGATTCACCGTACGCTGCGCTTTGGCAATGGACGATGTCGGCTTGACGGCCACGCGGAAGACGACCGGCATGCCCGTCGAGAGACCTCCGAGGATCCCTCCGGCGTTATTGGTCTCCGTCCGGACGTTCCCCTGGACCCAGACGAACGGGTCGTTGTGCTCGCTTCCCTTCATGCGAGCCGCGCGGAACCCGGCCCCGAACTCGATCGCCTTCACGGCCGGGACCGAGAGGGCGATGTGCGCGATCGAGCTCTCGACCGAGTCGAAGAACGGTTCGCCCAGGCCGACGGGGAGGCCCTCGGCCCGGACCTCGATGATCCCCCCAAGACTGTCCCCCTCCCGGCGGGCCTCGGCGATCGCCTCCTCCATCCGGCGCGCCGCGTCCCGGTCGGGGCACCCGACCTCGTTCGTCCGCGAGCGGTCCCGAACGGCGGAGACCGGCTCGCCCTCCCAGATCTCGGCATCCACCGGTCCGATCGACCGGGTGTATCCCACGACCTCGACGCCTCGGGCCGAAAGGAGGGTTGTTGCGATCGAGCCGGCGATCACCAGGCCGACGGTCATCCGGCCCGAGAAGATCCCACCTCCCGAGAGGTCGGCGTCGGGGCCGAACCGCACGCGCGCCGGATAGTCGGCATGACCGGGCCGCGGCGTGTCCCGCTGGCGGTCGTACGGACCCCGTTGAACGTCCTCGTTCGCCACGTGCGCTCGGAAGAGGGCCCCGTCCGACCTCCCCTCGAGGAGCCCGGAGTCGACGACGAGCCGGTCCTCCTCGTGTCGGCGGGTGGCGAGCCGCCGACCGACGGGCCGGCGACGATCGAGGTCCTCCTGGATGCGGGCGGGTTCGATGGGAGTACCGGCAGGGATTCCCTCGACTTCGACGCCGACCTCGGGTCCGTGGCTGCTTCCGAAGAGGGTGACCCGGAACCGCTCCCCGAACTGCATCATCGGCCGCGCCCTCCTTCCGATAGGCTCGCGAACGTATCCCAGAAGCCAGGGAACGATTTTCGCACGGCCTCCTTCTCGCCCAGGACCGAGTCTCCTTCCGCGGCGAGCGCCCCTACGGCCGCGCTCATCACCAGTCGGTGGTCGGAGAGCTGTCGAAGGTCGAGCGCCCGTGGCCGGCGGGTCCCGCGGATGCGAAGGCCGCGGCTCGTGCTCTCGACCGCAGCCCCGAGGCAGCGGGCCAAGAGCGCGGTCCCAGCCTTGCGGTCGGACTCCTTCAGGACGGCGTGCTCCGCCCCGACGATGTGGCTCACCCCGGACGTGGTCGCGGCGAGAACCCCCGCGAGGGGATACAGGTCGGGCGCGTCCGTGAGGTCGATGCGGAACGCCTTCGGCGTCCCCCCGCTTACCGTGGCCCCGTTCGGCCGTCTCGAGACGGACGCACCGGCGTCCCGCAAGAGCTCGAGCACGGCGAGGTCCGCCTGCGGCCACTTCGCCGGGACCCCTTCCACCCGCACGGTTCCCCCGCTCACCGCGGCGGCGGCCCAGAGATAGGCGGCGGAGGAGGCGTCTCCCGGGACCGTGAACCCCGGGCCCCGGAAGCGCTGCCCACCCGGAACGTGAAAGCGCCGGCCGTGACGGTCCACACGGACCCCCTGATGGGCGAGCACCGCGAGGGTCGCCTCCAGATACGGCTGCGAGACCCGCTGGCCCGTTAGCTCCAACGACGAGTCCCCTTCCAGCGAGGGGAGTGTCAGCAGGAGGGCCGAGGCGAACTGCGAGCTCTTCGACGCGTCGAGGACGACCGGGCCTCCGCGCATCGGTCCACGGACCTCGATGGGGAGACCGGTTCCGCGGAGGTGCCGGCAGCGCGCTCCGAGGGCCATCAGTCCCTCGAGAAGGTCGTCGATGGGACGCTCCGATAGTCGACCGGCTCCCGCGATCACGACCGTACGGTCGGTGCGTGCGGCCAACGCGGAGACGAACCGAAGCGTCGTGCCGGACTCGTGACACTGGACGAGGGCCGGGGTCCGCCGCCGTCCATCCTCCGTTGGGCCCACCCGCCAGACGTCGCGGGTGCGGGAGACGGAGCTCCCCAGGCGGGCCACGGCGGCGGCGGTCGCCTGCGTGTCGTCACAGTCTAGCGGGTGACGGACCCGAAACGGTCGAGCCGCGAGGTGGCCGACCACGAGGGCGCGGTGGGTGTAGCTCTTCGACGGAGGTGCTTGCACCGTACCGTAGGCTGGCCCCGGTCGGATCCGGATGGCGCTCACGAGCGCCCGCCGTTCGCCGAGGATCCGCGGGTGAACGCGACGATGAGCTTCTGCGCCGAATCCGACGGGAGTTCCCGAATGAGGTCGGGGAGGCGAGCGGTCGGCGCGATCGTGGCCAGAGTCGGACCGAGGCCGCTCACGCCGCTCACGATGGCGCCGTGCTCTTCCAGATGGTCCCGGATCTCCCGGTACGCGTAGCCCATCGTCCGCTCCACGAGCTCGGTGTTCAGCCGCATCGCCTTCGTCCAATCCCCGTCCATCGCGGCTCGCGCGGCCACCTCGCCCGAAGCCCGCGCGGCGAAGAAGGCCGAAGCGAAGTTGGGGGAGGGCGGATGGGGTTGCGGGGGGACGTAGAGCGCGACGCCCCAGCCGGGGTCGATGTCGGTCCGCCGGAGGACCTCGCCCCGAACGTTGTCCGTGACGACGAACCCGGGTTCGAGCCCCGCGAGGGCATCGTCGAGGGCGCCGGTGGCGCTGACCCCCACGCGACGCGCCACGTCCGCCGAATGCCGCCCGATCTCGAGCGGGGAAGGGTTCCGACCGGCCGCTCTCGCGACGGCCAGCAGCACCGCGGTGCTCACGGCGCTCGAGCTCTTCAAACCGCGAGCGACCGGGACCTCCGATCGCAGGGTAAGTCGGGCCACGGCGCCGCGATCAGGGAAGTACTGGGACAGACCAACTCTCAAGGCCTCCTCGACCAGGGGCGTGCGGCAGCCGCTCGGGATCTCGACCGTGGGCGGCCCCTTCGACCCGTCGGTGGCCAGCACGACGCGTGCCTCCACGGGCAGATCGACCCCGGCCGCACATCCGATACCGGTCGGCAGAGCGTTCGTGATCGTGATGGCTCCGAAGGTCCGGGCCGCTCCGTTCATGACACCCCCTCGAGCTCGGCCGAGGTCTGCTCGGGGGTCGGTCCATCACCCCACCAGATGCCGTAGGCTGCCGCCGCTTGGTAGACGAGAAGCCGCGAGCCGTCCTCGTACGTCGCCTCGGCCTTCTCGGCCGTGACGCGTACGATCGGATCATCCGGAGCGTAGACCCAGTCGATCGCGTGAACCCCCGGGTGGAGCCAATCCAGATCCGGCAGGGAGGGAAATTCCCCGGCCGTTCGGCCTATCGTGGTGGCGTGGACCACCAACGCGGGTCGGGCTTGCCCCCGGCCGTTGACGGAATGGGCTCCGAATTCGCGTGCCAGCAGCTCCGAGGCTACCGGACGGCGCGCCCAGACGTGGGACTCGACCCCGAGGGATCGCGCGGCCGCGAGGGTCGCGCGGGCGGCACCGCCAGCGCCGATCACGCCGAGCGACGAACCGTCCCATCGGCCCGAAGACCGGAGCTCCTCGAGCCGGCGAAGGATGGCGACCAGGTCCGTGTTCTCCGCCTCGACCCCTTCGGGGCCGAAGGAGAGCGTGTTCGCCACTCCGCAAGCGATGGCCCCGGGGCCGACCTGGCTCGCCAGGTTCAGGGCCACCTCCTTGAACGGGTGCGTGACGCTGAGCCCTCGGAATCCCCCCTCGGCCAGGGAAGGGACCGATTCGACCAACTCCTTGTCGCTCTCGAAATCCAGGGCCACGAAGAGGCCGGCTCGTCCCCCCTCGCGCATCCAGCGCGAGTGCAGGGCCGGGCTTCGCGAGTGCACTACGGGGTGCCCGACGATCGCGAACAGCGGTGGGTTGCCCTCGGCATCCAGGTAGGCCCGCATCCGGTCGGCGGGGATCTGGCTGGGCTCGACCGACGGTGGCCCGGCCCGGTCGGTGCGATCGGGCAGAGAGGCGTACACCATCGGGAAGCCGAATCTCCTCGACCAGGCACGGAGGAGCGGTCCTGAGGGTCCCGTCGTGAGCGCTACGAGAGGGGACTCCCCCGGAGGCGGTAATGCGGGGATGAGCTCGCGGAGGAGCTGCCCGACAGTCGCGGCGGCAACGACCTTTCGGATCGCCCCCCGCGGGACACGTTGGCGCAGGAGGCGGTTCCACTCCCGCTCTCGTATGGAGGTCGTAACATGGCTCGAGACGATCATCCCGCATACCCCGGGTCGCAGAAACGCCTCCGAGGCCGGGAAGTCCCGGAGGGCTTCGACGTCGATCCAGCGGAATGGATGGCGCGCGAGGTCGCTCAGTATCCGAAGGCGAGTCTCCGGGTCGTCCGGGCCCTCGCCCCCTTCCGCGTGCGAACGGAGCGTAGCCACCAGAGGAAGGGGAGCCGGAAACAGCTCTCCGACGCGGGCGAGCTCCCCGGCACGGAACCGGTCGAATCGGATCTCGACGAGGTCGGCGCCGGAGCGGCAGGCCTCCTCCATCTCTGTCCGAGCGTCCGTGACTGTGCGTGCCGGCAGGCTGACGACGATCGCGGGAGCAGCGGGATTCATCGTTCGATGATCGTCTCCTCGACCGAACGCCCCAGATGACGGGCCGGGGGCATCTTGACCCCGTGAACGCGTGTGCCCACCGAGAGCTCGGTGGTCGGGACCCGGGCCGACTCCGCGGAGAGCCGCACGGTCTCGGCCTCCTGCAGGAACACCGTTCTCGGGGAAGCGTCGACCGCGGCCGTTACGATGACGAGGGGACGGCGCTCGATCTTGATCCTCCCCACTCGAACGGAGCGCGCCGACCCGCCCGGTCGGCTCACGAGGACCGCGTCCCCGGGCTGCAGCTCCGAGAGGTAGCGCGTCGTCCCGTCGCCCATCAGGACGTACGAGTGGGCGGCCCCCGCATTCACCCGAAAGGCCCGAGGTCCGCTGAAATGCGACCCGACCGCCTCGCTCGCCACGTGGAAGAGGAACCCGGCCGCGCTCCCCACGAGGAGCCCTTCCGTCGCGTCCAGGAGGGAGGTAGTGTCGACGAGGACGCGATCCCCCACGCCCACGGCGCGCACAGAGGAGACCGTTACCAAGGTCCATTCGAGGTTCGTCGGGAAGGGGCCCTCGAGCACCGACTCGAGGTCGTCGACCTCCTCGGGGGAGCGTAGCGTCACGATCACCCGTTGCGCTCCATGTTCGAGGGCCCCGAGCGCTCCCGAGACCTCCCGAGGCCCGCGGGCGTAGACCCAGAGCTCGAAGCGCCGCCCCCCGGCGGCGATCGCGTTCTCGAGAGGGATGACGCGGTCTCCCGTCAGTTCGATTGCCAGGACCCCTCCGTCCGGTGTTCCTCGGACGGCTCGGTCGAGAGCGTCGGGGTCGCCCACCGGGATCAAGCGGATGGCCGGGGACGCGCGGTCGCGGGTCGTCAGGAGCCCGCTGCCGCGTACTATGACCTCCTCTCCCGGAGCCGCCTCGAACGGGTCCCCCTCTTCCACCGCGAAGTGAGCGAACCCTCGCCGGCGCGCGCGTTCCACGATCGCTCTTCGACCCTCTGGGGAGGAGGCGAGGGGCGCGACCGTCACCCGCTCGCGCGTCACGGGCGCATCCCTACTCCACGCCGTGGAGGATCGTCGCGATGCGGCGAGCTAACGGACCGACCGGCTGACGTTGGAAGAGGTTCCGCCCGATGCAGATGCCACCCCCACCGGCGCGCACGCTCTCTTTCACGATGGATAGGAACGCCTCTTCGTCCTCGAGCCGCACGCCCCCACCGATGAGGACCGGGACCGGGGTCGTCCGGCAGAGCTTCGCGAACTCGGCGGCCGACCCCGGGTAGCTGGTCTTCACGATGTCCGCGCCGGTATCGGCCGCCGCGCGGGCCGCGTGGCGAATCTCCTCCGGGGTCCCTCCGTTCGCTTTCTTGACGTAGGCCATGCACAAGAGCGGGAGACCGAGACGGCGGCACTGGTCGGCGGCGACCCCGAGGTCGCGGAGCATGTCCGGCTCCTCCGGGATCCCGAAATTCACCTGAACGCTGAGCAGGTCGGCCCCCAAGCTCACCGCCTCTTCTGCGGTCCCGACCAAGACCTTCTGGTTCGACGTCGTTCCGAGGCTGGTGGACGCGGACACGTGGATGCCGAGCTGGGTGGTCGGGGCGAGCACCGGCACGAGCCCTCGAACCGCTCCCTTGGTGACGATGAGCAGGTCCGCACCGCCGTCTTGGAGCTCCTGGGCGAGCGGTGCGAGCTCCTCGAGGCCGTCGATCGGCCCCATCGACACCGAGTGGTCCAACGGGACCGAGAAGAGCTTGCGCTGGGGACTCGGGAACAACCGCTTGAGCCGTATCGTTCTGCCTTCCATTGGTCCTGGATTCGGTCTCCTTTCGGTCGTGCCCCGCTTCGAGCGGATCCGGTCCTAGCGGGTCTTCGCGGGGGACGGAGCCTGGTTCGTCCCGGCGAGGACCCCGTCCACCAGAAGAGCGTGAAGGGCGAACCCTCGGAGCATCTGGTCCCACATCTGCTTGCGCACCTCGGGGTTCGACGCGAACGCCGCGACGATCTCACCGACCCATTCGCT
This sequence comes from Thermoplasmata archaeon UBA61, assembly GCA_002503985.1. Classification (GTDB taxonomy): domain Archaea; phylum Thermoplasmatota; class Thermoplasmata; order Lutacidiplasmatales; family UBA184; genus Lutacidiplasma. The sequence goes on from DASW01000008.1 coordinate 193,437, forward strand.
GTGCTCGACGTCGGCCGTCACGTGAAGCGAGTAGTACTCGAGGTGCGCCTCGTCGACCCCGTAGTGCTTGCGGAACGCGGGGAGCAGACGGGCGCAGAGCTCCACGTTGGGGGGCTCCGACGACCCGGCCGCCGAGACGTAGAACGTGTTCACCCGGTTCGTGTAGAGGAAGTCGTCGATCGCGACCATCGTGCTCGGCAGGAGCGGGGCGTTCAGGACCTCCTTCCGCGGAATGCCGAGGCCCTCGCAGAACCGGAGCCAGAGCTCGGGATGTCCCGACGCCTTCCCTTTCGGGTCCCCCGCCTCCTCGACCAGCTGGTCCAGGATCATCCGACGGTAGGGGTCGTTCGCCGAATCGTAGGAGCAGTTCGCGAACCGCTCGGCCATCGCGATGGGGACCGAGGCCAGCCACGGGTAGAACTGGGTCACCCACGCGCGAACGAGCGGGCGCGGAACCTCGCCGCGCTCGAGCCGGGAGAAGAACGGATGGGTCTTGAACGGGTGGTTCGCCAGTTTGTACTTCGTGAGCTCGTCTCGGAACTTCGCGCCCTCGAAACGGACCCAAGGAGCCTCGGTCATCGTCGCGCCGAGCGGGTAGCGGTATTTGGTCGCCGAGGTTCCGTCCTGAACCTCCCGGGTTATCGAGCTCCGTCCCGGTCCCGGGTCGTGTCCTCGCCTCTGGACGACGCTCCGCTCGTGCCCCCGTTCGGTCCGCTCGAGGGGGTTCGGGTCCTCGAGTCCGCCCGGTTCGTCGCAGGACCCTGGGCTGCCACGTACTTGGGCGAGTTCGGAGCCCGAGTGATCCACGTTGAAGGACCCCCCTTCGAACCCCCCTACGCCGACCCGACCCGGACCCTTCGACCGGTGCTCGAGGGGAGCATGCCGGGGGAGGCCGTCTCGGAGTCATGGGTCCAATACTCTCGCAACAAGCTCTCGGTCGGGCTCGACATCCGCCGGCCCGAGGGTCGCACCATCTTCCTAAGGCTGGTCGAGCAGTCGGACATTTGGATCGAATCCTCACGGCCGGGAACGTACGACAAGCTCGGCCTCTCCGATGAGGAAGTGTGGCGTTCGAATCCCCAGCTTACGATCGTCCATGTTACGGGATACGGCCGCACCGGTCAACCGGACCGGATACGGACCCCCTCCTACGACCTGACCGCCCAGGCCTACAGCGGCTACCTTTCCCTGCAGGGAAAGCCCGACCCGGACCCTCCGATGCGGAGCGGCACCGCGCTCAACGATACCGTCACCGGCCTGGCCGCCGCCACAGCGGGCCTCATGGGGTACGTCCACGCCAGCCGGACCGGCCACGGACAATCGGTCGATGTGGCCCAGTACGAGATGTTCTTCATCCTACTCGAGAACCTCGCTCTCGACTACTTCGTACGAGGGGTCGTCCGAGGTCGTCACGGCTCCGGCCATGCGCGACTGCACCCGTACGACGTCCATCGGGCCCGGGACGGATGGGTGGTAGTGGCAGCGCCGACCCCCGAGGCGTGGCGCCGGCTGAAGACCGTGATCGGCTTCACCGACCCCGTGTACGATGACCGGGACTACCGACTCGCGCATCGGGAGGCGGTCGACCGAGCGATTGCGGAGTTCTGCGGGTCACGGACCCGACAGGAGCTCGAGGAGATCGGTCGGACGCACGACGTCGCGATCACCCGGGTGTTCGACATCGCCGACGCCGCGCGGGACGCTCACTTCCGAGACCGGGGGATGTTCGTGGAGTGGGACGACCCGATCGCGGGACGGGTGAAGGGCGCCGGGGTCGCTCCCAAGTTCTCCGATACCCCGGGCGGGGTCTGGCGCGGCGCCCCCTGGCTCGGTCAGGACAACGCTCGAGTATTCGGTGAGCTCCTCGGCCTTTCGAGCTCCGAGATGGACCGGTTGCGTGCCTCCGGGATCATTGGCGAGCGGCCGCCCTCGGGAGGGCCGAACTCGAAGCCCCCGTTCTTCGTTACCGAGGGACTTTAGATGGCGATCCTTCCCCCGCTCCCGGACGACCCCTTGGTCGTGGAGGTCACTGACTTCGCGGCTCGCCACAAACTCGCAGACCGGTATCGCGAGCTCGACCGGAACCCCGCATTTCCCCGGGAGGAATATCGGGCGATGGGACGGGCCGGTCTGCTCGGTCTGGGGACCTCGACCGCCCTAGGAGGCCGAGGACTCTCACTCCCCCAGGTGGGGCTAGCCCTCTTCCACCTCGTGTACCGGTCCGGGACGGTGTTCGGGAAGCTGAGCATCCAGCCCGAGTTTTCCTCCGTGCTCGCCGACCACGGCTCCCCCGAACTGGTCGAAGAGTGGTTCCGCCCAATGGTCCGAGGCGACAAGGTCGTGGGGAATCAGATCACGGAACCCGGGGCCGGCTCCGACGCTCAAGGGATGACGCTCTCCGCCACCCGAGAGGGGGAAGGCTATGTTCTCACGGGAGAAAAGAGCGAGGTCGCCCTCTGCCTGGACGCGGACGCCGCGATTGTATACGGGCGCGTCCCAAGCGAAGACCCTCGGGGAAAGGTGACGGCGTTCCTGGTCCCCCAGGACCTAGCGGGCATCACACGGGACCCCTCGTCAGGAGACCTCGGAGAGCGCTGGCAGCGTCGGGGATTGGTCACCTACGACCACGTTCGCGTCCCTCTGCGATACCGTCTCGGAGAGGAGGGGATGGGTTTCGAGTACCTCCGCACGGAACTCACCCACGACCGAGCCCTCCTCGCCGCGATCTACCTCGGGGCCGCGTACACTTCCTGGGAGGCGACGGTCGATTACGCCCGGCAGCGCACCGTGTTCGGAAAGCCGCTCGCTCGTCAGGAGGCCGTCTCGTTCTCACTGGCCCAGGACTTCGCCCGGCTTTCGGCCGATTGGCTGTACACCCTGGACGCCCTTTCCCGGCTGGAGCGCGGGGAGGACGCGGCCGCGGAGGCCGCCCTCGTCAAGTGGGTGGCCGTCGAGGACGGGCTTCGGGCGATCGACCACGCCATCCAGTTCCACGGTGGGCGCGGCTACTCCCAGGACCTTCCGCACGAGCAGCGCTGGCGGGACGTTCGGGCCGGGGGCATCGCGCACGGACCGTCCGAGATCATGCTCGTGGTCGCGGCCCACGAACTGCGGACCCGTCAGACGCCCGCGCCTCCTCGCTGACCCGAGGACCCCGAAATCCGTCGCCGTCCAAACCGAAGTACCATGGGCGGCAGGGACTAGAGCCTCGAGCGTTCGAGGATCCCGCTGCCCCCTACGCGGGGGCAAGAGCCTAGATGTACTCCGCCGTTGCACCGGGACCCAGCGTCCCGAACGCCTCGAATCGGAAGGTCTGCTTGATGATGTTCCCGATCGGGAAGAAGGGGATCCAGAGCAAGACGTCGGGGCGTCGCATCTTCACCAGGAAGTAAGCGATGGGCACGGCCCGGATCCCGGTCGCGATCGCGAGCAGGACGATTGTGTAGATGAGGCCCGGAACTCCGAGGAAGAGGATCAGGAGCAGGAGGAAGACGTAGACCAGGCTCCGCACGCCCGACCGCATAACGAGCAGGAACCAGAACAGCACTCCGATCCCGGCGAACTCGGGGGTCTCCCCGAGCAGTGCCCGGTAGTGCTGGCCGTTGGCCATGATGATCCCGCGAGACCACCGGACCCGTTGCTTCCGGAGGGAGTCGTAGTTGTGCGGGACGTCCTCCAAGGCCAGCGCGCCGAACTCGATGCGGATGCGGTATCCCAGTCGTTGGACGCGTATCGAGATCTCGGAGTCCTCTCCATTCCACGGAACCCATCCGCCGAGCTCGACCAGGTCCGCGCGGCGGAAGGCGGAGAAGAGGCCGTCCAGCACTTCCGCCGAGCGGGTGGCCATACTGGCCGGCCGCAGCATGTAGTGCAGCCATGCGACCTCGAGCGCCCGCAGCTTGCGAGTCCAGCCTTTTCGGTCGCGAGGATGGATAGCGCCCTGTACTCCACCCACCTCGGGGTCGGCGAAGTGGGAGATCATCGGGGCGAACCCCGGAGGAGAGGTGATCACCGTGTCGCCGTCGAGGCGCAGGACGATCTCCCCCGTAGCGAGCGCGAGCGCGCCGTTGAGCGCGTTCGACTTCCCACCGTGAGGGAGGTCCGCCACGTACCCTTTGGTGTGCTCGAGGTTCCTGATAGCTCCCAGGGCGAGCTCGAGGGTACGGTCCGTGGAACCGTCGTTCCCGACGATGATCTCGACCGTTCCCGGGTAGTTCCCGGCCGCTCGGTCGGCCGAGCGGATGGACTCGACGATGAACTCCTCCTCGTTGTACGCGGGGATGATGATCGAGACCGATGGGTGGTACTCCTCGAGAGAAGGCAGCGGATGTTTCCGAAGGTGGCGGAAGTAGAGGGGGCGGGCAAGCGCACAAAACACCGGGAGTGTTAGAACGGGGACCAGCAGAAGGATCGTGAACCCGGTCACGATCCGGTTCATGTCCAGCACCCAGCTGATGATCAGGACGGCGACCGCGGAGAGCACGCCGGCGCTGACCCCGACCGCCAGGAACAGCGCGGTCGCGGCCCGGTCGCGCGGGAACCGGGGGGTAATCTTCTGCGGGTGAGGCAGATAGAAAGTGCAGAAGGTGAGGAAGGCCATGAACAGTCCACCAGTCAGCACCCGTACGAGCAGCGCGAAGTTCCGGAGCGTCGATCCGGGCACGGTGAAAAAGAGGGCGTCGATCACGAGCTCCGCGCAGATGTAAATGATGATCGTGACGAGTGCCCGTCGGCGTCGTCGACCCGTGTAGCGAGGTCGGTTGAATGCGAGTCCGCTCGCGATGACAAACGCCGCCATGAAGGCGAGGTACATCGGGAAGATGTAGTCCGGGACGACCAGCGCCGTGACGCTCACGGCGTAGACGCCCGGCCAGGTCAGGGGCCAGTAGAGGAAGATGCCGACGCCCGCGACAATGTGGTCGTATTCGGCAAAGATGACGGGGTAGTACAACAGCAACGGAACGGAGAAGGTCGCGAACGCGCCGGTGAGGACGGCAACGAATCGGATCGCTCGCTTTCCCGGTACGGAAGGGTTCTCGCCGGCGCCCTTCATCCGGATCACCTTTCCCCCATCCTTCGAGAACACACGGACGGGGACTACGGGTCGATCGTCCGAGCTCGGCGGGGTGCCGTCCTTGGGAGCCGTCTCATCGTCAGGGACCACGGAGATCGGGACGGTGCCGGCGCCCGAGGTGGTGGGTATCGCCTCGAGAGACGCGATCACCATATACAGGACGAGACCTAGCCCAATCCCGACCGCGATGGCCCCAAAGGGGAGGCCAAAGGGTCGAAGCCCGGCGTAGAGCCAATGGTAGAGCTGGATCACCCATCCGGGCCAAGAGAGTGCCATAGACTCGACCGGGGAAGCGAGCGCCGTGATGACACTATCGCTGGTCAGGAGGTCCCCCCTGACCGGCGGCGTTTCCGAGTACGGCCAATGAGGAGCGTTCCCACCCCCACAACGGTGATCGCCGCGCATGCGACCATAGCGGGGCACGCGAGATTCCAGATCGGGGGGCAGGGAGGAGGACCGTCGATGACCATCGAGACGTTGATCATGATCGCGGCGGCATCAACGGTGATAGTCCCATGGGAGGGGTCGGCCAGATAACCCGGAGGAGCCAATACGTCGAACGTGTAGCTGCCGTTGGGCGCACGGAACGTCGTAGCGGCTCGGCTAACATTCAAGGTCAGATTGTCGGAAAACCGGACCTGCCAAGTATTCCCCGACGGTAAGCCCGATACCGCGAACGTGACAGGGAAGCTGACCTCCGGGAACAGGACATAGAATGAGACATTCGCTCCGTTCACGTTGAACGTCCCCGATGCGTTGGTGACCGGCACATAGTCCGCTGCCGGGGGGACCTCGAAGGAGTACGTCCCGTTCACCAGATGGAAGGTGGTCCACGCTCCCACACTCTCGTTGGTCGTGGTTGCGCTACCGTTGCTTACCGCGACGGACCAGGAGAGGTTGGGACCGAGGTCGGCCTCCTTCCAGACCACGGCGTAGCGGACGGGAGAGAACTGAATGAAAACGACCCGACCCGAGCCGCTCACGTTGTACCCGAACGCGGGCGGGTGGGCTCGGAATCCTGCGATCGTGCCCGTGTGATAGTCGAAGGTCCCGTTTGTTTCCTCGATGACAATGGTGTTGGTCTCGGAGGAGGCGGTCTGGTTGGAGACGTTAACGGTGGTTTGGTTGCCGACCTGGGTAGTCGTGACGTTGAGGGTGGCGAGCCACCAGCGGGCGTCGGAGGGAAGGCCGGATTCGACGAAGGTGACGGCGTAGCGGGGAACGGGGGGTGCGATGGGAGTGAAGGCGATCGGAACGAAGGCCGGAACGCCCGAGACGTTGACAGAGGAATTGGTGAGATAGGAGGTGTTGGAGAGGCTCGCGCGATATCCCGGGACTGCCCCGATAGTGAATCCGTAGGTTCCGTTCGGCTCCTCGAAGGCGATGATGTTTGAGCGGGAGGCAAGGGAGCTGTTACTGGCGATAGCAGCGGTGTCGAGGGTGATGTGGGAGTGGACAGTCACGGACCAGTTCGTTCCAGCAGGGAGTCCGGTTTCAGTGAACGTCACCGGTTCGGCCCACGTGAAGATCGCTTTCTGTGTAATCCACGCGGTTGGGAAAAGGGCGGTCTGGGGGTCGGTACTGTTGCTGCTTCCGTTACCGAATCCTTCCCAGCGAGTGAAAACGTAGTGATACGCGGGGCGTGCAGTCAACGTGAGCGGCGTGCTGGCATTCCACCACAGAGGCGCGGGAGTTACGTATCCCACGGTGCCCGTGCCTGGAGCTGAGTTATTCGTTGTTGCGGAAATGTTTGTCGCCCACTGGTGGGCGAAGGTGAGCCCGAAGTCAATTGGAGGGCCTGCCACCTGGTTCGGATACACTCGAACGAACGAGGGAGGAAACGGCTCGAGTCGTTCTCTAGGGAGACGCTCAGTAAGGTCAGCCGTCACGGGAGACCCATTCTGGAGCGGGATCGGTGGGGCCGTGACGTTGAACGTTCCGCTGGGCAGGAAGAATGTCAAGTTGTCGGTACCGTTCGAAGTCGCGAAAGCGCCTCCAACGTCAATGAACCATCTCGGGAGGGGAGCTTCGGAGCTAAAGCCCGACGCAGTGAAGTTAACTTGAACCCCACCGCCTGGATATGATTCGAACAGGGCGAGAGTTTGGAGGGGGAGAGTCCAGTTCGCGGGGAGCCCTTCTGGAAAGTACTGTGCCACAGGTTGAGTCGTCATCGGCTCTACGCTCGCGCCCAAACTAAAGTTCCCCGGTGGGTCCGACACATTCCCCTGCCATTCCCACACTTCTGCCGGAGTACCAGCGGCGATCCCCGGCAGCTTCGGAGAGAACGTCACATTCGTCGTCAGGTTTAGATTCACTACCATCAGATCTGCTCGGCCAGCATCTTTCGGGTCGGTTGTCGCAATGCCGTAGAGATTGCCACCCAATGTGGTGTTGGTGCCGTCGTACTGGGGAGATGTCGCCAAACGGACCGGGTAGGCAACGTTGCCGAGGTGATTGAAGATCTCGCTGAAAAGGGTGTAGGAAGGTCGCACACCTCCATGTAGGTTGAGCCAGGAGTTGTTTGTGTTGAACACGCTGGCGAACACATCGAGATTCGTAACGTTCAGGTCGATCGCCTGAGTGACTTGGGCGGCGAAACTGAGCACACCGGGGAAGCTCCGCTCCCACGGTCCAAACATTGTGTGCGAGAGACCTGTGCCGAATTCGGTGACAAAGAGGCCCACACGTTCCGAACATGTCGCTTGGCAGGACGCAACCTTCGATTCTGCGCTGCCGTTCGCGATCCCGCTTCGGGCTTCCGCCACGCGTCCAGTCAGTCCAGCGGAACCGTTGATCGCGCCGTAAAACGTTGGAAGAGTAATCGGGCTCTCCCTGGCCGGATAACTGTGGTAGGCTACGCCGCTGATATTCGGTCCGTCAAGCGCTACCACGGCGCCAATCCAGTTCTCGAGGGGACCCATCCCATTGGGCCGCCCAGTGGCAGGGATGCCAATGATCTTGATGTTCGGGTCGACCTCCCTCATTGCAGACGTGTAGTTTTGAACCAGTCGAGCGTAGACGCCCGGGCCGGTTGTAGCGTTCCCGATTCTGTAGCTGTGGGCCGACGGCTTCCACTCCGTCCAAGGAATGTTGTAGAGCCGCCATAGCTCGGGTTCGTTGCCGATCTCCCAATACGCCGGGTGGAAGTCAAGCGCTGTAACGTTACGACCACCAAATGCGGGGTCGGCGATTTGGCCCTTGTCTTCCGTGTACTCAACGATCCACTTGGCGGTAGTGGTGTTGTCGATTTCGCCGGGGACCTGGAAGATGGCCGTACAGTTGATCGACTTACACCAACTCACGAACTGAGATTCGTTGGTGGCAGCTTTTCCCCATTCCGGAATCTTGACGCCGAGCGCATTCTTGTGAACGGTGTAGATTGTGCCATTCATCGGATTGTAGTCCTCCCCTGACTGCGCTCCTGGCCATACGACCATCTCGTTTGGGGTCGCGCTAACTAATGTCCCCTCTCCTGGAATCAGGCGGGCCCGATCGGAGACTGTGGTGCCCCAAAAGATGGGGGAGACGCTGATGGGAGTCGAGTTCAGCGTCAAGTTGACACTGACAGCGCTGCCGACTTGGCCCTGAGGTTGCGACGGGGCTTGTGTGGGTTCACCCAGTGCCGACCCGACGGGACCCCCCGGAACGTCGCCCGGTAGGAGTATCATGCCAACTAGGGCGAGGACAACCAGTCCAAGGCAGGCTCGACTCCGACGCATTGGGGAGAACTCTCAATAGGCGCAGTTTCTGACTGAGATATACATCCTTTGCGCATACGTATTGTCAAGTGATTTCTGTACCCCCGAGCGAAGGGCCGTAGGGTTGCGACCGCGAAGCTGACTGGCCAGAACGCGAGCCCTCGCCTGCGTTGAAGAGGGCCTCGGGCAGGCCTCTGGAATCCTTACTGCCTTATCCCGAACAGAAACCGTCGCGACCCTGACCGCAGAATCTAGAGATTCTCGTCAAATCGACGACGGCTGCGGGCACGGACCAGCAGGAGTGTACCTCCTGCCACGAGCAAAACGGCCCACCCAGCGATGGTAGCGTGGGTCACGAGGGTCCAGAGCGGGGGATTTGATGGCGGTCCCGCGGGCACGATGGAAACCGTGATCACGATCGCGGCGGCGTCAACGGTGACGGTTCCGTGCGACGGGTAGGCCAGGTAATGGGTCGGGGGTTGCACGTCGTACGTGTAACTGCCATTGGGCACTTGGAACGTCGCCGCAAGGGTGCTGCTCGTATTGGCCGAGTCCGAAAGTCGGACCTGCCACTGGGTCCCCGAGGGTAAGGCCAAGAGCTCGAAAGTGACGGGGAAGCTGGCCTGAGGGAACAGGACATTGAACGAGACGTTCGCCCCGTTCACGGTGAACGTGCGCGATCCGTTGGTGACGGGAACGTAGTCCGACACCTTGGGGATGACGCAGGAATAGGTCCCGTTCACTAGATGGAACGTGGTCCACGCCCCGACGCTACCGTTGGTCGTGGCTGCGGTCCCGTCGTTGACCGTGACCGACCAGGCGAGGTTGGGGCCGAGGCCGGCCTCCTTCCATACCACGGCATAGCGGACGGGAGAGTACTGGATGAGAACGACCCGGCCCGGGCCGCTCACGCTGTACCCGAACGCGGGCGGGTGGGCTCTGTATCCCGGGATGCTGGACGTGTTGTACCCGTAGCTACCGTTAGTCTCCTCGAACACCATGGTGGGAGTTTGGGAGGACTGGGTGAAAGGGCTCACCGTGACGTTGGTCACGTTGCCGGTCTGATTGGTCGTCACATTGCGGGTGGTCAACCACCAGCGGGTGCCCGTGGGCAGACCGGTCTCCTCGAAGGTGACCGCATACCGGGGAGCGGGTAGGGTAGGCGCAGTGAATGTGATCGGGATGACCACGGAGCGGTTCGAGACGCTGAAGGACGAGTTGATGAGGTAGGAGGAATTGGAGAGGTTCGCCCGATACCCCGGGACGGAGCCAATGGTGAACCGGTAGGTCCCGTTCGCTTCCTCGAATCCGAGGACATTCGACACAGAGGACGCGGGGTCCGTCAGGGAGTAGGTGGTTCCGTTCAGGTCGAAATGCGACTGAACGGTCACCGACCAGTCAGTCTGGGAGGGAAGCCCGGTTTCCGTGAACGTCACGGGGTACCCCCACGCGAAGATCGCCTTCTCGGCGATCCACGAGCTGGGTGAGATTGTGGCCTCAGGGCCTAGGGAGGTGTTGCTCCCGTTCCCGAACCCTTCCCAGTGAACGAACACGTAGTGGTAGCCAGGGTGCTCGGTGAGAGTGAGAGGAGTACTCGCGTTCCACCAGGCGGGCGCGGGGGTGACGTAACCCTCGGTACCCGAAGGCGTCGTGGAATTGTTCGTCCCCGTGGAGATGTTGGTAGCCCATTGGTGTGCGAACGTCACGGGCACGTACAGGGGCGATGTGGCGACCGAAATAGTCGAGGGCAGGAACGGCTCGAGCCGCTCCTTGGGCGTCCGTTCGGTGTTGTCCGCGCTCAACGGAGAGCTGTGGTTGAGCGGGATCGCCGGGGAACCCACGTCGAATTCCCCGCGGGGGAGGAAGAACGTTAGGTTGGAGGTCCCGTTCGATGTAACAAACGAGCCGCCGATGTCGACGTACCATCGAGGGGTGCTCTGGTTTGGCAGGAAGCCGGACGCGTTGAACTGCACCGGCACTCCCCCGGACGGGTACGCTTCGAAGAGGACCACCGATTGAAGGGGGAGGGTCCAGTTCGCGGGCAAGTTCGCGTAGTACTTGGCAATCGGCTGGGAGGTGAAGGGGGTGACGGACACGTTGGTCCAGTTGTCCCCGCGATTGGTCAGGTTCCCCTGCCACTGCCATACCTCTACGGGAGTGCCTGGGAAAATCCCAGGCAATCCATTGCCAGGTTGGAACGTTACGTTCGTGGTCGTGTTCAGGTTCACGACCATCAGGTCCGATCGGTCGGAGTGCGCAGGGTCGCGCGTCGCGATGCCGTAGAGGTCGCTCCCGAGAGTGGTGTTGGTGGCGGTGCAGTTGCACGACGTCGGGGTCGTAAGGGTCACGGGGTAGGCGATCGTCCCAAGGTGGTTCAGGATCTCCGTGTAGAGTGTGTAGTCCGGTCGCACGCTCCCTTGTAGACTCAGCCAAGAGTTCGAGGTGTTCGAAACGCTCCCGAAAAGGTCCAGGTTCGTGAGATTGAGGTCCATCGCCTGGGTGAACTGGGCCGCGAGGTCGAGCGCACCGGGGAAGCCTTCGCTCCAATGATGGAAGCTCGTGCTCGATAGGGCCGAACCGACCTCGGTTACGAAGATATGTTGGTGCTGAAGACAAGCCACATTGCAATCCCGATCGCTCGAGTTCGTGCTGAGGTTCATGATCGCTGACTTCACCTGACCGACCCTTCCAACCAGTCCCGCAGACCCGTTGATCGCACCGTAAAAGTTCGGTAGCCCCTTCGGGTTGATCTGCACCGCCGCCGGATAGCTGTGGTACGCGACCCCGCTGATGTTGGGTCCGTTCAACGCGATCGTCGAGCCGACCCAGTTGGCGATGGGTCCGCGGTTGTTAGACCGCCCCGTGGCTGCGAGACCGATGATCTTGATCGAGGGGTCCACGGCCGTCATGTTCTTCGTGTAGTTCTGGACAATCTCCGCGTACGGAATCGGGTAGGTCTTGATGTTCTGCTTCTTCAGCCACTCCCCCCACGGAAGGCCGGTGTGCCGCCAAAGCTCCGGCTCGTTCCCAATCTCCCAGTAGGTCGGAGTGAAACTGAGGTTCTTCAGGGTGTAGTTGACGATGGCCGCCGCGAGTCCCGGCTCGTCTATCTCGGCGGGAACCTGGAAGATCGCCTGACAACGCACCGACTTGCACCACGCAACGAAATCGGACTCGTTCGTCACGGGCTTCGTCCAATGTCCATTGGACGTGTAGAGGTGGTTGGTGATGGGGTTGTAATCATCGCCCGCACCGCCCCCCGGCCAGACGATGATCTGGGTGGGCGTGGCGTTCACGAGGGTCGCTTCGTTGGGCAGGAGGCGCGCGCGTGGCGAGATCGTGGTCCCCCAGAATGTGGAGGAGAGGTCGATGGCCGTCGAGTTCAGCGTGAGGTTGACACAGACGGTGATGTTGCAGATCGGCCCCGATAGAGGCGGTCCACTGTTCGCAGGGGTCGCGGAGGCGGAACCCGCGACGCCTCCGAGCCCATTGCTTGGGAGGACCATCAGGAACGCGACGGCCAAAACCCCCACGACGAAGTTGCGACTAATCTGATGCATGCAGGGGGTCTCTTGGGCGGCGCAGGTTCCGTCGTCACTATACATAGTTTGCGCCTATCGTTACTAGGTCCTTACGGACGTCTCTTGAGACCTCACGCGCCCGCCATTCTTCCGGCCCCGCTCACGGACGGGAAGCGAGACCACGGGGTGGAGGGGGACGGTTACCCGTCGGCGGGAAGCCTAAAGGCCTCGAGCTAGTCCGATAGTCGCGTGATGCGACGAATGGCCAGCACCCGCCCACCGATTCGCCACCTCGGGCGCTCCGGTATCGGACCTCTCGTGGGGGGCCTCTTCATTGTCTTCTTCCTCGTGCTGAGTTCGCTCGGGATCGGAACGTCTTCACCGAACCCGGTTCCCGCGCCGAGTGCCTCGTCGGCGTCTAGCCTGTCCAACGTCGTTGCCCCCGGATTCGAGCGGGCGCTTGACTCGTTGGCCCAGGATGCGGGCCCGGCGGCCGCAAGAGGGATCGCCTGCCAGCAAACGGGCGGATTCTCGGCGGTGTGCCAGTCCGAAGCGTCGGCCGCAGATCCGGCTGGCACTGCCCAACTTGGCTTCCAGAACTCGACGGCGAGCGCGCTTTCGCCGGCATCCGGGGACCTCGCCAGCGTGGTCTGGGACCTCGCTGACAAGGAGGCGGTCTTCTTTGGTGGACTGAGTGGGTCCGAGCCTACCAACGAAACGTGGTTGTTCGCCCATGGCAACTGGACGAACGACACGAATCCGGCACGGTCGCCGCCCGCGCGCTGGGGCGCCGCGATGGCATACGTCAACGAGACCGGGGTCCAGGCGGTGATCCTCTTCGGTGGCTACGGAGTGGCGCGCCCGCTCAATGACACGTGGCGCTTCTCCGCCGGCCAGTGGAGCCCGGTGAGCGCCGTTGGCGCCACGCCCCCTCCGCTCTTCGATTCGTCGATGACTTCCTGGGGACTCAACGGGACCCTCCTGTTCGGAGGGTGCTCGACCGCGAACTGTTCGACTCAATCGAACGCGACCTGGGCGTTCCAGCACAACACGACGTGCGCCGGGGGCTACAATGAGTCCTGCTGGGTCGACCTCGGTGAGAACGGGCATATCCGCGGCGTTTCACCGCCAGGGCTCGCGGCCTCCGCCATCGGCCTTGACCCGGATATTGGACCCACCGGGGGAACCGTCGTTCTGTACGGCGGATTCAATCAGTCCTATCTCGGCTGCGCCTGCGATAGGAACGCCACTTGGCTGTTCGACGGCCTTCATTGGATCAACGCCACGAGCGGGTATGCACCGGATTCCTACCCCAGCTCGGGGCGTTCGTTCGCGTCGTTCTTCTGGGACCCGAGCACGGAGTGGCTCTACCTCTACGGAGGGTACAGTCACGCAGCCCAGACGACGTACCGGGAATTTTGGGCGACCAACGTGAACAGCTGGGTGAACGACTCCTCGGTGCTTTCGGTCCCGACGTCGCGATACGGCCTCTCGGTTGCCTCCGGCGAGGTTTCCGGCACCGATGGACTCTATCCGGCCCTGGCGGTCGGGGGGAATGGTTCCTCGGGATCACCCGAGAACGGCACTTGGGTGTTCGAGCGGTCCATCGTGAACTACGTGAACGTTGTCCCTACGACCGTCGAAACGAACGCATCGGTGGGCTTCTTTTCGAACACGACCGGGGGCACCCAACCGGGGGCCTACTGGTCGTTCGGCGATGGCACCGTGTCGGCCACCGGCAACGCAACACATGCGTACACGAAGCCGACGACGTTCCTCGCTCTCTTGCATGCCACCGACTACTGGGGAGAACAGAGTATCACGACGGTCCCCATCCTCGTTCGTCTCTTCTCGGTGGGGCTGAACGGGCCATCTTCCCTTGACGTCGGGTCGCTGAAGCAGTTCTCGTCCGCTCCGGTCAACGGGACAGAGCCATTCAATTTCACCTGGGCCTTCTCCGACGGAATGGTTCGCTACGGGGCGACGGTGAGCCATGCCTTTGCGTCGGCGGGCGCCGCTTCCGTGACCCTCACGGTACGGGATGGCACGGGAACGGTCGTCTCCCAGAGCGCCCTCATTCAGGTGAATCCGCCGCTTTCCGGAGCCGCGAAGGCGATCCCTCAAACCGTTGACGTGGGCTCGCCAGCTGTTCTTTCCGCGTCGGGGGCGGGCGGGGCGCCTCCGTACTCCTTCGAATGGATGCTGCCGAACGGGCGCACCGTGAACGGCACCAATGTGTCGTACACACCTACGGCGGTAGGCAATGTGACGCTCCAGCTCGAGCTCAGGGACAACGCGGGCGGCAGGTGGAACACGTCTGTTCCGCTAGCGGTGAACCCCGCGCTTTCCTTTACGGTGAACACCTCGTCCGTGACTCCGTTTTCCGGGAGGTCGGTCTCGTTCCGGACGACCATTTCGGGGGGAACGAGCCCGTACTCGTATTCATGGCTGTTCGGGGACGGCCGTTCCTCAACCGACGCCGCTCCGACTCACCTTTATGGAACGTACGGAACCTACGGAGTCGACGTTTGGGTGAACGACTCGGGAGGCGGGTCCTACCACTTGCGGGTGGAGGTGAAGCTTCCCCGGACATCCGGGGGCTTGCTTTGGGAGTTCGTCACGTTGTCCTCCTGGCTCCAGGCGGCGATCATCATCGCGGTTGTTGTGGCAGTGGCCCTTTTGGTCGCGATTGTGGTGCGCCGTTCTCGGCGCAAGCCCGCAGTACGAAAACCTCCGGTGGCCTCGGGTAGTCGTTAAATACCCGACCTCGTACCCCGCGCCTTAATGCCGACCCCCAGCGCCGAACCGTCTCGTCGGGTGACTTCGCCCCGCGCATGGGGCTGGACCGTGGCCGTCGCCCTGCTCGTCGCAGTACCGGCCGGCCTCTACTTCGCGTCGCCGAACTTTGCATTGGGGTCGGGTCATGCCGCTCCGGGATCCGCCGGGATCGGGGTCAGCGCGCTGCCGCCGGCAGCGAGTAGCGCCTACGACTGGCCGAGAATTCACCAGAATGCGCTGAACACCGGCTACACCAACAACACGACGCTTTCGACGGCGAACGCGTCGCAGCTCGGCGTCCGATGGGCCACGGAACTCTATGGCGCGGCGATCGACTCGCCGGCAGTCGCGTATGACTCCCTGCTGGGAGAGACCCTGGTCTACATCGGAACCGAGACCGGCGACCTCTTGGCGGTCAACCTTGCCAACGGCCAGATCGTCTGGGGAAACTGGCTCGGCTCGCCCCTCGTCTCGTCCCCCGTGGTGAGTGACGGCTCGGTGTACGTCGCCACCCAGCGGAACACCGCGATCCTCAACATCAACGCGACGACCGGGAGCATCGTTTGCTCGGCTCCCTCGGCGAACACCATCGAAGCCACGGCGGTCGTCGCCACGCCTCCGGGCGGAGTGAGGACCGTCTACACCGGGGCGGAGGACTCGGCCGTGAGCGGTCCGATCATCGCCATGAACGCGGCCACCTGCGCAGTGGAGTGGAAGTTCACCGGTTACAACCAGACAACCGGACCTTGGGACCCCATCGCCTACGCGATTGATGCGAAGGGCGTTCCCCTTGTCGTCTTCGGTACGGCGGACCCCGACTCCAACGTTTACGCGCTCAACGCGATCACGGGTAAGGAGGTCTGGCGCTTCCAGACCGACAACCCATCGCCGGGCACCTACGACGTCGGTGCGGGGGCCACCATTTCGCCACCGGGGATCAACGGATTCACTGACGGAGTCGCCTACGTGCCCAACAAGTACGGGGTCATGGCCGCCCTGGACCTCACCACGGGGGCCGAGATCTGGTCCACCAACTTCAACAAGATCGCCGGCGTGACCGAGGGGGGCCGGTCGACCGCGGCCTTGGTCGGGACCAACCTCGTCTTCGGCTACAACGGTGGGCTCTTCGACCTCAACGCGCTCAACGGCAAGGTGGTCTGGCAGTACCAGGACCCCACCGACACCGAGGCCATCTCTGCCCCCGCGATCGCAGGCCCTACCGCGGCCCAGGCGGTCGTCGTCACGGGTGACGTGGGAGGAGGAGTCGATGTGGTCGCTCTATCGACCGGCGCCCAACTTTACTACTATCAAACTGGTGATTACATCACCGGCTCTCCGGCGATCTCCGACGGGAACATTCTGATCGATTCTACGGACACGCTTCTCTACGACTTCGCCGTCGGCGGAGGCAACAACGCGGTCCGGCCCTCGACAACGATCAGCTCGCCGGCCTATCTCTCAACGCACGCCAACCCGAACGGGAACGAGCTCGTGTACGGCAATGCGAGCGACCCGAGCGCGGTCGCCGGCGTTCAGGTGGGCATCGAGTCGGGCGGACCCGGCGGACCTTGGTGGAACGCCGCTACGAACGGCTGGGTCCCCGGACCGGTCAACAACCCTGCGAAACTGACCAGCCCAGGATCCAAGTCGACCGCGTGGACGTTCCCCTTCTCGGTTCCTAGCTCGGGTGGTGTCTACACGGTGACCGCGAATGCGGTCTCCTCTTCCGGGCAAGAGGATAGCCTGGGAGCTCAGACCAGCTTCACCATCCTGCCGAGCACCTCGGGCCCTCATCTCAACGCCAATCCCGCGTTCGTCGCGCCGGGCGGGACAACGATCATCAACGGGGGCGGGTTCGGAAGGTCGGAGCAGGTGTCGATCAGCTACCACGGAACGGTTCTCGCCAACGAGAACTCGACGGCAAGCGGTTACCTTCCCAACGTTCCGGTAACGATCCCGACCAGCGCCGGCTTTGGTCTCAGCTCGCTGAACGCCAGCGGGACCACGACCCACAAGTCCACGACGGTGGCCATATCGGTCCTCAACAGCTGGGATCAATCGGGATACAACGCGTCCTCCACCGGCTATGCGCCGAACGACCCCACCTTCTACAACCTCATCCAGATCGGGGACGGCAACTTCGTCCACCTCGCGTGGGACTTCGTCACGGGCGCACCGGTCAACGCGTCACCGGTGGTGGCGGATGATGTGGTCTATGTGGGGAACACGGTGGGAGAACTGTACGCGATCTCCGTGCATAACGGTGGCATGCTCTGGACGTGGAGCGTTCCTGCCCGAGCCTCGATCCAGGGCCTAGCCGTGGACCCGGTCGCCGGATTCGTCTTCGTGACGACCGCCACCGGGAACCTCTACGCCATCTCGACGGCCACCGGCCTCCCGGTCTGGAGCCAGTCGGTCGGAGGTGCCCTTTCCGAACCCGGGGTCGCCTGGGACGGAGTCTTTGTCTCATCGACCAACGGCGTTGTCGAGCGAGTGCACGAGTCCACAGGCGCGCTGAAGTGGACGGTCACGCTCGCCAGCTCGGTCACGGCCGCACCGGCCATCAACTCCACCGGAAGCATCCTCGTCGTGGGCGAGCTGAACGGGGACGTCGTCGCTCTGAATGCCTCCACCGGGGCAACGAAGTGGACCTTCGTGACCGGCGGACCCGTGAAGGCGTCGGCGACCCTATGGAACGGCTACGTCTTCGTCGGTTCCGACGACCACTACGTCTACGCCCTTTCGGTCATCACCGGCGCGCAGGTCTGGAAGTACAAGACCGCGGCTGCGGTCGAGGACAGCGGCGCGCTCACGGGCGTGGGCCCAGCGGTCCCGATCCTGGCGATCGGCGCGAACAATGGAGAATTGTACGCCCTCCGTGCCACCACGGGCAAGGTGTCGTTCACCGTGGCGCCGGTAACGGGACAAGGCGCGGTCGTGGGAGTGAGCGCGGTGCAGGCCCTCATCGTGATCGAGCGCGCGGGCGGGCTCATCAGCGGGTGCCGGAACTATGAGCCTCTCGGGACGTTCCACTATCAGACGCGGGGAACTCTCACTACCACGACGGCCATCGACAACAACGCGATCTTCACGACGGCAGGAGACGGGGACCTCTACGTCTTCACGCCCTACGCAGAGGCACCCATCTAGTCCGGGGCGAGTCGGGTCCGATCCCGTTGTCGCAGTCGGCTCTAGGTTGCGCTGCGGTTCTTCGACCGACCACGGGCTCGTTTCCGCGTGGCGGACGGGTACCCCGTATCCCCCTCATCTGCGGGTTCGCACCGATGAAGGCGGGTCGATCGGCACTGGTCACCGCACTCGCTTTCAAGTCTGCGTTCATCCGAGGCTGAGATGACGCCGAGGCAAACGTTCGGCGCCCTCCTCTTAGCCGTCCTAGCGGTCGCCGTATCGTTCGTGCTCCTCGCCGTCTATGTGCCGGCGGCGCCTTCTGCCCCGATCGTCGCGACCCCAGCCCAGCTCAAGGTCTCTGGGGCCGAGACCCCGGTTTCCGCGGCCTTCTACGGGGTGGGCATTCAGGTGGGGACCCCTCTTTCCTCGGACACGGCATCCCTGCTTTCGGGGACCCCGATCCATTACATTCGGTTTCCGGACGGGAAAAGCGGGGACCGAATGGACCTCGTGAACGGCACGCTCTACACGCCGGGGGAGGCCAACGCCACGCAGCCCGCCGTTACGCTGCCCGACTTCATCTCGGCCTGCGAGGCGATCGACTGTCAGGCGATCATCCAGCTGCCGCTCGAGATCGACTCCCCGGGCACGGCGGCGTACGAGGTCAACTACATCGAGAATTCGCTCCATTTCGACCCCGCGTACTTTGAGCTCGGCAACGAGCCCGGGGGTTGGACCTGCTATGGAACCCCATGGGCGGATTGGGGGTCGGGATGCACGGGAGGAACGGACCCGACGACCTACGCCCAAGAAGTCGGAACGTACATTTCCGCCGTGCGGGCGGTCGACCCGTCGGCTCAGTTTGTGGGTCTGGGGGGAACCGGGTCCGGTAATTCGAACGACTCCAGCTGGATCGCCCCTTTAGAGGAGGAAGACGGCCACAACCTCGCCGCGATCTCGATCCATTCGTACGTGGACGACCACATACCCTCCCCCGATACCGTCACGCTCTCCAACTTCTTCACGGGACTATCGAGCCCGTCATCGATTCCGAACATTCTGACCAGCGCCCGGCAGGCAGTCCGGGCCGCCTGCCCCACGTGCTCAACCCAGGTGTTCGTCACGGAGATGGACGCGGTGAGCGGAGGTCAGCCGCTCGGGAGCTATCTCCCGACCTTCTACAACGGCGTGTTCTTCGCGGCCGAGGTCACTCAAGGGTTGAACTTCCAGGCGAGCAACATCGACCCGTTCACGTGGGAAAGCGAAGAGAGCGGCCTCATCACGTCGAGCGGCCCCGCGGCGAGGTACACGGTCGAATCCGCTTTCCTCTCCCGCCTCGGCCCGGACGAATTCAACGCGACGGTCAACATTTCAGGGGTGTATGTGGCCGTAACCGGAGGGAACGGCAGCACAGAGCTGCTGCTCGTCAACACGAACACCTCGACGAGCGTGAACGTCTTGCTCACGTCATCTGGGCTTGGTCTCTCGGGGGTAGCGGACCTCTGGACGTGGACCTCCTCAGAATCGTCCCCCTCGGAATCCACCCCATCCGCAGCTCTGCTCAGTTCGATCCTGCTGCCACCCATGTCGGTGGAATTGGTCACCGCCAGCGGCTCGCCGAATGGTGTTGGTTTTCCCTCTCCTCTCTCGCCGTAAGTGCCGCACCTGCGTCTCTCGACCCCGTTGGAGGGTCCTCCGACCGACGAAAGCCTGTCGGCAGCTAGTTATACCGGGGGTCCGTGCCGCCCGATGTATCTTCGTGTCGTCCGGGAGAATCTGACGGGAATGCAAGGCCGGGAAATGTCGTTCGAGCTGCCACGCTCCAGTGGCAGGGATAGGCTGCAGCCGTTCGGTCGAGTCTGCCGAGTCGAAACGCGCGGGTCCATAGGATTGAGCGAATGAGCGACCAGAAAGAGCATTTCGGAGCGGTTCGAATGGGAATCAGTAGGTTCGGGACACGGGGGATCGCACCGGTGGTCGGCGTGGTCGCCGTCCTCGCGATCTTGCTTCTCGGAACGGGAGCGGCGGCCGCGTGTGGGACCTCGGGTCCTCCACCCACGACGCCTACCGTACTCGACACCATCCCGTGGGTCAACACTATCGCGGCGAACTCCTCCATGGTGTTCGCTCAAAGCGCCGTGAACTGCACTCAGATCTGGGGCATCACTCCCTCCGGGAACGTCAGCGTCTACGCGACCATCCCGACCCCGCTCAGCCAGTGCCGGGAAGGCTCGCTGGCGCTCGCACCGATAGCCATCTCCGTGGGCGGCCTCCCCCCTGGACCCGGCGGCCTCTCGGGGTCTCCCCGAAACGGGGCGGAACACAACGGAGGCGGGAGCTACGGCGGTAGTAACTGCCGCAACCGCACGACCGACACGCTGTACGATGTCGAGGCTGGGGTCCTCTACGAGATCACGGACGGAGGGTCTAACGTCCAGGTGGTCGCCACCTTCCATGTCCCGACCAACTCCGCCGAGAGCATGGGACTCACGTACGACCAGGTCGGCACCTTCAACCACGACCTTGTCGTGATCAGCAGCGATGCGGGGAAGATCTGGCTGGTCAACTCGTCCGGCAACGTCACCTTCTTCGCGGAGTTGCACACGTTCATCGCGGGCGTGGCCGTCGCGCCGTGGGGCTTCGGTGCCTACGGCGGTGACATCCTCGTTGCCGCCAAGACTCTCGGCGAGGTCGAGGCGGTCTCCCCCTCGGGGAACGTCTCGGTCGTGACGAACTGGCCGAAGGCCGACTCGGTCGCGTTCCCCTCGAGCGGAGGCTACGGCGGGGGTCATGGCTGGGGCTTCGGTGGCCAGTGCGGCGCGACGTGCAGCTTTGGTCCTAACCACTACGTCTTCTTCGTCGCGAACTACACGTCGGGCGCCGTTGAGGCATTCCCCGCGAGCGACTTCGGGGGCTACTCCGGTCAAGGGTTCGTTGCTGGCGGACAGAATCACGGGATCGCCGCCTTCACGGCCAGCGGGACCACGACGCTCTTCGCGTCGCAGACGCTCCGTCTTTCGGACATCGCGTTCATCAGCTGCTTCGGTGAGTCCCATGGCCATGGCGGACACTGGGGCGGTGGCGGGGGCTGGTAACCGGTCCCCTAGTTCGACGCGGCTCGCGCGGAGGGGTTCGATAGGCCCCTCCGCGGAACCTCTTCCCGCCGTTGGGCCATTCGTCGCGGCTCAAGCGTCGCAATCTTGATCGCTTGACGTCTGGCGACGACCCGACGGCCCTCGGTCGCTGGGGAACCTCGAGTCTCGGCTGAAGAGTCTTGAAAGCGCCCCGGACCTCACAAACCCGCGACCGCGTCATCCATGGCCGAACGAGAGAATCTGTTCCGGCCCATCCACAAGGGCATCCGTTCGATGCTCTACGACCTAGGGAGCCAGTTGCAGACCACGAATTTCGCGGACGTGAACGAATCGAACTAGTTCGCGACGCGGCTGAAGCATGACTTCGGGAATTCCCTTTCGAACTGCATGCTCTGCCTGCTCAGCGCCCACGCGAGCCACGAGGAGAGGGACATCCTCTCCCAGGTGTGGCCTCACGACCCGGAGGTCGTCGCAGTGGTGATGCGGGAACACGCCGAGGTGATCCGACGGATCGGCGGGGTCTCGGAGACCTGCGATGAGGTGATGGACCTCCAGTCGCCGGCCGACCGCATCGAGGGGGGTGGCCGCCTGAACCAGGAAGTGAACGAACTGTTGGCGTTCTACCTCGCGCACCTGAACAACGAAGAAGCGCTCTTGGTGCCCGCGCTGTGGAAATGGCTCACGGACGAGCAACTGCGCGCGACGCGGACGATGTTCTACGCCCGCCTCCCCCTTCCGCTATTCGAGACTTGGATGCGCTGGACGCTCCCGTCGCTGAACCAGGAGGAGCTGGTCGCGCTCTTCGTGGACCTCAAGAAAGGACCGGAGACCGTGCGGTTCAACGATTGGGTGCGACTCGCCCACGAGGCGCTGGACTTCCAACGATGGCTCGGCCTCCGCGAGCGAACCGGTCTCGACGCCCCCTAGGGTACGTCCGGCCGGTAAACGCGGGAGGTCTGCCTAACGCATCGCGCGAGGGCATAGAGAAGTTCAAGCGGACGGCAGTCTGTCCTACGTTGCGAGGGGAGTTGGCGTGGCGGTCGACATCGAAGAGGGCGACGCGGCGACGGTCCAGATCGAGGGTGCGACCTGCCTCTATGTGCTGACCGTGGCGGAGGGCCAGGAGCTGGAGGCCAGCGTCTTCCAAAACACCCCGGAGGACCTCGCCGAGCTGAAGGTCGAGCTCGAGACCGCGTTGAAGGCGAAGCGGACGATCATCCTGTTGCGGGCCGGCACCTACATGGGAGCCGTCAAGCGATGGGAGAGCCTCGAGCCGGGGATCTTCGCACGGCGGCTCCGAGGTCCATAGCGCCCTTGGGATTGGTCTCCCTTCGGGTGCTGCCTTTACCCATTGGGTCGGCTCTCGCGACAGCGCCGCTCATCGACGGCGAGGAGCGGCGTACGACACGTCGTTTCCGGCCCTAGTTCTGTGATGAGGCGTCACGATGGGGACTGGGTCAACCGATACCACGTCCAATCCCTTCGGGCCGCGGGGCGAGCGCCGACGCCCATCCCGTGTTCTTCTGCTCCCCGGAGGAGCGCGTCGAACGCGGCCGGGGTCAGGAAGTTCGTGACGGGCCAGAGACCGGACCCGAACTCGATCCACTGGACCTTCGACGCATCATCCGGGGGGTTCTGGGTTTGGAAAACATTCAGAGCGAAACGACGGTCATCCCAAGCTCGTCGCCAGGTCCGACCCCGCGCGAAACCAAGCTCGATCCCGTCGGCTCGGATCTCCAGGCAGTTCGCGCCGGGGCCGGTCATGATGAAGATGCATACCCACAAGATGGAGGCGACGACCTCGATTCCCACGGTTACCGCCTCGATCGCCGTCCACCCGTTCTTGACCACCAGTATGGCGACCCACAGGCCCATGGCCACGACACCGGAGCCAAGGACCGCCCGTAGCAACCAGTGGAACCGCTGCGTTCTCTTCGCGACCGGAAGGTCACGCACTTCCGAGAGATCGAACCGTGTCAACGCCCTTCACCCTTCGAGTCAGTGGGCTTGTATCCTATGCCCATACTTGGGAACTATCACGCCCTTCATCACGATCGAGTGTCTTCTTCTTTCATCCTCCGCTGAGGTTCGGTCTTTCCTATTGTCGGCCCTAGCCGAGTAGACCCGAATGGTTTCCTAACCGTCCCATCGGGCGCTCGCGCTCCGTTGTCAGCTCACGGGCCGGAGGCGACCCATAAGCTTCATAATGTCCTGCACTGACCTCCCTCGAGCGGTTTCCGAATGTCCATTCCGATCGTTGATTTCGACCGGTTCCTCTTCGCGTTCACCATCGGGTCTCACATTCTGATCGTCTCGCTGAGCATCGGGCTCGCGATCATGCTCTGCGCCGTGGAGTTCCTCTCGGCCCGCTCGAAAGACAGGTACTACGGGGCGCTCGCCCGCCGTCTCGTCCGACCGTTCGTGGTCTCGTTCGGCATTGGCACGGCGAGTGGTATCGTCATGGCCGTCGAGCTCGTCAACCTGTTCCCGGGGTTCATGACCCTGGTGTCCAAGACCGGGGTCATCTCGATCTTCTACGTCGAGATCTTCGCCTTCTTCCTGGAGACCGTCTTCCTCGTCGTCTACGTCTACTACGGGAAGCTCTTCCACGGCCGGTACACCCGCTGGCTGCTCACGCTCCCGATCGTGATCGGGACCCTCCTCTCCGCGGTGCTCATCGTCATGGTCAACGCCTGGATGAACACCCCGAACGGGTTCGACATCGGCACGTACCTCGCCACCGGGGCCGTCACCGGTGTCGACCCGTGGGCTCCGTTCCTCACCCCCTCGACCGGCTACGAGGTGTTCCACGTCCTGGCGACCGTCCCCCTGACGGGGATCATGATGATCGGGGGCTTCTTCGCCTATCGATACCACAAGAGCTCGAACCCCGATGAGCGCACCCTCTTCGTGAAAGGCCTGCGCATCACCGTGGCCCTGAGCCTCGTCCTGGTCGTCCTCACGGTCATATCGGGCGTCCTCCAGATCGAGAACCTGTACCGGTACCAGCCGCTCAAGTACGCCGCCATGGAGCTGAACGTGAATCCGGGAACGAACCTTCCCGAGACCGTGTTCGGTTGGCTGAACGGCACCACCGTCGTGGGAGCCATCCAGATCCCGGGACTCCAGGGTATCCTCAGCGATCACGCGAACGTCCCCGGGCTCTCGCAGTACCCCTCGTCGGACTGGCCCCCCCTCATCATCCACGACACCTTCGACACGATGGTCCTCCTGGGGGTCCTGCTCGGCCTATTCCTCTTCGGGTACGCCGGGCTCTGGGTCTTGAAGCGCCGCCCGTTCGACCGCCGATTCCTCGCCTGGGGCTTCGTCGTGTTCACCGTCGTCACCACCGTGGTCATGGAGCTCGGATGGATGACGGACGAGCTCGGACGGCAGCCGTGGATCGTTTACAACGTCATGACGGTGAGTCAGGCCGCGAGCACCAACTCGGACCTGTTCTACCCGGGTCTCGTCATCATCGCGGCGTACATCTTCCTCGTGCCGTTCACGTTCTGGTTCATGGCCCGGGTGTTCCGGAGCAAGTCGATCGAGGCGGACCTCGCCGGCCCGACGGAAGGGACCGATGTCAACTATTAACTGGCTCTTCGAGGTCAATTTCGTCATCTTCTCCGTCTTCCTCGCGCTCTTCCTCACGGAGCTGATGGGAGGAGTGCTGCTGCTCCTCGCCTACGACCGCGCGAAGGCGAAGGTCCTCCCCTACATCGTACCGATCTGGGAGGTGACCGGAACCTTCGCGGCGTTCTGGGTCGTCACGAGCGACTTCGCGTATCCGAACATGCTGATCCCGGTCGCGGACCTGTTCGGAGGTCTCATCGTAGTCTTCCTCATCCTGATCGTGGCGCGGAACGCCTCCATCTCCTTCGCCGAGCTCATCACGAAGCGCGGCTGGGTCGACGAACGCAAGCTGTACCAGGCGTACGCGATCGCGACCCTCCTCATCGGCGTGGTCGTCCTGGTCGCCCTCTCGGCGATCGTGAGCGGCGCCGGGGTCGACCTATCGAACCTTTCCTTCTCCCTCGGGAGCTGGCTCGCGAACCCCGGTAGCGCGCTCTACGTCCTCGGCGCGGTGGTCATCGCGGTCGGCCTCGCGCCGGTCTTCTACGGGTTCGAGGAGCTGCGTCGCCTCACGCTCCCCGTGACTGTTGTCGGAGTGCTCGTCGAGGCCGGGGCGCTCTACCTGTATGCCAGCAGCTTCCTCTCGGCGTACTTCCTGATCCCCACGGTGCTCACGATCCTGCCGGCCCTCCTCTTCCAAAGCCGTCAGACGGCCCCGATCGTTTCCCACAAGCTCGTCTTCGCAGTCGTGGCCGTGGTTATCGTCTTCTCGCTGAGCTACCTTGTCTACCCCACCGCCTTCAACGGCGGGATCACGGTGGACGCCTGGACCACCACGGGGCCGATGGTCGGAGCGTACTACGTGCTCTCCGTTGTCGGAGCGCTGTTCGTGGGCTTGCTGATGGCCCTCTACCTCGCCGTGGTGCAGCGTTCCCTGCAGGCTCGGACGTCCCCTTCGCCGTCTTCCGCGTCCGTAGCACCGAATTCGCCGAATCCCTGACCGGCCGAGGAAGATATCGGGCGAGAGGCCCGAAGACGCCGAGCGACGGTGGGGGCCCACGACGTGGGCCTCACGCAACGGTCCGGCCCTAACTCGCCGGTCCCGGCTGAGGGCTCGGGGCGACGAGCCGGGGAATCTTGACGAACCCGAAGAAGAGGAGAACGACGCCCACGAACTCGGCGTAGTAGAGGGTCGCGGGGACTGAGGCGATGTAGAGGGCCCCCGCCGCCGAGATCACCGCCGTCCCGAGCGCAATGTACAGCAGGTTGGGTCGGCGCCGTCGGATTGCCCCGTACAAGGAGCTTACGAAGAGCAGGGCGGCTGCCGGGAAGGTGACCAGCGAGGAAAGCACCTCGATCACGGGCGGAGGCAATCCCGACACAACCCCATCGACCACGATGCTGGACGGCACGGAGATGATCACGCCGCAGACGGCCACCGCCGCGCTCATCAGCCCGATGTAGCCGAACCAGAGCGTTCGCCACCGGCCCGAGAGCGCCAACTCGGCAGAGCCGAGGGAAAGGATCCCCACGAGCACCGCGACGAGGATCAGGTACGATTGGATGAGCGGCTCGGACCAGACGCCCAGATAGAGCGGCACCTCCTCGGCCAGGGTCACGAACACGAGAAAGAGCCCAACGCTCCAGTACAGGTGACAGGCTTGACGCTCCCGGTAGTAGCGCAGGAACACCAATAGGGCCAGGAAGAAGGCGACCGCGCTCAGAACGCCGAGCGAGGTGGCGACGGCCGTCGAGCTGGAGATCATCGAGGTTTCCTCGGGGGCGAAGCAGGTGGCTCATATAACGCGTTGTCAGGCCGATTCCCTGCCGTGTGCCTCGAGCCCGGCGGCACGGTGGAGTTGTCTAGGGTCCGCGCGCCATCCGCCGAACCGGCGAGACCGACGTGCAGGCGGTTGGTGCGCTCCCAGCGGTCCGGCATTCCGAGGGCGCGCACCCCGCCTTTGCCTCCTCGGCGGGTAAGGAGTTCGCGACCGCCCGGAAGGTGATTCGGCAGCCCTCCTAGGAAGGCGGAAGGACCTCTGCACAGACGCGCGGCCCAGGTTTATAAAGCCGGTTCGGCGGTGTTCTCTCAGTGATCGACGCGGCGCGAAGGCCGTCGACCTCCTCTCTTCCTTTGATTGGACGTAAGGAAGTAGTGGAGGACGCCGGCCAGTTGTTGGTCCAGGCGAGGGAAGGCCGTGGCCAAGGGCTCATCCTCACCGGTGCCAGGGGAGCGGGAAAGAGTCAGCTCCTTCGCGCGATCACAGAACTAGGTGTACGGGACCGGTTTCGTGTCTTGGTCGGTCGCGGACGGCCGGAAGAGTTGCCCGCCCCGTTCAGCCTCGTGCGGGACCTGCTCGGCGCGGTCGACCAGGAACCGCCGACCGTATCCGAGAACCGTTACCAAGGCTTGCCGACCCCCTTCCCCTTCGCTCCGTCCGGCGAGTCGACTACCGCCCCGTCCCCAAGGGACGAGGGGTCCGTCCCCACGACGGCCGTTCTGGACGACTTCGACAAGATCCTAGCGCCCTTTGCCGAGCAGGGGGTGGGCGGTTTCGAAATAGGCCGAGAGGAACTCCTCGGACGGGTCGCAGAGTCCTTCCTTCGTCTTTCGCAGGACCGACCTCTCCTCATCGCGATCGACGACCTGCACTTCGCGGATGACTCCTCGTTGGAGATCCTCCTGCGGCTGGGCCTCGATCTGCGTAGGATGCGAGCGGTCGTCATCGCGACGGCCGGCGTGGCGGACGAGGTCCCCGAACGAGCGCGTGCGGGTCTCGAGAACCTGCGGCGCTCTCCGGCCTTCCGCACTACGGCCCTCCGGGCGTTCACCCTCGCCGAGGTGACCGAGCTCATCCGTTGGATCTTCGGCGGGGCCAGTCCGGACCCGGCGGACGTGCTGCGGTGGTACACCGAGACCGAGGGGAATCCGTCGTTCATCGAGCATCTGGTCCGGTCCGCGACCGGATATCGATTCACGGCACGGGACCTGGCCCTCCTCGAAGGTCCGACCCTGCCCGACGCCGTCTCCGCCCGAATCCAGTCCCTCAGCCGGGACGAGCGTAGGATCTTGGCGCATGCGGCCGTGCTCGGCCAGGAGTTCGCCTTCGCCGACCTGCACGCCGTTACAGAGCTGGGGGAGGAACGGATCAGCGAAGGTGTGGACCGTCTAGTCCAAGAAGGCTTCCTTCGGGAGAAGGGTCACGAGACGTACGGTTTCGCCACCGAGTCGATCCGGGTCCGAGTCTACTCCGACCTCACTGAGACCCATCGCAGGATCTTGCACCAGAAGACCGGAATCGTCCTCGAAGCCAAAGCCGGAACACCGGAATCCGAGCTCGCACGTCACTTCTACCTCGGCCACGACAACGAGAGGGCCGTCAAGTACAGTATCACGGCGGCGCAGAGCGCGACCCGAGGGTTCGCGTTCGAGACCGCCGCGACCTTGTTGGTGCGCGCCCTGGAGTCCGAACGGCGTCGGCCGAGCCCGGACCCGATCACCGAGATACGGCTATTGACCGAAGCGGGCCGTCTGCTCCGGGAGGCGGGAAGTCCCCACCGTTCGGAAGAGTTGCTCATCCAGGCGGTCGGGCTCGCTCGGTCCCACCCCGACCATGACCTCGAGCTCGGGCACGCTTTGATGAGCCTGGCCTGGGCCCGATACGAGCTGGGCGAGTACCCGAGCGGGGAAGCTCTCGCTTCCGAAGCCTGGGAGTATCTCCCCAAGGTAGGCACCGCTCGGGACCTGATGGCGCTCCATCGTGTCTCGGGCCTTTCGAGCTGGCGGAGAGGCAACATCGAGCAAGCGACCACGCACTTCCGAGCGGCTCTCGATATCGCCGAGAAAGAAGGCACGGCGCTCGACCAAGGCTACGCGCTCGTGGACATCGCCAATGCGATGCTCGCGGTCGACCGACAGGGCCTGCAGCCCGTGCTGGAACTGTACTCGCAAGCCACCGACCTGTTCGCGAAAGAGAAAAACCATGTCGCCCTCGCTCGGGTCCTGATGAACCGTTCCTGGGCGGAATGGGAGGCCGGCGAGACCGACCTGGCGCTCAAGGACCTTCGCCTCGCCATTGAAGAGGCCGAGCGTGCCCACTCCGCCCGGTGGATCGTCTGGTGCCAGTTCAACCTGGCTCAGATGGAGGTGGAACTTGGGCAGACCGCCTCCGCTCGGGTCTCCCTCGAACGGGCGGTCTATGCGCTCCGACCGGGCGAAGACCAATCCGCGGAGCAACAGATCCTGATGACACGAGGGATGATCGAGCAGGCCGACCGCTCCTTCGATTCGGCGGAGGCGAGCTATCACGAATCGCTCGAGCTTGCCCGACGGCTCAATGTGCCTTCGGACATCGCTGAGGTCGTGTTCCGGCAGGCCGAGTTGGCCCACGACCGAGGGGATGACACGCGAGCCCGCAAACTGCTGGCCGAGTCGCTCGCCAGCGACCTCTTGGGCTACCACCCGAACTTCGCCGCCCGGGTGGCCGCCTTGGAAAAGTCGCTCGGACCCCCGCCCTCACAAGGTGAAGGTCCACCCGACCCCATACCCTCTGGGGATGGGCCCGGCCGGATTTGAACCGGCGACCTTCCGGTTATCAGCCGGATGCTCCAGCCAAACTAAGCTACGGGCCCCACCGTCAGGAAATCTGCCGCCACTTGAGCCTTTCCGGCTGTGGGACCCGTCCCGGCCGCAGCCATGCGAGATGCCCGGCCCTGAGGTCTGAGCCGGCTATACGTTCAGCACTCCGTTCCCACTCACCAGGTACCAGGTGTTGTCTCCGGCAGCGCCGGCCATCGGGTTGGTGTTGATGGTCATCGGGTTGATCCACGATGCGTAAGTCATGACCCGGTTCTCTTGGTCGTAGTAGACGTAGAGGGCGAGATTGCTCGCGACGTGCTCGACCAGGTTGTACATCAGCACACGCATCGGGCCGACCGGCATCGACGCGGCGGTGCTCATGCCCCACTCCATGGCCGCGTAAGCGTTGCCCTGGCAGGCCTGCAAGATCCCCGGCTGGTTCGCCCAGAAGACCAGCGACGACATCGAGTTGTCGGTGGTCGGCATGCCCGTCGGGGCGCCATGACCCGCGCTGCACGTCCATAGGCTGAGGCCCTGCTGGACCGCGTTGCTGTAGGTGTACGTCGCGTTCGGGTAGTACAGCGGGAGGACGTAGTCGGTCGGGTCGGGGTAGTCGGGCGCCCATGCGAGGTTGAAGAACGGTAGCGAGGACTGGCCGGGTGGCACCGGAAGATTTCCGATCACGAGCTGCCCGCCCAGATAGTCGAACGTGGTCGGCTCGAGCGCCCCTCCCGAGATCTGGCTGATGTAAGGCAGGTAGTCCTGGATCATCTGGTCGACTGTTGTCGCTCCTCTTTGGCCGAGGATCGAGAACTGGCACGGTGAGGTTGACGTGCAATTCGCCAGCTCGGGGTCGTAGTATGGACCACCCTTTGTCGTCGCCTGGGTCCACCACCACGCCGCGCTTCCGACCATGGCTGGGTTCGACACCGGGTCGGTGCTCGGCCAGCTGATGTTGGTCGGGTAGTAGTTTCCCATGTACTGCGGAATCGCTCCACCGTAGTTGAACCCGTACTGGATCCCGTCCGTCGTGTATATCGTGTACTCGACGGTGGTGTACGGGAACGCGTTGACGAGAAACTCCCGCAGCCCGACGTAGTTGAAGAAGTCGCCCGGAACGTTCAGCGGGTTGGGGTCAATCGACTTCGCCGCGGAGACGCTAAACTCGAGGGCGAACGCCAGGAAGTTGATGTTCAGCGTCGGGATGGTGAAC
Organism: Thermoplasmata archaeon UBA61; assembly: GCA_002503985.1. Lineage (GTDB taxonomy): Archaea > Thermoplasmatota > Thermoplasmata > Lutacidiplasmatales > UBA184 > Lutacidiplasma. The sequence continues at coordinate 224,100 of DASW01000008.1, forward strand.
ATCCCAATCTTCCCCTCTTGGACCAGCGAGAGCATCTGCGGGGTCTCGCCGGGCAGGATGGTCGCGAAGTCGGTCTGTCCGGCCTTGTACTGCTCGATCCCGACCGTGTCGGTCGACTGGTAGACGACCGTGACCTTGGCCGCGTACTGGGTCGGTCCGGTTAGAGGCTCACAGTTGACCTGGCCCTTACAGCCCGTCGGGGGCTGGTAGGCCGGGTTCTGGGCGAGCGTGTAGCCGACCGACTGCTCGATCGGCTGGCCGGTGAGGTAGTACGGTCCGGACCCGACCATGTTCCACCGAACGTTCGGCTGGATGCCCGGCGTGTTCAGCGAAAGCTCCTCGAAAGTGTCCCAGTACGTCGGGGAGGTGGTCTTGAGCCAGGTCTGGAACCCTGTGTCGGTGCTGCTCTTCGCGTTGCCGGGGAGGAGGCATGGCCCGTCTCCCTTCGAGGAGGAGGTAGTGCCGGGGAAGCCCGGAACGCCCGCGCTCTGGAAGGTGAACCAGCCGCACGGCTCGACTGCCGAGCCGAGCGGATCGGCGACGAGCGTGAGAAAGAATGGCCAGGCCTGGCCTCCGCCCGAGGCGTTGAAGGTAACGCAGCCGTTCGACGCCGCCATTACGGCGGCCGGGCAGTATGTGCTGTCGTTAATGAGGATGGCTCCCAGGATGTTCGACGGAGTACTGTTGTAGGGGGCGTGAATACCGCTGTCCCATCTCGCGTTGGACTGCGCCTGCCCCGGTAGAAGTGACTGACACGGGATCCAGCCGGGCTGGGCACCGAACCCGGGAAGGTCGGCGAAGCCGCACGTCCGGGCGAACGTGAAGGCCACGTCGGACGGGAAGACCGGCCAGCTCGCGCCGGTCGACGGATCGTAGAAGCGCGCGACCTTGTCTATCGGGAACGTCCAGTACTGCGGGGAGCTGGAAGCACCGTTGTTCACGATCAAGGGGGTCCCGTACATTGCCTGACAGCTGTCCGCGCCGTCGCTCCCGGGGACGCAGGTGGAAAGCTCGGGCAGGAACGAAACCGTGCTGCTTTCGTTGAAGGCTACGAGCGTCTGGTAGACGTTGTAAATCGGCTCAGCGCTGACGGTATCGTAGGCGACCGAGGGGTCCTCCGTCGTGGCCCCTCCGGGGGCAACCTCCTGGTAGATGATTTGGTCGGGATGAGGACTCACGGCAGGGGGGGGACCGGTGCGGGCGCATTCGCCACATCCCACTGGCACGCCGGCGGGAGAGACGTAGACCGTCCAGGTATAGTTCTGATAGATCGTACCGGACGGTGCGATGATCGCCCCGACCATGGTGATGTAGTAGATGCCAGGAGCCTTGAAGGTGTAAGAAGCCGCCACGCTCGTCGAAGTAGATGCAAGGTCGGACTGCGTCCCACCCGTCGAAGTGAGTGTGGGGGGTTGATCCGAGTAGCCCGCGGTCGTCGAGTTCGCCGCGTACGTCGCCGAGACGTGGATGGATCCGGAGCCCTCTAGCCAACCGAACTGGGAAGCCCCTGTGCTCCCGTTGGTGAGCGTCGTGGCGACCGTGGGATAATAACCCGACCACGTCGTCTGGGAGCTCGGCAACACGACGACCGGGAAGAGGTAGTCTGTGCCATTGAACCAGGTCGAACCCACGAGCGCCCGGGCGCTCACGACGTAGGAACCCAGTCCAGAATACACGTGGCTGGAGGTCGGGTCAAACCCGGTATGCCTCGAACCATCGCCCCAAGACACCTCATACTCAGAAACAGCTACGCCACCGGTCACCGCGACGGTGGCGGTGAGGCTCTGTCCTTGAGCCAGGCCGGGACTGACTTGGTCCCAAGCGGAAATCGGCCAAGCGACGAACAGGACCACCTCGCCCGGCGGCCCCGGTAAAAAGCAAACCGGCGAGAGCGGAGGAGAACAGGTGCGGTTGGTCGTGGACCCTTCCCCGGAGACCGCGCTCAGGACCACATACCCTGCGCCACCGACCACGACGATCAGTGCGACCAAGATCACGCCGGCAATCCTCCACGAGATCCTGGTTCGGCCCGTGCCGGAGGGACCGTGGGAGGAGGACTGGGTGTCAGTCGACATGCCTCGACTTACATCTCCTGAAGACGCTCCTCGCATCCAAGAAGCGGAGGCTCGTATTTCCTCCTTAGCGGTGGCCGCCCGTCCAAATCCACCGATATGGATAGCCCGGTCCACACCGACCACGCGCACGTCGCGCCACCGAGTTCGCCGAGGCTATGGAACTCCACACGGAGGCACGTGGCCTAGCCAATCACCGGTATCGGGACGGGATCCCATCGGCGGACGGACGCGGCTTTGTCGTCCTTCGCCGCGAAGAGCGGCCCAGGTCCCGCCTACCATTGTGTGGCTAGAGGATCATCGGGATCGAACGAGATCCCGGAGGCCATCGTCAGGGAGTCTGCCGTCCTTGGAGAGCTGTCGGACGAGCCTCTGATGATGACCCGTTGTCAGGGTTCGACCTAAGGGTCTCACGCAGAGTTGGTGTCCTCGGTAGACGGAGGGGACCCCTGGATGGGTCCGGGTGCATCCCGAGCAGACACATGAACCGCGCCCAGGCCGAGAAGGTCGCGGTTTCGGCCTCCGGTGCCGAAGAGGCGCTTCGCCATGCCGACCTCCGGCGTGGGGGTCCCCAGGCCGGGGATGCGGCGGGTCTTTTCGACATAGGTCATCACCCGGCTCAGCGTGACGTTGATCCCGAGGTAGAAGATGGTGAGCAGCACGAACGCCTCGACCGGACGGTTGTCATTGAGGCCGATGTTCAGGCTCGACCACTCGTAGAGCTCAAAGATGGAGATGTAGCTCAGGATCGTGGCGGTCTTGAAGTTCGAGATCCACTCGTTCGTGAGCGGAAGGGTGACCAGCCGCAAGGTCTGGGGCATCGTGATTCGGAAGAAGGTCTGGAATCGGGTGAGCCCGACCGCCTTCGCGCCTTCGATCTGTCCAGCCTCGACCGACTGGATTCCGCCCCGGATTGCCTCGGCCTGATAGCCAGTGGTGTTGATGAGCAGGGCAATGAATCCGATCCAGTAGAATTGGCTCCAACCCAGGAAGGAGAACGACGGGGCCGTGAGGGCGACAGCGAAGAATACGATGTACAGCTGGACCAGGAACGGGGTGCCCCGGATCGCCTGAACGTATCCGGTGGCGAAGCCGTAGAGCGGCCACTGCCACAGGTACGAAAACCGACCGCGGGCCTTCTTGCGGCGGAGCGACGGGTCCCGACGCGGTGGATGGGCCCGCACCATGCCGAGACCCATCGCGAGTCCCAGGCCGATGACGAAGGTGTACGTCGTGAATTCGAGCGAGGTCTCGCAGGGACCGATCCCCGCGGGAAGGTTTTGGATGACGAAGGAGACGGAAAAGTACCTCAGCGACCCCAACAGGAAGAAGAAAGCGACCGCACACGCGACCCCGATCGGCACGTAGTAGGTGGACAGCTGGCTCCAGCGACTAACTCGTTCGTACCGCGGGGACGACACATTGGGGCCGGTGGTGATCGGCGGAGGAAGCGGGCCCGTCGGCCGCCGCGTCGGCGGCAAGTCGTCGGACAAGAGAGGCCGGCCAGGAAGTGCTCGCTCCTCTTCGCCGCTCATTCGTTCCTACCGAAGGATCTTCTTCATGAACGCCTGGGTCCGTTCGTGGCCCGCCCTCTCGAAAATCTCATCGGGGGTGCCCTCTTCTACCACCCGCCCCGCGTCAAAGAACACGACGCGGTCCGCCACCTCCTTCGCGAATCCCATCTCGTGGGTCACGACCGCCATCGTCATTCCCTCCTGTCCGATACGGCTCATCACCGCGAGCACCTCGTGGATAGATTCGGGGTCGAGGGCCGAGGTCGGTTCGTCGAAGAGGATCGCCTTCGGGTCCATCGCGAGGGCCCGGGCGATGGCTACCCGCTGTTGCTGTCCCCCCGAGAGCTGCGCCGGATACGCGTTGAGCTTGTCGGCGAGCCCGACGCGGGTTAGCTGGGAAACTGCGACCTTTTCGGCCTTCGCGCGGTTCATCCTCTTGACGTGTCTCAGGGCGAGCATCACGTTCCGCTTCACCGTGAGGTGGGTGAAGAGGTTGAACGACTGGAACACCATCCCGATGTTTTGGCGCACCCACTCCGGGCGAATCCGGGGGTCTGTGAGCGCAACGTCGTCGAGGAAGATCTGTCCCTCGTCCGGGATCACGAGAAGATTCATGCATCGCAGCAGGGTCGACTTCCCCGACCCGGACGGGCCCACGATGCACAGGACCTCTCCGGAGTTGACCTCCAGGTCGACGCCGCGGAGCACCTCGAGTTCGCCGAACGACTTCCGGACTCCTTTCACTCGAATCGAGCTCATGACTTTGCCACCTCGAGGCCCGGGACCTTGAACAGGTCCTCGACGCCGCGTACCGTGCGCGTGGCGATGTACGTCACCACGAAGTAGAGGAACGCCGCCTCAATCCAGACGACGAGCGAGCCTGCGAGATAGTGGGAATACTCGATCGAATTCGCGGCGAGGGCCAGGGAGACCCCCCCGAGCTCCATCCACCCGATGACGTTCAGCAGGGAGGTGTCCTTGATGGACGACGAGAACTCGTTGCCGAGGGCGGGGAGCGAAAGGCGGAACGCCTGCGGAAGAACGACCACGAACATCGCACGCATCCGGGAGATTCCCAGCGCGTCCGCGGCATCGGTCTGCCCCGCGGGAACAGAGAGGATGCCGGCCCGCATGATCTCGGCCTGATAGGCCGCCGTGTGAAGGGCGAGGGCGACGACGCCCATCCACATGATGAGCGTTTGAGCCGTGTACGGATCGATCCCCGACCCACGGAGCTCGAGGCCGGTGATCAACGCGAAGAAGAAGATGAGCGCGATGGGCGGCATGCTCCGGAAGAAGTCCACAAAGACCGAGCCGAGCCCACGCAGGATGACGAAGCGGGTGGTCCGGGCCCATCCTACGAGGAAGCCGAGCCCGAACCCCACGGGAAGGATGACCCCGACCACCTCCAGGCTGAGAAGGAACCCTTGTAACGGGTGAATCGCAAGGAAAGAGTGGAGCGCGCCGAGCGCGAAGGAGAGGTGATAAACGCCGAGATAGCCCAACTCGAGAAGGAAGAGGATGCCCCCGACCACGGCGGCCCCCCCATAGACGACGTGAGACCAGATCTTCCAGACGAAGACCTTCTTGGCTCCGCCGCGGAGTCGGGTCTTCCAGTCTCGGCGGCGGACCTCGGGGGAGCCAGGGGAAAGGGTTGAGGCAGGGGAGGAGCCCCCGGTCACGGGTGTCGAGCTCCTCTCCGCCCGAGGATCACAGGCTAACGCGACTGCGCAACGTCCACCGGACGAGCCACGCGGACCTCCCCATGGGTCCTACCCAGGGACGGGGAAAGGCTCAGGCCGACCCAAACCACTCCTTGACGAGGTACGCGTACGTCCCGTTCTGCATCGCACTGGAAATCACCGAGTTGATCACCGGTAGGATGTGCTCGGGGTCCCCGTGAGCGACGGCGAACCCGTAGAGCTCATTGGTGAGGACCTCGCCCGCCACCTTGAGGGCTCCCCCCGAGTTTGCGGCGATGGAGGTCGCCGGCCCGAGGTCAATCATGACCGCCTGCAGGGAGCCCAATAGAACGGCGTCTACCTCCAGGTCGACCGTGGTGAACGGGTCGACCACGCCCTTCGACTCGTTCGACGGCGTACCGTCTAGGTACTGCGAGAGCCAGCTCTGGCTCGACGTACCGGATTGGACCCCGAGCGACAGATTGGCGAGGTCCTTGGCCGTGCATCCGCCGGCGGCGACCGAGGGACAGGTGAAGCTGCTCCCGCTGGCCACAAGGATCGCCTGGTTCGCATCGTAGTAGGGCTCGGAGAACGCCATCGTGCCGTTCCGCTGGACTCCAACGCTCCCCGACTCCGTGATGGACGAGGCCGCCATGTCTACCACACCGACCCCGACGTCCTCGAGCAGCACCTCAAAGTTCGCGTAGTTGTCTACGACGAGAGTACGATGCAGTGCGTTGGCAATCAGTTGGGAGAAGTTCATGTCGAACCCGACGTACGTCCCGGTGGTGTTGTTGAAACTCTCGAATGGCGGGAACGGGACATTCGTCCCCACAACTAGGTAGTTCGATGAGCTCGAGCTACTCGAGCCCAAGGCGGTCTTTCCGACATAAATCCCCGCCGCCAGAGCGATGATCGCGACCGCTACAACGGTAGCGACAAAAACGCCCCGGCCAACCCCGCGTCGCATCGCCTCAGTGGGCGGCGACGCCGTACCCCCAGCTGTCATCTATTTTCATACATAGTTTCCGTATTTTAACCTCCCTAGAAACCCCTCCGTGCGCCACCCTGGCACGAGTCGGTGCACGAGTCAGTTCTGTCGGTCTGATGAGGGGCAGGGTGCGGCGTGGCTCTCCGACCCTTGGGAGGCCCCCTGGGGGCTCTCTTATGGTCCGGCGAGTCTGGCCCGACATCCAGAGCAACCGATGACCGACCCAACTCCTGCCCCGACGAAGGCCTCCCACATGGGGGACGGGACCTTCGAGGACCTTCCGCTCCACTCGAAACTGCGTCGAGGAATACAAGAGATAGGGTACACCACGCCCACGCCGATCCAGCGGGACACGATCCCGCACGCGGTCCTGGGCCGGGACATCATTGGCACCGCCCAAACCGGCACCGGGAAGACGGCCGCGTTCCTCTTGCCGGTCCTCGAGCGGTTGCTCGACGAGCCACCGGGACGGACCCACGCGCTCATCCTCACCCCGACGCGAGAGCTGGCGTTGCAGGCCCAAGAATTCCTGCGAAAGCTTGCGGGCCACACCCACCTTCGAGGCGCGGCGGTGTACGGAGGGGTGGGAATGGGCGACCAGGAGCGCGCGTTGCGCGGGGGCGCCGAGATCATCATCGCGACCCCGGGTCGGCTTCTCGACCACATGAGCCGTGGCTACGTCAATTTCCAGTCGCTGAAGATCCTGGTGCTCGACGAAGGCGACCGAATGCTGGACATGGGGTTCCTGCCCGATGTCCGAAGGATCCTCCAGCGCCTCCCACGGGTCCGGCAGACGATGCTGTTCTCCGCCACCATGCCGCCGGAGATCGTCGCCCTGTCCCGCGAGTTCCTTCGGGATCCCAAGATGATCCACGTCGAGGAGCGGACCGTTGCCGCCGTCGGCGTGACGCACTTGGCCCTACCCGTTCCGTCTCACCTCAAGGCCGACCTGCTCTGCGAGCTCCTCAACGACGAGATGATGAGCAGCGTCCTCGTCTTCACTCGGACCAAGCACCGGGCCGACAACCTCGTCCGACAGCTCCTTCACCGCAGGATCAACGCGGCGGTCATCCACGGGAACCGGAGCCAGAGCCAGCGCGTCCGGGCCCTGGAAGGGTTCCGCACCGGCGAGTACCGCGTCCTCGTCGCCACCGACATCGCCGCCCGAGGGGTGGATGTCAAGGACGTAAGCCATGTCGTCAACTTCGACGTGCCGCACGAACCGGAAACGTACATCCACCGTGTCGGTCGGACCGCCCGGGCCCAGCAGCGGGGAGATGCCTACACTTTGGTCATGCCCGAGGAAGAGCACGACCTCGCCCGGATCGAGAAGTTAATCGGGATGAAGATCAACCGAGCGAAGATCCCCGGCTTCGCGTACGACGCGTCCCCGCCGCCACGCCGCTTCTCGCCCCCGTCCGGTGGCCAGCACCGGGCCCCGCGCAGGCCTCCCCGGGGCGAGGACCGCGGATGGCGCCAGGACCGCGGGCGCCGCCGACGATAGGCTCGGCGCCGGACGGCTGCCTTTCTTGTCAACACCGGGCGGGAATGCCCTCGAACGGGGCCCCCTGACCCCGGAGAAAAGACCCGTCGATTCGTCATCCTCAAACTTATATCACGGGGGTTCGTCGCGGCGTCCACCTAACGTCATGGTCGAGCCGGGTACGCTGCCAGTCGCGCCGACGGTTTCCGGGGCCCAGGCTCTCGGGGAAGCGGCCCTACGGGATGCCTACCAATTGATGGTCATGGCCCGGGCCACGGACGAACGGTGCCTGATGCTCCAACGGCAGGGCCGCATCGGGTTCTACGCCCCGTTGATGGGACAAGAAGCCGCTCAGGTCGGGGCGAGCCGCGCTCTGACTCCTGAGGACTGGGTCTTTCCGGCCTACCGAGAGTTGGCGGTCGCCCTCGCTCGAGGAGTCCCGCTGAAGGCGATTTTCGACCAGTTGCTGGGAAATGCGGACGACGCGATCAAGGGGCGCCAGATGCCGAACCACTTCGGCTTTCGCACGGTGAACTTCGTGGTCGCGTCCAGCCCGATCGGGACCCAGATCACCCAGGCGGTTGGGGCCGCGATGGCCGCCCAGCGACGCAAGGACCCCATCGTGACGATCGCCTTCTTCGGTGACGGAGCGACGAGCTCGAACGACTTCCATGCCGGTCTCAACTTCGCCGGAGTATTCCAGTGCCCATCGATCTTCTTCTGTCAGAACAACCAGTGGGCGATCTCGATGCCGCGCAAGCGGCAGACCCGGAGCGCTACCCTGGCCGAGAAGGCCGCGGCGTACGGTATCCCGGGCGTCCTCGTGGACGGGAACGACATTCACGCTGTGTACGACGCGGTCCGGGAAGCGCGAGCCCGCGCGGTCGCCGGCGGCGGACCGACGATGATCGAAGCCGAGGTCTACCGGTTCGGGCCTCACTCGACCTCGGACGACCCCAAACGGTACCAAACGGACCAGGAGCTCTTGGCGGCGAAGGAACGCGACCCGATCGGGCGGCTCAAGGCCGAGCTCATCGCGGCCGGGCATTGGCACGAGGACGCGGACCGCAAGTTGTGGGAAGACGCCCGCGCTCTGGTCTCCCGGACGTTCGAGGCCGCGGAGAAGGGCAAACCGCTGGACCCACGGTCGTTGTTCGACGACGTCTTCGCGGAGATGACCCCTCGTCTCGCAGAAGAGCGAGCGGGGTTCGACGCCCGCCTTCGGGAAGGAGCTACGAAATCGTGACCGAACTGAACCTCGTCCAAGCGATCAACCGCACCCTTCGCGACGCGATGCGCCAGGACCCGAACATCCTTCTCCTGGGCGAGGACATCGGAGTGAACGGAGGCGTCTTCCGCGCCACGGAAGGACTCTTCAAGGAGTTCGGCGCGGACCGCGTGATCGATACCCCTCTCTCGGAGACCGGCATCGTCGGGGCGGCGATCGGGATGGCGCTCTACGGCCTCAAGCCGGTGGCCGAGATCCAGTTCCTCGACTTCATCTACCCCGCCTTCGACCAGATCGTCAGCGAGCTCGCGAAGTTCCGGTACCGGTCGGGGGGGCAGTATCCAGCCCACGTCGTGATCCGGTCCCCGTACGGCGGCGGCATCAAGGGGGGCCTGTACCACTCGCAAAGTACCGAGGCGTACTTCTGCCACACGGCCGGTATCAAGGTAGTCGTCCCGTCGACGCCGGCGGACGCCCGAGGACTTCTCTTCAGCGCGATCGACGACGAGGACCCGGTTCTCTTCCTCGAGCCGAAGAGGATCTACCGGTCCCTGACCGGGGAGGTCCCCGACGGCACCCATCGCGTCCCGTTCGGACGAGCTCGCATCGTCCGCGAAGGGTCGGACGTGACACTGTTCGCCTACGGTGCCATGGCGCCCCTCGCCGCCGAAGCGGCGGAGACACTTTCGCGGGACGGGGTCTCCGCGGAGGTGGTCGACCTACGCTCGCTGGTCCCGCTGGACGAGGCCACCTGCATCGCATCGGTCGAGAAGACCGGTCGTGCCGTGATCGTCCATGAAGCGGCTCGGTTCTGCGGTTTCGGAGCGGAACTCGCCGCCGTGCTCGCCGAGAAGGCTCTCTACTCCCTCAAAGCCCCGATCGTTCGCGTGACCGGCTTTGACACCCCGTTCCCGTACGCCCTCGAGAACCTCTACCTGCCGAACGCCGAACGGATCGTCCACGCGGCGAGGAACGCCGTTCGAGCGTCCTAGGGGGTCACGATGCCGTTCGAGTTCCGACTTCCCGACCTGGGTGAAGGCGTCGCCGAAGGAGAGGTCGTCCGGTGGTTCGTCAGCGTGGGCGCCACGGTCCGAGAGGATGACCCGCTCGTGAGCGTGCTCACCGACAAGGCGAACGTCGAGATCCCGTCCCCGAAGTCGGGCCGTGTGCTTAGTCTCCACGCCCAGGTCGGGGAGAAGGTGAAAGTGGGGAGCCTCCTCATCACGATCGAAACGGAAGCAGGAGGAGGGCCCGCTCCCCCTGCCCCATCTTCTCCGACCCGGACCGAGCCCTCACCCGCGGCTCCTGCGAGCCCGCCGACCTCGAAACCCGCCGGGGGCGCCTCTTCCCCCGCGTCTCCCGTTCTCGCTCCGCCGTTCGTTCGGCGCCGCGCGACCGAGCTCGGCGTGGACCTGTCCCGTGTCAAAGGGACCGGGCCGGGTGGCCGGATCACGGAAGCCGACCTGGATGCGGCGAAGGCCGGAACGGGAGAGGTGACCTCCTCACCGATGTGGCCCGCTCTCTCGGCCCCCGCCGGGTCGGCCCCGACCCCCTCGACATCGACCCGGCCTCCCGCCAGCCTTCCGGACGACGTGCTCGAACGGATCCCGATACGCGGGATCCGTCGTGTCATCGCGGAACACATGACGGAATCGAGGCACCGGGCCGCTCACTACACCTACGTTGAGGAGGTGGACATGAGCGAGCTCGTCATCCTTCGGGACCGGATGGCGAAGCACGTCGAGAAGCAAGGGGTGCGGCTGAGCTACCTCCCGTTCATCGTCAAAGCCGTCGTCGCGGGGCTGAAGGCGTACCCGAAGCTGAACGCGACCGTGGATGACGCTCGCGAGGAACTCCTCGTACGCTCCAACTACCACATCGGGATCGCGACCGCCGCTCCCGAGGGGCTCATCGTCCCGGTGGTCAAGAACGCGGACCGAAAGAGCGTCGTCGCGCTCGCCCGCGAGATCCAGGACCTGGCGGACCGGGGCCGGGCCGGTACCCTCTCCCGGGCCGAGCTCACCGGCAGCACGTTCACCATAACCAGCCTCGGGGCTCTCGGAGGAGTGCTCGCGACGCCCATCCTCAACTATCCCGAGGTCGCGATCCTCGGTATTCACAAGATCCAGCGGCGTCCGGTCTACCGCCCGGACGGGTCGATCGGCCCGGCCGACATGATGAACCTCTCGATCTCGCTCGACCACCGCGTGGTGGACGGGTTCGAGGGGGCACAGTTCGTCGCGAAGGTCAAATCGTACCTCGAGGACCCGCACCAGCTCTTCGCCGAGCTCGCATGACCTCCCCGAACCCGGTCGAGCCACTTCCCTACGAGACCGCCGCCGTCGAAGAGACGCTCGGACCCGGCTGGGCGGAGCTGCTCCGCACGGCGTACCGGTGGATGGTCCTCGGACGGACGATCGACGCCCATCTACAGGTGCTCCAGCGTCAGGGCCGTCTCGACTTCTTGGGGGCGGCCCCCGGCCACGAAGCCGTCAACGTCGCAGCCGGGCTCGCCTCCACGCGGGAGGACTGGGTCTTTCCGGGCCTGAGGGAGCAGCTCATAGCCCTGGTGCGGGGACACGCGCTTCCTTCGTACGTCCACCACCTCTTCTCCGACGCGAAGGACCCTGCGGTCGGCCGGAACGTCCCGGGCCACCCTACGGCGCGCGAGGTCCACTACGTATCGATGTCCTCGGTGATCGGGACCCAGTTGACCCAAGCCGTGGGATTGGCCTACGCCCAGAAGCTGAAGGCGGACACGGGCGCAACGCTCGTGTTCTTCGGTGACGGCGCAACGAGCTCGAACGATTTCCATGCGGGCCTCAACTTCGCGGGAGTCTTCCAGGTGCCGGTCGTGTTCTGCTGTGTGAACAACCAATGGGCCATCTCGCTCCCGGTCTCTCGTCAGACCGCCGTCGCTTCGCTCGCGTCCAAGGCCGCGGCCTATGGCCTTCCCGGACGACAGGTCGATGGCACCGACTTCATCGCGAGTTACCGGGCGCTCGCCGACGCACTGAAGCAAGCACGAAAGGGAGAGGGACCGGTCCTCCTCGAGTTCATCCTGTACCGGATGACCCCTCCTTCGGAGATCGAAGACCCTGTCCGCTACCAGCCCGCCGACTGGATGGTCCGGGCCGCGCGACTCGACCCGGTCGTTCGACTCCTCTCGTGGCTGCAAGTGCACGGACGGCTGACCGACGAGGAGCGGGACCGGTGGCAGGCGGACGCCGACCACGAGGTGCGGGCCGCTATCGAACTGGCCGAAGGGACCCCACCTCCCCCCGCGGAATCGGTCACCGAAGACGTCTATGCCTCACGACCGTACGCCTCCGCGGGCCCAGGAGGCTAACGGGGAACCGATGGCGGGAACCTTCTCTCGTTCGACGGACGTGCTGGTGATCGGCGGCGGACCGGGCGGCTACATGGCCGCGATCCGGCTCGGCCAGCTCGGTCGCAAGGCGCTCGTCGTCGAACGTCAGGACCTGGGCGGGGAATGCCTCAACCGCGGCTGCATCCCTTCGAAGGCGCTCATCCACGCCTCGCTCCTCTACCACTCTCTACGGACCGAGGGTCCGGAGGTCGGCGTCACCGCCACCGACCCCAAGTTCGACCTCACCCAAGCGATGCGCTGGAAGGAGGAGGTGATCTCGAAGGAGAGGCAAGGTGTGGCCTCCCTGCTCAAGTCCGCGGGAGCCTCGGTCCTCGTCGGCACGGCCAAGTTCACGGGGCCGAAGTCCGCGGACGTTACGGCCCCCGATGGGGGTCACGAGCGCATCGATTTCGAGCAGGCGATCATCGCAGCGGGGGCGTTCCACACCACGATCCCCGGCTTTGACCTTGACGGGCAACAGGTCCTGAACGCGTCGGACCTGCTCTCGTTGAAGACGCTGCCTCGGTCGATGTTGATCCTCGGAGGCGGAGTTTCCGGCTGCGAACTCGGCGAGTTCCTCGCCCGCGTCGGGGTCGAGGTCACGATCGTCGAAATGATGCCCCAGCTCCTGCCCGGCCTCGAGCCGGACCTCGCCCGCGAGCTCACGGGAACCCTCGAACGGCTCGGCGTCAAAGTGCGTGTAGGGACCCGAGCCCTCAGCTTGAAACGGGAGCCCTCCCGCCTCACGATGACGGTCGAAGGAACGGCCGGACGGGAGGAGCTCTCGGCGGAACGCCTGTTCGTCACGGTCGGCAAGCGGCCCCGGAGCCAGGAGCTCGGGCTGGAGGAGGCTGGGGTCACGTTCGACCCCAAGACGGGGTTCATCGCCGTCGACGACCAGATGCGCACGAACCAACCGCATATCTTCGCGGTCGGGGACATCGCCCGCCCTCCGATGCTGGCCCACAAGGCGTACCGAGAAGGGATCGTGGCGGCCGAAGCCGCCGCGGGCAAACCGACGCGATTCCAGTTCCAAGCGATGCCGTCGGTCGTGTTCACGACCCCCGAGCTCGCCACGGTCGGGCTTTCGAAGACGGAGGCGGAGGCCCGCGGATTCTCGGCCCGCGAGGCACGGTTCCCGTACGTCGCGCTCGGCCGCGCCCACGCGAACCATGCGCTCCAGGGATGGGTCAAAGTGGTGGGCGACGACAAGAGCGGCCTCTTGCTCGGCGTGCATGCCGCCGGGATGGGCGTCGGGGAGTTCATCGCCGAAGGAGCCCACGCGATCGAGATGGGAGCGACCGTCCGGGACGTCGCCATGACGATCCATCCCCACCCTACGTTCTCGGAGACCTTGCAGGAGGCGGCGCTCGTGTGGCTCGGCGAGCCGATGCACGTCGCCCGCCGGAGGTCGGATGCCGGCGGTCGTTGAGTGGGGCCGACGGGACTACTCTGAGTCACTCGATGCGATGCGCTCGATGGTCCGGGCCCGGCGCGAGGGCACGGTCCCCGACACGCTGATCCTCGTGGAGCACCCGCCGGTGGTCACCGTAGGCGTTGAGGGAGACGACGGCTCGGCGGTCACCGCCGGCCTTCCGACCGTGAGCGTCGAGCGCGGGGGGCGGGCGACCTACCACGGTCCCGGCCAGCTCGTGGGATACCCCATCGTCGACCTCGAGCCCCGTGGTCGGGACGTTCGTCAGTTCGTGCACGACGTTGAGGAGGTGGTGGTCCGGTCCCTCGTCCCTTTCGGGGTCGTGGCGGGCCACGTCCACGGTCGGCGGGGGGTCTGGGTCGCCGGGGAGCGGAAGATCGCCTCCATCGGGATCGCCGTGGACCACTGGGTGACCTTCCACGGATTCGCGCTCAACGTCGACCCTGACCTCGAGGCCTTCGACCGGTTCCATCCGTGCGGGTTCTCGGGGTCGGTCATGACCTCGTTGTCCCGTGAAGTGGGCCGCCCGGTCCCGATTGCGGAGGTCACCCCGCACATCGTGGACGCCTGGCGCGAGGTCTTCTACGCGCCTCCCGACCGGTCGGCGGCCGTGGGCGCTCCCATCGAGCTCCCACCGGCGTAAGCATGACCGAGGGCCCTCCCCGACCGCGTCTCCTTCTCGTGGGAGGCGGGACCGGTCTGGTCGGGCGCCATATCGTGGCCGAGTTCGGGCGCGATTGGCACATCGTCTCCCTCCACCGGCACCCCTCCCCCGGCGAGGCGGCGGCCGGCGTGGAGTTCGTGAGCGGCGACGCCTGCACCGTCGCCGACTGGGCTCCTCTCCTTCGCGGCGTCGACCTCGTCGTCAACGTCGCGTGGTACCGGACCGGATCCCTTCGGCGGTTCCGTCCCCTAACGGAGGGGCTGCTCCGCCTGGTCGCAGCTGCCGACCGGGTCGGGGTGCCGCGGTTCGTGCACATTAGCGTCCCGGATTCCCCGGCATCCCTCGAGACGAACCTCCCCTACATGGCGCTCAAGCGTCGGATCGACCGGGCGGTCGAGCAGAGCGGGCTCTCCTATGCCATCGTGCGGCCGACCATGTTGTTCGCTCCTCGGGACAAGCTCGTGACCGTGATGCTCCGGACGATGAACCGGTACCACCGCTTCCCGATGTTCGAGGACGGGAACTACCACATGAGCCCGATCGCTGCGGCGGACCTCGCTCGCATCGTCCGGCTCGAGGCGGCGCGTGCCGACCGGCGCAACGTCATGGTCGGGGGGCCGAGACGCTGGAAGTACCGGGACCTTACGGACGCCATGTTCCAGGCGCTCGGGCTGCCTCCGAAGTACTTTCCCCTCTCCGGCCGAGGCGCGGTCCGGCTCACGTGGCTGCTCGAGCACCTGGGGTCGACGCTTCTCTACGTCTACGAGGTCGAGTGGCTCCTTTCGGACATGCTGGGGCTCCCTCCCTACGAGGGGCTGGAACAGCCGCTGCTCCCGGTGGAGCCGTTCCTCGCGGAAGAGGCGGCTCGTCTACGGGGAACGCGGCGGGCAGGCCGAGGGTAATTTTAAGCCCGTCCCGCGCCATTGGTCCCCTCGATGGAAGCAGTGGACCTCAGCCGAAGACTGGGTGATTTTGCACAAGTCGCCGGAGAGGTGCTCCGCGACGTTCAAGACGTAACCGAACAGCAGATCCGCCACTGGATCGTGAACCCGTTCCTGGTCGCCCTCGGATGGGACCCGCACGACAAGAAGCAGGTCTTCTTCGACTTCCCGTCCGGTACCGAAGGCGGTCATATCGACTATGCCCTCCTGAACACCGACGGCAAGCCCGGGCTCTTCTTGGACGTGCGAGAGCGCACGGCGAATGTCACCGAGCCGGGGTCGATCGTCGAGGCGGCGAAGGCCGCTAAGGTCGAGCTCGTTCTCCTGACCAACGGAAGGGAGTTCTCCCTCTGGTACGTCCCTCTGAACGAGCCGGCGGCGCCCTTGTTCGTCCTTGCGCTCAAGGACCTTTCCGACAACTCGGAGAGCCTGCTCGGTCTGACGGCCGAGTTCCGGCTGAGCGAGACCGGGACCCAGGCGCTCCGCCGGAGCGCGATCCGGCTCGCCGTCCTCCAGATGCTGGAGGACAACGCCGAGAAGACGTTCGACGCGCTCGTCGATTGGGTCCAGGCCCAGGTCGCTCCGGGCGCTTTGGACGAAACGACCCAGGTCGCTATCCGTGACGCGACCTTGATCTGGCTCACCGAAGAGCACCTGACGATGCCGGCGTTCCAGCCGACCGAAGGGAAGCGGATGCACGAGCTCACCCCCACGACGCCGCGAGACTGGGATTCGTTCCCGCGTGGCCCGTCGGGGACCTTCCAGTACAAGTACGACACTACGAAGACGCTCGACCTCCGGCAGTCCGCGAAAGAGGTTCGCGAGCAGCTGCGTCTTCAGGGGCTGCGGACCCCGAACGCGACCAGCTTCGGCGGGTTCTATCACGCCCTGCGAACGCGAGCCGGGCTCTCGAAATAGTGGCCGTCACGGCCGTCCTGCAGAGGGCCGGCCCCCGCGGGTGCCAGGGACGGGATCCTCAGCGAAGGGCGTCGACACCGAATCGTTACCTTTAATACGCATGGGTGCGCATGCTACAGTGTATGACGGCAGAGCGGCCGACGCACCCGTGCCTAGGTCGCGGCTGCCGTCATGCTGAATCCGAGCACGTGTCGACCCCTGAGCTCGCGGGCCCCCTCGAGGTCGTAGTGTGGTGTTCTGTGTGCCAGCGGCACGAGACCCGCGGGCCCCGCCGATGGCTCATCCACCGCGCCCCTCGACAGCCCTCGAGCTTCCACGGACTTCTGTCGCGGGCGAACTAGGCCCGCGGTTGGCCGCCGCTCGGGCTTAGAGTAGTCCCGCGAAGTGGCCGATCACGAGCCCCGCGAACCCTGAAGCAAGTCCGATCACCGTGATCCGGAGCCCGCTCCGCCAGATCGACCCGGCGGTGACGCGAGCCTCGTAGAACCCGATCCCGAAGAGCATGATCGCGCTCAGGATCGCGGCAATGATCGCCGCGTTCACCAGGGAAAGCTGGTAGAAGAAGAACGGGACCAACGGGACGATCGACCCGAGGATCGTCGCGGACCCCACGAGGATGGCGCTCCGCCGGGGGGCCTCGGGGGGAACGTAGGAGAGGTTGAGCTCGAACGCCATCATCAGGTCGAGCCAGGCCTTCGGCTTCGCTTCGATCCGACGGAGCATATCCTCGAGGTCTTCGCCTTCGAATCCCCAACCGCGGAGGATCACTCGCACCTCTTCGCGCTCGAGCTCCGGGACCTCCCGCATCTCCCGGATCTCCCGTTCGCGCTCCGAGCCGTAGAGCTTCAATCGAGAGTACGTGGAGGTGTACGCGACGGCCGCCATCGACAGCGCTTCGGCGGCGAGGGCGGAGAGACCGGCGATGATGACGATCAGCGCTGTAACGTGAGAACCGGGTTCGACGCTGGCCGCGACGAGCCCGAGGAGGATTCCGAGTACGTTGACGAGCCCGTCCTGGCTCCCCAGGATGAAGTCCGAAAGGAGCGTGGGATGCGGATGCGGCTCGTCGTCGGATTGCATGCCCGGTGGGTGACTTAGCCCCCCCGATAATAGGCTGACGTCATCGGCGCGTTCGAGCGCCGGTTCTGGAGGCCGCCGCCGCGGGACCGCTCGACCTCACGACTTTCGGGGGCCGCGAGACGTCCGAGCGCTGGGGGCGTGACGGCGGCGTCGGGTTCTCCGATAGAGTCGCCCGGCGTCCGCGAGTATTCGCTCGTGGTCGAAGGCGAGCGGACGGGCCTCGGAAAGCGGAACCCACGCGGCCGACGCGGCGTCGTCGTGACCTACGGGATTCCCTCCCCGGCCGTTGACCAGGAAGGCCACGGTCGTCGTGGGCTTGCGGGGGTCGCGGTCCGGCCCTGAATACACCCCGACGACCCCTACCGGATGACCGCTGAGCCCGGTCTCCTCGCGGAGCTCGCGAACGAGAGCCTCCTCGACCGTCTCCCGGAGCTCGACGAACCCTCCCGGGAAGGCCCAGAACCCCCGGAACGGAGGTCGGCCCCGACGCACGAGGAGCACCCTACCGGACCGGATCCAAACCGCGTCCACCGTCAGCGCAGGGTTCTCGTGCCGCGGGCTCATTCTCTGCGCGAGACCGACCGGCTATTAGGGGTCGCGCGGTCCTAGGGAAGAACCGAGCCGTGCTGGCCCTTCCGGGCCGAGGGGAACCCCCCGCCCTCTCGATGGATAAGCATTAAGGCGGGAGGCCCGGTCTCGCGAGTGATGCAAATCCTCCGGAGCAAGGCTCCGCTGCGGATCAGCTTCGCAGGCGGGGGAACGGATGTCTCGCCGTACCCCGAAGAGAAGGGTGGTGCGGTCCTGAATTGCACCATCGACAAGTTCGCGTACGTTACACTCGAAGTGGTGCCCGACGGCGCCGGCGCCGTTACGGTCGAATCGCTCGACTACAACATGACCCTCAACTTCCGGCGGCCTTCGGACCTGGTGTACAACGGGGACCTGGACGTCGTGAAAGCCGCCCTCAAGGTGCTTCGCCCGAACGGTGGAGACGGGCGAAAGAAGGACTCGCTTCGCCTCTTCCTTCACTCTGACGCTCCGCCGGGGACCGGGCTCGGCACATCCTCGACCATGTGCGTGGCCCTGGTGGGAGCGTTCCAGCACTACCTGCGCGAGCCGTGGACCTCCTACGAGGTCGCCGAGCTCGCGTACCGGATCGAGCGGGTAGAGCTCGGGCTGAAAGGAGGTCGGCAGGACCAGTACGCGGCCGCGTTCGGTGGCTTCAACTTCATAGAGTTCACGGGGGTGAAGACCATCGTCAATCAGCTTCGGATCGACCCGGAAGTGGTGAACGAGCTCGCCTATCGCTTGCTGCTCTGCTACACGGGGACGAGCCACTACTCGAACGACATCATCGAACGCCAACAGCGCAGCTACTCGGAGAAGCGCATCGACACGGTCACGGCGCTCGATGCGACCAAGCAGCTCGCGATCGACATGAAGAACGAGCTGCTCCGGGGGAACCTCGACGAGATGGGACGCCTTCTCGATGAGGGGTGGCAGCACAAGAAGCAGTTCACGGAAGGGATCTCGAACGAGCAGATCGACACGCTCTACAGCCGGGCCCGCGAGGCCGGTGCGATCGGCGGAAAGATCCTGGGGGCCGGCGGAGGGGGGTACATCCTGCTCTTCTGCGACTTTGCTCGGCGCGCGAAGGTCGCCGCCGCCGTCCAGGCGGCCGGAGGCCGCGTGACCGATTTCTCGTTGGAGACGGAAGGCCTCCAGACCTGGTCCGTGCTCCCACCGCACTAGGCGACAGTCCGCACTATGACCGCCGCGCCGTCTTCGGGGACCGAGCCCGCGGGGCCCGCCCCCCTCGTTTCGATCATCCTGGCGACGTTCAACGAACGGGAGAACCTTCCCCAGCTCCTCGGCCGTCTCTGGGCGGTTCCGCTTCCGCCGCTCGAGGTCCTGGTGGTCGATGACGGCAGCACGGACGGCACGCGGGAGTACCTGTCGGAGGCGGCCCGCTCGGAGCCGCGACTGCGGCTGATCTGGCACGAGGGCAAACAGACGACGCTTCGAGCCCAGTGTCAGGGGATCGCCGAGGCCAGGGGCCGTTTCGTGGTCGTGATGGACGCCGACCTGCAGCATCCCCCCGAGGTCCTGCCGGAAATGGTGAATCGCCTCACCGAGGGCGCCGCTCTAGTGGTGGGCAGTCGGTACGCGAAAGGAGGCACCGCGGGCGCTCGGGACGGGTTCCGCGGGACGATCTCCCGGGGAGCCGAGATGACCGCGAAGGTGTTCCTCCCCGAGGCGCGGCCCCTGAGCGACCCGGTGTCGGGCCTCTTCGGGTTCCGACGGGAGGTCTTCCGTCCGCTCCCTCCCGGGTGGCGGGGCTACAAGCTGCTGCTGTTCCTGCTCGTGATGGCGCGGGGTCAGCGGGTCGCCGAGGTCGGGTTCCGCTTCGAGCCGCGCGGGAGCGGTGCGAGCAAGGTGACCCAGAACTCCCGGTTCATCCGGTTCTTCCTTACGGAGCTCTTGCTCGCCAAGAGACTCGAGGGAACCCTCTCTCGATAGACGGACAGCGGTTCGGTCCCCTCGCCTGCTCAGCGCCTTGCTCCGGGTTCGTCGGTCGTCCAGCAACTCCTATAACGGGACGGGAACGTCCCGCCGCCCGGAGCCGGCCCGGTCGACGCGAAGACGGTGCGACGAAAGGCAGGTTCCGCTAGCAACCAAGGTGTTCACGATGCGGGTGCTCATTACCGGAGGCTCGGGGTTCATCGGGCGGCATCTTGCCCAGAGCGCGGCCGAGCGCGGCCACGAAGTGGTCGCGACGTATCTCGCGCCCTCGGAACTTTCCGCGAAACCTCCTCTCCCCTCGGGCGTCCGGTGGGAGCCGCTCGACCTCCAAGACCGGGCTCGGGTCGACGCGCTGGTCGAGTCCACCCGCGCCGATGCGGTCTTTCACCTCGGGGCCCAGGCGTACGCCGGAAAAGCCTGGGAGTCCCCCGCCGATACGTTCGAGACGAACGTCCTCGGGACCGTCTACCTCTACGAAGCATTGCGCCGTCATCCTCCCCGCGAAGGAGCGTTCCTTGCCTCCTCCGCCGCGGCCTACGGCGCCGTCGACCGGCTTCCGATGAGCGAGGAGACCCTGCTCCGCCCGGTGAACCCCTACGGCGTCTCGAAGGCGTGCCAGGACATGCTGTCACTGCAGTACTCGCTCAACTTCGGCCTTCGCATCGTGCGCGGCCGACTCTTCATAACCACGGGCCCCGGAAAGACCGGGGACGTCCTGAACGACTTCGCCCAACGCGTGGCTCAGCTCGAGCGAGCGGGCCAGCCGGGGAAGCTTCGGCACGGCAACCTCGAGGTCCGACGTGACATCTCGGACGTTCGGGATGTCGTCCGCGCGATCTGGCTCGTCTTCGAACGGGGCGACCCCCGCCAGGCGATTAACATCGGAGCGGGCCAGAGCTTCCCCGTCCGGTCGATCGCGGACTCCCTGCTCCACCTCTCGCGGGTCCCGCTCACCCTCGAGCCCGACCCCACCCTCTTCCGTCCCACGGACGAGCCCGACATCCGCTCGGACATCTCCCGCTTGCGAAGCCTCGGGTACTCGCCCACTATCCCCCTCGAGCGGACGGTCGAGGACTCGCTCGACCACTGGCGCAAGTTCGGCGCGGGCTGAGCACCCCCCCGGGAACGCTCCCGAAAGTGACGGGTGCGCGGGGAGCGATAGGTTCTAAAGGACCCAGCGACCCTCCCCGCACCGATGACGGAGAGCGGGTCTCCGCGCGTTCCGAAGCCGTTCGTGGGGGTTGGCTTGCCCCCTCCCGACTCGCCGGGGGGCCTCGTGATCCTCGTCGCCATCATCCTGGGGACCGCCTACGTCCTGCTCCTGGTGGGGACGTACTCGTCGCTCGCGGCGGAAGCCCCTTGGATCATCCCCCTGAACTTGGCCCTCGGGGTCGTCGTCTCGTTCTTCCTGGTCTCGATGATCGGCTCGGACCGGGCCCGAGCCACCCAGTTCGAACTGGAGTTCGCTCGGACGGTCGAGGCGCACCTCGCCGCAGGGGAGACCCTGGTCGAGGCGAGCCCGCTCGGCGGGATCCTGGCCGAGTACGCGCGCGCCGCCGACCGGCAGCGACGGGCAGCGAGGGAACACGTCTACGCGGCTGGCCCGGCGCTCTACAGCACCGCGCTGGCCCTCGCGGCCACCCTGCTCATCGGGTTGGCCTACGCCACGGGAAGTTCGGACGCCATCATCGGGCTCGCCATGGTTGCGGAGCTAGTGGCGTTCTTCTTGCTCACCCTCACCGCGGGAGCCCTCGCCCTATCGATCGGTCGGCACGAGGAGGTCCGCGGGTTCGACGTCATCATGCCGCGCCGATGGTCCCGTGTGGCGGATGCCTCCTTCCCGTTCACCCACGCGCTCACCGAGGTTCCTTGGGTCACGCTACCGTCCCCCCGAGCTCCGCTCTCGCCGTGGGACGAGTCGACCCTCGAGAGCCCCGCCCGGGCGTGAAGGGCACGGGGTCAACTCGAGTTAACTGGGGGATGAAATAGCCCCCGGATGAACACCAGCGGGGCTGTTACGATGTGGGTGTACGTGGTCATCGCGCAGCCCTGTGGTGTTACGGATACGGTCGCCCGCGCGGTCGCTCGGGCCGTCGACTGGTCGTACGAGCATCACGCTCGGCCCGCGAACGAGGTAGACCCGAGCGAGATCCGAACTCCTTCGGTCGTCTTCCTGGGCGGGCCAACGCACCGTAGGGAGATGGGGGAAACGCTCCGGTGCTTCCTCGACCACATGCCGGACCGGATGGTTTCTCAGTGCCTTTTTGCGGCGTTCGACACGCGCTTCCATGACTCCCCGATCGTCACGGGTTCCTCTGCCCGGCATATCCAGCGGGCGATCGAAGGACGCGGGGGCCGGAACCTCGTGCCCGGAGAGAGCTTCTTCGTCATCCGGCGGGACGGACCCCTCCGGGAGGGCGAGGTCGAGAGGGCCCGGATGTGGGCGAGCGGCGTCATCGCGGCCGCGGTTCGCGAGCTCCATGACGTCGAGGTTCGCCCCGGCACGCTCACGACCTCCGCGCCCCATTCCTGGGTGGAAGCCCTCGTCGCGGCGCCGTCGTAGGTCAGGCCCCGGACGCCCTCACGGCGCCAGCGCTGCCTTTCCGTTGTTGCGGCGGATAGCCGTCCGGGCGCCAAGGCCCCGAGGGTCTGCTTAGGGGATCGACGCTGGAAGAAGAGACCGAACGATACGGTCCGCCCTCAGGTTGGCCCACCAAAGTGTCGCCAGAGACCCCAGGAGCGGAAGCGTGGCAAGTGTGGTGTAGGAGAATTGGGGCTCCCAGTAACCGTAGAAGAGGATGCCCACGAATCCGGCGAAGAGGACGCATGCGAGGCCGTCGATCGCCACTTCGGACAGTGAACGCCGGGAAGGCGGGGTTCCGGTCACGGAGCTTCCCCCTCTCCATCTCCTTCCCCCAAGTAACCCTTCCGGGTCTCGCGCAGGGCTTCCCGGAAGGGGAGGGACGGCCAAAGACACGAAATCGGCCGTTCCGAGGGACCCGAGGAAGTCGTGGGGTCAAGCGCCCTTGACGCCCCTTAGAAGGCCTCCCCTGCGGTCGCCGAACCCATGGTCGCTGTGCCGCCATCTGCATCGCATTCGACGGGCCGGAACGGAGCGAAACTATCGAAACTCCCCCGTTTGAAAGGGATGGACCTCCTGGACACCCCTCTCCTCAACAAAGGGACCGCGTTCTCGTACGAGGAGCGGACGGCCCTCGGACTCCACGCCCTGTTGCCCCCGCAGGTCGAGACGCTCGACCAGCAGGTGGTCCGAGCCTACGAGGCCTACCAACGCAAGACGGACGACCTCGAGCGGCACATCTACCTGAGGGCCCTCCAGGACAACAACGAGGTCCTGTTCTATCGACTCCTGGTCGACCACCTCGAGGAGATGACCCCCGTCGTGTACACCCCGGTGGTGGCGGCGGGCTGCGCAGAGTTCAGCCACATCTACCGTCGCCCGCGCGGCCTCTTCATCTCGTACCCGCTTCGGGACTCGATCGTCGAGCTCTTGCGGCACCGCCCGAACCCCGAGGTCGACGTGATCGTCGCTACCGACGGAGAGCGGATCCTGGGGATCGGGGACCAAGGAGCCGGTGGCCTGGGGATCCCGATCGGCAAGCTGTCGCTCTACACGCTCTTCGGAGGCATCGCTCCCGAGAGGACCCTGCCCATCGTGCTCGACGTGGGGACGAACAACCAGGACCGGTTGAAGGACCCCGAGTACCTCGGTTGGAGACACGAGCGCATTACCGGTGACGACTACTACGCGTTCATCGAGCGGTTCGTCCAAGCAGTGAAGCAGGAGCTTCCCGGCACCCTCCTCCAGTGGGAGGACTTCGGGATCCTCCATGCTCGTCCGATCCTCGACAAGTACCGGGACCAGTTGCTCACCTTCAACGATGACATCCAGGGCACGGGTTCGATCAACCTCTCCGTCGTGCTCGCAGCCACGGAGATCACCGGGGTTCCGCTGCGCGACCAGCGCTTCGCGATCCTCGGCGCGGGCTCGGCCGGGGTCGGTGTCGCCGACCTCTTGACCGGCGCCCTCGTCGAAGCGGGAGTACCCCCGGCCGAGGCCCGGCGACGCACCTGGATCGTGAACCGGGGCGGTCTCCTCCACTCCGCGCGGACGGACATCAAGGACGAACAGAGGGTCTACGCCCACCCGTGGGAGGACGTCAAGAGCTGGGCGCCGACCGGGGGCGGCAAGATCGGCCTCGAGGAAGTGGTCCGCGAGGCGCGGCCCACGGTCCTCATCGGCCTCTCGACGCTCAAGGGGGCGTTCACGGAGTCCATCGTCCGGACGATGGCCCGTTGGGTATCTCGACCCATCATCTTCCCGCTCTCGAACCCGACCGTGAAGTCGGAAGCGATCCCCGAGGACCTCCTCAAGTGGACCGAAGGTCGCGCGATCATCGCGACCGGCTCTCCGTTCCCGCCGGTGAAGTACGGCGACACCATCTACCCGATCGCCCAGTGCAACAACGCCTACATCTTCCCCGGGCTGGGCCTCGGGCTGATCGTGGGACGTTGCCGCAAGGTGACGAACGAGATGTTGCTCGCCGCCGCGCGAGCGCTGGCTCTGCGCTCCCCGGCCCGGGAGAACCCGCATGCGCCGCTCCTTCCCTCGCTCCGGGAGCTCCGCGTCGTGGCCGAGGAGATCGCTCTCGCGGTCGCGATGGAAGGTCAGCGGAGCGGTCTCGCTCCGAAGCAGTCCGAGGACGAGCTGCGGAACCGGATCCACCAGATCCACTGGAACCCCGAGTACCCGGTCTACGCCTAACGGGGCGCACCGGCCCGCCCATCCGCGGCAGCGGCCGCCGGAGCCGGGCCGGTCCGTGATGGCGGCACGGGCGACCCGGTTCCGTAGGATAGGCTAAGTGGGGACCGCCGGTCGGGTCCCGTGACCTGAGGCACCATGGCCGACCGACCCCGCGCCTCCCGGCGAAGACCGGCACCCCGTCGCGGTTCCCGGCATCGAGCCCCGGCTCGCCGACGCACCCGCGCCCTTTCAGACCGCCCGCGCTGGGACTATGTACGTCTCGAGATCGACCTGGTCAAAGAGGCGTTCCGTCGCCGCGGACCTCTCTTTCTCCATCGGCTCGAGGCGGTCTTCCGAGAGCAGGAGGTCGTCGAGGTCGAAGGGCTCCTCCGGCCCGCCGCCTTGGTCCTGCATGCCCTCGGCTCACGAGGCTTCTCGCGGGTGAACCACTGGGAGGTCCGCCCGGGAGGCTGGCTACCGCTTCCGGAACCGGCGCACGAGCGCTTGGTGGAGCCGGTCGGCCACTTGGTGCACGCGCTGCGGAGCGACGCGTGGAAACGGGTCGGAGACGCTCGGTCGTTCGCGGTCCGTCTATCGGGCCCGGGCGAGCTTCGGGCCGACGTTACCGTCCGCCGCGTCCATCGCGAACGGGCCCACGCGATCACCCTGGAGCTCTTCGGCCTGCTGTCCGAGCGGGAGCTGCACGCCATCGAGCAGGTGCTGGGGGACGAGCTCACGGTCGCCCGCCTTCGACGGACCGAGTCCGTGGCTGTAGGACCGCAAGGTCCCTGAGCTCGGGACGGAGATTCGCTCCCGAGGGCCGCGGGAGTTGGAAGCCCCTTCCCTTGATGTACTCGGGCACCTAACTCGCTCCGAATGCTGCAGATCTACGTCCCCGCGCTCATCGTGGCGTTCCTGATCACCATCCTCGAGATGACCGAGGTCGTCGCCCTGGTGTTCGCCCTCGCCGCAGACCACTCCACGGTCCGCCACGGCGCTCTCGGCGCGGTGGGGGGCACGGCGGTGGTCGCGGCCATCGCCCTCGGTTTCGGGGCGGTCCTCATTGCGTTCCCGAAATCGTACCTGCTCTGGGGCTCTGCGGTCGTCCTCGCGGCGTTCGGCGTCTTTCTCTTCCGCAGCACGCTCAAGACCTACCGTCGGCGCAAAGCTGCGGCGAGCGGCGGTGCCCCGCCCTCGACCGGTCGCACCGCGGCGCAGTTCGCCGGGGGGTTCTCGGTAGGCGCCGTGGAGTCCACGGAGACCGTGATCGTCCTCCTCGCGCTCACCGCCGCGGGGTACGGGTTCTCGGCCCTCATCGGGGCTGTCCTGGGCGGGGCGCTCCTGGTCTGTGTCGCGTTCCTCGTGCACGACCGCATCCGGCGGATCAAGATCCCCTGGCTCAAGGTCGGCGGGACCTCGCTCGTCTTCACGTTCGCCGTCTTCTGGGGCGGCGAAGCGGCCGGTGTTCAGTGGCCGGGAGGCGACCTGTTCCTGCTCCCGCTCGTGGTCCTTGCCGTCCTCATCGTCCGAGGAGGGGTAGAGGTCGTGATGCGCGCGACCGCCCCGCCCCCGGCGCCCGCGTAGGCGTCGCTTCACAACTGACGAGTTGAAGTCCGGCGGCCGGGAGCGGACCCGGTGGAACCACACGGGTGCCGGCATTGTTCGCAGACGACCCGTCCTGGCCCCGGGATGTCCTTCGCGGCGAGCTCACACTCCTCCCAGGAACGGTGGCCACAGACCGGACAAGGGTGAGACGGTCTCACGGACTCTGACCCCCTGTGCGTTTGGGCCCGCTTCGCGGGCCCTTGGACCGTGAGGAGATCCTACGGTGCGATCGTAGACCCCGTGTGTGACCGCTCTTCGGGTTCGGCAGCAGCATGAGGCCCTCGGTGGGGTCCCCGATCAAGCGACCCTGCCCCTTCAGGAAGTTCCACCCGACGAACGCGATCGTTACGGCGTCGAGCTCGTCGTGCGTCAGCGGTCGGCGGAGCACCTCACCTCCCAACCCTTCCCGCTGGAGGCGGCGTTGGAGGACCTCGACTCCCGCCTTCTTCCGGGGCCACCCCAGGATGTCCTGCGCGCCACCAGGGTACCCTTCGACGACCGTCATTCCGAGGCCCGAGAGCTCCTCAGCGAGCGACATGCCCCGGACGGTGAGCATTCGCATTGGCCCGAGCGTCAGAGGAAAGAACGGCACTTTCATCCGAAGCAGCTCCCGGTCGCATTCCCGGAGGTGCGGCCCCGTTCGGTCCTCGATGGTCCGTCTTCCGCGGGGAAGGGAAAGGGGAGCGTCGATTACAACGAGCTCAGGGCGCGCCGACCGAGCGAACTCTATGATCTCTCGGTTCGAATGGAGCACCGTCGCCCGCAAGCGACGAGGCCCGTCCATGACGCACGCTCCCGTGTCCCGATTGGGCGATCCCGCGAGGTCGAGGCCGACCACGCGGGTCGTTCGGGAGAATGGAGGGGGAATGCGGGACATCGAGCGGGTTCTCCGTCCGGTCGGGGGACTCGGGACCCATGAATAAAGAGAAGGAGGAAAGGGTTGGCCGCCGCTCCGGTGCTCTTCCCTAGATCGGGAGCACCTTCCGGCCGTAGTTCGAGTTGGTCAGCGTGGCCGTGGCGACGTACCAGGCGATCAGCCCATCGAAGATGATCTCCCCGCCTACCGCCCAATTCGCGCTTCCGCTCGGGTCAAAGGTCGTCGAGCCCGAAGCGAGGCTCCAGAACTTCACTACGAGCAGGATGAACGCGATGAACAGGAAGAGGAACACCATCAGGAGTCCCCAACCGTGTTTCGGGGCGTTGATCAGGAAGGTGAACGTGAACATCATCCAGATGAACGAGAACCCCGCCAGACCGTAGAGCCAAGGCACGCCCGCGGTCGCGACCGCCACCGGCGCGAACGAGGTGAGCATCAGGGTGAATGCCAACCAGAACGAACCGTATCCGACGAACGCCGACCCTGCGAACAGGTTCCCCTTTCGCAGCGCGATGAACCCTGCGAGCAGCTGGGCGATGCCGCCGAAGGCGATGGCCGTTCCGAAGAGCGTCCAGTTCCCGGCCACCGGGCTAGCCCCGACGACGTTCCCGAAGCCCGCCCCGTAGGGAGACGGCAGGTTGGCCAACCCCGCCAACATCGTCGTGGTCCCGAATCCCATCAAGCCCACAACGGCGGGACTGGCCCACCATTCGGACTTCCCATCCGGCTTGGGAGGGGGCTCCTCCATTGCACGCTCAGATTCCATGGTCCCCGCTGACGCTGGCATGTTGGGGCGCCGAGTGCAGTTCAAGTAGATAAAAGCCTATTTGCAGGGCGTAAGGACGGTGCCTCCGGGGCCGAACCTGCCGCCGGGCCCGGAAGGGGGTCCTAGGGCTTCGGGTGGACAGCATTAAGGTCCCAAGTGCGTGGCCGTAGAGACCCATGGAAGAGCGCGAAGAACTCGAGCGGATCGTCTTCGGCCAGACCCGGGTCATCCTCGTCCGGGACCTATCGAACACGAACCCGAACCTGGTGGCGGGTTCGCAGGGCCTCGTCATCGGAACGCTCGCTCCCTACACGCTGAAGGTCGCGTTCCCCAAGGTGACCGTCGGCGTGAACTGGAAGGAATGCGACATCGTCCCCGGGAAGACCGGGATGCCGACCGACGCCGACCAGCCCAAGGTGGTCCCGCAGCCCCGCCACATGGGCGAGGAATAATCTCGGACCCAAGCGCCGCTCAGCGGAGCGGCAACAGCTTCTCCACGATCGGCCCGACCTCCTCGAGGCGGTCCGTCCGGTACTTCGCCGCGGGCTCCCCGGGAAAGTCCGCTAGGAACAGCTTTCGGTAGCGGTCTCCGTAGGAATGGAGGCCGGTGAACAGTACCGCGCCCCGGAACCCGGCCCGACGCGCCCCTTCGAGGTCCGCCCATCCATCCCCAACGTGCACCGCCTCGTGGGGGGCCTCGTTCAGCTGGTCGAGTGCGAAGCGGAAGATCTGGGCGGACGGCTTGGTCCAGGGCTGCTCGTCGCTGAAGACGTAGGTTTCCACGTACCGGTCGAACCCCATCTTGGTCAGGATCGGACGGAGGAACTCTCCGGGCTCGCCGATGGTGTTCGAGATCACCCCCAACCGGTAGTGGCGGCCGCTGAGTTCTGCCAGTAGTTCGAGCGCTCCCGGGGCGATGCGGAACGGGGTCCTCTCGACCTCCGCCTTCAACCTCGAGAGGTACTCTTGCGGGTCCGTGTCCCGACCGGTCTCCCTCGCCGCTCGGGCGATCTGCTGCCGGGGGGTGACGCTTCGCCCTTCGGCCGATTCCGCGACGGCGCGGACGTAGGCCCGCTCGAACGCGCGACCTAGCTCGGCATCCGACAGGTCCGGGACCCCCGCGAGCGGTGGGGACGCGCGGAGGACCTCCTGACCAATCGCGAGCTGGTGGGTCATGTACGCCTCCTCGTCCTCGGGAGGTAGGTACATCAGCGTGTGCCACAGGTCGAGGGTCACGGCGGGCATGAACTACCAACTCAAGGCCGCCGTCGGTATATGTCGGGGAGCCGCGCCTGGGGCATCGACACGGTCAGGGTGGTGGTGGGGCGGTCCCTCCGGCATCCCCGTCAACCCAATAGACCCCAACGGTTCCCAGGGGCCCCGGTATGACCGAACCGCGTCTCCTGGTTGCCCTGCGCCCTCGCGAGGAAGTAGATCAAGCGCTGAGCGAGCACCTTCCGGGGGTCGAGTGGCGATACGCCGCGAAAAGCCCTGCGAGGGAATGGGAAGAGGTGGAAGCGATGCTCCTCGGTTCGGTGGAGCGGGAGCTGGGCGACCTCGAGGTTCGTTCTCTCCCCCGTTTGCGGTTCGTCCAGCGTGTTTATACCGGGATGGATGGCGTGCCGTTCGACCGCTTCCCCGAGCGCGTCCGGTTCGCCGGGAACGTCGGTGCGTATGCGCCGTTCGTCGCGGAACACGCGGTCGCCCTCGCGCTCGCCGCGGCCCGAGAGCTTCCGCGCGCTCACGCCCTCGTGCAGGCGGGTACGCTGCGGCCTCCCCCGGTCCAGCGTCTGCTCTGGGAGCGGACCGCGGTGATCCTCGGGTACGGCGAGATCGGCCGGGCGGTGGCGGAACGGCTCTCGGGCTTCGGGACCCGGGTGTTGGGGCTCAACCGCTCCGGTCGGATGGCGCCGGGCTGCCTCGGGATGTTCCCGGCGGACCGCCTTCTCGAGGCGGTGAAGGAAGGGGACTACGTCTTCGATACCCGACCGCTCACGCGCGCGACCGAAGGCACGATCGACGGACCGGTCCTGGCGGCGATGAAGCCCACGGCGGTGTTCATCAACATAGGTCGGGCGGGCACGGTGCGGGAAGAGGCGTTGTACCGCCATCTTCTGGAACATCCCGATTTCCGGGCGGCGCTCGACGTCTGGTGGCACGAGGATTTCGCCGGGGGCCGGATCGCGCATCAGTTCCCGTTCGGAAGGCTCCCCAACCTTGTGGGTACCCCACACTCCGCGAGCTTCGGCCCGGGGGTGGAGGCTTACGTCCTCGCCCGCGCGCTCGTCAACCTGCGGAGGTTCTTCGCGGGAGCGGAGCCGCGCTACGTCGTCGACCGCGCGGAGTACGAGCGACCCGCCTCCACGGCGTAGATACGGGACGAAGCGGTGGGTCAACCGCGCGCTCCCCGATGACGACAGTGCTCACGCCGTAGATGGAAGATGTGTCTGGGAACGCATGGGGGAGTTCCCGCCCTAGCGGATCCGTTCGAGCGCGAACGAGCCGATGATGAGCGCGCGGTTCGTCGCCCGGCACTCCACCCAATCCCGAGTCTCCACGTCCCCGAGGCCCTTCACCTGGAGGAACGTCTTGTCGCGCTCCTGTCGGAAGACGATCGCCCCGTCCATCCGGCCGAGGAGGCCTTTGACCGCGGGCTCCGAAAGGCCGGCCGCCTCGAGCGAGTACATCGCGAGCGCCGTGCGGGGTTTCAGGATCCCTACGACGTTCTGAACGAACGCGAACCCACGCTCCTCCGCATGGGCGAGTACGGCCGAAAGGCCAAGGAACGCCACCCGGAACGCGCCTCCCGCGGACGCTTCGAAGCTCCCCGACACTGTCCCGATCGAAGTGAGAATCCCCGCTGGGTCGTCCGCGCCCTTGACGACGGTTCGGTTGGCGCTGCCAAAGCCTCCCGAGCCGGACGCGTCGACCCAGCGGACCATGCCCATCTGTTCGTACTCCCGGAACTGAGGTAGGACCACCCCCAGGGCGTCGGCGATCTCCTCGGGGGAACGAGCCGCAGTCACGATGAGAACGGGCTCCCCTCGCTTGAGTCCCTCCGCCACGAACGAGTAGAGAACGACCTCCTTGCCCACGAACGCGTCCCCGAGCACGACCACGTGGGAACGCGGCGGAAGGCCTCCGAGGAGGAGGTCGTCGAGCCGCGGGATCCCGCTCGGAAGGCGGTCGGGGAACCGACGGCCAGTGGGCGGCACTAGGGTGTCACCCGCCGAAACACCTCGGTCCGCCAGGTCGCGGACCCCTTCGGGGCGAGCGACCCGAGAGCGACGCGACGGAGGTTCCGGGGGACGTTCCCGCTGGTCCGCGGCAGCCACGGCCGCCAGTCCTGCGATCGAGAGGTCGCTGCCACGGTCGATCGACTGTCGCCGTAGGCTTACCTCGGCCTCCGCGGCCTCGAGTGAGCGGGACCTCTCGTGGAGGTCCTGCTCCTGCCGTTCCAGTTCCTGGGCGAGCGAGTGGAGGCGGCCCTCCCGTTCGGTCAAGGCGGTTTCCCGGTCGGTGAGGGATTTCAGATTGCGACCGAGGTCCTCGGTCTTCTGGGCGAACGAAACCTGGTCGCGACCGAGTGACGCGAGACGCGTCTCGTAGTCGCGGGCAGCGGCCTCGTATTGGATCCTTCTACCGTCGGCCGCCTTCAAGAGATCGGCCAGCTCGGCCTCCCGCTGCTTCAAGGCCGCGTCGCGAGATGCGAGCTCGGCCTCCTTGCGGGCGGCCCGTGCGAGCGCATCCTCCGCGGCCTTGCCGAGCTCGCTCGCCTCCCGGGACTTCCGCCCGAGGGCTATGTTCGCTTCGTCCAGGGTGGCCTTGAGCTGTTGGAGCTGGATCTCGCGCGCGACGAGCTCCTGGCTCGCCGCTGGGGTCGGCGCGCCGCCTCGAGCCTTCCCCTTGGTCTCCCGGGCCGCGATGTCGCCCTCCCGTCGCAAGAGTTCGGCGGTCCGCTGGTCGATCTCTCCGGCGCGGGCGGAGAGACGAGCATCGGATTCCTTGAGGTCCTGAAGCTGGCGCTCGAGCGTTTGCTGCCGTTGGGTCAGCTCGACGTCCCGATGGGTCAGGGCGCCTTCCTGTTCGATGAGCCGGGACTCCCGGGTCGAGATCTGCGGGACGAGCCGACCGATCTCCTGCTCGCGGAGCTCGAGGGCTTTGGTCTTGTCCTCGACCTGACGCTCCCGACCGTCGATCTCGGCGATGCGGCCCGCCCACGCTCGCTCCTTCTGCACGAGGGAGTCGGAGCGCTTCCGGTAATCCTCTTCGAGGTCGTCGAGCTGCGAGCGCGCGTCCTTGAGGGAGTCGTACTGGCGGCGGACCGAGAGGTCGGTGTTCTCGACGGTCGCCTCACGCTTGACGAGAGCGGCCTCGCGGAAGTGGAGGGCTTCCTCCTTTCGTCCGATCTCGTCGGCGAGGCGGAACATCCGGCTCTGGCCCGACGTGATCAGCTCACGTTCATGCACGCGCGTGCCGGAGGAGATGAGGTGGAGGAACGAGCCGGACGTCACGTAGAGGTACGCCGACAGGAACAGGCTCACCGCGAGAGCATCGGATTGGCCTACCGGGCTCAACGAGGGGTACAGCAGCAGCGCCGTCGCGACCGGAAGCACGGCCGAGATCGCGCTCGCCCACTGCCTTAGGCTCCACGAGGTCCAGGTGAGCACGAAGCCGACGAGCGCGACGCTGATCCCCGCGAGCTCGGCCGCATAGAACCAGGGGAAGAGTCCGATATTGGCGAACGGACCCTCACCCGCGATGCGCAGGCCGTAGACCACCGCGAGAAGGACGTTGACCGCGACCGCGCCTACCGTGGTGGAAAAGTGCTTTTCCCACGGCCAGAGCTCGTAGACCTCCCACTTCGACACGAGTCCGATGGCGGACAGGGCGAGCCCAGCCGCGAGCGGTGGCAAGAGGTAGAAGGTGGCTCCGACCGCCGCGGCGCCCGTTTCTCCCGAACCGAGGGACGGGAGCGAGCTGAAGAAGAACAGCATGAGAACGCCGTCGAGCGCGAGCAGGGCGGACGCGATGACGGTGTAGACGTGGGCGGAGCGACCGATCCGAAGCTGGAGGAGAGCGTCGCTCTGGGCGAGTTCGAGGTCCTCGGGTGCCGGTACGGTTACGGCCCGGGTAGCAGGTGCAGGAGGCTTGGCTCCCGCCTCTTTCGGCATGTATGCGCCGGAAGGGCATGGGGGAAGCCGGTTACTTAACCATGCGCTTCAAAGATGGACGGCGCGCCGAGAGCAGGACCGCGGCCGCTTCCACCCATCGTTCCGGTCGACGACCCACCACCTCCTCGAGGTCGAGGAGGTGCGGCCACGCCTTTGGGTCCGCCCGCGCCGCGTCGATCCGCAACGGGTCCGGTCCCAGGACTGGCGCCACGGCTACGGTCTCCGTGAACTCCCAACCGGCTCCGCGGAAGCGGTCCTGGATCTCGCGAACGGTGAACCGTCGGAACGACTCCCCCGTGGCATGGCGGGGCGGCTCCGTGCGGAACCCCTCCCGGTCGAGGCGGGGGAGGACCGCGCGTACCGGAGAGCGCAGGAGTCGCGCGACGCTCGACGGCGGTAGTCGAGCCAGGTACCGCGCGCGCTCCCCGGGTCCCGGCGCGACCTCGAGAAGCAGGGCACCCTCGGGGGCTACGAGCGCCTCGGCCTCTTCCAGGAGCCGGTCCGCCCCCTTTCCTGCGAACCCGAGCGTGTTCCCGAACACGACCACCTCTGCCCACTGACGACGGTCGAACGGAGGACGTACGGCGTCTCCCAGGACCCGGTCCGGAGCGGGGCCCGGACTTCCCGCAGCGACCCAGGCCTCGGGCAGGAGGTTCAGCATCTCCCACGAGATGTCGAGGGCCACCCGGTGCGTCCCGGCACTTCCAACGAACGGCAGGAACCGGCCCGGTCCCGATCCGAGGTCGAGCACCCATCCCGCCTCGACGGCGTGGCGTGCCAGAAAGCGCTCACGAAGCTCCCGGTAGAGGTCCCTCTGCCCGGTCCCCTCGTACCGCTGCCATTCCCGGTGCGCTCGATACGAGTCGGCCTCTCGAAATCGTTCGGGCGGGGACGGAGTGACCTCGGGTCCAGCCGCAGCCCGGGGGCGTCGAGGAGGTCGCACGACCCCCTCGGGGATCCGGGGCCGATAGCCTTTCCGCCGGTTCTTCACGAGGTCGAGCCCTTTATAGGCGCGGCCCGTACCTAAGCGGGGAGTCCTGATGCCGTACTACGAGTGTCCGAAGTGCGGCGGTGGGTACGTCATCGACGTCCCGCCGAGCGCCCGCCCCACGTGCGACCGCGACGGCGCCCGCCTGAAGCGGGCCAGCGACGCCTCCTACGAACGGAACGCCCGCGAGGACTAGGGTTAGCTACCCATGGCCGAGGACCAGTCCCCCCCGCCGGCGTACGCCATTTCGGAGCGGTACGGTCCACGCGTCCACCGTTCGGTGCGCCACGGAGCGATCCTGCTCGTCGTGGCCACGCTCCAGTTCCTCGTCGCGATGGCCGTCACCCAATGGGGGTATGGACCCCCGAATTACAGCCTGACGAGCAACTACATCTCCGACCTCGGCGCGGTGCATTGCGCGACCTTCGGGGGCTCAGGGTCGTTCGCCGGTCATTATGCGTGTTCGCCTTGGCACAACGTGTTCAACATCTCGATCATCGTGATGGGCCTTCTCATCATCCTGGCGGTGATCCTCATTCGCACCGCGTTCCCGGTCCGCAGTTCCCGGATGGTCGGACTCTGGCTGCTGGCCATCGCCGGGCTCGGGTCGGTCGGGGTCGGGCTCTCTCCGGAGGACGTCTACCTCCCGGGGCACGAGGCGTCAGCGATCCTCGCGTTCGTCGGGGGCGGCCTCGCCCTCATCGTGCTCGGGTTCGCGATGTTCCGAGACACTCGTTGGGGAGGCTTCCGGGCCTATACGGTCCTCTCGGGACTGATCGCGATCATCGCGCTCATCCTGTTCATGTCGAAAGTGGACCTGGGGTTGGGCGTGGGAGGCATGGAACGCCTGATCGTCGCGCCCGTGCTGCTCTGGTCGCTCGTCGCCGGAACCCACCTCGCGCGGCTTCCGACGTTCGCGCCCCGAGTGTTCACGAAACCCACGACCGAATAGGCCACGGGCGGTCACGCCCCGGGTCAGGATCGAATGGGTTGTGACCGGGGCCTCGCTCGCGACCCCGGCCCGGCGCGGCAGCTGAGCCCTTCTTACTCGGACTTCGCGCCGAAGTCCTTGATCTCTGGAGCGGCGGCCTTCGTCTGGACCTTCCCGGTCCCCTGGACCTGGAGCCGGATCTGCTCGACGATGTCCGGGTTCGCGAGCGTGGTGATGTCGCCGACCTCCATCGTGTTGGAGATCGAGGCGAGCACTCGTCGCATGATCTTCCCGGACCGGGTCTTGGGCATGTCGGGGACGATCCGCACCGCGCTCGGCCGAGCGATCTTCCCGATCTCGGTCTCGATCGCCCTGACGACCTTGTCCTCGATCGCCTTGGACGGCTGGATGCCCGGCTTCAGGGAAACGTAGACCTCCGGGAGGCGGCCTCGAACCTCGTCCATGATGGGTACGACAGCGGCCTCGGCCACCTCGGGGACCGTCAGGCACGCGGACTCGATCTCTTTCGTTCCGAGCCGGTGACCGGCGACGTTGATGACGTCGTCGATCCGGCCCAGGATCCGGAAGTAGCCGTCCGCGGACTCCATGGCTCCGTCGCCGGCGAAGTACGGCCAGTCCCGCCAGTCCTTGCTGTTGGGGTTCTTGTTGTACTTCACGAAGTACTGACGCTTGAACTTCTCCGGGTCGCCCCAGATCGTCTGCATGAGCCCCGGCCAGGGGTTCCGAACGCAGATGTTCCCGGCCCGGTTGGAGCCCGGCGGAATCTCGTTCCCGTTCTCATCGAAGATCACGCAGTGGATGCCCGGGGCGCCGGGGCCGGCACTTCCCGGCTTCATCTTGTCGAGCGCGGGCTTCGTCGTGCAGACGACCCCACCGGTCTCGGTCTGCCACCAGGTGTCGGTGACCGCGGCCTTTCCCTTGCCCACGGTCTCGTAGAACCAGTGCCACGTGGTCGGCTCGATCGGCTCGCCGACCGTGGTCATGTTCTTAAAAACCGTCCGGAAGTTCTTCGGTCCGTCCGGAGCGAGCTTGCGTAGCTGTCGGATCGCGGTAGGGGCGGTGTGGAAGATGTTCACGCCCAGCCTCTCGGCGATGCGCCAGAGTCGGTTGGCGTCCGGGAACGTCGGAACGCCCTCGTAGATCACGGTCGTCCCCGCGAGCGCGAGCGGACCGTAGACGATGTAGGTGTGGCCGGTGATCCACCCGATGTCGGCGGTGCACCAGTAAACGTCGGTGGGATGGATGTCCTGGATCCACTTCGATGTTCCCGCGGCATACGCCATGTAGCCGCCGGTGCTGTGCTGGCAGCCCTTCGGCCGGCCGGTCGTGCCGCTCGTGTACATGAGGAAGAGCGGTGCCTCGGACGGCATCGACACGGGGGCCACGATCTTGTTCTTGAACGGCTTCACCGCTTCATTGACGAGGAAGTCGCGTCCCGGCACGAGGGGTTTCGCGGACGATACCTTCCCCGGGTAGCGCTGCCAGATGAGGACCTTGTCGACGACCTGCCCCTCGCTCTTGGCCGTTTCGCAGGCCACGTCGAGGTTCTGAAGGTGGTCGATCATCTTGCCGTTGCGGTAGTAGCCGTCCATGGTGATCACGACCCGGCTCTGCGAGTCGGCGGCTCGCCGACCCGCGGCCTCCCCGCTGAAGCCACCGAAGACGACGGTGTGGATGATTCCGAGGCGGGCGCAGGCCAGCATGGTGATCGGAAGTTCTGCCACCATCGGCATATGGATGGTGACCCGGTCGCCGGTCTTGAGGCCCGCGAAATCCCGGAGCAGGAGCGCGAACTCATTCACGCGAGCGTAGAGCTCGTTGTACGTGAGGGCGACGGGGTCCTCGCCTTCGGGTTCGCCCACGAAGATGACCGCCGCCTTGTTGCCGTACTGGGCGAGGTGCCGGTCGATGCAGTTGTAGGAGGCGTTGAGCTTCCCCCCCGCGAACCACTGGTAGAACGGGGCGTTGCTCGAGTCGAGCGTCTGGGTCCAGTACTTGTCCCAGGTCAGCATGTCGCCGAACTCCCGGAAGCACTCCGGGAAGTGCTCGAGCGAAAACCGCTCGTTTACCGCGGGGTCGGTCAGGTTGGCCTGGCCGATGAACTTCGGTTGGGGGATGAACCCCTCCTCTTCCTTCCAGTGCACTGCGATCTCGGCTTCGGTCAGTTCACTCGTGTGTTCCTTCGCCGGAGTTTCTGGGGGAGAGGGTGCCATCGTGTTGCCTCGCGTGGTCGACCATACCCCTGTATTTACTCTTTCGTCGCGGGCCCTCCCGGCGAGAGCGAGAGGGCCATTTTCGACGGGGAAAACCACACCTCCCCGCGCGATTCTAGCCCCCTTTCGCGCGAGATTGCCCCCGTCGAATCCTTAATTGCCCCTCGGGCAATGGGCGTCCCCTCGGAGCTTCATGCCGGGAACGGGTCATACGACCGTGCGGCCCGAGAAGACGGTTCATCTGAGGATTGACCCGAATGACGAATCTACCACCCTGGAGGACGTCCTCAGTCGGATCTCCGAGCTCCAGCGGAAGCACCCCGACCGAGAGGTCTTCTTTGACGGGGACGAGTACGCGATCTGCTCTCGCCCCAAGAGGACCCACGCCTCCGCTGTCCACTGAAGGCCCGTCGCTCGGGCACCCCCTCTTCCTACTGAACCTGAAGGCGTATCCGGGCCACCTCGGGCCCGCCGCGGTGCGGATCGCGAAACTGCTGGAGGCCGTCGGAAGGGAGACCGGTGTCGCGTGCGCAATAGCCCCACCGCTTCCGGACCTCGCGCGCGTCGCAGAAGCGGTCCCGATCGCGGTCCTGGCGCAACACGTTGACCCCGGGGACGCGGGGGCCCGGACCGGCTACGTGCCGGTCGAATCGATCGAGGCCGCCGGGGCCCGGGGGAGCCTCGTGAACCATTCCGAGCACCCGATGACGATCGTGGACATCGAGGACACCGTCCGCCGCCTCTCCGCACGCGGGCTCGTAGCGGTAGTGTGCGCGGCCGACGTCCCCCGTGCCCGTCGGCTGGCCGAGACCCATCCCCCGTACCTGGCGGTCGAACCTCCCGAGCTCATCGGTGGCGACCGGGCCGTTTCCACCGCCCGGCCCGAGGTCGTTTCTGGGACGGTCGCCGCGGTGCGATCGGTCTCCCCCGACACGCGGGTCCTCTGTGGGGCGGGTGTTCACGACCGCCGCGACGTGGCTCGCGCGCTCGAGCTCGGCGCCGACGGGGTGCTGGTCGCCAGCGCGGTGACCCGGGCCCCGGATGCGGAGCGAGCGATCCGCGAGCTCCTCGCGGGGTATTGACCGCGCATCGCCGAGGGGCGGACGGTCCGCTCTCCAAAAGTGGTCGGCGAGCTCATCTGCCCGTCCCGTTTCGCGAAATCGCCCGGTGGAAACGCTGGGGACGTACCGGATGAAGAAACCAAAGACCTCTAGCGGTAGCCAGCGAGGAGGTCGACCTAAGGTCTCCGCTGCTCCAGCCCGCCGACGGGGCCGGTCCAAGGGCTCCGCCGCCCCTACCGGTCGACG
This sequence comes from Thermoplasmata archaeon UBA61, assembly GCA_002503985.1. Lineage (GTDB taxonomy): Archaea > Thermoplasmatota > Thermoplasmata > Lutacidiplasmatales > UBA184 > Lutacidiplasma. The sequence goes on from DASW01000008.1 coordinate 262,648, forward strand.
GGGCCGGGCGCGCCCCCGGGTTCGGCGCGAACCGAGGGACCGCCCGAGTTCCGAAGGCCCTCGGGGTCGGATGGACTCCGCTCCCTCCCGTCGTTCGCTGTCGACGGCTCCCGGGGCACGAGCGGCCCCCACGCCGTTCGGTGGGGCCCCTCGCCCGCTCCATATCCTTCTCGTCGGCTGGGAGTTCCCCCCGAACCACACGGGAGGGCTCGGGGTCCATTGCTTCGAGCTCTGTCAGGAGCTTACCCGCCTCGGCCATCGGGTAACGTTCCTGAGCCCATTCGGGGGACCGTTCACCCCGGTGCCCGGCGTCACGTTCCGCCACCCCGGCGAAAAGTCCGGCGGCGCGACCCCCGAGTTCCCGCCCGCGTACTGGGCGGGAGGGACCCCCGATAGCCCGTTCGCGGATTCGGTCGATGGGTTCAATACCTGGGTCTCGGGACTGAAGACGACCGACCCGTTCGACGTGATCCACGTCCACGATTGGTTCGGAACGGCCGGAGCGACCGCCCTCGCCCGCCGTCTGCACATCCCCCTCATCATGACCGTTCATTCGACGGAGTACGACCGGTCCCTCGGGCATCCGTGGGACCACATCCTCCACCGGGAGGAGTTGGGGATCGAGGCCGCGACACGCGTCATCGCGGTCAGCCGACACCTTCGTCAGCAGCTCATCGACCGATACCATGCGGAACCCTCGAAGGTCCGGGTGGTCTACAACGCGGTCCGCCCGAGCGATCGGTTGGAACGGATCGACCCGGAGAAGCGGATCGTCCTCTACGTCGGGCGACTGGCGGTGATGAAAGGCGTCGACACGTTCCTGCGGGCCGCGGCCCGCGTCGTTCCATCGTTCTCGGACGTTCAGTTCGTGATCGCCGGGGAGGGCCCCGAGTACGAGCGCCTGATCCAGCTGGCCGCCCGGCTCGGGATCGGGGACCGTGTGATGTTCCTGGGGAAGGTGAGCGAGGAGGAACGCGAGATCCTCCTGGCGGGGAGCTCGGTGTTCGTCCTCCCGTCGGTCGTCGAGCCGTTCGGGATCGCCGCCCTCGAGGCGATGGCCGCGGGCGTTCCCACGATCGTCTCGAAGACGAGCGGGGTAGCCGAGATGAGCCGGGGCACGGTGTTCAAGGTGGATTTCTGGGACGTGGAGGAATTCGCGAGTCGGATCTCCGAGCTGCTCGAGTACCCGACCCTACGCGCGACGATGGGGGACCAGGGCCGCTGGGCGGCGCTCCGAGAGGGGTGGCCCGAACGGGCCCGTGAGACGGTCCAAGTCTACCTGGAAGCGATGCGGGGGGCGGGGGTGCGACCCTGAAGGTCGTCCTCTATTTCCACCTCCATCAGCCGTGGCGGCTCGGGCGATTCCGGTTCCCGGACCTCGGCTCCGGCAAACCGTACTTCGACGTGGACCGGAACCTTTCGATCTTCAAGGGGATCGCCCAGCGGTCGTATCGACCGGCCCTCGAGCGTCTCCGTCGGGCCCTCGATGATTTCCCCGACTTCCGGTTCAGCCTCTCGGTCACCGGGACGTTCGTCGAACAAGCCCGCATGGCCGCACCCGATGTGATCGACCGGCTGCGGGACCTGTACCGGACCGGTCGGGTCGCGTTCCTCGGCGAGACCTACTACCATTCCCTCGCTTTCCTCCTCCCCCCTCCCGAGCTCAGCGAGGAGGTCGCAATGCACCGGGAGATGCTTGCCAAGGAGTTCGGGGCGCATGCGAAAGCGCTCCGGATGACCGAGCTCGCCTACTCGGACCATTTGGCCCGGTTCGCCGAGGCCGAGCGGTTCCGAGGGATGCTTGCCGAGGGATGGGAGGGCGTCCTGCACGGCGAGCCGCCCACCTACCCGTACTGCGCCGCTCCGGCCCCCACCGTGGCCCTCCTCCTCCGGCACTACCCGCTCAGCGACGACGTGGGGTTTCGTTTCTCCTCCACCGGGTGGAGCGAGTACCCTCTGACGGCCGACAAGTACGCTCGGTGGCTCGCAGCCACCCCGGGAGAGGTGATCGGTCTTTTCATGGACTTCGAAACGCTCGGAGAGCACCACCAAGCCCGGACGGGGATCCTCGAGTTCCTGAGCGCGCTCCCCGGCGAGGTCCGCCGTCACCCGCACCTGGGCTGGGCGACGGTGGAGGAGGCGATGGAGATCCCTCCCCGCGCCCCGCTATCGGTGCCGTACACCATGAGCTGGGCGGACCAGAACCGTGACCTCGGCGCCTGGCTGGGCAACGACCTTCAGCGGTCCGCGTTCGAGGCCGCGAAGAAGGTCGGGGTCTTGGCCCGCCAGACCGGCGACCTGGCCATCCTCACGGATTGGCGCCGCCTTCTCACGTCCGACCATTTCTACTACATGTATGTGAGCGGTCACGGCGCCGACCAGGGTGTGCACGAGTACTTCTCGAGCTACGAGAGCCCGTACGACGCGTACGCGAACTACATGAACGCCCTGACCGACCTGCGTCGCCGGGCCCTCGACCGCCTCGGCGTCCCCATCCTGAAGTGAGGGAGCTCGAACCCGGCGCCGTCAGGCGGGTCGAACCGAACCGTTAAAGGGCTCTGTGCCCCCGGACCTCCCCCGGAATGGGGGAGTTCCTTCGGTGCATTCTCCGGCGGGAGGCTCCCGCCGTATGATCACCCAGGTGACGGGTAACGGTCGCCTGCTGCTGACCGTCAACGAGAACGGCGACTGGAACGAGCTGTTCTACCCGTTCCCCGGCCAGTTCCAGCACCTGCGGGAAGCTCGGCTCGGCGTCTTCGACGTGTCGGGCTCCAAGTTCACCTGGCTGCGGCGCGGGAACGGTTTCGAGATTCACCAGATGCCCTACGGCACGGGGCACCTTCCCCAATCGATCTGGAAGGGTCACGGCCTCACGATATCGGTCCGGGACCACGTGCACCCGAACCACGACCTCGTGGCGAGGGTGTTCCGGGTCCGGGCGGAGTCGTCGCGCCCGGTCCGCCTGTTCGCCTACCACGCGTTCCAGATCGCGGAATCGATGTACCAGGACACCGCGTTCGTCGACCCGAGCATTCCGTCCTTGGTCCACTACAAACGGGGGTACTTCTTCGAGTTCTTCGCCGACCCACCCTACACCCGCGCGGTTTGCGGGGAGCACACCCTCAAAGGGCTCCAGGGGACCTACGTCGACGCCGAGGACGGACGGCTCGAAGGTCGGTCGGTCGCCCACGGGGCGGCCGATAGTGTCATGGAATGGGACTTCGACGCTAAACCCGACCACGATGTCGAGATCCGGTTGTTCCTAGCGGCTGGCCGCAGCCTCCCCGCCGTCCATCAGGTCCGCGACTACGTCCGCCACGGCGGCTCGGCGAGGTTCATTCAGGAGTCCGAGGCGTTCTGGGAGACCTGGGTGCAGCGGCGGCTTCCGCACCCGCCTCAGGCGCTGAGCGCCTGGGCTCGGGACGTCTACCGGTCCAGTGTTCTGTTGCTCCGCCACTCCACCGGCCCGAACGGGGCGATCATCGCGTCCCCGGACACCCGCTCCCTCGTGGCCGCGGGGGACACGTACAACTACTGTTGGTGGCGGGACGGGGGGTACGTCTCGAAGGCGATGGACGAGGCGGGCCTCTACGAGAACGCGGCCCGCTTCCTCCACTTCGCCTCCCAATGCCAGAACCCGGACGGCTCGTTCTTCCATCGCCATTACCCCGACGGGGCGCTCGGGAGCACGTGGCACCCCCCGCCATTCCTTCAGATCGACCAGACCGCGACGGTCATCGCCGCGGCGTGGCACCATTTCAAACGCGGCGCTGACCCGGACGTCCTCCTCGACCTATGGCCACTCGTCAAGGGGGCGGCGAACTTCCTCGTGAGCTTCCGGGACCCCGAGACCGGGCTCCCCGCGCCGAGCTACGACCTCTGGGAAGAGCGGCTCGGGATCCATCTCTACTCGGTCGCGGCGGTCGCCCATGCCCTCGAACGCGCCGCCCGCGTGGCCGTCGAGATCGGGAAGGACCCGACGGCCTGGAGGAACGCCTCTCTCGAAATCTCCCGGAACGCGGTCGAACGGTTCTGGGACGCGAAGACGAACCGGTTCGTGCGCTCCCTCTCCCCCCGCGATGAGCTGCGGGACGCCTCCCTGCTGCTCGCGCTGAAATTGGGCCTGATCCCCTGGACCGACCCGAGGGCCCGCGCGTCGGTGGACGGGGTCGAGGCGAGGCTCTGGGTCCCTGGGATCGGTGGACTCGCCCGCTACGAGGGGGACAAGTACTACGGTCAGGAGAACCCGTGGATCGTCTGCACGCTGTGGCTCGCCGAGGCCCGCTTGAGGCTCGGGGACCGAGCTCGGTGTCGGGAGCTGATCGAGTGGGTCGGCGCGCACGCGACCCCCACGCAACTGCTCCCGGAACAGATCGACCGCACGACCGGAGAACCCAAGAGCGCGACGCCGCTCACCTGGTCGCATTCGACGTTCGTGGACGTCATCCACAAGTATGCCGAGACCGAAAGCACAGGCAAGGTCCCCGAAGAGTAGGGCGCCCCCCGCCGGCGCCGGAGGCGACCTCGTGCTCGGCATCGACCTCGGGGCGACCAAGGTCGTGAGCGCCCTCGTGGGGAGCGATGGGAGCATCGTACGGCACGGCGGGCGTCACGTCCATTCGAACAACGGGCCCGACGAGGTGATCCAAGCGCTGGTCCGCAGCGGCGAAGCGTGCCTCGAAGGCAGCCCAACCCTTCGACCGGTGGCGGTCGGTGTGGCGGTGGCGGCCCAGGTCGAGCCCCGGACGGGGATGGTCCTCCACGCCCCTAACTTGGGATGGAGGGACGTGCCCCTGGCCCAACGCGTCTCGGAGGGGCTCGGAGGACTTCCCGTCGTCGTCATCAACGACGCTCGGGCCGCCACCCTCGCCGAATGGCGGTTCGGGGCCGGGAAAGGGGTCTCCGACCTCTTTTGCATGTTCCTGGGCACCGGTGTGGGAGGTTCCGCGGTGGTCGGAGGGCGCCTCTTGGAAGGGGGAACCCATGCCCTGGGGGAGGTCGGCCACATCACTGTCTCCGTCGGTGGCCGAAAGTGCCACTGCCCCAATCGGGGGTGTCTCGAGGCCTACGTAGGCGGGTGGGCGATCGCCGAGCGCGCGCAGGAGGCCATCCGGGCCGACCCTGAGGCCGGAGCCGCGCTCGTCGCCCGGGCCGGTTCGGCGAGGGACGTCACGGCCCAGACGGTGTTCCAGGTCTGTCGGACCGGAGACGTCCTCTCGGCTCGTCTCGTCCGTGAGACCGAGCGATTCCTCGCGGACGGCGCTGTCAGCGTCGCCAACGCGTTCAACCCGAGCCTCCTCGTGCTGGGGGGTGGCCTTGTCACCGGGATGCCCGAGTTCGTGCCGGTCGTGGAAACCGCCATTCGAGCCCGCTGCCAACCCCCGGCGGCGATGGCTCGCGTCAGCTTTGCGAGCTTTGGGGAGAACGCCCCGTTGGTCGGTGCCGCGGAAGCCGCGCGCCGCAGCCACTGGACGAAGGCCTAGGCGGCGAGGAGCGGAACTCCCGAAAGCCGAGCGCACTCCTCGAACAATTGCTTAGCCCGTACGGGGTCTCGGGAATCCGCCGATCCGGGAAGCGCCTTCCGGTCGGCATAGTACCCACCGGTCACCGACGCGAGCTCGGGGGCCGACGCGACGAAGATGGGCGTGTCCGCCCCCCGAACGACGCTTCGACCGAACAGGCCGGCGAGGATCCGCATGCCCACCGCGGTGCCGCCTCCGTTGTTGAGGGCGAACCCGGAGCGGACGAATCCCGGATGCACCGCGTTCACGGTGACCCCCGTACCGTTGAGACGGCGGGCGAACTCCCGGGTGAGCCACATCAGCTCGAGCTTGGAAGCTCCGTAGACCGAGAACCCGGAGAACTGCCGGGACGACTGGAGGTCGGCGAGGTCGACCCGTGCCCCCCGGTGGGCCGCGGACGCGACGTTGACGACCCGCGCGGGGGCGCCGGCGGTCAACCGGGGCACGAGCAGGGTCGTGAGCGTGTAGGGGGAAAGCACGTTGAGCGCGAACGTCCTCTCAACCCCGTCCGGGGTCACTTCGCGCCGTCGGAAGTAGGCGCCCGCATTGTTCACGAGGATGTGGATCGCCGGGTACCGCTCGAGCAGCTTGGTCGCTAGCTCCGTGGTCTCCACCAGTCGGGCGAGGTCGTCGACGCGTAGCGATTCGACCCGAGGGTTCCCGCTCGCGCTCGCGATCTCCCCCGCCACGCGCGAGGCTCGGTCGGCGCCCCGTCCCACGACGACGGTGGTCGCGCCCTGACGGGCAAGACCGAGAGCCACTTCGCGACCGATACCCGAGGTCGCGCCGGTGATCACGGCCACGCGTCCCGACAGGTTGCCCCGAGACGCTTCGCTCATTTGTGGTTCCCCAAGAAGGGCCAGAACCTAGGGGAGGATGGGCCTTTCGGGCCCCGCGGCCGGTGCCCCTAGGACAGTCGGTACTCTCGGCGGCGTGAGTCGTGGAGAGAGATCGCCTCTTCCACGAGACCCTGGCGTCGCAGGGATTCGAGCGCGCTCTGCACGGTCCGCCGGGGAAGTCGGGACATGTGCGCGAGCTGGGTCTGGTCGAGCCCCCGGTAGGTCTCGAGCAGGAAGTACAGGAACTTGGCGGCGGGCGGGCCCCGAACGGCCCTCGCGTGCCGGATCGTGCCGAACGTCTCGCCGCGTAGTCCGAGGCGCTCGGAGGCGAGCGGAGCGACCGAGGAAAGGGCAACGTTCCCCAAGTTCACGTCCGCGCCCAATTCCCGGAGCAGTTGGACCTGCTGGGACTCGAGGGGGGCTTCGAAGAGGAGTTCGTCGGCCGGGTTCTCGTCAAGGATCGACCGCACCCAGTCCCACTTGATCGCCCCGTCCGAGTCGTAGATCCCCACGCCCTTTCCCGACTCTCGGCTCTCGATGATGACCTGACGGGGCTTGAGGGCGCGCGCGCGGGCGATCTGGGTGTTGGTCTCCTTCAGCGATAGCTGGTGCTGGAGGTCCTTTTTCCCCACTTCGACGAAGAAGTCGAGACCCGCGTCTCGGACGGTCTCGGCCAGATGGTCGACCTGTGCCTGGGAAAGCTCGATGATCCCGCTCGATACCTCGACGATGTCGAACCCCAGCTCTCGGGCCTCCGACACCAGCTCGGCTACGCGGTCGTGCACGACCGCATACTCGAGCAGCGTCCCGCCCGTGGAGACCTCGACCGAGACGTCATGGTAGAGCCGGATGCGTTGCCGGATCCGGTCGCGGGGCAGAAGGAGAGGGAGCCCCCAACCGATCTTCGCGATATCGAAGTAGGGGGATAGGTACTCGAGTTCCTCCGCACTGAGGTGCTGAAGGCGGTCGAGGACGTGCGTGATGCCGCGGGGCCGGGGTCGTTCGACCTTCGGGTAATCCGCCGGAAAGAACGCCGCTTTTCCGCGCGCGCGTGCAGAACTAGACGGCATCTACCCAGCTCCTACGCAGATATTGTGTGCAAATGGCCCATTCATGACTAAAAGGATGGCGGATGAACGAAAGCGATCCCCCCCCGCATCACTCGATGGCCGCAATGGGGTGGCCCTGGAGATAGTCCGGCGCGGGGGCGTGCATCAGTCGATACAGAGTAGGAGCCACGTCCAGGATCGCCTGCACCCCGAGGTCCCTCTTCTGGGGGTGTTGGGGGTCGAAGTAGGCGATGATCCCATCGAACGAATGGACGGCATCGTCCGGCCCCGTGTCGTTCTCGTCCAGGAATAGGCGACCGTGGCCGACAGAACCGGCCGACCGCCACCGGGTCTCCCCGAAATAGGCCATGAGGTCGGGGGGGTCTCCGTGAACCTCTCGGTAGGTCTCTTGGGGGGCGAACAGCCTCACCCCGAGGAGCTCGCCGTTCGGCGTCCGCACCTGGTCGAGGTCCGCCCGCAACCTCTCGATGAGCGCCGTCCGTTCGGAAGGGGCAACGGTCCCCTGGGGCTCGCGACCGCGCTCGTTGAGGAACAGCCGGGCGTAGTACCCTCCCGCTCCCCAGATCTGGGTCCGGGACCAGTCGATGTCCGCCTTGTCGAGAGGGATGCCGGCGGGGGGCGCGGGGGTCTTGAGGGCGAGGTACCCGTGCTGGATCAGCCACTCGTTGACGCAGAAGCAGCCGTCCATCGGCTGGCTGCCGTGGTCCGAGACGATCAACACCCGCACATCGGGTCCCAGACCGTCGAGGAACGACCCGACCTCGCTGTCCAAGGTCTGATAGAACTGAGTCGCGAACCCTTCGAGCTCGGACCCCTTCGGATGCTTGGGATGGGCCGGGTCGAAGTACTTCCAGAACGCGTGGTGCACCCGGTCAGGGCCGATGTCGTGGACCACGAACAGGTCCCACGGCTCCTTCTGCCACAGGTGACGGGCCACCCTCCAGCGGCGTCGGGTCATCTCGAGGATCTCATGCGCGACCGTCGCCCGGTCGTCGATTCGGAACGTCACGTCGAAGAAGGGACCCCCGCTCACGGCCTCGAGCTCGGGACGAAGTGACGCGGGAGTGACCCAGTTCGTGGCCCCCTCCGGGGTCATGAAGTCCCCGACAGCCACACCGTTCAGGTTGAGGGGAGGATACCCGGGCGGCATCCCCATGACCGATACCCGCCGACCGAGCCGGGATAGGACGTCCCAGGCCATCGGTCGAAGGGGAGTTCCGGAGTCCGGGATGTACATCTTGTCGTACGATCCCCCATGCCGGTGGCGGAACCCGTACAGACCGAGGGTTCCCGGGTCCACCCCGGAGAACATGACTCCCCAGGCGGGGACCGTGATCGGAGGGTCGCAGCTCTTGAGCGTGCCCGACGCGGAGTTCGAAAGGAACCGTTGGAGTCGTGGGGTTGCAGGAGCGAACCGACGGTAGAGAAGGTCAGGGGAAACGGAGTCCAAGCCGATGATGACCACGCGGGGACGGTCTGCGACCACGCCGCGCAGCAATCTCGAACCCTCAAAAGCTCTTCACACGGGAAGAAAGCGGTCGGAACGCCCCCACCGTCCCCCTCCGGAAAGGGAGGTCTTCTCTCGGAGGTCGAAGGTCAGTGCCCTGATCCGTCCCTCCGGAATCGGGTCTTGTATGGATCGCCTTCGTCGGGATGTGGCCCGGCGAGGCCCGGTTCCGAAGCGAGAGATGCCTTAATTAGCACATATGTATATTCATATGCATGCCTTCTCGAAATATCGCCGTGCAGGAGACGGTCTACGAAGCCTTATTGAAGGAAAAGCGCGCCGGTGAGAGTTTCACCTCGGTACTGCGCCGGCTCCTCGACCAGCGGGGAGGGCTCGAGGAAGTCTCCGGTGCCTGGGGTTTGGGAGACCGCAGGGCACGAGAACGCCTTCGAGCTCTCCGGAGCACCGGGCGGAGGGGACGATGAAAGCCCTGGACACTTCTGTTCTCCTCGCCCTCCTCGAGGGAGATCGGTCGGCCAAGGACCTGATCCGCAAACTTGGGGGCGTCGAGGTCGCCACGACCGAGGCGAACCTCCTCGAGCTGGCGTACCTCGCCAGCAAGGGACCCGCTCGTGTCCGCGCGCGCCGCCGTGAGGCGTTGGACCGCCTGAGACGAAAGCTTACGGTCCTCCCGATCGACCAGCGGGCCGTTTCGGAAGCCGAACGCTGCGTGCTGAAGGGCGACCACCCCTCCTCGCCGTTATTGGCGGGGGCACTAGGTGCCCTTGAGTCCGCGGGCTGCGACGAGCTCTACACGACCGACCCCCAGGAGTGTGCGGGTCGCTGGCGGTTCCAGGTCACCCGATTCGCCAGACACAACCCTAAGTAATGCCATATGCGTTATTGCATTCGTCGCAACATGCGAAAGCGTTACTCTTTGGGTTGAGACTCTCGAGAACGTCGGAAAGTGCCCCAGGAACGATCTTCCGGCCCATACTGGCCCAGAACACAGGCCCCCCTCCTCCGGACCCATTTGTCAGACACACTTGCCACAGGATAGTATGGAACGTATTACACGCTACTGAGGGTTCTGTTATCGCTACCCAGTGGCCTCCCCTGCAGCGCTGCCGGGTCCCTTTCCTCGAGGGAGCGGCGTATAACACGAGTTATACTACGTGGGCGGAACCAGAATACGCCGCCCCCCGGAGCCGACCGAATCGTCGGTTCGCCAGTCGGCAGGGCCGTGCTTAACTCGGTTCGGGCGACGTCGTCGAACCCAAAGAGAATGACACCGGTGCAGGCCCTGCCGGGTCATGGCGGAAGAGAAGAAGAACGATCACCCCTGCGCCGAGTACCGCGGACGCGGTCAAGGATAGGTACCACCCGATCATGGGTCCCCAATTGCCCGAGAAACCCACAAAGCTGCAGCTAGACGTTTCGGACCCGTAGAACGAGGACCAAGGGCCGGTTACCCTTCCGCCGCAGCCCGCCTGTGGCAGGTCCTTGGAGAACGCGTTGGGCAACGCCACCGCGAAGAGTGCTGGGGCGGTCGTCGCTACGACGAGCGCTAGGACTGCGAGGGCGACTACGGAGAATGTCCAATTGTGTCTCCCTCGAGAAGCCACGCCGATAGTGCCGGCGGCGATCCCGAGTCCGAAGCCCCCAAAGAGCAACGCGAAACTGATCTCGGCAATCGAGCCGGTGTTGCTCCTGCCCCCGCTCGAGTACGACGTCTGAGAGGGGCACCCGCCCCGACCACTACAAGTTTCGTGGATGGTTCCGTTTGCCCCCGAAAGTCCCAGAAAGTAGGTAGAGTTCTGGGTCCCGCGGTCGCCGGCGGTCCCGCCGGCGAACTGGTAATCGTAGGAATACCAGGGGGTCAGAAGGGCCGCGATCAGCAAGATCGCCCCAATAAGGACGATAGCGGCCCCGAGAAGTCTCCGCAGGTCCCTGGTCGCCACTTTGGACCCTGGAGGACCCTGATACGATGCTCCCGTTAGACCGTTGGGTTCTGCGGTCCCTTCGCGTGTCCGGCAACGGAAATAGGTGCACATATAATGGTAGAAGCGTAACGTACACGCCTACAGTGCCCATTTGCGGTTCCGCACTAGAAATGTAGGTCCCTCGGTCCAACCTTCCCTCAAACAGGCTGGTGATCGCACGAGGTTCGGAATCAGGGGGGGTGGCCGTCGGCCGGACGAACTGGGCATCGTGAGGATATAGACATATCAACATATGTAGATGCATATGTTGATGTTTTCGCGGTCCCCTTGATACAACAATCCGGGTCGAATGAAGCGCGTGTACTAAAACCCCTCTCGAAGGACCCCTGAATTCGGAGGTGGGCGGATGCCCATGTGGCCAGAGGGGGAAGCGTGGGAATTGGACGGTCGGCAAGTTCGCTGGTGCTGCGATGAACGCGCCTAGGGAGGGGGCCGTAGCAAAAGCGGACAGTTGCAGCGGGTTGAGCCGCTCGGAAACAGGAGGCCTTTTACGATGGGCCTACTACTGAACTCTCGGAGGTTCCGAGGTTTCTCGGAGCGACACGCTCATGATGGCAGCGGATGGGAAGAAGATCTGGATGGACGGGCGTCTCGTCGACTTCGACGATGCCTATGTCCACGTGCTGAGCCACACGCTGCACTACGGGGTGGGTGTCTTCGAGGGTATCCGCGCCTATTCTACTTCGAAGGGACCGGCCATCTTCCGTCTGAAGGAGCACGTGGACCGCCTCTGCACTTCTGCCAAGTTCTACCACATGCCCATGCCGTTCACGGCGCCTGAGGTGGAGCAGGCGATCCTGGAGACCCAGGCGGCGAACGGGATCTTGCCCTCCTACATCCGGCCGTTGGTCTACCGGGGGGAGCCGGCCCTCGGCGTCAAGAACCTCAAAGGAAGGGTCTCGCTCGCGATCGGGGTGATCCCCGCGAAGAAGTACCTCGGGGAGGGCTCGGAGGCAGGGGTTCGCGCGAAGATCTCCCCCTTCCGGAAGCCCTCCTCGGAGTCCATCCCGTCGTTCGCCAAGGCATCGGGCAACTACCTCAACAGCTACCTCGCGGGAGCCGATGCGTCCAAGGACGGCTACGACGAGGCGATCCTGCTCGATTCTCGGGGGTTCGTGGCCGAAGGGACGGGGGAGAACGTCTTCATGGTCCGGAACGGGACCGTGTACACCCCCGGACTCGATTCCGACATCTTGCTCGGGATCACCCGAGACTCCGTCCTCCGCATCGCGAGCGACCTAGGTCTTCCGGTCGTTGAGAAACAGCTTTCGGTGAACGAGCTCATTTCCTCCGACGAGGCGTTCTTCACGGGAACGTTCGCCGAGATCGTCCCGATCAAGGAGGTGGGCCATTACCCCATCGGCACCCGGACGCCGGGACCGATCACCCGAAGCATCATGGACGTCTTCTTCCGAGTCTTGAAGGGAGAGGTGCCGCAGTACGAGGGGTGGTTGACCCCGGTGCCGCCCCTACCCGAGGTCGCCCTTTCGGGCCAACCGTAAGCGGAACCCCAGTCCTGGGTCACTCTTCGAGGTCCGGCAACGGCACGACCGGGGCCTGGACGTGAGAACAGGAGTGGCTGTGCGGGTCCGGCCGCCACACAAGCTCGATTCGCATCCCTTCTGGACCTCGTAGGAAGAGCGAGCGGGAGTCCTCGCGCTCCTTCTCTCCCGTGATGACGACCCGGGCCCGTCCGACCCGGCTGCGGAGCCCCGTCCACTCGCTCACGCGGAGCGCGATGTGGTCGACCCCGCCGAGGGTCTCCCCGTCCTTCGCGTCCCGGAGCCCCAGGACCTGGTCGCCGAAGAGCAGGAAGGTGTGGTCCGAGCCTTCTCCGACCACATCCATCCCAAGCTGTTCGACGAAGAACCGCTTCGCCTTCGCCCGGTCGCGGACCCGGACGTCAACGTGGTCGAACCCGAGGAGACCGAAATCCCTAGGAGCGGGGTGGGTCGGCACACCAGACCGACACCGCTCCCCGCTATATCCGCTCGGTCCGGGCCGGCCGTGACCGGAACCCGGGTCCGGCGCGCCCCAGGGAGGCGGCGTCATGATTACCCCCGTCGGCCTGTCTCCGATGCGGACGCGGATGGGAGAGCTCTCGGACGCTGAAAGCCATCTCTACCATACCGTGGCTCGCTTGGCACAGCGGGGCCCGTTCGTGGAGGTCCTCGCAGAGGCCGGAACGGGCCTCTCCGTGCGCTACGACGGCCACACGACCTCTTTCCAGACCCCCCCGCGGATCCGCGGCGCGGTCTTCCGCGCGTGGACCGGGACCGGGTGGACCGAGGTGTCGGTCTCGGGCCTTGACGCCTCGTCACTGCGGTTCGCTGAGGGGGCGATCGAGCGGGCCCTCACCCACCGTCCGCCCCACGACAACCCTCCTGGGGTCTCCTCCACCGCGCGTCTTGAGAAGGTCACTCCCACGCCACGCCCGATCGAGGACGGAGCCGAAGAGGAGATGGTCAAGATGGCGCGGGACGTCTTCTCCTGGACGACGGAGGTACCCGACATCCATGAGACCGACGTCCAGGTCAGCTGGCGTCGGGATGAGCGGTTGTACCTGAACTCGGCCGCCGCACGCTGCTTTCAGGGGATCTGCCGGGTTCGGGGTGCCGTCATGGCGGTCGCCACCGAGAACGGCCGCGCGGAGTCCGACCGCTTCATCCACGGCGGAGTGGGGGGCCAGGAGGTCCTGGATGCCCTCACCCAAGAGAACGCACGGAAGACCGCCGAGAGCGCGCGAGAACTCCTTCAAGCGAAAGCCCCCCCGGCCGGGAAACTGACCGTCCTCCTGGCCCCGAGCGTGACCGGGTACTTTGCTCACGAATCGTTCGGCCACGGCGCCGAAGCGGACCAGTTCGTGCGGAACCGCTCCTATCTGCAGCCGAAATTGGGTCAGGTCTTGGGTCCGGAGATCCTGACGATCGTGGACAACGGGGCCTACACGGGTGCGTGGAGCGAGATCTACTGCGATGACGAGGGGCACCCGGCCCAGCGAACGGTGCTGGTCGACCACGGCCGGTTCACGGGGGCGCTCCACGACCGGGACACGGCGGCGGCCCTGGGGGCTGAGCCCACGGGCAACACGCGACGTTCGGACTACTTGAGCCGCGCGTATGTCCGGATGACGAACACCTACGTCGAGCCCGGGGAGAGCTCGTTTGACGAGCTCGTAAAGGAGGCCCGGAACGGGGTCCTGCTCGAGTCGGGGGCCGCGGGGATCGAAGACCCCCAGGGGGGCCAGATCCAGATCAAGGCACGGAAAGGCCACCTGATCGAGAACGGAAAGGTCACGGACCTCGTGAGCTCGATGGCGCTTTCCGGGCAGGTCCTGGAGTTCCTGACCGCGATCCGCGGCGTCAGCGGCAAGGAGGACTTCGCGCTCGATACCGGGTCCTGCGGTAAGGGCCGGTCGGACTTCCTGCCGAACTCCGCGGGCGGACCTTACCTACTTTCCACCGCGCTGGTGGGTCGAGCATGAGCCCATCACGGCTCGGGGATGCGGTGGCCTTCCGGGTGGGCGAGCAGCTGGCCGGGAAGGAACCGTGGGAAGTGTTCGGCGAGCGGATCCGACACTACGAGATACATCTCAGCGGCGACAAGGTCGAGATGACCCGCGGGCCGATCACGCTCGAAGGCTACGGCATTCGGGTCTTTCGGGGCCGCGAGAGGGAGACTGGCGTCGGCTACCAGGCTTCCAATGACCTTTCGGCCGAAGGGGTCGCGACCGCGCTCGCGGATGCCGAACGGGCGGCCGCTCACGCGGTTTTCCCTACCACACGGCTCGAGCTACCGACCGGACGCGGCGCTACAGGGGGGATCGTTGAGGTCCTAGACCGGGGGCTGTGGGAATACCCCATGGACACCCTGGAGAGCTACGTCGCGGCCCTTCGAGCCGCGTTCGAAGGCCGCAAGGAGTTCGCGATTAGCTTCGGGTCGGTACGCGCGACCCTGTCCAACACCTCCATCTGCAACTCCTCCGGCTTACGCACCGGCTACGGCCACACCACCCTCGACCTCGAGTTCGCGGTCAAAGCGTTCGGGGGCCCAGAAGGGCCCCCGCCGGGCGAATACTGGCTGAACGACTCGAACCGTCGGAGCCTCCCGGCAGAGCTGAGCGTGCGGGTGGGTCGATGGTGTCGCTACGCGGAAGACGTACGTCGGGGTCGACCTCCGCCGACCGGGGAGGTGGCCGTTGTGTTGCCGCCTCAGGTCCTCGCCGGCATCCTGCCGGTCGTCTTCGGGGGGCGGTTCACCGGGTCGGCCCAGCAACGAAAGATGGCTCCCGAACCGGGGATGAAACTTGGGTCCGAGCTCGCGACGGTCTTCGACGACGGGCGAATCCCCTGGGCACCGATGTCGTCTCCAGTGGATGACGAAGGGGTCCCGCAGCGCCGCCGGACGCTTCTGGACCGTGGGGTGGTGTCGGAGATACTCTACGACACCCTTTACGCGAATGCGTTCGATACCCGTCCCACGGGAAACGGGTTCCGGGGGCTCTCCTCTGGCTTCCGGACGTGGTACCGGTTCCTACACCCCCCTGCCGTCTCCCCCTCATCGATCGTGGTAGCTCCGGGCGACGGTGGGACGGATGTCGAGCTGGTCGAGGCCGCTCACGAAGGGATCTGGATCCAGCAGATCGGCTGGTCCGCCCCCGACCCACTTACCGGGGCTTTCGGAGGGGAGATCCGCCTCGGCTACCGCATTCGAGACGGCAAGCTGGCGGAGTCGGTCCGGGGCGGGACCGTGGGCGGCATCGCCCTTGCGAGCGAAGGGTCCTCCTCCCTCTTCTCCCGACTCGAGGCGGTCGGCTCCCACCCTGCGTTCTCGGAGCTGGTATACTCGCCGCCCATCCTCGTCCGCTCGCTCACCGTGGGCGGGGAACAGTAGGTCGGCCAGCCTTCACGCCGACGGCTTCCCCTCAGGCAGGGAAAGCAGGATCGTGCGGCACTTGGCGCATCGCTGGCCGGGAAGGTTCGCGGAATATGTGCCCGCGAACCCCGTACCGACCAGCACCTCGAGGCCCTTCGGACGGAGGCGGCTGGGGCTGGAATGCTGCGTCCAGAATAGGCCGGAGCCGTTGGTCGTGGCCACAAACCCCGCCTCAAGCGGTCCTCCGCAGACGGCGCACTTCGAGTTCGGCATCGCGATGACCCGGGAAGCGGCCACGGGGCTGGGGTATCTTTCCTTTGCGCTGCTATCAGAAGGCTCGCAGGGCCACCCTTGAGCCTCGTTCGGACATCGGACGGAAAAAGTCGGCCCCCGCAGAGCCGGGAACTCCGCGGGGGTCAGGTCATCGTGAGTTCAGGAACGCGGAAGGATCCTCAACGGTCCTCTTCCAGGAGACGAACTTTGAGCCGCTGCCCGCCCGACCGGTAGGTGGGGACGAGCCAGCGGGGCCACCCCGTGAGGGCGGACGATTGGTTCTGGGGAGGGGGTGCGACCGCCAGGAAGAGCTCGCGGAAGCTGAGTTGGGGCCGGTTGGGTTCATGATGGCCGGGTTCCAACCGGGGCTGTTCGCTGCGCAGCATCAGTAGACCTCACCCAGGTCGGGTGGCGGAAGCCATGGAACTCGCAGGAATCGGCCCCCCGCCGGGTCGCTCACAACTCGAGGGATAGGGAGGGAGTCCCCGATGATGGGGTTGAGGTTCACTACAGGGTCGGATTCTCGGCTCCGCCTCTGGGAGGGCACCTTAGCAGAGGCTTGCTCGGCCCGGCTCGGGCGGCTTACGAGCGGGAAGCGACCCATGACGACCCGAGGGCACTCTCGAGGGGCCCGGTGCTTGATGCCGTACTTGCGTCCCTCGTGGACCTGTCCGCAGGCGGCGCAGACGTTGGTCACCTCGAGCATCACCCCGATGCCCCCGAGGTAGGCGCCGCTCTCTTGGGTCGCGCTCATGGTGAAGACACATGTGGCAAGTTTGATACTTAAACGTCTTGAGCTATTTTGTACAAAATAACTCTAAGTATAGGATTGAGGATATCGGGAGTGAGGATGGGCGCGCAGACCTACCTGCCGATAGAAATCCTCGACTACGTCGAGACGCACGCGCCTCCCGACGAGTCGCCGTTCGGGATCAGCCAGAGGGAGCTCGCAAAGGCCCTCGGCTACCACCCATGTTCCATGTCCCGTCCCCTGGCCTCCTTGGTGGGCGATGGGTATCTCACCGAGGGACGTGGATTAGTACGGGACGGGGTCCGAAAACAGCTCACTTATCGAATTACCGAGCCGGGGCGGGCTCGCCTGCGACGCGAGACGCGGGAGGTCCCCCTCCTGTCGGGGGAGATCCCCCCTCCCCCTCACCCTTTCCTGGGACGCAAGGAGGAGCTCTCCCAGCTCTCAGACTTCGCGCGGGAGGGTGGAGGCATCACTTTCGTCGATGGGCCTCCCGGAATGGGTAAGACCGCATTGATCAGCCGTCACCTGCGCAGCGTCAAGAGAGGGCGAATTCCATTCTGGTTCTCCGTTCGGCCAGCTAGCTCCCCGAGACAGTTCGTTGGTGCACTGACACACGCCCTCTCGAGTCTCGGAGCCCACCAGCTGGCCTACTACACTCAGATCCCCCGCGCGCCGGTCGCTCGAGAGGTCGCTGACCTCGTAGCAAAGTCCCTGGGGGACCGCCCGCTCGCCGCAGTGATTGATGATGTTCAAATGGCAGGTCCCGACATGAAGGTCTTCCTTGCGACCTTCACCAGTTTCCTCGCGGCGCGGGGGGACCATCTCTTCTATTTTGTAAGTCAGGCCGAGCCATCGTTTGTCGCGGCGGGCGTTTCCACTCACCGACTGACAATTGGAGGGCTTGACCGCATGGCCGCGCACGACCTGACCGACCGTCGTGGGGGCCTCGCGGACCGTTTCGAGGCAGTCTACCAGTCTACACTCGGCTCTCCACTTCTGCTCGAGTTGGCCGTCTCCAACCCGGATGTGGAGGCCAACGCGACGGCGCTTCCGACTGCGGTCGTTGCCCGTCTTTCCCTCGAGGACATTCGGGCGCTGCTACCGGTCGCCCTCGCAAACGAGCCGGTTCCGGTCGCATTCGCCAGCGAGTTTCAAGGGACCCCAATCGCACGCCTGGTCGAGATGGAAAGGATGGGTGTCCTCCACCGAACCCTCCAAGGCCGAGTCGAGGTCCTACAGGTCGTCAAGACCCCGCTTCTCGCCCGTGCGACCCCCGGGGACGAGCGCGAGGCTCACTCCCGGCTCGCCCTCTACTACTCCCGGAGCCACCGTCCGGATGCCGTTCGAGAACGTTTCCTTCACCTGGTGGAAGGGGAGTTCTGGAAGCCGGCCGCTCAACTCCTCTCGCAGCAAGAAACCACCCTCCTTCGCCTAGGTTACTCGGAGCCTTTGCGCAACGCCTTGAGGCACCTTTCCAACGTGCTGCCGCGGGGCCAACCGAGGGTCCGTGTCCTCCAGGTGGAGGCGACGCTGCTACGCCTGCACTCCGATTACTCGGAGGCAATCTCGACGCTCCGGCGCGCGATATCCGAATCGGGCCGTGAGGCACGGACCACGGGGGAGTGTCTTCTCTCAATCACCGACATGTACATCCACCTCCACCAGGTTGACGAAGCGCAGAAGGCGTTCGAGGCCGCCGAAGCAATCGGGCCGGTCAGCCGTCGCCTCCGGGCGTTCCTGATGTTGACCGCGGCGCGATTGGCCCAGGCCCGGGGGGAGGACCGCCTTGCCCAGACCGGCTACGAGGAATCTTTCGACTTTTGCCGGAAGGTCCACGCCGGCGACCTTGCTCTCGAAAGCATCGCGGCGTGGTCTCGGCTGGTAGAGCTGTACAGCGGGCCCGAGGTCGCTCTAAGGCTGATCTCGGAAGCACTCCCCGAAGCTCGCCAGGCGGGTCGAATGGATGTCGTGTTCAACCTGCAACTGGTACGCGCCCGCTCGTACACCCGTCTCGGCCAAGATCAGCAGGCCGAGGTCGAGATGCGGACCATCCGGTCGGAAGCCGAGGCACTAGGATACATGACACAGCTGACCCACGCCTTCAGCAGCCTCGCCTCGCTGGCAGAACGGGCCGGTCGCTGGCCCGAGGCAATCAATTACGCCAAGCACGCGATCGGGCTCGCCGAGCGGCTCGGTGACGATCTACTTCTAGGTCACACATTGGCCGTTCTTTGCGCAACAGAGAACAGGCAGGCGGCGGCTCTGGGGGACCCGAATTCCACCCTTTCGTCCGATGCCATCTCTCATGGAGAGCGGAGCCTGGAGGTCCTGTCGAAACTGCCCCCGTCGGATTCACTAGTGTTAGCCAACACCTATCTCGCGGAGGCGTACGCCGACCGGCACGAGAGAACCAAAGCGGAACAGTACTACAACACGGCGATGCGACTCGTCGAGCAGCTTCAGCTCCCATGGCTAAAGGAGATCCTGATAACGGAGCTCAAGCCGAAGGTCTTCGCGGCAACGTGACTTACGTCACGCAACCGTCGGGCGTCCGAAGCCTATCTGGGCCGCCCAACGACCGGGTCAGTGGCCAAGAGAACCACTTACAGCTGGTCCTTGAAAGGGGTCGGGAAAGTGGGAACGTACATGATCTGTGCTCACCTCCGCGCGAGCCCTGAGAATCCGGGTATTTAATGGGCCTGATTTCCTACCGACAGCTCGGGGTCAGATATACTACCCGCATAGGTGCGCGCACATGCGCATCAGGAATAGTTTCCTGTTGAGGTGCGGGCCCTCGACCGGCCGAATGATCCTCCGAGGGTACGAGAGCAACAAATGCCCCCTTTCTCATTCGGTGGATGACCCCAAGACCGCCCCCGTCGTGCCGCGTTTCGGACAACGGGTTTGCGATGCTGGAATAGCCCCGAACCTGCGAGAAACCCGGCTCGTTTTCCCGGGTGAACCTCTGTCCCCCTGACCGCCTTCCTGACTTGTAAACGTATCGGTCCGCGGCGAGCGAACTCAACGGACTGCCTGCCCCGGGGACTAGTTTCGCCTCGAAAGCGATCTCGAAACCCGCTCCGGCTACCGTCGAACCTTACGGATACGGACCTCGTCGCGGGTCCAGTCAAATCGGAGCCGTGGGCGCCCCTGCCAACGTTTCCGCCGGTCCCACAAAGCCCCGGCCAGAAGCGGAAGGCTCACGGAAGCCTCCACGTGTGCCACGGCGCGCGTGGCCGTTCGAGAGATCTTTCCCCAGGATTGGGCCTCTTCCAGGGTACTTCCGGAGAGCCCCCCCCAGTGCGGAACGTCCGTCGTAAGCTGCAGAGCGTAGAAGTGGCCCTCGCCCTCGCGTCCGAAGGCGTAGTTCGCCATCACGATCCCGTCGTTGATCCAGTTCTTAGGGGTGCCCCCGCCGATGTAGATGACGGCGGTCCGAGGGGAATGGCCCAGGATCTGGACCAGCTCATAGTTGTCCCGGACCGCATCCAGGATGAAGCGGTCCGCCCGGCCGCGATTGGCCTGGTAGTGCAGGGTGAGCCCGATCCCGATGGAGCTGTCGATCAGTGCGGGGGAGAACACCGGTATGCCGTGTCGAGCCGCCGTGGCGAGGATGGAGTTCGGGTCGGGGAAGCGGGAACCGAGGAATCCGAGGAACTCGCGCGACGACGCGGGTCGGCGAGGGAAGTCCTCGGTGATCCGTCCGATCACGCGGTCGGTCTTCTCGAACTTGAGTTCGTCCACGTACGTGTCGTATATCCGGTCGAGGTAGAGCTCCCGGAGTTTCAGGTCGTCTGCCTCGGGGCTGCCCATCCAGTGACGGCCCCCGACCGATTGATACAGGTCCTGGTAGAGCACCGCTCCGGTGGAGACCACGACGTCGACGAGCCCCCACTCGATGAGGTCCCGCAGCACCTTCCTAAGGCCGGCGGCGATGAGGGGGCCGGCGAGGCCCAGGAAGATCGTAGGCCGCTTGGGGTCCCGGAGGGCGTTCTCCCAGACCTCGAGGCAACGACCTAGGTTACGGGCCTGGATCGACGAGGACTGGAACTGCTCCAGGAGTCCACCGACGCCCCCAGCTCGAGTCACATCCACGGCGCGGACAGGTTTCTTCAGGTACTCGCGTCGGCGGTTCGTCCTCGAGGGCGGCACGGACGCCGGAACTCGGTCCGCCACTTAAACGCTCTCGGTGGGGAGAGAGCTCTCTAGACCCGCCCGCTGAGAGGAGGTTAAATCCTGCGGAAGGGGTTGGAGCAGAGGGTACCGGGTGCCTACCACTCCTTCACCGATTCTCCGTGCCATTCAGGGCCTCGCGGAGAACTCGGGTCGCACACTTGCCGTCGCGGGGCCGCCGCTGAGCGGGAAATCCGCGGTCCTCGAGGAGCTGAGAGGACTCCTCAAGGCCCAGGGCGCTCGGGTGGTCGAGCTCCAAGGGAGCTATCGCGGTCGTGCAGTCCCGTTCGGAGCCTTGGACGGTCTCCGTCCCCCAGCGGGGCCGGCCTCTGGGGCACCGTTCGAGCCCGGGAACGGAAACCACGCTGGCGAGGAACTGAACGACGCCAACCTTCCCTTAGGGATGGGCCCGGCGGTCCCGTACCTCTCCGACCGGCTCCCGCGGAGGAGTCGGCGAAGCCGGGCAGAGCGCCCCCACACCACGTTCCTGGGGCAGCCAGTGCGGGGACGGTCCGCGAACGAGGGAAATCCGGATGCCTACTGGCGCGAGATCCTCCCGGAGTTTCGGGGGGAGAAGCGGCATGCGGTCGCGGTCCTGGTCGAGGATGCTTCGTACTTCGATACCGAGAGCCGCGAGTTCATCGTCTCGCTCTCCCAGCGCGCCCGCCTTCGACCGCTCCTGATCGCGCTCGCGCTCGATACGTCGGTCCCCGCGTACGTCGCGTGGGAAGAGGCGTTCCTCGGCCGTGGGGATATAGATTGGGTCCGGTTCTCCCAAGGCGCTCCCGACCCGCGGGAGGCCCACCGTCTGAAGGCGGTCTGGGAAGACCTGCCCACGGTGACGCAGCGCGTCGCGGGCTACGTTGCGCTGCTCGGGGGCACCACTGGGGAGGTGGTGCTGTCCCGCGTCGCCCGGCTCAACTTCCCCCAGCTGGCCGAGGCGATCCTTCCTGGAACGGGTGTGGGGCTGATCAAGGTCCAGGAGGGCAAGGTGATGATCCCTCACCAAGCCTGGACGCCGCTCGCGGTCGACCTACTGCCCGAGGCGCAACGCAAGGAGATGCACCTCGAGATCGCGAACGCGCTCTCCGCCCTCTCTCACGAACCGAACCTCGCCCGTCGGATCGAGGTCGCGCGACACTATCTTTCCTGGTACCCCGGCCCGATGGCCTTGCGGCATCTCCTCGAGGCCGCCGAGCTCGGGCTCGAGTTCTCTGCGTTCGACACCTCCGAGGAGCTGCTCGCGGAGGCGGTCGGTTGCCTCGGTTCCCTGCCCCCGGCCGAGCGGGACCCGCTCGAACCCGAACTCAGGCTCCTCCATGCCGAGGCGTTGTTCGCGGCCGGCCGGGTCAGCGAAGCGGAGGGGGAGCTGCGCGAAGGGCTCGAACGGGCCCTGGTAGCCGACATCCCACCGGGAACCCTTGCGGAGTGGGTCGAGCCATTGATCCTCGCGATGCGGGTCGTCGGTCCGAGGCCGTCCCTGTCGACCACGCTCATGGAGCTCGCCGAGCGATGCCACGACTCGGGGATGGTCGAACTCGAGATCCTCTTCGAGGCGATGATCGCCGAGTTCTCCTACGAGCGGAACTTCCCTGACAAAGCACGAGAGGAATCACATCGGGCCGCCCGCCTCGCCCGGAAGCTTCCGAACGGTCACCTCCAGGCGGTCGCGCTGCTCGCGGTCGGGATGTCCCGGATCGAGGGGACACCGGAGGAGCAGGAGCTCGCGGGAAGGTTCCTCCAGGCCGCCCGAACGCTTCTCGGTCGGGCCCGACGCTGGGAGCTAGACTACCTCGCAGAGGACATCGAGGCCCGCCTTCTCGAAGCGCGCGGTGAGACCGCCCGCTCGAAGGAGCTCCGGGAACGAAGTCTACCCGGTGTCCAACGAGCCAAGCTCCCTGCGGTGGAGCTCTACCACCAGCTCGGCATCGCGGAGATCCTGCTCAACCGGACCCCACCGAAGGGGGTCGACCCGGTGCTCGCGCGGGCCCGCACTATCGTAGAGATGCTGCACCTGATCCCTCCCTCTCCCGGGCTATTGCGCCTGTGGGTGCTCGAGGGCCGCCAGTTGGCGCTGAACGACTCCCTGGACGCCGCCCGGGACCGCTGGGAGGCGGTCGCCGAAGAGCCGGGCGCGGACTCGATCCCCCGCCTCAGGGCCGAAGCCCTCGTACGCCTCGCCCTCATGGCCTACTCTACCAAACGGACGGAGGACGCTGAAGTGCTGACGCGGCAGCTCGCAACGCCGGAGATCCTCGCGGCCCTGCCGCTCGGTTGGGAGAAGTGGATCGGGGAGCTAGAGCGAAGGGCCCCGCACAGCGAACATGGGGGCGCCCCCCTCCCTCCGCCGCTATCGGAACTAGAACGGCCGCAGAAGCCCGAGCGCGGGGAACACGGACGGCACTAGGCCGTACGCCACCGTCACCGCCCCGACCACGAGCAGTACCGACACCACGACCCGATGCAAGAGCCGAGGTTCGAGCCGGGAGCCGATACGCGAACCGATGGTGGCGGCCCACGCCGCGACCGCGATGAGCGCGAGAGAGCCCGCTACCAGGACGATGAACCAGCCGAAGCTCGATACGAACACGATCTCGAAGATCATCGTGGTGTCCCCGAGCTCGAGCAGGAAGATCGTCACGAACGCGGTGATGAGCGCAGAGCGGGCCGTCCGAGGGAGACGATTGGGGTCGTCCGACTCGGGGTGGAAGTAGAGCCAGAGGGCGTAGCCGATCAGGAAGAGGCCCCCCGCGACCCGCAGCAGGTCGATCCGCCCGGGGCCGATGAGGTCGACCAGCGCCGCGCCGAGGGTCACTGCGATCGAGCTCGTGAGGACGAACGCCGCTGCCCCGCCGACCCAGTTCTGGAACGGGTGCGAACGGGCCGAGAGCGCCATCAGCGCGAAGCTGGTCCGGTCAACTAACTCAAGGCCCCCGACGACAGCGAATACGATCGCGAAGCCACCGAGCCAACCGAGATCCACGCCCGCGTCTCCCCGCTTATGCGAGGTGGTTCAGGAAGCTCTCTACCCGCCGCTCGCAGTACGCGCACGTAAGGACCACCGGGCGTCGCTCGATGACCTCGAACTCGCTCTCGACCGGCTCTGGCTGGTTCGTGATGCAGTTCGGGTTGGGGCACTTCAGGATCCCGACGATGCGGTCGGGCAGGTCGACCGAGCGCTTCTCCTGGATCTTGAAGTCTCGGACGATCGAGATCGTCGCTTGGGGACTGATGAGCGCGATCGCGTTCACCTTGCGGGGCGAGAGCTCCATGTTCTCGACCTTCACGATGTCCTTCCAGCCGAGCTTCCCCGACCGGACCCGGATCGCGACGCTGACGGTCGAGTCCTTGTCGAGCGACTGGATGTTGATGAGCCGAAGGACGTCGAGCGCGAGGCCGCTCGTGATGTGGTCAATGACGGTCCCGTTTTTGATCGGGGTGATCTTGAGTTCCCGCACCATCGTCTATCCCCCCTTCTTGCCCTCGCCGAGGACCGCGTTCAAGAGCGCCATGCGGACCGGGACCGCGAGGAACGCCTGACGGAAGTAGGCGGCGTGGGGGGTGTCGTCCACTTCGGGCGATATCTCCCCCGCTCGCGGGAGCGGGTGCATCACGATGAGGCGGGGCTTCGCGTCCCGCAGCACGCTCGCGTCGATCCGGTAGGAGCCCGCGACCTTGCGGTAATCGGACTCGTCCGGGAACCGCTCCTTCTGGATGCGGGTCACGTAGAGGACGTCCGAGTCGCGAACGGCCTTGCGGAGGTCCGGCTCGGCCGTGACCTTGCCGCCCATGTGCTCGAGCCGTTCGATCACTTCGTCCGGGAGCCCCAGGCCGGGCGGGGAGGAGAGGACGATCTCGCTCCCGAAGAGCGCGAGAGCATGCGCGAGCGAGTGGACCGTGCGACCGTACTTCAAGTCCCCGAGAAGCACGATCTTGAGGCCCGTCAAGGTATCGAACGATTCTTGCATCGTGGCGAGGTCGAGCAGGGTCTGCGTCGGATGCTGACCGGCTCCGTCCCCGGCATTGACCACCGGTCGGTCGGAGGCGCGGGCGGCGAGGCGCGCCGAACCCTCGTTGGGGTGGCGGATGACGATCGCTTCCGCGTATCCCGAGAGCATCCGGATCGTGTCGTAGAGGCTCTCACCCTTGCGCATGGACGACGCGCCGGCGTCGGCGATCGTGATGCAGCTGCCCCCCAGGCGTTGAACAGCGGACTCGAACGATAGACGGGTTCGCGTGGACGGTTCGAAGAACGCCATCGCGACGATCTTGTCCTCGAGGGGATGCATCACCTTCTTCCCCTCGGCGTACGGGACCATCTTGCGAGCCGATGCGAGGATTTCCTCGATCTCCTCCCGGGAAAGGTCCCGGATGGAGATCACGTCGCGGCCGTGGAGCGACATCCGGTGCGTGAAAGGGACCTACGGTTTAAGACATTCTGCCGGCCGAGCCGCCCGCTCTCCCTGTCTCGCAGGGCGCAACCCCTAAGCGGGGCAGTGCGCCGGGACGGCCGGTGCCCGCGCGCGGTTGGTCCTGGGCCACCTGGGGCCTCTTCCTCGTCATCGCCGTCATCTGGGGGTTCAACTACATCTTCGTCAACCTGGGGCTCGAGTTCGCGAGCCCCCTATGGCTCGCGACGCTCAGGGCCGGCGTCGGGGTGCTCGCGAGCGCCGCGATCCTTGCGGCCTTCGGCGGAGAACGAAAGTTGGACCGGCGCGGGCAGCGGGATGCCATGCTCATCGGGATCCCGAGCATCACGGTGTTCTTCGCACTGTGGTTCGAGGCCGCCAGTTCGGTCCTCCCCGGCTTCGCGTCCGTGGTCATCAACACGCTCCCGCTCTGGATCGCCCTGCTCTCGGCTCCGATCCTATCGCACCACCTGACCGGACGGCACTGGGTGTCCGTCGTCATCGGGTTCGTTGGAGTGGTGCTCATCTCGCAAATCGGGACCCTAACAGGGTCCTCCGTGTCGGTGGTAGTGGTCCTCGAGCTCCTCTTCGCGGCGGGCTCCTGGGCCCTCGCGACCGTCCTCTTCCAGCGCCGGTTCCGTCAGGAAGAGATGCTCGAAGCGAACCTCTTCCAGCTTACCGGGGGGTTTGTTGGGCTGGTCGCCCTCACCTTGATCCTTGCGCCGACCCCGCTTCCCACCCTCGGGCTGGGGCTCTTGACCACCGTGGGATACCTCGGGATACTGGGGACAGCCGTCGGCTACTCGGTCTGGCTCAACCTTCTCGGCCGGACCCGCGCGGCCACGCTCGGCGCCTACCTCTTCGTCGTCCCGGTCGTTGCCCTGGTCGCGTCGGCGGTGATCTTCAACGAGCGTCTTTCGTACCTTCAGCTCGTAGGGGTCGTGCTCGTTCTCGTCAGCATTTACGGGATCGGAAGGGCCCCGGGGGCCTCAGACCCGTTGACGAACCCGAGTCCGGACCGAAACTGAACGCCTCCCTAGCCAGGGACGTGTGAGGACTGCCTGAATCTGCCCGGGGCAGGACTCACGGGGGCGGGGGGCCCGGGCGGACAACGAGTACCGGGCAGTCGGCAGAGTTGACGAGGCCGGAGGATACACTTCCGAGCAGCAGTCGTCGGCTTCGCGTCAACCCCCGGGAACCGACCACGACGAGATCCTGAGGGTTGTGGGCGAGGTAGTCCAGGAACGACTCGAGGACCTCTCCGTACAAGGTCACTGGGCGCACGGCGGTCACTCCGAGTGCAAGAGCTCGATTGCTAAAGTCCTCGAGTAGGGTCGCGAGCGTTCGGCCGTCCACGCTCATCGGAACGAGCGCCTCGAGTCGCGCGACCTCCTCGCCTTGGCTGGGGGGCCGGACGACCATGATCGTGAGCGTCGAACGGAATCGCCCTCCGATCTCGCTGGCTACTTGCACCGCGTGGCGGGAGTGGTCGGAACCGTCGAAGCCCGCTAGGATTCGCTCTAACATCGGGGATTCGCTCTGCCGTACTCCATGTCCCGGGGACCTTTAGAACGTGCGCCCACGGTGACGAGGTTCGCCGGCACGGGTCTTGCTAGAATCGATCGACCTGCACCGGGAGATGGCAGCAAGCAAGATTACCTCCGAACTGCGTCGTGGGCGCACCAATGGGCAGCCACGTCCGGAGGGAACGAGCTCATTCTCCGAACCCGCGGAAGGCGTGGGACGACGCCGCCGACGTGTGGGAAGACTTCCAGGAGGCAGGCAAGGACTTCGCCCGGGACCGGGTTCACGGACCGGCCCTATTGCGATCGCTCGGGCCTGTCCGGGGCCTTCGTATCCTGGATGTCGGCTGCGGGCAGGGCCGGTTCACACGTCGGTTGGCCAAGCTGGGGGCTCAGGTCACCGGCATCGACTGGTCGTCCGCCATGATCGAGGCGGCTCAGCGACACGAGCGAAAAGCGTCCCTGGGCATCGAATACCTGCGGATGGACGCGCGCCATGCTGCTCGCGCCTGGCCCCCGGCCACGTTCGACCGGGTAGTGGCGTGCATGTCCCTCATGGACATGCCGAATGCCTCCTCCGTGGTCCGAGGCGCGTATCAGCTGCTTCGACCCGGAGGCCGGTTCGTCTTCTCGGTCTCCCATCCGCTGAACACGGCGGCGCTCCAGTGGGAGAGCCCCTCCGCGGATGCCCGCCACCGAGGCGCGATGCTCGTGGACCGGTATTTCGAGGAGGGACCGCGAGTGACCCGATGGGCCATGAAGCGTCTGACGCGCCCGTTCGCAACCCCCTACTGGCACCGGACCTTCGAGAGTTGGTTTTCCCTGCTTCGCCGTGCCGGCTTCGAGGTAGATTCGCTCGTAGAACCGCATGCCAGCGAGGCCCAAGTACGGTCCAACCGCTTGCTCGCCGGAACGCACCGAGTCCCGTTCTTCTTGGTTGTCAACTGTCACCGAGACAATCGCCAGACCTCGATGTAGCGTCAGCCGGATTCACCGACGACCGCTGCCGCCGAGGCGAGGACCGCTTGGTAGTCGGTGTGGTAGGCCGCGTAGGCCGGATAGTTGGGGTCGAACGCGGTCAACCAATCCACAAAGTAGAGCTCGAAGATCTGGGTGTGCTCGGCAAGGGCCCACGGGAGCAATGTCGTGAGGGAACCCGTGGGTGCAGACCCGTTCGGCTGGCTCGCACTGTAGGTCTGCAGCTCGAGCGGGACCTCCTCTGTGAACTCATTGAAGAACTTGCAGTACCCTCCCCGACAAGCAGCGGTGCCGTTGGCGTTCAGGTCCACGTTGGATTCCTCAAGCCCCTCGCTTCCGAATCCGATCCCATCATGAGCGGCGCGGGTGGCTACCGACTCCGAGACGTTGTCCGGGATCCCCGGAAAGACGTTGTTCAGGGCTACCATCAGCTGGACACGGGGCGCCAGTGAGTGCTCGAAGTCGAGCATCCCGAGGAGGTAATCGGTCCAATTGGCGGTGGTGAACCCGGTGGCGTTGAGGGCGGCTTCGCACCCGGGCGCTCCCACGTCGTAGAGGGGGAAGGTCTCTCCCCCGGTCCCGAGACCGAACCGGATGTACCCAATGCCGGGAGTCGATTCGAAGTGTTCGAGCGCCGCCCGGATGAACGATTGATAGAGCTGAGGATACGGAGGCTGCCAGAAAAGAGGCGTCACCGGAGAGCCACCACATTGGATGGTGGCGATCTGCGAGCGCACGTACGAGGGGATCCAGGACTGGTTCGGGCCGTAGCCGACCGTCTGAAAGATCAGGTTGACCTCTTTGCCCGCGGAGACCCAGGGAGCGATTTCGCTGGTCACCGAGGTCCAGTTGTACTGGGTCGGCGAGCTGGGTCCCTGGTCGACGTCACTCCAGTGGACCCAGAAGTCGGCCCCACAGACCACCGGATTATCCTGGAGGAACTGGACCGAGTCCGCATAGTACGGCTGGCGGGTGCCGGCCGGCGGGCTGAGGACGAAGAGGCCGTGGGGCGCGCTGGGGTCGGCGACCTTGGGGTCGGGCGCCCGGCACTGCACCGCGCTACCTGAGGGAGAAGAGCTGAACGGATTAGGCAGGAACCCAAGTCCGATGGCGGCCACGATGACCACGATCGCCACCGCCGCGATCGCGAGACCGCCTGCGAGTCTCCGGCGACTTGACTTACGCGGCGCCGGAATCGTCGAGCCTTCGGCCGACCCGCTTTCCACGCTCGTACGACGGCGCCGCCCGCAAATGAACGTTTAGACTCGCGACCCCTCGATGCTCTGGCCCGTGAAAGCAGGAGACAGGTCAATCTCCGTTTCAATGCCGGTCCTCATGGAATTCATGATTCTGCTCATCTTGCGGCTCACAAACACGATTATGCCGTGGGAGCGATTGTGTCGTTCCCTGGGGGCTTCTTGGTGAGTCGAGAGTGGAACCCTAATCTGGTCGTTCCGAAACCAGCGCCTCCGGTCACGAGAGCTCAATCGGCCGCGGTCCCAGCGACGGTAACGTCAATCCCCCCAACCCGGAAATCTCGGGTGGGGCCCATTCTGTTCACACTGGGGGTGGGATTGGTCTCCCTCAACTTCTTCCTGTCGGCATGGGCGTTCTATGTTACGTTCAATTCTCCATCACTCAACAACTTCAACTGGCAGGAGCTGGCGGATGCGTTGGGAGAGATCTTCCTCGGGATAGGGGTCGTGCTGGGGGCTACGGGCTGGTTGCTCGGCAAGCGAGAGGTCATACGCTTCCAAGAACCCGCGACCCTCGCACGAGGCGCGACCCGCAGGGTTGTCGGCCAGATCGTGGTGATCATTGGCAGTCTCCTAATCTGCGGCGCTACCCTCTACTTGGGCGCTCTCGAGCTCGAAGCTTATTGGAACGTCCCAATCAATCTTGCCACGTGGGTCTATACGCTCATCTTGACGGTCGAAGGGGTTGGGGTCCTGGGGGTCGCAGCGGGCTGGTGGACCCATCACTCCGGATCTACGGCACTATAGGCACCCGACGGGGCACGTGCAATATCTGTTGCAGCCGCAGGGCACTTGACGTGACGAGGACCTAGCTGAACCAGGTCCTCTGATCCCGGAACTATGCCTGCTCGATCTTGACCAGCGGGTGGTCCTGATGGTTCGCTAGTTCGGCCTGGTCCGTCGAGGCGAATTCGGTTCCGCACGTCGTATACCGCACCTGTGTGGTGGTCTGGCCGGCCATACGGCCGGCCCTCTGGCTCAGCATAAACAAACTTCGCGAGGCACGAAAAGGTTGGGGATTCTCGATTCAGCGAGAGCTATGGAGGGGCTTTCGTTGACCTCAGTCGGACGTCTATCCGGGTCACTCTGAACGGCGTTGCAAGAGCTCGGCGCGCGAAGCGGAGAGGTGTTTATGGTGGGCATTAGCTTCGCTGCGTGCCCATGCCCGAACCCGTCGTGATTGGAAGAGACGTCTGGAAGCTCTACGGAACCGGGGATACCGAGATCACGGCTCTTCGCGCTATCAACATCGAGATCTCCCGAGGGGAGATGCTCGCCATCATGGGCCCCTCCGGCTGCGGAAAGACAACGCTTCTCAATTGCTTCTCAGGATTGGACGAGATCAATCGAGGGCAGATCTGGCTCGAAGGCGTCGACCTCCACTCGATGACCGACCGCGCGAAGAGTGAGTACCGCGCTCGCCGAGTGGGGTTCGTATTCCAGGCGTACAACCTCTTGCCGGTGCTTTCAGCCACCGAGAATGTAGAAATGCCCCTCCTGATCGGCGGCCTCCCGGGGCGCGAGGCGCGGGAACGAGCTCGCGCGATGCTGACCGAGCTCGGGCTCGGTGACCGGCTCGACCGACGTCCCTCGGAACTCTCGGGGGGTCAGCAGCAACGCGTTTCCTTGGCCCGGGCGCTCGTGGGCCACCCCGCGATCGTCTGGGCGGATGAGCCGACGGGGAACCTTGACGAGGGAGACTCCCGACAAGTGACCGCCCTGCTCCGTCACCTCAACAAGACCTACGAGCAGACCATCGTCGTGGTCACCCATGACGCGACGGTGGCCAGTGAGTGCGACCGTACGCTGCACATGCGGGACGGACAATTCGTGAGCTAAGTCCCATGGCTACCGCAGACACGGTCGTCGTCGGCCTCCTTCTTGTCCTCCTTGTGGTCGCCGTCGTGGCCCTGATCCTCGGACTCCGCCACCGCCTAGCGTTTCGCATTGGGATTCGGAACGTGTACCGGGCCCGAGGAAGGACCATTCTCCTCGTGCTTGGCCTTCTGGTCGCCACCACGATCGTCTCCGGAAGCCTCGTCGTGGGCAACACCATTGACCAGCTAGAGGTCCACTACACGGTTCTTGGGGTCGGCTACAACGACGAGGCGGTCGGCAACCAATCGCCCTCGGGGGCATGGACTCCCTTCCCCTACGCTGTCTACACGGACGTCGCGACAGCGACCGTAGGCGATTCGTCCATCGCCGGCATGGCGCCCGAGATTGTGAGCAGTGTCTCGGTCTTCGACCGGACGACAGGGATCCCGCAGACGAACCTCAACCTGATCGGGGTCAACGGAAACCAGAGTTCTCAGCTCGGGGAGTTCGTTACCGACGGCGGAGCCCCCCTCGCGGGTCCCGCTCCGGGGGAGGTGATCCTCGACGACCTCGCGGCCTCAGAACTGAACGCCTCGGCGGGCGATCCCGTGTTCCTTTACGGCGCCGGAGCGATCGCCATCCCATCGGCCGTGCAGGCGGTCGTCCAGGACAATATTCGCGGGGCCTTTCCGACCGGCGGAGTCGGGAACTTTGGAAGCGTCTTCGTGGACCTCTCTTTGGCTCAGCACCTCGAGAACATGTCGGGAGCGATCAACTTCCTCTCGGTCACCAACGTCGGGGACCAGGCGAACCGTCTCGCTCTCGCTCCTCAGGTGAGTGCTACCCTGAACGCGACGATCGCTCTCATTTCCGCCGCACGGGGGCTCTCGGTCGACCAGGTCCTCGTGGGCGCCCTCGCCACCGCCAACTCCGCCGCGAACAGCATCGAGACACTGTTCCTGGTCCTGGGTCTCTTCTCCATCGTTGCCGGCGCGATGCTCATCGTCGGCATCTTCGTCCTCCTCGCCGAGGAGCGTAAGGGGGAGATGGGCGTGTTACGAGCCATTGGGCTCAAGGCGCGCGAGCTCGTCTACTCCTATTTCTTCGAAGGCCTGGCGTACTCGGCCGGAAGCGCGCTCGCCGGGACCGTCCTCGGTGTCGGGGTCGGCTACGCTCTCACCTACGCGTTCAGTATCCTCTTCCCGCAGCCCGGTCTCCCCTCGTCGGCCATCCTGAATTCCTTCACGGTCACCTTCGAGACGCTGCTCGCTGCCTACGTCATCGGATTCCTGCTGACCCTCGTCACGGTCGTGGCCGCGAGCTGGCGGGCAAGTCGACTCAACATCGTACGGGCCATCCGGGATATCCCCGAGCCGCCGCCCACCGTGAGGACCTACACTTTCCTCGCCTACCTAGGTGCGGCCTCGCTTGTCCTCGGAGCGGTGCTCTACGCCACGACATTCTCGGGGACGTCAGACGCTTCCTACCCTATCCTCGGAGGAACGTTCGCTATCGTTGGCCTCGCACTGATCGCGTCGCGGTTCGTGCGCAACCGGATCGTCTTTTCGGCGGCGGGGGCCGCCCTCCTGGTGTGGGCGGGCTACGGACATCTTCACAGCGTTCTGCTCGGGTCGGCGCATGGGGGAGGGATCTTCATCATCTTCACCGAGGGGATCGTCATGGTCGCGGGGGCCCTCCTCCTCTTCGCCTTCAACGCCTCGTCCTTCGCGGACGCCTTGCTCCGCCTGGCCGGCGGCCGGAGCCAAAACGCGCCGGTCGCCCGGATCGCGCTCTCGTACCCCAGCCGACGTTCTTCTCGTACCACGATCAGCCTCGCCATCTTCGCGCTCGTGATTTTCGTCCTCGTGGCGATCGCCGCCACCGGAGCGACGGTCAATGGGAGCTTGTCCTCCACGTTGCAGGAGCAGTCGGGAGGGTACACGTTTGTTTCCTACTCCGCGACGCCGATCCCGAATCTGCCCGGGCTCGTCGCGAACAACTCGACGGTTGCGCCATACTTCTCCTCGGTCGTCCCCTTGGACTACGGTGGAATCTATGTCAACGTGAGCGGATTTTCGGGCAATCCGTACTCGGATTCCATCTATTCAGGGCCTGCCACGGAGCCCCTATCGTCAAACTTCTACGCGACGAATCAGTTCACGTACACCGGCACCGCAGACGGAATGGATGCGGCCCAGGCGAACGCGAAGCTCGCGACCGGCTCCGACGTGGCGGTCGTGGACCAGAGCTACGCCCCCGTAACGAACAACTTGGGAACCGGCTCCTCGAGCGGGGTCCATCCGAAGCTGAACCCGGGAGACACGATGCTGCTCACCAACCCGGTGAACGGTCACCGCGCCACGGTCACGGTCATCGGGATCATGACCCAGTCACTCGTTTCGGGGGTGTTCGTGAGTCCCTCGACAGCGGCCGCTCTCGGGATCTCCGAGGAGAAGGTCTTCTTCCTGACGCTCGCGCCAGGCGTGTCGGCGACCGCTGCCGCAAGGGTCGCCAAGGCGGCGTTCTTCCCTTACGGGCTCGTGGTCCTCAACATCGCGGACCTTCTCGCCACAGCGGTTGCGTCGACCGAGGGGGTGATTGGGCTCCTCCAGATCTTTGTCGGGCTTGGACTGGCGGTCGGCATCGCGGCGATGGGGATCGTCGCGATACGGGCCGTGGTCGAACGTCGTCGCGAGATCGGCATGATCCGCGCGAATGGATTCACGCGCCGAATGGTGCTGCAAGCTTTCTTCCTTGAGTACTCGTTCGTCACACTGGTCGGGATCGCGATCGGCACGGCGCTCGGCCTCCTCATCGTCTGGAACGTGACCCAGGGCTCTGCGGCGGCGTCCGCCGGGGTCACGGTGTTCACGGTGCCTTGGCTCAACCTTGCGGTCATCCTGGCCGCAAGCTACGGGCTTTCGATGCTGGCCATTGCCGAGCCGTCCCTCCGCGCCGCAGCACTTCCCCCGGCGCAGGCTGTTCGCCCGACCGAGTAGGAGGGTTCCGGGGCACTCTACCCCCGAATCTACGTAATCCTCAGGAAGGATGCGTCATTCCCGAAAGTCGTTTTCGAATGGTTTATCTGAAGAAGCGCGTAGGAAGATGGCCCGGAACCCGGGCGGGAACCAAAGATGACGGACCAGAGAATCGTGACCACCGACCACGTCGAGTATGCATCCAAGAACCCTGCGGCTACCCGCAAATTCCTCGAAAAGGTCCTAGGATTCCACTTCGACGTAATGGACGCCATGGGAGGCTACGGAATCCGAACCGACAAGTTCCCACGAGGGTCCAACACGGGCGTTCGGGGCCTTGAAAAGGGAGAATCTCCATCGACCGTCGCATACCTCACCGTGACCGACCTCGAGGCGGCCCTCGCAGCGGCTCAAAAGGAAGGGGCTCGTGTCGTCGTACCGAAGACGGAGATCCCAGGGATAGGTTGGAGCGCCCTCGTCCACGGTCCGGGTGACGTCCCGATCGGCCTGTTCCAGCCGATGCCTGGCTCGCCCCGGATGTAGAGCCCTCGCGGATCGTCCCTGCGGGCATCCTCCTTGATGACGCCTTCCATGCAACCAACCTTGTCCCCTCCGACAAGGATAGGTAACCCGTGCAGGAGCGGCGACCCGCGACGCGGCGGGCGGCAGATCGCGGGGCTGAGTTCGCAACCGTCAGTATCTGAAGGACAGTGAGGAAAGATGGTCTACTTTGAGGACACGGGGACAATGATCGATGCGCCGGTCGGGTTCGTCTGGGATTACCTTGAGTCCGAGCATCATGGACCCGCCCACTCGAAGAGTGCGCGGAATTTCCACGTCAAAGAGACCGTCGGGCCAACAGCCCTCGTGTCGGCCGAGCGCTTGCTCAAAGGAAAATGGTCGACTTTTGTGAGCAAGTCGAGCGATTTCGCTCCCTTTTGCGTGTGCAATGAGGAGGTCGAAGGCGATTTCGCCGGAACGAAATTCGTCCTTCTCTATCGTCCGAGAGGAAACCGGACCCAGATTGACGTCTACGGAGATGTTCAGTCATCGGTCTTCGAACCGGACGAGGCCAAGGAGATCTTTCTGAAACTGCTCGAGAACGCCTATCTGGATGACGTGGCCGTCATCACGGAACTTCGGAGGAAGGAGACAGGCTGACCCTCTGTGACTGGGTGCGACCAACCTTACACCCACCCTCGTGATTGAGGGATGGTGTGTCCCGTAACGGAATGAACAGCCAACCAAC
The DNA here is from genome assembly GCA_002503985.1 of Thermoplasmata archaeon UBA61. Taxonomy (GTDB): domain Archaea; phylum Thermoplasmatota; class Thermoplasmata; order Lutacidiplasmatales; family UBA184; genus Lutacidiplasma. The sequence continues at coordinate 297,815 of DASW01000008.1, forward strand.
CACTGGATCGAGGGAAGTCGACCGTTACCTCGCCGGTGTCTCTCCTGAGAATAGGGTGGTTCTCCAACAGCTTCGAAAGCTGATTCGCTCGGTCGCTCCGCAGGCGGAGGAAGTCATCAGTTACGGAATCCCGGCGTTTCGGCAGGATGGAATCCTAGTCCATTTCGCCGCCTTCAAGGGCCATTGCAGTTTCTTTGCAGGTCACACGACAACTCTTCCCAAGTTTGCCCGAGAGGTGAAGCCATTCCTGTCCGGAAAGACCACGCTACGATTCACTCCCGATCGACCGATACCTACAGGGCTGGTAAGAAGGCTAGTTCGGGAACGAATGCGAACTCACGGTCGTACCCATCAATCCTGATGCTTTCGACGGGCTCTTGGTGCCCAGCCATGAAGGTCCATTCGGACCCGGACCCCTCGGAAGGTCACGCCTTCCATGCGCAGCCGTAGCCGCTGTTCCTGGCCGTCCTCGCCCGTCAGCGCGATCCTCCCTCCTGCGGCCACCACACGATGCCAGGGTAATCCAGATCCTCCGTAGAGCGCTCTGACGGTAAGACGCGCAGCACCCGGGAATCCCGCCACTGCGGCCACCTGGCCGTACGTGGCTACCTTCCCTCGCGGGACACTTGCAATCACGCGTCGTAGCCGGGCCAGAGTGGACATGGCTTCAGCCCTCGAACGTCACCCATTCTGGTTGTAATGGCTGTTACACCCACTCGCTCCCGTTAGTGACGGGTTCCCCACCGAGGAACCGGCATACTTCGTGATTCCAGACCTTTAAGCCCATAGAGCCTCATCTGACATCAGAATGGGTGTTGTTCGCCCGGCTCGGAACTACTTCGTACTCCGAGAGCCTCGCACCGCAACCAAGGCTCTTCGGGTGAGTCTGATTTGGGTCGTCATCGGCGTCTTCATGGCGACGGCCGACGCGCTTTCCCCGCAGACCTTCGTACAGGTTTCCGCGTGGCTGTCGCTCTTCTTCCTTGGGGTCCTGCTCACATTCTGGGCCCTGTTCAGCTTCTCCCGAGCAGCGGCCGCGACGGGGGCCCTTATCGGTACCTTCCTCGGACCGTACAGCTTGACGTGGCAGCTCTGGGTCACCTACGTCCGGCACTGGAACGCCTTCTTCCCCGTCCGACTGTATCCGTTCACGATTGTCCTAGACGCTGAGGAGTGGTATGCGATGATGGCATTCGGTTTCATTCTGTTCGGCGTGTCGATCGCAGCTCTTGTTCACCTCTCCCGGCCTCGGCCGACGTTCATTCGCGTTCATCATGATTCAGGGGAAGCCTATCGGGTGGGAGACCCACCGTAACCTCAGCGGTCCGGCGACCAGGGTCAGAGGTCTTGATACAATCCTAATTGCAACACTTCGAGTGGGTGCGACCAGCTTTGCGTGTCTAGATTCGCACGCGTTTCACCGAGGAGGAATGTCTCCCCGCGCGTTTCAAGCCCATTTCTCCAGAGGCGGTCCGTCAGGGGGCACCGTTCAGTCGTCTCTTGCAGACCGTCGTCGTCGACACCCCTCAAGTAACCCGATGCCCTGGGGATGTCGCAAGCGCGATGATCATTGCTTGGATATTCGGTCCGTGGTCGGATCGCGAGATCGCCGCGCTACTTTGGGCGACCGGAGCATTCTTCGTCTTCCTCGGGGTAGTTTGGGTTGTGGTCGCTCTGTCCAATGATTCCCTCCGGTCCACGACCCTCTGGGCGGTCGGCCTGCTTGTGGTGGGTGCTGCGATGTTCGCGGGCGGAGTGGTGTGGCACCGTAGATTGCCCACAGGACGTCCCCTTCGTGCTTCCGAGTTCCGTTGACTTCTCACGAGATCTTCCTTCCCCCGGGCAAGCGTGGGACCCCTTGGGTGCAATCAGCCTTGCACACACCAAATCACCGAACAATCCGGTTTCAACGCGAAGCGGGCCGTGCTTCGGTTCGCTCGTAAAGATGAATGCGATCTCCCCAGAAGGGGTAGGGGCTCAATCCAAGGTTTGCATACACCCGACGGAGATCTTCCGTCGACGGCAGATATGCCTGCCATTCCTCCTGCCCGAGGGTCTTCGCAAGAGACGCGATAGCGGGAATGAGAGAACCCGGATTCCCCTGGAGGGGATTGACCCACATGGTCCGAGGCTCGCGCAGCCAATCCACCTGAACCGCCGCGGCCAATTCGTGACCTAGGAACAGTTTTCCTTCTTTGATCCAACGGTCCAGAATGTGAGGGTCCCATCGACCGAATCGGCCGCCATCCGTCCCGGGCAGAAGATCGACACGCTCTGTACGAGAGGGAAGCCATCCGATAGGGCCGTGAAGCCCTTCTCCGGCCAGAGCGGGGCGGAGAGATTCCGCGCCGATAGACCCTGCTTTCGCGCAGCGTAGGGTCATCTCGAACATCGGGCGAAATCCGAGCCGAGCGAACAATCGCCGGGATGCTAGGTTCTCATCTTCGATGACCGCTCGAAGCTCGGTGAGTCCGATGGAACGAGCGTCCGATAGAAGGCCGGTCAGGAACTTGCCCCCAAAACCCTGCCCTCGCTTCGAGTTCTGGACACGAAGACCGCTCACCCAACCTTCGCCGCGACCAAGATCGTGCAGCCGACCAAAGGCGACCCAACTTCCTCCCTCTACCCCTGTCCAGAGTCGCCCTTCTTGAATCCAATCGTCGATGTCCTCAATGAGATAGTCGCGAGGATCGGATTCTGAAAGGAACTCTCGAAGGCGCCCGACCTCGTGTTCCGGATCTATGCGGTGTAAGTCCATACCTCTGAACCTTGCTTGGACTTCCGCCAGGGACATCGGAGGCCCAGGTTGGCATTTGCGCTTTCCCTCCTTTATGCGGAACTCGCCACAGCCGCGGGTCCACGGACTAGGCCACCTACAGCCTTGCCCCTCGTCGCACCTCAGTAATCCCGAGGGTGAGCCTGGTCCAAGGGATAGACGTGGAGAGCCCTCAGTTGAGCTTCTCACCGCGGCGTAGCCTTTCGATCGCGCCGACCACTCGGCGGTCGCGGGTTGCGTCTTGCTTCGCTCCGTCTATCCAGCGAATGTATGCCAGTCGCTGCGAGGGGGTGAAGCTGTTGAAGGCTGACCTGGCCCGGGGGTCGCGCGCGAGCGCACGTTGGAGGGCGGGAGGTACTTGGATCTCGACGGGGCTGGAGTCCAGCTCGAGCTCCAGTCGGACGACATCTCCCTTCGACTTGTGAATACGGTCGCGCAGGTCGCTGTTGACCACCACGAAGACCTCACCGCCTCCCCGAGGAATCAGTGAGCTTCGAAATGGGGCTCCTTCGATGGTGCCTTTGACGCGCATCCGCGCTCTAAACCCTGCTTTGGCCGCTTCGCGCTTTGGCACGAGAACGAATGTCCAGGCACCAGCCACATCGGGCCGAATCAGCTTGGAGGAGAACGCAACCCGCATCCGGCTCTCCCACTATCAGAGTCGCATAAGAAACATTTCGCCGCTGTCAGAGGAAGTGAACCTCGTGACGAGGCGTATCCAGCTTTGAGGCGAGTTGCAACCTTCCTTGCAACCACCAGGTCGCTGCCACCATAGTTGGCTATAGAACGCTATAAATACACGCTCACGTATCGCGAACCTGTGGCGACCACGACCATTCAGCTCTCAACAGACCTGAAGCGCTCCCTCGAGGGAATGAAGCTTCACCCACGAGAGACCTTCAACGACGTTCTCGAACGAATCTTGGAAGACCTTCGGGAGTTAGACACAACGACCAGTGCCGAGATCGAGGAGGCTCGTCGGGAGATCCGCGCCGGTAAGTATCTCACCTCCGACCAGGTTCGAAAGGCCATGGGCTTTTGATGCCCTTTCAGATCATCTGGTCCGAGTCTGCAGCCCGACAGCTGGCCAAGCTTGACCGAGGCGTTGCGAAACGGATCTTCGACAAGGTCGAGGGACTACGGGACGAGCCCTTTCGGCAGGTCCGGCGACTGACGGGACTACCCTACTTCCGTCTCCGCGTCGGAGACTTCCGAGTCTTTGTCGAAGTCAATCAGTCCGATTTGCTCGTGCTTGTCTTGAAAGTCGGACACCGCGAGTCAATCTACGAGTAACGGCGAGACGACTCATGCAATCGGCATGTTGCGGAGCAAGCACACATCGTCGGCTGTCAGCTCCCGGGCGACTTGTGGGCGCTCAGCCAGCGTGTCACTCGCGCGAGCGGCGTAACTGCTGTTGCACCCACGGAATGGGAAAGAGGACGATCGGCCAATGCCTCTACATCTGTAGAAATCTTTAATTGTATGACAATATGTAGAGGCACTAATGGCGATCGTGCGAACAGTCAATCGAGGTGAAAACCGGTACTACTACCTGGTGCAAACGTATCGATGGGATGGGGCTGTTCAGAGGAAGGAGAGGTACCTTGGTAGGGTTCTCCCGGGTGACCTAGAGCGCCAACGGGCCTCGCTAGAGCGCGAGGTCTGGCAGGCCACATGGTTCGGGGCGTTTCAGTCGATCCACGATGCCTACCAGTCGCATCTCCGGACCCTCCCCGGTGAAGCCATAGACAAGGAGCGCGAACAATTCGTCATTGAATTCACCTACGATACGAACCGAATCGAAGGCTCGACGCTCACGTTCCAGGAAACGGCGGACTTACTCGAGCACGGGATTAGTCCGCGTTCGAAACCGATGCGAGACATCCGCGAAACCGAGCTCCACGCCTCGCTGATGAAGAGACTCTTGGCCCATCCGGAACCGTTCGACTTGCCTCACTTGCTTTCGTGGCACAAGGCGATTTTCCGAGAGACGAAACCCCAATACGCGGGACGGATTCGGGACTTCGAAGTTCGGATTGGGCAAAGCAAGCACGTTCCACCGCCGCCGTTCGAAGTTCGACCCATGCTGATCGAACTGCTCCGTTGGGTCCAACGACGGTCCGAGGACCTTCACCCGGTCGAACGGGCAGCCGAGTTCCACTTCCGATTCGAGAACATCCATCCATTCGGAGACGGGAACGGTCGAATCGGCCGCCTTGCCATGAACATGTTGCTCTATGGGAGCGGGTATCCAATGTCGAACATCCAGTACGGGAAGCGGTCAGGTTACTATCACGCACTGGAGCGATCTAGCGTCACTTCGAGCCCACTCCCGTTCATGCTTTGGTTCTTCCGCCGCTATCAGCGAGACGGAAAACTATGGCTCCGTTTGGGACCAACGACGTGAGCTCGAATGTCCCCGGGTGGGTGTGTCAATTGTTGCACCCAGTCAGTCGATCATGTCGACTCGGTGCGAGGGCTGTTGTCCCCACATCCGAAGGAGGACCGGGTCTGCCCGCTCAGTCCGCGACGGGAGGCGGTTCTGGTCGCGGTCTGGGCATCCACCATAGGCTACGGCATGCAGGCCCACCGAGCCGCGGGGGCCCGGTGAACCCGACAGAATCAGACGTACTGCTTGTCTGTGAAGCAATAGTACCGCCCGTACTGAGCCACGTAGGTGGTCGGGTTTCCGCACTTGGGGCAGTTCGGACCGGCCGGCGGGGGAGGCGGAGCGGCCGCCATGCCCGCGGGAGCGGAAGCCGGCGCTACGGGTGGGACGTACGTGAGTACGGGGCGCGGCCGAGCCTTGAACTTGGGCCAGACCGAGTGAAAGCCCCACCCAGCCATCGCGATGAGGATTCCCAATCCGGTGAGGAAGAAGAATGCCTCCAGGTCATTCACGTAGTTCTGGGCATTCCCCTGGTTCGTCGCAGACGTCCCGATGCTGCCCGCGGCGAGCGCCCCGAAGATGAATCCGAGGAAGATGATTATCGCCCCGACACCGACGATGATTTGACCAAGCGTGATCCAACCGGGCAATGTCGCCGGACTGGCGGTAGGTTCTGCCATGGGAACGGCGATAACCTCCACCTATAGGAATCTACGCGTCAGAGACCGTCGACGCAAGGGACGCGATTCTGCTTAGAATTGTCCGCCAAGCTCCGTTGCCCGGGCGCAATCGGCCTTGAACGTAGTGCGACTAGACCTGGCTGTTTCGATGGCAATGAATTTAGCCCAGGGAGTCGCAAGTAGCTGGCATGTCCGGTCAGTTCTGCATGAAATGCGGCAGCGCTCTCCCTACCGACGCCGCCTTCTGTTCGAGTTGTGGCACCCCCACCCCCATTGCGTCCGTACCTCAGACTGCAGCACCCACCGCCCCGTCCGGGGCGACCCTTAGTGCCTCGAACGCGACACCCCCGCCCGCGGTCGGGATTGTTTCCACTCTCGGTCTCCAAGGGCGGAGGAACTTCCTCGTGCAACATGAGGCACTGTCGTTGGGGCACAGCTACCGCGTGATGGACTCCGAGAAGAGACATCTGTTTACGGTCCAAGGAAGTGCGGGACAGAATCTCTCGGGGAATGCCCTTGGCCGGCTGGTGGGCGGCTCAGATTCTTATCTCGGCCGCATGGCGGCTCGAAGCACCAATATGACCTATGCCCTCATGGACGCGAACGGCAACGGCCTCGGCAGGATTCTGAAAGAGGGAGGTGCGAACCAATCCACCTTCACACTGGAGGATTCGTCTGGTCAGCGGTTGTTCGTGATCATGCTCCAACGCGGAGCAATGGGCGGGATCACCGCGACCGCCGTTGGCCCTGACGGTAAGCCCATGCTTCAGACCAGCGGGAACCTAGCCCGCCACAACTTCATGATCAAAGACTCCGCTGGAAGCGAGCTCGCAAAGGTGCACGAGGCTTGGGTTGCGGTCCGGGACACCTACAATGTCGACATGATTGGGAGCGTTGACCCGGTTTACCCGCTCGTCTTCACAATCCTCATTGATTTCGAGAAGGTCAAGTAGGGCCCGTTCGACCGAGCTTGCCGTTTCTCAGAATACAGTTCGTTGAACGCTTGGGCTGTACGGTCAACGCGAGAAACTCGGTGCAATTGCCTGTCGCACCCACCTGAGCCGAGCTATGGAGAGGTGGCGGTGGGTCCCTTCTCTACATGACGTAGCACGAACTCATTGCCATCCGGATCGGCAAAGACGCCCAAAGTGATAGTTCCCATCGGGTTCACGAAAGTTCTTGGCTCGTTGACGATCGATCCGCCCCGCTTCAGAATCTCGCCACAAGCAGCTTTTGGGTCATGATGCGAGAAGACGATTCCCGAGACGGTCCCGGGTTCGCGGCCCCCTTCGTCATCTCCCATGATGTGCATCGCTAGAACCGTCGAGGTTCCAGGAATCGCGTAGGCTGCCCGAGGCACGGTCGGCATGTAAGAAACTTCCTTAAGGCCCAGCACCTCGGAGTAAAACCTGCGTGCACGCTGAATATCTCGAATGTGAACTGTCACCGCTTCCATTCCCTCGATTACGTCGGGCATGATTCGCTCCGGCCTAACCGTAACAATAGTCGGTTATAGCGCTCGACGACGCGTGATTGTGCTTCGCCGCCCCAGTTTTGACGGTCTGCACACGTAGCTACCGGCATGCCTTCCGAAATGCACCCTTTCGATGTTGGTGCAATGCCTGTTGCAACCCGGTGCGGGCGCAACCTGAACTGAGCGCTTCGGGCCGGGCGACCCGCAGGGAAGAGGTAGTGCTTCGGCTCCCGGGGTGGACACCCCCGCTGCGCTCCGATGTTCCGACAATTTCGGCGTCGCGCTAGGCGCGGAACCCCCGAACGGTTTCGTAGTGCAGGAGCACCTCTCCGTCTTCCATGGTCTTTGACGAGAGAAGCTTGAGGGTCGCCTGCGCCTTCATCGGACCCCAGTACTGTGGACCCTTCCCATAGATCACGGGCTGTACGACGAGCCAGCAGTCGTCCGCGAGCCCCCGCCGGAGGAACTCGAGGATAAGACGCGGGCCTCCCTCCGCGATGATATTCCCACCCTTCTCTCGCTTCAGCTTCGCAACAATCTTGGAAAGGTCGCCCTTCATGATCCGGGAGTTCTCCCATCCCGGCGACTTCAAGCGGTGCGACAGACAGACCTTGTCGACGTGGTCGAGCCACCGAGAGTAATCGATCAAGTACTTCGGGTCAGTCGGTTTTCGCGCCTTCTCGGTCCAGACGCGTCGGTGACCTAGGAACGACCTCCGGCCCATGATGACGGTAGTGACATCGTTGAACCGATTCAACCACATCTCGCGCCACATTTCGTTGGCCTCCCCCGTCTCCCTGTCGTAGCCCGGGTACTTCGGGAACGCGCCGCGGCCGTCCAGCGTCATGTACAGACTAGCGGTGATCTTTCTCATCATGGCCCCCCTGCGGTGGCTCCGAAAAGACTGGTTCTACATATAGGTGGGAAATTGCCCTACGAGAGTTCCTGCGATAGGACGCGGTCTCCGGATGCGACCCGGTCACGTCGGGCCACGCCAGATCGCCACGAAATTCGTAACCTGGGTGCAACAACTGTTGCACCTTCAATGGGTCCGACCTTCAGACCGAGGACTTGCCATCACGCGCCCACGGATGGAGTGGATTCCGCCATGCCGTGCGGGTTGTAACGGCCCCCGTCTCCCGGTCCACCCGGGCCAAGACCCCGGCGGCGCGTCCGAAAGACGTCATTTCTAGGGAGTACCAAAAGACCTCGAAACCCTCGGCTGTGATTCTTGCCTCACCAAAGTGATGGGTCTCCCCAAGGATCCAGCTAGCCCCCAGGGCCGGTTGATAACTCCGAGCGAGGGCATCGAGCGGAGTGGGGACCTGAATGGAAGATGCAAGAGTAAGGGGTACCACGAGTGACCCACCATCCGTTTGACGTCCCCGGCGAAGATGATACTTGGCGAAACTAAGACGGAGTTCACCCTGCGATTCTGACCTTCCGTGGAAGACGAAGACTAGGGGGTTGGACTGAGGGATCACATGATCGAATCCCAGGCGCTTCCGAGCTACTCCAGCCCTCCAACGAGCGACGAGCCGCACCACAAAGTACAGCAATGTTGCGAACAGAAGGAGGTAAGTCGTGCTTTCCCAAATCCAGATGGCGACACGTCCCCTTTCGTAGATCATTATCCCATACGCGAGCACCGTGAACGCCATCGCACCGAAATTCATGATTCGATCGGCATCGAAGTGGTACTCCTCCTTCGACATCGGTGCGAAGATAGGGACCGACCAGTGGTCCATGGCATCGAGGAGAACGTGCGAAAGACCGCCGATTTCTAGAGCTACGAAGAAGTAAACGAAAGACCCTGTGCCGAAGCTCGCGCCGAATGCCGAGGCAAGCGCCGGTGGAACGACAAACGTGCCGACAATCGCAATAACGGTCACGCCGACAATCGAATGGGAAATGCCTCGATGGCGGAGCAAAGGAAAGCGGGTCGAGAGGGGATAGAACACGACATCCGCGTCAGGGAGCGCCCCAGCGAACGCCGCCGCAACGACATACTGAAGTCCCTGAGCTCCGAATACACCGAAGCCGAATAGGTACGCGAGTAAGATGTGACTAAACGGATCCACGAGAATACACTGTAGGTCGAATAGACTTCGAGGTGTCAAGGTTTGCGTTCACTCGACCAGTAAACGCTTCCGCCGCGTAGCTGGGTGTAATCGCGCCTTGCAACCAACGTTCCGCCCAGTCATGTCTCTCCGAGCGGGCGGGCAACGGTGTCTACAACTCGATATGGTGCCACGGGGATCGGAAGGGGTTGAGGCAAATCGCCCCCGCGAGCCTCAGTTCTTCTTCCGGTGGACTTCCTTGTGGAGGGTGACCACGACAGCGTGGAGCTTGTCCACCTCGGCGTGAAACTTCTTGTGGATGTTGTCGACTTCCTTGTGAAGTGCGTCGAGCTCCCGATGCAGCGCGACTAGTTCCTTGTGCTCTCCGGTCATAACGGTCCTCCACTCGGCAATGCTCCGGTAGGTCTTCAATGCTGTGGCCAAGTATTGGACTCGCGAGCTCACAGCCGGCCGGCCAGTTGTGACTGCAGGCCCGAGCGGATTGAGAAAGAGGGGCTCGCGTTGTCCGCCGCGATTCAATTGTGGCGGCAACGCGCCGCACACCTCGAGCGCGACGGCTCCCCCTTTCCCGTGGCTGAGTCCGGCTCTGGCAACTCAGCGTAATTCTGGGCCCAACCTAACTCCACGAGTACCAGGTCTGCGTGCCGACGGCACCGATCAGCGGGTTGACGTTGACGGTCGTCGGGTTGATCCACGACGCGTACGTGACCTCATAGTTCTCCTGGTCGACGTAGACGTACAGGGCGAGATGGTTCGCGACGTGCTCGACCAGGTTGTACATCAGCACTCGAGCGGGGCCGACCGCCATTCCCGCGGCCACGGACATTCCCCACTCCATAGCGGCGTAGGCGTTACCTTGGCAGGCCTGCGGGATTCCGGTCGCCTGGTTAGCCCAGTAGATCAGCCCCGCGAGGGAGGTCCAGACCGTCGGTCCACCGCCGTCGTTCGCGCACGTGAACAGACTGAGCCCCTGCTGCACGGCGTCGCCCGACGTGAACGTCGCGTTCGGGTAGTACAGCGGCGCCATGTAGTCGGTCGGGTCGGGGTAATCCGGCGCCCAGCCGAGGTTGAAAAATGGCAGCGCAGACTGACCCGGCAACGCCGAAAGGGTGCCGACCACCAGGGTGTTGAAACTGACGTCGAAGGTATTGGGCGCGAGCCGTCCTCCCGAGATCGAGCTGATGTAGGGCATGTAGTGTTGGATCGTCAGGTTTTGCGTCGTTGATCCATTCGTGCCGATGATCGGGAACTGACACGGGGAAGGCCTCGTGCAGCTCTTGAGTTCGGGGTCGTAGTAGGCACTGCTGGGAGCCGTAGCCTGCGCCCACCACCATGCCGCGCTTCCGACGACGGAGGCGTTCCTCACCGGGTTGCCGCTCGGCCAGCTGATGTTCGTTGGGTAGTAATTTCCCATGTCTTGGGGAATCGCCCCGCCGTAGCTGGACCCGTACTGGACTCCGTCCGTGGTGAAGACCTTCTTTTCGACGGTGTTGTACGGGAACGCGTTGACGAGGAATTCCCGCAATCCGACGTAGTTGAAGAAGTCGCCCGGGACGTTAAGCGGGTTGGGGTCGAGCGCTTTCGCGGCGGACAGATTGAACTCCATCGCGAGGGGCATGAACCACTCGGTCAACGTCGGAACCGTGGACACGCCGATCTTGCCCTGGGTCTGCAGCTTCAGCATTGTGGCGGTTTCGGAAGGCAAGATCGTGGCCATGTCCGCCACTCCTGCCTTGTAGGCCTTGATCCCCACCGTGTCGCTCGATTCGTAGAAGACGATCACCTTACTCGCGTAGTGGGTTGGCCCGGGCAACGGCTCGCAGTTTACGCCTGGACATCCCGTGGGCTGGTGATAGGCGGGGTTCTGCTCGAGCGTGTATCCGACCGACGGCGCGAGCGATTGGTTGGCGAGGTAGTACGGCCCCGAGCCGACCATGTTCCACCGAACACCGGGCTGAATCGCCGGCGTGTTCAGGGCGAGTTCCTCGAAAGCGTCCCAGTAGGTCGAAGGGGTGCTCTTGAGCCAGGCCTTGAACGACGCATCCGAGGTGCTCTTGGCGCCGCCGGGGAGGAGGCAGGGTCCGTCCCCGCCCGTGGCCTTCGTTCCGGCAAACCCGGGGACGCCCGCGCTCTGAGCCGTGAACCAACCGCACGGCTCGACCGACGCACCCTCGGGGTTGGCGAGCAGCTCCAGGAAGAATGACCAAGCTGTTCCCCCGCCCCACGCGTTGAACGTTAGGCAGCCGTTCTCCGCCAGCGCGGCGGAGGGGCAGTACTTGCTGCTGTTGACCAGCATCGACGACATGACGTTCTTTGGGGTGTTGTTGTAGGGGACGTGGATGCCGCTGTCCCACGCGTCGTTCCCGATGGGCAGCAGGGCCTGGCACTCCATCCATCCAGGCTGGGCTCCGAACCCCGGCAGGTCGGCGAATCCGCAGGTCCGCGCGATCGAGAATGCCACGTCGGAGGGGTAGACCGGCCAGCTGCTATTGGTCGCAGGATCGTAGAACCGGGCGGCCGGATCAATTGGGAAGGTGAAGTACTCGGGCGACCCCGTGATCTTGTTATTGACAATCAGGCTGTGGCCGCCGAACATAGCCGCACAGTTCGGTCCCGGCACGCACAGCGAGAGCTGAGGCAGGAACGAAGACGTGCTACTTCCGTTGTACGCTACGAGCGTCTGGTAAACGTTGTAGATTGGCTCAACGCTGACGGAGTCGTAGGCAACTGAAGGGTCGACGGTCGTCGCTCCGCCTGGGGCAACTTCGTACGCCACCAGGGTCCCGGGATGCGGGCTGATGTGGGTTGCCGACGAAGAGCCAGCATGGACGGACGGAGCTCGGTCTGCGGCGGGAGCCGCGTTCGAGGACGTGGTCGCGCTCAGCGGAACTACCATGCTGAGGGTTAGCAGCGCAGTGACGGCTACGACGAGGATCCCCGCAATCCATCCGCGGTACCATGCCTTCATGGTTCTATGCCGACCCGGAGGCGTTCTTACCGGCCCCTAGACCCGGATGAAAACATCACCGATAAACGCATCGGATGCCCGCTTCGGGGACCCACCCGCCCGGCTCGATTCCGGCCCGCTTCTTCATCGAACGGTCGGACTCCAACTCGCGTCATTCGGCATGCCCGGATCGGTGCCGCTTGCCGATCTGGGTGAGATGTACCGCCGAGTCGGACGTGGATGGGCTCGACCGAGGTTCGACCTACGCTGCAGTAGGTGCAATCGCGCTTGCACGTAGCGCCCACCAGCTTGGGAAGGCGACTTCGGTGGACCCACCGTTTGCGGTCATCCCCTCGATTCTCCATTCTTCGCTGAGCTCGGCCTAAAGGCGGAGTGCGCCCGCTACCTGCTCGCCGGGCTGGTGTTCACCCTCCAATTCCGGGCGGACGAGTCCTCCGCGCACGCCTTCGGGCTGATGGCCGAGCAACGCCCGTCGTATCACGGCGAAGAGCGGCCCGGTTCCCCAGGGGGCCGGCGATACGAAGGCCGGCCCCCGGCCCGCGCTCAGGTGTGATGCAGGACGATCAATAGCTTAGAGTGGACCACCTCGATCGTTCCGCTCGCCGGGGTAATGGTGCCGTGCCCGTGGACGAGCGTGGCCGCGTAGGTGTAGGTGCCGGGCGTCTCGTAGAAGACGAGGAACGGCACGTAGCTGGTTTGGGTCACGCCATTGAGCGTGACCGACCAGACCGTGGCGAATCCTTGTCCGCTGAGTTCGAACACCACGGTGTGCGCCACGATGGGGAGCGGGAAGTAGTCCCCTCCGGACTGGATGTATCCGTACTCATCGTACGGGAGCGAGGTGGTTCCCGCGACGTAGTCTGCCCAATAGTTCCCGCCCTGCCACCGCGAGGGGACGATCGTCCCGCTGAGCCAGTAGCCGTTGAACTCCGTGCCGAAGTGGCGCGGCTCGACCATCGGGAGGTTCCAGCTCTCGAGGTTCAGCTGCGGGAACCCGAAGAAGATGTTCTCATCGGGCGCGTACGCGGTGATCGACGTCGCCACGTAGTTGTTGTAGATCAGGTCGCCGGCCTCGAACGCGAAGATCGCGATCGGAGGACCTTGGAAAGCGCCGTTGCCCGGGTACATACCAGGGGAGAGCGCGGTGCTGTTGACGAACGTGTTCCCCCAGACGACGTTTCCGGTCGGTCCTCCCAGCGCCGTGCCGAGGAGCAACGAGCTTCCCTGGCTGTCGAACGTATTGTCGCCGATGAGGTCGTGCGAACCTCCGAAGACGATCACGTTCGCGAGGATCAGCCCCCCGGTCGGTCCGTAGTCCTCGAAGAAGAACCACCCGGTGATCCCTTGGGCTCCCCAGATCGAGACGTCGGACGCGTCGAACAGCTCGAAGGCAAGGTTGTTCGTGAATGGCAGGCCGAACGCCGCGAGGAAGTTGTCGTACGCCGTCGGATACGTCACGTTGAGCAGCGACGGGTTGTTGAGGTCCGCGTACGCGGTCGTGCCCGCGAACAGGACGCCCGGGAAGACGGGGTACAGGTAGTCGTTCGACTGGGCGAAGACGGGGTTGAGCCCGCCCGGCGCCGGGTTGTTGACGATCTGGTACGGCCACCACTTCGTGCCCCAACCGCCCGTGGAGATCGCGGCGAGCTGGGCGTTGTTCCACGCGTCGAGCGGCGTGTAGACACCCTCCGCGAAATTGTGGTGGAGATTGAGGTGCAGGTGGACAGTGCCGCCCAGCCCTCCGGTCACGGTCGTCTGGATCGGGGTGTAGTCACTCAGCATCGCCGTAACGGTGTACGTCCCCGGCGGGAGCGTGTACGACACGTGGCTCGCGGTCTGGGTCGGGGCCCATCCGGCTGAGTTCGCGTCAAAGCTTGATCCCTGGTTGAAGAAGACGAACGCGTTCGATGGCGAGATCGGACCCGAGAAGGTCGCGACGCCCGCGTTGCCGCCGGGCGTGGAGCCCCAGAGCGGCATCGTGAACGACGGACCCGCGCTCAGGTCGACTGTACCCAGAGAGGTGTAGGTCTCCGCGATTCCCTCCGAGGTCTCGCCGGTCTCCGAGCCGACGTTCCAGGTGGTCGGGGGTATCGCGTACGAGTCACCGCTCAAGTACAGGAGGCTCTCCGACCCACTGATCCCGTAGACCGAGGTGGTCGTCCCACCGCCCGGACCGCCGATCATAATCTCGGCGTCCCACGGGATATAGCCCGTCGGGGTGAACTGAGACCCATCGATGAGATACGGGGCGACCGGGGTCGAGCCGGCGGCCATCGTCGAGTTGAACAGGACGGTGTCGTAGACGCCGGAGGCTTCGGATGCACCGGTCCCCGCGTTCACGATGTTGTATCCGAACTCCACGGTTGGGTATCCGTAGCCGTTGAGGTCGGTGACACTGGAGTTCAGGTACAAGTTGACGGTGATCGGCATCGAGATCGAGAACGAAGGACCGAAGTCGTAGTAGTAGGCCGGATACACCGCGTTGCCGTTGTAGGAATAGAGCGTCCCCGGGGCGAGGTAGAACGCCGGGGAAGAGAAGTTCCAGATGTTATCGAGGAATGTGACGTCCCCCGGGGAGGGGAAGTTGAAGTACAGGACGTTCTGCGTCCAGAACGAGTACGCCGACGAATCCTGGAGGGTCACGCCGTTCATTACGGCGTTCAGCTGGACGCCGAAGGTGTTGGCCGAGCCATTGGTAGTGAGCGCCCCGTCGTTCGTGACCAAGAGGGTGTTGACGCTATTGAGGGTAATCGACCCCTCCCAGCTCGACGTGGTATACGAGTAGGGGACCGGGGTGCCCGTCGTGTTGATGACGCCGTAGGCCCCGAGCCCCATCGGGGCCGGCGACGTGGAACCCGGCGTAATGACGCCGTTCGACACGTGGGGCTGAGCGAGGAAGGCCGGCAACGAGGCGGCCTCGATCGGCAGATCGTGGTTCTTCGTAATCGTCAGGATCTGCTGGACGAGCGACTCGCGGGCCGAGAGCGACGGCGCGTGTGAGAGGGGGGGCGTCGCCGCCGGCGAGGCTGTGGTGGCGTGGGTCGCCTCGGCCAGGGACCCGCCTATCGGGTGCGCCCCGGCCGAACCGACGCTGAACGCCGAGAGCGCTATCGCGGCTACCGCTAGCACCAACGCAACTTTCCGTGCCATCATGGCCTGTGACGTATAACCACCCGCTAAAAGACCGTTTCGAAAGTGGCCATCCGGAGCTTGACTACGTATGGATGCGCCTACGTCCCGCTGCTTCCGAGAGTGCCTACAGCGCGGGGCCCGATCGAGCCGCCCGGAGAAGCGGGAGAAGTGGAGGAACGAGCCCGATTTGGGGCTAGTGAGCGCCCTCGGACCCTGAAGAATCTTGGTCGGGCGGGCGATAGACCCACTTGGTAAGCAGTGCAGTGTATGGATTGAACTCTGCCCGCGCGATGGAGGGGCCGCCTTTCACTATTGGTTGGTCCGATCGATTAGGGTCGAGCGAAATCCCGACAACTCCCCACTTGCAAACGATTTTCCAACAAGAGAACATCAGGGTGATGCGATTACTTCACTATGGCCACTTCTTTCGCGACGAAGGAACATCAACGGCGAGAACAGATGTGGGAGCAACTGGACTCGAGCGCGAACCCGGACGATGCTCCACCGCGACTCTTGGCCGAGCTCAGGGTCTACCGGGGTCAGGCGGGCACGTGGGCGGACCTATCGAACACTTCCGACGATACCGCCCCGCACGGTGTCACTGTATCCTTCCTGCTGACCGGCAATCTCAGCGGCGATGAGCTTCGTCGAGACGGCGTGACGTATCACGTCCCAGCGACTCAACGGCCCGGTCATGCCGAGTCAGAGGTTGCGGCGACCAAGCGAGCGATGGAACTCGGTCTTCCGGTGTTCGTGATCACTTCGGGAATCACCTCAAAGGGACGACAAGTCCGCCGCGGTAACATCACGGGGTACAACGAGAGCACCGAGTCTTTTGAGATACGGTTTCAATAGGTGTAATGAGACTTACACCTCCTCGCTGCCATAGGCGTTGCCCGTGAAGCGTGTGCGCCAGGCCCTAACCCTAAGGAGAGCGCTTCATCCGGAGGCGGGCAGCGGTCAACTGGATTACAGCTTCACGGGAGCGAATCCTCATCGCGCTTCGAGTGGTCGGTATGTTATAGTCCGCCACAAGACGTATTGTCTCAGTCGCACGGGGTGGCGACCACGGTGAAGCGCACCTACGTCTTGGTGTGACTTAGCGCCGTCTTTGCCTGTTGACCGGAGAAGTAGAACCCGAGTACGGCGCCAATTATCCCAGCGGTGCCTGAGAAGATCGCCTGGAGGAGAGAGTTCAGGTCTGTGACCGAAACCTTGCCGGCTAGGAAAGCGGCAAGAGGCACGAGTAACAGAACGGTTAGGAGAGATATCGCCCAAATTGCGATGACTCCGCGGACCTCATCGGTCATCGTCGCGCCTCTTACCACAGTCGGTGATGGTGTCCCGCCGCTCGCTCGGGAAGCGGGAGTGTCGTCGGGGAAGTGAATCTCTCCGCCACGCTTAAGCGCGAAGAGCATCGCGGTCTCCTTGAGCTTCTCTTCGCTCATTCCGTTTCCTCCTTATGGTCCTCGTCCACTTTACCGGGTCGATTGAGTCTGGTTACCGGCAAGTAACCAGCGCAGAGTTCCCGTCGAAGGCGGATGGCTTCCGGCTATATCTACTGAAGTGCCTCGGGATCCTCACACCGAGTGATCAATTCTGGACCCACGATTCTGTTGGTCACATCGGGGTCCCATGTGACATTTATCTTGAGTGACAGCGGCCGATGGAGTCCGTTGGGTGCAAGGCTGCTCACACCCACCGACGATCAACTCCAGTCTCGACCCTGATGTATGGACACGCGACCACCCTTCATGCTTCAGCAGGGGGTATAGATGTTTATACTGGTAACATCTGTTTATCGCCATGGCGGCCCGGGCGCAACGAACCTCAAGTGTTGTCGACGTAAATCTCTCGACCACTGAGCTGGTTCAGTCTATCCTTGAGAAGGCGGGAACGCCGGTCAGCCGGAACTGGCTTCTTTCGCGCCTCAAAGCATCGGGGCACTCTACGACTCGACCCCGGTTGAACCGTGTCTTGACACACTACGTCGAACTCGGTCTCGCGATCGATGGCTCCAAGGGTGTGCAGTGGACCCACAACATGAGCCCCCAACTTCTCTACGCCGTCGCCAACGGGAAGCGTCTCTGAGGTCGGCTTGTGCCATTCCGACCTTCGTCGATCTCAATTCATCCGTGGATTCAGGGGAAGTTCGACAGAATTGTCGAGCTGGCTGCCAAGGGTCGGCAGCCCGCACTGGCGATTTCGAAAGCACTCCAAAAGGCCGTCACGCGGATCACGGCCGATGGACAGTGGGGAGAAGTGATACCGCCCAGCTCAATTCCAAAGGTGTACATTCGGACGTACGGGTTGAGCAATCTCTACTGCGTGGACCTTCCAGCCTTTCACAAGCTGTTCTACACAATCCGAGATCGTGACGTGATCGTGATTGACTTGGTCAACCACCACGAGTACGATCGGCTCGTGAATATCTGAGCGACAATTTGGCGACTAGCTATGACCTGTAGTCTTGCCTAGGATTGATGAGTGCAACCGGTGGCGCTGCCCACCCGTGAGGGGTTGGAGCTTCCCGGATCCCAGAAAATCCCTTCGGGAACGCTTATCTGGCATCCCTGGTGCCCCCGCGCATGCGGTATTTCGTCAGAGGAGTCGTGCCCGCGGACGTCGGCAACAAGCTGGATGCATCGGGGGGGCCAGGAAAGCTCCTCGGCTACGTGGCGTCCCGATTCAAGCCCGAATGCGCGTACGCGAATTACGAGAAGCGCGAGATCATCTACGTGGTGGACTTCGAGACTCCCGCGAAGCAGGCCGAGTTCATGATCCTGTGGTCCCGGTGGTTCGGGAACTACGCCGAAATGACGCCCGTTCACCCCATGTCGGAGACCCCTAAGGTCATCGAAGAGGCGATGGGGAATCTGAGCAAGGCTCCTCAGTGGCCCTAAGGTCTCGAGGGTTCAGATCCTCCAAATCACGGGGTACGATACCCCGGGTCGGCGGGTAGCTCCGCCGGCCCACGCCCGAGCGCATCGAGGTCTCTACCCAGCAGAACTACGTGCAACGCGCATTGCACGTCTACGTGGGTCCGAGGGTGAGCGTTAGCGGCGGCTGCCAAGCTGCCGCCCCGCGCCAAACCCGAAACCTCTCAGGGTTTGGTCGAAGCGGGAAGGACTCGTGACCAGTCCTGCATGCGTGACCACTCTCGGAACGAGCGCCAACGGACCTGCGGGTAGTCGTGTTTCAGCTTCGGGATGTCGACACTGTAGCCGACCCGATTGAACCAATCGTACATCTTGGCGAAGTCTTCGCTTTGCTTTCGCACCTGGTCCAGCGGAATCGCCTGATACGCCACCTTCGTGCCCGCGACCTCCGAAAGCTGTCGAGCGATCTCGTTCGGCGTGGGTTCGTCGGACGCGATGTTAATCCTCTTCCCCCGAAAGGAACGCGGTTGTTCGACGGCGAGTGCCGTGAATTCGGCTATCTCGGGCAGCGAAATGACCTGCAACCTACGGTCGGGAAAGACTCCTGTAGCGAGCACGCCCAGCGCAAAACCCGCGGAGACCCACGGCGCGAACAGATTCTCATTGAAAAAGACGGGGGCGACGATGGAGTGCTCGGTGCCGAGGCTCTTGAGGTACTCTTCGATCTTGGCCTTACTGTCGAAGTGGGGGATTCCGGTCTTGCGATCGGCATCGCTGACCGAGGAGTAGACCAGGTAGGGGACTCCCGCCGCGTGAATCCCATCGAGACCGGTCCGGCCGAATCGAACCTCAGCTTCCGGGCCTTGTTCATAGGGAGTGGCCACGAGATACGCGACGTCAACCCCTTTCGCCGCCCGCTCGACCGACGCGCGGTCCCCAAGATCCCCCGTGACGACCTCGGCGCCCAACTTCCTCAGCTCGATCGCAGCCGGGCCGTCGGGCTTCCGAGACATGGCCCGCACATGGTGTCCTCGCTGGAGGAGAATCCGGGCCAGGCCACCACCCTGTTGCCCTGTCGCTCCCGTTACCAACACGCGCTTGGGTTCTGAAGACCGGCCCGCGAGCTCCTTCGAATGCGGCATGAGAGACTTCTTCCGATGCGCCGCGGTTTCGGATAAGCTCGGGCTGGCCAGGGCGTAACCTCCTGCACGCTGTGCCACCACGACCTCTCGGTGGATCGCGCCTCGCGCGCGCCTACCGCGAGGACTCTCGCTAATCGATCCGGTTCGAAATCACGAACTCATTTCCATCCGGGTCGGCGAAAGCCGCCCGAACGACCTTCCCGCCGAGGAACTATCTCAAATGGGGACGGTCACGGAGTGAAGCCCGGCACCGACCTCGTTCATGACCGGGCGTTCCCGGGGACCCTGGTAAGGCCTCGCTTCCCGCAGAGATGGCCTGCCCATTCTGCGAACCGAAAGCACGTGCTTCCGGCCCGGGGTTCCGACCATCGGAAGTTCTCAGGTTACCCCTCTATCAGTTAGAGGCTATACGCCGGGCAGCCCCTGAGCCACCCGGTGGTCCACGTGACGGGTTGGTACAAAGCGGCGGAGGCCAAGGACGTACCCCAAGGGACGATGAAGGGGGTCGAGGTTGGCGGAACGAAGGTCCTCCTTACGCACGGATCTTCCGGGATTCGAGCCTTCGAGGACCGATGCGGACACATGTCCGCCCCGATGAGCATCGGTACGTTCAAGGGCGGCGTGATCAAGTGCGCGCTCCACGCTGCGGTCTTTGACGCGGAAACGGGAGCCGTGCGCGGCCAACCCCAGATGCACATGGACGGAGCGGCGAAACTCCCTCCAGAACTGATGGAGGCGATGATGAAGATGGGTCAGATCATGGCCCAAATCCGCTGCGACCCGATGCGGCCTTTCCCGGTCGCGGTCGAGTCCGGTTCCATCATGGTCTACGTCTGATTTCGAACCGATTCTCCGGTTCGGCGAGCGTCCTCGTCTTCGCACACAGGGGTAGTTAGTTGCCAAGCTGCTGGCACCCCACCATCTGGATGGGTCTCGTCAGCGGCCGGATGTCGCCACGTCCCCCGGGGGGCGGGACGAGGCGGTCCCGCTCGGAGACCGCGGGCTTAGCGCGCCAAAGTAGCTGACGGCGTATAGGGAGAGCAACGGGAGGATGAGGATGAGGTCAACCGAGTTCCGAATCAGATACATCGAGATGACGATCGTCGCGGCCAACACTGCCGCGCGTCCGACCCCGAGATAGAACTCTCGGTCCGCCCAGACCCGCATCCGGTCTAGGTCACCGGATCGGTCGATCAGGTCCATGAAGTCGACCGTCACCATGTTGTTGAGAGGCGTCGAAAGCAGTGTGTAGATCCCGACGAACGCGAACGCGTCGAGTGGAGGGTCCCAACGCACGATGAGCAGCACGGATGAGGCGATGATGGCGAGGACCGCGAAGAGCGTGAATCGACCCTCCCGACGGAACCCGTTGCGCCACCAGAGGTTCGCGGCGATCGAGACAAGGATCGTGAAGCTGGCGAAGAACCCCGTCACCACGTAGCTTCCCGTGACCTGGAAGACATAGATCGGGAGGATGATCCCGACAGGGATCACGAACAGCTGCGAGGCTACGAAGTAGGCACGGAACCTCGCGAACTCCTTCCCCGGGCGTCGGCGGGCCCGGTCACTCGGGTCTCTCATCGGACGTTCGGTCTCTCCGCGGGTCCGCAAGATCACGACGGCGGACGCCACGAGGAGGAGGGCCGTTATGGCGAAGTCCCAAAGGTAGCGAAGCACGCCGGTGAAGCCGGAGAACTGAATCAGAGCGCCCGCCGAGACCGGCGCGACGAGGGTCACGACCCCGCTCAGGAAGCCGTTCGTCGCAACGAAGGGGGTACGGTTGGCGCTACGGGTGATGTCGTGCATCATGGGGTTGTTCCCGGCCCAGAACACCCCCATCGCAGTTCCCCACAGAGCGCCGAAGACGAATGCGTTCGAGACGATCTGGCTCGCGGCCAGCAGGTCGACCAGGACGAACGCCGAAAGCGCGAGTCCGAGCACGTAGAGGTGTTTCGGACGCCACCTCGGCAGGAGGAAGCTCGAGAGGAGGTAGGCGGTCAGTTCGGTCGCGTAGGTGGCGATCTGAAAGTAGAGTACGGCGAGGAAGCTGTAGTTCGAGAGGAAGAATAGGTTGAGAAAGACCCCCACGAGACCGGTCGCGAACGCGTAGAGGTTGTAGGAGAGGAAGTAGGACCCTACGGTCCCAATCCGTCGCGCGACCATGCTACAGGTCCCACTCGTTCCCCTCGACCCAAAAGGGTAGTGTGCAATTCACTTCAGTGAGATTTCCACAGACCGAGCAGGATGCAACGTATAGTGCAACTACTAGCGAGCTCGTCGAACGAGCCCGTGTGAGCTCATCCGGGTCGAGCGCCTCGATCGTCAGCTGGCTTTCGGAAGGCCCTCTAGGAAGCTCGCGTATCCCGCGAGGTCGAGCAGGCCGTGGCCGGATAGGTTGAACACGATGGTCTTCTCGGTCTCGGTCCTCTTCGCCTCGAGGGCCAGGTCGATAGCCACCTTGATGGCGTGGGTCGATTCCGGCGCGGGAATGATCCCTTCCGTCCGCGCGAAGAGACGCCCTGCTTCGAAGCATTCGTCCTGACCGACGGCCATCGGACGGACAGTTCCGGCATCGACCAGGGCGCTCAAGGTTGGGGCGCATCCGTGATACCTCAGGCCACCCGCATGGATGGGCGGCGGAACGAACGAAGACCCGAGCGTGTACATCTTCAGGAGCGGGGTCATCTGAGCGGTGTCCCCGAAATCGTAGTCGTACTCGCCCTCGGTCATCGAGGGCACCAACGTCGGCTCTACCGCGAGGAACTCGGTCGAACCGGCCTGCCCGGAAAGCCGCGCCCCGATCATCGGATAGGCGAACCCGGCGAAGTTGCTCCCGCCCCCGACGCAACCGATCATGTAGTCGGGGGCCAGGTCGGCCTGGGCGAGCTGCTGGACCAGCTCCTGACCGATGACGCTCTGGTGGACCATCACGTGGTTGAGGACGCTTCCGAGGGCGTACTTGGTGTTCGTATGCCCGACAGTGTACTCTATCGCCTCGCTGATCGCGATTCCCAGCGAGCCGGGATGATCCGGTCGCTCCGCGAGCACGCTCTGACCGTATCCGGTGATGGTGCTCGGGGAGGGAGTGACGTCCGCGCCGAACAGGTTCATGACGTGCTTGCGGTACGGCTTCTGGTCGTAGCTGGCCCGGACCATGAACACCTTGCAGTCGAGACCGAAATAGGCGGACGCGAGAGCTAACGCTGAGCCCCACTGCCCCGCTCCGGTCTCCGTCGCCAACTGTTCTACGCCCTCCCGGGCATTGTAGTAGGCCTGGGCGAAGGCCGTGTTGGGCTTGTGACTCCCGGTCGGGCTCAGGTCTTCTCGCTTGAAGTAGATCCTCGCGGGCGTTTTCAAATACGACTCGAGGTGGTTCGCGCGCTGAAGCGGCGTGGGTCGGTTCAGGAGCATGTACGCCTCCCGGACTTCTTCAGGGATGTCGATGTACCGGTCCATGGAGACCTCCTGCCGGATGAGCTCCTTCGGGAACAGCCGAGACAGGTCCTCCGGGCCGATCGGCGAACGGGTCGACGGGTTGAGCGGCGGAGGGAGAGGGACCCGGAGGTCGGGGACCAAGTTGTACCAACGCTTCGGGAGTTCCTCAGGATCCAGGAGGATCTTTTCGGTCTTCACTACGGCAGCCCCAGGCGTTGAGCAGGCAGTTCGACACTTTAGGCAAGTGTCACAAATGCCAATCTTGATATGCAAGAGTCACATCACGCGACAATATGTCTCAAATAGAACTCGGAATCCGAGACTTCCTGGTTCGACATCCGGAGATCGAGAAATGCCACCAGGAGGGGTTGGTCAATCGCCGGGCGCTCGCTCGGTACCTTATCGCGAACGGGGTGGGGACTCCCGCGGAACTCGACGCCGTCGTCGCTTCCCTCCGGAGATACGACTTCGGGGATGCCGAAGGCAAGGGTCCCGAGCTGTTCCCGGCCATCCGGGTGACCCTCAAGGACCGGATCATGATCGTCGACTTCGAGAAAGAGAAGGCGCTGCTCCAGGACCTTCAGCGCGTCATCGGACAGTTCGAGTATGACCGAGGGGACACTCTGAAGTTCGTTGTGGGCACGACCTCGATCAAGCTCTTCGTCGACCAAGCCAAGGAACCGACGGTTCGTTCGCTACTCTCCCGATACAAAGTTCGGAGCCGACTGGACCGGCTCTCGGAGATCAGCATGATGTTCCCGGACGCCGCCACCGAGACGAGGGGGGTGCTGGCCGTTCTCACTCGAGAATTTGCGCTGAACGACGTGGTCCTTACGGAGCTCCTCACCGCGAGCCCGGAACTATTGATCTACGTTCGAGACGAGCACGTGGCCAAGGCTTACGAGATCGTTCGACGGCTCCAAGGGTCCTCCGCTTCAGCGAAGGCAACGCCCCGCCGGCCCAAGGCGAGGACGATGTCCTAGAGCTGGCTCGGTCACTGAGGGTCGGCCGCGGCTGGAGTTCCCGGCCCGGAAACCGCAGTTCCCGGGCCGGCGGCCCGCCAGTTTCCTGACGCGCCGGCCAGGTCGTGGTAGTAAGCCCCGTTCCGTTTCAGGCAGCATTCGACTGCGCGCTCTCCTCGACGGTCGCGGAAACGCTTCATACCGTCCGTCAGGGCTTGCTCCCGGGGAGTCGGCCGTTTCACCATATTCCGGTGGATCCTCCAACGCGACGCCTTCACCGTACCACCGGACTGTGTCGTTTCTGCTCCGGAGCTCAGACTCTCGCCTGTCGGGTTCCCGCCCGACCCCGTGTTTCCCGGAGCGGGGACTTTCCTCAGCGGCCGGCCGTTGCCGGCACGGACCACCGTCAGCTGCCCTCCACCTCCTGGCAAAGGAACGACCCGTTGAGGAGGGAAAAAGCCTCCGATGGCACCCGCCGGTCCTGCCGTAGACCCAAAACCGAGGCACGCGGGTAGGAACCGGACCGAGAAGGGGAGGCGAAGACCGAATAACCCGCACGTGGTCCCCCGTGCGATGCCGGGCCGACCGCTGGCGAAGACCGCTCCTTCCTCTTCAGCACCGCCGCGGGGTCCCGCTCTGATGCCCTGTCTGCTGCTGCGAAAAGGCCAGGTCTGCGTCCCCGGCCCAGATGGTCCGGTAGCGGCCCACTCCCCGGACGGTCCGCCGTTCGACCCTTTCGATGTGGTCGACCGCTTGGCGCGAGATTACTCGATGCTGTATCTCGTCGACCTCGATGGCCTCGAGCACGGCGACCCCCAGATGGACTACCTCCAGGAGATCTCGCGGGACGTCACTCTCTGGGTCGACGGCGGCGTACGGACGGCGGAGCAGGCGATCGATATCCTGATCACGGGGGCCCGTCGAGCCGTCCTCTCGAGCGCGTACCTCCGAGGCCTACGCCAGCTGAAGCGAGCGTGGCGGCTTTCCACCGAGCTCGTATTTGAGATGGAATTCGAGTCCTCCGGACGTGTCGCCCTCGCCGACCCGAGCTGGGGAACGGAAGACCCGGGAGAACTCGCCCGCATCGTTCGCGAGACCGGGCCGGATCACTTGATCGTGTCCCCCCGAGAGACCGACCCCGACTGGAACCTGGTGGGCCGCCTCGCCGCCGGGGGCCCGACCTGGGTCGATGGGTCCTTCAACCCCCGGGACCTTCCCCTACTCGTCTCGGCCCAAGCGACCGGCGGGATCTTTCACATCGATGAGATCCTCCAACACTGGGGCGAGGAGCCGCTATCGAAGACCAAGCCATCCGAATCGCAGTCCCCGACGCGCGATGATGAAAACTAGAACCAGCTGACCTGTGATGAGTAATGGGCGGGCTGAGCGCACCTCAGGGGACTGCCCTCTAGCGGGGGGGCAAAACGGCATAACGGGTGCCGTGTTCGCACGGTTCTAGACCCCCAGAATGGGTGCCTCGGGAGGGGGTCGGGGTAGGTCGAAAAGCTCGACCGCCTAGCGCATCTTATCCACGGTTTCCCCGATGTTGCAGAGGGTCATTTCGAACGAACGGCCGCATCGAGAATCAGAGACTCCGCTCGGCGACCAGCGTTGGTTCTTGGCTTATGTTAGGGGGCGGGCAGTGGAAAGGTGCGGTGGTGTGGATCTCGAAAATCGATCCGGAAGAGAACGTTCCTGAAATCGTCCAGTTGTAGACCGAGCCGCAATAGGGCGAGTAAGGGCCGACAATAATCCCATTAGCCGAGGCGGACTGCCTAGGCTCCAATGGGGACGCCGCGCTCACGCTCGGAAAGTCCATCACGTAAGGATACTGGAGTTGAAGGGATGCCGAGAGGTTGACGATCGAAGAGCTTCCCGTGTTCTCCACGCTCAGAATCACCGCCGGTCCCCCCGGATTAATGAGCGACTGATTGAACTCAAACGACACTATCGACACGGGTGGTTGGTTAAGTTCGAAAGCCCCGAGGCCCCACGGCGAGGGAAGAGCGAGCACAAGAAGTAGAATCCCGATTAGGACCGTGCAGACGATTGCAGTGTAGTGATTCCTCCAGCTGAATGTTCTGTCTCGCCCGCCAGGGCCGGTGGCAGTAGTCATACGGCTCAACCAGCACCTTCCGAAAGGGTCCCACTTCGGATATTTCTTCGGGGTAGGCGCAACATGCTCGCGCAGGCTTCATGAAGGACGCGCGCGGCCGATGACCGAACCGCAGTCAGCGCACCCGGAAGGTCGCCGGCTCAAATCCGACCGGGCCTAATGTGGTACTCATCGACCGGATCTAGGGAGGCCCTTGCCTAGCCAACAAGTCTATGCAATCGTGCGCACAGCGGAGAGCGTGGCACAAAGGCTCGACGATGTCGATCTTCGGCTTCTGAATCTGCTACGGTCGGACGCTTCCACCACCCTAAAGGATCTTGCTCGCATCCTCGAGATGCCGCGCGCAACGGTCCAGTACCGAGTGCAGAAACTGAAGAATCTGGGCGTCATCAAGTCGATCAGCGCGATTCCCAACTTCGCCAAACTGGGACGACCGATCCTGGTGTTCGTACTCGTCAAGCTCGAGCCTACGCCCAAGGTGCATGTGGCGGTCGAAAGACAAATCGCTGGCCTCCCCGGCGTCGAACGGGTGCACGAGATCTCGGGAGAGTGGGATGTGTTTGTCGAGGCTCGGGTAGAGTCTATCGAGTCGCTTTCCCGGACCATCGATCGGCTGAGGGACCTCCCTGGAGTGTCCCACTCGATCACCGCATTCTCGCTCTCAGCAACCAAAGATTGAACCCCAATCGTCTCTATCCGACAAACCCAGCGCAAATCGAGTTGGCCTTCCGCCGAAGTGACCGGCGAACGTACTTCGACCTTCCGCCGATGGTTTGGAAACTGTACAAAGGCCAACTTCTCGTCTAACTTGACCTCACGTTCTGGATTTCTGCTGAAGGACTAAATAGGCGCGGTCTGGTGGACGTCCCGACCGACGGAGATTCTCTGTCGGTGAAGTGGGTGGGTTCATGTCCAGCGAGAGCGAAGGCTCGTCCGGCGATGTCGGCCGTCCCTCGGGACGAAGGATGTCGATGACCATGGCCATCGTCGTGATGGTCGTAGTGATCATCATTGTCGGCGGCGTGGGGTACGTGGCGCTGAGTGCGACCTCCAACAGTGGGACCCAGACGATCAGCGCGTGCTCTCCGCCGAACAGCCCGGTCTGCCTGTCCTCGTCCGGACTGACGGATGTGGTGCTGACGGTCCCCTACGGCGCCGGCTTCGGCCAGGCCGTCGCGACGACGACCCAAGGGTCGAGCATCCCGGCGACGGTCTCGGTGTCGGGCGGCGAAGGGGTTTCGCAGTATCAGATCAATTGGGGCGATGGGTCGAACTCCACGGGCGGCAGCCCGACCGCGAACCACGCCTACACCACTCAGGGGTGGTATGTGGTCAGCGCCCAGGCGCTGGTCGGCACCTACTGGCACACGGGTCCGAAGTATCTCTTCCCGCTCGATGTCAAGCCGAACTACCAGACTACCACTTCGGGATACTACCCGACCCTCTCCACGACGTTCACGAACGGCAGCCATGCGACCACCCAGTTCGGGTGGCTCTCAGCCCCCGGGACCGTGAGCGTTTCGGCGACGTACACGGAGAACTCGACCGCCACGGGCTACACCGACGCTCCACCAATCCTGGCGATTACCCCAGCGGCGGGCACGACGGAATCGAACGGTGCGTCGACGGCAACGAACGTCTCCTCGACGTATTCGTTCTCGACGGCAGGTCTCTACTTCATCACGATGGTCGGCAAAGTGAACGGACCGCAGGGCGCAGTGCTCTACGAGAACTACACCTGGACGGTCTACGTAGCACCGGCCGGTGTCTCTCCGGGCTGCGCGAGCTGCTCGAGTTCGACCGGTTCCTCGGCGACCAGCCCGCACCCGGGCGATATCACCAACCTGGAGGTCGCTCCGGCGGGAGCGGTCACCGAGGACCCGTCGGTCGCGTACGATTTTGTGAGCTCTGAAGCGCTCTACAACGTCTACGAGACCCTCGTGGTGTACAACGGCAGTAACACGGCATCCTTCCTGCCCCAGCTCTCCCTCTGCGTCCCAGGGGACACGGGCTCGAGCAGCTGCCAGGCGATCTACGGGAACCCCCTGATCGTCGACAACGCGACCACGGGCGAGCCCCAGTACTGGACGTTCCCGATCGACCCGGCCGCCCGGTTCTACGACCCCGCAACGAAGGCCGGCTGGCCGGTCTACCCTTCCGACCTAATGTTTAGCCTCAGTCGAACCTGCGGCTTTGCCGACCTTCCGGGAGTGGCGAGCCAACCCGGTTGGATCCAGTGCCAAGCGCTGCTGCCCAACGGGAACCCCAACTTCGACAACGCCATTCACTCGCCGTACAACAACACCCCCGGAAACGTCCTCTCCTCGATGCTTGTCAACAACACCACGTACTGTCCGTCCTCGATCCTGGCCCACTCGAACGGATGCATCACGTTCAACGCGTGGGGCGGAGGGCACTCGTGGCCGTTCGCCCTCGAGCTCTTCGGCTACCCCATGGGCGCCGCGGTCGTACCGTGCGGCTGGTTCACGTATGAGGACGCAGGAGTTCCGGGCTTCGGAACGTCGGCGGCCAACGGGGACGGGCCCTGCTACCTGCCGGGTTCGACCCCATCGCACCCCATCACTTCGACGAGCGACCCGGCCTGGACGAGCTATGTATCGAGCCTCTCCCCGACCTACTGGGACGCCTTCGAGGAGCTCGCCCTCAACACGCCGGGCATCCAGCCGAACGTTCGGTGGAACATGGTCGGGTCGGGCCCGTACTATCTCGCGAACGAGCCGTTCCAGCAGTCGGTGGGATACACGCTCAAGCAGAACCCCGATTATCTGGCTCCGACCGGATGTCCCTGGGCGCCGTACTGCTCGCCGCTTCCCGGGCCGACCCACTACGCGTCCACCGTCACGGTCGTCTATGAGGCGACCGACACGGTCGGGATCGAACAGTATAAGGCCGGGCAGACCGACTTCGCGACGATCCTCGCGGGCGAGACCCCACAGATGCTCTCGCTGGTCCAGGAGGGCAAGATCGGCGCGTTCACAACTCCAACACTGACCGTCAACACCCTTGGGTTCACGTTGCAGTTCGACGTGGCGGCGGCCAAGGTCCTCGACCCGAACATCCTCAACATCCCGGGCGACTTCTTCAGCCACATCGGGCTGCGCGAGTTCCTGGCCAACGCGTTCCCGTACAATACCGTGGAGAACACGATCTTCACGACGGACGGGATCCAATACGGGATCAATTTCGGCGGCGTGATCCCGCACGGCATGGGCAACTACTACCCGACCAACATTAGCTGGCCGAGCGGAGACCCGGTCACGAATGCCGGCGTGGCGGGAAGCGCGGCGTGGTGGTGGGCCCAGGCGACGAACTCCTCGAGCCCCTATTTCGACCCCGAGCTCGCGAGCTGCACGACGAGCTCGCCGTGCCAGTTCCCGATCATCGGTCAGAGGGGATACACGACGCTGGACCAGCTGCTTCAGGACTACATGCCGTTCATCAGCTCCCTCTCGGGCGGGCGGCTGGCGCCCAATACCTACGACCTCACGAACACCCAGGACTGGACCTACAGCACGTCGTCGCTTCCGGGCCAGTCGCCAATGCCGTTCTATCTGGCCAATTGGGCGCCCGATTACCCGGACCCGACCGACTACGCGCTACCGTTCTACTATCCGAACGCGACGTACACCCTGAGCGGGTCGTTGGAGGAGTCCCTCAGCTTGCAGACCTGCAGCGGGGGTTCCGCGCCGAACGGCATGCCGAGCGACTCCGGCTCAATAGCCGCCGTGCTGTTCTGGGCGAATCTGCCCGAGATTCCGCAAGCCTGCCAAGGGAATGCCTATTCCGCCATGACGTACGGGCTGCAGTTCGCCGCGAGCATGCCGACCGGACCCGACCGCGTCCTCATGTACAACCTAGCCGAACACATCGCCAACTCGCTGGCCCTCTACGTGTACTTCGACCAAGGGAACGACGTCGTGACGTACGCGGCCTGGATCAATCCGACGACCATCAATACCAACCCGATGAGCGGTGCGATCGGCGCTAACACGTACTTCCTCTACACCGGGAACGGGGTGCTGAGCAGCTGAGGGCCGAACGGAAGGAAGTGACCCGAACGATTCGCCGGCCGGTCCGGTCGTTCCGGACGCCGGATACGGGCCGGGGGACCTCCGCGAGCTCGTACGTTCGCGAGGGGAACGAACGGTCGACCGACCGCGACCCCTCGGGTCCTGGCTGAAGGGGGCCCTATGGAAATCTCGTACACCGTTCGGGCGGTCACCCCTTGCGAACACCGGGCTCGGTTCTCGATCGACCTCGACGGGGTCTCCTCCCCTACCCTCGACCTCGTTCTACCCTCCTGGATGCCCGGGTTCTATGTGATCTCCAACTTCAGCCGAGGGGTCCGCGACCTCAGCGCACGGCGGGAGCCGGACGTAGCTTTGCTGTCGACCGAACGCGTCGGTAAGGCCCGGTGGCATATCTCGACCGGAGGTGCGGCCCGGGTCCACGTCGAGTACACGGTCTACGGCCATCAGCTTGTGGTCGACGGATTCGACCTCACTCCCCAGCATATGTTCCTCAATCCGGGAGTCTGTCTTCCGTATGTCGAGGGTCACCTTTCGGACCCCGCGACTGTAGCTCTCGATGTTCCCGCCGACTGGGCGGTCGTCACCGAGCTCGAAGAGGTCCGTCGCGCTCCACCGCGGTACCGTGCACGGAGCTACGACGAACTGGTGGATTCCCCCATCGATGCTGGTCGGCCGGTCGTGCTCACGGTTCGTCCAGTGGGGATTCCGCACCGCATCTCCCTCTGCGGGGAGGGCGGAAACTACGACACCCGCGCCCTCGAGGAGGACATTTCCAAGATCGTGGAGGCGACGGTCGCCCTTGTCGGGGACTCACCCCCGATTCCCCGATTCACGTTCTTCTTTCACCTGACGAGCGGCCCGGAGGATGGTCTCGAACACGCCTTCTCGACGTCGATCGTCACGGACCGGAATTGCTTCCGGCCAGCGGAGTCCTATCGGGCCTTCCTGTACCTCACGACCCACGAGTACCTCCACCTCTACAACGTGAAGCGGATCCGTCCGAAGGTCCTCGGGCCGTTCGATTACACCCGGGAGAACTACACGCGGCTTCTCTGGTGGATGGAGGGAGCGACCCGCTACTTCACCTACCTCGTCCTTCGGCGGGCTGGCTTGTTTACGGCGGAGCAGTTCCTGGAGCAGCGCGCGAAGACGATCAAGGAGTACCTCGAGACCCCCGGCCGCAACCGGGTCTCGCTCGAGGAATCCTCCATCCTCGCCTGGATCGAGTACGAACAGCCGTTCGAAGACACCCCGAACCAGTCGGTCTCCTACTACCCGAAGGGCGACCTCGTCTCGATGTGCCTCGACCTCGAGATCCGGCACCAGAGCGAGACCTGCTCGTCGCTCGAGAGCGTGCTGCGCCTCCTCTGGAACGAGTACGGCAAGGTCGGTCGCGGACTCGAAGAGGACGAGCTCCTCCCGGTCGTGAACCGGGCCACGGGACTCGACCTCCATTCGTTCTTCGACCGGCATGTCCGGGGCACGGAGGAGCTCGACCTGGAGGCATTCGCTCGGCACGCCGGTCTCGTCCTCGCACCGAAGCCTACGCGACTCGACGAAAAGGACGAGCCCGAGCCGGGGGACCTAGGCATCGCTGTCGAGGACGCCGGAGGTCTCGCTCGGGTCCGTTATTCCTTCGCGGGGCGGCCCGGACACGCCGCAGGTCTGACGCCGGGAGACGAGATCATCGCGATCAACGATGGAAAGGTCACCTACGCGAACCTCGACAAGACGCTCGAGAAGTGCCCGGCCGGTACGCTCCTCGACCTCACGGTCTTCCGAAGGGGGTACCTCCATCGGGTCTCGCTCGTCACCGGGACCCTTCCTCCCCGGAAGTACGCGTTCACTCCTATGGACGGTCCCTCCGAGCTTGCTAGGAAGGTCTACGAGAGCTGGGTCGGGACGAGGTGGGGACCGCGTCCGACCCCATCATAGAATTCTTCTGGGTCCGCGACGCGAAAGGAGCTCGAATCACACGGGTTCGTCCTTACACCGGGTAGCTACGTCGGAACGGAAGAGGCCGAAGACGATGGGAAGCCGTTCTGGTGCCTCCCGGTGGGAAGGCCTCCCCTGACTGACGGTTCGAGCGAGGATACGATATAACGGCGGTTCGTGACGGTCTACGTCGAATCATCGGGAGGAATCATCTTGATCGGTAAACTCGCAGAATGTCCGACCTGTCACAAGACCATGGAACCCGGCTACCTCTGGGGGCTCCGGGGCCTAAGGTGGACACCGGCGCGGCAGGGCAAGCAGGGGTGGGAATTCTCGAACTGGGTTAGTAACGAGCCGGTGAACCGCGAGTGGAAGCTCCCGCTCTGCAACCGTTGCCTCGGCTGCGGAATCTACTGGTTCACAAAGAGCGAGGACTCGAGCACGGTACCTTTGCCTTAGAGCTCGATTGGGAACCCGGACGAGGCTTTCGCGCGTCGAACTCGGCACGAGACCCACCATCGTGACGAAAAGAACACCTATACCCTGAGCTCGTCCTTCTCCGCGGGCTTCCGAGTAGGGGGTCGCGCGCCAGCCGACCGCCCCCGTTCGCGGTCGGGTTCGGGCTTCGCTACCCAGGTCACGCTCTCGCGCGGGAACTCCAAGGCGGCGTATTCGGCGATCGGACCCTTCCGGTGGCGGTAGTGTCCCACGAGATGTCTCACATCGGGCGCCCTCGGGATTCGCCGAACTTCCCATTCGTACTCGGTCATGGCAACATACGTAATTCATGCAGTAAATAAATAGCTATCGCCTTAATGCTATAGATATGCACGGACGCGGGGTCTCGCCGGCCGAGATCGAGCGCCCACCCTTCTCCGACCGCCTTCCGCGGAGCGCGACGGGTCGGACCACCTCCAGCTTCGCTCGAGGGCCGGAAGATGGGTTTCGGCCGGGCTCAAGGGGACGGGGCAGGAGTCCCGCCCAAGCCTTTTAGCTGAGGAACCGGTCGCTCGCCGTCCACAAGACCATGCCGGACCCAACCTCGATACGCGTTCGCTTTCCCGATGGGAAGGAGGAATCGGTCCCCGGGGGGACTGCCGCGAGGGATGCCCTGGGTCGATGGGACCCGGAACAGCTCAAGAACGCGATCGCCGCGTCATGGAACGGCGTCCCAGTGGACCTGGCGTCCCGGCTCACCTCGGACGGCACCCTTGCCCCCCTCACGTTCGAGGACCGTGCCGGTCGCGACATCCTCCAGCATTCGTCGGCCCATCTTGTCGCGAAGGGCCTGCTGGAGACGATCCCCGACGCTCGCCCCACGCACGGCCCGCCGACCGACGAGGGGTTCTACTACGACTTCGACGTGAGGCCGCTCACTCCCGCGGACCTCGACTCGGTCCGAGCCGCGATGGACCGGTCCATCCGAGCCAAAGAGCCGTTCGTTCGACGCGAGCTCTCTCGGCAGGAAGCTGAGAAGTTCTTTTCCGGAAACCCGCACAAGCTCCGGTACATCTCCGAGGTCCCCGAGGGCGAGACGGTGTCGGTCTACGACACCGGGACCTTCACCGACCTTTGCCGGGGCCCGCACGTCCCCTCCACCGCTTGGCTTGAGGGCGTTCACATCCTCGGCTTCTCGGCCATCGGGCAGGAGGACCCCGCGATTCCCCCTCTCCAGCGAATTCGGGGGGTCGGCTTCCCCACCCGAACCGAGCTCGACGCCTACCTCAAGATGAGGAAAGAGGCCGAGGCACGTGACCACCGGACGCTGGGCGCGAAGCTGGAACTCTTCACGTTCATCGAAGAGGCTCCGGGGTTCCCGATCTGGCTTCCCAACGGGATGGTCGTCGTCCACGAGCTCGAGAAGTTCGTGCGGGAACACCTCGCTGCGGCCGGCTACGTCGAGATCCGGACGCCCCTCCTCTTTCCCCAGTCCGTCTACGAGACGAGCGGTCATTGGGACCACTACCGTGCGGACATGTTCCTGACTGAGCTCGAGGGTCGGACCTTCGGCTGGAAGCCGATGAACTGCCCGGGCTCGATGCTGATGTTCCGGTCCCGCGCTCGGAGCTATCGCGAGCTCCCCATGCGCCTAGCGGAGTTCGCTCCGCTCCATCGATACGAAGCGAGCGGGACCCTCCACGGGCTCACCCGCGTCCGCGAGTTCGTCCAGGACGACGCTCACATCTTCGTGACCGAGGAACAGGTCGAGCCCGAGGTCCGGACGCTCCTCGCCTGGATCGAGAAGGCGTTCTCCACGTTCCGGCTCAGCTGGAACGTCGAGCTCTCGACCCGTCCTGCCAAGTTCCTCGGTGAAGCAGAGCTGTGGGACCGCGCCGAAGCGACGCTCGAACGGGTCCTCAAGGCGAGCGGGGTCAAGTACCGGATCTCGCCGGGGGAAGGTTCCTTCTATGCGCCGAAGATCGACATCCACGTCCGCGACAGCCTCGGTCGGCCGTGGCAGACGGGAACGATTCAGGTCGACTATCAGATGCCGCTCCGTTTCGGTCTCGCGTACCAAGGGCCGGACGGCCAGCTCCATACGCCGGTGGTGGTCCATCGGACCATCCTCGGTACTTGGGAGCGGTTCCTCGGAGTCCTGCTCGAGCACACCGCGGGCCGGCTACCCCCTTGGCTCGCTCCCATGCAGGTCCGCGTCCTTCCGGTCACTGACCGGAATGCGCCTGCCGCCGTCGGGCTCGTGGAAGAACTGCGCTCCCAGGGGCTGCGCGCGGAGGCCGCGGGGACGGAAGAGTCTCTCTCGAAGCGCGTCCGGAGCGCGGAGGTCGAGCGCGTTCCCTACGTCGTCGTCCTGGGCGACAAGGAAGTGGCGGAGGGGACCGTGGCGCTGCGCGTCCGCGGTTCCAAGGAGAACCGACCGTTCTCGCGCCCCGAG
The DNA here is from genome assembly GCA_002503985.1 of Thermoplasmata archaeon UBA61. Classification (GTDB taxonomy): domain Archaea; phylum Thermoplasmatota; class Thermoplasmata; order Lutacidiplasmatales; family UBA184; genus Lutacidiplasma. The sequence continues at coordinate 332,729 of DASW01000008.1, forward strand.
TTCCTCGTCTACGTCTCCGAGCGGGTCCGAACCCGGTCGTTCGACCCGTAGGCTAGGTAGGCCTACGGCGAATGCGAGCGCCGCGACCGCCGGGCCTCGACGCGAGCGTCCAGGAACATCGTGTCGACCTCGGCTGAACCGAGCTGGTGCTCGGAGCGCAGGTGCTCGCGCATATGCGCGAGGTCGACGTGAACACCACAGACCTTGCACGGCACACGGGAGCGTCGCATGTCCGAATCCCGGGAGCCCACGGACTGCATCGGGTAGGCTACGCGAGGAGTAGGATAAAGACCCGCTCATCGGCCGCGGCCCCCGGCCGGTAGGCCGGCGGCCACCAAAGTTTATTTACGTATCCCCTTGAGCCGGCTCGGATTTCGAGGGAAACCCATGGATTTGTCAACCGGGCAACTCGAGCTACTGGTCCTGGTGGCCGCTCTCGTCGGTCTCGCGTACGCGGGATTGCAGACCGCGCTCGTCCTGCGCGAGGACGAAGGCAACGAACGCATGCGCGAGATCGCGGCGGCGATCCGCGAGGGCGCCATCGCGTTCCTGCGTCGCGAGTACACGTTCGTGTTCGCCGTGGCCGCCGTGCTGGCGGTCGTCATCGCCTTCGCCTTCGGGATCACCGGGGACGGGGCTCGCCTCGCGGTCGGGTTCATCTTCGGGGTCGGGGGCAGCGCGCTCGCCGGGGCGGTCGGGATGCTCGTCAGCATCCGGGCCAACGTCCGGACCGCCGCGCACGCCATGAAGGGTAACCTCGGAGCGACGATGCGCTACGCGTTCCGGGGCGGCAGCGTCACTGGGATGTCGGTGGCAAGCCTCGCGCTCCTCGAGCTCGTCGGGTTCTACTGGGCCTTCGGCGGCAACGTCCTCGACATGGTCGGGGTCCTGTTCGGGGCCTCTCTCATGAGCCTCTTCGCGCGGGTCGGTGGCGGTATCTACACGAAGGGCGCCGACGTCGGGACGGACCTTGTCGGTAAGGTCGAAGCCGGGATCCCCGAGGACGACCCGAGGAACCCGGGCGTCATCGCCGACAACGTGGGCGACAACGTCGGGGACTGCGCCGGCATGGCCGCCGACCTGTTCGAGACGTATGTCGTGACGGCCCTCGCCGCGATGCTCCTGGCCTATCTCATCGAGGGGATCCCCGGAGCCTCGCCGCTCGGCACGGTATTCCCGAACGCGGTTCTCTTCCCGCTCCTCGTCTGTGCGTGGGCGATCGTAGCGACGATCGTCGGGACGTTCTTCGTGCGGATGCGCACGGGCGGGTCGATCATGGGCGCCCTGTACCAGGGCCTTGCCGCCACGACCGCGGTCGGTCTGGTGGGTCTCTACCTCCTAGACTACTACTTCATGGGCGGGAACATCGGGGTCTTCGTCGCGACGGCGGTCGGCCTCATCGTGATGATACTGATCGTCCTGATCACCGACTACTACACGAGTTCCAAGTACCGGCCGGTCCACAAGATCGCGGAGGCCTCCCAGGCGGGCGGGGGCCCCACGGTCATCAGCGGGCTCTCGGTCGGGCTCGAGTCGGCGTGGATGCCGGCACTCGTGCTTGTTGGGGGAACGCTCCTCGCGTATGCCGCGGTGGGTTGGTACAACGGGTTCTCCTCGAGCCACGGGCCGGACGCCTACTTCGGTCTCTACGGAATCGGACTCGCGGCCGCGAGCATGCTCTCGGTCACCGGGATGATCATCTCGATCGATGCGTTCGGGCCGATCACCGACAACGCGGGAGGGATCGCTGAGATGGCGAAGCTTCCCGAGACCGCCCGCGCGATCACCGACCCACTGGACGCGGTCGGCAATACGACCAAGGCGATCACGAAGGGGTACGCCATCGGCTCGGCCGTCCTCGCCGCCCTCGCGCTGTTCGCGGCGTACACGTTCGCGGCCGCGAAGGACTGGGGCCAGCCGTGGGGCTCGTTTACGAGCCTGCTCACGCTCTCCACGCCCCTCGTTCTCGCCGGCCTGGTCATCGGAGCCGCGCTACCGTTCCTGTTCACCTCGTTCCTGATGAACGCGGTCGGGGTCGCGGCCGAGAAGATGGTGTTCGAGATCCGCCGGCAGTTCCGGGAGATCGCCGGGGTCCTGGCCGGGACGGCGAAACCCGACTACGGGAAGTGCGTGGACATCGTCACGCTCACCGCACTCCAGCAGCTGGCCGTGCCGGCGCTCATCGCCGTCGTCACCCCGCTCGCCGTGGGGTTCCTGCTCGGACCGATTGCACTCGCGGGTCTCCTGCTGGGCACGATCATCTCCGGGTTCCCGCTCGCCCTCACGATGACCACCGGGGGAGCGGCCTGGGACAACGGCAAGAAGTACATCGAGAGCGGCCACTTCGGCGGGAAGGGCTCGGATGCCCACAAGGCGGCGATCGTCGGGGACACGGTCGGGGACGCGACCAAGGACACCGCGGGTCCGGCCATCAACCCGCTCATCAAGGTCGTGAACACGATATCGATCCTGTTCATCGCACTGATTGTAGCGCATTCGATCATCGGGATCTAACGTCATCCCGAGGCCGCCGCCTCAAACCGCGGGGTTGATAAACCGGGCCGTGCTCATCGTGGCCGGGCAGACCATGTGCGACACGTGCGGCTGCAAGACGAAGAAGAAGCCGTAGGCCGCCGTCGCGTTCGAGAGCGTTCTCGATCGCGGAGGAGCCGGAGCGCGCTCCGCTTCCTCGGACGGCTGTCGAACTTAGCGGAGCGGATGGGCGGGTAGGGCTAGCCCTACGGGGCGCCCTTCAGGCGTAGTGGCTCAGGCTCGTGCGTTCCTTCTTGGAAGGGTCGTTCGGGCCGCCGCGCTCGTCGCGCCGGCGCTCCTTCTCGCACTCTTCCTCGGTGACCCAGACGAACTCGAGGTCCTCGGGGTGGTCGTGAGAGATGAACGCCCCCGCCTCGAAGGCGCTCGAGAGCAGCTCCTCGAGGTTGTCGGCCTCGTTCCCCTCGAGCCGGCCCGCGGTCCTCCAGTACCAGTCGGGGGCCTTCCCGGAGGCTTGCAGGTACTCGGTGATGAGGTCGTAGATCGACGTGCGGTCGTCCGCCATTCGGACGTGAAGGTGCCGGTCTTTGTCGGTCGGCGCGGGCGCGTCGGTGGCGGTCATTGTCCGTTCAATCGACGGCCCTCTATAACGGCTCGGCTCGGCCCGTGGGGACGACCCACTCTTCAAGAGCGGCCGTGGTCTGGGGCGTACCGTGTCTGCTCCGGACGAGAGCTCAGGCGGTGGGTCCCGCCCCACCCCGGGACGTGATGCCGCCCGCAACAGTCGCCACGCCTACCTCGTCGGCCGCCTTCACAATCGTCAGATCACGATGGAGGAGGCCGCGGAGCTCTTCGCGCTCATGCAGGGGATGATCCAGACGAGCGAAGCTGCCCGCCTCGCCCTGATGCGGATGCCTCCCCTGGCCCGCGCGACACCGGGATCTCTCGCGCCCCCGCCGCGCGCTCCAGCCGCGCCCGGAGGCGGCAGCGACGACCTGCTCCTGATCGGCCTCCTCGCCATGGGTGCGGGAGCCGGCCTTCTCGCGGCGATGACCAAGCGGATCCAGGATGCCACCACCCCCGCCGGGTCGGCCCCGAGTTCGCGCACCAGCACCGGTGATTCGTCCCGACAGGGGTAGTGGATGGGACCGGACCGGTTCGTCTTCGCCCACCTCGCGGACGCGCACGTAGGGGCCTGGCCCCGGGACCCGGCGGTGCGCTTGGCGCTGCGGGAAAGCCTGCTTTCCGCGCTTCGGGTCGCAGAGGAACGGAACGCCGAGTTCCTGCTCGTCTCGGGCGACCTCTTCCACACGCCGGTCCCCGACCCAGGCGAGGTCGCGCCGGTCACCGCCGCGCTCCGTCGCTTCGTCGACCAAGGCCGACGGATTTACGTCATCTACGGGTCCCACGACTACGTCGCGCAGCGAACGAGCTGGCTCGACGTCCTCGCCGAGACCGGCGTCTTTCTCAAGGTCGCGCCGGAAGCGGTGCGCTCCGAGGGGACCCGCTGGAGCCTCCCGTTCCTGGTCGACGCACCGACGGGGGCCCGGATCGCCGGCATCTCCGGACGCTCCCACGGTCTCGACCGGGAGTACTTCCGTGCGGTCGACTCCGAAGCGTTCCGCGCCGAGCCGGGGTTCAAGATCTTCCAGTTCCACGCCGCGGTCGAAGAATACCTCCCCGAGAGCCTTCGGGAGCACATCCACGGGATCCGGCGGGAAGACCTCCCCGCCGGATGCGACTACTACGCGGGGGGCCACATCCACTACACCTACACGGGAGAAGGACCGGGCGGTGGGCTCCTCGTGAACCCGGGGGCCGTCTTCGGGACGAGCCGGACGGATCTCGAGAACGGTCAGGAAGGACGGACCCACCAGGGCGTCGTCATCGTGACCGTGGAGGGAGGGCGACCCCGAGCCGAATTCGTCGACACGGCCCCTCGCGGCGCGGTCCACTTGGTGGATGTCGACGTCTCGGGGAAGACCGCGGACGAGGCGCGGACGGAGCTCGAGCGTCGCCTTTCCGTCGAGGGAAAGCACGGCGCGCTCCTCTTTCCCCGCGTCCACGGGACGCTCGCGGACGGAACGCTCGCGAGCCTCGCCCTCACACAGCTCGCCCGCCGGCGGAGCCCGGAGGCGGGGACCGTGCACTGGGATGTGCGGGACCTGGCGCCGGCGTCGGAGGAAGGGGCGGGAGCCACCTCCGAGTCGGAGGTCGAGACCGAAGAGGTGCGTCGGCTCCTGGCGGAGACCGCACTCGGACGGGCGTGGCTCGAAGGGGCCGAGGGAGAGCGACGGGTCCGCGAGCTCCTCCGGGAGCTCGGCCAACCGAAGGCCGAAGGGGAGTCTCGCCAGGATTACGCCAACGCGCGGCAGGGGAGCGCCCGCCGGCTGATCGGGGTCCGCCTGGAGCGGACCGGGGACTAGGGGCTCACCGTGCAGCTGCGCCGTCTTACCGTCAAGAACATCCGCAGTTACGAGGCGGCCCAGGTCGAGTTCGCGAGCGGGACGACGCTCATCGCGGGGGACGTCGGCTCTGGAAAGACGAGCCTCCTCTACGCCATCGAGATGGCCCTCTTCGGGGTCGCGGAGGTCAACGCCGCCTACCTCGTCCGACACGGGGCGACCCACGCCGAGGTCGCCGTCGCGTTCGAGGGGCCGGAGCGCCGGTACGAGATCTTCCGGCGGTTCCGGCGGGTCCGACGCAAGGGCCAGGAATCGTTCGAGCCGGAGCGTATCCGCTTCACGGTCAACGGGAACGACACCTCGTACTCCGCGACCGAGCTCCGCCAGCAGGTGATCGACCTCCTCGGGTTCCCCGACAACCCCAGCCCCCAGGCTCACTCCGACCTGTGGCGCTGGGCGGTCTACGTTCCCCAGGAGCGGATGCGCGACATCCTGGCCGCCCGGCCGCAGGACCGCCTCGAGACCGTGCGAAAGGCCCTGGGCGTCGAGCGATACCGCACCGCCGCGGACAATGCCCAAGAGCTGGCGACCGACCTGCGGCGAAGCGCCGTCTCGCGACGGGCCGAGGCGGACAGAATGCGGTACTTCGACGAGGAGTTTGCCGAAGGGAACCGCCAGGCCGACCGGCTCCGGATCGACCGGATGACCCTCGAACGCGGGCTCATGGAGCGCGAGGCGGCTGTGGCGACCCTGCGCGCCGCTCGGGCGGAGCTCGAGGTCGGGGTAAGGAAGGTCGAGGCGGACGAACGGGAGCGCTCGAGCCTCGAACGAGAACAAGAGGCCGACCGACGTTCGCTCAGTGAGCTGCGACACGTCCTCGAGGAGCAGAGCGCGGAGGCCGTTCGCCGGCGCGCCGAATCCGCCTCCGCGAGCGCCGACGCGGACGCGCTCGGGACGCGGCGAGCTGCCCTCACCGCCGCCGACCAGGAGCTTTCTCGCCTTCGGGGGGAGCTCGAGCGCCGGTCGACTCTCCTGCGTTCCCTTTCCGAAGCTCGCGCCCTTCTCGCCGCTGCGGAGCGGAGACGAACCGACGCCCTCGCGGCGGTCGAGCAACACCGGGCCGAGGAGGTCGAGGCGAAGCGAACGAACGAGGAGGCGCTCGCCGAGGGACCGACGAAGGAGCCTCCGGCTCCCACCCCCGAAAGCCTCGCGAAGCTAGACGAGCGGCTCGTCGCCGCCCGTCAACGAGAGGCCGCCGCCCTCCAGGTCGTGACCCAGGCGGAAAGCGCCCTCGCTGAGGTCGAGGAGCTCCTGCACGCGGGCGTGTGCCCTCGGTGCCATCAGAAGGTCCACCCCTCCGAGTTCGGGTCCCATCGGACCGAGGCCTCGGCGGTCGTCGAGGCGGCCCGAACGAAGCTTTCGACCGCCGAGGCGCACCGCGTCAAGATCGAAGAGGAGCGGCAGGCTCGCGAACGGTACGAAAGAGCCCTCGACCGCTGGAAGGAGGTCGAGAAGCGCCGGACCGCTTCCCGGGCCGCCTTGGCCCGGGCGGAGAAGGCGCTCGAGGGCTCGGATCGAGAGCAGGAAGCGGCCGAGCGCGCCACCACCACGGCCCGGTCGCGAGTGGAGGAACTGTCGCCGGAGGAGGAGCAGGAATCGTCGCTCCGGGCCAGCGTCGCCCGCGCCGAAGAAGCGAAGGCCACCGCATCCCGGGACGTCGAGAGGTCCGTCCTGGCGGCGGAACGACGGCGAGGCATCGACCGTGCCCTAGAGGTGCTGAAGACCGAAAGCGGTCGCCTTGAACGCGACGGGAAGCTCCTCAAGGGGAGGGTCGAGGAGCGGGCGGGGCGGGTGGCCGCTCTGCGCGCGGAAGGCGAGAAGGCCGCGGAGCTACGGGCGGCCGTAGCCGAAGCCGAGCGGAACCTGAAGGCCGCGGAAGACCAGCTGGCCGAGGAGAGGTCCACCCTGGCCCGGCTGGATGCGCAGCTCGACGAAGCCGCCCGACGCGTGCGGGCGGCCGAGGTGGGCCGGCGCGAGCGGGCGGAGCTCCTGGTCGAGGCCGCTGAGGTCGAGGAGAAGGCGACCTGGGTCGGCGGACCGTTCCGCGCTACGGTGCTGACGATGGAACAGAAGCTGCTCACGCACGCCCAGGCGCTCTTCGAACGGAACTTCGCGCGCTATTTCGCGTCGCTCGTGGACGACCCCGGGCTCGTCGCACGCACCGACCCCGCGTTCACGCCCCTCGTGATGATCGAGGGCGAGTGGACCCCCGCCGAGGCACTGAGCGGCGGCGAGCGGACGAGCCTGGCCCTCGCCTTCCGCCTCGCGCTCGCCCAGGTCGTGCGGGCGATGGGAAGCCTGCACCTCGATACGATCCTGCTCGACGAACCGACCGACGGTTTCTCTCCCGAGCAGGTGATCCGGATGGGGGAGCTCCTCGAGGAGCTCGCGCTGCCGCAGGTGATCCTTGTGTCGCACGAGTCCCAGCTCGCCTCGATCGCGGACCGGGTGATCCGGGTCCAAAAGATAGATGGCCGCTCGGTCCTCGAGGACGCCGGTCCGGTAGTCGCCGACGAACCCCCGGCACCCTCCGTCTGACCGCTGGGCGCGAGCGGGAGCTTTCGAGTATCCTCTACGGGACCAGAGACCGGAATTGCTCGGCGTCCCAGGGGGGTCGGGATGCGAGCTCGAGGTTCTCGGAGAGGTGCTCGGGCCGCTTCTGCCCCACGAGGGGGGCGATCGTGCCGGGCGCCGACCGCGCGAACTGAAGGGCGGTCTGGGCGGCGGTGAGCCCGCTGCGCCGGGGCCCAGTCCGAGCTAGCTGCCCCTGGAAAAGAGGAACGCTGGTGAAGCATCCGACGCCGAGGCGGCGGGCGGCCTCGAACAGGGTCGCCCGGTCCCCCTCGACCGGTTGGTTCACGACGGTCGCGGCCTCGGGCATCGAGAGGTTGAACGGGAACTCCACGAAGCGGAACCCATGCTCCTCTCCGCCGACCTTGCGCGCCAAGCGGACCGCGGACTCGAGCGAGAAGAAGGCCGGGTCGTCGGGTCGAGCGCGCAGGCAGTCCCAGGTGGCGAGACCGTAGGCCCTCAGCCGGCCCTCCTCGCGGAACCGCTCGTACAACTCAAAGGCCTTCTCGAGACGAGAGGCGAACTCCTCGGGGCCGACCACCGGTATCTGAGTATCGGGCGCATTGTGGAGATACACGAGGTCGATCGTGGAGAGCCCGAGGTTCCGCCGACTTCGCTCGAACTGGTCGGAGAGGTACGAGGGACTCATCGCGTGGCAGTCGTCCACGATGTCCGCCGGGTCGAGGATGCCCGGGCGGATGAGCTCCTCCGCGATCCAGTGGTCGGGAGGCGTAGGGGACTCGGCGTCGGGGGCGAAGTACCCGTTCTTCGTCGCCACGAACACTTCGTCCCGCGTCACCTCGTCGCGGTCCTCCAAACGAGCCAGAGCTCTCCCGATGCTGCGCTCGGCCCGCTGGTAGCGGTAGTTGATCGCCGTGTCGAGGACGTTGACCCGTCCCGAGGTGAGGCATATCGCCACCGCTTGCTCGACGGCGTGGTCCGTCGGGGCGTCCGGCGGACCGATGTAGGTCCCGAGGCCCATGGAGGAAAGGGCGAGACCGCCCGGAGCGTCTCGGAAATGCTCGGCGGGAAGCTGGCGCGCGTTGACCGCCCGACCTCGGAACCGGGAGGTTCCTTCACGGCTCGCATACCCCGAAAGCGCGGCCACGGTCGTGCGGGGGCGAGAGACCACAAAAGGTTCACCGTGAGCCTTCCTCGGACCCGTCGCCTCGTCACCTTGATGAAGCCACCTCGGCTTCCCATCGGGCCGAGGACCATGCCCGTCGGAAGTACGGACGGTTGCGGAAGCCGATCCCGCCCGTTCCCGTGGAGAAGTGCCGGTTCTGCCGGCTGAAGCGTCCTTGCCCGATCCACCCTCGCGGTACCCGTTCGTAGGGGCCGCGCCGGCGCCTCCGCTATTCGGCGCCCTTCGAGCGACGGCGCACGGGTCGTCCTCCGGAGATCGCCCCGACCGGGCAATAGGGGACGCACCAGCCGCAGTCGGTGCAGTTCGAATGGACCACGAGCCGGGTCGGGGTGAGCTCCATCGCATCCGGCGGACAGACCGCGGTGCACAGCCCGCACAGCACGCACGTTTCGGGGTCGACGACGATCACGCCCGGAACCCTCCGAACCTCCGGTCCTGCGTCGCCGGTCGCACCCCAAGAAGGCCCGCGGACCCTGCGACCGGCAACCGAACCCTCACGCGGCCGGCGGGTCGGGTCCGGGATGCAGGGCCCGTCCCAAGGCGGCGAACCCCGTGAGAGCGCACTTGATCCGGGCCGGGGAGAGCGGGATGCCCAACAGTTGAAGGATGTCGTCCCGGGTCAGCTTGCCCGCTTGCTCCACGGTGAGGCCGGCAACCTTCTCGGTCATCATCGAAGTGCTTGCCACGCTGATGGCGCAGCCATCGCCCTCGAAACGGATCTCGTCGATCTTCTGCGACTCCGGGTTGACCTTGAGCCGTAGCGTGATGTGGTCACCGCAGAGAGGATTCGATTCTTCCCCCTCACGGTTGGCGTCCGGGAGAGGCCCGAAGTTCTTCGGCGTGCGGTAGTGCTGGAGGATGACCTCCTGGTACATGTCGTACATCGCGGGACTCCGGCTCGGAACTCACCGTCGTGGGGGTACTAAACGCCTTCCGAAAGCCGGGACGACTCGGATCGGGATCCCGCCGCGTCCGCGACTTCGCTACTGCGGCGGGCATCCTAGGCGGCCGCCTCCGGGTCATCCCAGGCCGCTCATGTTATAAACACACTCGAGTGTGTAAATCCGATGGCCTCGGCGGTGCCCCGGTTCGAAGAGTGGCTCAGTTCTGAGCAGGTCGGCCGGCTTTCGAGTGAGTTCGGCGACCCCGAGGGGTTCGCCCGTCAGCGCGCTGGAGCCTACGAGCGCTTCCGCCACCTGGAGATCGAACCGAACCCCCTTTACCGAGGATACGGCTACTTCACCAACGTCAACCTGACCGGTATCGAACCGGGGGCCCAAGGGGCCCCCGTGAAGCTCCCCCCGCCGCTCGAAGGGAGTGTTCGGATCGTCCATGACATCTCGGGCACGCGGATCGAGCTTCCCGAGGACCTCCGCAACGCCGGGGTGCGCGCCATTCCGCTATCGGAGGTCTGGGGTTCCGGACCGGCGGAGGTGGAGGCGTTCCTTCGCGGGACGGAGGAGCCCGCGGACCGTCTCTCCGCCCTCGCTACGGCGCTGCTCAACCGGGGATACCGTCTCGAGATACCGGACCACTTCCCGCAGCCTGTTCGGGTCCAGGAGCTGTGTCTTCTCTCCAGCCCGAAGGAGGCCCTTTCGGTGCGACGGGCCATCCGTGTCGGCGAGGGAGCCCAGCTGTTGGCGACCGAGGAGGTCTACTCGTCGGAATCCCCCGCGAACGGCCAACGCCTGTACGCCTCCAGCACGGACCTGGACCTCGCGGACTACGCAAAGACGGTCTTCTTGACCGTGCATGCGCCCGACCTACGGGCGGTGTCGGTCTACCGACGGACCGCCACGACCGGGACCGAATCGCGGCTCGGCTGGATGTGGAACGGGCTCGGCGGCTACCGCGCGAAGATGCGCAATCACACCCGGCTCACCGGGCGCGGTTCGATCGTGGAGGACTTTCAGACGTTCTACGGGGCCAAGGACCAGTCGTACGACAGCTCCTTCGACCTGACCCACATCGCGACCGACACCCACGGAACGTCGATCACCCGCGGGGTGTTCACGGACGAGGCACGGGGCATGAGCCGCGGCCTCGTCCGGATCGAGCCGGACGCGCGGAAGACGGTCGCGCTGATCTCGGAGCACGCGATGCTCCTCTCCCGCGGGGCGCGCTCGGACACGATCCCGATCCTCGAGATCCTCTGCCGCGACGTGAAGGCGACCCACTCGACGTCGGTCGCCCCGGTCGACCCGGAGAAGGTCTTCTACCTCCAATCGCGGGGGATCTCTACCTCGGACGCGGTCCGGATGATCGGCGAGGGGTTCCTCGCCAACGTCTACGACCGCGCGCCGGTCGCGGGCCTTCGTGAGATCCTCTACCCGTCGCTCCAGGCCCGTTGGGACGGAGCCGCCATCCTGTGGAAGGAGGGCGAGTATCCCGCCTTGCCCCGGCTCGACGTCACGGGAACCGATGCCGCGCCCGACTGGCGATTCGACTCGAAACTTCGCTGAGCGAACGGCTATCAACCTCCGCCGACCTTACTCATTCACGTCGGTCCATGCCCCTCGTCAGCGACCCTTCCTCCTTTTCCGCAGCGGTTCTGCAGGACTTGCTCCGCTCGCTGCGTGAGGACCTGGAAGCGACCGGCGAACTCGTGCAGCACCCGTCGGGCGAGGTGCGCGACCCGGCCAGCCTCGCGACCGCGACAGAACTTCTCCGATCGACGCTGGCCGTCCTCGACCTGCCCGGCCCCCGCACCCCCGAGGTTCTGGTGGCCGAGGTCAACCTGACCTATTCCACGATGCTCTCGGTGATCGACCTCGTGAAGTCTCACACGGACGTTCCACGGGTCCCCCGAAAGCGTCCACCCGAATGACCCCGGCGGACTTCGGGCAGACCGAGGGAAAGGGTTGGTCTGGGCAGGCCGGCCCTAGGCGGGTTACGCGGCCGGGGCCTTTGGGGGGGGAGCCGTCGCCGGCTTCTTGCGCCCGAATATCCGGGTCGAGTACTCCGCGATGCGGGCCCACCCCGGAACCCAGCGCTCGAGGTAGTAGTCCACGCTCCATCGGCTGGGTCCGTGCGCCGAGTTGATGAGGATCAGCCCCGCCATCGCGAAGGCGTAGAGGATCCCCGTACCGATGTCCGTGGTCTGGGGGGTGATGGTGTACAAACCGCCGAATCCCTCCGGGATCGCCCAGATGAGGAGGCCTAGGACCAGACCGCCCGCGTAGGCGAACTTCCGCATGAACCCGAAGATCAACGCGAGGCCGATCAGGATCTCGAACGTGCCCACGGTGTAAACGACCGCCGTCGGGTTAGGGGTGGTCACATTCACCCAGAAGGTGAACCAGCCCGATAGCCAGCTCGGGGCGGACTGCTGAGTGCCCTGAAGGTCGCTCAAGAAGCTTCCGGCGAACCCGGAATAGAACTTGAGAGCCCCATCTATCGACCAAACGACCCCCAGCAGGATCCGAAGGATCGAGTTCATCGGGGAAACGTGGCGCGTCCACCAACTAGCATTCGCATCGTCCATCGGCTTGTTGCTCATGTCGACTCCTGGGGGCCCGTATGGGACCGGCATATAAGCTCAGGTGGACGGGGGTAAACTCGCGCCTACCGAAGGCGGATCCCTTCCGATTGCGGGCGCGGCTTCGGTCGGTGAGCGGGGCCGCCCACCGGCCATGAGGCCGGAGGGTCCGAGAGAGGCCGCCTATCCGACGGCCCCGGCCATCTCCATCTGGATGAGCCGGTTCAGTTCGAGGGCGTAGTCGACGGGGAGCTCCTTCGAGAACTCCGCCAAGAACCCCATCAGGATGAGGTGGATCGCGTCCGACTCGCTCAGGCCTCGGCTCATCAGGTAGAAGATTTGCTCCTCGCCAATCTTCCCGACGACCGCCTCGTGCGTGATCGTGGCGTCCTCTTCGTGGATCTCGTTGTACGGATAGGTGTCCGACCGGCCCCGCTCGTCCGGTAGAAGCGCGTCGCAGCGGACCGCCGCCTTGACCCCGGTCGCGCCCGGCGCGACGTGGAGCAGTCCCCGGTAGCTCGTCTGGCCGCCCCGGATGGCGATCGACTTCGCGACGATCTTGCTCGAGGTGTCGGGGGCTGAGTGGACCGCCTTCGCCCCCGAATCGATGATCTGACCCTCGCTCGCGAACGCGACCGACAGGATGTCGGCACGCGCCCCGCGGCCGCGTAGGTAGACCGAGGGGTACTTCATCGTGACCTTCGAGCCCATGTTGCCGTCCACCCACTCGACGAGCGAGCCCTCGTAGCCGACGGCGCGCTTCGTGACGAGGTTGTAGACGTTCTTCGACCAGTTCTGGACGGTCGTGTACCGAAGCTTCGAGAACGGCTCGGCCACGACCTCGACCACCGCGGCGTGCAGCGAGTCGGTCGAGTAGATCGGTGCCGTGCAGCCTTCGATATAGTGGATCTTCGCGCCCTTGTCGGCGATGATCAGAGTCCGCTCGAACTGGCCGACGTTCCGCGCGTTGATGCGGAAGTACGCCTGGAGCGGGATGCCAGCGTCGACCCCGGGCGGCACGTAGACGAAGCTCCCGCCCGACCAGACGGCGCTGTTGAGAGCCGCAAACTTGTTGTCGTTGTACGGCACGATCTTCCCGAAGTACTTCCGGAGAATGTCCGGGTGCTCCTTCAGAGCGGTGTCCGTGTCGCAGAAGATGACGCCCTTGGCCGCGAGGTCCTCGCGGATCTTGTGGTAGACCGTCCCGCTGTCGTACTGAGCACCCACCCCTCCGAAGAACTCGCGCTCCGCCTTGGGGATCCCGAGCTTATCGAAGGTGTTCTTGATGTCCGCGGGGAGGTCCTCCCAGCTCCGCTTGGTCTCCCCCTCGAGCATCGGGTTCGCGTAGTAGGTGTAGGAGTCGAAGTCGAGGTCCGTAAGGCTCGGACCCCAGTCCGGCATCGGACGCTCCACGAAATGGTCGTAGGCGCGAAGGCGGTACTCGAGCATCCAGTCCGGCTCGCTCTTGAACCGGGAGATGGCGCGGACCACGTCTCGACTGAGTCCCTTGGGGATCCGAAGGCGGTACGTCTCGGGGTTCTTGAAGTCGTACCGCGTGTAATCGAGGGGAGTGATCTCGGACGCTGTTTGTGCCATGGACAGCTCAGGTAATTCCATCACCCCGGTGTATTTAAATGAGAGGTCGCCGGCGGGACGACAACGCCTGTCCCGTGACGGAAACTCACGCTAACGGTATCGTTGTCTCCCGAGGGGCTACAACCTTCTTCGGGAGAGAACCCGAAGTGGGGCCGTTCGGTCACGACCCGGCCGCAGGACGACCGGACCCCAACAGGACGGCGGAGACCGCTTCGAGTCCGTCGAACATCTGAACGAGCTCGTCCTCGGTGTTGTAGAGGTAGGGGCTCGCCCGGGTGAGGGCGCTCACGCCGAGCCTTTCCATCAGGGGTTGGGCGCAGTGGTGACCGGCCCGGACGCAGATCCCCCGGGTGTCGAGGAGGCTCGCGATGTCGTGCGGGTGGGCTCCTTGGAGGGAGAACGAGATCACGGCCTCGCGGTCCATCGGGTCCTTCGGTCCGAAGATCCGCATCTTGTCGCCGAAGCGTTCAGCCGCGAGGGAGACCGCCTTTCGTTGCAGGCGGCGCTCGTGGTCGTGCAGCTCCTCCCAACCGACCTTCTCGAGGTAATCGAGGGCCGCGGACAACGCGACCGCTCCTCCGACGTTGGGGGTCCCCGCCTCGAACTTGGTCGGGGTCTCCCGGTAGCTGACGCGGTCCAGGTGGACGTCCCGGATCATCTCTCCTCCGCCCATGTACGGAGGCAGCGATTCGAGCAGGTCGGTCCGGCCCCAAAGCACCCCGATCCCCATCGGCCCGAGCGCTTTGTGCCCGGAGAACGCCAGGAAATCCACTCCGAGAGCTCCGACGTCGATCGGGAGGTGGGGCGCGGACTGCGCCGCGTCCAACACCACGAGGGCGCCCGCCGCATGAGCGCGGTCCGCGATCTCCCGGACCGGGTTCACGGTACCAAGGACGTTCGAAACGTGCGTGAGGGTCACGACCTTCGGCTTGCGCTCGAGCCAGCGGTCCAGGTCCTCCAGGCGCAGGCGCCCTCCATCGTCCACCCCGACGAACTCGAGCTCGATTCCCGCGTACTCCCGCAGCTGGTGCCAGGGAACGATGTTGGAGTGATGCTCCATCACCGTGGAGACGACCAGGTCCCCGCGGGAGAGGAGCTTGTGACTGAGGCACGTCGCGACGAGGTTGATCGCCTCCGTTGTGCCTCGCACGAAGACGACTCCGGCCGGGTCCGGCGCGTGGAGGAATCGTGCGACGCGCTCGCGGGCCCCCTCGTAGGCGTCCGTGGCCTCGACGCTGAGCGCGTATACCCCACGGTGGACGTTCGCGTTCGTCTCCTCGTAGTACCGCTGCTCGGCGGAGATCACGCTCCGCGGCTTCTGGGAGGTCGCCGCGGAGTCGAGGTAGACGAGCGGGTGCCCCTGGGTGGGGCGGGACAGGATCGGAAAATCCTGGCGGATTCGGGAAACGTCCATCGGTCGCCCGGGGACAGCGCCGAACGCTCTTAGGTCGGCGTGTTCGCGATCCCGAGGCGGACCCAGTCGTACCCTTTCGCCTCGAGCTGTTCGGCCAGGTCTCGGCCTCCCGAGAGCGCTATCGCGCCGTCCACCATCACATGGACCCGGTCGGGCTTCAGGTACTTCAAAATACGCTGGTAATGCGTGATGACGAGGATCCCCGCATCGGGCCGGTGGAGCTTGGACACGGTCTCCCCCACCGCACGTACGGCATCGATGTCGAGGCCGGAGTCCGGCTCGTCCAGGATCGCGAAGATCGGACGCATGGTGGCCATCTGCAGCACCTCGACCCGCTTCTTCTCGCCGCCCGAGAACCCCTCGTTCAGCGAGCGCTTGAGCAGCGATTCGTCCATCTCGAGGTACGATAGGTGCGTCTTCAAGTCCTTGTCGAACTGGGCGGTGTTCGCCGTCTGGGCCGTGTGGGTCTGCATGTACGCGGTCCAGAGGAACTTCGAGAGCGAGAGGCCCGAGACCTCCTGTGGGTACTGGAACCCCAGGAACAGGCCCGCGCGCGACCGCTGGTCGACGCTCAGCTTCAGCAGGTCCTTCCCGTCGAGGGTCGCCTTGCCTTTCGTGACCTTGTACTTGGGGTGGCCCATCAGGGCGTAGGCCAGGGTGCTCTTTCCCGACCCGTTCGGCCCCATAAGGGCGGTGATCTCGCCGCTCTTCAACGTGAGGCTGACCCCTTTCAGGATCTCCTTTCCGGCGACTTCGGCATGGAGGTCCTCCACGACCAGCGTGCTGGGACCGCTCAGGGTGTCGTTCGGCATCGACCGCGTACGAGCCGATACCGTTATTTAAGCATGGCGTGGTGTGTAAATCATAGGGTCGTCTCGAGACCGTGTGGGACCGATGACAGGGGTAGAACAGCTCGAAGGCACCCGAGGGCGGATCCTCGAGGAGCTCGCGGTCGCGCCTCGGACGGCGCGCGACCTCGCTCAGAAGCTGGGCATCCAGGAGAGCGCGGCCCGCGGCCACCTCGGTCGCATGCAGGAGCGCGGGCTCGTCGTTCCGACCTTCCGTCGGGAGGGCGTCGGACGCCCCCGCAAGCGTTTCGCGCTGACGGGCGCCGCGCAGGAACTCTTCCCGAAGAAGTACGACCTGATCCTGGACACCGTGGTCGACGAGCTCCTCGCCCGAGAGGGAGAGAAGTACGTGAGCGCGCTCTTCGCCGACGCCGCGAAGCGCATGGCCCACGAGGTCGCGAAGGAGGTGCCCCGCTCGGGCACGCCCGAACAGCGCGCGGAGAACGTCGTGCGTTCGCTGAACCGTCTCGGCTTCCGGTGCAGCACTGACCGGGCCCCGGACGGCATGATCCGGATCACGCGGACGAACTGCGTCTTCCGCCACAGCGCGATGTCCCACCCGTTCCTCCTCTGCGACGTCTTCGATAAGCACCTCACCGAGGCGCTCCTCGGGCAGGCTGGAGTGGACCTGCTCGACTCGATCGGTCGGGGAGGAATGCGGTGCACCCACCTGATCCAGCTTCGGTAGCCTCGGGACCGTTGATCCGTTCTGGGCCTTCGGCCGCGGTGACTACCCGTCGAGTGACCCGGCGGAAGGCGGCCTCACGGAGCGCCGTCATCGTGTCGGGCGCCGTTCTCGAGGAGATGAAGACGCACGCCCGCGAAGCCTATCCAGAAGAGTGTTGCGGCTTCCTGATCGGAGCCGGCGTATCGGCCGAGGATGATGGTCCTCGTGCGATTCTTGCCTTGGAGCGCGCCCGCAACGAATCCGACGGGCCGCGTCAGCGCCGGTTTCTGATCCCGGCGGAGGAGCTCCGTCAGATGGAGCGACGGGTCGAACCATCTGGGCGGACGGTCGTCGGTTTCTACCATTCGCACCCAGACCATCCCGCCCGGCCGTCCCAGCTCGACCAGGACGGTGCCTGGCCGGGCTACTCGTATGTCGTCCTCTCGGTGAACCCAGCCGACGTACCGGACGTTGCGGCATTCCAACTTGACCCCGATTCGTTGGCTTTCCGAGAGGTGCGTCTCTCCATCCTCGATACACCGGCACTCCCTCCCGCGCGGACCGGGGGGCAGGCGAGAGCCTAAGAACGTCAGCGCGAAGAACCCACGATGGCGAAGGCGGCGGTCAAGGTCCCCGCTCCGCTTCGCGGGTTCGCCGGCGGGGCCTCCGAAGTCGTTCTCGAAGGTTCCACAGTCGGAGAGGTGGTCCGGGCACTCGCTCGGGCGAACCCCGCGCTCGAGCGCCACCTGTTCACCGCGGAAGGGCGGCTCCGTACCTCCGTCACGATCTACCTCAACGACCAGGACATCCGCTTCCTCGGGCGAGAAGGGGCCCCCCTCAAGGATGGGGACATCGTCTCCATCGTGCCCGCCATCGCAGGGGGCGCGCCGGCCCCTCGCCGGAAAGCGCCGCATGGACGCCCTCGCCCGAACGCGAAGTCCTCGAGGGAGAGGGCGTTCTCTCGCGAGGAGCTGAGTCGGTACAGCCGTCACCTTTCGCTGCCCGAGATCGGCGTCGCGGGCCAGCGAAAGTTGCGGCGGGCGAAGGTCCTGCTCGTGGGCGCCGGGGGCCTCGGAGCCCCCGCAGCGTTGTATCTCGCGGCCGCCGGGGTCGGCGAGATCGGCCTCGTAGACTTCGATTCTGTCGAGCTCTCGAACCTCCAGCGCCAGGTGCTCTACACGACCTCGGACGTCGGCCGTCCGAAGATAGAGCGGGCGAAGGAGCGGGTCGAAGCTCTGAACCCGGGTACGCGAGTGGTCCCGTACCCCCAACGGCTGACGGCACAGAACGCCCTCGACATCCTGCGACCGTACGATGTCATCGTGGACGGGTCCGATAACTTCCCGACCCGCTACCTCGTCAATGACGCGGCCGTCCTGCTCCGGAAACCGGACGTCTATGGGTCGGTCTTCCGCTTCGAGGGACAGCTGAGCGTCTTCGATGCGGAGCGCGGACCGTGCTATCGGTGCCTCTACCCCGAGCCTCCGCCGCCCGAGCTCGTCCCCTCGTGCGCGGAGGCGGGGGTGCTCGGCGTCCTGCCCGGCCTGATCGGCATCCTCCAGGCGACGGAGACGCTGAAGATCCTCCTCGGCCGCGGGACATCGATGGTCGGCCGCCTCCTCCTCTTCGACGCGCTCGGTCTCGAGTTCCGAGAGCTCAAAGTCCGGAAGAATCCCCGATGCGTGCTGTGCTCCCCGCGCGCATCCCAGAAAGGGCTCATCGATTACCCCGCTTTCTGCGGCGTCCCGGACCCGGCCGCGGGGCCCTCCGAAAGGGTGGTCCCCCAGGTCGAGCCGGAGGCGCTTCGTGCCGAGCTCCGCTCGCACGAGCCCCCGTTCGTGGTCGACGTGAGGGGCCGAGGGGAGTGGGAGATCGGCCACCTGCCCGCCGCTCACCTCATCCCGAAAGAGGAGCTCTCCGAACGCCTCGACGAGATCCCTCGCGGGGCCAAGCTCGTCCTCTACTGCCGGACCGGGGTCCGCTCGACCGCGGCCACACGCCTGCTGCTCGACCGTGGGTTCGAGAACGTCCGAGTGCTTCGCGGCGGGATCAATGCCTGGGCGGAGCGCGTCGACCGCTCACTGCCGCAGTACTGACTGCCGCCACGCGGGCGGTCGGCTCACTTCCCCGGTTCTGGGGCGGACCCCTGCGGGTCCCCGACGTCCACCGCGAGCCGCCCGGTGTAGGAACGGACCCGGCGCGAAAGCTCCCGCGCGAACTCCGGCATGTGGGCCGGGCTGATGTAGAGCGGCACGCCTTCGGCGGTCACGAGGATCCCGGCGGCCGGGTCGGTGTAGATTGCGTCAAAATGGCCGATGACGGGACTCCACATCCGACCTCGGTAACCCCACGAACCGATGAACCCGGTGGGGCCGAGGTCGCGAATGCTAGAGTACTCGATCTGGCGGACCTGGTCGAGATGGATCCTTCGGCTTCCCAGGATGCGCCACGCCCTCAGATGGGTGTCACTGATCGAGTACGTGGTCGACAGGTACCGGATGAGGAAGAAGACGAAGAACAGGAGGATGACCTCGAAGGTCCACCCCTCGCGAAGTCCGGCGTTCGGCAGGACGATGAAGAGGAGGAGGATCAGGAAGACGTACACGCCGACCACGCTGTAGGAGAGCTTGCCCCGCTTGCGGTAGACTCCCTGGGAATCCACTCGGGGCAGCGAGGGCGGGGGATGGTTCTTCGAGCGGGACGGTGACGGCTCGTCAGGCGGCGGCTTCGTAGTAGTACTCCCCCTTCGCCCGTTGTTCCCGGTCGAGGACGGAACCCTCCCGGTTGATACGGGGTCTTAGCGTCTCCGCGTCGCGGCGGAATGTGATGTCAACCGTCCGAAGCAGGCGGTTCATCCCCTCGCGCATCGGGAACGGCCCGTCGCCACGGCCCTGCGAGCCATCGGAAGTCTCCAAACGGAAGGTCATCAACGCGTCGCAGGCGAGGTCGAGGAAGTAGACGTCGTGGTCGACCACGAGGGCGCTCACGGCCTGCCGCTCGACCTGCCGCCGAAGGAGCCGGGCCATCGACATCCTCTCGTCGGCGTCTAGGTACGCGGACGGCTCGTCCAGGAGATAGAGCGTCGCAGGTCGGGCGAGCGCGAGAGCGACCGCGGCCCGCTGGAGCTCCCCTCCTGAAAGGTCGGTCAGCGCCACATCGAGCACCTCGTCCAGGTGGAGGCCGGGGACGAGCTCGCGCTCGAACAGCTTACCGTCGAACGTCGGGTCGCCCACGAGCGCGTTCGAGCGTTCCCGGAGGCTCGCCGGTTGCGAGGCCTTGAGGTACTGGGGCTTGTAACTCACGGTCACCCCCTTCGGAGGGGTGCCGCTCGTGGGAGTTTCCACGCCCGCTAGCATCCGCACGAACGTCGTCTTCCCGGTCGCGTTGGGGCCGACGACCCCGACGGTCTCCCCCTTCGCGAGGGCCCCTGCCCCCACCGAGAGCCGGAACTTGGAGAACTCCTTCTCGAGCGCGGGGAACTCGACCAGGAGGTTCTGGCGCACCGTCGGCTTCGGCGGGTGCGCGACGAAGCGCACCGGCTCCGTTCGGAACCGGACGTTCTCGTCCTTCAGGTAACCGGTGAGGTAGGTGTTGATCGCCGACCGCATGGGGATCGGGTGGCTGATCACCCCGAAGGCGGCGGACTCTCCGTAGATGAGGTGGGCCTGGTCGGCGAGGTAGTCGAGGAGGCCGAGGTCGTGCTCCACCACGATGACGCTCTTCGTCTCCCCGAGCCGACGGAGGAGCCGGGCGACCTCGAGGCGGTGGACGATGTCGAGATAGCTCGACGGTTCGTCGATCAGATAGAAATCGGCGTCCGTCGCGAGCGTCCGGGCGATGGCGGCGAGCTGGAGCTCCCCTCCCGAGAGCTCTCCCAGACGTCGGTCCCCGCGGCCGCCGAGCCCGACCTCCTCGAGGATCGCGGCCGGCCGCCCTCCGGCCTGGGCGACGAACTCGAGGGCGGTCAACGACTCGTCCATGAGCCGGTCGACGTACTGCGGCTTGACGACGCTGCGAAGCTCGCCCTTCGCGACGCGCTCGAAGTGCGCGTGGAGCGAGGTCCCCCGGTAGTGGGAGAGGACGTGCGACCAATCCCCGGGATGCGCGTAGTCCCCGAGGTTCGGGACGTCGTCGCCCGCGAGGAGTCGGAGCGCCGTGGTCTTGCCCGTCCCGTTCGGACCCAAGAGGCCGGTGATCCCCCGGACCGGGGGCATGGGCAGTCGGTACAGGCGGAACCCGTTGTAGCCGTACCGGTGGACGATCTCCGACTCCTTCGCCTCGGGCGTGTTCAGGATCTTGATCGCATCAAAGGGACACTTGTGAACGCAGATGCCGCACCCGATGCAGAGGCTCTCGGAGATGACCGGCTTCGAGTCGGGCCCTTCGATGATGCACTCCTGGCCCATCCGGACCGGAGGGCAGTAGGCCTGGCACTCCCACTGGCATTCCTTCGGGTGGCACCGGTCCCTCAGAAGGATCGCGATCCGAGTCATGGATGACCCCCTAGGCCTCCCGAACGTCCTCGACGACCGCGCCGTCCCGCATCGTAAGGTGGCGTCGGGCCCGACGCGCCACGTCCGGGTTGTGGGTCACGACCACCAGAGAGGCGTTCCGGTCCTGACGGACCCGCTCGAGGAGCGAGAGGATCGCCTGCGTGTTCCCCGAGTCGAGCTCGCCGGTCGGCTCGTCCGCGAGCAGGAGACCGGGTCGGTTGGCGAGCGCGCGCGCGACGGCGACCCGCTGCTCCTCGCCTCCCGACAGCTGGTGGGGGAACGCCCGTTCCCGCCCCTGAAGGCCGACCTCCTCGAGGAGCTGGGACGCGCGGCGTGTCCGCTCGCCGCGGGGCACGCGCAGCGCGCGCATCGGTAGCTCGACGTTCTCTCGTGCGGTCAAGGTCGGCAGGAGGTAGAACCGCTGAAAGATGAACCCAACCCCCTCGAGGCGGAGGCGGGCCCGGGCCCGGTCGGACTTCTGGCCGACCGACTCGCTGTCCCAACGGACCTCGCCCGACGTCGGGCTGTCGAGGAGCCCCAGCAGGTTGAGGAGCGTTGTCTTACCGCAGCCGCTCGGCCCGGCGACCGAGACGAACTCCCCCGGGGGAATCGTCAGGTCGACGCCCCGCAGCGCCCGGACCTCCTCCGGACCGCCCGCCCCGTAGGTGCGGACGACCTGGGACAGCTCGATGGAGGGGACGCTCTTCTCGCTCACCGCAACGCCTCCGATATCGGCATCCGGAGCGCCGTTCGGGTCGCGACAGCGCCCGCGAGCAACGAGAGGCCCACGACCCCCGCGACCAGCTCGCCCAGGATCACGGGGTCGAAAACGGCGAGCTGCGCCGCCTCCTGGACGGCCGAGCTGGTCCAGGCCGCGAGCGCCTCGACGATCAGGTACCCTCCGATGACGCCGGCGGCCGCCCCCATGAGGGCGAGGGTCGCACCGTTCCACACGATCTCACCGGCGATCGACCGGCCCGAGATGCCGAGCGCGCGGCGGATCCCGATCGACCGTCGGTCTGCCTCCACACGACGCAGTAGGACGAGGGCGAGGAAAAGCAGGCCCACCGACAGGCCGACCGAAGAGAGCGCCAGGTAGAACCCCGTCAAGACCCCGCTCGCCGACTGGAGTTGCTGGGCCTCTTGCGTCAGCGAGCTGACCCCGTAGTAGGGGAAGAGCGCCTGCACCTCGTTCCGAAGGTCGTTGAGCGCGCTGGGGTTCGTGGCGATCGAACCGGTCGCGGCGACCTCGATCGTATCGACCGCGTCGGGCGCCACGGCGGACCCCCCCGCGTACCCCGTCATGGCCTGCAGGTCCGAGAGGGGAACGAGCACCGCGAACGCCCCGGTAGGTCCGAGGACCGTGGGGGGGACGCCGAACGTCCCCGTGACGTTGTAGGTCGTTCCGAGGCTGCGGTTCGCGACCGGGCTCAGGACAAGCTGCTGGCCGACCGAAACACTGTGCGCCGCGGCGTAGGGAGTCGACACCAGCACGTCGTACGTCGCCGAGCCGGAGTAGGTTCCGTGCGCGAAGTGGACGTCGTCGGTGGGGTCTCCCAGCGGGAGGGGGGACGGGAAGAGCCCGGATTCGGTCGGCCCCAGCGTCGGGTAGAACTGGTCCGGGATCACCCCTTCGGCGAGGACCGGGGTCCCCCCGGAGTGGGTGAAGGCGTCGATCGTCACGCTGAGCACCGGGGACGCCGCCGTCACGCCGGGGATCGAGAGGATCTGGTCTGTGTAGTTGTGGGAGTGCGTGATCCCGTGGAGCCCGGCCGCGCTGACCACGATCTGGTAGCCCGCGTTCTGGAGGTTCGCGAGCTCGTGGGCGGAGACCCCGCCGCCCACGCTCACGAGGACCACCGGCAATGCCACGGCGGTGGCGATCGCCGCGACCGCGAGCACGAGCTGGAGCCGCGAGTGTCGTAGGGAGCGTCCCCGACCCCAGCCCATCATGGGGCTCGGAGCTCCTCCGCGACGGGAAGCTGCATCGCCCGGGCCGCGGGTGCGACCGCGGCAACGAGCCCGACCGCGAGAACGAGAAGGAGGCCGTCGAGCAGGATCCCCCCGTTGAACGAGACGAACGAGAACCCGGCCGGCAACCCCGCGAGGAGGCGGGTTAGGTAGAGGTTGAGACCGTAGGCGGTGGCGTACGCGATCGGAAGGCCGATCGCGAGCCCGAAGAAGGAGAGCAGGAGGGCTTCCTCCACGACCATCGACCCGACCGAAGGTCGGGAGTGTCCGATGGCCCTCAGGAGAGCGAGCTCGCGCGACCGGTCATCGACCGACATCTGGAGCACCGTCGTGGCGAAGAGGGCCGCCACGACGACCCCGATGACGCCGATGAGCTCACCGAAGGTCCGGTAAAGGTTCACGACGTGCTGGATCGCCCCGAGGATGTTCGCGAGCGTGAAGACGGTCAGCTGCGGGAAGGCCGCCTCCAGCTGGCTCTGGTCGGAGTCGACGGCCGTGGGGTCGGTCAGATGGATGAGGACCAGGGACGCGTAGTCGGTCGTCGCGGTCGCGCTCTTGAGGATCTGTTGGAGCTCGGAGAGATAGACGAACCCGAGCAGGGCCGAGGGGATGAGCCAGAACGGGCCCGAGATGCCGACGACCCGGAACGCGGTCGCGTTCGCATACCAACCCTCGAGCGCGGATTCGGAGGGGGGTTGCGCCGCTCCCAGCCACACGAGGTCGCCGACCCCCACGTGGAGCACCGTCGCGAGCCCCTGGTCGAGGACGATCTCGTGCGTTTCCGGGCCGTTGTACAGACCCCCGCCGTAGTGAGGGTCGCCCGGCGCTGTGAACCCGGTCCCGTTGTACAGGTCCGGGGTCTGGATGCCGGAGTTGTCCGAAGGGATCCAGCCCACCGTGCCGGAGTCGGTCGGCGACCAGCCGCCCGGCACCGAGCTTGAGTTCGCCGCGGACCAGAGCGAGGCGTTCCCGAAGACGAGGTCACTGACGAGCCAGGGGCTTGCGGTGGCCACGTTCGGGTCCACCGAAGGGATCCGACTGGCGAGAGCGTGAGCTCCCTGTATCGGCGGGAACTCTCCCGAAAGGATCGTCGTGTTGTCGCTGGCCGCGACCAGGTCGACCCCGCTTTCGCTCGCGAGCGTGGTGGCGCTCGTCTGGACCCCCGCCGACAGGGCGAGCAGCAGCACGACCAGTCCGACAGCGAGCCCGATGCCGAGCGAGGTCATGGCGGAGCGGCCCGGCCGCCGTCGGACGGCGTCCAGCGCGTAGCGCACGGTCGCCTCCGGGCCCCCTTACCGACCGTCCGAATGACGGAGCTCGCCGAGACTGACCTGATGGGAGGCCTCGACGTTGTACTTGTGGATCGACTCCTCGCTCACGGTGCTCGCGCGGACCTGCGTGGCGTCGGGAAGTGTGGGGAACCGGCTCGGCAGGCTCGCGAGCAGGTCCCGGAGGACGTCCTCCACGAACTTCGGATGGCGGTGGGCGTCGAGGACGACCTGAGCTTCGTCCCCTCGTTTCAGGATTGCGTACGTCGGGCTCGACTGGGCGGCCTCGATGGCGGCGACCAGCTCGTCCGCCTCGACTTCGGTCGCGTCCGGGAGTTCGAACACGACGCGGGTTCGATTGCGCTGGTTGTGCGTGATCATCGGTAGGTCCTTGAGCGCCGGGTCCGCGAGGAGGGGGAACTCCTCCGTGAGGCGCCCCCGGCAGGTCTCCATCGCGCAGGGACACGCCGTCATGCCGACCGCCTCCGCTCCGACGGCGCGTGCCAGCGTCACGGAACCGTCCGCCCCGCGGGTGGCCCTCGCATCCGCGATGAGCATGTAGTCTTCGAAGCTCCGCTTCTCCTCGGAAATCCCTTTCCTCAGGAAGTACTCGGCCGACGCCTCCACGGAGGCTTCGGTCGCGTACGGGTGGCGGACCAGCAGCTCCCGGGCGATCGCGGAGCAGGCGGATTCCAAGCTCCCGACCGGTCGGGTGACCGTCTCGTCCACGACCTCGGCGAGGATCTCGGCGTTCCGGGAGAGGTCGGACCCCTTTCGCTCCGAGGGGAGGTCGACGGCCACATGGAACTCCACGGCCAGTGTGTGGGTCCCTTCCCGTCGTTCCACGGTCAGCGGCTTCCGGATTCTCGAAATGCCGACCGAGCGGAGGCGCAGGCGGCCTCGGTCGGGAGACATCGCGTGGATGTCGCGCATCGGCGACCCACCGGGGCGGCGCTTAAGTGAGTTGCCGGGGAGTCACCCTAGGGTTACTCGGGGCTCGCGCACCCTTATAGGCCCCCGGCCGGTGGAAGAGAGGATGACCGACCCCGCCCCGCCTCCCGCGCCCGGCTCGACCCCGCCCGCGAACTTCGCCCCCGCGACCGAGGGGCCGTACGCGCAACGGGAGCAGTTGATCACCGAGAACCTGAAGCAGATCTTCGACCCCGAGATCCCGATGAACATCGTCGACCTCGGACTCATCTACGGATTCGAGTGGACCAACGACGCGGTGAAGCTCAAGATGACCCTGACCGCGGTCGGCTGCCCGGTGGCCGGCATCCTTGCGGAAGAGGTCAAGATGGCCATCGAGAAGGTCCCGAACGTCAAGGCCGCGACGGTCGAGCTGATCTGGGACCCCCCCTGGAGCCCGGAGCGGATGAGCGATTTCGCCAAGCGCCAGTTCGGATACGTCTAGGGACGCCCGCGTGCCGACCGGTCGGCCATGTCCTCTCTTCCCGGAATAACGGTGCGACCCGTCCGTTGGGGCGACTTCGATGACCTCCGGGAGATGTACTTTCGATTGTACGACGAGCGCGCCGCGGGCGAGCCCATCGGGATCACCTTGTTCGCCGACCGCCCCTCCCTCGCCGACGAGGTGAGCTGGTTCGAGGGTCACTATCGGAGTGCGCTGGCCGGGGACGAGATCTTCCGGGTCGCGGAGCTCGATGGCCACGCGGTGGGCAGCTGCACGATCGGCCGGTTCGGCCCGGGTGGGACGTCCGAGATGTCCCATGTCGGCGAACTCGGGATCCTCGTCGGCCAGGCGCACCGTGGGAAGGGGGTCGGAACGGCTCTCCTCGAGCGGTGTCTCTGCGAGGCTCGCTCGAAGTTCGAGCTCGTCTACCTGACGGTGTTCTCGGTGAACACGACCGCCCAACAGCTCTATCGTCGGTTCGGGTTCACCGTGTGCGGTCATCTCCCGCGGGTCATCAAGCGGGGAGACCGGTACTTTGACGAGGAGCGAATGGTCCTCGACTTCTCGGTCGTCCCCGTTGGGACCGGGTCGAAACATTAAGGAAGCGCGCCCGTAGGGATTGGTGATGTCCTCGCCCCAGGGCGTGACGATCCGGCCCCTTCGCTCCGAGGATTTCCACGACCTCAGCCGGGGGCTCGCACACATGTACGACGAGCTTGCCGCGGGCGAGTCTGTTTGGATCACGTTGCGGCACGTGCCTCCGTCGGAGGCCGACTACCGCAAGTGGTTCGACCGCCTGCTCGACGGGATGCGTACCGGCGAGTCGATCACCAACGTGGCCCAGGTGGACAGTCGTGCTGTGGGCCACTGCACCATTGAACGGGCGAGGCCTGGGCCGACCACCGAGCAGTCCCATGTCGGCGAACTGGGGATCCTGGTCCAGAAGGGACATCGAGGGACCGGAATCGGGGCCCGACTCCTGGAGCGGTCCCTAGACGAGGCTCGGCAGAAGTTCGACATCGTGTACCTCACCGTGTGGTCCAAGAACGTGGAAGCTCAGAGGCTCTATCGCAGGTTCGGGTTCACGCTGTGCGGGCACTTTCCCCATACCCTGAAGCGGAACGGCCAGTACTTCGACGAGGACCGGATGTTCCTCGCCCTCACGGACCCCCCTGGCCGGGCCGGAGCCAAGCGTTAAACGGCCGAGCCTATCGGCGGCGGGGATGGCCGCGACCCAAGAATGGCGACGTGAGCTCGAGACCGAGCGCACGATGAAGAACGGGTTCATGGCCCAAGACCCGGAGTCCCCCTTCGTGGTCGGGCGGGTCCCGTTCCACGAGCTCCGCTACTTCCCCCCGGACCCGAAGTTCCGGGTGCGAGCGACGCTCCAACGCCGGCCGACCCCCGAGGAGGCGTACCTTCGGACCAACCGGGACAACCAGGCGGTCATGCGGTACATCGGGGACCTCACGTTCGCGATCGGTGGCGAGCCGCTGCACCTTCGGCTCTACCATGCCGGAGAGGGTGTGGGGACGTCCGTCTTCGTGCCGTTCCGTGACCTCACGAGCGGACGGGAGAGCTACGGTGCGGGACGCTACGTCATGCTCGAGCTCAACGAGGCCGACGAGTACGAGGTCGACTTCAACCGGGCGTTCAACCCCTACTGCGCGTACACGGACGACTTCGAATGCGCCTTCCCTCCGTCGGAGAACGACCTTCCTATCGCCATCCCTGCCGGCGAGAAGGCGTGGGCCGCCGACCGGGATCCGGAGGGCCCGTCGCGCGCGGTCGTCGGCCGAGCGCGACGTTCATCCCCCCCCTCGCCGGCCAAGCCCACGACCCTTCGGACGGGGAGACCGGCTCGACGGTCTACGGGTGGCCGAACGCCCCGAAAATCCCGTTAACGACGAACTGGACGCCCACCGCGGCGAGCAGAAGGCCGAGCACCCGGGTCATCGCCATGATCCCGGTCTTTCCGAGGTAACGGAAGATCTTCTGGCCGTACCGCAGGATGAAGAATGCGAGCACGGTCGTCACCGCGATCGCGAGGAAGACCGCGGCCACCATGACCGGGTCGTCGCCGGCGCTCCCCTCGTAGATCATCACCGTCGAGATCGCGCCGGGGCCCGCGAGCAGCGGGATTCCCAGGGGGACCACCGCGATCTCGTCCCGGCGGGCGGCCGCCTCTTCCCGGTCCTCGTTCGTGAGCTTCGTCCGCGTGACCTCGCCGTGGAGCATGTCGTAGGCGACGATGAACAGCAGGATCCCGCCCGCGATCTCGAACGCGGCGAGGGTGAGACCGAAAGCTTCGAAGAGGAATCGACCCACCAAGGCAAAGACCCCTAGGACCGAGCCGAGCACGATGACCGCGCGCCTTCGAACGATCGACCGGTCGGCCTCGCTGAACCCGTCCGTCAGCGAGACGAAGAACGGGAGGGCCCCCAACGGGTCGACGAGGGCGAAGATCGTCACGAAGACCGCGACGTAGACCAGAAAGGCCGCCACTCGTCTCGCCCCCGTGGGCGGGAAGCACCGGGGGCCTTCAATCCTCCGCCGTACTGGCGGAAGCGGCCCACCGGGGGCTCAGGGTCGGCGAGAGGCGGCGGGGCGGGTGACCCGTGCCTTGGCGCGAGGTCGCCCGGCGGAAGGGCGGCCCCGACGAGGCGCTGCCTTCGACCGGACCCGTTTCCGAGCCCCTCGCCCTACCGTCGCCACGGCTCCCACATCTCGGGCCCTGAGACGGAGCACGATCGGCTCCTTCTGGGGGTTCGCGACCAGCAGCACGTACTCGCCGGGCGCTTGCGGGTCGAAGTAGATCCGAGCCTTTCCGGCCAGGCGGACCCGTTGGACAAAGGGGCCCGACTTGTGTCCGATCAGCAGAACGAACGAGCGACCCGGGTGGGGGTTTTCGAGCTCTACATCGATCTCGCACGCGGGCGAGACGAGACGCATCTCGACCCGAACGGTCGAGAGCGGCTCGAGGACGAGGAACCGCGGAAGGTCGGGAAGCGCGACGGCCACACGTTCCCGACAACGCCCCGGCGGAAAGCGTTGCCCGAACGCTGGAATCACGAAAGCGTGAGGTTAAATTGGTCGGAAAATTCGGCCCGATGATGGCAGCGAAGCGGACGGCAACGGCGGTCTGGGAGAACGACCTGGTCCATGGTCACGGTACCGTCAAGGGCACTAGCGGAGCGTTCGGCGAGATGGCGGTCTCCTGGGCGGCTCGGACCGAGGCGCCCGGCGGGAAGACGAGCCCGGAGGAGCTGCTCGCGGCCGCGCACGCCGCCTGCTTCTCGATGGCGCTCTCTGGGGGCCTCGGTCGGATCCAGAAGCCTCCCGAGCGCCTCACCGTGTCCGCGACGGCGACGTTCGACAAGGTCGGGGACGCGTGGAAGGTCACTACGATGGAGCTCGACGTCACGGGGAAGGTTCCGGGGATCTCGGCGGCCGAGTTCCAGCAAGCGGCTCAGGCTGCTGGCCAGGGATGCCCGATCTCGAACGCCCTCAAGGGGAACGTCGCGATCTCGGTCCACGCGAAGCTCGCATAAGGTAACGGGTCGAGGGGACGCTCAACCGTTCCCGAAATCCGACAGCTGCCGCTGGACTCGCTTCGGGGGTTCGCCGGACCCATCGCTGACCGTCGGCCCGGGCCGGGTAGGGGTTTCCTCATCCTCCGATCGGACGGGAGGCGCGACGGGGGCCGAACCCGCGAGGATCTCGGTCACCGCTCGGGAATCGGGCTCCGTTCCTAGGAGGAACCCCACCTCCTCGGGAGTGAGCTCGAGCTCGTGGGCGATCGCGCCGGCACGCTGTCGGACCTCGACGCGGCTCCCTCGGCCGGAAGCGGCGGAGAAGATCCGCTCGAGGAACGGCAGCACGACCTCCCGGCTCTTGGCGGTGGACAAATGGAACCGGTGTCCTGCCTTCTTCGCGAGCGAATCCCGGGTGGCGCGCAGGGCGCGGGAGCGTCCCATATCTCCGAGGAACGCCGGGAAGGACACGCCCGCGCTCCTCCCGGCGCCCGGTCCGTCGTGCAAGGCCAGGGAGACCCCCCCGGTCATGAGCTCGGACGCGTAGCTCCACAGCCCGTAGACCCGGGCCCGTCGGGCACGGGCGAGGAACTGGTCGGCCACGGCGAGGACGCGGAACGCCGCGTCGCGGTGGCCGGCGTCCGGTGCGAACATGGGCAGGTTCTCCTCGATCCACGGCAGGAGGTCGTCGGGAGGAGCATCGAGCCGGTCCTGGACCTCCACGGACCGGTAGTAGCGCGGGGTCGTGAGCGCCTCTTCGGTCAGCGCTACGAAGTCCGCGGCGAGGTCCCGGAAGCCGAGCACGGTGAGCTGCCAAGGGCCGGGGGGCAGCGGAGCGATCGCGTCGAGGTCGTTCAGTGCCGCGCGCACGTCGCCGTGGGACCGCTTCACGATCGATTCGAGGGCCCCCGGATGAAGTGCGATCTGCTCCGAGCGTGCGACGCGTTGGACGAAGGCCGATAGCTCGCCTTCGCGCAGCGGATAGAAACGGATCCGCACGACCCCCGTCCGGAACACGGTCGAGTATCGGGTCAGCGTCCGGTCGTCGTTGACCGTGAGCACGATCGGTTGGCGCGTGGACCGGGCCAGGCGGGTGATGGCGCCGAGCCCTCCGCGGTCGGAAAGGTCCGCCGAGCGACCGCTCGACCTCCACTCCTCGATGTCCCGGCGCGCGGCGGGCAGTCGCGCCCACCCCGCGTTCCCGGGAGAACGGGGGACCGCGCTCCAGTCTTCGAACGCGCGCGGCTTCCCCTTCGGGAGAAGCCCCCACGCGGCGTTGAGGGCGTCGATCGACACGTACCGTCCCCGCAAGAAGTCCGCCAGGGCCGGCGGTACCGGTCGGGAGCGGGCAGACTCCGTGAGACGGCCGGTGAGACAATCCGCCTCGTCCAGGAGGATCAGGGCGTGACGAGCTCGCTTGCCGGCGACCGTTTCGTCGAGCGTGTGGCTTACGGACGCCCGTCCGGCGACCTGCTCGACGGATTGCTCGTTGCGAGCGTCGGAGGCGTTCATCTCGACGAGGGTCCACCCGAGCTCGGCGGCGAGCGCGAGGGCCGCGGTCGTCTTTCCTACCCCGGGGGGCCCGGAAAGCACCGCCGCGCGCCGAGCCGGAATCCGACCCTCCTCCCACTGCTTGGCCCAGGCACGAAGCTCGTACCGAGCCCTCGGGTTCCCGACGATATCGTCGAGACGAGTGGGCCGGAGACGTTCCGCGAGCGGCAGGCGGGAGTTGGCCCGGGAGGTCATCGGGCGGGTACCGGTTGCCGGGGATAAGGAGTGCTGGGGGAGGGGGTGTCGGAACGGTTGAGTACGGCCCGCGACTGGGAGTCGGCGGTCAGGGTATGTCGAGCCCTCCAGGCCCCACCGTAGAGAACCGCCGACTCCCCCGCACGCAACGGCGCTTCTCGGCTGTCTCGATCTCGGTCGACCCGCCCGCCGTTGCCCCGCCGTCCGCGGACGCGCGCGCGGCCGCGCTCCTCCGGCGTGCCCGGGAGCACGGGGTCACGACGTTCGACGTGGCGGACGCACGGTTCCCGGAACGGGCAGAGCGACTGATCGCGACGGCATTTCCCATCCCGGACCCCGACCTTGCGGTGATCGTCGGACGCTCCGTCGAGTCGCTGGCATCGGAGCGCACCCGTCAGGGGGATTCGTCTCCCCCCCAGGACCTCGATACCGCTCTCGCAGAATCCCTGGAACGGAGCCGGCGTCGACTCGCTCCGGTAGCGCTTTCGGTGATCGAATGGCATCCGGGGCCGGGCGGAGGCGCGGAAGACGCGCCCGGATCCGCGGCCCTCCCCGGGACCACCACAGGCCCCGGAGAGCTGGTGTGGTCGGTCCGGCTTCCCACTCCGGTCTCCGTCCTTCCGAAGTTCGAGCGTTCGCCCGCTCTTTTCACGAGCGAGCTCTCGCTCCTGGACCTTGGACTGGTTTCCGTCTTTGAGCCGACCGATGATCAGGTCGAGGCGCGCGTCGTCGCCCGCAACCCATTCGCGGACGGCCGGCTCGACGGCAGCCGGTTCGCGACCACCGCGATGCTCGCGGGTCCCGGAGCCGGGCCGGTCGACCTCCGACGGCTGCGAGCCGAGTTCGACCCGGTCCTGGCTCTGGGGTTCCTGACGAAGGACCGTCGCCGGACCTTGGCGCAGGCCGCCCTCCACTTCGTGTTGCGCTGGCCCTGGGTGGCAACGGCGGTCATCCCACTCCCCAGCCCGGAACGGCTCGAGGAGATCCTCGGCTTCGGCGGTACCCCTCCGCTCAGTGACGACGAGCTGGCCCGGCTCAGCCTTGTGAAATAGGCTCCGGGATTCGCCTCCGCATGCTCGCGGTCGGAGACTTGGCCCCGGACTTTCCCATCCCCCTCGCGGAGGGGAAAACGCGCACGCTCGCCTCCTATCGCGGCCATCCCGTAGTGCTGTACTTCTTCCCGAAGGCGAACACCACCGGTTGCACGATCGAGACCCGATGGTTTGCCCAACGCTACGACCAGTTCCAACGGGCGGGGATCGAGGTCATCGCCGTGAGCGTGGACTCGACCGAGACCCAGTCGGCGTTCGCGGAGAAGTGCGGCTCTCGTTTCCCGATGGTCGGCGACCCCTCGAAGGAGGTCGCGCGGAAGTACGGCGTCCTCGGGCTCCTGGGGTGGGCGAAGCGCGTCACCTTCTTCGTGGACGCCGAGGGCCGGATCCGAGGCGTTGTCGAAGGCATGACCCCGGGGCCCCATCTGCGGGCCGCCGAGAAATGGGCGGCGGCCCCCGGCTCGGTCCCTTAGGCCGCCGACAGACCACCCAACCGGGGACACGGACACCGGGACGGGAGCGATCTCAATCGGCTGGGCCGAGGCTGGGATAAGCCATAGGGCCCAGGGGACACCACCTCAGGGCCGTCCGAAGCAGACTACCCGGCCGGGCTCAGAGCGTTGACGAACACGGTGACCGCGTACGTCGCCCCGGGGTTCGAGGGCACGCCGATGTAGATCCCGAGGTTGCCTCCTTCGGCGTCCCCGGGGATAGTGAGCGGCAGCTTGGGCATGGTGTACGCGAACTTCAACGGAGGGGCCGGACTGACCTTCACCGAATAGATAGTATGGCTGATGCCGTCGAGATTGATGATCGACAGCCACACGATCGAGAAGTTTCCGCCGGAGGGAACCTGAATGGGGAATCCTTCGGCCTCCGTATAGTTAATGGACCAGCGGCCGAACCACGGTCCGTTCGTCGTATTGCCCTCCTGGATCACGAGGTGGACGGAGGAGATCGTCACCGTGCCGGAGTTGTTCGAGGGAAGGACCAACACCCCTCCCGCGATCAAGCCCACGAGCACGATCACGACGATGGCCGCCGCGATGACGGCGATCGTGATTCCCCTACGGAGGGATCGACGGCTGAGGGGAGACATCGTCCGCCTACCTTCGGGTGAGCCCCGTCGTTTCTATCGTGATGGACCGACCCCTTACGTGTTGGAGGGCGCGAGGGAATAGACGGGGATCTTCGCAAGGATCGTGTTGGGCGTGCCCATGTACCTCAGGTAGATAGTACACGCCGTCGCGCTCGTGAAGCACCACGGGGGAGCCCCATGATAGTCATCATAGTCCAGCGTCACGTTGCCGTACGGCCGATGCGTGGCGGGGTTGATAGGGGCCACGCAGCCGGCGAAAGTACTTCCCTGTCCGTCGAAGTTGATGAGCCCCGCGTTCGCGACGCACATGAAGTCGAGCGGGTATCCGCCGTTGTGAATGTACAGGATGAAGGTGTCCCCGACTTGGACGGTGTCAATGCCCTCGGTTAGCGGCACAAAGATGCCGAGCCGATTGTAGTAGACCCCATTCGCGGCAGTGGTGCTGCCCGCGTCGAAGTTGCCGCAGTACCCGAGATACGGCGCGTAGCCCGCGGGTTCCTGGGAGACGCCCGGGAACCATGTCATGGAGGACAGGGAACCGTTGACGAGGACCGTCGTGCCACCGCTGCTGCTCGCGTTGTTACAGATGAAGGTGAAATCGATGTCGCTCAGCAAGATGTTCGGGGACGAAACCGCGGTGATGGTGAACTGGCTCGAGTTGAGCGCGGAATAGTTCCCCGTCTCGGCCCCGCTCTGCCCGTCACCGCATTGGCCGTACCAACTGTTCGTACTAGGAGGGTCGTGATAATCGCCTACCCATGTCTCCGCCGCCCCTTGGCTCATCGGATAATTGCCCAGCGTGTACCCCCAAGGTTGACAATCCGTCGGGTCGCCCCAGACGGGATTGCTCCCTCCCGCGTGGATGACCCAGCTGACGATCGGGGGAGAAGGGGGCGTATAGAACCGGAACGAGAACAGCATGACTCCGGCGATCAAGGTGAGGGCGATCAGCAGAACGGCACCGAGGATCTCGGCGACGCCCCGACGCCGCGCCAGTCGCCAACGGCGGTGGAAGGTCATCGGAGTATCTATGCGTATTAGGGATTATCAAGCTATCCGTATCGCGGATGGGTTTTTTCGGGGTAGGCGACGCGCACAGAACGCCGCCGATCCCCCGGCTTGGACGAACGTCGCTCGGGTCGCTCGGGCTCAACCCCGCTGCTTCTTGAGGAACGTCTGGTGCGATGCGCTGCCGATGATGGCTCCGCACCATCCGCAGTACACGATGGTGACCCCTCCCATCGCAACCATGGGCGTGTGGTCCCAAAGGATGTCCGTCTTGGGGTCAATGGCATGGTTGCAAAATGGGCAATGGGGCGAGGGCGCCTCGGGAACCGCCATCGAATCGACCAGCCGCTGGTTGGACAAGAGCATTCCTCCAGTAGACGCCTAAAGGACCAGGATGACAAGTTTCGGAAGCTATTCGTTCCACCGCGGGGCCCCGGCTCGCAAGTAGAGGGATACCGTCCCGTTCGGAACCGACAGTACGGCGGACCCCGTTGGGCACCGTGCATGGGAAGGGTCCGCGTGTACACCGCCACCCAACGCCGGCTCCTCTCGGGGGGACGCCGTTCGCAGTTCGTCAAAGCCGCCAGAGAGGATTGAACTCCCGACCTGCTGATTACAAATCAGCCGCTCTACCGACTGAGCTATGGCGGCACACCGGAGTGATTCCGGAACGACTTCTTAAGGAAAGACCTTCACCGCGGTGTCCAGAACCATTTCTGTCGCGCAATCGGTTCACGAATCCTGCCGCGTGCGGCCACCCCCTTGAGCGAACCGGGCGGGTAGGACCCGCGCGATTCTCCGTCAAGGATACAGGCTCTCCGCCGACACTCCGTCAGTACCTCTAAATACGAAGGTCTTCTTCCTCGCCGTGAGGTCGCTGGCATGGCGGAACGTGTAGGCAGGGAGCAGACCAAGCGAGTGAAGGGTTATCTGTACTATCTCGGCAAGGACGGGTTCCTTTGGAAGGTCCCAACGAAGGTGAACAAGTCCGGCAAGAAAGGACGCGTCGGCACCGAGAAGATCAAGCGCCAAGCCGGCTACATGTACTTCCTTGACAAGAAGGGCTTCGTCTCGCGCGCCAAGATGAGGAACGCCTGACCTGGTCGAGGACTTCGGACCAAGCTCGGTCAATTCCCTCGAGGGAAGGCGGCACCCTGCCGCGAGTCAATCGCCCGGGAGCGTCTCGGCCCGGCCCGGGGGGGTCGCGACCATTCCACCGCCCGCGCCGACTTCACGCGGGCGCGGCCCGTGTGGTGACCCCGGGACTCGGGAAGCGGGGAACACCCGAGCTAATGGCCGATCGACGAGACCGAGCGGGGCGATGGAACCGTTGCCGGACGGAAGACGTATGACCTGGGTTACGACGTCGGCGAAGACGACACTAGCATTGCGGCTACTCTATCCGCGTTAGCCGGTACGGTTCAGTGCCGCCTATATCGGATAGGATGCGCGGGGACACGTACGGTCGACGGCCGGAAAGGAAGACACGCCCATTGGTGTAGTCAATATCGAAGAGGTTCCTGCAAAGTGGGCTCACCGTCGGCAACACCGGATCATTCGATCGTCCGACGGTGATTACGTGGACCGGGCTCCTTGGGAATATGGTCTCAGCGATCGCCGGTAGGATTCCATGGGCGACGGGTAGTCCGGCCTCCTCCACCATCGCCTCGAGGCCCGAGAGGTACACCAAGATGAGGTTCGGCCGATCCGATGTCAGGGGGGCGGCCTGAAGGAACTCGGAGTCTTCGAAAATAGGCACCGACGGGCCCGCCTTCGTCCAACGGATCCGGTCGAACGGAATGATTGACTCCGGCATTTCTTCAGCGCGATAATGCTGGGGAAGAGCAGACATCACCCGCAACCGGCTTCTGACCGCATCCTTCGGGAGGGTGTCCGCAATCGACATGTACGAGTCTTCGGGCTCTAACGAGGCTGGGGCGAGGACGAGTGTCCGTCCACCGGCTTGGATGGTCTGTATTACCATCGGGCCGATGATCGCCCGGCACACCTCTCTGGGTACTGCCGTATCGAGAGAGAACAAAGTTAGCGCATCAGGAAGGAGCCGCCCAAATGCCTCGGCATAATCGGTACTTCCGGGCCACATTCCCGGGTCTTCGGGACGGGGATCCGGGGCCGGGGGGTGGATTCGGTCGAAGGCTCCGAGACCTGCGGGAGTGATCGCGGCGAAGCGACCTCCCGTGATCGTGAAAGGGTAGGTGTCGACAGAGACCTTCACACCGCGCAGCTTTTGGATGCTGAGCCAGCGTTCCAGCCTGCCTTCCTTGAGATGCCGCGATGTCTCCGCAATCCCGTCCACCTGGTAGTCCAACGCCGCGGGCCCATCCCGTTCGAGCACGAGGACGAGGGAGATGTTCCCCTTCGTCATCCGCCGGAGCAGGATACGCTCGATCTCGGATCGTGACGGAACCGGCTCCCCCGGGCCCACGACTCTTTCGAAGTACTGGTCGATGATTGCGTCCCACGAGTCAAGGATAACCAGCGTGGGGTTCTTGGCGTCCGTTTTGCTCCAAGCCGACTGGACTGCCTGCGGGAGCCAGAGAAACTCGTCTAGCTCCCGGGCCTCATCCCGGTGGGAAAGCAGATTGTCCTTGATATTCAGTCGGCCGCGATCCTGAACGTGCCCGGTTTCTTCGGAGGCGTCCACGACTTCGATTCCCTCGGGCGATAGCATGCCTAGCCAAGGGATTTGGCGGAGGAGGGATCCCCGCGTCACTCGGAGGCTTACGTAGACACGGCGCCCATGGAACGACTCCAATAGGGCCAGGGCCAGCATCGTCTTGCCGGATCCCGGTGGCCCTCGGATCACGAGGGTCTGCGCATGCGGTGGCTGTATGAAGGCCTCGAGCTCGCTAGGGATCCGGACGACGACGCTCATTGTGCCGCCACGGGGGTCTTGGACCGACCTTAGCACGATTATCGCGCGTTGGCAGATAGACTAGTTGACGAACATGTTGCCATTGGCCGTCTCAAACGCCCGCCGTTGCAGCGAATTCCGCGAGTATCCGCTCGACTCGATCAAGCATCTTCGAGACCGACGATTTGTTTCGCGAAACCTTCCCGGCCAGCTGAGTGAGCGTGATGTGACGCGGCACCTCGAAGTAGCCCGACGCGAGAGCTTCGTGGAAAAGGGAACGCTGAGCCGGGGTAAAGTGCGGGACCGGGCGGAGCGAGCTGCCATTGAGCGACACAAGACGAGGGTCGGCGGCGGCCTTGTCAAGGATCTTCATGACATGGCTCATCCTTGATCGCTCGGCGATCATTTCCCAATACATCATCCCGTTCCTGATCATGACGGGGAATCGAAAGAGAATCGCGGACCTTCTCATCAGGGACACCATGGGCGTGCGGCGGTATCGAACTCTGTATCTCCCAGTATCGGAGATCGTGTCGATCATGTCGGCCTCTACCACGTCGGGAAACGTGGCAATTTCCTTTGCCCAGTCCGCCGACGAGTCGTCGATTCCGAACTCTCCTACTATATCGCCACCGGATACGGGCACGGCGTCGATCGCGTTGATAACGAAATCGCGATGCCGGCGGGAGAAGTTCCCGTACCAAGCTCCCAGAGGCGCCGTGGTTACGATTTTCATGACGACGACATGACCGGGAGGTCGGGGGATTGAAGCAAGCGCCCGGCGCCTGCGAGGCTCCGTTACCCTCCCCCCTTATCTTGAAGATGTCTCGCTGGACGGGTTGTCATCACGCCTCCGCCGAAATGGTGGCGTGTGATTGGAGGCAGATCCGTGGTTCTTGCACAACCAGACCGATACGGATTCGCCGTAGGATGCACGTCTATCCCACGGTAAGTATCTATCGAGCTGAGTGCCTCGAGCGATTGTCGCTCTGTTCGACGTTGCGCGTCTGCCCAACCATTGCCAGCCACTTCAGGGAAGTCGGATGGTCGGCTGACTTCCTCGTCGAGTCCCGAAAAGGGGATCCCCCGCCGGAACCAGTCCTCCGTGATTCCGAACCTCGCGTAGAACCGCACGGCTTTCTGCCAATCTCCACGCAGGGTGTCCGCGAGCCCCGGCGTGGCGGACACTAGCGCCCGCGCCGCCTTGACGCGTCCGCGCAGGTCGCGCAGCCTCCGCTCCGCGGCCCGCTCGTCCGCCTCCCGCGAGTCGTCGGGCAGCCCACTGGTGATCTCCAGGACGCTGAACTGCCGCATTGGGGTCGCGATCTCCTCTGCGTCCTCGCCTTCGTCCGGGCCGCCGAACGCGACCCGCAACTCGAACCGCGTCCGCGTCCGGAACGCGTCCCATCACGCCCGTCGCGCGCGAGCGTCTCGGACCCGCCCGGGGGGGTCGCGACCACCGCCCGCGCCGCCGTCACGCGGGAGCGGAGGTCGCGGAACCGCTGGATGGTCGCGCGCTTGCCCCCTCCCAAACAGGGGGAATAGGAAGACGTCCAGCCGCCACCGGGTCCACCGGGTGCCGAGAGGTTGTCGACCTGCCACGTACCGAAGTTTGCCGGAAATAGGTAGCGAACGTCTCTGGAATGGGAAGAACGTAAGACAAGTCATAGTGCAATCTTCCGATTGTGACGGGAACCCGCACCTCGAACTGAGATGAACTCGTGAGGTTCGAGGCAGCGGCTCTTCCACAGGTCGATATGCTTTGAGAACTGTTGCCAGCGAAGCCGTTCGAGACGGTAAGATTCACGTCGCCGCCGTAGTCGCAGTGGCAGGCGCCGGGGTTGCGATTGCGATGTCGAGTCGGAGAAAGAAGGGGAGGGGAGGACCGACTGCGCCGGGTCCGCTTCCACCGCCTCCGCACGACCGGCGAAAAGAAGAATGAAATGGTTAGGCCGGGCCCCGCCCGCCTTCACGGAAGGGGCTGCGCGCGGGCGTTGCGTCGCGGACCTACGGGTTCGGCGTGGGTTGGTCGCTCTGCCTTTCCCTGCCCGGCCATGCCTTCGTCTTCCAGACGGCGACGAGGAAGACGATGGCGAGCGCGGCTACCACCTCGGTCAGGTAGAACACCACTGTGCCCGACACCTGACCGAGGATCGAAAGGACCAGCAGGCCCAGCAGGGTGCTTGCGACACCTACGACGTACCAACGAAACGCGCGAACGAACTGGACGCCCAGCGACATCTCATCCTTGACCATATTCCTATCCTAGTATCCTGATGGGACCGGGTTCGGGGAAACTATTGGCACTAGCACGAGCCAGACCCAGTAGAAACAAACTCCGGACCCATGATCGTCGGCCTGCACCCACAGTAGGTATCCTGCCAGCACCCCGATAAAGGGTGACATTAGGAGGGACACTGGGGCACCTATGACAGTCGCGGCAAGAATAGACGCAGCAATCCCGCCGACGGCCACCCCGGCCTCCATTCCGTAGACAGCCCACTGGGTCTCAGCCTGTGTCAACGAGATCGCCCATCCAAGCAACCCCGCGGAATACGTCTGTCCACCGGGTTCCGCAGCCGCGGAGATGGTGGCCGTGATGGTTGTCTGTACCGACGAGAATCCGGATTCGGTGATTTCCACCGAGACGGAGAATGTTCCAATCTTGGAAAACTCATAATTCATGATTGACGAACCCTGCACCCAGCCGCTGACTCCCGGATACGACCAATAGTACGTGTACGAGCCCGCACCGCCCGCAGGGAGTGACATGAATGTCGTCTCGTAAAGTTCGCCGTTGCTTGCGGTGATGGGGGCATTGTATGACGACGAATAACCGGCCACGCACAAGCCCGCAGGGTCGCTCTGACAGGCTGGATTTGCTGAAACCCCACTCGGGGCACTCGCAATCAAAG
This sequence comes from Thermoplasmata archaeon UBA61, assembly GCA_002503985.1. Taxonomy (GTDB): domain Archaea; phylum Thermoplasmatota; class Thermoplasmata; order Lutacidiplasmatales; family UBA184; genus Lutacidiplasma. The sequence continues at coordinate 372,779 of DASW01000008.1, forward strand.
CGACCGATAGCGGTGTTGACCCACCGCCGCCACCCCCGCAATTCGGCTCGCATTGACTAGGAGCGTTGGGGCATTGTTGGCAAACCTTGAGGGGGTTCGCAAGGGCCGGAGAAGGCACCATCACGAATGCGAATGACGCGAGAATCATGACAAAACAGAGTCCGATCACTCCCGGCGCGAGCCGACGCGTCCGACGGCGAGTCTCGACGTGTTTTCGACCTCGTGGTCTTCCCACAACTTGCTCACACATGGTCTTGCCAGCGGTCATTCTTCCCCCTCCCGGCGCTTGAAAACGATAGAGGAGAGGCTTGGGAAAAGCGGCGGGCCAAATCGCTCCACCGCACTGCCGGACCGGTCTGAGGCCGCACCCGGCACGGTCCAGACCACGCGTTCGCCTCGCGCCGTCGGGCGATTTTCCTGAGGCGGGTCGCGAGGCATCGATTGAAGCCGGGTTTGGTTGCCTTCTACCGGCGTATACACTCTTGTTCGGCACCCCCGGGATTTGGCGGGGATTTGTGATGCGCACGAGTGTTCATTCACACGTACCAATAACAGGAAACTACTCCTGCGACCCCGACACCTCGGTGTCTCGTTCCGAGACGCTCCGCAGACATTCCAGAGTGCGGTTTACACCCATATCTCCTAGAGAACTTCCAGAAACCCCGTACCAGAACTGCGTCTCCGTGATTCCGAACCGCGCGTAGAACCTCGCCGCCTTGCGCCAGTCGCTCGCGATAATCTCGGCGAGTCCGGGGGTTCGGGACACGACCGCTCGCGCCGCCTTGACGCGCCCGCGCAGGTCGCGCAGCCTCCGCGCCTCCGCGCGCTCGTCGCCCTCCCGCGAGTCGTCGGAGAGGCCGCTCGTGATCTCCAGGAGGCTGAACTGACGCGTCGGGGTCGCGATGAATTCCTCCTCGTCCTCGTCCGGGCCGCCGAACGCGACCCGCGACTCGAACCGCGTCCGCGTCTGGTTCGCATCACATCACGCAGGTCGCGCGCGAGCGTCTCGGCCCGGGGGGGGTCGCGACCACCGCTCGCGCCGCGTTCACGCGGACGCGGAGCTAACGATACTGGCCCGTCGCGCCGTCGGACGGGGGCGTGGTTGGCGAAGCCTTCGCCCGGCGTTTCCTCCGCGTCAGGACGATGACCACCACCGTCGCTGCCACGAGCAGCGCAACGAATCCCCCGAGGACGTAGTATCCCGTCGCCCCGGGTAGTCCGAGGAACCCAGCCGGAGATCCGCCGCAGGCCGAGGTCGAAAACGTCACGTTCTGTTCTCGCGGGCCGCCTGCCACCGTCACGTTTCCCGAGGACGGACACGCCGAGCGATTCGTCTGGTGGCCTATCGTGAAACTGAAGGTCCCGTTCGGTTCCGGGAACGTGATCGAGGAGGTCGTCGAGGAGAAGATCGTTCCCCCTACCGTGGCCGACCAGTTGGTCCCGACCGGGAGTCCGGTTTCGTGTACGGTCAGGCGGTAGATCTGCGGGAGGATGCTGATGTTGTTCGTGTTCGAGTCCGCAACATACACGTTGTGATTGGCCGTATCGTAGGCGATGCCAATCGGTCCCGACTGTACGGCTTGGGTCAAGACTATCCGGTTGGTGTCGGGGTCGATGACCGTAACGTTGGACAGGTACTGCCCTCCGGGTTTCCCTTGATCGGTGATATACACGTAGCCGTTGTTCGGGTCGTAGACAGCCCCCCCGCATGCGCTCCCGATCGGGATCGAGGCGACGACGGTGTTGGTGGTTCCGTTCGCCACGCTGACAAAGTTGGAAGAGTCTGCCTGTATACCGTTGGTACAGGTGTACACCTCTCCGTTCGAACTGTCGTACGTCACACCGGGTCCACCGCCTGATGGGTAAACCTGCCCCACGACACGGTTGGTCGTCCCGTTGATGACGGTGAGGTTGGCAGGTATGGCGGCCCCTTCGTTGGAAACAAACACCTCTCCGTTCGCTGAGTCGTATACGGCCCCGTTGGGGTGGACACCTACCGGGATTGCCGTTACGGCCGTCGCCCCATGAATCACACTCACGTTGTTGGTGGAAATGTCCGTGACATAGATGTCACCATTCGCCGAGTCGTAGGTCCCGACATTCGGGCCGCATCCATAAGGGCAGCCGGCCCCCACGAGCGGGATGGTCCACTCCACCCGGTTGGTAGAAGGACTGATAGCATAGACAGTCGAGACCGCATCGCCGGTGTAGACCAACCCGGTCGCAGTGTCCGCCGCGATCGTCTCAATCCCAAAGGGCGTCGGAATCGAGGCGACCACTTGATTCGTGGTAGTGTTGACGACGCTGATGTTGTTGGAACCGAAGTTGGTCACGTAAAGGTAATCGTTCACCGGGTCGAAGGCCACACCAAACGGGTACGAACCGACCTGAACAGTGGGTCCCGCGGAAGCCGTTGTAACGGAGGGGCCGAGAGAGGGAGGCGGGCCGCTGCGAGCCTCACTGACTCCCGAAATGGAGGCTATCAAGAGCACGGACATGGTGACGATAGTGACGCTCGGCGCATGCTGCACTCGGGAACGGAATCTCCCTTGAGACGAGACGGGAGTTTGACGTGCGGGTGGAGACGCCATACCGACCTGGATTCCGATGGTTCTCAGGTAGGTTCGATCGAGAATTCAGGCGAGCTCAGTCCCGCCACAAGGGGAGTGAAGTACCATGCGGCCCCGGTGCGGGGACTGTACCACAATCCAGTGTAGGCGGCGTACATGGTCAGAGCGACCCCGTTCACCGCCATGTACGTAACATTGGTGTTGTTATGGGTCGTCCCCGTGGCGCCCGTTGGCTCGGCAATCCATTCCCCGGACTCGAAAGAAGGTGTGAAAGGTGTGCTGCGGGACCAAGTGGGGTTGCCTAGTCTGCTCTGATCTTGAATGGAGAAGAAACTTGTTCCTCCACTCGACCTCACCGTCACCTCGATTTGGTCCCCGGGAAAGATTTGGAAAGAATTGTTGTAAGTAATGTTACCTGGAACGTCTTCTACCCACGCCGAAATGCTGCCTGCAACGTCTTTGACGCCAGCTTGCCAGAGATTGGTGTTGTTATTCGGTCCTTTGAGGGGCAACCCCCCGATCCCGACCCACATTCCGAAAATCAAATTGCTGCCCATAGGAATCCTGAACACTCCAGTAACGTTGGAAATACCTACCGAATTCGGCAAGTATAACTCCACGACGATACCACTGATGTATACACCCGAATATGGGTTGCACGTGAATGCAAAAGTGACCGTTCCCGAGGCGCTGTCGTTGTAGCCATAGAGTGCCGATTCGGTCCCGGGATTAGTGCCGGTCGCCTGATTTGCGCCCACCACCCAATTGCCGGCGGGACTCGCCATCGTATATGCGCCCGAAGGGCGCGTGGAACCGATCAGTGCCAAGAGTAGCGAGGGTTGGTGTGTGGCAATGTTCGTCACGCTCAAGCTCGCGCCATAATTGTTGGCACCGGTTCCCACCACGCCCACCGTTGTGCCTGCGGTGAGTTGCCCGACTCGGCATGTGCCATACTCGGCGATACTTATCGTGACCGTGATTGTGACGGTGCCTCCATGTTCAGAGACAACGTCATAGAATGCGACCGATTGCGAGTTCGCAAACTCGCCTCCGATATAGGACGCGCTGACACTGCCAGCGGTCACTGACGAGATTACGTTGGTGCCTCCCAGGTAGTTGACAGTCACGTACAGGAAGTCTCCCGTGATCTCGGAGAACGAGGAGATCACGCAGGTTGTCCCCTGTCCATCGCCGCTGGCACCGGAGCAGGTGCCACCACCGAAACAATTGCTGGCGGGTGCCGGTCCGGAAGGAAACAATGGCTGAGAGTAGATATATCCTGCCCAATTCCGGCTGGTTATATTGGCTATCAAAGAAACCACCCCGCCATTCGTTGGTGTGAATTGGGTAGGGTTTGCGCTGCTCGGAGAAAGGATTCCTGCATTAGTCGTCCACTGAGAAAAGGCCACCAAGTACGGAAGGTCAATGGCGTCCAGTGTGTAAGCAGTGTACTGTTTGAGCGGCAGAGTTTGCCCGTTTGAGACAGTGGAGCAGCTGCCGCCGCTCGTTGGACAGACCTGGACCTCGGCAGGGATCCACTTCATAGACCAGTTTTCGAATGTGACAAAGGTTACTTCGACAGTGGGAGGAGGCGGGGGAGGTGGGGAAGACGTCGTGTCGAGGGTGACCGAGGCCGAGTACTGGTTGTTCGGGTTGGGCGTGTAGAGAGTAAGCGTCGTACTGAGGCATGACCCGCACCCGACCGAAGCCTGCCCGCTAAGGACCCACCCGTAGAACGTGTAACCGGAATCCACAGTGCCGGTCATCGAGAACTGGCACGAAGAAGAGTCACACATGTCGCGGGGGCCGACAGTGGTGTGGCTGCAGTACACCGTTCCGCCCAGAGAGATCGTCCCGTGTGTGCATTGGAGCGTCAGGTACGTGCCCTGAATGAGGTCCGGCCCGGTCCCGTTGTCTGCGGCCGAAAGGCCGCTGGATTGCCCCACGTTCGAAGCGCGCACCGTAGAAGGCACGACCACGAAGGCGACTGCAGCGAAAACCATGACAAGGCAGATGCCAACCACTCCCGGCGCAAGCCGGCGCGTGTGCCGGCGGACCTCGGCGTGTTTTCGACCTCCCAGTCTCCCCCCAACTCTCGCGTTCACACTCTTGCCAGCGGTCATTCTTCCTCCTCCCGACGTTCGAAAACGATAGAGGAGAGTCTCGTGAAAAGCGGCGGTCGAATCCGTTCCGCCGCACCACCGTGTGGGTCTGCGGCCGCACCCGGCACGGTCCAGACCACGCGCTCGTCGCGCGCAGTCATTTCCTTCGACCTTTGGTTGAACCCGAATCACCTCGAATCTATATCATGACAAACCATAGCACGGCTTACGCGCGGACAACCGCTTCGTCAGGCCGGCCCCCGTGCGACAGCACGAGTTAACGCGGCTCGCGTTTCATCATGCCGGTTACGCGGGGAGCGTCGCCCCTTTTCGAGCCCGCGGCTCTGCCAGCACTTTCACCGAGACCGCGAGGGAGGCGGGAAACGGATCGTCCTGAGAAAGACAATCGAGAGATGGGACGCCGTGCCGGAACTGTGCTTCGGTGATTCCAAACTTGGCGTAGAAGCGAGCCGCCTTCACCCAGTCCCGTCGGAGGACCTCCTCCGCGCCGGGCGTAGACGAAATCGCGGCCCGGGCCGGCTTGACGCGTCCCCGTAGATCGCGCAACCTCCACTCCGCGAACCGCTCGTCCGCCTCCCGCGAGTCGTCGGGGAGGCCGCTCGTGGTCTCCAGGAGGCTGAACCGGCGCGTCGGAGTCGCGATGAATTCCTCCGCGTCCTCGTCCTCGTCCGGGCCGCCGAACGCGACCCGCGACTCGAACCGCGTCCGCGAGTAGTCGCCGAAGCGGGGGCGCGGCGCGGAAACACGAACCGATGGGAGCGAAAGCGCGGCGATTGGGGCCGAGGGTTTCGGCGGGCTCGGTCCGCGGGGCGGCTGGTCGAGCGGCCCGAAGCACCGGACCTCGAGGCCGACCCTCAGTATGTGAGATGACGCGTGGCGTCCCGAAAGACTTGCCACCTCGCAGCAGGTTTGTCAGTCACGCACTGTGGCCAACCAAAGCGCACCCAACAACGGCAAGCCAATCCATAACACGGCGACCGTGGCCAGCAGACCGGTGGATATGCCCGCCAATGCAAACTGGGATCCTCCGTATCCGATCGTGCCCCACTGCGAGAGGAAGCCGGACGAAAGGTACGGAAGTTGCCCCGGCGAAATCGCCCACAGGCGGAGCTGGGTCGTTGCGAACCCGACCGAGGATGAGCCATAGGCTGTGCCCGATCCTCCGAACAATGATGAAAGCGTTCCCCAGAGAACCCCGAAGGTAACCCCGACGGCACCCCCGGCGGCAACAACGGCTCTAGTTGTCTGAAAAACGTGGGAAAACAGGTAGATTATTCCCGCGAAAGCAAGGCCGTCGGCCAACAGACTTCCGATGAGCGGGATCAAGAAAGCCGACGGAAGGGGCTGACCTAGGACCGTCTCAGCTGCGAAATCAAGGAACAACACATCAAGCACAACGGTGCCGGCTACCAGCACTGTCGTGCCGACGTACCGGCTGAGCAGAATTCCTCTTCGCGTCACCCGCCGAACGAGCACCGGCTCCAGTGTACCAGAGAGACGGGCTTGCGCATAAGAAACGTAGGCGATGGCGATGGCTGCGAGCGCTATAAGCGGCGCTTCCTCGAGTAGGAACGAATTGAGCAGAAATTCCCCCGGGGGGGAGACGACCAGCGTGGCTCCGGGTTGAATCGGCTCCCCGTTTGTATTCTGCCCAGTGTAGCTCACGGAATCGACCACACCCTGTTGAGGGTCTGTAAGCTCTACAATGACCCACGTGGCGTTGGCGACTTGCGGTTGGGGAAAGATCGTTCTGAATCCTCCCAGCACTCCGAGAGGATACGTTGGAAAACCAGAACAGTTCTGCGGTGGATTGCCTGAATCAGCGGAGGCAGAACTACAGTAGACTAGCTGGGCGCCATGCGGGAGGGAGCCATTGGCCCCTGCCCAAATGGCGACCAGCTTTGCCACGGGGTCGTAATAGTTTGCCGAGACGGGTGTGACCGGATCCAGACCACCTATTTCGCCTCCAGGTGCGGGGGCAAGCTCGAACCCTTGGAGCGCACCGCCCAATTGCAACGCGGTTGTTGAAACGCCCCCGTATGACACATAGGTCTGCACGGAGTAGCTTCCATTCTGAACGGGGACGACGAACTGCAGTTGCCCCGATGAATCGCTGACCTGGCTCACGTTGAACCACGACGACCCGCCGCTCGCGTTGAACCATGGACCAATTGAGAGCTCGACCGAGACCCCGCCCAAGGGCTCTCCCGAGATACCAAAGACCCAAAGGTCGATGTGGTAGGCCCCGCCTTCGTAATAATCGAATCCGGAACCGTTGACATAAGTAGTGCCGGATTGGCCTGCCACTGCTCCATAGGCGAACGCGGAACCAGCCACGGCAATGATCAGCGCTAGGACGGCAACTCGTCCGGAGAGAACATGGCGAAGGTCGTGAAGGTAAGCTTTCATGAATCGGCATCGATGGCTTGGAGAAAGTACGCCTCGAGCGATTGGTTCTCGGCCCGGGCTTCGTCAATCTTGTATCCCCGTCGGACGAGTTCGCTGACGATATCGGGTAGCGCCAGGGTGGGGTTGGCCAGGAGGATCGTATCACGCTCCTCTCTAACCGACCCGAGGCCCTGAAGAAACCGAAGCCCATCGGTGTCGATCTGCCTTATCTTTAACCGAATAAGAGGCGCCGCCGCCCGAGCCAAGTCGTCCCGGGTAACGATGCGTAAGAGATTGCCCTCATGGATCAATGCCACTCGGTCCGCCATCGCCTCGATCTCGGAGAGGAGGTGCGAGGAGAGCAAAATTGCTTTATTGAGGTGCTTTTGCTCGAGAATCCAGTTTCGGATGAAGTTCAAGCCCCTGGGATCCAGTCCCGACAGAACCTCGTCCATGAGTAGGTTGTGCGGATCCCCCATCATCATCGCGGCAATCGCGAATCGTCTTCGCATCCCGAGCGAAAACGTCCGAATCCTCTGGCTCTCGGCGGATTCCAGTCCAACTCGAGCGAGCAGCTCATGCGCCTGCGCTCTCCCAAACTTCCGCTCTAAGCCACTAAATCCCGCATAGAACGTGAGCAGATCCAGGGCTTTGGCTAACGGGTCGAAGGGGAAGAGTTCGGGTGCCCAGCCAATGTACTGGCTCGCTCGGACCTTGTCGTGAGAGAGGTCGAAATCGTCCACAATAACCGACCCTCTCGTCGGCACCGAGAGGCCCACGGCGATCCGAATCGTCGTTGTCTTTCCGGCTCCGTTGAGTCCGACCAACCCCAGAAGCTCACCGTCTCGAATCTCCAAGTCGATATCCTCGATAGCGGGCAAGGAGCGTCCCGGGAATCTCTTAGTGACGTCCCTAAGCGTGATCATATCGGGCAGCCGGCGTCATTCAGCATTTCAATCTGCGAGTGTCAGAATTGCGCGCTCACTTGAAACCTTTCCGAGCACCCAGTACACAGTAATCCTTCCTCCACAGAGCGTGGCGGAATCAGAAGCCGAGTACGCGGGACACGGCAGGAAGCCGACCTTGTCTCGTCTTCGTGTTTACCGATTCCGGGTTACGATTGAATCGCTTCCGGTCGGCTCTCAAGAGAACGCCGGTCACCCTCCTCTCCGACACCAGCCGTCAAGCGGAGGCCGCGCCCCGAGATAGCCCAACCTCGTCGTAACGCGACTTCAGCTAACCGTCCACGAATTGAGTTGGACTGTGGATGTAGTGAATCCCTGGGAATAACACACGTCGTTAAAAGCCACTATCGCATTGGCGTGGCCACCTCCCCAAGGCTGGCTCGCGCCATTTTGCGCTTCAATCTCTCCGAACGGATCGTAGGTTTGACCCGAGACGAAGGTGCCTGTGTAAGAAACAGTATACGGATTCATATTGACCAGCTGGTAACCGCCAGTATTGCAACCATGTCCGGTGTACGTCGCCACCAGCCTGGGCGCGGAAACCGAGCTACCCGTTCTTACATTCGTTGCGCCAGCGTAAATCGTGAAGAACGCGTTCCCTTCTCCGCAGCCCCCCGACTGGGCGTAACCGTAGGCAGCAACGGTTCCGGAAAATGAGACCGTAATTGTAAGCGTACCCGTGGTCTTTGGCGAAAAAGACACGGGATCGTACACTCCGGCCAGGATGTCATGCTCGGTGGTATCAGGATTCGCGCAAATGTTTGAGTTTGCAAAATTACTACCATAGCCATCGAAAAGCGCGCTGTTGGTCAGCTCGGCGGTGTTCAGATTGTAGTTATCGTATCCGTTACATGGCCCCCAGTCGGCTTTGGTCTGAGTGAAAGTGGCATAGGCCAGCGTTGTCGGCGACACAAACATCACCACAAACAAAGCAGCGAGCGCTACCAAAGTCATTGGAATCATGTGACGTCGGCGGCTCCGTCGCAGTCCACGCATTCGAACTTCAATGCTTGGTCCCGCGAGAACTTCGAAATGGGAAATTGATCTGCTCTCAGTTTCCTCTAGACTCGCTTCGCTCATTTCCCCGCCCTCGATATCAGGTAATGACTGAACGGGTAGACGTGCGTACCCTCTGTTTCCCGTAAACGGGACACCCGTTAACGGGACGCCCGTATACGGGAAACCCGTAAGCGGGCGATTCGTCGACGGACTCCGCCCTCGCAACCATCTCTTGGGAGACGCGATTTCGCTTCACTCAGGTAAGACCCGAGACCAAGAGTGGAGGGGTCGTTCGACCAGGGCTGTTCCCCGTTCGGTCAGTCTGTATCGCTTCGCGAACGGGAATTCGGGCTGAAGGTCGAGGGTTACCAGGCCCAGCTCGACGAGACAGCCGAGCGCGCCATCGATTGCCTCTTGACCAATACGGAGCCGACGGCGCATCAGAGATGGGCTCGCAAGGCTTCGCTCACTCCCTAAGTCTTCCCCGTAAAGGAGGAGCAGAATCTCGAGCGACCCTCGGTGATGTTCGAGCTGGCTGATCAACGGCAGGGCATCACGAGGGGAACCTCGGGGACATGCTCCAAGCGGCTCCGATAGGTAATGTCGGGCTGCCGCCTGTCGGGTCCCTTCGACCGCACGTCGAAGGTTTGCCTCAAGGCGTGGGTTCAGTGTCTCCAAGGCGGTCGATTTAAGCACCTCGGATGGAGTTCTGGACTCTGATCGAGACGTGTCGATCCCTCGCCTCAGCCGAAGCACCTCGGGCGAAAGATGGCCATCAGCGGTCTGCCCATCTCCGGCTACAGGGTCTTGCCGGTCCGCAATCGCACCCGGAACGACCCGGACCGCGCGCTCGATGCGCGCAGTCATGTTTCTCGATATGGTTGGACGCGCATCGACTCCCCCTATTTCAATGGACGCGCGCGTGTGCCCACGCGCCCGGCGACCTCTCGATAGGCTCAGTTGCGCAGATCATCGCGTCACTCAGAGAGTGTCGCCCCCGTTCGGACTTGCAACTCATTCTACTCATCGAACGTGTTCGGGCCGGGTCGAGGAAATCCATACCGGACTCCGCCATGTTTGCCGGCGCGCCGTTGCGAAACAAAGTCTCCGTGATCCCGAACCGAGCGTAGAACCGCGCCGCCTTGTGCCAGTCGCTCCCGAGGATTTCAGCGAGCCCGGGAGTCCGTGAAGCTACCGCTCGCGCAGCCTTCACGCGCCCGCGCAGGTCCACAAGGTGCCGCGCGGTCGCCTGCTCGTCCGCCTCCCGCGAATCGTCGGTCAGCCCGCTCGTGATCTCCAGGAGGCTGAACTGCCGCGTCGGGGTCGCGACCTCCTCCGCGTCCTCATTCTCGTCCTGGTCGCCGAACAGGAGCCGCGACTCGAACCGCGTCCGCGAATAGTCGCCGAAACGGGGGCGCGGATACGAGCGCGGGGAGGGACCACGCGGGCGAGCCGGCTGCGCGCTCGCCTCGGTCCCGAGGATCGCGGGCAGGTCGGGGAACGGGTTCGCGGCGTCGATTTCGGAGGCGCTCTGCGCGCTCATCGCGGTCATCGACACGGAGTGAGCGCGGAGGCCGCCCGAGGAGCGGTTCGAGCGACGAGGGCGGCCGTGTCCCCATCATCCTCACCGAGCAAAGCGAGGGAACGCCTGCGCGCGAAGGGCGCGGGCGCGAGGTTAATGTGGGACCCGCGCGGTCGAGGGGCGACCGCGATGAGCGCCACGGAGCCACAGAATACCAACCCGAACGCGTCTGAGGAGGGCAGTGAACCTCGGCAAAAGGGGGGCAGGCGGGGCAGATTGTTGACCGTGGTCCTGGCCGTGACCACTGTGGCCTTGGTTTTTCTCAGCTTCGTTCTCGTCGTCTTGTTCACCGTCCCCCTCGTGTCGACCCAGAAGACCTCGGTCGAGTGGTTCGGTTGGAGGGGGCATACGCCCACTCAGGCAGTGTTTGGGTTTGCCTACGGGCCAACTAGCTCGACATGCGTTCCGTCTAATGCAGCGGGACCCCTGACGGTCTCTTTCACCTGGACAGCCTCGATAAATATCACGACCGCCCGCATCTGGTGGAGCACGGGCGAGTATGAACCCATTCACATTGTTTACCAGGTCAACAATTCATCTGATGGAGGATACAGCGTGCCACCGACCCTCTTAGCGTAACTTTGCTCGACCGACAACTACCTCACGCTTCAGTGGTTCTCGAGCAATGCGGTAGCTCTCGTCACAATGTCGGGGATCCGGGAATACAACTACACTGCTCAGCAACCGATCTGGTAGCGCGCATGACGCGACCGCGATGACCGCAGGAACCGCTGGTCGAAGGCGCAACCCGCCCAGCCCTACGATTTCCCGATCGCGCTCCTGGAAGTCCTTGACGAGATCGGACCGCACCGTCCTTGTTTCGATCGCTGTTTTTCTCGCGATCGTCGTATTGTTCGCACTCTTCTTGAACGGCTTCTTCTTCCCGCCTGGAACGACGACCACGGGCCCTGTTTACCTCCCTGTTGGAAGCGCCTTTGGGGCAGGCAATCCGCTTGACGTCAACTGTACGGTCTCGCTCGTTCTATCAAAGGCGTGCGTGACTGCTGGTGACTTCACATACGAACTGACCCTTACTGGCTGGGGCGTCCCGTTCGGTTCGGTCCGCTTCGAGATCGCCAACTCCACTGGGACGGTCTTAACCAACTCGGGAGTAGGGGAGTTCGCCGTGGTGAATGCCACGGATGTCCCGTTGACTTTCTCGGTCATCGGGGCCGGTCGCGGGCTCGCCATGACCCAGGATTGGACCACCTATAGCCCGGGAATCTCGGATTCCAATTCCACGGCAAGGTGGGAATCCATACTGGTGGACACCGGTCAGATACGGCCGATCTCGCCAGTGGGTTTCGAGTTCATCGCGAATGGAGTGGGCTATTACACCGGCGACGCGATTACACCGCTGTCGTGACTGATGCAACCGCGCCGGCTTCCCGAGGGCGCGCGGGGCCGAGTCGGGGAGGCGTACCAGACTCCGCGAGCGGACGAATTCATTCGCGGGGTTCGTCCCGAGACGGGACCGCGACCAGCGCGCGGAGGGGATTGGCGCCGTCACTTACGGCAGAGCCAAGGACGCAATGACGCCGACCCCGGACACAGTTGCCGTCGCCACGAAGTTGTCTCCTTGGCCGACTGGGTCGAGGGTACCCATGTCGACCACAATGGAGTACTCAGAGCCAAGAAGCGAATGGGCGGAAATCCCGGTCGCCGTGGTGAAGTAGGTCCAGCCCGATTCCGTCGGAACTTTGAGCGGACCTCCCGCTTCCAGGTCGAAGGCGGCGAACGCGCGACCGGAGGCATTCACGATTGTGAACCCTCCGGAGGGATGGACGGAGATTGTGAACCCACTCGAGTTGGTGACATTGAAGAGCACTTGTCCAAATTGGACAGACGAGGCTTCGATCGAAATTGTGTAGATGTAGTCGTTCGGCGAGATGCAGCCTACGGCCAGCACGCTCGGCCCGCTGCAGAGGTCCGGGCCCACAGGATTCCCCACTGCGAACCATGGCCCGCATTCAAGCACAGGACAGGCCGTGGTCTCAGCCGACGGTACCAGAGCCACAGAAACGACAACCGCGGTAAGGCTCACTGCGACCGCAAGAATCACGACCAATCGCTGAGCTTCTTCCGAGAGGGCCATGGATCTTTTGCGCAGATCGAAGAGCGACGCATCACGATACGTGTTCCGGTGATTCGCCGCGAGCGCATCTCGCGCATTCGCGGGCTTTATCTGCGACCCGCGCGGTCGATGACGGACCGCGATGAGCGTGCGCGGGGACGGGAACACCCCGGAATCGTCTATGTGAGACCCAGAAGTCCGACGACCTCGGAGAGGTGGTCGAGGCACGGCACCGAGGAGTCCTTCAGCTTAGGGCCCTCGCGGGCTTCGTCCGCTTCCCAGTAGTGTTGCGACAAGCCACGGTAGAGTGCGGCGCCCATCCCGAAGCGCCGGGCACCCTCGACATCCATGACCCAACTATCCCCCACGTGGAGAATCGCCGCGGCTGGAACCCCTGTGCTTCGCACCACCTCCGAGAAGACGCGTGGGTCGGGTTTGCACGCCCCAACGTCGGTGGATGCGATCACGTCAGTCACCCGGAATCCACCGGCTTCTTCCAGGGATAGTTTCCACGCTGATCCAGACCTCGATGTGTTCGTCGTAACGATGACCGGAAACCGCCGATCGTTGAGTGACCGGATTAGCGCCTGAGCCTCCGGATTGATTTGGGCGGGGTGCTCTTTCAGCCCTCCCTCCGCGTACCCCAGAACGGCGGATTCGGGGTCACCGGCGTACTGAGCTCCCAGACGCTGCCGAATCAGGTCCACCTGAATGACCAATGGGATTGTCTCTGGGGACATGCCATCCCTTTTCCACTCTTCGTGAAGCGCCGCCCGGGCTCGTCGGAGTTCTTCCAATAGGACGGGATCGCCACTTGACATCCGGAGTCTTTCGGCCAGGCGATTCAGCCGAACCGCGTACTGAGCATCCACTATAGCCTCCGTGTCCCACGCGATCGTATCATGGAGGTCGAGAGAGAGAACGCGATAGCGCGGAGTCATCAGTCGAATCCTGAACTCCGAAAGGCGGTGCCCGATTTAAACGCGCCCGGAAGATAAGCTGCGATTCGAGCGAGCCCCTGCCGGCTTGATGTGGGACGCGCGCGGCCGATGACGGACCGCGAGGAGCGCGCGGAGTAAGGGGGATTTCGGCATCAAGTTACCGCCAGCCCATTCACAAATCCGGGATCAAACATTCATCCGGCGCCCGAGGGTGACGAGTGGCTACACGACGAGCAGTAGATGGTAGTGCGTCTTCTCGTCCCCGTCCGATAGCACCAGGGAAGGGGTCCGGGGAAGGATTCCATGAACGAACACCCGACCGTTTCGGGCACTGAGTCGAATGTGAACATCCACCATCGGGCGGACGGCCCGAGTGAGAGGCGCTTCCGCGTATCCGATGAAGACGCCGTGCAGGGGAGACTGGTGAATGTACGTGAGAGACAATCCAGGAAGGGTGGTCGGCGTGTACGCGTTCGGCACGAGTCCGTTGATGGCCTCCAAACCGGCGATCGACAGGACCGCCAAGTTCGGTTTTCCCGGGTCGGAGTTCTCGCTCAGGAACCGCGCCGCCTCCGGGACCCTAGGAGAATAGCCCCCTTCGTTCGAGGAAGGAAGCGGTAGGATCGCCGGAGAGAGATCTTCCGTCTCAATCCCCGGAAGTGGGCAGAGGAGTCGCACCTGACGGAGGAAGTCTTCCTTCGATGTCTGGCCCAGATACAGCTTCCAAATCTCGGTCGGCTGCATCCCAGGCGGCGGGATGTGAAGGACTCGACCACCCCCCGCGACCACCTGGTTCAGTAGCGGGGCGACCATCATCGCCACGGCCGAGTTCGGAACCTCGGGATCGAGTTCGATCAGGGTCAGCTTGCCGACGGGAAGCCGTCCGAAGAACGTGGCGTAGTCCGACGAACCCGGCCATATCTGACCCGGTGACGGAGAGGGTTGGCGGTCGATGGGGGGAGTTGCGGGTCGCGGACCCATCCCCAGAGGCACGATGCATTGGAATCGGCCTCCTTCCAGCGAGAACGGATAGGACGAATGGGCGATCCGTGTCCCCCGGAGCTTTTCGATGTGGAGCCAACGCTCCATCCGGTCCTCATGGATTTCCCGAATCACCGCGACCACGCCATCGGCCAGGTACTCGAGCTGGCCGGCGTCCGCGTGCTCTATGACCATTACCAGGAAGACGGGGGCCTGGGCCATCTGGGCGAGGGCCACCCGTTCGAGCTCCTCTCGAGAGGGAAGAGCATCGTGAACGTCTTTTGTGATGTCAACGTGTCGTTCGACGATCGCATCCCACGAGTCCAACACGATCAGTGTCGGCACGGAGGGCGAGGCTTGGCTCCAACCCTCCAGCACTTCGGGAGGCAGTAGCAGGGAGCGCAGATTGTCGCTCGGGGCTTCCGGCTCGACCAGCCCTCGGACGGACTCGAGGGACCGAAGGGTAGTGCGGAGGCCCGACCCGCCCGCCGTCATGTCCACGACGGAGAGCTGGCCGATGTCCGAGAGCCGACCGAAACTTGGGATGTCGAACGTGAGGCGGGATCGGGGAACCCGGCTCGATACATAGATCCGCCGCCCGGGAAACGCTTCGATAAGGGCGAGGGCCAGCAGCGACTTCCCAGTCCCCGGGGCCCCGCGAATGACGAGGGTTTGAGGGGCCGGGCGATCCAAGAACTGAGTCAGCTCGTTTGGAAGATCGATTGCAGCTCCCAAGAATTCGGCTCCGCAGGATTATGCCACCCCGACGATACTTAAATCTGACGACAGGGGGTCTTGCGAGTCGGACCTCCCGTCAGTGGCTACGACCCCCCAGGCCGGGCGAGATTCTCAGACCCGCCGAAATTTTCACACAGGCGTTCTCGGGCTCACGGCGTCCCCGCAACCTGCCCGCACGGCGCGCGCGTTCGTTGACCGACCGCGAGGAGCGCGAGGGTCGAGAGGCCCGCGACTTCGACGCGAACCTACCCCGAGCGCCGGTCGAGCGTCCGCTATCGGGGAAGATTCCCCGCGATCCTCACGAGGCGTTCACCGAACAGTGAGACTCCGCTGGCCAGCAATGCGGCCCGAACGATCAGGCTGACTTGGCGCTGAGCTCCCCTACCGACGCCGGACGGACCAAGAATCGACTCCTGCACCTTCGCTGTGAAGTCGGAATACCCCGTGTCGTGGACGTACTGAACGTCACTCATTCGATGGAGATAGCGAGAGACCGCATCGAAATCCGGGTCAGAACGAAACTCGGCAACGAGCCTGTTTCTCCCGAAACGGCGGAGGTGCGCGGCAACCGATCCTTCACTCGAAGTCCAGAGGGCGCCCTTTCGGCCAAAGTACTCGCCCACAGCCGCGAGATCGTCCATCAGCGATTGGCATCTCGCACCGAGTTATCACAAGTGCGCCAAAGGCGTGGGGGGTGTGCAATCACCCAGCTCGGCCGTGGCCCTGATGAAGGACGCGCGCGACCGATGACGGGACCGCAATTGGCGCGCAGGACGGCAGGGAAGTCGCATCGGCGACGCCTCCGGTCCGAAGACCTACCCGTTTCGGGTCTTCTTTTTCTCTTCGTAGCGTCGATGGAAATAGTCGGGATGGTCCTTGGCCCATTTGCGCTGATATTCGCGTTTCTTCTTTCGGAGCGTTTCTATGTTAGCCTGTCGGTATCGCCGCTGGTATTCGCGTTGCCTCTCGCGGGTAGCCTCTCGGTACCGCCGGTAATACTCGCGCCGCTTCTCGGGATTGCGAAAGGGCATTGTATCTCGAACTCATTGATGGCCCTCGTCCCTTAAGACCTAGTTTTGACAGCGAAGAGCGCGCGACCGATGACATGACCGCTATGAGCGCGCGGGACGGGGAACGACCGCGAGGAGCGCGCGAGTCCCTCGGAAATGCCTCCATGAGCCAGCGACAATCCCATCCGAGGACGCCATCTGCCGGCCAGGACTACCTAGGACGTGACGACGCCTTGTCCCTTCTGTCCGGGGAGCGCCTTTCCGGACCACGAAGCGGCAAGAGACCATGTTCGGAGGGACCACCCGGACGAAGTGAGGAGATTCCTCGAACAAGCCCGGACCCGGCAAGGCGTGCACATGACCGACCCCGAAGCGTGGGCGGCTGGTGAACTCCTATCGGAGTAGCGTGATTATCGTCGCGGACCGTCACAGGCGCGCAGGCTTCATGAAGGACGCGCGCGACCGATGACATGACCGCAATCAGCGCGCGCGTGAGCGAGTAACGAACCGCAGCGATTCCCCTACTCGCCTGAAAGCGACGACGGACGGGTGTTGCTTAAGCCGAGGAGTCTCTCCGGTGTCGGGAAGTCTATGCCCTACTACGAATGCCCGATTTGCGGTGGAGGTTACGTCATTGACCCGGCCCCGTCACACCCGAAGTGCGATCGCGATGGGGGCGCGCTCAAGCGTGCGAGCGAAGCGTTGTACGAACTCGCTGCCCGTCGGGACGATTACGAGCCTCCATCAGTCAAACCGAAGCGCCACGGCAAGACGAAAACCAGCTGACCCGACCGCGAGGAGCGCGCGAGCTGGGCCTATCCGCTCCCGCTTCCTTTCGGACAAACCGCCTCACTGACATGAAACCGGCCCACAACCCGCCCGGTCCGTCGGAGGCCGGGGACCGCATTCCCGTCCGTCACGTTTGTTTTACGGGCGGCTCGCCTAGCTCATCACAGAGTTGTCACTATGATGCAGGAAGAACAGTGATGCCGAAGGATCGAGCGACCCAGTTCGGGCGGTTCGAATCGCTGGCTCTCGCGGTGGATGCCTTACTAGGCTCGGTTCTCGTGACGACCCTCGATGGGAGGACGCAACGATGACCGCGATCACCCCGCCCACAGTCGGTCACTCGTTCCTTGCGAAGACTGTCGACGGAAGTATCGAACCCGTTGGCCGATGCACCGTATGCGGCTGTCCCCAATCTTCCGCCCAGAACCTTCCGACCTGTGAGAGCTACAAGAAACTCCAGCAGTCGGTCAGCGACACGTTCGATTCTGGGGCCCGTCGCGATCCGTACAGTCGGAAGGTGACAAAGTAATCCCGACCGACCTCGGGGCGAGGCCCTTTGCCTGTGCGCTCCTCGCGCTCGATTGGACATGATACG